>NZ_JBXAQO010000001.1:1078171-1670469 GCF_058807295.1 Caulobacter sp. GW821-FHT12D05
GGATGTAGCTCAGTTGGTTAGAGCGCCGGCCTGTCACGCCGGAGGTCGCGGGTTCGAGTCCCGTCATTCGCGCCACCCCTTTAAATAAGGGGTCGGAAAGCACCCTCCCCTCGGTTTACGGACGACCGTCGCGCCCAGGCGCAACGATGCGGATGTAGCTCAGTTGGTTAGAGCGCCGGCCTGTCACGCCGGAGGTCGCGGGTTCGAGTCCCGTCATTCGCGCCACCGTCCAGTGGTTCTTCTCCCCTTACATCGAGAATGATCTTCGCAACGGCTTGAGTTGCGATTGCCGCACGCCATGTAGCGGACATGACCTCAGCTTACCCGCAGTTCTCCGTTCTGGATCTGGCCCCCGTTCCGCAAGGCACGCCCGTCGGCCAGGCGCTCAACAACAGCCTGGACCTGGCCCAGCACGCCGAATCTCTCGGCTTCCACCGCTACTGGCTGGCCGAGCATCACAACATGCCGGGAATCGCGTCAGCCGCGACCGCCGTCGTGATCGGCCACGTGGCCGGCGGGACGAAGACGATTCGGGTCGGCTCGGGCGGCGTCATGCTGCCCAACCACGCCCCGCTGATGGTCGCCGAGCAGTTCGGCACGCTCGCCGCGCTCTATCCGGGTCGCATCGATCTGGGCCTGGGCCGCGCGCCGGGCACCGACCAGGCGACCATGCGCGCCCTGCGCCGCTATGCCGGCGCTGTTGATTCGTTCGCCCAGGACGTCGTCGAGCTGCAGCACTGGTTCAAGCCGGCCGATCCGGACCAGAACATCCGCGCCGTGCCGGGCGAAGGCCAGGACGTGCCGATCTGGCTGCTGGGCTCCTCGACCTGGGGCGCTCAGCTGGCCGCGGCGCTGGGCCTGCCGTTCGCCTTCGCCGCCCACTTCGCGCCCGACTCGCTGCTGGACGCCCTGCTGCTCTATCGCCGGCACTTCAAGCCGTCGGAGGTGTTGGACAAGCCCTATGCCATGGCCTGCATCGGCGTCTGCGCGGCCGATACCGATAAGGAGGCGACTCGCCTAGCGACCTCGACCCAGCAGCAGTTCCTGGCCCTGCGCCGCGGCCGCCCTGGCCTGCTGCCCCCGCCGGTCGACGATATCCGCGAGCACGCCTCGGAAGCCGAGCTGGCGGGCCTGGATCACACCTTCCAGTACTCGGCGATCGGTTCGCCCGAGACGGTGAAGCGCAAGATCGACCAGGTGCTGAAGCTGACGGAGGCCGACGAGCTGATGTTCGCCTCGCAGATCTACGATCACGCCGCGCGCAAGCACAGCTACGAGATCCTGGCGTCGCTCAAGGCCTAGTGGTCGCGCAGCGGGACCTGGCCGCCGAACGCCTGGCGGCCGGTCAGCCCGCCGTAGATACCGCAGAGCTGGCGGAACACCGCGTCCCAGCCGTGCCGTTCGACGGCGCGACGGCGAGCAGCCGCGCCGATGGCGGCGATGTCACGCGCGAACAGGGCTTCGATCGCTTCGGCGAAGGCCGCAGGCTCGGACATCGAGGCCAATTGGCCGACTTCCTCATCGACGGATTCGGCCACCCCGCCGGCGGCGACACCCACGACAGGCAGGCCACAGGCCATGGCCTCCAGCACGATCAGGCCGAACGGCTCATTGTCATTGGCATGGACGAAGGCGTCGCAGCTGGCCAGCACGCCGGCCAGGGTGGCGGGATCGCGCACATAGTCCAGGCACAAGGCGCGGTCGCTGACCGGCGCGCCGCCGCCGGCCCCGACGAACAGCAGCTTGTAGGGCGCGCCGAGTCGCTCGACCGCGCTGACCAGCACTTCCAGTTTCTTCTCGCGCGCCGGACGGCCGGCGAAGACCAGCAGGCGCTCGTCCGGCGCGACGCCCAGGCGGCGGCGCAAAGCGTCCCGATCGCCACGCGCGGGGTGGAACAGCTCGGTGTCGACGCCCAGCGGCAGGCCGATGGCGTTGTGCACGCCCGCCTCGATCAGGCGGCCGGCGATGAAGCGGCTGGGAGCCACGGCCTGGTCGAACTGACGATAGATCGCCGCCCAGCGCTTCTGGACGGGCTTTTCGGCCCACTCGCCGATGTGCAGCGCCGCTAGCTTACCCAGATCGGTGTGGCAGAAACCGACGACGGGAATGCCCAGGGCGCCCCCTGCCCTCAGCGCCGCCAGGCCGGGCGTATAGGGATCGCCGGCCTCAATGATGTCAGGCCGCTGACGGATCAGGCGGTCCATCCAGGCGGCCTTGACCATTGGCCAGCGGTAGCCGGCGCCGAACGGCAGCGGAGCAGCGTAGATCGAGACTCGACCCTGGCCATCATAGGAATCACGCGCGCCCGGCACGACCAGCGTATGGCGGACGTCTTGGCGATTGGCCGCCAGCCAGGCGCGCTTGGACGCCAAGTAGCGACGCACGCCGCCGCTGCGCGGGGCATAGAGCATTGTGGTGTCGACAAGACGAACCGGGCCGTCAGTCGGCGGAGCGATTTCAGAGTGGAAACCACGCAGGCCGGCGGGCCGAGTCAATGTCGTGTCCGTCACGCCGATTCCTCATCGCTACTCCAGGCCCCCCATTCGGCCCTGGAACGATAAAGCTTTTGCGACACTCACAGTTCCTCGCCGTTCCCGGACGATTTTGGAGTGACGCCGCGACGCTTGAGGGCCTCGCGCAGCAATACCTCTACCTGAGCATTCACGCTGCGCAACTCCGCGTCGGCCAGCTTTTCGACGGCGGCCAACACCTCGGGACGGACGCGCATCAGAAACGCGCGCCGTCCGCCTTTTGCTCCCTTTTCCGGATCCTCGGCCACGTCAGCCGTACAGCGTGCCGGTGTTGACCACGGGCTGGGCCTCGCGATCGGCGCACAGCACGACCAACAGGTTCGAGACCATCGAGGCGCGACGCTCGTCGTCCAGAGTGACGACGCCCCGCTCGCTGAGCTGGCTCAGGGCGCTTTCGACCATGTCCACGGCGCCGGCCACGATCGTGCGGCGGGCGGCCAGCACGGCCTCGGCCTGCTGACGCTTCAACATCGAGCCGGCGATCTCGGGGGCATAGGCCAGGTGCATCAGGTGCGCCTCGTCGATGGCGACGCCGGCGACGTTGCAGCGCTGCTGCAGGTCCTTCTGCAGGCGGTCACCGACCTCCTCGGCATGGGCGCGCAGGGTCGGCTCGCCCTCCTCCGCGTGATCGTAGGCGTAGTGCGAGGCGACCTCGCGCAGGCCGGTCTCGATCTGGATGTTCACGAAGGCGACGTAGTCATCGACGTCGAACAGGGCCTGGGCCGAGTCCTTGACCCGCCAGACGATGTTGGCGGCGATCTCGATCGGGTTGCCGCGCTTGTCGTTGACCTTCAGCGTCTCGCTGGTGACGTTGCGCACCCGCAGGCTGATCTTCTTGCGACCATACCAGAACAGGATCCAGCGCAGGCCGGTCTTACGGTCGGTGCCGACATAGGATCCGAACAGGGTGATCGCGTAGGCCTCGTTCGGCTGCAGCGAATAGAAGCCCGCCGACACCAGCAGAAACAGCAGGACCAGGGCGACGCCGATGACCGGCAGCTCCTGCGAGAAGGCGAAGATCCCTCCGCCCAGCAGGAACGGCAGCGCCAACAGCGGCAGGCCGCCGCCCATGCCGCCATGGGGACGCTCGGTAGTGGGATTGATGGTGCGGGTCTCGGTCATGGCGCTCCTCCAGCGGTGCGATCAAAGTGATATCACTTCGATCAGTATTACGCAGGTTAAAACGGCGTCATGTGGCGGCACCCCGCGCTGGCTCGCGCGAGGTTGGATCGGACTTGTGCTGGAAGGATGGTGGGCAGTGAGGGGATCGAACCCCCGACCCTCTCGGTGTAAACGAGACGCTCTACCGCTGAGCTAACTGCCCCACTTGGGTGGGCGCTTCTAGCCGCACCCGTGCGCCGCGCAAAGCGCAAAACGAAAAGGCGGAACGTCAGCCCCCCAGGATGACGCTCCGCCTCTCTTAAGCGGAAACTGGTTTAGCCGTTCAGCGAGGACTTCAAGCCTTCGCCGACCTGGAAGCGCGCGGTCTTCGAAGCGGGACGGTTGACGGTCTCGCCGGTGCGCGGGTTGCGGGCGGTGCCTGCGGCGCGGGTCACGGCCTTGAAGGTGCCGAAACCGACCAGGCGAACGTCCTGACCCGATTTCAACGAGTCGGTGACGGCGTCGATGAAAGCTTCCAGCGCGTCCTTGGCCTGGTTCTTGTTGATGCCCGCCTTCTCGGCGATCGCCGTAACGAGTTCGGCTTTTGTGGTCATGTTTTTCTCCCAGCCTGAGCGGCGCCGCTTATTCCTTACGGCGCTTGGCTCAGCGGGGGATTATGGCGGCAGAAAATGCCCCGTCAAACGCGAGCGGCGCGGGAAACTCCCGCGCCGCCTAAGTTATCAACGATTAGTTGCGTTTAGTGGGTCAGAACGGCGTCCCCGTCGGGGTCGTCCTTCTTCGCACCCGCAGCAATCGGCTCATCAGCCTCGTTCCATTCGACCGGGGTCAAAGGGCCCGTGAGGCCGTGCTTGAGCACCTCGTCCATGGTCGAGACCGGGATGATTTCCAGACCGTCCTTGACGCTCTGGGGCACATCCGCGAGGTCCTTCTCGTTCTCCTGCGGGATCAGCACGGTCTTCACGCCCGAGCGCAGAGCCGCCAGCAGCTTCTCCTTCAGGCCGCCGATCGCGGTGACCCGGCCGCGCAGGGTGATCTCGCCGGTCATGGCGATATCCTTGCGGATCGGGATGCCGGTCAGCACCGAGACGATGGCCAGGCCCATTGCCGCGCCGGCGGACGGACCGTCCTTGGGCGTGGCGCCGTCCGGCACGTGGATGTGGACGTCGGTCTTCTCGAACACCGGCGGCTTGATGCCGAACTGCACCGACCGCGAACGGACGTAGCTGTTGGCCGCCGAGATCGACTCCTTCATCACTTCCTTGAGGTTGCCGGTGATCGACATGCGACCCTTGCCCGGCATCTTCACGGCTTCGATGGTCAGGATGTCGCCGCCAAATTCCGTCCAGGCCAGACCGGTGACAATGCCGACCTGGTCAACTTCGTCGGTCTCGCCGTAGCGGTACTTCTGGACGCCCGCGTACTTGGCCAGGCGCTCATCGTCGATGGTGATCGTGGTCAACTTTTCGCGGGCCAGGTCACGCACCGTCTTGCGCGCCAGGGCGCCCAGTTCCCGCTCCAGCGACCGCACGCCGGCTTCCCGGGTGTAGTAGCGGATCAGGTCGCGGATCGCCTTGTCCGGAACGATGAACTCGGCCGGCTTCAGGCCGTGATCCTTGCTCAGCTTCGGCAGGATGTGGCGCTTGGCGATCTCCAGCTTCTCATCCTCGGTGTAGCCGGGGATGCGGATGATCTCCATGCGGTCCAGCAGCGGCTGGGGCATGTTCAGGCTGTTGGCCGTCGTGACGAACATCACCTGCGACAGGTCGTAGTCGACCTCCAGATAGTGGTCGCCAAAAGTCGAGTTCTGCGACGGATCCAGCACTTCCAGCAGCGCCGAGGCGGGGTCGCCGCGGTAGTCGCTGCCCATCTTATCGATCTCGTCCAGCAGGACGAAGGCGTTCGTGGTCTTGGCCTTCTTCATCGACTGGACGACCTTGCCAGGCATCGAGCCGATGTAGGTGCGGCGGTGACCGCGGATCTCGGCTTCGTCACGCACGCCGCCCAGCGACATACGCACGAACTCGCGACCGGTCGCCTTGGCCAGCGACTTGCCCAGCGAGGTCTTGCCGACGCCGGGAGGACCGACCAGGCACAGGATCGGGCCCTTCAGCGAGTTGGTCCGGGCCTGGACGGCCAGGTACTCGAGGATCCGTTCCTTGACCTTGTCCAGGCCGTAGTGGTCCTCGTCGAGGATGCCTTCGGCTTCCGGCAGGTCGATCTTCTTGGTCTTGGCCTTGCCCCACGGGATCGACAGCAGCCAGTCCAGATAGTTGCGGACAACGGTGCTCTCGGCCGACATCGGGCTCATGTTGCGCAGCTTCTTCAGCTCGCTCTCGGCCTTGGTGCGGGCTTCCTTGGAAAGCTTGGTCTTCTTGATGCGCTTTTCGAGATCGATCAGCTCGTCGCGCGAGTCATCCGGGTCGCCCAGCTCGCGCTGGATCGCCTTCATCTGTTCGTTCAGATAGTACTCGCGCTGGGTCTTCTCCATCTGGCGCTTCACGCGCGAGCGGATCTTCTTCTCGACCTGCAGAACCGAGATCTCGCCTTCCATGAGGGCGAAGACCTTCTCCAGGCGCTTCACGACGTCGAAGATTTCCAGCAAGTGCTGCTTGTCGCCGATCTTCACCGACAGGTGGGCGGCGATGCTGTCGGCCAGCTTGCCCGGTTCGGCGATCTGCGGGATCGACGCCAGGGCCTCCGGCGGCACCTTCTTGTTCAGCTTCACATAGTTTTCGAATTGCTCGACGACCGCGCGCGACAGGGCCTCGGCCTCGGGGCCGGCGCCTTCGTCTTCGCTGACTTCGCCGATCTGGGCCTCGTAGAAGGACTCCTGGTCGGTGAACTTCACGACGGCCGCGCGGCCCTTGCCCTCGACCAGCACCTTCACGGTGCCGTCGGGCAGCTTCAGCAGCTGCAGGACGGTGGCCAGAACGCCGACGTCGAAGATGTCGCCCGGCGCCGGATCATCATCCGCCGAGTTCTTCTGGGTGACGAGCAGGATCTGCTTGTCGCCGCGCATCACTTCCTCGAGGGCGCGTACGGATTTATCGCGGCCCACGAAAAGCGGCACGACCATGTGCGGGAACACAACGATATCCCGCAGCGGCAAGACAGGAAGCGTACGTAGTTCGGACATGTGCTCAATACTCCCGGCCTTCAGCGCCCCTAGACGCCTTGGCCCTGCGGGCCGCCGTAACATCAGACGATGCGCCTGAGTCGAACGACCCGTCCGCCCGTGACTGGGCGAATGGTCGTTATTTATGTGGACGTTTTACAACAGGGTTCAAGCGTACTCGCCTCACAGCGGCGACAGGTCGCGCGTGACCGGCAAAGCTGAAGTGAATATGCCCCAGCTGGCGCCATAGCGGGCAAGTTCGCCTAAACACTGTCGGGAAAAGGACTTTCGCTCGCTCAAGCTGCCCGTGGCGCCGAAGCCTCACCGGTCGTCCAACAGGTTTACGACACCGGTTTATCCACGAAAAAGGCGCGCCTCCCTGTGGAAGACGCGCCCTGATTTTCGCGACGAAGCTTGGCGCTTAGGCCGAAGCGGCCCCGCCCTTCTTCTCGGCGTAGATCAGCAGCGGCTGAGCGCGGCCTTCCACGACCTCGGCATTGACCACCACTTCCTCGACGCCCTCATAGTTGGGCAGCTCGAACATGGTCTCCAGCAGGATGCCTTCCATGATGGAACGCAGGCCGCGGGCGCCGGTCTTGCGGGCAATGGCCTTCTTGGCGACCTGGTGCAGGGCGTCCTCGGTGAAGGTCAGGCCGATGTTCTCCATCTCGAACAGGCGCTGGTACTGCTTGACGAAGGCGTTCTTCGGCTCGGTCAGGATCTTGACCAGGGCGGTCTCGTCGAGATCCTCCAGGGTCGCGACCACCGGCAGACGGCCGATGAATTCCGGGATCAGGCCGAAGCGCTGCAGGTCGTCGGGTTCGACGTTCCGCAGGATCTCGCCCGTCCGGCGCTCTTCCGGATCGGTCACTTTCGCGCCGAAGCCGATCGACTTGGCCGCGCCGCGCGCCGAGATGATCTTCTCGAGGCCGGCGAAGGCGCCACCGCAGATGAACAGGATGTTCGTGGTGTCGACCTGCAGGAATTCCTGCTGCGGATGCTTGCGCCCGCCTTGCGGCGGCACGGAGGCGACGGTGCCTTCCATGATCTTCAGCAGGGCCTGCTGCACGCCTTCACCCGACACGTCACGGGTGATCGACGGGTTGTCGGACTTGCGGCTGATCTTGTCGATTTCGTCGATGTAGACGATGCCGCGTTGGGCGCGCTCGACGTTGTAGTCGGCGGCTTGCAGCAGCTTCAGCACGATGTTCTCGACGTCTTCGCCGACGTAACCGGCTTCGGTCAGCGTCGTGGCGTCGGCCATCGTGAACGGCACGTCGATGATTCGGGCCAGCGTCTGAGCCAGCAGCGTCTTACCCGTACCGGTCGGACCGACCAGCAGGATGTTCGACTTCGCCAGTTCGACGTCGTTGTTCTTCGAAGCGTGGTTCAGGCGCTTGTAGTGGTTGTGGACCGCAACCGCGAGGACCTTCTTGGCGTGACCTTGGCCGATCACGTAATCGTCCAGGACTTCGCAGATCTCGCGCGGCGTCGGGACGCCGTCCTTGGACTTCACGAAAGCGATCTTGTGCTCTTCGCGAATGATATCCATGCAGAGCTCGACGCATTCATCACAAATGAACACCGTCGGTCCCGCGATGAGCTTGCGCACCTCATGTTGGCTCTTTCCGCAGAAAGAACAGTAGAGAGTGCTCTTGGTGTCGCCGCTCGCGGCTTTCGTCATGATCGCTTCTCACACTATGGCGACTTACGGCTTACGCCGGTGACGCCCCTCCGAGCACACACACCGCCACCGAAGCAGGCAGGATATACGCCGGGAGTTGTCTAATCCTTGACAATCCCCGATCCGGGCTCGGTTCACAAGCCTTGCCGGCGCCTTTCCGCCCTCAAACGCCTGAACCTGCTGGATCGTGTCATGACCTCGTCATCTAATTTGGGCGATTGGCGCGCCGACGCAAGCGCCGAGCGACTAAGCCCTTACCGCCGCCCCAGGAACCCCTTATTACGAGAACCGGAATCGTAAGGGTCGAGCGCGGCAAGCGCGCTCTTTGGGAAGGTCTATGGCGAAGCGTTCGTTGATGTCGATGGGTTTGAGCGCGTCGCGTCCGATGACCGGCGATCTGGGCGATGAGCCCGCGCTCGTGGCCTTCGATTTCGACGGCACCCTGACCGTCAAGGACAGCTTCAACGCCTTCCTGAAGTGGCGCGCCGGCCGCAAGTGGACGCGCGGCGTCATCCGCCTGACCCCGTCGTTGATCGGCTACGTGTTCGACAGGAACCGCGCGAAACTCAAGGCCGCCGCGGTCCGCGAGTTCATGAAGGGCGCCACGGTCGAGCAGATCGAGAACGACGCGCGGGCCTTCGCCCAGGCCTTCGCCCCGTCCCTGCTGCGCCCCGACGCCCTGGCGGTCTGGCGCTCGTGGCGGGCCAAGGGGGCCAAGCTTGTCATCGTAACGGCCTCGCCCGAAATCACCGTCGCGCCCTTCGCCCGGGGCCTGGGCGCCGACATGCTGATCGGCACGCGCCTGATGACCAACGAGGACGGCCGCATCCTGGGCGGCCTCGACGGGAACAACTGCCGGGCCAAGGAAAAGGTGCAGCGCCTGCGCGAGGTCTTCGGCCCCGACGTGCACCTGACGGCGGCCTACGGCGACACCTCGGGCGACACCGAGATGCTGGCGATCGCCGACGAGAAGGGCTACCGCGTCTTCCGAGGCCGGCCCGCGACCTGAGCGGATTTGCCGCAGGGTTCCGAGTAAAGAAAAAGCCGCCGATCCTGAGATCGGCGGCTTTCTTGTTCTTGCGAAGCTTCGCGCCTTATTCGGCGCCGGCCTCGGCCGCGTCGCGGCTGTCGTAGACGTGGTCGACCAGGCCCCAGGCCTTGGCTTCGTCAGCGCTCATGAAGTGGTCGCGGTCGAGGGTCTTTTCGACTTCCTCATAGGTGCGGCCGGTGTGCTTGACGTAGATCTCGTTCAGGCGACGCTTGGTCTTGATGATGTCCTCGGCGTGGCGCTCGATGTCCGAGGCTTGGCCACGGAAACCGCCCGAGGGTTGGTGCACCATGATGCGGGCGTTCGGCAGCGCGATGCGCTGGCCCGGCGCGCCGGCTTGCAGCAGCAGCGAACCCATCGAAGCGGCCATGCCCATGCACACCGTCGAGACCGGGCTCTTGATGTATTGCATGGTGTCGTAGATCGCGAGGCCCGACGTCACCACGCCACCCGGCGAGTTGATGTACATGGCGATCTCTTTCTTGGGGTTCTCGGACTCCAGGAACAGCAGCTGGGCGCAGATCAGGCTGGCCATGCCGTCCTCGACCGGACCGGTCAGGAAGATGATCCGCTCCTTCAGCAGGCGCGAGAAGATGTCGAAGGCGCGCTCGCCGCGGCTGGTCTGCTCGACCACCATCGGAACCAGGTTCATCGCCGTCGCCATCGGATCGTACATCATAGGGATCACCCTCTTTGTGTGTCTGGGCGGCGAAAACGAATCAGCTCTCGCGCGCCGTCGCTCTCGCATATCGCGTGGCGCTTAACAGGTTGCAAGGAGCCGGCGGTTTCGTGGCGAAACGAAAAAGGCGCGGCCCTCGCGGACCGCGCCTCATTTCTTTCGACTTCAGCGAAGCCTTAGCCGCCGTAGCCTTCCGGCAGGTCGTCTTCTTCCAGGAGTTCGTCCTTGGAGACTTCCTTTTCCTCGATCTTGGCCTTGCCGAAGATCAGGTCGACGACCTTGTCTTCGTAGATCGGGGCGCGCAGGGCGGCCTGCAGGTCGGCGCGCTGGCGGTACATGTCGAACACTTGCTGGGCCTGAGCGCCGTACTGGCGGGCTTCGCGCATGATCGCGTCGGTCAGTTCCTGGTCGGTGACGACGACGTCGTTCTTACGACCGATTTCGGCCAGCACCAGACCCAGGCGCACGCGGCGCTCAGCGATCTTCTTGTACTCGTCCTTCAGGGTCTCTTCCGACTTCTCGGCGTCTTCCGGCGGCAGGCCGCCACGGGCCTTGTCGGCCTCGACCTGTTGCCAGATGCCGGCGAACTCGGCGTCGACCATGCGCGGCGGCAGGGCGAAGTCGTGCTTGGTGTCCAGGACGTCCAGCAGGGCGCGCTTCAGCTTGAAGCGCGAGCTGTTTTCGTAGCGGCTGCCCAGGTTCGACTTCAGCAGCTCGGTCAGGGCGGCCAGGTCCGACAGACCCAGGCGCTTGGCCAGCTCGTCGTCGGCCTTGCCATCGACCGGCGCGCGGACTTCGGTGACCTTGGTGGCGAATTCGGCGTCCTTACCGGCCAGGTCGGCGGCTTGGTACTCTTCCGGGAACTTCACCTTCACGACAATTTCGTCGCCCGGCTTGGCGCCGACCAGTTGCTCTTCGAAGCCCGGGATGAATTGGCCCGAACCCAGGACCAGCTCAGCGCCTTCGGCCTTGCCGCCGGCGAATTCGACGCCGTCGATGGTGCCGACGAAGTCGATCAGCAGTTGGTCGCCGTCCTTGGCCTTCAGGCTCTTGCCCGTGCGCGGCTCATAGGTGCGAGCCTGCTTGGCCAGCTCGGCCAGGGCTTCTTCGACTTCTTCGTCGCCGACCTTGTAGACCGGCTTGACCAGCTCGATCGACGCCGGGTCGATCGGTTCGAATTCCGGCATCACTTCGACGGCCAGATCGAAGACCAGGTCTTCGCCGCCGTTGAGGACCTTGTCCATGTCCGAGGTCGGGTTCAGCTCGGGCTGACCGGCCGGACGCAGCTTGTTCTCTTCCAGGACCTTCGAGGTCGTCTCGTTCAGAGCCTGCTCGATGACTTCGCCCATCAGGCCCTTGCCGTACAGGCGGCGAACGTGGGCCGTCGGCACCTTGCCGGGACGGAAGCCCTTCACGTTCATCTGCGGCGCGACTTCGGCGATGCGCGCTTCCAGGCGCGTGGCCAGTTCACTTGCGGGCACCGTGACGCCAAAAACGCGGCTGAGGCCTTCGCCCGACTTTTCAACGATCTGCATCGACATTCTTTAATTCTCGGGTCCGAGGCGCCGAGCGCCCGAGCTCCGCCCTGGGGTCCAAAAGATCGACGCCGCCCGCGAGGCCGGGGCGGCGAAAGAGCGCCCTTATGTCACGACGTGCGCGAGCATCCAAGAGCGTCATAAGTAAAACTCGTGACAGCCGACCCAGTCTTTTGAGCAGGCCGTCACGAGGCGTCTGGTGCGGATGAGAGGACTCGAACCTCCACGCCTCTCGGCGCTAGAACCTAAATCTAGTGCGTCTACCAGTTTCGCCACATCCGCGTGCGAGGGGGATTACGGACTTAAACCCCGCCGCGCAAGTCCGGTCAGCGCCCGGCGTACAGCTGCGCCAGCACGGCCGGCGCCAGGCCCGGCAGGTCCTCGGCGATCAGGCCCGGCCCATGAGCGGCGCCGCACTCGGCGTGGATCCAGGCCCCGGCGCAGGCGGCCTCGAAGCTCTCCATGCCCTGGGCGATCAGCCCGCCGATGAAGCCGGCCAGCACGTCGCCCGAACCGGCGGTGGCCAGCCAGGGCGTTCCGTTCAGCGACACGGCCGCCCGGCCGTCCGGCGCGGCGACCACGGTGTCGGGGCCTTTCAGCAGCACGACGGCCCCTGCCCGCCTGGCCGCCTCGCGAGTCGCGGCGATCCGCTCGGGCGACCGGGCCAGCAGGCCCGGGAAGATTCGCTCGAACTCGCCCGGATGCGGGGTCAGGACGTCGTCGCGGTCGAGACAGGCGAACAGGGTCTCGACATCATGCCGGAAACTGGTCAGCGCGTCGGCGTCGACGACCAGGGCCGCGCCGGTCTGGGCCAAGGCTTGCAGGTTCAGCGCGGTCGCCTCTCCCACCCCGGCGGCCGGACCGATGATCACCGCGTCGGCCTCCTCGGCGGCGACGGCCAGGTCGGCCTCCGCCCCGAACGGCGCCAGCATGATCGCCTCCAGGTGGGCGGCGTTGACCGCCAGAGCGCCCGGCGGCGACAGCAAGGTCACCGCGCCGGCCCCGATCCGCAGACCGCCCCGCGCCGCCAGCCGCGCCGCGCCCGTGCTCCACATCTCGCCGCTGACCACCTTGAGGCGACCGCGCGTGTGCTTGTGGGCGTCCAGCGCCGGCCACGGGAAGCGCTTGCCCCAGAGGTCGGGCTCGTTCTCGAACAGGTCCGCACCCTCGCCGGGCCACAGGCCGATGTCGGCGACGACGATCTCACCGCAGGCCTTACGGCCCTCGGCCAGCACATGGGCGCGCTTGCGGCGGTGGAAGGTGACGGTCAGGTCGGCGCGGAAGGCGACATCACCCAGCGGCTGACCCGTGTCGCCGTGCAGGCCCGACGGCGTGTCGACCGCGACCAGGGTCAGGGAAGGCTCGGCGGCGAGACGCGCCAGCTTGGCAACGTCGCCCTCCAGGGGACGCGACAGCCCCGCCCCGAACAACGCATCTATATAGAGCGTACCGGTTGAGAGCTCGGTCGACAGCGGCCGGACCTCGCCCTTCCAGCGCGAGGCGGCCCAGCGGCAGGCGTCCGTCGACGGCGGATAGGCGGCCTCGACCACGACCTGCCAGCCGCGCTTGCGCAGATGGCGGGCGGCGACATAGCCGTCACCGCCGTTGTCGCCGGGACCACACCAGATCACCACGGGACGATGGGCGTAGCGCTCCCGGATAGCCTGGGCCACGGCCTCGCCGGCGCGTTCCATCAGCACCGGCGTCGGCGTGCCGCGCTCGACGGCGGCGCGATCGGCCGCGGCCATCTGGGCGACCGTCAGAATCTCTCGCGCCACGCCTACTCCTTCAAAGCACCTGACTTTGAGCTTCGCGCCCTTTCGCAGCCAGGATCAAGCGGTCCCCGTCGATCTCGAACACCGTGCGCGAGCAATGGTCGGGCCGAAAGGCCATGACCTCGCCCTGCCCCGTCGCCACGCCGACCGCCGCATTCAGGGCGACGAAGTGGCTGAACACTGCCGCGCCGGCGTGTTCGGCCAGGGCCGTGGCAACGCTTTGTGTCCAGTCGACATAGTCCAGGTCGCCCTGGATCTGATCCCAGCGCCCGCCGAACGCCTGGCGCAGCCACGCCGGTCTTTCCTCATGGCTCAAGGCCGCCGGGGTGGGGATCTCGCCGACGCGCGGATCGATGACGATGTCCACGCCCAAAGCGTCGGCCAGCGGCTCGGCCGTCTCGCGGCAGCGGCGCAGCGGCGAGGACACCACCCGCGTCGGTCGCTGATCCTTGGGCAAGGCCAGGACCTCCTTGGCGATCGCCAGGGCCTGCAACAGGCCCGTGCCGTCCAGGCCCGGATCCTCGTCGTCTCCGCCCCAGGTCGCAGCGGGTTTCCCGTGACGGATGACATGCACTCTATTCATGGCGCTCAATCCGGGACGAAGAGGCTGCGGACGCCATCCGGATGCGGCCCGACCACGCCGGTGCGCCCGACGCCCTCACGGCTTTCCAGGTCGCGCAGCACCTCTGGGTCGTCCGGTGTCTGGGCCACGAAGCGGCGGCCCTCGGCGTCGCGACCGATGACGATGCCCATCCGCACGCCCTCGCGGCCGTGGACGACGGTGTAGGTCTCGATCGTCGCTGGCCCCTCGGGTTTCTCGACGATCTCCGGATGCGGCAGGGCATCGATCCGCGCCTGGAGCACCGAAGGCGCCTCCCGCTCCCATTTCCCCTCGAAGGGCTTGGTCGAATAGATGCCAACCGACTGCTTGGTCAGGAACCAGCCATTGGCGGTCGACAGGCCCCAGGCGCCAGGCCGTTCGCGCAGCTTGGCCACCATCTCGGCGATGGCGTGCAGGGCGTAGTTGTTCCCCGGTCCGCCGAAATACGGCAGGCCACCGGTGACGGTCAGGCCGCGCGGGTCGTCCAGGGTCAGGCCGATCTCCTCGGCCCCTATCCGCACCGCCGAGGGAAAGCAGGAGTAGAGGTCGATGACGTCCAGGTCCTCGACACCAATCCCAGCCATCTCCAGCGCGCGTTCACCGGTCAGGCGCATGGCGGGGCTGGAGTGGTAGTCCTGGCGCTCCAGCGGATACCAAAGGTCCGAAGCGTCGGCGCAGCCATGCAGGAAGACCCACTTGTCCTCCGGCACGCCCAACTCCCGCGCCTTGCCGACGCTGGCGATCAGGACGGCGGCCGACTGGTCGACTTCCATGATGGCGTTCAGGTACTTCGGGTACGGATAGCCGACCATCCGATTGCGGTCGGTGACGGTGACCAGTTCCTCGGGCGAGCGCTCGACCGGAAACCAGGCATGCGGATTGGCGGCGGCGACCTTGGTGAAGGGCGCGAAGAAGTCGCCCAGCTGCTGCTGGTGATCCGCCAGTGAGCGCCCGTCCCGCGCTCGCAGCGCGTTCTCGAACAAAGGATAGGTGTTCACCGGATAGCCCAGGCCGTGCGCACCCTCCTGCCGGGTGACGCCCGGACGCGGGTCGCCGATGCGCTGGGGCGTGCTGGTGATGTCGTCACCCCAGCCCTCGAAGCCCAGGCCGCCCTTCATCCGCTTCATCAGCGAGCCGAGGAACTCCGCCCCTGTCACCAGGGCCAGTTGCGACTCGCCCTTGGCGATCCGCTCACAGACGACATTGACCGCCTGCTGGGGGCTGTTGCCGCCGGTCTCGGTGTAGACGCTCCATGCTGGCGAGGCTCCGATCGCACGCGCCAGCGAGGCCGGCGGATCCGCCAAGCGTGGCAAAGGCAGCTTCGACAACCCTCCAGGCGCATCGATGCTGAACGCAACGACCGCCAAAGCGTCCAGATCGGCAAGAACCGACCCTGTCAGCCCGGCGTCGAGCGAGGCTCTTTCCGCCGCAGTTTTCAGCAATTCCAGCGGAGATGGTGAATTTTCGGCCTCACCGCGATACGTGAATTGGCCCGCCCCGATCAAAACCGGCGTGTCGTCGCGCATTTCCACCCCCGTTCAAACGCTCGTTCGGCGCGATCGTAGGCGCCAAATGGCGCATCGCAAGCCGATTTGGCCGCCAATCCGAAAATGCGCATTTCAACGGCGCCAGGCGCCTAAAAATGCGCCACATGCCTATGAGACAACGGAACGGTCATAAATGTCGGCGGCGCTCGCTTGCGACGCTCCGGCGGTCGTGATGGTTGCCCGCTCAGTGAAGGCGGCACGCCGCCGACGGGACCGAGTGGAACCGATGAAGAAGATCGAAGCCGTCATCAAGCCGTTCAAGCTGGATGAGGTGAAGGAGGCCCTGCAGGACATGGGCGTCCAGGGCATGACCGTGCTCGAAGCCAAGGGCTATGGCCGTCAGAAGGGCCATACGGAACTCTATCGCGGCGCCGAGTACGTCGTGGACTTCCTCCCCAAGATCAAGGTGGAGGTGGTCGTCGAGGACAGCCAGCTGGAACCCGCGCTGGAAGCCATCACCCGCGCCGCCCGCACGGGCCGTATCGGCGACGGCAAGATTTTCGTCTCGGAGATCGCGGAGGTCATCCGCATCCGAACCGGAGAAAGCGGCCCGGCCGCCGTTTAGGCCGGTTCGTCAAACACTTAGAGACTCTACAAAGGGGATACGGAATGAGCACCGCCAAGGATATCCTGAACCTGATCAAGGAAAAGGACGTCAAGTACGTCGACGTCCGCTTCACCGACGTGCGCGGCAAGTTGCAACACGTCACGTTCGACATCGACCTGGTCGACGATGACTTCCTGAACGACGGCACCATGTTCGACGGCTCGTCGATCGCCGGCTGGAAGGCCATCAACGAGTCGGACATGAAGCTGCGCCCGGACCTGTCGAGCGCGATCATCGATCCGTTCTATCAGCAGACCACGCTGGCCCTGTTCTGCGACGTCGTGAACCCCGACGACGGCACCCCCTACAACCGCGACCCGCGCTCGATCGCCAAGGCCGCGCTGAACTACGTCAAGTCGGCGGGCGTGGGCGACACCGTCTACTTCGGCCCGGAAGCCGAGTTCTTCATCTTCGACGACGTGCGCTGGTCGACCTCGCCGAACAACACCGGCTACTCGTATGACTCGAGCGAACTGCCGAGCAACTCGGGCAAGGAATATCCGGAAGGCAACATGGGCCACCGCCCGGGCCCCAAGGGCGGCTACTTCCCGGTGAACCCGGTCGACAGCTGCCAGGACCTGCGCGGCGAAATGCTGGCCGTCATGGGCGAGCTGGGCATGAAGCCGGAAAAGCACCACCACGAGGTGGCCCCGGCCCAGCACGAACTCGGCCTGAAGTTCGACACCATGGTCGTCATGGCCGACCGGATGCAGCTCTACAAGTACGTCATCCACAACGTCGCCGCGGCCTACGGCAAGACGGCCACCTTCATGGCCAAGCCGATGTTCGCCGACAACGGCTCGGGCATGCACGTGCACCAGTCGATCTGGCAGGACGGCAAGCCGCTGTTCGCCGGTGACAAGTACGCCGGCCTGTCGCAGGACTGCCTGTACTACATCGGCGGCATCATCAAGCACGCCAAGGCTATCAACGCGTTCTCGAACTCGACGACGAACTCGTACAAGCGCCTGGTGCCCGGCTACGAAGCCCCGGTGAAGCTGGCCTACAGCTCGCGTAACCGCTCGGCCTCGATCCGCATCCCGCACGTCGACTCGCCGAAGGCCAAGCGTCTGGAAGCCCGCTTCCCCGACCCGATGGGCAACCCCTATCTGACCTTCGTCGCCCTGCTGATGGCCGGCCTGGACGGCATCATCAACAAGATCGACCCGGGCGCTCCGGCCGACAAGAACCTGTACGACCTGCCGCCCCGCGAGCAGAAGAAGATCCCGGAAGTCTGCGGCTCGCTGCGCGAAGCCCTGGAAAGCCTGGACAAGGACCGCGCCTTCCTGAAGGCCGGCGGCGTCATGGATGACGACTTCATCGACAGCTACATCGAGCTGAAGATGGAAGAGGTGATGCGTCTGCAACTGCACCCGCACCCGGTCGAATTCGACATGTACTACAAGTGCTAATCGCGTTGAGCCTGTCCGGTTTGAATGGCTTCCATTCAAACCGGATAAACAGGCTCAATCTCAAACATTGAGCGCGCCTAGCGCGCTCGGCGCTTAGACAGACGAAGGGCCGGAGAGCGATCTCCGGCCCTTTTTCGTTGCGGCGCAAGGTGAGCGACGCTCCATAAGTAGAATAGATTATTACTTACTAGGCGCCGCTTGAACAAAAATGTCGCAACTTCGCAACAGAACCGACGTAATCGGCCAGAATGGGCCGTTTTCATGCGTTCTGAGATATCCCAACAGCCTCCGATGAGCCTATCGCAGCGCAATAGAAGCGCCGTTAACGCCCCAGTGAGAGTCGGCGGGCGGCGTGCTCATCACAGGATGTCTCCATGCACCCCACCCGCTCCTTCCGCCGCGCCCTCGTGGTGTCCTGCGGCCTGACCGCCCTCGTGGCCTCGCTGGCCGCCGCTCCGGCCGCCTTCGCCCAAGACACCAAGGTCGGCGAGATCATCATCACCGCCCAGAAGCGCAGCGAAAACCTGCAGGACGTGCCGGTTTCGGTCGCCGCCATCGGCGGTGAGCGCCTGCAGTCGGCCTTCGCCGCGGGCGATGACATCCTGACCCTGTCGGGCAAGGCTCCCGGCCTGTACGCCGAGTCCTCGAACGGCCGCGTCGCCCCGCGCTTCTACATCCGCGGCCTGGGCAACGCCGACTTCGACCTGGCTGCCTCGCAGCCGGTGTCGATCATCCAGGACGACGTCGTCCTCGAGAATGTCGTCCTGAAGAGCTCGCCGCTCTATGACCTCGACCACGTCGAAGTCCTGCGCGGCCCGCAAGGCACGCTGTTCGGCCGCAACACCACGGCCGGCATCGTCAAGTTCGACACCATCAAGCCGACCGACGAGACCAAGGGCCGCGCCACCGCCTCGTACGGCAGCTACAACACGTTCACCTTCGACGGCGGCCTGGGCTGGGCCGTGGTCCCCGGCAAGGTCGCGGCTCGCGCCTCGGTGCTGTTCCAGCGCCGCGACGACTGGATCGACAACACCTTCACCAAGAAGCCGAACACCCTGGGCGGCTTCAATGAGAAGGCGGCTCGCCTGCAGCTGCTGTTCACGCCGACCGACAAGCTGTCGGCCCTGTTCAACGTCCACATGCGCGACCTGGACGGCACCGCCGCCGTGTTCCGCGCCAACGTGCTGACCAAGGGCTCGAACAAGCTCAACAGCAACTACGACCGCGATCAGGTCGCCTACAACAACCCCGCCAATAACCCGCAGACCTACAAGGGCGCCGGCGCTTCGGCCAAGATCGAGTACGACTTCGACGGCGCCAAGCTGACCTCGATCACCGCCTACGAGAACACCCACGGCTACAGCCTGGGCGACATCGACGGCGGCAATCCGGGCGGTCCGGGCTTCATCCCGTTCCAGTCGGACACCCAGGACGGCATCAAGAACCTGTTCCAGTGGACTCAGGAAGTCCGCCTGGCCAGCGACACCGACGGCCCGCTGAGCTGGCAGGTCGGCGGCTTCTACTTCGACACCAAGTACGACATCCGCACCGACCCGTTCTTCATGCCGGCCACCACGCTGCGCCAGAAGAACAAGGCCTGGGCCGCCTTCGGTCAGGCCTCGTATAAGGTCAGCGAGCAGCTGACCCTGACGGGCGGCCTGCGCTACACCGACGACGACAAGGACATGAACGTCGTCTCGGGCCCGAACAAGGCTCCGTCGGTCGCCGTGTCGGACTCGAAGGTGACCTGGGATCTGTCGGCCTTCTACAAGATCGACGAGGACGTCAGCGTCTACGCCAAGGTCGCCTCGGGCTTCCGCGGTCCGTCGATCCAGGGTCGTGACATCGCCTTCGGCTCGCCGGCCTCGGCCGCCAAGTCCGAAACGATCATGTCCTACGAGCTGGGCCTGAAGAGCGAGCTGTTCGAACGTCGCGTCCGCCTGAACGGCGCGGTGTTCACCTACAGCATCGACGATCCGCAGTTCAGCGCGGTCGGCGGTGGTTCCAACTCGAACCGCCTGATCAACGCCAAGAAGGGCGACGCCTACGGCTTCGAACTGGACAGCGAGTTCGTGATCACCCCGAACTTCGTCGTCACGGCTGGCTACAGCTATGCCCACACCAAGATCAAGGACAGCACGCTGGCCGTCGCGCCTTGCGCCGCCTGCACCGTCACCGACAAGCTGACCGCGGCCGGCCTGGCCCTGGTGGACGGCAACCCGTTCCCGAACGCGCCGAAGTACACCTTCGACTTCACGGCCCGCTACTCGGTGCCGGTCGCCACGGGTGAACTGTTCGCCTTCACCGACTGGAAGCGCCAGGGCTACACGAACCTATTCCTGTACCAGTCGAAGGAGTTCTACACGAAGGGCGACTTCGAAGGCGGCCTGAAGCTGGGCTACGCCAACAAGGAAGGCGGCTGGGAAGTGGCGGGCTTTGCTCGCAACATCACCAACGAGAGCAACATCAAGGGCGCGATCGACTTCAACAACCTGACCGCGTTCGTCAACGAACCCCGCGTGATCGGCGTCTCGATCGACGCGCGCTTCTAAGACCTTCGGGTCCGCAAGACGGGAAAGGCCGCGGAGCGATCTGCGGCCTTTTTCTTTGGTCGCTACTTCAGGCCGTGTCCGCTGACCGGGATGGTCTCGAAGTGCTGCGGGAAGCCGGCGATGATCGGCCGGGCCTTGGCGATGGCCGCCTGCACGGCCGGCAGCTTCAGAGACGCGGCGTGGGCGTCCTTGTCGGTCCAGACCTCAGTGATCCATAGGGCGTCGGCGTTGGCCGGGTCCTTGGCGATCACGTAGCTGAGACAGCCGGGCATGTCGTTCACGCCTTCGCCTAGGATGGTCAGCAGGTCGTCGCGTTTGCCGGGCGCGGCCAGCATCTGTCCGATCAGTCCGTACATGGGCGTCTTCTCCTGGGCTTGGACGGTAGTCGACAGAGCGGCGACGGCGAGGCCGCCGGCCAGCACGTCACGTCGAACGATCTGGGTCATGGTTCCGCTCCTATCGCCAAGGCGGACCGGATCGTGTCAGCATCGGCCGAGACGAGCGCCGCGCCCAGACCCAGAAGATGCAGGGTGTTGACGCAGACCGGCAAGCCAGGCGGGCGGACGACCCGCACCCGTTCCCGCCATGCTGGGGCCTCAACCAGGTCCAGCGGCGCGATGGTCGCTCCGCGCCCCGCGGCGCAGCTCTCCATGGCTTCCTCGATCTCGCCGGTGCGGTCCAGGCGACGAAGGCTGTCGGGCTGGCGGCCGAACACCGTCTCGAACCAGTGGCCGAAGACGAACTCGTATTCGTCGTAGGTGACGAAGGTCGTGGTCGCCATGGCGTCCAGATCGGCCGGCGCCGGGGCGTCGCGGGCCACGGCCAGGACGATCTCTTCTTGCGCCAACGGCTTGGACTGTACCGGCGCGGCGGTGACCGGGCGGTAGGTGACGGCCAGATCGGCCGCGCCGCTGGACACCGCCGCCAGCACCGTCTCATGCGCGCCGAAAGCCAGCTCCAGCGGACGATCGGCCGGCAGGCTGGCCATCAGGCGCGGCGCCAGGCGATAGCGGCCGAACGCCGAGACCGTGGCGATCCGCAGGGGCTTGAGCGCCGGATCCTCCTGGGCCAGCCGCATCCGCGTGCGCTCGACCTCATCCAGGGCGCGGCCGACGCTCTCGAACAGCGCCTGCCCCGCCGCTGTCAGCCGCAGCGCCCTGCCCGCCCGTTCGAACAGCGGCCGGCCGATCTCGGCCTCGAAGCGCTTGAGGTCGTGGTGGATGGCCGGCGGCGACTTGCCCAGGCGCGGGCTGGCCGCGGCGATGCCGCCCGCCGCCGCCACCGCGTGGAACACCGCCGCCCGGCGCAGGTCCGCGTGCCGCATGATTTCAAGATCCGAAAGAATGGCGCTCTTCGTTCGAAATATTCCCGAACGCCGTTCGCCGCTAGGTGTTGGCCATGACCCCGTTGCTCCTGATCGCCCAAGCCGCCTTCCTGTTCGCCTACGATGTCGATCGCGGGAAGCAGGACGCCTTCGAGGCCCGTTACGCCGCGCACCTGGCCTGGCACGCCGAGCACAAGGATCCGCTGCCCTGGTACGGCTGGTACGTGACCAGCGGCCCGCGCACCGGGCTCTTCATCGACGGCACCTTCGGCATCCCGTTCGCGGCCATGGACCAGCGCATCGATCCCACCGGCGACGGCGCCGACATGGAGGCCAAGGTCCTGCCCTTCGCCAAGGCGCGAACCTATTCGGCGCTGGAGCTTTGGTCCGAGGTCAGCACGGCCCGGACGCTGGAGGACCGCAAGCCGACCGCTGTGCTGGACGCCTTCACCGTGATCGTCGCGCCGAAGAACGTCGCGGCCTTCGAGACGGCGCTGAGCCGCGAGCCGAAGGGCCGAGCCGCCTGGTACCGCACAGTCAGCGGCGGCCCGACAGGTTCGTACCTGGCGCTGGTCCCACGTCAGACCTGGGCGGACCTGGCCAGCCGCCCCGCCATCCTGGGCAAGGCCGCCGCGCTGGCCGAAACCGTCGAGGTCGAGAGCTGGTCCTATCGGCCCAAGCTCAGCCGCATCCCCTAGGCCTTGCACTCACCTTCGGAGGCGACGCTGGCGCCAGCCCCGGCCGCCTGGCAGGCATTGCCGTAGGTCTTGCCATCGCAGCCGCAGACCGGCTTGTAGATCATCGGGCAGACCTGCGGCTTCTTGCGGCAAGTCCCCGCCGCGTCGGCGATGGTCTTGCAGGCGTTGACCTCCATCTGGCAGGTCAGGCCCGCCTGGCATTGGAAGCCGGCGAAGCCGCCGCACATGCCGCCCTCGGCCACCGGCGTACGGGGCGACTGAGCCGGCGGCGTACCGCCACCCGAGGTCGGCGCGCTGCAGGCGGTCAGTACGATCATGGCGAGACAGGCGAGCAGACGGCGCATGGACGACCTCCGATAGGCGCGCCGCCAAAGCGTGCCGCGCAACAAATTTGCCGTAAATGCGTCCGTCGGACGCTGTTCGACTTGATAGCGCGGTTCTTTTCGTCTGTCCTTCCCGCCTCTTCGAGAGTCGGGGTTTTTCATGATCAGATGGCGTAGCGTGGCGATGGCCACGAGCCTCTTGGCGCTTGGGCTTTCGGCCTGCGCGACGACCGGGACGACCAGTCCCGCCAAGCCCGCGGCCAAACCGGCCGAAAAGGCCGAGGCCAAGCCGCTGCCCAAGGGCCTGGACGGCCAGGCCTCGACCGGCTTCCCGTCGACCTATGTCCCGCTGCCGTCGCGCGCTACGGCCTTCGTCGGCGCCACGATCCTGACCGCGACCGGCCAGCAGATCGAGAACGGCGTGGTCTTCGTCTCGGGCGGCAAGATCTCGTCCGTCGGCGGTCCCGAGACGCCGATCCCGGCCGACATCGCGGTGATCGACGCCAAGGGCAAGTGGATCACCCCCGGCATCATCGACGCCCACAGCCACCTGGGCGTCTATCCCTCGCCCGGCGTCCAAGCCCGCTCGGACGGTAACGAGGCCACCGATCCGAACACCGCCCAGGTCTGGGCCGAGCACTCGGTCTGGCCGCAGGACCCCGGCTTCAACCGGGCCCGCGCCGGCGGCGTCACCACGCTGCAGATCCTCCCCGGCTCGGCCAACCTGTTCGGCGGCCGTTCCGTGACCTTGAAGAACGTCCCGGCCCTGACCATGCAGGGCATGAAGTTCCCCGACGCCCCCTACGGCCTGAAGATGGCCTGCGGCGAGAACCCCAAGCGCGTCTATGGCGGCAAGGGCCGCTCGCCCTCGACGGCGATGGGCAATGTCTTCGGCTATCGCAAGGCCTGGATCGACGCGGCCGACTACGCCCGCAAGTGGGACGATTTCCGCGCCAAGCAGCAGAAGGGCGAGAAGGCCGACGCGCCGAAACGCGACCTGCAGATGGAGACCCTGGCCGGCGTCCTGAAGGGCGACATCCTGGTCCAGAACCATTGCTACCGCGCCGACGAGGAAGCGGTGATGATCGATATCGCCAAGGAGTTCGGCTACAAGATCACGATGTTCCACCACGCGGTGGAGAGCTACAAGATCGCGCCTCTGCTGGCGAAAGAAGGCATCTGCTCGGCGACCTGGGCGTCGTGGACCGGCTTCAAGATGGAGAGCCTGGACGGCATCGACGCCAACGCCGCCATCCTGTGGAAGAACGGCGCCTGCGTCGTCATCCACTCCGACGACCCGATCATGACCCAGCGGCTGAACCAGGAAGCCGCCATCGCCATGACCGCCGGCAACAAGCTGGGCTACGGCATCACCCGCGCCGAGGCGATCAAGTGGATCACCGCCAACCCGGCCAAGGCCATGGGCATCGGCGACAAGACCGGTTCGATCGAGCCCGGCAAGGCCGCCGACCTGGTGGTCTGGAGCCGCGACCCGTTCAGCGTCTACGCCCAGGCCGAGAAGGTCTTCATCGACGGCGCGCTGATCTATGACCGCCAGGACAAGCGCTTCCAGCCCAAGTCCGATTTCGAGCTCGGCCAGCCCGGCCAGGGAGCGTTCAACTGATGATCCGGTCACTGCTTCTGGCCAGCGCCGCCTGCGCGTTGGCCCTCCCCGCCGCGGCCGAAACGGTCGCTATCGTCAATGCTCGGATCGAGCCGGTCTCCAGCGCCGCCATTGCCAATGGCGTGCTGGTGATCAAGGACGGCAAGATCGCCGCCGTCGGCGCCAGCGTGGCCGTCCCGGCCGGCGCCAAGGTGATCGACGCCAAGGGCGGGGTCGTCACCCCCGGCCTGGTCGCCCCGTCCTCGAACCTCGGCGCCTCCGAAGTCAGCGGCGTCCGCGAGACCCGCGACGACGGCACCGGCAGCGCGCTGTCGGCCGCCTTCGACATCGCCTATGGCGTCAACCCGGCCTCGCCGATGCTGGGCCTGGCCCGCGACGGCGGCGTCACCAGCTCGGCCGTCGTGCCGGTGCTGTCGGGGACCGGCGGCGGCGCTCACGAGCATGCCGACGACGGCGTGGCCGAGGAGATGACCGCCGGGGCCAGCGGCGATGGCGACCCGCCGCTGTTCGGCGGCCAGGCGGCGTTCATCCGCCTGAAGGCCGGGGCCAGCGACATCGTCGAGGCCTCCAAGCTGGCCGTCACCGTCTCGCTGGGCGAAAGCGGGGCCCGGGCCGCCGGCGGCTCGCGCGGCGCGGACCTCGTGCTGATCCGCTCGGCCCTGGAGGACGCCCGCGCCTTCGCCAGCCGCCGCGCGGCCTTCGAGCAGGGCGCGACCCGCGACTTCGGCCTCTCGCGCCTGGATCTGCAGGCGCTGATCCCGGTCGTGCAGGGCAAGATCCCGCTGCTGATCCGCGTCTCCCGCGCCGCCGACATCCGCCAGGCCCTGAAACTGGCGGCCGAGGAGAAGATCCGCGTCGTCCTCGAAGGCGTCGAGGAAGGCTGGATGGTCGCCCCCGAAATCGCCAAGGCCGGCGTGCCGGTCATCGTCGATCCGCAGGCCGACCTGCCCGACAGCTTCGAGGCCCTGGGCTCGCGGCTCGACAACGCCGCCCGCCTGAACGCCGCCGGGGTCACGGTCGCCATCAACGGCTCGCGGGACTTCAACAACCTGCGTCAGGAGCGGCTGAACGCCGGCCTCGCGGTCGCCAACGGCCTGCCCTACGCGGCCGGCCTGGCGTCGGTGACCCTGACCCCGGCCAGGATTTGGGGCCAGGACGGCAAGATCGGCTCGCTGGACGTGGGCAAGGTCGCCGACGTCGTGGTCTGGAACGGCGATCCGCTGGAGACGACCAGCTGGCCGCTGAACGTCTTCGTTGGCGGCGTCGAGCAGCCCAAGGACAGCCGCCAAACCCAGCTGCGGGACCGTTACGCGGCCACCGACCAGAGCGGTTACCCGCCGGCCTACCGCTAGAAGATCCGGATCCGCCCCCAGTTCGCTGGGGGCGGATTTCTCTTTTCAGGGGAAGCGCGTGAGCCCATACGAGGCCCCCGCGTTCGAATCGCTTAAGACTCCTCCTGATGTCCTCCGACAAGACCCCCTCGCTATTCGACGACGACGCCCTGGCGCCCGTCCCCGCCGCGCCGTTCCAGGCCAGCGTGGAGCCGCACGTCGAGCCGACGCCGCGTCCGATTCCGCCGCCGCCCCCTTCGAGCAAGCCCGCGCCGCCCGCCAAGGCCTCGGCGCCGGGCGAATACTCGGCCGCCGACATCGAGGTGCTGGAAGGGCTGGAGCCCGTCCGCAAGCGCCCCGGCATGTACATCGGCGGCACCGACGAGCGGGCGCTGCACCACCTGTTCGCCGAAGTGCTCGACAACTCGATGGACGAGGCCGTGGCCGGCTTCGCCAAGACCATCGAGGTCAAGCTCGACGCCGACGGCTATCTGTCGGTCAAGGACGACGGCCGCGGCATGCCCGTGGACCCGCACCCCAAGTACCCCGGCAAGTCGGCGCTGGAGGTCATCATGACCGTCCTGCACGCCGGCGGTAAGTTCACGGGCAAGGCCTACGAGACCTCCGGCGGCCTGCACGGCGTCGGCGCCAGCGTCGTCAACGCCCTGTCCGAGCGCGTCGAGGTCACCGTCTGGCGCGACGGCTTCGAGCACCTGCAGGTGTTCTCGCGCGGCAAGCCGCTGGGCCCGATCCAGCAGATCGCCCCGTCGAAGAAGAAGGGCACCATGGTGCGCTTCAAGCCCGACGACGAGATCTTCGGCGAAGGCACCAACTTCAAACCCGCCCGCCTGTACCGGATGGCCCGCTCCAAGGCCTATCTGTTCCGGGGCGTGCAGATCAAATGGTCCTGCGATCCCTCCCGTATCCATGACCAGACCCCACCCGAGGCCGTCTTCCACTTCCCCAACGGCCTGGCCGACTTCCTGGCCGAGCGGACCAAGGGCCTGACCACGATCACGCCCGAGAGCTTCTCGGGCCGCATCGAGCGCCAGGGCGAGGCCGGCGCCGTCGAGTGGGCCGTCAGCTGGACGCCCCAGGGCTTTGGCGAGCACGACGGCTTCATGCAGTCGTACTGCAACACCGTGCCCACCCCCGAAGGCGGCACCCACGAGAGCGGCTTCCGCGCCGCCCTGACGAGAGGTCTGAAGGCGTACGCCGACCTCAAGGGCGAGAAGCGCGGCGCGATCATCACCGCCGACGACGTCGTCGCCCAGGCCGGCGCCCTGATCTCGGTGTTCATCAAGAACCCCGAATTCCAGGGCCAGACCAAGGAAAAGCTGTCGACGACCGAGGCCCAGCGCTTCGTCGAGGCGGCCTTGCGCGACCCGTTCGACCTGTGGCTGACCTCCAGCCCCAAGAACGCCCAGGCCCTGCTGGAATTCGTCATCGAGCGGGCCGAGGAACGCCTCAAGCGCCGCAAGGACAAAGAGGTCACCCGCGCCTCGGCGACCCGCAAGCTGCGCCTGCCGGGCAAGCTGGCCGACTGCGCCGGCGGCGCGGTCGACGGCGCGGAACTGTTCATCGTCGAAGGCGACTCGGCCGGCGGCTCGGCCAAGCAGGCTCGCGACCGCAAGAACCAGGCGATCCTGCCCCTGCGCGGCAAGATCCTGAACGTGGCC
Source organism: Caulobacter sp. GW821-FHT12D05 (assembly GCF_058807295.1). Classification (NCBI taxonomy): domain Bacteria; kingdom Pseudomonadati; phylum Pseudomonadota; class Alphaproteobacteria; order Caulobacterales; family Caulobacteraceae; genus Caulobacter; species Caulobacter sp. GW821-FHT12D05. The sequence continues at coordinate 1,105,359 of NZ_JBXAQO010000001.1, forward strand.
TCGGCCAGCGGCGAGAAGTTCACCGCCAACAAAGAACTGTCGGACCTGATGCTGGCCCTGGGGGCCCAGGGCGGGAACAAGTATCGCGAGGAAGACCTGCGATACGACCGCATCATCATCATGACCGACGCCGACGTCGACGGCGCCCACATCGCCAGCCTGTTGATCACCTTCTTCTACCGCACCATGCCGGACGTGATCCGCCAGGGGCACCTGTACCTGGCCCTGCCGCCGCTCTACCGCATCGCCCACGGCGGCAAGAGCGAATACGCCCGCGACGACGCCCACAAGGACGAGCTGCTGGCCACGGTGTTCAAGGGCAAGAAGCCCGAGATCGGCCGCTTCAAGGGCCTGGGCGAGATGATGGCCTCCCAGCTGAAGGAGACCACCATGGACCCCAAGAAACGCACCCTGGCCCGCGTGACCCTGCCGCGCTCGGAAGAGGCGGTGGAAAGCCTGGTCGAGACCCTGATGGGGCGGAAGCCCGAGCTGCGGTTCCGGTTCATCCAGGAGAATGCGGAGTTCGCGGCGGCGGATCTGGATCTCTGATTTCCCCCTTCCCCCTTGATGGGGGAAGGGTCGGGGATGGGGGTGATCTGCTGAGCCGGCGGCCGTGTGCGGCATCCAACGCCGTAGCCACCCCCACCCCTGCCCCTCCCCCATCGAGGGGGAGGGAACGTGTTTCATCGCCCTCGCGCCGAGAAGCTGCGAGTTGGTGGAAAGGGACGCGAAGCGCCGGACAGCGTCCGGAGTGTGAGTAGTGATTACCGTTTCGACGAAGCCCGACGCTCCGCGCAGCCGTTATCCGGTGAGCCCTCGACGCGCGGGGTCTTAACCCGCTTCCGAAAGAGGCCCCCGACGGGCGGGCCAGGGCGACGACCCCGGTCCCGGAATACGCGGGCGATTTCAGCCCACGCCTGCCGCGTTCGCCAAGCCTTCGCCGCCAGGGCTTCGCCCCATGTTTCAGGGAACCTGCGCCTGGATCCGCCGCGAAGGCGAGCCTCCCGAAAGAGACCCGGCGCTTCCCGCTCGACCACCCCTGACAGCCGTCACGATCGCCGGCCGGACGTCCCTTCCAAGCCGTCAGGTGAGATGAGGATACGGCAGGTTTTGGAGCCGGGGACGGAGAGGTGTGAACGCTCTTGAGTCACCCTTCTCCCCTTGCGGGAGAAGGTGACCGCCAAAGGCGGTCGGATGAGGGGTCGCACAAGCCTAACCCCTTGCGCCACAACGCTAATCCGAAAGGCCTATCAACCCCTCATCCGGCGCTACGCGCCACCTTCTCCCGCAGGGGGAGAAGGAGAAACACCCGTCCCGGTCGATGCGTTCGCCCCCTGCTCCGCCCGCATCCGGTAGGCCATCACCGCCGTATGCCCCAGCCGTTCCACCAGCCGCCAGTTGACGATCGCCCCCAGCGGCGCGCCGACCACTGGGATGAACTGGGCTAGTTTCGCCAGGTCGATGTGGTCGCGGTACTGCTGCTGGAAGGCCCGCCAGTCGAAGTCGTCCAGGTGCTGGGGATGCGCCCGCGCCTCCCAGTCCTCCAGCGCCGCGAACACCCCGGCCCGGTGCTGAGCATCCGAAAACGCCAGCTCGAAGACGTGCAGGATGAACAGCCGCTCGGGCAACTCGGTCCCGTCATGGCCGAAGATCGCGGCGATCTCGAACAGCAGCTTGATCTTGAAGCTCATCAGCAGCGGGAAGTCGGCCGCCGCCAGCAGGAAACCCCCGGCCCCGGTGACCCCGCCCTCGGCCGCCGCCGCCTTCTTCCACCCGTCGATCGCCTTGGCCGCCCTGGCCCGCCGCTCGTCCAGGGTCAGGCCGATCATCGGCGACCCGGTCGTGAAGTCCGACCCGACCAGCAAGGCCCGCGTCATCCCCTCGATGCCGGCGGTGATGGCGGCGTGGACCTTCTCCGGGATCAGCCGGTTGATCCGCTGCTGCGTGGCGCGGGCGATGCCGTTCAGCGGGCCGGGCGGACGGAGGAGGTCTTCGCGCCAGGTGAGGAGGTCGGGGGAGAGAGGCATGCGCACCTTGAGCCTTACATAACAAGTGGCCAATGGACCGCATTAGTCTCCGACCAGCTACTCCGTAATCAACGAGCGCATGTCACGCTCCAGAATTCCATAAGATCCATTCCCAAAATAGAAAATATCAGACGTTTCTATCCTCAATGTTCTGTAAACAGTCAATTTAATGTTCATAGAAACTATAGAATGCCCAAACGGAAGTAGATAGATCTTTGTCCAAATCTTCTCGTTGAGCTTTTCATGAAGACCTCGAACGATTTTATCGATTTCAGCACCGACACTATCTATTGAATCGAAATTCAGACTTCCGCGAGAGGCAATGTACAATTCACCAAATATATAATCCTCAGGAACTGGATGGACACCCACATTAGCAACGATAGTGAGCACATTGCTCTCACTAGGCGAGATATCCCTCACAGCTCCTAGAACACGATCCTCTCCGTAAAGACGGATCAGCTCCTGAAGAAGCGCTAGATCCTTCTCATCAAGCTTCTTCACAATTGCACCCGCGAGGCTTCCTTCCAGATATTTCCTATATCCTCGTTCCACCGCCCCCATAGAACCGTTCCCCGCCCGACGAAAAATGCAGGCGGCGTATCTTGGCGATCACCGTTCCAGTACAGCTTGATCCAAATCCCCCGATCCACAACAACAAAGTTATAACTAAATAGTCGAGAAGACTCTCTAAGATTTACACACTTCAGAAATTTTGCATTGCCGCTAGCAAGCTTCCGAACATAGTCTTCAATAGTTTCCGATGGCGGGTGCCCGGGCATAATGTTAACGGCAGGCCCATTCGACATTCTTATTATATCAATCTTACCACCACGCTTCATTCTAGCGATAATATCATCCTTATTGTTTTTCAAGAAATGCGGTGAAAATCTAGACGATATCATCAAAACACTAGAGTTCTCTATATCACTCCTATAAGACACCGCCGAAGCTGCGAGCTCTATATCATTCAAACCAAAACTATTAGCTTTACTTCGACCAACAGCAACCTCAACAACTGAGCTAACAAGCTCACGCTTTCCAAAATATTCAAACGCGACCCCAAACACGCCATACACGAGCACGGCCGCCGCAACACTTTCCACTACTTTTTGGACAATTACGTACTTCGCCAACGCCGGCGAAACGGAACCCCACGTCAGCAGCACTCCTAAGAACAGAGCCAGCAGCGCTTGAGATATGGGGTTAAGAAAAAAATTTCGTAGATGACCCATCTGTCCCCCGACGTGAATCATATTTTTGATCAATCTTTTGTAGCAAGCTTCAGCAGCACAACTCAACTTTTACAATCCACACCCCCTGCCCTTCCATCCCCACTATCCCCAGCCCCGCCGCCTCCCCTTGCGCGGCGGGTCGCCCTATATGGCAACCAACACGTTCACCACGCCGGGCGCCCGAGGCTTGTCCACCCAGTTCAGACTGCCGCTGACCGCCGCCCCGACCTGGGGACGGGACGACTTTGCCGTCTCGGCGGTGAACAGCGACGCCCTGGCCCGGCTGGACGCCTGGCCGGCTTGGCCCGAGGGGCGACTGGCGCTGGTCGGACCGGCGGGCAGCGGCAAGACGCATCTGGCGCGGGCCTGGGCCGCGCAGGCGCAGGCGGTGATCATCGACGCGACCGGCCCGGCGGAGGCCGCGCCCGACCTGGCCGCTCTGCGCGGCAAGGCGGTGCTGGTCGAGGACGCCGACCGTCGGGGTGAGGCGCTGTCGGACGAGGCGCTGTTTCACATCCTCAACATGGCCGGGGTCGACGGCGGGACCGTGCTGTTGACCGGCCGCGTCGCGCCGCTGGCGTGGGAGACCTCGGTGGCGGACCTGCGCTCGCGGCTGAACGCCCTGTCGGTCGCCGCGATCGAGGAGCCCGACGACGTGGTGCTGGAAGCGGTGCTGCGGCGGGCCTTCGCGCAGCGGCTGCTGAAGCCCGATCCGGACCTCTATCCCTACCTGGTCTCGCGCCTGCCCCGCTCGGCGGCCGAGGCCATCGCGGCGGCGGACCTGCTGGACGAGGCGGCGGCGGATCGGAAGCGGGAGCTGAACAAGGCGCTGGCGCGGGAAGTGCTGGGGGATTTCGAGGGGGAGGAGGAGCTTTAGGCTCCGGGTTCTTCCCGCTCCCCCTACCCCTTCCCGTCATCCCGCGCTTTATGCGCGGGACCCATCGTTCCGCCGCAAGTGCGGAGCGGAATGTTCCTCTCACGTGCAAGCTGATCCATGGGTCCCGCGCATAAAGCGCGGGATGACGGATGAATTGATTGAAGAGCGACGGATTGCGCCCTGTCGTCGTCCCGTCACTTGCCTCGTTCACGATGCCGGAACACACTTGGCCCCAAAGTGACACCATGACCGAGATCGCCGCCCTGACCGCGCCCGCCATTGTTCCGCCAACTGAAGGTTCCGCCCCGCTGGTGCTCGACGCCGACCTGCTGGCCTCGCCCGAGCGGTTCTTCAATCGTGAGCTGTCGTGGCTGGCCTTCAACCAGCGGGTCCTGGAGGAGAGCGCCAATCCGCGCCATCCGCTGCTGGAACGCCTGCGGTTCCTGTCGATCTCGGCCAACAACCTCGACGAATTCTACATGGTCCGCGTGGCCGGCCTGAAGGGCCAGGTGCGCGAGGGCGTGCGGGTGGTCAGCCTGGACGGCCTGACGCCCGGCGAGCAGCTGAGCCACATCAACGCCTCGGCCTTCGAGCTGATGACCGAGCAGCAGAAGATCTGGCGCCAGGTCCGCACCCAGCTGTGGGACGAGGGGCTGAAGCTGCTGGACGCCAAGGACATCGAGGGCGAGGACCGCAAACTGGCCGAGGACATCTTCCTCAACCAGATCTTCCCGGTGATGACGCCGCTGGCCATCGATCCGGCCCACCCGTTCCCGTTCATCCCGAACCTGGGCTTCTGCCTGGCGCTGAAGCTGCGCCGGATCTCGGACGACAAGCACCTGTACGCCCTGGCCCCGATCCCGTCGCAGGTGCGGCGGTTCTGGGAGCTCTCCTCGGTCGTCACGCGCGGCAAGAAGCGCCAGCGCAAGATCGTGGCGCTGGAAAGCTTCATCATCCTGTTCCTGGACCACCTGTTCCCCGGCTACGAGGTCGAGGGCCGGGGTCTGTTCCGCCTGATCCGCGACAGCGATCTGGAGATCGAGGAAGAGGCCGAGGACCTGGTGCGCGAGTTCGAGGCGCGGCTGAAGAAGCGTCGCCTGGGCCGCGTGGTGCGGGTCAAGATCCAGACCACCATGCCGCCGGACCTGCGCGAGTTTATCATCGAGGGCCTGCGCGCCGAGCCGGAAGACGTGGTGCTGGTCGACGGCAAGCTGGGCCTGGCCCAGATGTCGGAGCTGATCCCGCCCGACCGTCCGGACCTGAAGTTCCCGCCCTTCAACGCCCGCTTCCCCGAGCGCATCCGCGACCACGGCGGCGACTGCTTCGCGGCGATCCGTGAGAAGGACATCCTGGTTCACCACCCGTTCGAGAGCTTCGACGTGGTGGTGCAGTTTATCCGCCAGGCCGCGCGCGATCCCAACGTGCTGGCGATCAAGCAGACCCTGTACCGCACCTCCAAGGACAGCCCGATCGTGGCGGCCCTGATCGAGGCGGCCGACAACGGCAAGAACGTCACGGCCCTGGTCGAGATCAAGGCGCGCTTCGACGAGGAGAATAACCTCAAGTGGGCGCGCGACCTGGAGCGGGCCGGCGTGCACGTGGTGTTCGGCTTCGTCGACTGGAAGACCCACGCCAAGCTGTCGGTGGTGGTGCGCCGCGAGGCCGACCAGACCCTGCGCACCTACTGCCACTTCGGCACCGGCAACTATCACCCGCAGACGGCGCGGGTTTACACCGATCTCAGCCTCTTCACCTGCGACCCGGCCCTGGGGCGTGATGGCGGCAAGCTGTTCAACTTCATCACCGGCTATGCCCAGCCCGGGCGGCTGGAGAAGCTGTCGTTCTCGCCGCATACGCTCAAGCCCGACCTCTTGAAGATGATCGAGACCGAGGCCGACGCGGCGCGCGCCGGCAAGCCGGCCGCGATCTGGGCCAAGATGAACTCGGTCGTGGACCCGCAGATCATCGACGCCCTGTACGCCGCCAGCCAGGCCGGCGTGCAGATCGACCTGGTGGTGCGCGGCATCTGCTGCCTGCGCCCGGGCATCGCGGGCCTGTCGGAGAACATCCGCGTCAAGTCGATCGTCGGCCGCTTCCTGGAGCACGCGCGGATCATCGCCTTCGCCAATGGCGGGACGATGCCCTCGGCGCAGACGCGCCTCTTCATCAGCTCGGCCGACTGGATGCCGCGCAACCTGGACCGCCGCGTCGAGAGCCTGGTGCCGATCGAGAACCCGACCGTGCACCAGCAGGTGCTGGACCAGATCATGGTCGCCAACCTCAATGACGAGGCCCAGAGCTGGAAGCTGGACAGCGAGGGCGACTATCATCGCGACCCGGCCTGGAACAGCAAGACCGCCTTCTCGGCCCACGACTACTTCATGACCAATCCCAGCCTGTCGGGGCGCGGCCACAAGACCACCGACCTGCCGCGGGCCTTCGACCACGTGGGGCCCAAGCGTAAGCGGTGAGGCGTCTTGGGCTGCTCCTGCCGCTGGCGCTGCTGACGGCCTGCGGGCCGACAGGCCAGCGGCGGACGGACCTGTGCGCCATCCAGGCCCTGCCCGCCCGCCCCGGCGTCGACCGCTTCGGCGCGCCGCCGGGCGTGGAGCGCAAGGCACAGCTGGAGGGCGAGGCCTATGGGCCTGGGATCGCCGGCGGCTACCACATCCGCTGGTGGGGCCTGTGCGGCAAGCAGGCCGACACCACGGACATGATCCTGATCGGCCCCGCGCCGTGGGCGCTCACCAAGGGTGGGACGCGCGCCCACGGCCGCCAGGTCACCTACGGCACCTGCTATCACCGCAAGGCGGATAACGGCTGGAAGACGGTGGCCTGCCGGATCAATCCTTAGACCGCCATCGCCACGGCGGCCTCGAACGCCTCCGAGCCGATGTTCGCCGTCGCCGTCCTCAGCCGCGCCTGGCCGTAGGCTTGCCGGCCCTGCGGCGTGTCCAACAGCGGCTCGCCTAGGCTGAGGCCCTGGTGGATCGCATCGAGCTCCGGCCCGTCCAGGCTCTCCGCCCTCGCCTGCCCGGCCAGGAAGATCGCCGCGTGGAAGACGTGGCTGACCTGCCGGAACAGCCATAGCCTGGCATGCTCGGCGCTGGTGGCCTCGCGGTTGAAATAGGTGCGGAGCAGCAGCGCCTCGGCCTCGGGATAGGCGGCGTAGGTGTTGGCGATGGCGGCCAGGTCCACATAGCGATCGGCCCGGAACGCCGCCTCCCAGTCGATCAGCCAGACCCGCCGGCCGTCATGGATCAGGTTGCGCGGGTTGAGGTCGTTGTGGCTGGAGACCAACTGCGGCGTCAGCGCCTTGCACGCCGCATAGAGCCGCCGCCAGGGCGCGAAGGCCCCGTCCGGAACCGCGCCTCGCGCCTGCTCGACCAGCGCGTCCAGCCCCTCCAGATAGTCGACGAGCGGCGGAAACCCCTCGACCCCGTGCAGCACCCGCACCGCCTGGGCCAACTCGACCACGAGGTCAGCCCGGCTCCCGAGGTGCTCCGCCGCCGCGATGTGGTCGAGGATCGCCACCCCATCGTCCGGATCGGCGTAACGCACGCGCGGCGCCAGGCACGCCTCGGCGGCCAGCCTCATGCAGGCATAGGACCGATGCGGATCGCGCAGACCGTCGCGCTCGGGCGCCTCGACCTTCAGCAGATAGGCGATGCCGCCCACCCGGATCCGCCACACGCCCGCGCCCGACAGCCCGCCGGACAGCGGCGTCCAGCCGTCCAGAACCTGCGTCCCGAACGCCGCGCGCAGGGCCTTGGCGACGGCGGGCAAGTCAGCGGGCGAAGACGACATCGGCGGAACCTCTCGAAAGCGGCCGCCTTATTCACCCGGATGAAAATTGAGTCAATATAACCCGGGTAATATTTTGAACCGTTTTCCGACAAGCCTTTCGGCGCGTTCTTCCCCATGCAATTTCGAACGGACCCGCTTCCCCTGACCCGCGAATAGGCTAAACCGGACCCATGCCATTCCAGGCGCCGCGCGACGCGGCCGTGATCGATATCGGTTCCAACTCGGTCCGCCTGGTGGTGTACCGGCTGGAAGGCCGCGCCATCTGGACCGTCTTCAATGAGAAGGTCCTGGCGGGCCTGGGCCGCGACCTGGCCAAGACCGGCCGCCTGGCGCCCGACGGCGTCATCCAGACCCTGCAGGCCCTGAAACGCTTCCGCGCCGTGCTGGAGGCGGTCAATCCAGCCGAGACCTTCGCCGTCGCCACCGCCGCCGCGCGCGACGCGCAGGACGGCCCCGACTTCATCGCCCGCGTGAAGGCCGAGACCGGCTTTTCCGTCCGCGTGCTGACCGGCGAGGAAGAGGCCCACTACGCCGCCGTCGGCGTGCTGGCCGGGGCCCCGGACGCCGAAGGCGTGGTCGGTGACTTAGGCGGCGCCAGCCTGGAACTGATCCGCCTGAACGCCACCGGCGCCGGCCAAGGCGTGACCCTGCCGCTGGGACCGTTCAGCCTGGCCACGCCGCAGAACGGAGGCCCGGCCGGCTTCGATGGCGAGCGCGCCCGCCGCCTGGCCCGCGAGCGCATTTCGGCCGTCGCCGCCGACTTCAAGACCGACACCTTCCACGCCGTGGGCGGCGCCTGGCGCAACCTGGCCCTGCTGCACATGCGGCTGTCGGGCTATCCGCTGCACGTCGTCCACCAGTACGAGATCCCTGCCAACGAGGCGCTCGAGGCCGCGCGCCTGGTCGCCCACCAGTCCAAGAGCTCCCTCGAGCGCATCGAGGGCATGAGCAAGAAGCGCTCGGAGACCCTGCCCTACGCCGCCGTGGTGCTGGAGACCCTGATCGAGCAGCTGTCGCTCAAGCGCATCGAGATCTCGGCCTTCGGCGTGCGCGAGGGCCTGCTGTTCGAGGCCATGCCGCCGCGCGTGCGGGGCCTGGACCCGCTGATCGAGGGCTGCACGGCCCTGGGCGCGCGCCAAGGCGTCGCCGACGACCTGGGCGTGGCCCTGGACGCCTGGATCACCCCGGCCTTCCGCACCCTGCCCCCGCTGTTTGGCGAGCGCGACGGGATCCTGGTCTCGGCCGCCTGCCGCCTGTCGGATGTCGGCGCGCGCCTGCACCCCGACCATCGCGCCGACCTGGTCTTCGAGCAGGTGCTGCGCGCCCCGATCGCCGGCCAGACCCACGCCGAGCGCTGCTTCCTGGCCGTGGCCGCCCACGCCCGCCACGCCACCAACTTCAACCCGCCGGAACTCCAGACCCTGGAGCGCCTGCTGGACCCCGCCCAGCTGAAGCGCGCGCGCGCCCTGGGGGCCACGATGCGCCTGGCCTGCGACCTCTCGGGGCGTAGTCCCAGCCTGCTGGTCCACTCGCGCCTGACCCTGGACAAGAACCATCTGATCCTGGCCGCCGAGCCCGGTTTCGCCGATCTTCTCCTGGGCGAACAGACCAGCAAGCGCGCCAATACTGCCGCGCAACATCTTAACCTGAAATCCAAGATTATTACCGGATAGTTTCAGGTATAGAGCGCACCAAAATCATACTTAACCGAGCCTGAACCTCCCCAATACGGGGTGAATGACAAGTTGTCGCAGGGAAACGCGGTTATTCGAGCATGATTTGTTAGCTCTACCTCACGCATCGTGGCCTCAACAACAAAGGAGGTCAGTGATGTTGCAGCGTAAGTTCGACTATCTGGACGCTATCGCCCCGGCTCCCGAAGCCCACAAGCGCCCCGACCTGCGGATCGCCAACGATCACGACGCGGCCGTCGCCAGCGGCGCCCGCACCCTGCAATCCGAACTGGGCCGCGTCTTCGCCCAGGAAAACACCTGGTCGGTGCGCCGCACCGTCGCCATCGGCGTCGTCTTCCACCTGGGCGTCTTCTGCGCGCTGGGCCTGGCGGCCGGCGGCGCGCTGAGCCAGTTCGCGCACCACTAGCCTTCCGAGGCTCCCGCTGCCTGAGCGGGAGCCGGCGCCTATTTCGGCATCGCCTCCAGCGACCCGACGAGTTCGGTCAGAACCCGATCGAACGTGACGATGTCGAAGTTCTGAGGGTCATCGTGTCCGTCGCGATATTTGGCGTCGATGACGGCGTGAAAGGCCGGCGTCAGCCAATGACCCCGTCGCGCGCTGGCCGCGACATACAGCAAGGCCAGCCGCCGATACTGGGCTTCGGTGAACCCCGGTGTCGGCGCGATCAGGTCGTTGGCCTTCTTGCCGGGCGCCGGAATGGCGGGCTTGCCGATCCGGGGCTGGATGTTCTCGACGCCCAGGAACAGCCCGCGCTTACTGCTGGCGTTGTGGCAATAGTCGAATTTGAGATGCGAGATGTGTGTCTCGAACTTCGTTTCGACGATCGATTCACCGACACGATTGGTCCAGGCGTGCGCGATCGGTTTGGCCGATCCGACAGGCTTGTGGCCGCCGAACGTGCGGTTGATCCGCCAGGTCTCCTGATCTCGATCGACCGGAAACTCCCCCAGGACCGGACATGACGCCGAACCGCCTTCCGAGCAGTTGGGCGTGCTGGTGTCGTGGATGATGAAGTACTCGGCGGCCAGCGGCGTACTACCGTCCAGTCCAAGATCCTTCAGGGCGATGCCCTTCTGCGCCGCATAGGCCTCCAGGCCTTTGCGGCTGAACAACAACGAAGCGCCGGCGCGATCGGTCAAGCTGGCCGGCGCGGTCGGCTCGCCGATATTGGCGCCCTGCTTGACCTGCCGCAGCAGGCACCGCGCCTGCTCGCTGGGTGATCCCTCGAACCGTTGCTTAGCGACATCGAAGCCGCAAAGGCCGGTGCGCGCCTCGGCGATGGGGACGCCATCCTTCAGACGGCACCTGGGTGAACTGGAATCCTGAGCCTGCGCTCCGCCCGCCACGACCATGGTCACGGCAAAAACGCTTGAGATGAACGCCGCTCTCATATCGCCCCCCAGCAAAGATTCAGCGGGTCGAGACAGCGCCCGTAAGTTGCTCAAGTCAACGGGAACACGCGGAACTACTCCAGCGCCCGCAGGTCTCGTCCCCGCGTCTCGCGCCCCAAGGTCATGACCAGCGCCAGCGACAGCACCGTCAGGCCGCCGACCATGGCCGCCGCCACGCCCAGCGGCGGGGCCAGGGCCGCGACGCTGAGGCCTTGAGCCAGCAGGCCGCCCAGCTTGCTACACCCTGCGATCCAGCCCGAGGCGCGGCCACGGATGCGCAGCGGGAAGTTCTCGGCCGTATAGGGCAGGATGATCGAGATGACGCCGCTGGAGCCGACGATCAGCAGGGCCAGCGGCGCGATCGGATTGGCCAAGGCGGCCACACCCAGGCTGCGCAGCAGCAGGCCAAACAGCCCCAGCGCCGTCAGGCCCAGCATCAGCGCCAAGGCGCCACGCGTGCTCCAGGCGCTGTAGAGCCAGACCGACACCGCCACGGTCGGCGCGGCGATCAGGGTCGACTTGGCGATCAGGCCCGAGGCGGCCTGGACGCTGACGCCCTCGGCCACCAGGGCGCTGGGCAGCCACAACAGGATGCCGAAATTGACCAGCCCCCAGGCCAGCGCGGCCAGGGTCAGGGCCGCGGTCACCCCGCGATAGCGGTGATCGATCGGCGGCAGGTGCGAGTGGTCGGGCTCGATCTTGGGCGTATCGGTGCGGATGGCGGCGCCGAAGCGGCTCAGCATGGCCAGGGCCTCGGCCTTGCGGCCGGTGTGGAGCAGGAAGCGCGCCGACTCCGGCAACAGCGGGCTCAGCGCGATCAGGATCAGGCCCGTGGGCAGGTTCAGGAACCACATGACCCGCCAGCTCCAGACGGGCTGCAGCCAGGCCGACAGCGCGCTGGCGGCGAAATAGCCGCCGACCGCGCCGATACCGCCGACCAGCACCAAGCTCCAGCCGCGATGCTTGGTCGGCATGATCTCGGCCAGCAGGGCGTAGGCGACGGGCAGCATGCCGCCGGCGGCCGCGCCCATCAGGAAACACATGCCGACATTCCACCAGAAGTCCGGCATGGCGCCGCAGATCGAGGTGCCGACGAACATCACCGACGACAGCAGGATCGACGCCCGCCGTCCGTAGATGTCGGCCAGCCAGCCCCACAGGAACGAGCCGACGACGGTGCCCGACAGCGCCGCGAACGGCAGGGCCGAGGCGATGGCGCCGGTCACGCCGTACTCGGCCTTCATGCCCGGCACGACAAAGCCCAGACTGGCGGGCTTCATGATGTCGATGATCAGGGCCAGGGCCAGCAGCGCGCACATCAACCAGTGCGCCTTGGTCAGGGGCGCGTCCTCGGGCGGCGCGATCTCGCCGGCGATGCTGGTGTCGTCATCGACGCGCGGCAGCAAGCCGAAGGCGGCCAGGCCGATACCGGCGATGATGACCAGCATGCCCCACAGCATCTCGGCGTCCATCGGCATGCCGACCAGGCGGAAACCCATGTTCCGCCCCATCCAGTACATCGGCAGGTGCAGGACGACACCGGCCGTCACCAAGAGGCAGCCCAGCCAGAAGGCCCAGCCGTGGCGGCGATCCCCGAAGAGTTGGGTCAGCATCGATGTCCCCCTGGCCGGGCGCGCTCGTGACTCGGCGCGCATCGGTCGACAGCCAAGGTGGCTCAGTCGCCCTTGAGGTTCAATCCGGGGTGAAGACCCCTACCCCGACACCTCGGCCGCGCTGGTCGTCGCCGGCGCGCCGCTGTCCAGGTCCAGGTAGTCGGTGAACGGCAACTGGAAGGCGCGATCGAAGAACTCGGCCTGGAAGCGGAAAGGCAGGTTGGCGTCGCTGTTCCACAGCATGACGATGCCGGTCTTGGTGGCCGGGTCGAACATCATGGTCGAGCGGTAGCCCGAGACGCCGCCGCTGTGCCCGATCAGGTGGTGGCCCTTGTAGTCGAAGCTACGCATGCCCAGGCCGTAACCGGGCGACTTCAGCTCGCGGGCGATGTTGAGGCGGCCATAGGGCCGGCCGGTGGCGACGCGAGCGCGCTGCACCTCCTCCAGCACGGCCGGCGGCAGGACGTCGGGGCGCAGGCCCATCTGGGCCTGCATCCAGGCGGCCAGGTCGACGATGGTCGAGTTGACCCCGGCGGCCGCGGGGACGCGGTAGTAGGCCTCCGACAGCTTCAGCTCATTGCCGTGACGGTGCGGCCGAGCCCAGTGGGCGGCCGAGGTCAGGCCGGCCATGCCGATGGTGGCTCCACTCATGCCCAGCGGCTGGAAGATGCGGCGGCGCACGGTGTCGGCATAGGGCGCGCCGGTGCGTTCGCGGATGACCTCGCTGATCGTGTCGTAGGCGATGTTCTGGTAGCTGTGGCAGGTGCCGGGCGGGCAGACCGTCTTCAGCGCCCCGAAGCTGCTGCGGATCTTGGCCGGGTCCTGACCGTCCTCCAGCTGGCCGTCATAAGCGTTCTTGCCCAGGCCCGTGCGCTGGGACAGCAGCTGCTCGATCGTCAGGCTGTTCTGGGCCTCGCCCGGCAGGCGCAGGCTGGTGTCGAAGATGCCCAGCGGATCGTTCAGCGAGAAGGTCCCATCGGCCGCCAGCCGGGCCGACAGCGTGCCGGCGATGGTCTTGGACAAGGACGCCCAGCGGAACACTGTCTGCGGGGTGACCCGCTCGCCGTGCTGGCTGGCGGTGAGGCCATAGCCCTTCACGAACGACAGTCGGCCCTTCTCGACCACGGCGACGCCCAGGCCCTCCATCGAGGGATCGGTCATCATCGCGTTGATGCGGGCGTCGAAGGCCTTGTAGTCGATGGTGCCGTGCCAGTCGGCGGGCGTCTGCGGCAGGTTGACGGACTGCTCCGCCGTCGCCTGCGCGCCGGTCTTGGGCGCCTTGTCGCGGGCGCGCGGCAGCAGCACCGCCCCGACGATGACCAGCAGAACGCCTCCGGCGATCAGCCACTGGAGATGCCGTTTCCGGCTTAGGACCCCGACCTCAGACACTACCGATAGAACCTTGAATCACCTGCGAGACTTCTACGCAGGATCGCCCGGAATGTGGGGCGAAAATGCGAAGGTCTCAGCCGAAAAGCGCGGCGTAGAGGTCCTTGGCGTTCACCGGCTTCTCGACCCAGCCGGTCATGCCCGCCTCGCGGCAGGCGGCGACCTCCTCGGGCGAGACCGCGCCGGTGACGGCGATCACCGGGGTAGCGCGATTGGCGCGGCTGGCGCGCAGGCGGCGGGTGGCCTCCAGACCGTCGACGCCGGGCATGCGCACGTCCATCAGGATGGCGTCAAACACCTGCCGCTCGGCCATCGCCAGGGCGGTCAGAGCGTCATCGGCGGTCTCCACGCGAGCGCCGAAGGCCTCCAGCATCTGGCGGAGAGCCCGGCGGTTGATGTCGTGGTCGTCGACCACCAGGATCAGCGGGGCCTCGCTGCGGGTCTCCAGGGCCTCGTCCGGCGAGGGCGCTGGCGGCTCTGCGCCGGGCGGCGCGGGCAGACGCAGGGTGAAACGGGCGCCGCCGCCCTCGGCATTGGCGGCCGACAGCTCGCCGCCCATCAGGCGGGTCAGGTCGCGGCTGATCGACAGCCCCAGGCCCGTGCCGCCGAACGACCGGGCGGTGTCGGTCCCGGCCTGCTCGTAGGGGCTGAACAGGCGTTCGATCTGGTCGTCGGCGAGGCCCGGGCCGGTATCGCGCACCTCGATCGAAACCATGCGCGACGGCTGGGTGTCGACCCGCACGCCGACCGTCACCGCGCCCTCGGCAGTGAACTTGATGGCGTTGCTGAGCAGGTTGTTCAGCACCTGGCGCACGCGCATCGGGTCGCCGCGCACCCACTGTGGCAGGTCCTCGGCGCCGTTCAGGACCAGGCAGACGCCCTTGGCCTCGGCGGCGGTGCGCCAGAAGCCGACCGTGTCGCCGACCAGGGCGCGCAGGTCGTGGTCGACGACCTCGACGCCCATGCGCCCGGCCTCGATCTTGGAGAGGTCCAAGAGATCGTTCAGCAGGGTGCGCATCATCGCGCCGGCGTCGGCGATCAGCGAGGCCCCGGACTTGTCGCGCTCCAGGGCCTCGGCGCCGTTCAGGATGGCGTTGATGGGCGTGCGCAGCTCGTGGCTGACCATGGCGATGAAGGCGGACTTGGCGGCGGTCTGGGCCTCGGCGGCGCGGCGCGCGGCGCGCTCGGCGGCCAGGGTCCGCTGCGACCACAGGAAGACCATCGACAGGGTCAGGCAGAAGAGGCCCACGCCGGCCAGGAAGAACGGCCAGATCGGATCGTGGACCGCGCCCGACACCAGCGGCGTGACGACCAGATAGCTGACATGCGGCGTGACGGCGGCGACGAAGGCGGCCAGGCAGCCTTGCGCGCCCATCAGGGCGGTGATGATCGAGCCGGACAGCAGCAGGATGGCCCCGGCCGCGCCGACGGGCGTGCCCGTGGCCCAGACGGGAATGGCCAGCCAGCCGAAGACCAGCGCCAGCGCGATGTCGGCCGTGAGGTTCAACGCCACGACCCGACGCGGATCGGCGCTTTTCAGGAAGTGGTTCAGCGCCAGCACTTCGGCGACCTGGGCCACGACGTACAGGGTCGACCAGGGCAGGACGAATTCAAGGCCCGGCTTGGCGATCGCCAGGGCGGCCAGCACCAGGACGACGAAGAGGCGAAGGGGAACCTGCTTGCGGCGTGAAAAGGCCGCAGGGCGGTAGGCGACCGCCAGATTTCCCCAGAAAGCACTCAACGCGACCCCCTACTCGGCGCGTCCGGTCTCCGTGAAGCCCCGGGCGCGACGCCTTGTACGCCAGCAAACCTTTGCGTGGCCTTGTACAGGACCCGATACGGGTAGGAAAAGCCCTACTTCCCTTAAGGTCATAGAGCTTTGAGAGGCGTTCTTATTCAGCCTTGGGCGCGCGGCGCACTTCGACGACACGAACCTTGGCGCCGTCCAGCACCAGGGCCAGTTCACCGCGCTTGATCTTCAGGGCGTCGGCCCCGAAGGCGTCGCGGCGCCAGCCGGCCAGGGCCGGCGTGGTGGCGTTGTCGTCGGCGGCGATCTTTTCCAGGTCCGAGACCGTGGCGATCAACTTGGACGCCACGCCGGCCTCTTCGGCGCGGGCCTTCAGCAGCACCTTGAGCAGCTCGACGACGGCGCCGGCGTTCTGGGGCGGCGGCGGACCGGGCTTGTCGACGACCGGGGCGTAGCCTTCCGGATCGGCCAGGGCCGACTTGATCGCCGCCAGCAGGTCGGGACCGAACTTGCTGCCGCCAAAGCCCTTGGGCACGCCGCGCAGGTTGTTCAGGGCGTCCAGCGAGGTCGGGGCCTGGGTGGCCAGCTCGTCGATGGCCTCGTCCTTCAGGATGCGGCCACGCGGCTGGTCGCGGTTCTGGGCGGTGCGCTCGCGCCAGGCGGCGACGGCCTTGAACACGGCCAGGTACTTCGGCGCCGTCTTGCGCGGACGCAGGCGACGCCAGGCCTTCTCCGGATCGACGTCGTAGGCGGCCGGATCCGAGATCGCGGTCATTTCCTCCTCGACCCAGGCCAGGCGGCCCGAGGTTTCGAGTCGCTCGCGCAGGATCGGGAACAGCGCCGCCAGGTGGGTGACGTCGGCCAGGGCGTAGGTCAGCTGGGCGTCCGTCAGCGGCCGGCGAGCCCAGTCGGTGAACCGGCTGGACTTGTCCAGCTCGATGCGCAGCATCTGGCGGACCAGGGCGTCATAGGCGATCTGCTCGCCGAAGCCCGCCGCCATGCCGGCGACCTGGGTGTCGAACAGCGGACGCGGCATGGCCTTGAGATTGTTGAAGATCTCGACGTCCTGACGCGCGGCGTGGAACACCTTGAGGATGCTGGTGTCACGCATGACGGCCAGCAACGGCTCCAGGTCGATGCCCTCGGCCAGCGGGTCGATAACGGCTTCGTGCGTCGGCGACGCGACCTGGATCAGGCACAGTTTTGGCCAGTAGGTCGTCTCGCGCATGAACTCGGTGTCGACGGCGACGAAAGGCTCGCCCGCGAGCGCATTACAGAACGCCGCCAGCTCGGCGGTAGTGGTGATCGGCTTCATCGGCTGCTAATAGCCTCGCGCACCCCCGAGTCTGCAAGCGTCAAGACGCGCTCAGCGTACCGGGAAAGCAAATTTTCCGCGTGTTCGGAGGATCTTACCGTCCTCCGATAAATCCAGAGCGAGCGCCAGAGCGACCATGAGCGATCAGCCGAACGGCCTTACCTACGCCCAGGCAGGCGTTGATATCGACGCGGGCAACGCCCTGGTGGACGCCATCAAGCCCTTGGCCAAGGCCACCCGCCGCCCCGGCGCGGAAGCCAGCCTGGGCGGTTTCGGCGCCCTGTTCGACCTGAAGGCGGCCGGCTACGAAGACCCGCTGCTGGTCACCACCACCGACGGCGTCGGCACCAAGCTGCGCATCGCCATCGACGCGGGCATGCACGCCACGGTCGGCATCGACCTGGTGGCCATGTGCGTCAACGACCTGCTGGCGCAAGGCGCCGAGCCGCTGATGTTCCTGGACTATTTCGCCACCGGCAAGCTGGACATCGAGGTCGCCAAGAGCGTCGTCGCCGGCATCGCCGAGGGCTGCAAGCTGGCCGGCGCGGCCCTGGTGGGCGGCGAGACCGCCGAAATGCCGGGCATGTACAGCGACGGCGAGTACGACCTGGCCGGCTTCTCGGTCGGCGCCGTGGACCGCGAAGACGTCCTGCCGAAACTCGACAAGCAGCGCGCCGGCGACATCATCATCGGCCTGGGCTCGTCGGGTCCGCACTCCAACGGCTACTCGCTGGTGCGCCGCGTGGTCGAGCGCTCGGGCCTGGCCTGGGACGCCCCCTGCCCGTTTGAAGACGGCAAGACCCTGGCCGAGGCCCTGATGGCCCCGACCCGCATCTATGTGAAGTCGCTGCTGCCCCTGCTGCAGTCGGGTCGCGTCAAGGGCGGCGCCCACATCACCGGCGGCGGCCTGATCGAAAACCCGCCCCGCGCCATCGCCGAAGGCCTGGCCGCCGAGTTCGACTGGAACAGCTGGGCCCAACCGCCCGTGTTCGACTGGCTGGCCAAGACGGGCGGCGTTTCGGAACACGAGATGCGCCGCACGTTCAACTGCGGCGTGGGCTTCATCGTCATCGTGGCGCAGGCCGACGCCGAACCGGTCCTGGCCGCCCTGCTAAACGCCGGCGAGGACGCCTTCATCTGCGGCCAGCTGGTCAAGGCTTAGGCCCTGCGTGAAATCCTCGTCCTTCGACAAGCTCAGGATGAGGATTTCAGTTCAAGCTCCCCAGTAGCCCTCATCCTGAGCCTGTCGAAGGACGAGGGCGGCCCCACGGAACGATCCGCGTGACCCAGAAGACCAAAGTCGCCGTCCTGATCTCCGGGCGCGGCTCGAACATGGAAGCGCTCGTCGCCGCCGCGCGCGACCCCGACTGCCCGTTCGAGATCGCCCTGGTCCTGGCCAACAAGCCCGACGCCGGCGGCCTGGCCACGGCGGCGACCGAGGGCGTCGAAGCCCTCTGCGTCGATCAAAAGCCCTTCGGCAAGGACCGCGAGGCCCATGAGCGGGCCATCGACGCGGCCCTGCGCGAGCGCGGGATCCAGGTCATCGCCCTGGCCGGCTACATGCGGATCCTCACGCCCTTCCTGGTCGACGCCTGGGAAGGTCGGATGCTGAACATCCACCCGTCCCTGCTGCCCGCCTATCCCGGCCTGGACACCCACGCCCGCGCCATCGCGGCCGGCGAGGCCGAGGCCGGCTGCACCGTCCACCTGGTCACGGCCGGCGTCGACGAAGGCCCGATCCTGGGCCAGGCGCGCGTTCCGATCCTGCCCGGCGACGACGACCACACCCTGGCCGCCCGGGTGCTGGAGCAGGAACACAAGCTCTATGCCGCCACCCTGGCCGCTTTCGTAAGCAAGCTCTGAGACCGCGTGTCGCAGCCCCTAACGGCCGATAAAGCCTAACGGGTCAGAACTTCGTCATTATGTGTCGCCATGATGCACTTCATGGACGCCTGGATCGCCGATCTCTTTCGAGTCGCCGCCGACAACGCCGGTTTCGCCGGCGTGGCGCTGTTCGTCTTCACATTGCTGGAGGCGCTGCTGGTCGTCGGCCTGCTGATCCCGATCCTGGGCGTCATGCTGGCCGCCGGGGCGCTGATCGCCCAGGGCGTGCTGCATCCTGTCGAAGCCATTCTGTGGTGCAGCGCCGGCGCGGCCGCTGGTGACGCCGTCTCCTATCTGATGGGCCGAGGCCTGGGCGGCCGTCGCGCCACCCAGCTGCTGTTCGGCGGCAAGCGCCGCCTGCTGGCCCGCGCCAAGCTGCTGACCCGCCGCCACGGCGTGCTGGCCATCGCCGCCGCCCGGTATCTCGGTCCCGCCCGCCCGTTCATCCCGATCCTGGCCGGCATCTCCCGCTCGCGCCCCTGGAGCTTCCAGGTCGCCAACATCCTGTCGGCCCCGCTGTGGGTCGTGTCGCTGCTGGCTCCCGGCTATCTGGCCGCCCGGAACCTGCAGATGTTCGGCAGCAACCCGGCCCTCGCCAGCGGCATCGTGCTGGCCGTGATCCTGGCCGTCGGCCTGGTGGTCATGGGTTTCAAGCGCGGCCAGCGCCTGCGCCTCGCCGCCTAGGGCTTCACGCCCACCCGCGCCATCGCCTCCAGCACCCGCTTGGCCTGGCTCGCCGCCAGCCCGCCATTGGGATCGGCCGAGATCGGCTTCAGCAGCTGATAGGCCGTCGCCGCATCGTCGGCGTAGAGGAAGGCCATCGCCGTCACCAGGCGGATCTTGGTCACCTCCGGCGCCAGGGTCACGGCCCGCCGCAGCAACGCCAGCCGCTCCGCCGACGGCCTGTCGCCCTCGGTCATGGTCTGGGCCAGCAGGAATAGGGTCTGGTAGTCGTTCGGCTCGGCCGCGTCGGCCCGGCGCAGATAGACCTGTGACGCCGCCAGCAGTTCGGCGCGATGCGCCTTGTCGGCCGCCGCGCGATAGAGCTTGCTGGTTCCCATCAGCCGCAGGGCTTCCAGGTTATCGGCGTCCTCGGACAGCAGTTGCTCCAGCAGCCGCTCGCCCTTGTCGCGGTCGCCCAGGGTGATCTCGGCCCGCGCCAGGGCCTGGCGGCTATAGCGCTCGGTTGGCCGGCGCTCGGCGGCCTTGCGGATCTTGCGCAGCAGCTCGCCGCGATCGGGGACGGCCCCGGTCTTCATCTGCTGCAGTTCCAGGATCAGGTCGTCGGCCCCGGCCGGCATCCTTCGGATCTTGATTGGCGGTGGCGGGCCGCTGGCTCGTGGCAAGGTCGCGACCACCGGCTCCTTGCGCACGAAGGCCCGCAGAGCGTCGGGCAAGGCCTCCAGCGGCTGGCCGAAGACCTGCGCCCAGATCGCCTTCGGATCGCCGCCGCCCTCGGCGACGCGGTCCAGATAGGTCGCCAGCCGCGCCTTGCGATCCGGATCGGCCCACAGATAACGGACCAGCAGGGCCGACTGGGCGTCGAAACGCTGGCGCTCGGGCAGGCTCCAGCCGTCGCCGCTCTCGGTGATGATGTCGGGGATCCGCTCCAGGCCGCGCATGGCCAGGGCGTCGTCGAACAGCGCCGGCGTCCGGCCGATCGTCACCGCCTGCGGCTGGATATCGATGCTGCTGTAGTAGATCGCCGCGCCCTTGGTCAGCCAGCGCGGCTGGCGGAACGGGAAGTTCTCGCTGAAGAAGTGGAAGCCATAGGCGCCCAGCACCACATCGTCGCCCGCCGTGTGATCGACCACGCCGAAGAAGGCGAAGTCGTCGCGCACCACCACGGCGAAGATGTCCTCGACCTCGGCCACGTCCAGCGACAGCGCGGTGACCGCGGCGCCGGGCATGAACCGGCGATAGGCCGGATTGGAGTTGGCCCCAATCTCGGGCGTGCGGACCATGTAGATTGGAAACTTCCGCGGCGGCGGCCCGTCCTGGCGGCCGTAGAGGCCTCGCAGCACCCGATCCAGCGCCTCCAGGTCGGCGACCGTCTTGCGCAGCACGTCGGCGCTCTCGTCGGAATAGACGATGACATGCTGGCTCTCGGCCCGCAGCCACCGGCCACTGGCCTGGGGCGAGATGACCACGTCGTCGACGGACTGGGCGATCGCCGGCGCAGCGCTCAGCAGGCCCAGCGCCGCCAGGCCAATCGCCAAAGTTCTTCTTCTCGCCAAACCCGCCCCTCCCCGGCGACTCGTCGGAAACGCAGAATAGGGTCACGCCGGCCGCCAGGTATGTCGGGGGCGCAAAACGCGAATTCAGCGCTCGCGCGCTTCGGTGACCTGGATGTAGCCACCGTCATGGCCATGACAGTAGCCCCGGACGAACATGATCATGTCCGGCGTATCCGCCGAATGGATCTCGGCGCGCGTCTGCTCGCAGTCTCCGATCCGACCGACCACCGTCAGACGGCGCCGTTTCGAGAGGTCCTTGCCGGGGCGCCAGCCATCGATGCCCAGCACGCGGCCCGTTTCGGACGGATCCAGACGCGGACGGAAACGATCGGCGTCGGCATTGTCGTCGAACAGGAGATAGCCGACGGCGACACCGTTTATCTTCACGCAGCGCCCTCGCCAGGCCGTCTGGTCGCCTGCCACGGTTCGCACGGTGGCCGCCTGGGCGATCGCCGCGGTGCAAGCCGGCGCCGGGACCGGCTCGACGGCCTGAGCGCGCGCGGCGTGCGACGCCATCGCCAGGAACAGGACTGCAAGGCAAGCTAACCGCATGCCGCAACCTTAAGCGTCTCGAACAATAAGCGCGCAAAGAAAAAGGCCGGAGCTTCCGCCCCGGCCTCTTCCGATCAGTAAGGCGTAAGCCTTAGCCGACGATTTCGTCTTCGGTGAAGAACTGGGCGATTTCGATGCCCGCGTTCTCCAGGCTGTCCGAGCCGTGGACCGAGTTTTCGCCGATCGACAGGGCGAACAGCTTGCGGATCGTGCCTTCGTCGGCGTTTTCCGGGTTCGTGGCGCCCATGACTTCACGGTACTTGGCCACGGCGTTGTCGCCTTGCAGCACTTGGACGACGACCGGCTCGGCGGTCATCTGGCCGACGAGTTCGCCGTAGAACGGACGCTCGGCGTGCACTTCGTAGAACTTCTTGGCTTGGGCTTCGGTCAGCTTCACGCGACGCTGAGCGACGATGCGCAGGCCAGCGGCCTCGATCACGGCGTTGACCGAGCCGGTCAGGTTGCGACGCGTGGCGTCCGGCTTGATGATCGAGAAGGTGCGTTCGGTCACGGGAGGTCTCACAGAAGAGTTGTGAATTAGAAGGTTGCGGGCTTATAGCCGTGCGCCTCCTCCCCGCCAACCCCGCCGCGTAACCTTCATAAAATGCTTCAGATCCGTGACCTGACCTTCAACGCCTGGGGTCGGAAGTTCTTCGACCATGCCAGCGTCAGCCTGCCACCGGGCGCCAAGGTCGGCCTGATCGGACGCAACGGCGTGGGCAAGTCCACCCTGTTCAAGCTGATCCTGGGTCAGCTGCACGCGGGCGACGACGAGATCAGCCTGCCCAAGACCGCCCGCATCGGCTCGGTGGACCAGGAGCACCCGGCTACGCCCTTCACCCTGCTGGAGACGGTGCTGGAGGCCGACGAGGAGCGTCACGGCCTGCTGACCCGCCTGGAGACCGCCGATCCCGAGGAGATGGGCGAGATCTGGGGCCGGCTGATCGAGATCGATTCCGACGCCGCCCCGGCCAAGGCCTCCGAAATCCTGGTCGGCCTGGGCTTTACGCAAGAAGATCTGGCGCGGCCGATGAGCGAGTTCTCGGGCGGCTGGCGCATGCGCGTGGCCCTGGCCGCAGCGCTGTTCGCCGAGCCCGACATGCTGCTGCTGGACGAACCGACCAACTATCTCGACCTGGAAGGCGCGCTGTGGCTGGAGGCGAGGCTCCAGAAATACCCGCACACCGCCCTGATCGTCAGCCACGACCGCGAGCTGCTCAACAACAGCTGTACGCACATGCTGCACCTGGCCGGCGGCAAGCTGGAGCTCTACACTGGCGGCTACGACGACTTCGAGGAGCGCCGCGCCGAGAAGGCTCGCCTGCAACTGTCGGCCAAGGCCAAGCAGGACGCCGAGCGCGCGCACCTGCAGGCCTTCGTCGATCGCTTCAAGGCCAAGGCGTCCAAGGCCGCCCAGGCCCAGTCGCGGATGAAGCGCCTGGCCAAGATGCAGCCGGTGGCGACCACGATCGAGGAGCGCGTCGCGCCCTTCACCCTGCCCTCGCCGCCGCGCCCGCTGGCGCCGCCGCTGATCCGCCTGGAAAAGGCGAATGTGGGTTACGAGGCCGATCGCCCGATCCTCAAGAACCTGAACCTGCGCATGGACCTGGACGACCGCATCGGTCTCCTGGGCGTCAACGGCGCGGGCAAGTCGACCTTCGCCAAGATGATCGCCGGAGCCCTGACCGTCCAGAAGGGCGAGCTGCACCGCGACAAGAAGATGAAGGTCGGCTGGTTCCACCAGCACCAGATCGAGGCGATGGACCCGGAAGACACCCCGCTGGAGATCATCCGCCGGGCGATGCCGGAAGCCTCGGAAAGCTCGCGCCGTTCGAAGCTGGCGCAGTTTGGCCTGGGCTTCGAGAAGCAGGAGACCACGGTCGCCAACCTGTCGGGCGGCGAACGCGCCCGCCTGCTGCTCAACATGGTGGCGATGGACGCGCCGCACCTGCTGATCCTCGACGAACCGACCAACCACCTGGACATCGACAGCCGCCGCGCCCTGCTGGACGCGCTGAACGACTACAGCGGCGCGGTGATCCTGATCACCCACGACCGCTCGCTGATGGAGCTGGTCGCCGACCGCCTGTGGCTGGCCGCCGACGGCTCGGTGAAGCCGTTCGACGGCGACATGGACGACTACGCCAAGTTCGTGCTGGATCGCGCCAAGCAGGCCGTGAAGCCGACCCAGGTGGACCGCGAGCCGGTGGTCGCTGCCGAGGCCCCGAAGAAGAAGGCCGCCGTCGAGCCCCTGCGCCGCAAGGTCGAGGCGGCCGAACAGGTCATGACCCGCTGCACCCGCAACCTCGCCGAGCTGGACGCCCAGCTCGAGGATCCGGACCTCTATGTGAAGAACCCGGCCAAGGTCGCCGAACTGACCAAGCGCCGCGACAACGCCAAGTCCAAGCTGGACGAGGCCGAGGAAGCCTGGATGGCCCTGGCCGAGGAACTGGCCGAGGCCGAAGCGTAAGCTAGGCCATTGATCGGCAAGGTTTAGGGTGAACGCGCCCTAAACCATGTCGTTTAGCGCTTCCGCGACACCTCGGGGCGCATGGTGCGCTCATGAGTAGCGCCCATCCCCGCAACCACGTCGTGGCCAATCCGGAAGGATTGTCCTCTTCGGTCGTCCTCGAGGCCTTCGCCGAATGGGTGAACGACCGGATCGGCGAGGCCATGCGGATCGAGATGGACCTGGCCTTCCGCGACCGTCCGTTCGACGTCGTCGTCGGCCGCACGCCCGCCCTGGTCGGCTGGGAAGCCAAGTTCATCCAGCCCGGCGCGCCCGCGCCCAAGGGTAAGATGTGGACGGTCTACCGCCTGCACGCCCAGGACGGCCGCCCCGCCCACCTGCCGCAGTCGGGCGACCTGGTCGAGGACCTAACGCCGCTGCTGGGCGAGCTGGGTTATCTGGGCGTGTTCGAAGACGGCGTGGCGATGTTCCCGGGCGTCGGGAACCGCAAGTAACCTCTACCGATCCCAGGGCGGCGTTCCCTTGAACGCCTCGGCCAGGAAATCCACCATCAGGCGCACCTTGGCGCTCAAGTGCCGGCGGCTGGGATAGACCGCCAGCACGTCGATGTCGGGCAGGCTCCACTCCGGCAGCACCCGCACCAGCTTTCCGCTACGCAGATCGTCGCCGATGATGAAGGTTGGCTGCCAGATCACGCCTTGGCCGGCCAGCGCCGCCGCGCGGGTGGTGTCGCCGTTGTTGGAGTACATGACCGGCCGCATCCGCACGCTGGCCTCGCGGCCGTCGGCGTGGGTCAGCCGCCAATCCTCGGCCATGGCCGTGTAGCTGTAGGCCAGACAGCGGTGGGTCGCGAGTTCGTCCGGCGTGGTTGGGGTCCCATGGACCGCCAGATAGTCCGGCGAGGCGCAGACGATGTTGCGCGAGGTCGCCAGCTTGCGGGCCACATGCGCCTGGGAGCCGCCGCGCGAGATGCGGATGGCCAGGTCGTAGCCTTCCTCCACCAGGTCGACGACGCGATCCGACAGGCTGATCTCCAGCTCGACCTTCGGATGGCGAGCCATGAATTGCGGCCACAGTCCCGCCAGGTGGCGGACGCCGAAGCTGAGCGGCGCATTGATCCGCAGGCGCCCGCGCGGCTCGGCGACATTGGCGGAAGCGGCGGCTTCGGCCTCGGCGATCTCGTCCAGGATGGCGCGGGCGCGTTCGTACAGCGCCTCGCCGGCCTCGGTCAGGGACAGGCGGCGCGAGGTGCGGTTCAGCAGCCGCGCGCCGAGATGCGTCTCCAGCTCGGCGACATAGCGGGTGACATTGGCCGGCGAGGTGTCCAGCGCCTCGGCCGCCTTGGCGAAGCCGCCGCGGCTGACGACGGTGGTGAAGACCTCGAACGCACGTAGCCGATCCATGGCCGCCCCATCATTCACTTAAGCTGAATGATAGATCGCGTTTCTACCCATCGTTCAAGTCGGATGCCCAGCCTAAATCACCCTCACTGACCGACGCGCGGTGCGCCGGCCCGTCAAACGGAAGGATCACCCCATGTCCCGTCTCGCTCAAAAGACCATCCTGATCACCGGCGGCACCACCGGCATCGGCTTCGCCGCCGCCCAACGCGCGCTGGAAGAAGGCGCCAAGGTCGCCATCACCGGCGCCAACGCCCAGCGCCTCGAGGAAGCCAAGGCTGCCCTGGGCGGCGACGTCGTCGCCATCCTGGCCGATGCGGGCGATGTCGCCGCTCAAGCCACGATCGCCAAGACCGTCGAAGCCGCCTTCGGCAAGCTGGACGCCGTGTTCGTCAATGCTGGCATCGCCCCGTTCGGCCCGCTGGAAAGCTGGACCGAGGAGACCTTCGACCGCGCCATCGGCGTCAATCTGAAGGGTCCGCTGTTCCTGATCCAGGCCCTGGCCCCGATCCTCAGCAACCCAGCCTCGATCGTCTTCAACGGTTCGATCAACGCCCATATCGGCATGCCGAACTCCAGCGTCTACGCCGCCAGCAAGGCCGGCCTGATCTCGCTGGCCCGCACCCTGTCGGGCGAGCTGATCGGTCGCGGCATCCGGGTCAATGTCATCAGCCCCGGGCCGGTGAGCACGCCGCTCTACGGCAAGCTGGGTCTGGACGCCGCCTCGCTGGACGCCATGTCGGCCGGCATCCTGGCCAACCTGCCGGCCGGCCGCTTCGGCGAGCCCAAGGAGATCGCCGACGCGGTGATCTTCCTGGCCTCTGACGAGAGCCGCTTCACGGTCGGCAGCGAGCTGATCATCGATGGCGGGATGAGCACGCTCTGATCTGTAGCAAAACAAACCGTGTCATCCCGGGCGGCGTAGCCGACCCGGGACCCAGGGGCCGGCGCACTGCGGTTGCCCCTGGGTCCCGGCTCTCCGCTTCGCTACGGCCGGGATGACACGTCATTTTGCAGGGGTGATTTTCAGGGCGGAGATCTGCGCCGCCCCCGTCGACTTCACCACCAGCGTATTGGTCCCCGGCAGCAGGCTCACGACCGCGCCGCTCTTGACCGCCGCGCCGCCGTTGACCGTGACCTCCATCGGGCCCTCACCCACGACGCTGACCGCATAACGCCCCGCCATCGCCGAGACCGTGTAGCGCAGCCACTCGCCAGCTGCGAAATCGGTGACCTTCAGCGAGCCGTCCGCCGCCCGCTCCAGGTCGACGCCGTCATTGCGGCCGGTGCGGCCCTTGTTCCAGGGCGTGCGCTGGCCGCCGGTCGAAACGTGGTAGTTGGCCGCGTCCGTGTCGGCATAGGCCGCGCCGATGACGCCCAGGTCGTACTGCCAGGCCGGAATGGTCGCGCCCTTCACGCCCACCACATGCTTCTTGAACGGCCGCGTCGTCGCATCGTGCGGCTGGCGGAACATGGCGTCGATGACGTCGGGATGAGCCTCATTGTTCTCGAAACGCACGTCGTGCGAGGCGACCTTCATCAGCACCGAATAGGCCTTGTCCGCGCTCACCGGCGTCTTGGCATCACCGGTCAGGGTCGCGACCACGTCGTCATAGGCCGGGTCGACCTTGATCTCGAGCGGCTGGTTGAAACCGATCTTCTTCAGCGGCCAGAACGCCCAGCCGATCTCGTGCTTCTCGACCAGGCGGATGGCGTCGGCGAACCAGACATTGGAGTTCTCGCCGCTCTCGCCCAGCCACAGCGGCAGGCCGGTTTCTTCGCGCAGCTTTAGATGCTGGGCGATCGAGGCGTCGTCATTGACGTTCCAGTACTTGTGGAAGCTGAGCGCCATGTTGGCGTCCCAGGGCTTCCCCATGCCCTTGTAGTTGTTGCCCCAGCAGTTGCCCTCGATGATGATCATGTGTCGCGGGTCGATGGCGCGGATCGCGGCCGTGGCCTCCTGGTAGAAGCTCCACAGCTTCTCCTGCTTCTCGTCCTTGCAGCCGTTCTTGTTGCCCGAGCCGTCGAAGTCCCAGTTGGGCTCGTTCAGCAGGTCATAGGCCCCGATCATCGGCTCGTCCTTGTAGCGGGCGGCCAGCTTCTTCCACAGTTCGATGGTCTTGCGGCGGGCCTCCGGACTGTCCCACAGCGAGGGTTTGCCCGGATCACGGTCGGCGATCGGCAGGTCGTTGCCCTGGCCGTTCGGCGCGGCGTGCAGGTCCAGGATCAGGTAGATCCCGTTGGCCTTGCTCCAGGCCAGCAAGTCGTCGATCCGCTTGAAGCCGTCCTCGTGCCAGGTGTCGACGCCCGGCTTGGGCTCCTGGTCGACCGGCAGGGTCAAGAGGTCGTAGTGCATCGGCAGGCGCACGGAGTTGAACCCCCAGGCGGCCATGGCGTCGATGTCGGCCTTGGTGGTGTGGTTGTCGAGCCAGGCCTTGTGGATCGCCTGCTGGCGCGCGGGGCCCACGAGATCGGCGATCTTGCCTTGGATGACGTGCTGCTGACCCAACTTGGACAGGCGCAGCATGTAGCCTTCCTGCAGCATCCAGCCGCCCAGGCCCATACCGCGCAGAATCACCGGTTGGCCGGCCTCGTCGACGATGCGGGCGTCCTTGGCCTTCAGCCAGCCTTCTGCACTGGCGGTGGTGGTAGCCAAGAGTGCGAGCGTAGCAACGCCCACTGCGAGCCAGGACTTCATTAAGCGGCCTCCCTATGAGGTCGCCTCTAGCCGGGCGACGCTTACTGGTATGACCAATTCCTGGCGCAGAATGACAACGTTGTCTAGGCCGTCTCCCTCGGCGATCCGGTCAAGGCGTCCGACAGGGTTGACAGCAGCGAGGCCACCGTCAGCGGCTTGGGCGTCGCCCCGTCGAACACCGGGTCCAGCGGCCCCAGGCGGACATCGGCCGAGAAGGCGATGATCGGCGAGCTGGCGCTGGGTCCCGCCTCGGCCCGGATCCGCTGGGCGGCCGAGACGCCATCCAGCTTCGGCATCCGCAGGTCCATCAGGATAGCGTCGAACGTATCGGCGGCGGCGGCGGCCACCCCATCTTCGCCATCGACGGCCTCGGCGACATGCACGCCGACCGCTTCCAGCACCGAGCGCACCAGCTCCCGATTGCCGGCATTGTCGTCGACCACCAGCACTCGCACGCCGGGCGGCGGCAGAGGCAGCTCGGTCTCCTCGACCTCGTCGACCGCCGCGTCATGCGAGGGGCCGGTCTGGGCCGGGATCTCGAACCAGAAGCGGGCGCCCTGCCCCAGCGTGCTCTCGACGCCGATGTCGCCGCCCATCAGCTCGACCAGGCCGCGCGAGATGGCCAGGCCCAGGCCCGTGCCGCCATGCTCACGGTTCAGCGCCTCGTCGATCTGCGAGAAGCGGGCGAAGATCAGCGCCTGGTCGGCCTGCGCCACGCCCGGCCCGGTGTCGGTGACGCTCATGCGCAGCCGGCCGGTCTGGATGTCGTAGTCGGTCTCCAGCCGCACCTCGCCGACCTCGGTGAACTTCACGGCGTTGCCGATCAGGTTCAGCAGCACCTGGCGCACGCGCTCGGGATCGATGAACAGCTCGGGCGGCGCGGCGTCGTCACCCACCGAACGCAGCACCAGGTTCTTGGCCGCCGCGTCGGGAGCCAGCATCTCCAGCACCTCGGACACCACGCCGGTGATGGCCACGACGCGGGGATCCAGGGTGATGCGTCCCTGCTCCAGGCGCGAGAAATCCAGGATGTCGTTGATCGTCGCCAGCAGGGTCCGGCCGCCGGTGGTGATGCGGTCGACGTAGCGCTTGCCGCGTTGGCTCAGGCCCGGCTCGTCGGCCAGCAGGTTGGCGAAGCCGATCACGGCGGTCAGGGGCGTGCGCAGCTCGTGGCTCATATTGGCCAGGAACTCGCCCTTCACGGCGGCGGCGGTCTCGGCCTCGGCGCGGGCGGCGCGAAGGTCCATCTCCAGCGTCTTGCGGGCGGTGATGTCGCGGATGATGTCGGTGATGCCGGTCGGCGCGCCGGTGACGGGATCGCAGGCCAGGGTCGGACGCGATTCCAGCCAGATCATCCGGCCATCTTGGCGGAACGCGCGATACTCGACCGTCTCGGCCGGCGGCGCGGTGACGCCCTGCGGACAGTCGCGCTGGATCTCGACCACGCGGCGGATCGCGGCCCGGTCGTCCTCGTGCAGGATCTTCAGATAGGCCGTGCCCAGAAGCTCTTCGGGCTCGTAGCCCAGGATCGTCCGGGCGGCCGGCGAGATGTAGGTCATCTGCCCGTGCAGGTCGCTGTGGGCGATGATGTCCAGGGCGCTCTCGGCCAGCAGGCGGTAGCGGGCTTCGCTGCGCTCGGCCTCGGCCCGGGCCTCCTCGACCTTGGCCAGGATGGCGCGGCGCTGGCGCTGGAAGGCCGCGACCGGCAGGCTGACGAAGATCGAGACGGCCAGGAACAGCTGCAGCACGGTCGACTGCGTGCCCGTGCCGGCCAGGATCAGGTGGATCGGCCCTCGGCCGGCGATGGTCAGGACCAGGGCGATGGCGGCGACCAGCACCGCGCTCAGCGCCGCGCCCAGCACCTCCTGGCGCCACGCCACGAACAGCATGACCGGCGGCACCAGGAACAGCAGCGGATACTTGCCCTGGGCGAA
The DNA here is from genome assembly GCF_058807295.1 of Caulobacter sp. GW821-FHT12D05. NCBI lineage: Bacteria > Pseudomonadati > Pseudomonadota > Alphaproteobacteria > Caulobacterales > Caulobacteraceae > Caulobacter > Caulobacter sp. GW821-FHT12D05. Next base: position 1,135,630 of record NZ_JBXAQO010000001.1, read on the forward strand.
GACCACGGTGGTCATCAGGCAGCAGATCACCATCGACAGCACGCCGTCGCGGGTCAGCGGCCGTTCGCGCAAATAGAGCCCGGCCTTGAAGAACACCAGCAGGCACGGCCCGATGGTCAGCATGCCCAGGATGTCGTTCAGCACCCAGCCGATGACGTTTGGTACGAGCGCCCCGCCGCGCAGGACGGTGTGGATCGACGCGGCCGCGGTTCCGGCGACCGTCGGGGCCATGAAGCCGCCCAGCAGGACAAAGGCCAGCATGTCGCGCGGCCGGCCCAGGTCGATCGACTCGCCGGTGACCCGCCGCACGGCATAGGCCGCCAGAGCGCCTTCGGTGATGTTCAGGCTGACCAGGATGACATTGACCAGCGGGCTGTCGCCGGCATGGGCTCCGGCCGTCAGCGCGCCCAGCGCGGCGCCGACGATCAGGGCCGGCCAGCGCCGTGAGGGCGACGACAGCAGGCACGCGGCCAGGAAGCCGTTCGACAGCCAGATCGGCGTAACGTGGTTATAGGAGCGCGGGATCTCGACGCAGAGATAGGCGAGAAACGCAAAGCCGAACGCGACGCCCAACGCCGTCAGGAGCGTGGCCGCCAAGTCGTCTCGGGTTCTGGGTCCGATCGTCGGTTGGTCGACCATGCTCTGAACCAGCCGGGCGGGAATCTCCGGCTTTCGAGTTATTTCATCTCAATCGCACGGAAGCCAGAAGAGCTTGGGAAAGCGCGGTCCTTAGCCGCATTTGACTTCCTGGACGACACCCGTGTCGGCGTTGAACAGGATGTTCAGCCGATCAGCGCGGTAGTCCATGGTCACCGGGCAGGTCGTGCAGGCCACGCGCCAGCGCGAGGGATCGACCGGGGCCGGCAGGCTGGTGCGCGGCTTGCCGACGAAGGCTTGGGCGTCCTTCAGGCCGCACTGGTCTTTGTCCGCCTCCGAGGCCGGCGGCTTGGCGGGCAAGGCGATGGCAGGCGGCGCGGTGGGGGTGCTGGGCGGCGGAGGCGGCGCGGGCTCGGGGGCGCTGGAGCAAGAGGCCAGGACCAGGCCCAAGGCCAGGGCGGACAGTACGCGCTTCATGCCTGCTTCTCCCAACCGCGTTCGGCGCCCTGGCGCCAGTAGGACACCGGATGCCCGGCCTTCTTGAAAACGGACCAGCGCCCGCGCGCCTGCGACAGCGCCAGCTCGTCCCTGCCGTCGAACAGCAGGATACAGCGCGAAACCCCTGAAAGATCTCCAGGTTCTGCCCCGTCGATCAGGAACAGCGCGTCCCCGGCATTGGGGTTCCCGTCGTCGTTTGTCAGCAGCACCGGCTGCCGCTCGGCCATCGGCTCCGAAGCCAGGCCGTGCGGCAGGAAGCTGTCCTCGCGGAAGGTCCACAGGTGCTGGTCCAGCGCCTCGATGCGGCCGGGATCGCCCCCGCGGACCAGGGCCTTCCAGCCACGACCCAGGGTCTTCTCCAGCAGCTCAGGCAGCACCGCCTCGAGCGGCGAGCGCTCCAGGTGGTAGAACCAGACCTCGCAGGGACCCGCCGTCATGCTCAGCCTTCGTAGGCGTCGGCGACGAGGCGGTTGAGCAGACGCACGCCGTAGCCAGCCGCGCCGTCGGGCACGGTCGGGTCGGCCGAGGGCTTCTTCCAGGCGACCGAGGCGATGTCCAGGTGCGCCCACGGCACGCCGTTGACGAACTTCTGCAGGAACAGGCCGGCGGTGATTGAACCGGCCGGGCGGCCGCCGATGTTCTTCATGTCGGCGATCGGGCTTTCGATCTGCTTCTCGTAGGCGGCCGGCAGCGGCAGGCGCCACAGCGGCTCGCGCTCGGCCTTGCCGGCGCTGAGAATTTTCTCCGACAAGCCATCGTTATTGCTGAACAAACCGGCGTAGTCATGGCCCAGCGAGATGATGATCGCGCCGGTCAGGGTGGCCAGGTTGATCATGAACTGCGGCTTGAAGCGGTCCTGGCAGTACCAGAGGGCGTCGGCCAGCACGAGGCGGCCTTCGGCGTCGGTGTTGATGACCTCGATGGTCTGGCCCGACATCGAGGTGACCACGTCGCCCGGACGCTGGGCGTTGCCGTCGGGCATGTTCTCGACCAGGCCCAGAATGCCGATGGCGTTGACCTTGGCCTTGCGGCCGGCCAGGGCGTGCATGACGCCGGTCACGGCGGCCGCGCCGCCCATGTCCCACTTCATGTCTTCCATGCCGTCGGCGGGCTTCAGGCTGATGCCGCCGGTGTCGAAGGTCACGCCCTTGCCGACGAAGGCGATCGGCTGAGCCGACTTATCGGCGCCGCCCAGCCACTTCATGATCACCAGCTGGCTCTCGCGGCGGCTGCCCTGCCCCACGCCCAGCAGGCTGCCCATGCCCAGTTCCGCCATCTGGGCCTCGCCCAGGATCTCGACTTCCAGGCCCAGGCTTTCCAGGCTCTTGGCCCGGGCGGCGAACTCTTCGGGGTGCAGGATGTTGGCCGGCTCGGAGACCAGGTCGCGGCTGAACAGGATGGCGTCGGCGAGCGCGGACAGCGGCTCATAGGCCTTCTGGGCCTTGACCGGGTCGGCGGCGGCGACCTTGACCACCTGGATCGAGGGCTTCTTCTCGGCCTTCTCGGTGGTGCGATACTTGTCGAAGCGGTAGGCGGCCAGGCGGGCGCCGAAAGCGGCGCGGGCGGCGCTCTCGGCGTCGGCGCCCAGCTTCAGGACCAGTTCGGTGACGCCCGTGGTCTTGATGGCCTGGTAGGCCGAGGCGGCGGCGGTCTCGACCGCCTCGGGCTCGACGGCGCCCGAGCCGTCGACGCCGACCAGCACCAGGCGGGCGGCTTCCAGGCCGTGCGGGGCGACGACGTCCAGGGTCTGGCCCTTGGCGCCGGTGAAGCGGCCGCCGGCGATGGCGCGCGCCAGGGCGCCGCCCGTGGCCTCGTTGGCCGCCTTGGCTTCCGGCGAGAGGGCCGCGCCCTCATGGGCCAGGACCGCGAGGGCGGCCGTGGCGCCGGCCTGGGTGTCGACGGGGACGAACTCGATACGCATGCCGCGCTCCTGCATCTGGGCGACTTATGAACGGCGCGTCGCGACGGCGCAGCCGCATCTTGAACTAGGCGGCATAGTCCAATGCCGCGCCATAGAAAAGGCTCCGTTCGGCCCCACTGCGCACAGTCAAGTCAGCTCACCGGTTGTGCCGACGCGAAGCCCCCGTGTAGAACGACCCATCTTCGGGGTTCGTCCCACGAATCCAACCGCCCCGAACGTCTCTGCATGCGCCTCATAGAACGGTATCTTTTCCGCCAGTTGCTGGGTCCGACGCTGCTGGCGACGGCGGCCCTGGTCGCGCTTGCCCTGCTGGCGCGCAGCCTGTCGGAGTTCGACGTGCTGGTGGAGCAGCGCCAGAGCGCGCTGGTGTTCCTGAAGATCATCGTGCTGGCCCTGCCGCAGCTGTTCAGCATCATGATGCCGCTGGCCCTGTTCGTGGCCGCGCTGGTGGCGCTGAATCGTCTGCACACCGAGCAGGAGATCGTCGTCTGCTTCGCCGGCGGCATGAGTCGCTGGAGCGTCATCTCGCCGGCCATGCGCCTGGCGGTGTTCGCGGCCCTGATCTCGCTGATCTCGGGCCTGTGGCTGCAGCCCTGGAGCGCCCGCCAGATCCGCGAGACGGCCTTCGAGATCAAGACCGACGTCGCCTCGACCCTGGTCCAGCCGGGCCAGTTCACCGAGCCGGGTCCGGGCCTGACGGTCTATGCCCAGTCGATCGACCGCGACAACAAGATCCAGAACCTGTTCATCCACCAGGAACTGCCCAACGGCGCGGCCTCGACCTATTCGTCGCGCGAGGCCGAGATCGCCACCCGCAAGGGCCAGCCGGTGCTGGTCATGCGCCATGGCAGCAACCAGCAGTTCTCGCGTCAGGGCGTGCTGCAGTACACCTCGTTCGACGAGTACACCTTCGACCTGTCCAGCCTGTTCAAGACCGACGAGCTGCTGCACTACAAGATCGCCGACCGCTATCCGCACGAGCTGTTCTTCCCGGACATGACCCAGGAGTGGGAGCAGCGGAACAAGGGCAAGATGCTGGCCGAGGGCCACTCGCGCTTCGCCGGCCCGCTCTACAATATCGCCCTGATGACCATGGCCCTGGCGGCCGTGCTGGGCGGCTCGTTCAGCCGCATGGGCTATGGCAAGCGGATCGCCGCCGTCGGCGCCGCGGCCGGCATCGTGCGCATCGTCGGCTTCGGCGTGCAGGCCGCCTGCGAGGACAGCGCCTGGCTGAACGTCCTGCAGTATCTGGTGCCGCTCAGCGCCATGTGGTGGGGCATGGCCCAGATCTTCCGCCAGAAGGTCTCCGCTCGCCGCGCGCCAAAGTCGGTCAAGTCCGCCCCCGCCTGGACGGGAGCCGCCTGATGACCATGGGCATGCTGGAACGCTACGTCCTCAAGCGCACCATGAGCGCGCTGATCGGCGCCCTGGCGGTGCTGGGCGCGATGGTGATGCTGATCGCCTTCGTCGACATCGCCCGCAACGTGGGCACGCGAGCGGACGCGACCTTCTTCCAACTGCTATACCTGACTGTCCTGCAGGCTCCGGCCACGATCCTGGTGCTGGCGCCGTTCGTGTTCCTGTTTGGCACCATGTGGGCCTTCGTCGAGCTGAACCGGCGCAGCGAACTGATCGCCATGCGCGCGGCGGGCGTCTCGGCCTGGCGGTTCATCATGCCGGCGGCCCTGTCGTCGTTCGTGATCGGCCTTCTGACCATCACCCTGCTCAACCCGCTGACGACGGCCATGACGGCCAAGTTCGAGAGCGAGCGCGACGCCGTGATGAACGGCTATCTGAAGGAAGCGCCCAAGGGCACCTGGCTGCGCCAGGGCGACGACAAGACCCAGATCGTCATCCGCGCCCGGGCCCGCGAAACGGTCGACGGCTCGGTGCGCCTGAAGGGCGTGTCGCTGTTCGTCTATGCCCTGAACAGCAAGGGCGTCATGGACTTCACCCGCCGGATCGAGGCCAACGAGGCGCGGCTGGAGCCGGGCTTCTGGCGCCTGTCGGGCGTGCGCGAGGCCACGCCCGGCGCCGGGGCGATCCGCTCCGACAGCCTGTCGATCCCGTCGAACCTGGACGACCGCACGGCGTCCGAGCGCTTCAACACGCCGTCGGCCGTGGCGCTGTGGCGCCTGCCGGCCACGATCCAGCGCACCGAGGACGCCGGCTTCTCGGCCGCGCCGTTCAAGCTGCGCCTGCAGCAGGATCTGGCCACGCCGCTGCTGTTCGCCGCCATGTCGGTGCTGGCCGCGGCCTTCTCGCTGCGCCTGATGCGACTGGGCGGCCTGGCCGCTCTGGCGGGCTCTGGCGTCGCCCTGGGTTTCGGGTTCTTTTTCTTCAACGAGCTGTGCAGCACATTGGGCAAGGCCGACGTTCTGGCCCCGTTCATCGCCGCATGGACGCCGCCGACCGTCGCGATTTTGGCGGGCTTCACTTTGCTTTGCTATACGGAAGATGGGTGAGTCATTGTTTGCAGGGATGACCATGACTGAAACGCGCGTCAGCGCCGCGTCCGTCTGCCGCAAGCTGCTCCTCAGCGGCGCGGCGTGGATGGCGTTCGCCTGCGCGGCCCAAGCCCAGCAGAGCTTCGTCAATATTCCGCCGACCCCGGTGGTCCCCGCCGCTCCGGCCGACGGCCTGGGCGACGAGGGCTATTATCTGGAGTCGGACCTGCTGATCCGGGACGACAAGAACCAGATCATGACGGCCCAGGGCTCGGTGCAGGCGCGCTACCAGGGTCGCACCCTGCGCGCCGACAAGGTGGTCTACGACGCCAAGACCGGCTCGGTGGTCGCCGACGGCCACGTGCAGATGCTCAATCCGGACGGCACGGCCGAGTTCGCCGACCACATGGAAGTCGACAAGGACTTCAAGGCTGGTTTCGCCCAGAATTTCGCCGCCCGCCTGAGCCAGAACATCAAGGTGGCCTCGGTCACGGCCGTGCGCCGCAACGAGAATATCCAGGAACTGAACAAGGCGATCTACACGCCCTGCGAGGTCTGCGCCGAAAAGCCCCGCCCGACCTGGTCGGTCTCGGCCGACAAGATCGTGCAGGATAAGCAGAAGCAGCTGATCTACTACAAGAACGCCGTCATCCACCTGTGGGGCGCGCCGATCCTGTACATGCCGCTGTTCTGGCACCCCGATCCGTCGGCCAAGCGCAGCTCGGGTTTCCTGGCGCCCAAGATCGACTTCTCCAAGGGCCGGGGCATCTCGTACAACCAGCCCTACCTGTACGTGATCTCGCCCTCGTCGGACATCATCCTGTCCCCGCAGATCAACACGGACGTCAATCCGTTCCTGAACGTGAACTACCGCAAGCGCTTCTACTCGGGCGTGCTCGAGGCGCGCGGCGGCTTCACCTACGACAAGGACTTCGACATCCGGGGCGACCGCTTCGGCAAGGCGACCGCCCGCAGCTACATCCTGGCGAACGGCAAGTTCGACATCGACAACAAGTGGAAGTGGGGCTTCTCGGCCGAGCGCGTCTCGGATGCCCTGCTGTTTGACAAGTACAAGGTCAACGACGTCTACCAGCAGCGCGGCCTGTTCACGAGCGACGACCATCGCCTGGTCTCGCAGCTGTATGCCACGCGCCAGGACACCCGGTCGTGGTTCTCGGTCTCGGCCGTCTCGGTCCAGGGCCTGCGCGTCGTCGGCACCACCACGGCGGGTACGGCCAACGCCTTCGAGAACAGCGGCGCCTTCCCGCTGATCGGCCCGCTGGTCGAGGCCCGTTGGGAGCCCGACAGCCCCGTACTGGGCGGCCGCCTGCGCCTGCAGGGCACGGGCGTCATGCTGAACCGTTCTGAGTCGCCGTACGGCGAAGCCCCCTACTACCTGCCCACCTACAAGGGCCAGGACGGGGTCGATTCCAGCCGCGCCAGCTTCAAGGCCGACTGGCGCACCAGCAAGATCGTCGGCAACGGCCTGAAGATCTCGCCGTTCGCCCAGGCTCGCGGCGACGCCTATTCGATCAAGACCTACGTCTCGCCCGCCGCCGCCGCGCTGGGCGACGAGGACAAGGACACCTACACCCGCGCCCTGGGCGTGGGCGGCGTCGACTTCAGCCTGCCCTTCTTCAAGCCGCTCAAGAACGGCGGCAACATCGTGCTGGAGCCCCTGGCCCAGATCGCCGCCGGCTCCGACAGCTCGCGCGTGCCGACCGTCGTCGCCCGCAACGGGACGACGACCTACCTCTACAACGAAGACAGCGCGACGCTGGAGTTCGACGAGACCAACCTGTTCCAGGCCAACAAGTCGCCGGGCTTCGACCTCTATGAGGGCGGCCAGCGCCTGAACGTCGGCGGCCGGGCCACCTACAGCCTGCCGGGCGGCCGCAGTGGCAGCATCCTGATCGGCCGCAGCTTCCGCTCGGAATTCGACCCGCTGCTGCCGGCCCGCACTGGCCTGCAGAGCAAGTCGTCCGACTGGATCGTGGCCGCCACGGTCACGCCGGTCCAGGGCATCAACGCCTTCGTCCGCACGCGACTCGACGCGCAGACCCAGGAGATCCACCGGATCGAAACGGGTGTCGACGCTTACACCAAGCGCGGTTGGGGCTCGATCCGCTACCTGAAGGACGAGATCGACTCGAACGGCGCGCGCCAGGAGAGCTTCGAAGCCCGCGGCGAAGTGAAGCTGACCAAAAAAATCTCGCTGACCACCTTCGGCCAGCGCGACATGGTGCAGGACGTGTGGCGTCGTCGCGACGTCGGCGTGGCCTACCAGGACGACTGCATTCGCATCGATGTGATCTACCAACAGGAAGACCGTTACGCCTCGACGGCCACCGGTCTGCGGCTGCAGCCTGACCGTACGGTCGTCTTCCGCCTAACGCTCGCCACATTAGGTGATACAGGGTACTGAGTGACCGCGCCTGGGGGGCGTGCGGGGCGAACCCGCATGTCAGACAGGCGTGTCTTGGGGGCGACGGCCGAAAGGAAATCGCCGGACCGGCGACGCCGCCCCTGAAAACATGATAATCGACCGCGCTTCCGCAAGGGGGCGGACCCGGTCTAGAGGAACGACACTATCCATGCGGTCTGCGCGTAGCGTGACGACTTTCGCGGCCGGCGCCGCGTCCATTCTCGCCCTGACCGTGGCGAGCCTTGGCCTGCCCGCCTTCGCTCGAATCCAGGAGGCCGCGCCGCCTCAGGTCGACGCGCCTCCGGCCGCCGCGCCGGCGCAGCCGGCTGCGCCGCAGCCGCTGCAGGAAAGCGTCGCCGCCGTCATCAACGACGAAATCGTCTCCAGCTATGACCTGATGCAGCGCATGCGCCTGCTGATGGCCACGTCGGGCATGCAGCCGACCCAGGAGAACCTGCCGCAGATCGAGCAGGAAGCCCTGCGCTCGCTGGTCGACGAGCACCTGCAGATGCAGGAGCTGCGCCGCGTCGAGAAGCAGCAGAAGATCACGATCATCTCGACCGACAAGGAAGTCGACGAGCAGATCGCCGACATCGCCTCGTCCAACAAGATGAGCGCCGACCAGCTGAAGCAGTCGCTGGTGCAGCAGGGAATCGGCCTGGACACCTGGCGCGCCCAGCTGCGCGCCGATTCGAGCTGGCAGTCCTGGATCCAGGGCCGCTACGGCTCGCGCCTGCGCATCGGCGAAGACCAGATCAAGGCCTATCAGCGCCGCCTGGCCGAGTCGGCCGCCAAGCCGCAGTACCAGCTCAGCGAAGTCTTCCTGGACGCCGGCCGCGTGGGCGGCATGGAAGTCGCCATCAACGGCGCCGGCCAGCTGATCAACCAGATGCAGCAGGGCGCGCCGTTCGCGGCCGTGGCTCGCCAGTTCTCCGGCTCGGCCACCGCGGCCAACGGCGGCGACATCGGCTGGGTCAGCCAGGGCGAGATGCCGGCCGAGGTCGACGCCGCGCTGGAGCAGCTGCGCCCCGGCCAGCTGTCCAAGCCCATCCAGGTCAAGGACGGCGTCTACATCATCTATCTGCGCGACAAGCGCGCCGGCTCCAAGACCGCGATCGTCGACCTCAAGCAGGTCGCCGCCCCGCTGGCCGCCGACGCCAACGAGGCCCAGATCGCCGCGGCGACCAAGCTGCTGACCGACCTGAAGCCCAAGATCACCAGCTGCGAGACGCTGGAAAGCGCCGCCGGCAAGGTGGACGGCCTGGTCGCCGGCGACCTGGGCGAGGCCGAGATCACCGATCTGGCTCCCGCCTTCCAAGACGCGGCCAACAAGCTGGACGTCGGCCAGATCTCGGATCCGATCCGCACCGACGCCGGCATGCACCTGATCGCCGTCTGCGGTAAGCGCCAGGGCGGCGCCAATGCGCCCAGCCACGACCAGATCGAGAACCGCCTGCGCGGCCAGCAACTGGCGCTGATCGCCAAGCGCTACCTGCGCGACCTGCGCAACCAGGCCACCATCGAGACCCGATAGGCGTATGCGTCCCCTCGCCCTCAGCGCCGGTGATCCCGCCGGCGTCGGCGCGGAGATCATCGCCAAGGCTTGGGCCGCGCTGCGCCAGGACGGCCCGCCCTTCGTCGTGATCGGCGACGCCCAGCTGCTGGCCTCGGCCGGCGGCGGGGTGAAGGTCCGCACCGTGACCCGGCCGCAGGACGTGGCGGGCGTCTTTCCCGACGCCCTGCCCGTCATCGACATCCCCCTGCTCTCGCCCGTCGTCGCGGGCCAGCCGTCGCCGGCCTATGCGCCGCAGGTGATCCGCTGGATCGAGACCGGCGTCGGCCTGGCGCTATCGGGCGGCGTGTCGGGACTGGTCACCGCCCCGATCGCCAAGGCCCCGCTGTACGAGGCCGGCTTCAAGTTTCCCGGCCACACCGAGTTCCTGGCCGAACTGACCGCCGCCGAGCGCTTCGAAGGCGCGCGCGGGCCGGTGATGATGCTGGCCGCCGCCGACCTGCGCGCCACGCTCGTCACCATCCACACGTCCATCGCCAAGGTCCCGGGCGCCCTAGATGTCGAGAGCATCGTCAATAGCGGCCTCGTCACCGCCCAGGCCCTGCGCCGCGACTTCGGGATCGCGTCCCCGCGCCTGGCCATCGCCGCCCTGAACCCGCACGCTGGCGAAGGCGGGGCGCTGGGCCGCGAAGAGATCGAGATCATCACCCCGGCCGTCCGCGCCTTGCAGGATCTGGGCGTCGACTGCTTCGGTCCCGCTCCGGCCGACACCCTGTTCCACCCGGAAGCCCGCGTCCGTTACGACGGAGTGCTGTGCATGTATCACGACCAGGCCCTGATCCCGGTCAAGATGCTGGACTTCTGGGGCGGGGTGAACATCACCCTGGGCCTGCCGATCGTGCGCACCTCGCCCGACCACGGCACCGGCTTCGACATCGCTGGACGCGGCATTGCTCGTCCCGATAGCCTGATCGCCGCCATCAAGCTGGCGGCCGACATCGCCGCCCGTCGCGGCGTCTGAGAGAACATACGATGAGCCTGGCCGACCTGCCGCCCCTGCGCGAGGCCCTGGAGCGCCACGACCTGATGGCGCGCAAAAGCTTTGGCCAGCACTTCCTGCTGGACCTGAACATCACGCGCAAGATCGCCCGCCTGGCCGACGTCCATGAGGGCGACACCGTGGTCGAGGTAGGTCCCGGTCCCGGCGGCCTGACCCGCGCCCTGCTCGAGACCGGCGCCCGCGTCGTGGCGATCGAGAAGGACAGCCGCTTCCTGCCCCTTCTGGCCGAACTGTCCGAAGCTGCCGATGGCCGCCTGGAGTTGGTCGAGGGCGACGCCCTGAAGGTCGACGGCGCCAAGGCCGCCGGCGACGTCCCGGCCCACGTGGTCTCCAACCTCCCCTACAATGTCGGCACCCAGCTCTTGATCAACTGGCTGACGGGTCCGTTCAAGCCGCTGTCGATGACCTTGATGTTCCAGAAGGAAGTCGCCGACCGCATCGTCGCCACGACCGACGACGACGCTTACGGCCGCCTGGCCGTGATCTCGCAGGTGCTGTGCGACGCCAAGACGGTCATGGACCTGCCGGCCAAGGCCTTCACGCCGCCGCCGAAGGTCGCCTCGGCCGTGGTGCGCCTGGTCCCCAAGGCCGATCCGCCGCCCGCCGACGTCATCGCCGCCCTGGAACGCGTCACCGCCGCCGCCTTCGGCCAGCGCCGCAAGATGCTGCGCTCCAGCCTCAAGGCCCTGGGCGGCGGCGAGCTGTGCGAAAGGGCCGGAATCAGCCCCGACGCCCGCGCCGAGGTCATCGACCTGGCGGGGTTCCTGGCGTTGGCGCGAGCGACGCTGGACTAGGAGAGACCGCCATGTGGGCAGAGATCATCGAGCGGATCGCCGTGCGATCACCGGACGTCCTTCCCACCCTGAACCCTCCGGCCTCGCCCGATGAGATCGCCGTCCTCGAGCAGCGGGTCGGCGCGCCCCTGCCAGAAGCCTTCAAGCAGTACCTCGCCATCGCCAACGGCCAGAACGATCTGGGCGCCGAGCACGCGCTCTTCGAAGACAACCGCTTCCTGCCCATCGACGAGATCATCGAGGCGATGGATCTGATGGAGGACCTCTTTGGCGACGAGGAACCCGTCGCGCACATTGCCGAGAATCGGATCCAGCCGGTGCTGTGGGACAGGCTCTGGGTCCCGTTCGCGGCCTTCGACGACAGTCCTCGGCTGATCCTGGACCTGCATCCTGGCCGCAATGGCGCTCATGGACAGATCCTGCTGCATTTTCCCGGCGTCGACCTGGAAGCTGACGACACGGTGATCGCGCCCGGCTTCGCGGAATTCTCCATCGCGCTGTTGCGAGACCTGACGAACGCGCCCACCTCCTGAGCGCATGTCGAACCGTTACGGCCTCTCGATCAGAGCCGCCCAGATCAGTGATGCGGAGGGCCTGGCCGAACTGCTGTCGACCGCCGGCGAGACCGTCGGCAAGGATCGGCTGGCGCACCGCCTGACCGCCCTCCTGGACCAGCCCGGCGCCTTGCTGATCGCCGACGAATGGGGACCACCCTCGGGCGTCATCGCCGTGCACTGGCATGCCGTGTTGACGGCCGATCTCAAGGTGGGGACGATCTCGGCCCTGCTGGTCGATCCCGAGCGACGCCGCAACGGCATAGCCCGCCTGCTGCTGAAGGCCGCCTCGCAAGCCGCGCGGTCGGCGGGATGTGGCGAACTGATCCTCGAAGCGCCCGCGGAGGCCAACGATCTGCGCGCCTTCGGCCTCGCCACGGGCTTCGAGCAGACCGGCGAAACCTTTGCCCGCGCACTGCGCAAGCGGGGCGCCCAGGACTAGGCCTCGAACGCCTCGATGATCGGGCACGGGCCGTTGTCCGAGGCCGCGCACGCATGCGCCAGCTTGGCTAGCGAAGCCCGCGCCGTCTGCAGCTCGGCGATCTTCTTATCCAGCGCCGTGATGCGCTCTCGCGCCAGCGCCCTTGCCCGCGCCCGGTCCTGGCCGGCGTCCAGTTCCAGCAGCTCGCCGATCTGCTCCAGGGTGAAGCCGGCCGCCTGGGCTTGGCGGATGAACTTCAGGCGGCGGACGTCCTCGGCCTCGTAGCGCCGCACCCCGCCCGAGATCGCCGAACCGCCGGACTTGTCGGGCGTTCGAAGCAGTCCGCGACGCTGGTAATAGCGCACCGTCTCGACGCCGACGCCGCCCTCGCGGGCCAAGTTCGCGATCGTATTGGCCATGCCTTGACTCCGTACCATGGTACGGAACCTACATGGGGCGGGAACAGTCGCGAGCAAGGAGTGAAGCGATGAGTCCCGCGAAGACCGCCGTGCTGTACCGCATGGTCATGCCCGAGCACCTCTGCCCGTCCGGCCTGAAGGCGCTGCACCTGCTGAAGGCCAAGGGCTATGCGGTCGAGGACCATTGGCTGAAGACCCGCGCCGAGACCGACGCCTTCAAGGCAGAGCACGACGTCAAGACCACGCCCCAGGTCTTCATCGACGGCCAGAGGATCGGCGGCTACAGCGACCTGCGCCTCCACTTCGGCGCGCGCGATCCCAAGGCCCGGACCTACACGCCGGTGATCGCCGTCTTCGCCGTGGCCGCCCTGATGGCCCCGGCGGCCAGCCAGGCGGCCTTCCACACGCCCCTGACGGTCCAGGCGGCCGAATGGTTCGTGGCCTTTTCCATGAGCCTGCTGGCGATGCTGAAGCTGCGCGACGTCGAGACCTTCTCGACCATGTTCCTGAACTACGACCTGCTGGCCCGCCGCTGGGTCCCGTACGGTTACATCTATCCCTTCGCCGAGCTGGCGGCCGGGGTGCTGATGGCGGCGGGCGTCCTGACCTGGTTCGCCGCGCCCTTGGGCCTCGTCATCGGCGGCATCGGGGCGGTGTCGGTGTTCAAGGCGGTCTATGTCGACAAGCGGGACCTCAAGTGCGCCTGCGTCGGCGGCGACAGCAATGTGCCGCTGGGTTTCGTGTCCCTGACCGAGAACCTTTTCATGGTCGCCATGGGCCTGTGGATGTTGGCGAGCCCACACGCGTAACCCCTTGCGTGAAAGGCTATTGACGCTAAGCCTGCCCCCCTCCAGCCTAACCAAGGGCTGAGCGGGGCGAATGTGACCACCACTAGTGCGGCGAAGGCGCCCTCGACGGTCGCCCGACGCCTTCTTTTCATGGCCTTGACCCTGGCGGCGCCGGCTATCCTGCTGATGGGCGCGCTGGTGGCCATGCAGTATGGCGAAGGCCAGCGGCGGTTCTCGACCCAGCTGGTCGCCATGACCCGCGCCCTGTCCCTGGCGACCGACCGCCAGATCGGCCAGGGCCAGAGCGTGCTGCAGGGCCTGGCCGTGTCCCCCGCCCTGGCCGAGGGCGACCTGGCGACCTTCGAGACACAAGCCCGCCAGGCCGTGAAGGGCCGCGAGGGCTGGATCGTGCTGATGACCATGGATCGTCAGCTGATCAACACCCGCATTCCGCCGGGTGTCCCGACGCCGTACGCGCCGGTCACGCCTCAGTCCTGGGCCGAGATGACCACGGGCAAGTCGAACGTCAGCAACCTGATTCCGCGCCATGGGCTCAGCCCGCTGATCGGCACCAACGTGCCGGTGCTGGTCAAAGGCAAGCTGCTGGTCCTGGCCTACATGCAGCATCCGGCCGCCTTCCACGCCCTGATGACCGGCCAGGCCTTCCCCGACAGCTGGACCGCCAGCATCGTCGACCGCAACGCCGCCCTGGTGGCCCGCTCGCGCGACCAGGACAAGATGCTGGGCAAGCACGCCAGCAAGGACATGCAGAAGGCCATGGCCCGCGCCAATGACGGCGTCGTGCGCACCCACACCCTGGACGGCGTCCAGACGCTGTCGGCGTTCAGCCGCTCGCCGACCTATGGCTGGACCTTCATCGTCGGGGTGCCGCGCGAGGAGCTGAACCGCGCCGTCATGACCTCGCTGGGTCCGGCGGTCGCTGGGGCCGCGCTGCTGATCGCCCTGGGCGTCACGGCCGCCCTGGCCTTCGCCCGCCCCATCTCGCGCGACGTGCGCGGCCTGGTCGCCGAGGCCGAGGCCCTGGCCGCCGGCGCGCCGCTGGACCCCGCCCCCTCGCACCTGCAGGAGATCGCCGAGGTGCGCGGCTCGCTGCAGGCCGCAGCCGACATCCTGCGCGCCCGCGAGGAAGAGGCCCAGGCAGCGGCCGAGCGGCAGCAGCTGATGATCAACGAGCTGAACCATCGGGTGAAGAACACCCTGGTGGTCGTCCAGTCCCTGGCCCGCCACAGCCTGCGCGAAGGCGGTCCGCAGGGCCTGGCCCAGTTCAACGACCGCATCTACGCCCTGGCCCAGGCCCACGACCTCCTCACCCGCCGCAGCTGGGAGGGCGCCGACCTGGGCGAACTGCTGGCCGAGGCGCTGCAACCCTATTCCACCCAGGTCCGCCTGGACGGCCCCCCCGTGCCCCTGGCGCCCAATGTCGCCGTGGCCCTGGCGATGATCTTCCACGAGCTGGCGACCAACGCCTCGAAGTACGGCGCCCTGGCCCAGGACACCGGCCGCGTCACGGTGGACTGGCGCCTGGACGGCCGCACCAAGCTGGTGGTCGAGTGGAAGGAACGCGGCGGCCCGCTCGTGAAGCCGCCCACCCGCACCGGCTTCGGCTCGCGCCTGATCGCCTCCAGCCTGAAGGGCGACCTGGCCGGCGCGGCCGATTTCGACTACGCGCCCGAGGGCCTGACCTGCACCCTGGCGCTGCTGGCCCCGTCGCGCGGCGCCGCCTAGGCGGACAAAGCCAAGACCGATCGTCGCAGCGCCCCCTTGTCGCCTTGGCTCGGCCACGAAGCATCTGCAATAGCTCGTCCATCGTCGTAGGGGATTTGCGTGATGGACCTGACCTTCCTGATCGGAGCCGTTCTGGGCTCGGGCCTGTTCATCGCGTTCGGCCGTCCGCCGGCCGAGAAGCTGATCGCCTACGTCCAGGAACGTATGCGCGGGAACTAACTGGACTATTTGGGACTTGATTGGGCAAGGCCGCGCAGGGCGGCCCATCGCTCATGGAGTCCCTACGATGTCCATTCTCGCCTGGCTTCTTCTGGGCCTGATCGCCGGCTTCATCGCCAGCAAGCTCGTCAACCGCTCTGGCAGCGGCGTGCTGCTGGATATCGTGCTCGGCATCGTCGGCGCGTTCGTCGGCGGCTGGCTGTTCAACCAGTTCGGTAACAGCGGCGTGTCCGGCTTCAATCTCTACAGCCTGCTGGTGGCCACCATCGGCGCCGTCGTCATCCTGGCGCTGTACCACCTGATCTTCGGCCGTCGCGCGCTTTAAGGCGCCGCGGATGGTGGGGCTGCTGATACCGAGCGCCCCACACACCGATCATCCCCGCGAAAGCGGGGATCCAAGCCGAGTTGGACGCATCCGTTCTGACAGTCAGCTTGGGTCCCCGCTTTCGCGGGGATAATCGGATTGGGGTACTAGATCTCTTCTTTCAAGAGATCGCCCACCAGGTTGCCGATCCACGGGTTACGCGCCCGCTTCAGGCGTTCGGCGTGGTAGATGTGGGCCAGATCCGCGTAGGCGCGGTCGAAATCATCATTGAGAATGACGTAGTCGAACTGCTCCCAAGCGGCGACCTCGTCCTTGGCGCGCGACAGGCGGCGGTGGATCACCTCTTCGCTGTCCTGGCTGCGCGCGTGCAGGCGGCGACTCATCTCGGCCAGCGACGGCGGCAGGATGTAGACCAGCACGCTGTCCTGTTGGGCCTGGGCGTGCACCTTCATGGCGCCCTGGAAGTCGATGTCGAACAGCGCGCTCTCGCCCCGCTCCAGCGCCGCCATGATCGGCGGCTTGGGGCTGCCGTAGAAGTTCCCGTAGACCTCGGCCCACTCCAGGAAGGCATCCTGGTCGATCAGCGCCTGGAAGTCCTCACGCGTGGTGAAGTGATAGTCGCGGCCGTGATGCTCGCCCGGACGCGGCTCGCGGGTCGTGTAGCTGATCGACAGGTGCAGGTCGTTGTGGTCGGCCACCAGGCGGCGGGTCAGCGAGGTCTTGCCGACGCCCGAGGGGGCGACGACCATCAAGAGCAGGCCGCGGGTGTTATGGTGGGGCTTATTCAACGTTCTGGACCTGCTCGCGGAACTGCTCGATCACGGCCTTCAGCTCCAGACCGATCGCGGTCAGGGCGGTCAGGGCCGATTTCGAGCAGAGGGTATTGGATTCTCGCATGAATTCCTGGGAGAGGAAGTCGAGCCGGCGGCCCGACGCGCCCTCGCCCGACAGCAGACCGCGCGCGGCCACGACGTGGCTGGCCAAGCGGTCCAGCTCCTCGCGCACGTCGGCCTTCACGGCCTGGGCGGCGGCTTCCTGGACGATGCGTTCTTCGCTGGCGGCCTCGCCGACCAGTTCGGCCATGCGGCGGGCGAAGCGCTCCTTCAACACGGCGGGCTGACCAGCGGCCTCGCGCTCGGCGTCGGCGGTCAGGCCTTCGATACGGTCGACCAGGCCGTTCAGGACGGGGTCGAGGGCCGCGCCCTCCTCCTGCCTGGCGGTCTTCAGGCCGTCCAGCGCCTGGGCGATCGAGGCGGCCATGGCCGCTTCGACGGCGGCGCGGGTTTCGGCGTCGTCCTCGTCCTCTCGGGCCTCGATGACGCCCTTCAGGGCCAGCAGGCCGTCCAGGGTGGGCTTGGCGACCATGCCGGTGGCGACATAGGGGTCGCCGGCCTTCAGGTAGCGCTCCAAGGCCTGGACATTGACCTGGGTCTCGCCCGAGGTCTCGGCGCGCTTGGCCTGGACGTTGACGGTCAGCTGGCCACGCTGGAAGCGGCCTTGCGAGCCTTCGCGGGCGGTGCGTTCCAGGCTCTCGAAGCCGGGCGGGCCCCGGAAGCGGGTCTCGAGGTTGCGGCCGTTGACGCTGCGCGCCTCGACCGCCCAGGTCCAGGCCCCGTGAGCGCCTTCGACCCGGGCGAAGCCCGTCATCCCCGAGATGGCCATGACCCTAGTTCCCCGCCGGCTTGGCCGGCACCACCGGGACGCTGTCGTCGCCGGCGCGATCACGCTCGATCTGGCGCCACTTGGCGACGTTGGCGTTGTGTTGCTCCAGGGTGGAGGCGAACACGTGGCCGCCCGTGCCGTCGGCGACGAAATAGAGGTCGTTGGTCTTGGCCGGGTTCAGGGCCGCCGACAAGGCCGCGCGGCCCGGATTGGCGATCGGCGTCGGCGGCAGGCCGGTGATCTTGTAGGTGTTGTAGGGCGTGAACGCATCCAGCTCCGACCGGCGCAGACCACGGCCCAGCGGACGGCCACGGGTGATGCCGTAGATCACGGTCGGGTCGGTATCCAGGCGCATGCCGGTGCGCAGGCGGTTGACGAACACGGCCGCCACCTGCGGACGCTCGCCCTTCACGCCCGTTTCCTTCTCGACGATCGAGGCCATGATCGCGGCCTCTTCCTTCGACTGGTACGGCAGGCCCGCCTGGCGCGTGGCCCACAGCTTGTTCAGCAGCTGGTCGCGGTCGTCCATCATGTGCTTGAGGACGACGGCCCGGTCTTCGCCGCGCTGGACCTCGTAGGTCTCGGGCAGGATCGCGCCTTCGGGCGGGGTCGCGGCGTCGCCGACCAGCAGGTCGGACTTGTTGAGGATGTCCATGACCATGTCCGAGGTCAGGCCCTCGGGGATCGTGATCCAGTGGCGCACGATGCGGCCGTGGCGGATGGCGTCCAGCACCTGGGCCATCGAGGCGCGGTCGGCGAATTCGTATTCGCCGGCCTTCAGGCTGCGGGCCGCGCCCGTGAGCTTGGCGGCGGTCATGAAGATCGAGTTGGAGCGGATCACCCCGCCCTGCTCCAGCGCCGAGGCGATCTCGGGCAGGCTGGCGCCCTTGCGCAGAATGACGGTCGTCTTGTCGCCGGTCTTCGCGGCGGGGCCGGGACCGTTATAGACGAAGGCGACACCCAGGATGGCGACCATCCCGATCAAGACCAGGGTCGTGAAGGCGCCGAACAGGGCGCGGATCAGCCGTCGCCCCACCGAGGCGGTTTCCCGGCGGCCGGAGCGCGCGGGGGCTTTGCGGGGGGGCGACGGCTTTTTGCTCACGAGACCTTCTTGAACACGACGGTGGCGTTGGTGCCGCCGAAGCCAAAGCTGTTGGACACGGCCACGTCGATCTTCATCGGCACGGCCTTGTTCGGCGCCAGGTTCATGGCGACGTTCACGTCCGGATTGTCGAGGTTGATCGTCGGCGGGGCGATCTGGTCGCGGATCGCCAGGATCGAGAAGATCCCCTCGATCGCGCCGGCGGCGCCCAGCAGGTGGCCGGTCATCGACTTGGTCGACGACATGACGACGTTCTTGGCGTGGTCGCCCAGGAAGCGCTCGACGGCGCCGGCTTCCAGGCCGTCGGCCATGGTCGAGGTGCCGTGGGCGTTGACGTAGTCGATGTCCGAGGGCTGGAGGCCCGCGTCCTTCATCGCCGCCGCCAGGGCGCGGCCGCCGCCTTCGCCGTCTTCCGACGGGGCGGTGATGTGGTGCGCGTCACCAGACAGGCCGTAACCGACCACTTCGGCGTAGATCTTGGCCCCGCGCGCCTTGGCGTGCTCGTACTCTTCCAGGACCAGGGCGCCGGCGCCCTCGCCCATGACGAAGCCGTCACGGTCCTTGTCATAGGGACGCGAGGCCTTTTCCGGGGTGTCGTTCCATTCGGTCGACATGGCCCGGCAAGCGATGAAGCCGGCCACGCCGACCTTGCAGACGGCCGCTTCGGCGCCGCCGGCGATCATCACGTCGGCGTCGCCGTACTTGATCAGACGCATGGCGTCGCCGATGGCGTGGGCGCCGGTGGCGCAGGCTGTCACGACCGCGTGGTTGGGGCCCTTGAAGCCGTACTTGATCGAGACCTGACCCGAGATCAGGTTGATCAGGGCCGAGGAGATGAAGAACGGGCTGACGCGGCGGGGGCCCTTGGCCTCCAGCTCCAGCGCCGTGTCGGCGATCGTCGACAGGCCGCCGATGCCCGAGCCCAGGATGACGCCGGTGCGCCACTTGTCCTCGTCGGTCTCCGGGACCCAGCCCGAATCCTTGATGGCTTCGTCAGCGGCGGCGATGCCGTAGAGAATGAAGTCGTCCACGCGCTTCTGGTCACGCGGGCTCATGGTCTGGTCGGGATCGAAGCTGCCTTCGACGTCCGGGCCGCCGCCGCCGCGTCCATCGACGCGCGGCACTTCGCAGGCGACCTTGCAGGCATAGTCGGTCGGATCGAAGGCCGTGATGCGGTTGGCGCCGGACTTGCCGGCGAGGATGTTCTTCCAGGTCACGTCAACACCGTGGCCCAGAGGGGTCAGCAGGCCGATACCCGTGACGACAACTCTACGCATGGATCACTCCCAAACCTTCGATGCGGGACGCAGCATTTGGGGAGTTATCCCCACGCGCGCCAGCCGCGAATCTTGGCCTCAAACGAAAACCGCCGCGCGCACGATGGCAAGAGCCCGTGCGACGCGGCGGAAATGGTCAGGTTCGACTAGCGAACTCGACCGCCTATTAGGCGGTCTTTTCCGTGATGAACTTCACGGCGTCGCCAACCGTCTGGATGTGCTCGGCGGCGTCGTCCGGGATTTCGATGTCGAACTCTTCTTCGAACGCCATCACCAGCTCGACGTTGTCGAGGCTGTCGGCGCCCAGGTCGTCGATGAAGGAAGCCTTCTCGGTGACCTTCTCGGGATCGGCATCCAGGTGTTCGATGACGATCTTACGCACGCGCTCGAGAATGTCGGACATTCTGTTAGTCCCTCGTTGAGAAAATTTCGGCCCATGAACAGCCAGGCGAAAACCAAGCTATTCGCAGGAATTGTCGGGCTCCGCCTATCACGTTCCTTTTCGGCTTGCTAGCGGCAGACCGACTTAGGAACAGCGGTTTTAGATCATGGCCATGCCGCCGTTGACGTGCAAGGTCTGACCGGTGACGTAACCGGCTTGATCGCTGGCCAGGAAAACGCACGCCGCGGCGATATCGCTCCCCTCGCCCAGCTTGCCGGCGGGAATCGTCGACAGGATGCCGGCCTTCTGGGTTTCGTTCAGGGCGTCGGTCATCGGGCTGGCGATGAAGCCGGGGGCCACGCAGTTGACCGTCACGCCACGGCTGGCCAGTTCCTGGGCCAAAGCCTTGGAAAAGCCGATCATACCGGCCTTGGAGGCCGCGTAGTTGGTCTGGCCGGGGTTGCCGGTCACGCCCACCACCGAGGTGATGCCGATGATGCGGCCGGCGCGGCGCTTCATCATGCCCTTGGCGGCCGCGCGGGCCAGGCGGAAATAGCCTTCCAGGTTGACCTTGATCACGGTCTCCCAGTCCTCGTCCTTCATGCGGACGATCAGGCCGTCGCGGGTGACGCCGGCATTGGCGATCACGATGTCCAGCGGCGCGCCGGCGGCTTCCTCGGCCTTGGCGACCAGGCCGTCGACGGCGGCGGCGTCCGAGAGATTCGCGGCCACGAACGAGACGCGCTCGCCGAACTGGGCGGCCAGTTCCTGCAGAGCCGATTCGCGGGTGCCCGAGAGGACGACGTGAGCGCCTTGCGCGTGCAGAGCCTTGGCGATGGCGCCGCCGATGCCGCCCGTGGCGCCGGTGACGAGAGCGGTCTTGCCGGTCAGATCGAACATGTGTCGGTCTTCCTTATGAATTTAGAGCGAGGCCGCGAAGGCTTCGAGATCAGCAGGCGTGTTCAGCGGGGTCGCCTCGGCGTCCGGGGCAATGCGCTTGGCCATGCCCGAGAGGACCTTGCCGGCGCCGGCTTCGGCGAAACGCGTGACGCCGCCGTCCGTGGCCAGCCAGGTCATGCTCTCGCGCCAGCGGACGCGGCCGGTGACCTGCTCGACCAGCAGCTTGCGGATGACGTCCG
This sequence comes from Caulobacter sp. GW821-FHT12D05, assembly GCF_058807295.1. Classification (NCBI taxonomy): domain Bacteria; kingdom Pseudomonadati; phylum Pseudomonadota; class Alphaproteobacteria; order Caulobacterales; family Caulobacteraceae; genus Caulobacter; species Caulobacter sp. GW821-FHT12D05. The sequence goes on from NZ_JBXAQO010000001.1 coordinate 1,156,919, forward strand.
GGTCGTGGACCGGGGCGGCGGTGATGTTGGCGACCAGCGGCGTGCGCGGGGCGATGATGGTCGTGCGAGCCAGCGCCTCGGCCATCTCGTCGGCGGCCGGCTGCATCAGCGGGCAGTGGAACGGGGCCGAGACGTTCAGCGGAATGGCGCGCGCGCCCAGTTCCTTGGCCTTCTCGATGGCCTTGTCGACGGCCGCCTTGGCGCCCGAGATCACGACATTGCCGTTGTTGTTGTCGTTGGCCACGACGCAGACGCCGACTTCCGAGCCGGCCGCGGCGGCCGCTTCGGCCAGGGCCAAATCCGTCTTCGGACCGATCAGCGAGGCCATAGCGCCCTCGCCCACCGGCACGGCGCGCTGCATGGCCTGACCGCGCAGCTTCAGCAGGCGCGCGGTGTCGGCCAGGCTGATGGCGCTGGCGGCGGCCAGGGCCGAATATTCACCCAGGCTGTGACCGGCCACGAAGGCGGCGCGATCGATGCCGACGCCGAATTCCTTCTCCAGCGTGCGGGTCACGGCCAGCGAGACGGCCATCAGGGCCGGCTGAGCGTTCTCGGTCAGGGTCAGGTCGCCTTCGGGACCTTCCTTCATCAGCGAAAACAGCTTCTGGCCCAGGGCGTCATCGACTTCCTGGAAGACCTCGCGAGCGCTGGCGAAAGCTTCGGCCAGGTCGACGCCCATGCCGACCGACTGGCTGCCTTGTCCCGGGAAAATGAAGGCGATGCTCATGATGGCCCGCTCCGTCTTTTGTAGATTCAAGGGGCGGAGGGTTAGGCCAAAGGCGGCCGGGCGGCAAGTCAGCCCAACCAGGGGCCTCCCGGCGGTCCCCAGCCCCACACCGGCATCGGCGGCTCGCCCTCGGGCTCGGGAACGCCTTCGGCCGAGTTGATCACCGCCAGCCGCGTGCCCCATTCCAGATAGCCGACGAAGGCGGCGCGGAACTCCGGATCGTCGGGCATCCCCACCTGATCGGCGGTGTCCACCATCAGCGCCACCCAGGCCCGGCGCTGCTCCTGGGTGAGATGGCGGCCCATGTGCTTGCGGATCATCGCCGCATGGCCGCCGCCGGCCTCGGTATAGGCCTTGGGGCCGCCGAACACCTCGCCGACGAAGGCCGCCACGTGCTGGGCGTGATGCGGGTCCATTTCGGCGAAGACCGGGGCCAGCACCGGATCGTTCGGCACGCGGGCGTAGAAGGTCTCGAACAGCGTCTTGAACCGCTCGGGGCCGCCGGCCCACTCCGCCAAGGTCGGGACGTTGTCGGCCATGTCTTTCTCCCCATCCGCCCAACCGACGTAACGACGAAGGTAGCGGTTTGGAAGATGGCGGAATGGGGTTATCCAAGGCGTGACCGTTAACAGCCCTCCTCCTGGAGCTTCCGATGTCCCGTCTGCTCGCCGGTATCGCCGCCGCCGCCCTCGCCGTGGCCGCCGCTTCCCCCGCCCTGGCCGCCCTGAAGGTCGGCGACAAGGCGCCGGACTTCGACGCCAAGGCCGCCCTGGCCGGCAAGGACTTCGACTTCAAGCTGGCCAAGGCCCTGAAGAAGGGCCCGGTGGTGCTGTACTTCTTCCCCGCCGCCTACACCGCCGGCTGCACCGCCGAGGCCCACGAGTTCGCCGAGGCCACGCCCGAGTTCGAGAAGCTGGGCGCCACGGTGATCGGCGTCACGGCCGGCAATGTCGACCGCATCAAGGACTTCTCCAAGGAGCACTGCCGCGACAAGTTTGCGGTCGCCGCCGCCAACGCGGACCTGGTCAAGAAGTACGACGTGGTGCTGTCGCAGAAGCCCGAATGGTCGAACCGCACCTCGTACGTGATCGCGCCGAACGGCAAGATCCTGATGTCCTATACGGACGGCAACTTCGCCGGCCACGTCACCCAGACGATGGACGCGGTGAAGGCGTACAAGAAGAAGTAGCCTGGCAAGAAGAAGTAGCCAGCCTTTTGCGGTTCCGACCAGCCGCGCGGGTTGAACCCCGCGCGCGCTGGCGCCCATGATCGGTCATGACCGATCTCGCCCAGCTTGAACTGGCCATTCGCGGCGTGACCGTCGGGGCCTTCGCCGCCACCGGCGTTTCCCTGGCGGCCAGCCGCAAGATGACGCCGACGCGCTGGGTTGGCGTGCTGGTGATGCTCTGTTCGATCGCCCACGTCGTCGAGAGCCACTTCTACTACACCGAAGGCCGGCATTTCAGCCCGGTGACCTGGGCGCTGGCGGCCTCGGCGGCGGGCGTCTTCTGGCTGTTCTGCTCGGTGCTGTTCGAGGACGAGCCGAAAATTCCGCCCTGGCGCTACGCCATTCCCGGTGCGGCTTTCACCTTCTGGCTCATCGGCGCGTTTCTGCCGCCATCACCCGTCCGCGCCGCTGTCTGGTGGTCGTTCGCGGCCTATTCGGTGGTCCTGCACACCCATATCCTGCTGATGGCCTGGCGTGGCTGGCGGATCGACCTCGTCGAGCGCCGCCGTCACCTGCGGGCGCCGATCGCGGCGGCGGCCACGGGCTACATGTTCATCCAGACCCTATGCGATTTCAGCTTCGGCAATGGCCCGATGCTGCCCGGCATGGTCCAGACCGTGGCCCTGGCCGCCCTGGGCGTCGGCTCGGCCCTGGCCCTGCTGCGCGCCGAGCCGGTGCTGGTCCAGGCCTCGCCGGCCGCCGGCGAGCCTCCAGTGGTCAAGCCGGCCGAGACCCTGGATCTCACCCCGGCCGACCGCCTGGTGCTGGCGCGCCTGGACAAGGCCATGAACCAGAACGAGGTCTGGCGCGGCGAGGATCTCTCCATCGGCACGCTGGCGGCTCTGGTCGGCGCGCCCGAGCACCGCCTGCGCAAGCTGATCAACGGCACGCTGGGCCACCGCAACTTCGCCGATTACGTCAATGGCCGGCGGATCGAGGCCGCCAAGGTCGCGCTGTCTGATCCCGAACAGGCGCTGAAGTCGGTCTCGACCATCGCCTATGAGCTGGGCTTCGCCTCGCTGGGGCCGTTCAACCGCGCCTTCCGGGCCGCGACCGGCGTCACCCCGACCGCCTGGCGCCAGGACGTGACGCCGGCCCATCCGCACCTGCGACTGGTCGAAACCGGCGAAGGCGCGTCGAAACCCGACAAACGGGCCTGATTTCAAGTTCGGCGCGACGGTCGGAGCACTGGCCGCTTCCCTGAGGGCGTCTCTCACCGCCCTGGAGCCCAACGACGTGCTCGACGCCCTCCTCCCCTTCGCTCGCAACTGGCTGGCCTCGATGCAGGTCGACGTCACCCGCTATGTGGTCTTTTCCGTCAGCGTCTGGCTGGCCCTCTGGGTCGTGTTGGCCATCCCGCTGGCCGGTCGCAAGATCCGCGACAGCCGACCGGCCGCGCGCCAGCTGCTGATCGAGTTCGCGACCTCGATCCGCTCGATCATGATCTTCTCGACCCTGGGTCTGCTGACCTTCGGCCTGTTCCGGGCCGGCTGGCTGCCGGGACCGTACATCGCCAAGAGCTGGGGACCGGTGTGGTTCTGGACCAGCCTGGTGCTGATGATCGTCGCCCACGACGCCTGGTTCTACTGGACGCACCGGCTGATCCACGACCGGCGGCTGTTCCGGCGCTTCCACCGCCGCCATCACCGGTCGAACAATCCCTCGCCGTTCACCGCCTACAGCTTCGACCTGGGCGAGGCCTTCATCAATGGCGTCTTCGTGCCGCTGTGGGTGATCCTGATCCCGACCCAGTGGCCGGTGGTGGGGCTGTTCATGCTGCACCAGATCGTGCGCAACACGATCGGCCACTCGGGCTACGAGCTGTTCCCCGCTCGCAAGGACGGCCGGCCGCTGATCCCGTTCGTGACCACCGTGACCCACCACGACCTGCACCACGCGCAGGCCGGCTGGAACTACGGGCTCTATTTTACCTGGTGGGACAAGCTGATGGGCACCGAGCACCCGGAGTATCTGAAGCGGTTCGCGGCCGTGACGGCGCGCAAGGACCGCAAGCTGGAGGCTACCAGCCGACCTTCACCAGCTTGACCATGGCGCGGGCGTCCTGCAGCCGCCAAGCCTCGCGCTGGTTGTTGACGCCCCGCACGCTGATGGTGAGCTCGGCGGGGATTTCGAACGGACGCATGACGCTGAGGTCGACGCCCTCCTCCCCCTGCGAGCCGCCGCCAAAGGCGATCGAGCCGACCGGACGGCCGTCCAGGGTCAGGGACGAGCGGATGTTGGCGCGGGCCACCGGGATCTTGCCCGGCACGGCGATGGCCTGGCTGGCGTCCATGTCCATCGAGACGCGCACATAGTTGGCGCGCGGCAGCAGGCCAAAGCCGAACAGCTTGGACATCGACGAGCGCAGCCGGGCTTCGCTCTGGTTCCAGGACGCGCCCAGAGCCATCGAACGCTCGCCGACGCGGTCGCTGTCGGGCTTCTTCGACAGGTTCAGGTCGAAGTCGTAGGTCGGATTGTCCAGCATGCCCGACGACTTGACCGTCAGGGCGACCTTCTCGGTGTCGGTCGACAGGTCCAGCGGCAAGGCCGCCGAATAGCCGGCGAAACGGCCTTCATGGGCCGAGACCGAGGTGACGGGCTTCTGGATCAGTTCGGCATGCGCGGGCGCGGCGACGGCAAAGCCGGCGGCGAGCACGATCATGAAACGATGTCCGATCTCCATGTTCGCCTGCTAGCATAGGCCTTTGCGCGGATGAAGACCGCTCGGCGTCGAAAGCCCGACATTTCCCGTGTGCCTGCTTCGGCGGCGCCCCTGCGCTTGCCTTTCACGCCCATCTTCTGTAATAGCGCGCGTTCTCACGGAAGAGCGGTCTTGCACGCACCCATCCGGGACCGGGGTTTACCCCGCTCGGCGTGTCGGATCCATCGTGGTTGACGGACTTCCGTCGTCGACCGCGCCGCCTTCCACAACGGAAGAAGGAAAACATGGCGTTCTACGAACACGTGGTCATCGCGCGGCAGGATATCTCGCCGCAACAGGCCGAAGCTCTGAACGAGCAACTGAAGACCCTCATCGAAGAGAATGGCGGCCACATCGCCAAGATCGAGTACTGGGGCCTTCGCAACCTCACCTACCGCATCAAGAAGAACCGCAAGGGCCACTATTCCCTGCTCGCGATCGACGCCCCGGCGCCGGCCGTGAAGGAAATGGAGCGCCAGCTGCTGATCAATGAAGACGTTCTGCGCTTCATGACGATCCGCGTCGAAGAGCTGGACCTGGAACTGTCGCCGGTTCTGGCCCGTCGTGATCGTCCTGATCGCGCCGAGCGCCCGCGCGAAGACTTCGCGCCGCAAGCGCAAGCCCAAGCGTAAGGGAGAAAAAGATCATGACCGATACGACTGCTCCCGAAGCCGGCGCTCCGGCCGCCGCCGCTGGCGGCGCTCGCCGCCCGTTCTTCCGTCGCCGCAAGGTTTGCCCGTTCTCGGGCGCCAACGCGCCGAAGATCGACTACAAGGACGTGAAGCTGCTGCAGCGTTACGTCTCGGAACGCGGCAAGATCGTTCCGTCGCGCATCACCGCGGTGTCGGCCAAGAAGCAACGCGAACTGGCCAAGGCCATCAAGCGCGCCCGCTTCCTGGCTCTGCTCCCCTACGTCGTGAAGTAAGGGAGACACCACGATGAAAGTCATTCTGCTCGAACGCGTTGAAGGCACCGGCGTCCTCGGCGACGAAGTCACCGTGAAGGACGGCTTCGCCCGCAACTTCCTGCTGCCCCGCGGCAAGGCCCTGCGCGCCACCAAGGCGAACCTGGCCACCTTCGAAGCTCAGCGCGCTGAGATCGAAGCCCGCAACGTGAAGAACCGCGAATCGGCCGCCAAGAACGGCGAAGAGCTCGACGGCACGCAATACATCCTGATCCGTCAGGCTGGCGAAAGCGGTCAGCTGTACGGTTCGGTCGCGGGCCGCGACGTCGCCGACGCCATCAAGGCCGAAGGCGGCAAGGTCGACCGCTCGATGGTCGTGCTGGACAAGCCGATCAAGACGCTGGGCGTCCACGAAGTGAAGGTGATCCTGCACGCGGAAGTGACCATCACGGTCACCCTGAACATCGCGCGCAGCCAAGACGAAGCCGAGCGCCAAGCGCGCGGCGAAAACGTGATCAACTCGCAATTCGAGGAAGATCGCGCGGCCGAAGCCGAAGCCGCCCAAGACATGGCGGAAGGCGGCGCCGGTTCGTTCGAAGGCGACCACTACGAAGCCTAATCCCTTCCGGGATCAGAGGTTTTATCGAGAAACGGCGCGGAGCAATCCGCGCCGTTTTTTTCTGCACTTTGCTCCAGAAATGCTTAGCTTGTTCGCAGAAGTGTCAAATCCCATGTTCGCGGTAGGGGTTGAAACCCCTTCGGGGGCGTAAGGCCGAATGGCCGGCATCCCCGACAAAAATGAGAGGGGATATCTCACATGCGCTACAGAAGCCTGCTGCTGGCCGCCGCTTCGCTGACGGCCTTCGCCACCACGGCCCACGCCCAGACCGCCGCCCCTGCTGGCGGCGACGACGCCAACACCAATGTCGAAGAGATCATCGTCACCGGCACCCGCACCGCCGGCCGCTCGCGCCTGGACAGCCTGGCGCCGGTCGACGTCGTCACCGCCAAGACGCTGCAACAGCGTGGCAGCACCGAACTGGCCGCCGCCCTAGCCGCCACGGTGCCGTCGATCAACTTCCCGCGCCCGTCCAACACCGACGGCACCGACTCGGTCCGCCCCGCCGTCCTGCGCGGCCAAGGCCCCGACCAGACCCTGGTGCTGGTCAACGGCACGCGCCGCCACGCCACGGCGCTGGTCAACCTGAACGGCTCGGTGGGCCGCGGCTCGGCCGCCGTCGACCTGAACGCCATCCCGTCCGTCGCGCTCGACCGCATCGAAGTCCTGCGTGACGGCGCTGCGGCTCAATACGGCTCGGACGCCATCGCCGGCGTCGTCAACCTGCGCCTGCGCGAAGCCGACCACGGCGGCGGCGTCACGGTCACGACCGGCAAGTACATCACCAGCTTCGACGGCCTGCAGACCGGCCAGAAGCAGAAGCGCCGCGACGGCCTGACCAAGACGGTCGCCGGCTGGCAGGGCCTGAAGCTGGGCTCGGATGGCTTCCTGACGCTGTCGGCCGAGTATGTCGACCGCGACTTCACCAACCGTTCGGACACCGACACCCGCGTGACCCCGCAGCGCGTGACCTCACGCTTTGGCGATCCCGAGGTCGAGCAGGTCAGCTTCTACGCCAACGCCGGCAAGCCGATCGGCGACAACTGGGAAGCCTATGGCTGGTACGGCTATCAGCAGCGCGACGCCGAGGCCTCGGCCACCTATCGCCTGCCCACCGACGCCAGCCAGAACATCCCCAGCGTCTATCCCAACGGCTATCTGCCGCTGATCACGACCAACACCGAGGACGTCACGGCCGCCGTCGGCCTGCGCGGCGAGCTGGCCGGCTGGAAGCTGGACACCAACCTGGTCTACGGCAAGAACGACCTCGACTTCGGGGTCAAGAACACCATCAACCCGTCGTATGGCGCGGGTTCGCCGACCAGCTTCAAGGCCGGCGGCCTGACCTATGACCAGGTGGTGTTCGGCCTGGACGCCAGCCAGGAGTTCGAGGTCGGCCTGGCAGGGCCCTTGAACGTCGCCTTCGGCGTCGAAGCCCGCCGCGAGACCTACAAGATCAACGCCGGCGAAGTGGCGTCGTACGCGCGCGGCACGGTGTCCCCTACCCTGTCGTTCGGCTCGCGCGGCTTCACTGGCTTCACGCCCAGCAACGCGGTCGATGTCGATCGTGACGCCGTCGGCGTGTACCTCGACCTGGAAGGCAAGATCACCGAGAAGCTGACCGGCTCGGCCGCCGTCCGCTACGAGGACTATTCGGACTTCGGCACCAATACGAGCTGGAAGCTGTCGGCCCGCTACGACTTCACCGACAACTTCGCCATCCGTGGCGCGGCCTCGACCGGCTTCCGGGCCCCGAGCCTGCAGCAGCAGTACTTCACCTCGACCTCGATCCTGTACATCAACCAGAACGTCGGCGGCGTGACGACGGCGGTGCCGTTCGAGACCGGCACCTATCCGTCGCTGAGCCCGGTCGGCACGGCCCTGGGCGGCAAGCCGCTGGAGCCGGAAAAGTCGAAGAACTTCTCGCTGGGCGCGGTCTATCACAAGGGCGCCTTCGAGCTGACGATCGACGCCTATCAGATCGACGTCGACAACCGCATCGTCCTGACCGAGACCTTGACGGGCACGGCCACGGCGGCGGTCGGCACCAATGCCCGGGTGATCTTCGACCTGCTGGCCCCTTACGGCGCGTCGGCGGCCCGCTACTTCACCAACGGCGTCGACACCAAGACCAAGGGCGTCGACGTGGTGGCCCGCTACCGGATCGTCGACGAGCAGGCCGGGACCTTCGACCTGACGGCCGCCGCCAACGTCAACGACTTCAACGTTCTGCGGACGCCAACCACCACCGTCCTGCCGACGCCGGTCACCCTGTTCGCGCGCCAGGCCACCCTGCGCTTCGAAAAGGGCACGCCGCGCACCAAGGTCTCGCTGCAAGGCGACTGGAGCAAGGGCCCCTGGGGCGCGACCCTGCGGAGCACCTTCTACGGCAACGTCCTGTCGCCCGGCACCGCCGCCGACGGCAGCGGCGACTGGTACACGGGCAATCAGGGCATCGTGGATCTGGAAGGCCGCTATCGCTTCGGCGAGCACGCCACCGTCTCGGTCGGCGCCGACAACCTGTTCGACCAGTACCCCGCCCAGGTGCCGCCGAACCTGAACACCAGCGGCGGCAACCCGTTCTCCAGCTTCTCGCCGTTCGGCTTCAACGGCCGCTTCGTCTATGCGCGCCTGGCCATCAACTGGTAGGCTGAAAACCGCGCAAACGTTTGGGCCCGGAGAGCGATCTCCGGGCCCTTATTTTTGTCCGGCGTCAGAAGCGGACGCCACCCGAGGCGCGTGCTCTTGCACTTTTTTGCGCTCGGAACATACACAGAATATCCCCGTTCATCTGACCCTCTGCGGGCATCGGAACGGGCTTCCAAAATCGCCTTCCGTTAATATCCGCCGATGTCCCTCGTACCAGCGCTCGACCTGCTTCCCTCGGTCCTTCCCGAGCCCGTGATCAATGTGGCCCCGCACAACATGGAGGCCGAGCAGGCGCTGCTCGGGATCCTGCTGTATGACAACGCCGCCTACGAGCGTCTGACCGACAGCCTGCAGGCGCGCTGCTTCTACGAGCCCTTCCACCAGCGCCTGTTCCAGTCGATCGAGACCCACGTCCGCAAGGGTCAGCTGGCCGAGCCGATCCTGTTGTCGGACGAGTTCAAGAAGGACGCTGCGTTCGAGGAGCTGGGCGGCCTGCGCTATCTGGCCGACCTGGTCGACCGTGCCCCGCCTGCCGCCAATGCCGGCGACTACGCCCGGGTGATCTTCGACCTGTCGCTGCGCCGCGAGCTGATCCGCATCGGCGGCGACATCGCCACGACCGCGCACAGCGGCCTCGGCAAGGACGAGGAAAAGAAACCCGCCCGCGACCAGATCGAGCTGGCCGAACAGCAGCTGTACAGCCTGGCCGAAAGCGGCACCGCCTCGTCGGGCTTCGTCTCGTTCGGCGACGCCCTGCGCGGCGCCGTCGAGATGACCGCCGAGGCCTACAGCCGCGAAGGCGGCATGTCGGGCGTGTCGACCGACCTGATCGACCTCGACCAGAAGATCGGCGGCCTGCACCCCTCCGACTTGATCGTCCTGGCCGGTCGTCCGTCGATGGGCAAGACGGCGCTGGCGACCAACATCGCCTTCAATATTGCGAAAAAGTACGCCTACGAGATCCAGCCCGACGGCACCAAGAAGACCGTCCAGGGCGGCGTCGTGGCCTTCTACTCGCTGGAAATGAGCGCCGAACAGCTGGCCCTGCGTATGCTGGCCGACGCGTCCGGCGTGTCGGGCGACAAGCTGCGTAAGGGCGAGATCGACGCTTCGGAGTTCGGACGCGTCCGCGACGCGGCCATGGAGCTGCAGGAAGCGCCGCTGTTCATCGACGCCACCGGTGGTATCTCGATCGCCAAGCTGACCGCCCGCGCCCGTCGCCTGAAGCGCCAGCACGGCCTGGACCTGGTCGTGGTCGACTACCTCCAGCTGGTCACCGGCTCGGACCTGTCGTCCAACGCCAGCCGCGTGCAGGAAGTCTCGCAGATCACCATGGGTCTGAAGGCCCTGGCCAAGGAACTGGCCTGCCCCGTCATCGCCCTCTCGCAGCTGTCGCGTCAGGTCGAACAGCGCGACGACAAGCGGCCCCAGCTCTCCGACCTTCGGGAATCGGGCTCGATCGAACAGGACGCCGACATGGTGTGGTTCGTGTACCGCGAGGCCTACTATGTGGGCCGCGCCGAACCGCGCGAAGGCACGCCCGAGCACCTGACCTGGCAGGAAGACATGGACCGCCTGCACGGCCTGGCCGAGGTGATCATCGCCAAGCAGCGTCACGGCCCTATCGGCACCGTGCGCCTGTCGTTCAACAGCGACACCACCCGCTTCGGCAACCTGGCCAAGGACCACTACTTCGCCCAGGCGCGGAACATTCCGTCGGACGAGTAGTCCTCCTTCCGTTTCCCCGGCGAAAGCCGGGGCCCAGATGGAAGAATGTCGGGGGTGGGCTCTAGAGGCTCAACACCCTTCCAATCAACCCAAACGCCCTGAGATCTGGACCCCGGCTTTCGCCGGGGAAACGGGTTTGGGATGGCGTTTGACTTCTCCCTGCCTCGCAAGCCACCGTCCACGCCTCGCCCTCCAGTTCGACGAGTCACATGGACTTCAGCCCCCTGCCCACCTCCAGCCTGGTCGGCGCTTTCCTGCTGGCGTTTCCGGCGCTGTTCTCGATCGTCAATCCGGTCGGGGCGTCGCTGATCTTCGACCAGGCGATGGGCGGCCGCAGCCGCAGCGAGCGACGCAAGCTGGCGCGGCAGATCGGCCTCTACGCCTTCCTGGTGCTGCTGGGGTCGCTGCTGCTGGGCGGCTACATCCTGAACTTCTTCGGCGTCAGCCTGGGGGCCCTGCGGGTGGCCGGCGGCCTGGTCGTGGCGATCCGGGCCTGGGGCCTGTTGATGGACCCGCAGGAACACGAAGACCGCAAGACCAGCCAGACCGAGCCCGTACAGAGCCATGAAGACGTGGCCTTCTTCCCACTGACCATGCCGTTCACGACCGGCCCCGGCTCGATCTCGGTGGCCATCGCCCTCTCGTCCCAGCGTCCGACCGAAGGCGCGGCCGTGGCGCCGTTCTTCATCGGCGCGGGTCTGGCCGCCGCCGTGGTGGCGGTGATGGTCTGGCTGTTCTACAGCGCCTCGGGCCGCGTCATGCGCCTCTTGGGTCCGTCCGGCGCTCGCGTGTTGTCGCGGCTGGTCGCCTTCCTGCTGCTGTGCATCGGGGTCCAGATCATCGCCTCGGGCGCCGAGAGCCTGGTGGGCAAGTTCATGAGCACGCACCACGGTTAAACCGTTGAACCTCAAGGCCGCGTCCGCTACGCGGAGCCCGTGACCGAAAGCCGCCTCACCCTCGACCTCGACGCCCTGGCCGCCAACTTCGCGGCCTTGCGCAAACGCGCGGGCGGTGTGGAGTTGGCGCCGGCGGTCAAGGCCGACGGCTATGGCCTGGGCGCGCCCGTGATCGCCGACCGCCTGTGGGCCGAGGGCGCCAGGACCTTCTATGTCGCCCGTCTGTCCGAGGGCGTGGCCCTGCGCCAGGCGCTGGGCGATCGCGACGCCACCATCTACGTCCTGGACGGCGCCACGCCCGGCTCGGGCGACACGCTGGAAGGCGCGGGGCTCACCCCCGTGCTCAACAGCCTGCCGCAGATCGAAGCCTGGAACGCCCAGGCGCGCTCGGGCCGGCTGGAGGCCGCTCTGCACGTCGACACCGGCATGAACCGCCTGGGCCTGCGCCCCGAAGAGGTGAAGGTGCTGGTCGGGGCTTTCGACCGCCTCAAGCGCCTCGACATCGAGCTGGTCATCAGCCACCTGGCCTGCGCCGACACGCCATCGCATCCGCTGAACGCCCTTCAGCTGGCGCGCTTCCAGGAAACCACGGCCCTGCTGCCGAACGCGCGCCGCAGCCTCGCCAATTCCGCCGGCCTATTCCTGAGCGACGCCTACCGTTTCGATCAGGCGCGGCCGGGCGTCAGCCTGTATGGCGGCGGGCCGGAGGGCGTGCCGCATCCCGAGATCCGCGCCGTCGCCACGGTAGAAGCCCCGATCCTGCAGGTCCGCGTCGTGCCGCGTGGCGAGAGCGTCGGCTATGGCGCTGGCTGGACCGCGCCCGACACCACCCGCGTGGCCATCGTCGCGGCCGGTTATGCCGACGGCGTGCTGCGGTCGACCCATCCCAACGGCCAGGTCTGGTTCGACGGCGCGCGCCGCCGCCTGCTGGGTCGCGTCTCGATGGACCTGATCGCGGTCGAGATCACCGACTGCGACGCCGCCCGTCCCGGCGCGATGGTCGAGCTGTTTGGTCCCAACCTGCCGATCGACGACGCCGCCAACGCCGCCGGCACCTCGGCCTACGAGCTGCTGACCCGCATCGCGCCGCGCGCCCGCACCGTGGTCGTCGGCGGCTAGCCCGCCAGCGCCCGCAGCCGCGCGGCGTTGACCGTCTCGACGGCGGCCTTCAGCACATCGACATTATCCGCCGAACCCTCGGCCGAGATCGCGAAGCGGTCGGCGGCCACGATGCTGTAGCGGCCCGACTTCGACGCCGTATCCCAAGTCTCGGTCACCATCCGTCCGCCAGCCGTAGTGATGGTCTCGTAGCCGCTGGCCGTGCGCCGCGTGCTGGCCGCGCCCTGGGCGTCGTCCGAAGCGCCGATGCTGCCGATTGCGCCCAGGTCGGTGACTTCCAGCAGGAAGGCGGACGTCCCCTTCCCGTAACGGGCGCTGGCCTTGGTCTGGTTGGACTCGGGACCGCTCGCGGTCGCTGTCGGCCCCCGCGCGAAGCCGCCGACGCTGGCGGGCAGCAGGTCCTTCAAGCCCGCCGGGTTCAAGGCGCGCGTGCCCTTCTGGGCGGCTTTCTCGGCACGTTCGGACTCACGCTCCAGCTGGCGCAGGTCGACCGACTTGCCGTTGACCTCGACCGGGCCGGAGGATTTGCGTTCACCCTCGCGGCCGCACCCGGCCAGCGCCGCCACAACGGCGATCGCCACGCTCCAACGCCACGTCCTGCTCCCGACCACGAAACCCTCCACAGCGATCTCGCCACCCTAACGCCTGTTACGCGGCTTGGCTGCGTCCGGCTTTGGCGCACCGGGCCGCCAACCTGTAGTCTCCAGACATCCGAGAATCAGGAGCCCCCATGGCCCGCGACGGCGCCGTTTACGCCTGCCAGTCCTGCGGCGCAGTCCAGACCAAGTGGTCCGGCCAGTGCCCCGCCTGCCAGAGCTGGAACACCCTGGCCGAAGAGGTCGGGGCCAGGCCGCCCGGCGCCCTGTCGTCGACCAAGGCCACCCGCGTGCGTGGCCTGCAGTTCAGTGGCCTGGAAAGCGAGAGCGCCCCGCCGCCCCGGATCATGACCGGCGTCGACGAATTCGACCGCGTCTGCGGCGGGGGCGTGGTGCCCGGCTCGGCCATCCTGATCGGCGGCGACCCGGGCGTGGGCAAGTCGACCCTGCTGTTGCAGGTCTGCGCCAGCGCCGCCCTGCGCGGCGTCTCCTGCGCCTATATCTCCGGCGAAGAGGCCGTCGAGCAGATCCGGGGTCGCGCCGAGCGCATGGGCCTGTCGAAGGCCAATGTCAGCCTCGCGGCCGAAAGCTCGCTGCGCGACATCCTGGACGGGCTGAAGCGCGACAACTTCGACCTCGTCGTCATCGACTCGATCCAGACGATGTGGAGCGACGCCCACGAGGCCGGCCCCGGCACGGTCACGCAAGTTCGCGCCTGCGCCACCGAGCTGGTGCGCCTAGCCAAGAAGAAGGGCGTGGCGATCCTGCTGGTCGGTCACGTCACCAAGGACGGCCAGATCGCCGGTCCGCGCGTGGTCGAGCACCTGGTCGACGCCGTCCTCAGCTTCGAGGGCGAGCGCGGCTATCCGTTCCGCATCCTGCGCGGGGCCAAGAACCGTTTCGGGGCCACCGACGAGATCGGCGTCTTCGAGATGGGCGACATCGGCCTGCGCGAGGTCAAGAACCCCTCGGCCCTGTTCCTCAACGAAGGCGGCGAACGCGCGGCCGGCGCGGCCGTGTTCGCCGGCATCGAAGGGTCTCGGCCCGTCCTGGTGGAGTTCCAGGCCCTGGTCTCGCCCTCCGCGTACGGAACACCCAGACGCGCCGTGGTCGGATGGGATTCCGGCCGCATGGCCATGGTCCTGGCCATCCTTGAATCCCGATGCGGCCTTGGTTTTGGCGACAAGGACGTCTATCTGAACGTCGCTGGCGGCCTGCGCATCACGGAACCGGCGGCGGATCTCGCGGCGGCGGCGGCTTTGGCCTCCTCCGCCCTCGATGTGGCCCTGCCCCAGGACTGCGTCGTGTTCGGTGAGCTCAGCCTCTCAGGCGAGGTCAGGCCGATCAGTCGAATGGAGTCGCGTTTGAAGGAAGCCGCGAAACTGGGATTTGGCCGGGCGCTAGGACCGCTCACCGGCCTCCCTGAGGGTGGCGGAGCCTTGCCGGTCGCGGGGGTCGCCCGTGTGGCCGACGCCGTGCGCCGCATCGGCGACGAGATCTGGACGAGCCTGACGTGACGCCTTTCGACATCATCGCCGGTCTCCTGCTTCTGGTGTCCGGCGTCACCGGCTGGATTCGCGGCGCTTCGCGCGAGCTGACCTCGGCCCTGTCGTTCATCTTCGCCGCTGCCATCGCCCTCTTCGGCCTGCGCATCAGCGGCCCGATCTTCCGCAAGCTCATGGACCCCGATTGGGCCGCCACCGCGTGCGCCGTGCTGGTCGTGTTCGTGATCTTCTTCCTGATCTTCCGCCTGGTCGGCGGCCGACTGACGGCCAGCCTGCATGAGACCTCGGCCGGCGTGCTGGACCGCGCGGTCGGCGCGACGTTCGGCGTGATCCGCGCCTGCGTGATCCTGGGGGTCTTCAACCTGCTGCTGCACCTGGCCACGCCGCCGGACCGCATGCCGCGCTGGGTCGAGGATTCGATGTTCTATCCGCTCTCGGAAGCCAGCGGCACGGTGCTCAAGGTCTTCGCCCCGAAGGGCAAGGCCCTGGCCGGCAAGCTGGCCCCGGCGATCAAAGAGGCCGTCCACGAGGGCGGCGACAATACGTCCGGCGAGAAGTCGTCCGGAAAAGGCTATAATGATGACCAGCGTCGTAAGCTCGACGACCTGGTGGAGAAATCGCGATGACCTTCCTGGGCCAATCGACCGACCGCTATTCCTCTTCGCCCGTCCGTGATCCCGAGGACGATACGCTGCGCCTCGAGTGCGGCGTCTTCGGCGTGTTTGGCACGCGCGACGCGGCGGCTATCGCGGCCCTGGGCCTGCACGCCCTGCAGCACCGCGGCCAGGAAGCCTGCGGCATCGCCGCCTTCGACGGCGCCCGCTTCCACACCGAGCGCCACATGGGCCATGTCGGCGACGCCTTCACCGGCTCGGACCTGGTGCAGCGTCTGCCCGGCAACATGGCCATCGGCCACACGCGTTATTCCACGGCCGGCGGCGCGGGCATCCGCAACGTCCAGCCGATGTTCGCCGATCTGGAGACCGGCGGCGTCGCCATCGCCCACAACGGCAACCTGACCAACTTCCTGACTCTGCGCGAGCGCCTGGTGCAGGAAGGCGCGATCTTCCAGTCGACCTCAGACTCCGAAGTCATCCTCCACCTGATCGCCCGCTCGCGTAAGGCCCGCATCGTCGACCGCTTCGTCGACGCCGTCGGCCAGATCGAAGGCGGCTACGCCCTGGTGGCGATCACCAACAAGAAGATGATCGGCCTGCGCGATCCGCTGGGCATCCGCCCGCTGGTGCTGGGCGACCTGGACGGCAAGCCAGTCCTGGCGTCCGAGACCTGCGCCCTCGACATGATCGGCGCCCGCTTCGTGCGCGACATCGAGCACGGCGAGATGGTGGTCATCGAAGAGACCGGCATCACCTCGACCAAGCCGTTCCAGACCCAGGCCGCGCGCCCTTGCGTGTTCGAATATGTCTATTTCGCCCGTCCCGACAGCGTCGTGAATGGCCGCTCGGTCTACGGCGTGCGCAAGCGCATGGGCCGCAACTTGGCCAAGGAAACCGGCGTCGAGGCCGATGTCGTGGTGCCGGTGCCCGACTCGGGCGTGCCGGCGGCGCTGGGTTACGCCCAGGAGAGCGGCCTGCCGTTCGAGATGGGCATCATCCGCAACCACTATGTGGGCCGCACCTTCATCCAGCCGACCCAGGGCGTCCGGGAGCTGGGCGTGCGCATGAAGCACAGCCCCAACCGCGCCATCCTGGCCGGCAAGCGCGTCATCCTGATCGACGACTCGATCGTGCGCGGCACCACCTCGCTGAAGATCGTTCGCATGGTCCGCGAGGCCGGCGCCAAGGAGGTCCACCTCCGCTCGGCCAGCCCGCCGATCAAGTGGCCCGACTTCTATGGCATCGACATGCCGGAACGTGAGCAGCTGCTGGCGGCCAACAAGTCGCTGGAAGAGATGGCCAAGTTCCTGGAAGTCGACTCGCTGGGCTTCCTGTCGGTCGAAGGCCTGTACGACGCCCTGGAAGCCGGTCCCCGCGATCCGGCCGCCCCGCAGTTCACCGACCACTACTTCACCGGCGACTATCCGACCCGCCTGACGGACCGCGAGATCGCCGAGGGCCGCAACGAGACCAACGACAAGCAGCTCTCGCTGCTCAGCGCCTAAGTCTCTGCCCGTGAGCGTGAAGACCGTTCTCGAGAAGCTGAAGCTCGAGCCGTACGTCATCGCCCTGTTCGGCATGGTCGTGCTGGCCTCGATCATCCCCGTGCGCGGCGAGGCGGCGCACGGGCTGAACATCGTCGTCAAGCTGGCCATCGCCCTGCTGTTCTTCCTGCACGGCGCCAAGCTGTCGCGCGAGAACGTGGTGGCGGGCCTGACGCACTGGCGGCTGCATCTGCTGATCCTGGCCTTCACCTTCGTGATGTTCCCGATCCTGGGCCTGGTGATCAGCAAGATCTCGATCCTGCCCACCACCCTGGCGGCGGGCATGCTGTTCCTGTGCTGCCTGCCCTCGACAGTGCAGTCGTCGATCGCCTTCACCTCGATGGCGCGGGGCAACGTCGCTGCCGCCGTCGTGGCGGCCAGCGCCTCCAACCTGTTCGGCATCTTCATCACGCCGGTGCTGGTCAGCCTGCTGATGCACACCCAAGGCGGCGCATCGGGCGGCTGGAAGTCGGTGCAGGACATCGTCGTCCAGCTGCTGCTGCCCTTCATCGCCGGCCAGCTGGCTCGGCCGCTGGTCAGCGCCTGGATCAACAGGCACAAGCAGCTGATCGGCTATGTCGATCGCGGCTCGATCCTGCTGGTGGTCTACGCCGCCTTCAGCGAGGCCGTGGTCGGCGGCATCTGGCACAAGATCTCGCCGCTGCAGCTGGCGATCCTGCTGGCGGTGTGCGGCGTGCTGCTGGCCGTGGTGCTGGCCGCCACGACCTTCGGCGCGCGAGCGCTGGGCTTCTCGCCCGAGGACGAGAAGGCCATCACCTTCTGCGGCTCCAAGAAGAGCCTGGCCACCGGCGTGCCGATGGCGGGCATCCTGTTCCCCGGCCCAACCGCCGGCGTCATCGTCCTGCCGCTGATGATCTTCCACCAGATCCAGCTGATGGCCTGCTCGGTCATCGCCCAGCACTACGCCAAGAAAGCCGCCGAACAGGACATGGCGGCCTAAGGGCCTCACGCCGGTTCCCGTCCGCCCTTCCCTGCTCTAGAACCCGCCCATGACCTCCGACTCCTCCCAGCCGCTGGCCGGCCGCATCGCCCTCGTCACGGGCGCCACGCGCGGCATCGGCGAGGCGGTCGCCCTAGGCCTGGCCAAGGCCGGCGCCCACGTCATCGCCGTGGGCCGCACGCAAGGCGCCCTCGAGGCCCTGGACGACGCGATCCTGGAAGCGACCGGCGAGCGCGCCACCCTGGTGCCGCTGGACCTGCGCGAACCCGAAGGCCTGGACCACCTGGGCGCGGCCATCCACCAGCGCTGGGGCAAGCTGGACATCGTGGTCGGCGCGGCGGGCCTGCTCGGCCCACTCACGCCCGTGAGCCACCTGGAGCCCAAGGGCTGGGACATGATCCTGTCCACCAACCTGACGGCCAACTGGCGCCTGATCCGCGCCATGGATCCGCTGCTGCGCGCCTCCGACGCCGGCCGTGCGCTGTTCTTCTCCAGCAGCGTGGCCAAGACCCGCCCGGCCTTCTGGGGCGCCTACGCGGCCACCAAGGCGGCGCTGGAAGCCATTGTCGACGTCTATGCCGACGAGACCGAAAATACCCCGATCCGCGCCCTGTGCGTCGATCCGGGCGCCATGCGCACCCGCATGCGGGCCGCGGCGTTCCCCGGCGAGGATCCCCAGAGCGTCCCGGCGGCGGACACCATCGTCCCGTTCGTCATCGACCTGGTCCGCCCGGACCGCCAGCCGCCCAAGGGCGTCGTCCGCTTCAAGGACCGTGGCCAGGAATCACCCAGCACTAACATTTGATAAGGCGACTTCAAATGTTGCGTGAATTGTTACGGAAATAAACCTTGAGATTGCATCGAGGTTAAAAATACCACCCTGGCACTAAACCGGGGAACAATGTTTTGCGACGACTTCGCAAATTAGCGTCTCGTTAACCCCCTTGCCGCGACACGTTGCCGCACGGCAAAGACGCCGTTCCTTGGGACCCCGCAAATGGCGCTGTTCTCTCGCGGCCGTGACACCGGTGACACTGGCAAAATCTCCGACCTGGAGGGCATCGTCGCGGCGATCCAGCGCTCCCAGGCGGTCATCGAGTTCAATCTCGACGGCACGATCATCACCGCCAACGAGAACTTCCTGAAGACGCTGGGCTACAGCCTGTCGGAGATCCAGGGCCGCAAGCACAGTCTGTTCGTCGAGGCCTCGGAAGCCGGCAGCCCCGCCTATGGCGACTTCTGGCGCCGCCTGAACGCCGGCGAGTTCTTCGCCAGCAAGTACAAGCGCATCGGCAAGGGCGGTCGCGAGGTCTGGATCCAGGCCTCGTACAACCCGGTCTTCGACAAGACCGGCAAGCCCGTGAAGGTCATCAAGTTCGCCTCGGACATCACCGCGATCGAAACCGAGCGCGCCAGCAACGAAGCGGAGCGTGAAGAGGTCAAGATCGAGCAGGACCACGTCGTCTCGGTGCTGGCCGACAGCCTGGGCCGCATGGCCCGTGGCGACCTGACCGCCCGCATCGAGGCCCGCTTTGACGGCCGTTACGCCCAGCTGAAGCAGGACTTCAACGCCGCCATCGACAGCCTGCGCGACGCCATGAGCGCGATCGCCGAGGCCGCCAGCGGCATGGAGAGCGGCGCCAACGAGATCGCCAGCGCCTCGAACGACCTGTCCAAGCGCACCGAACAGCAGGCCGCCAGCCTGGAAGAGACCGCCGCCGCCCTGGACGAGATCACCGCCACGGTGAAGCGCAGCGCCGATGGGGCCAAGCAGGCCTCGGCCGCCGCTTCGGCCGCCAGCACCGACGCCGATCGCTCGGGCACGGTCGTGGCCGAGGCCGTCGCCGCCATGGGCGAGATCGAGAAGTCCTCGGGCCAGATCACCCAGATCATCGGCGTCATCGATGAGATCGCCTTCCAGACCAACCTCCTGGCCCTGAACGCCGGTGTCGAAGCCGCCCGCGCCGGTGAAGCCGGTCGTGGCTTCGCGGTCGTGGCGCAAGAAGTCCGGGCCCTGGCTCAGCGCTCGGCCGACGCCGCCAAGGAGATCAAGACCCTGATCGCCAACTCGTCCTCGCAGGTCGAGCGCGGCGTGCGCCTGGTGGGCGACACCGGCACGGCGCTGAGCGGCATCGTCAGCAAGGTCGGCGAGATCAACAGCCTGATCCGCGAGATCGCCGAAAGCTCGCAGGAGCAGGCCACGGGCCTGAACCAGGTCAATGCCGCGGTGAACCAGATGGACCAGGTCACCCAGCAGAACGCCGCCATGGTCGAGCAGGCCAACACCTCGTCAGCCGCCCTGCGCGGCGAGGCCCAGGACCTGGCCCGCCAGGTCTCGCGCTTCCAGACCGGCGCTCACCATGCGCCTGTCCGTCGTCCCGAGCCGGTCCACGCGCGCGCTCCAGCCGCGCCACCGCGCGCCCGCGCCGCCGCCCGTCCCGGCAGCTCGGCGGCCGTCGCGCCGGCCCAGGAGTGGGAAGAGTTCTAGTGGGGGGAGCGGACCTGCCTTAGCAGCAGGTTCGCCGTGGCCGCCGCCGGGCCGTCACCGGTCAGGGCGGCGGCCACGATCACACCGTCCTTGACCGAATACGCCACGACCGCGCTCGCGCCCGGCGTGCCGCCCAGGTGGCCCAGCCACAGGCTCTTGGTCCCGTCCGCGTCCGGGACCTCCACGACCATCGCGCCCAGTCCGTAGAAGCTACCAGCGTCGAACATCGGATAGAGCTTCCCGAACATCGCCTGCACGGTCTCCTGCTTCAGCAGCTTGCCGCCCAGCAGCGCCGCCCAGACCCGCGCCATGTCGCCGGCCGAGCCCACGGCGGGGCCCGCTGGACCAGCCCAGGCCGGCTCGATCGGGGCCTCCTTGGCCGAGACCAGCTTGGCCACGTCCTCGGCCTTGTCGCCGTCGCTCAGCACGCGCAGCGACATCAGCCCCAGAGGCTTGATGATCCGCGCCTCGACGGAGGCCTGCCAGGGCTGACCGTCGGCCTCTTCGATGACCTTACCCAGCAAGGCATAGCCGGTGTTGGAGTAGCGCCAGCGCTCGCCGGGACACGAGAACGCCCCGTGGCGGGCGATGATCTTCACGTCCTCGTCCAGGGTGTGGGCGCGGCGCTCCGCCCTCGCCTTCAGGTCTTCGTTGGCGCTGAACAGGCCGCCGGTGTGGGCCAGCAGGTCGCGGATGGTCACCACGTCGCCATTGGGCACGCCGGCGACGTACTTGCCGATCGGGTCTTCCAGCTTCAGCTTGCCGGCCTCGACCAGTTGCAGGGTCACGATGGCGATCAGGCTCTTGCCCGCGCTGGCCCAGAACAGCATCGGCGGCTGGTCGCCGCTGTCGGTCTTCTCCCAAACGCCCTTGCCAGGGATCAGGACGGCGGCGGTCATGGCCGGCGCCTTGGTCGCGGCCTTGGCCTGCAGGAAGCCCGCCTCCAGCCGCGCGACGGTCTGCGGATCCAGCGCGGCCTTGGGAACCTCGGCGAGCAGCGGCGGCGCGACCGGCGCATGCAGCGGCGGGCCGGCATAGGTCACCGCGCTCTTGCAGACCACGGGCTTGTAGTCGGCCGCCAGCGCGCTCGCCGGCAGGGTCGCCAACACCAAAGCCAATCCCATCCCCCGCATCGCCATCCTCCGGTTCAGCTTCAGAACGCTAAACGCGTATGGCGAAGTTTAGGCTCAGGGCGTGGTGACA
This sequence comes from Caulobacter sp. GW821-FHT12D05, assembly GCF_058807295.1. Lineage (NCBI taxonomy): Bacteria > Pseudomonadati > Pseudomonadota > Alphaproteobacteria > Caulobacterales > Caulobacteraceae > Caulobacter > Caulobacter sp. GW821-FHT12D05. The sequence continues at coordinate 1,178,404 of NZ_JBXAQO010000001.1, forward strand.
AGCTTCTGGGACATGACGAAACGCGCCGTGGTCTTGCGGGACATGTCGCCGGGCGCGGTCAAGTCGCGGCCGCTGACACAGGTCGCCTGCAGGGCCAGGCCCGTGGCCTGGTCGATCAGGTAGTCGCAGCGGACCGTCACGACCAGATGGCCATCCGGACCGATGCGCCCCTCCTGGCGAGCGTCCAGGGTCACCTTGGCTCGCCCCTGCGCGTCCAGACCAGTGAAGGTTAGCGTGCGAGGAACGCTATTCGCGCCGGGCTGAAGCTGCGGCTTGCCCATGACCAGGGCCTGGCCCTGCGGCTCGGCCAGCAGCATCTGCGCGGGCATCAGCCCTTGCGCCGCCACTTCGGGCGTCAAACTCTCGAAAATACGTCGACGGCTGGGCGATAGGCCCGCATCGGCGCGATCCTCTTCCGAGGCCTTGGCCAACGCACCGGTCTCGAAGATGGCGGTCACCAAGGCCGGATAGTCTTCGATCGACTGCGGTGACATCCGCGCGTCGGCCCAGAAGCCGAGCTTGGCCGCTCGCGCGATCCAGTCGCCCGGATCGCCCGCGAACTGGCCCGACCGGTCCCGCAGGGTCCGCGTCACGTGAAGACGGTCGCCGGCGACGTCCACGGTCTCGGCATAGCCGACCACGCCCGTCACCGTTCGCGTCTCCCCCAGGAAAACGTCGGTATTGGTCTCCTCGACGCTCACGGCCAGGACGGCGCCTTTCGGCAACGTCAGGCGCTCCGGCAGGGTCTGGGCGACGGCATGCCCGGACAGGACGGCCGCGAAGGCCAGGGCGATCGCGACCTTCATCATCAGCGCTTCTTGCCCGGACCGGTATTGCCCCGCACCGTCCGCGCGCCCGACACCGGACGCTTGGGACCGGCCGCCTTGCCGCCGGCCGACTTGACGCCGACCTTGTAGCTGGGCGTGGTCGACACCTTCTTCTGGACCTTGGGGCCCAGCTTCTTGACCGACTTGACGGCGGCCTTGCCCGGTTCGGCCGGCGCGGCGCCCTCGACGGGAGCGGCGGCGACCTTCGGCGCGGCCGGAGCCTTCTTCTTGACCGGCTTGGCCAGGCGCGGATCGGGCAGGCCCGCCTCGATCGCGGCCTTGGCGGCGGCTTCGTCGGCGATACGCTTGGACTTCTTGACCGTGTTGCGCGAGGCGCGGATGCGTTCCTCCTCGCGCTCGCGGCGTTCGAACTCACGCTTGCCCCGGCCGCTGTGGCCTTTGGCCTCGCCGTCGGCATAGGGGTTGGCGCCCGACTTGATGGTGATGCGCAGCGGCACCCCCGGCAGGTCGAAGCTTTCGCGCAAGGAGTTGATCAGATAGCGCCGATAGTGGTCGGGCATCTGGTCGGCGCGGCTGGAGAACAGCACGAAGGTCGGCGGACGAGCCTTGGTCTGGGCCATGTACTTCGGCTTCACGCGGCGGCCGCTGACGGCGGGCGGCGGGTGGCGCTGCATGGCCATCTGCAGCCAGTCGTTCAGGTCGCGGGTCTTGACCTTGGTCGACCAGTCCTTGTGGATCTTCAGCACGGCCGGCATCAGCTTGTTGACGCCGCTGCCGGTCTCGCCCGACAGCGCCACCACCGGCGCGCCACGCACCTGGGGCAGCATCCGCTCGGCGTGCTCGCGGAAGGCGGCCAGGGTCGCGGCCTGGTCCTCGATCAGGTCCCACTTGGCCAGCACGAACACCAGGGCGCGCCCTTCGCGCTCGGTCAGGTCGGCGATCTGCAGGTCCTGGATCTCGAACGGGTGGGTGGCGTCCATGACCAGCACCACGACCTCGGCGAAGGTGATGGCGCGGATGGTGTCCTGGGTGGAGAGCTTCTCCAGCTTCTCCTGCACCTTGGCCTTCTTGCGCAGGCCGGCGGTGTCCACGAGGCGCACCTTCTTGTCACCCCAGACCCAGTCGACCGAGATCGAGTCGCGGGTGATCCCGGCCTCGGGACCGGTCAGCAGACGCTGCTCGCCGATCAGGCGGTTGATCAGGGTGGACTTGCCCGCGTTCGGACGGCCGACGATGGCCAGCCGGATCGGCTTGTCCTCGTCGTCCTCGTCGTCCGAGTACTGGTCCTCGGGAACGGCCTCCAGCATGGCGGCGTACAGCTCGGCCATGCCTTCGCCGTGCTCGCCCGAGATCGGGATCGGCTCGCCCAAGCCCAGCTTGTAGGCCTCGCCTATGCCCGACTGGCCGGCTTTGCCCTCGGCCTTGTTGGCGGCGATGATCACCGGCTTGCCGCGACGGCGCAGCAGGGTGGCGAACACCTCGTCCAGCGGCGTGACGCCTTCACGGGCGTCGTAGATGAACAGCGAGAGGTCGGCTTCCTCGATCGCCAGCTCGGTTTGGGCGCGCATGCGCGCTTCCAGGCTCTCGTCGGCGACGTCCTCGAAGCCGGCGGTGTCGATCAGGTGCAGGTCCAGGTCGCCCAGGCGGCCGTCGGCGTAGCGGCGGTCACGGGTGACCCCCGGCTGGTCGTCGACGATGGCCAGCTTCTTGCCGGCCAGACGGTTGAACAGCGTGGACTTGCCCACATTGGGGCGGCCGACGATGGCGAGTTTCAAAGGCATAAGGCGTCCAGTAGTCGATTTTCGCGTTTCCCGCAAAAGGCGCTGGAAAAGCGAAGGCCCGGGCCAGCTTTCGCGGACCCGGGCTCAAGAGCATTTCAAGTTGTCAGCGGGCCTCAAAGGACCCGTTTTGATCAGCGGATGGCGACCAGGTCGGCCTCGTCCGTGACCAGGTAGATGGTATCACCGACCGCGATCGGGTTGATCAGCACCGGAGCGCCGATCTTCAGGGTCTTTTCCTTGGCGCCGGTCTTGGCGTTCAGGGCCACGGCTTCGCCGTTGCTGGACACCGTGATCAGGCGGCCATTGGCCAGGATCGGCGTCGACCACAGGATCGGGTGCTTGGCGCGCTTCTTCTTCTGCTTCTTGGACAGGCTCTCGGTGTTGTTGAGGTCCTGGATCCAGTAGACCGAGCCGTTCTCGCGCGAGACGCAGATCACCTGGCCGGCCTTGTCGACGACATAGACGACGTCGCCGGCGGCCCACGGGGTGGTGATGGCGGTGACCGGCAGGCTCCAGCGGGCCTGGCCCGTGCGCAGGTCGGTGGCGGCGAAGACGCCCGAGTGGCTGACGGCGAAGACGTCGCCCTTGTAGATCACCGGGCGGCCCGGGATGTCGCGGATTTCCGACAGCGCGTTGGTGCGGCTGGCGCGGCTCAGGGCCTCGCTCCACAGGTCGTTGCCGTTGGCGGCGCGCAGGGCCACCAGTTCGCCCGAGGCGAAGCCCGCCACGACGGTGTCGCCGCTGACGGCGGGGCTCGAGGCGGCCAGGATGCGGGCCGGTTCGCTCAGGGCCTGGTAGGTCCAGCCCGGCGCGCCGTTCTCGGTGGCGTAGGTCAGCAGTTCGTTGTCGGTCGAAACCACGAACACGCGGCCGTCGGCGACGGTCGGGGCGCTGTGGATCGGCGTCGAGGTCTGCTGGGTCCAGCCGATATTGCCGGTCGCGGCGTCGATCTGGGCCACGAAGCGGAAGCCCGAGGCGACGTACAGCTTGCCGTCCGGACCGACGGCGACGCCGCCGCCGAAGCCCAGGCGATCGTTCTTCTTGGGGATCAGCCCCATGAAGCCGCCCTTGATGGTCGGGCCGGCGGCCGGACGCAGATCCTTGCGCCAGATCTGCGAGCCCGACTTGGCGTCCAGCGCCACGACGTCGGCTTCACCGTCCATCACGTAGATGCGGCCATCGGCCGAGACCGGTGGCGCGGTGACGTGGAACGTCTTGCCGCCCTTCTTGCCGAAGCCCTTCTTCCAGGCGATCTGGAAGCCCTTGCCGGCGTCGACGTGCTCGATCGACTGCTCGGCGTTGCCGCCCGGCAGGCGCCATTCGGTCTGGGCGACCGGCTCGGGCAGGAAGAAGTCGGCGCCCTTCAGCGTCTCGTTGGCCTCGACCTTCTGGTCGAAGGCGATGATCGAGATGCGCTGGCCCTGGCTGGCCGTGGACTTGTTCTTGTCCTTGCCGCCGAAGGGATTGAGTTTCGAAGCCGTCGAGCAGCCGGTGATGGCCACGGACGCGGACATCAGCGCGACCAGGGCGACGGAACGCTTGGAGATCATCAGGCGGCTCATTGAGAGGCGTTGGGGCCGGCAGCGGCGGCGTTGGGCGCGAGACCGGCGGGCAGCTGACCCATCGGCGGCATCGGAGGCAGTTTGGCGGCGGCCTTCACGGCCGCGCCCAGTTCCTTGGCGGCGCCCGAGTCGATCAACTGCATGGCGGCCTGGGCGCGCTGGCGCACCTCTTCGGACGTGCTTGAGTCGAGCGAGTTGGCCAGGATGACGAAATCCGCCCGCGCGCCGGCCAGATCACCGGCCTGCAGCTTCGCGAACGCCAGGGCTTCCTTGGCGTACACGCGGTACGGACTCTTTTCCCCCGCCAACGGCGTCAACCTCGACTCGATGTCTTTCAACGAGGCGGTGTCCATCAGGGCGAAGGCGGATTTGAGGCGGGCCAGGTCACCCAGCAGAACATTCGGCGCGACCTTGGCGGCCTCGTCGAAATAGGCGACCGCCTCGGTCGTCTTGTTTTCTTCGACGCGGATGTCGCCCATCTGCAGCAGGGCCAGGGCCTTGTAGCCCTTGGAACCCGTGTCGGCGACGGTCTTGAACTGGCCGAAAGCCTTGGCCGGACCTTGCTTCTGAGCGGTTTCGAGCGCGGCCTGATAGCCTTCCGAGGCCTTGTCGGCCTGGGTCGTCTGATACGAGGTCCAGCCCCAATAGCCGCCGACGCCGATCACCACGGCCGCCGTCGCCGCCGCCACCCAGGGCAGCGACTTCACCGCCAGGCTGCGATAGCGCTCCGACCGAAGCTGCTCTTCGACTTCGTCAAAAACATCGACCACGAAACGAGGCTCCGAAACGGGCGGCAGGCCCTTGGACGTCGCGCCAGAACTTAGGCGACGTCGCTGGTTTAAGACAGATTGTGGCTAGCGGAGGGCCGCTCGCCGAGGCGGCGAACCTATAGCGTGCCGCGCGCAGCCGCAACGAGCCCTTTTACGACTTCTTGGCGTAGTAGGTCTCGCCCTCGCCGGGGAAGCTGCGATCTTTCACGTCACGCGCGTAATCGGCGGCGGCGCGGGTGATTTCGGTCTTCAGATCGGCGTAGCGGCGGACGAACTTCGGGGTCCAGTCGAACAGGCCCAGCATGTCGTCGGTGACCAGGATCTGGCCGTCGCAACCGGCGGAAGCGCCAATGCCGATGGTGGGCGCGTCGATGGCGGCGGTGATCTCGCGCGCCAGGCTCTCGGCCACGCCCTCGACCACCACGGCGAAGGCGCCGGCGTCGGCGGTGGCCTTGGCCTCCTCCAGGATCCGCTCGCGCTCGGCGGCGTCCTTGCCCTTGGCCTTGAAGCCGCCGTCGACCAGCACCGCCTGCGGGCGCAGACCCACATGGCCCATGACCGGCACGCCACGCTGGGTCAGGTAGCGGATGGTGTCAGGCACCGTCGGGCCGCTCTCGACCTTCACGGCCTGGGCCCCGGTTTCCTTCATGATCCGCACCGCGTTGGCATAGGCCTCTTCCTGCGAGCCCTCGTACGAGCCGAAGGGCATGTCGATCACGACCATGGCCCGCCTGGAGCCGCGCATGACCGCCTGGCCGTGCAGGATCATCATCTCCAGGGTCACGCCGACGGTGTTGGGCAGGCCGTGGACGACCATGCCGACCGAATCCCCCACCAGCAGCAGGTCGCAGGACTCGTCCAAGGCCGCCGCCACGGGCGCGGTATAGGCCGTCAGGCAGACAACGGGCACGCCGCCCTTGCGGCTGGCGATGTCGGGGGCGGCCAAACGGCGGACCGTCTCTTCACGATGGGCGGACACGGGCGAACCCTCCCTAGACGCATTTCGGGCGCCGTTTGTGGGCCGGATCGCGCCGCACCGCAACATGAACAGTGATTACAGGTCCTCGACCGCCCGCGTGACAGCAAACGCCAGAGCCAGCACCGCCAGACCCGCCGCCAGCCACATGGCCTCACCGCTGGCCGGAGCGCCCGTCAGCAGGCCATTGAACTTGGCCACGCCGGCGTCGATCTCGGTCTGCAGGTTGTGGCCGCTGTTGCGCGACAGCTGCGAGATCTCGCTGGAGAACCGGCTGCTGAGGATCTGGAACGCGGCGAACAGGCCAGCCGCCGTGCCGGCCAGGCCGATGAACAGCCGCCGCATCGCCCAGCCGCGATCCAGCTTGGACGCGACCTCGGCAGTGAACAGCGCCGCGTCCGGGAACGACGGCGTTTCGGCGAACAGGCGACTTAGTTGGGCTTCGAAATCGGGCTCAGCCATGGGCTTCCCTCCTCGTCCCTTCCTCTGGTCGGGCGAGTTTCGCCCGAAGTTTGTCCAAACCACGTTTGACATGGGATTTCACCGTGCCGATCGGGATGTTCAAGGCTTCAGCCGCCTCGGCGTGAGACCAGTCGGCCCCGTAGCAGAGGGAAACGCACAGGCGCTCCCCGCGAGACAGCGTCTTCAACGCCTCGTCCAGGTCGATCCGGCTGGCCGCAGCGCCGTCTCCGGACGCCTCGCGCACCGTGATCTCCTCGACCGGCTCCACGGTGTCCGAGAAGATCAGCCGCGCCTCGCGCTTGACCTTCTTCAGATAGAGCCGCGCGGCGATCTTCTTGATCCAGCCGCCGAAGGCGCCCTCGCCGCGGAACTCCGCCACCTGTTCGAAACCGGTGATGAAGGCGTCCTGGGCCACGTCGTCAGCCGTGGCGCTGTCGGCGCCCAGGCGTCGGAGCAGCCCCCGCACGGCCGAACCGTGCCGGCGCACCAGCTCCCCGTAGGCCCTGCGATCGCCCGCCGCCGCGAGCGCGGCGAGTTCGACGTCGTGACCGGTAGGCGGGCGTTCCATGCCCATCGACTTCAAGCCCCTCCCAAGGCCTTCCGCTTAAACCCGCGGTTCCTTGTTGGGGTTGAAGAAGCTGAGAAGGATCAGCGCCAGGCCGATCATGCCGGGAATGAAGGCGATGCCCAGCATCGGATGGAACGCGTCGTGCTCCTCGAAGCCGATCATGGTCCCCAGACCCGCCAGGCCCAGGCCGACGGCCAGCCAGATGACACCCGAGCGCAAGTCGCGCAGCGCCGTGGCGGGCTGGCGGACATCCTTGGTCATGGCGTCGATCAGCTCCTGCGGCAGCGCCTGGCCCTTGTCGATCGCCGAGCGGATCGTGGCCTGCATCTCCTTGCGCTCGCGGCTCTTCAGCCAGACGGGAACGATGCAGATGGCCGCGATCAGGCTGAAGAACGCGATCGGAACGAAAATGCCTTCCATGGCAGTGCTCTCCTAACGGGGTGACGACGCCCCCGCGCCGCCTTCACTGATAAGAGGCGTTCACGACCTCGTTTGGAGGCGCCCGCCCGCATGAAACTTTCGTAAGGCTGATTTCAGCCCGCCGACAAGCCAAGGCGACGCCAGACGCCGGGGCCGCCAGCCATCACCACCGCCGCGACAAAGGCCAGCATGGCGGCGGTCGGCGCCAGGCTGGGCGCGATCGCCGAGACCGCCGCGTTCAGCGCCGGCGCGCAGGCCCACAGCACCAGGGCGCTCGCCCCTGCCCCGATCACGATCGTCTTCAGCTGATCCAGGAACGCCTGTTGCTCGACCCGCTTCATCACCTCGGCGGTGAAGATGTCGGCGCGGCTCTGCTTGGGGGTTTCACCCAGGAAGGCCGAGAGTTGATCGTCCAGGTTCATTGCGAACCTCCCATAACCGCCAGCAGCCGCTCGCGGCCGCGGGTAACATGCGATTTGACCGTACCCAGCGGAAGTCCCAGGGCCTGCGAGACCTCGGCGTGCGACCAGGCCTGGCCCAGGCACAGGGTGACACAGGCCCGCTGATCCTCCGGAAGCGTCGCCAGGGCCGCCTCGAGGGCCATGCGGTCCTCGGCGCCGACCTCGGCGGCGGTCTCCAACTCCTGTTCGCCCCGCCAGGCCTCGTCGCGGGCGGCCGCGCGCTGGGCGCCGCGTCGCTGCGACAGGGCCTTCTTCCAGGCCACGCCGTAGAGCCAGGCCCGAAAGCCCTCGTCCTCGCGCAGCTTGGGCAGCCCCGCCCAGGCCGCCACGAAGGCCTCCTGAGCGATATCGTCGGCGTCGATCCAGCCGCTCTTGCGCAGGAAGCCCCGCAACGGCTTTTCATGGATCGCCACCAGTCGGGCGAAAGCAGCCTGGGATCCCGCGCGCGCCTGCCTGACGAGCGCGGCGTCCATCAGATGGTCGGGCCCTTCTGATCCAGGATCACCTGCACCAGGGTCGCGGCGCACAGCGCGCCCAGCACGAAGGCCACGATCACGAAGGCCTCGCCAGCGCCGTACATGTCGGTGGCGGCGGCGACCGCGAAACCGCTGGCCAGCAGGCCAAACAGCACCACCTGGTACCAGCTGCGCTCGCGGCGGCGGCGATAGCGCGGACGCTCGTCGTCATAGTCGTCGTCACGATGCAGGCGGCGACTGATCTTGTTCAGCAGCTCGGCCGGCGGCTCACGGCCGGAGGCGACATAGGTCTTGATCAGGTCCAGGGCCTCGCGGCGGGCGCGATAATCCAGCCAGGTGCGGAAAGCGCCCAGCAGCATGAACCCCACCGGGAAGATCAACCACCAGAACTGCCAGAAGAATTCTTCACGCATCTCGAGCTTCCCCTAGAGCAGACGGTTGATCAGGGCGGCGGGCGGCTCGCGGCCGGCGGCGGCCAGCTCGCGCAGCACCTGGGCCGCGTCGCGGCGGGCGCAGTAGTCCAGCCACGACCGGAAGACCCGAAGCGCCATGAAGCCCAGCGGGAACATCAGCCACCAGAAGTGCCAGAACACATTGTCCATCGGTCGATCCCTTCGATCAGCGGCGCGATCTCTCGCGCTTTCGAAGGTTAGTCGCCGCCGACCGCCGCCTTGGATGCGCCGACGTACGAAATAATTTCGGACATCGTGCTGAACGACACCGTGGGCTGGTGTTGGGCCAGGATCGAGGGCTTGGCGTAGCCCCAGTTGACGGCGCCGCAGTCCAGGCCCACCGCGCGGGCGGCCTCGATGTCGCGGGTCTCGTCGCCAATGCAGATGATCTTGTCGCGGGACACGCCCTGCCGGGTCACCTGCTTGAACTTGCGGGCCTTGCCGAACAGCGACGCGCCACAGGCGTACAGGCTGATCAGGTTGCCCAGCTCCTCGCCCAGCACGCGGCGGATCACCGCCTCGCTGTTGGAGCTGACCACCGCGATCTTCACGCCCGCTTCGTTCAGGGCGCGCAGCATCCGGGCGGTTTCGGGGAACAGCGGGATCGTGTGGGCGTCGGCGGCCATCAGCTTCTTGCCAGCGCGCGCGATCAGCGGAAGCTTCCAGGGCGAGACGCCCAGATAACGGATAACCTCGCGCGTGCTGCGGCCCCGCAGCATCTCGATCTCATCGTCGGTGACGGTCTTGAAGCCATATCGGCGGGCCATCGGATTGACGGCTCGCATCATCCACGCCGCGCTGTCGGCCAGCGTGCCGTCGAAGTCGAAGATGACCAGCTCGTACCGCGAGATGGCGAACTCCCCCACGCGCCTATGCCCCCACTTGAGTCCGTTTCAACCGGACGCTCCGTCCAGTGATAGACTGATCCCCCGCAAGTTGTCGTCTTAAACTTCGCTTAGAAGGCGACGAAACGCGTGGACAATTCGCGGTTTAGCTTACAGCAGCCTCATAGATATCGGGCTTGAAGCCGACCAGGCGCTTGTCGCCGAGATCGAGAACCGGCCGCTTGATCATCGATGGCTGGGCCAACATCAGGCCGATGGCCTTGTCGGCGTCCAGGTTCTGCTTGTCGGCCTCGTCCAGCTTGCGGAAGGTCGTGCCGGCGCGGTTCAGGATCACCTCCCAGCCGTGCTCCTTGACCCAGCCCTCCAGGGTGGCGCGATCGATGCCAGCGGTCTTGTAGTCGTGGAAGGCGTAAGCGTGGCCACGATCTTCCAGCCATTTGCGGGCCTTGGCGACGGTGTCGCAGTTCTTGATGCCGTACATCGTGGCGGTCATGGCGGGGCCTCCTGAGGGCCAGCGAATCCGCGCCCTCCCCCTGCCCTAGCCGAGCCAACCGCTTGACGGCTAGCGCGATCGAATCCATAACCATCTCGTTACATAACGAGTACATTATAAATGAGCCTCGCCGCCGCGCGCCTCGACACCACCTTCGCCGCCCTGGCCGACCCGACCCGTCGCGCGATCATCGCCCGGCTGGCCCAGGGCCCGGCCTCGGTCGGCGAACTGGCCCAGCCGTTCGCCATGAGCCAGCCGGCCATCTCGCGTCACCTCAAGGTGCTGGAGACCGCCGGCCTGATCTCGGGCGGCAAGGACGCCCAGCGCCGGCCTCGCCGGCTGGAGGCCCAGCCCCTGGCCGAGGCCACCGCCTTCCTGGAGGCCTTCCGCGCCTTCTGGGAAACCCGCTTCACCGAACTCGACCAGGTCCTCGAGGACCTCAAAGCCCAGACCAAAGAAGGAGACGCCCCATGAGCAAGCTGACCGTCGTCCAGTCCGGCGACCGCGACCTGATCGTCACCCGCGTGTTCAACGCCCCCCGCGACCTGGTCTTCCGAGCCCTGGCCGAGCCGGCCCTGGTGCAGCGCTGGATGCTGGGCCCGCCCGGCTGGACCATGCCGGTCTGCGAGATCGACCTGCGTCCGGGCGGCAAGTTCCGCTATGTCTGGCGCAACACCGAAGGCGTCGACATGGGCATGGGCGGCGTCTACCTCGAAGTCGAGGCCCCTGCCCGCACCGTCCACGAAGAGATCTTCGACGAGGACTGGACCGGCGGCCGCACGCGGATCACCACCCTGCTGGCCGAGGTCGGCGGCATCACCACCATGACCATGACGATCGAATACGCCTCGCCCGAGGGCCGCGCCGGAGCCCTGGCGACGCCGATGCTGGACGGCATGGAGTCGGGCTATGGCCTGCTCGATACGCTGCTGGAGGAAATGGCTCAGCCGGCCTGAGTTCTCTTGCTCAGCTGGCGCAGGGCGTCCTTGCCGTTCCAGCGGGCCGTCGCATCCGGGCTCGCCGCCAGTCGCGCGGCGCAGTCCAGGGCGGCGGCCTTCAGGGCCGGGCTCTTGCGTACGCCGATGGCCCGCAGCGCCCAGTTGACGCCCTTCTTGACGAAGTTCCGGGGATCCGTAGCCGCAGCCTCGATCAGCGGCAGGCGCTCCAGGAACACCTCATCCGGCAGTTCCTTACGGTGCAGGGCCACGCAGGCCAGCAGGGCGAAGGCGGCGCGCTTGTCGAACTCGCCCTCCAGCGTCGCCCACTGGTCGATCTTGGCCAGGGCGTGAGGCGTACGGTCGAACAGGTCGAAACACAGGGTGTCGGTCACCGCCCAGCTGTCGAACTCGGATCGCCAGGCGTCCATCTGCTCGGGCGTCACGAGCTTCGGATCATCGACCATGCCGGCCAACAGCCGGGCCTCGTACCAACGCGTGTCCCACAAGGCCTGCGCCAAGGCGTGATCGCGACCTAGTCGCTTGGACAGCTTGCGCAGCTCGCCGACAGGGACGCCGAACGCCTTCTCATAGGTAATCGCGAAGCCGGCCATGCGCTCGCGATAGCCGTCGTCGCCGAGCGCTTCCAGGTCCTGGAGGACCTCGGCCGCGGTCGCCATCAGCCCAGCATCCACTCGGCCAGAACGATGTGCTGGGTCTGGCCCAGCTTGCTCTGCACCAGCACGAAGCGCTCGACCGTCCAGCGGATCGGCTCGATCGCCTGCTCGGGAACGACCTGGCCGTCGTACAGCAGCGTGATGTGCGGCAGGAACTGCTTGTCGGGCTTCAGGGCCGCGCCGGCCATCTTCAGGCCCAGCGCCTTCTGGAAGTCGATCAGGGCCGCGACACCCTCCCCGCCCTGCAGGGTGAAGGGGTTGTTGCCCGGCCGGTTGGCGAAGCTGACGGCCTTGTCGAACACCACCTCGAACGGCGCATGGACCAGGGCCGCGCCGGCCATCTTGCCCTTGGTCACCATGTCATTGGGCAGGCCGACATAGTCGCCCAGGTGATGCAGGGTGATGTGGAAACGGTCGGTCAACAGCGGCTGACCGCGTAGGCCCAGGCTCTCCCTCAGCCGGCGAGCCTCCCGCGCGATCTGCTCGGCGGTCTGGGCGTCCGGATACAGCAGGAACATCAGCCGATCGGTCGGCGTAGGCGGGTCGAAGCCCGGCAGGCCCATCTGCAACGTCTCGGCCATCCGGCTCCTCCTTGGTCGCCGCCAGGATTACGCCGCTTCGGTTCTTGGGCAAACGTCGCATTACATTTCGTTTACGTGCGTAATCGTTGGCTTGACGCGATCGTTTACGTGCGTAATCGTCAGAGCATGGATACGAACCCGCACCGCATCAGCGCCGCCGAGAGCGAAGTCATGAAGGTCCTGTGGGCCGACAGCCCCAAGGCCGCCGAGGACGTCACGGCGATCCTGGCCAAGGACCAGGGCTGGGCTGAAGGCACGGTGAAGACCTTGCTCAACCGCCTGCTGAACAAGGGCGCGATCGCCGCCGACAAGGAGGGTCGCCGCTTCCTGTATCGCCCGCTGATCGGTCGCGACGACTATGTCGACACCGAGAGCCAGGGCCTGCTGGACCGCCTGTTCGACGGCCGCCTGGCGCCCTTGGTCAGCCACTTCTCCAAGCGCGAGAAGCTGGCCCCCGAGGATGTCGCCGAACTGCGTCGCCTGCTGGAGAAGCTCGACGATGGCCAGTGAGATCTTCCCTTTCCTGCTGAGGGCCAACCTGGCCCTGGCGGCGGCCGTGCTGCTGGTGCTGGCCCTGCGCAAGCCGGTCCGGGCCGCGTTCGGGGCGCGCAGCGCCTACGCCCTGTGGCTGGTCGTGCCGCTGTCGATCCTGGCTCTGCTGATCCCGGCGCGGACGATCACCCTGCCCGCGCCTGTCGCGGCCAAACCGATAGTCGTCGCTGAAGCTCCCGCTCCAGCGACCCAGACCTTCAAGCCGATCCCCAGGCAGATGCGCGTCCTGCCCATCGCCGAGATCGCTCTGGGCCTCTGGCTCGTCGTCACCTTGACTGCCCTCGCCATCCAGGCCGAGCGTCAGCGACGGTTCGTGCGCTCGCTGGGCAAGCTCAGCGCCGAGGGCGGCCTCTTCTGGTCCGACCGTCCTGGCGTCGGCCCGGCCGTGATCGGCGCCCTGGCCCCGCGCGTGGTGCTGCCCGCCGATTTCACGGCCCGGTTCTCGCCCGAGGAACAGGCCCTGATCCTGGCGCACGAGCAGAACCACCTGGCCGTCGGCGACGCCCAGATCAACGCCGCCGTCACGGCGCTGCAGTGCCTCTTCTGGTTCAACCCGCTGATCCATGTCGGCGCCGCCGTGCTGCGCATCGACCAGGAGATCGCCTGCGACGCCGCCGTGCTGGCCCGTCACCCCAAGACCCGCCGGACCTATGGCGAGGCCATGCTGAAGACCCAGCTGGCCGCCTGCGCCCCGCCGCTGGGCTGCCATTGGCCCGCTTCCGCCAACAAACAACTGAAGGAGCGTTTCACCTTGCTCGCCCATCACCACGCCAATCGCCGCCGCCACCTGGCCGGCGCCGCCGCTGTCGCCATCCTCAGCCTGTCGGCCGGCGTCGCCGCCTGGGCCGCCCAGCCGGCTCAGGTCGTCCAGAAATCGCCGGAACAGGCCAAGCGCGCCATCGCCCGCCATCTGAGCCAGCCCCTGTTCGACGCCGTCCGCTCTGGCGACGCCGCGGCTGTCCGCGAGCTGATCGACCTGGGCGCCAACGCCAATGCCGTCCTGCCCGGCGACGGCTCCCCGCTGATCGAGGCCGCGCGCCACGGCCGCATGGACCTGGTCCAGATGCTGCTGGCCGCCGGCGCCGATCCGAACCTGCCGGTGCGCGGCGACGGCGCCCCGCTGATCCAGGCCTCGCTGTCGGGCAATCTCGAGATCGTCCGCCTGCTGGTGGAACGCGGGGCCGATGTCGAAATCTTCGTGCCCAACGACGAGACCCCGCTGATCAACGCCGCCCAGGCCGGCAACCTGACCATCGTCAAATATCTGATCGAACGCGGCGCCGACGTGAACCGCGAGGTGCCGGCCAATGGCGGAACGCGCTCGCCCCTGAGCGAAGCCCAGCGCAACGGCCGCCTCGACGTCGTCGCCTACCTGAAGAGCCGGGGCGCGCGCTCTTAAGCGCGCCCGAACTTCTCCAACAAAATCAGCGAGTTTCAAAACGATGGCGATCATCGACGCCCGGACTCTGCCTGACGCCAGCCCGATCGAGGCCGATCTCGTGATCATCGGCGGCGGTCTGGCCGGCATCGCCCTGGCCAAGGAACTGGCTGGCGGCCCGCTGAGGGTCGTGATCCTGGAGAGCGGCGGCCTGGAGATCGACATGGAGAACCAGGCCCTCTACGCCGGCTCGGGCGTCCAGACGGCGCCGGGCAATCCCGAGCGGCCGTTCGACGACTATCCGATCCAGTCCCGGGTTCGCGCCCTCGGTGGCTCGGGCCTGGTCTGGGGCGGCAAGTGCGCGCCCTTGGACCCGGCCGACTTCGCCGAACGCGCCTGGATCCCCCACAGCGGCTGGCCCGTCACCCGCGCGCAAATGCAGCCCTACTACGACCGGGCCTGCGACCTGCTGGAGATCCCGCGCTTTCCGCTGGAGCGGCCCGCCTCGACCGAGCCTTCACTGCAACCGCTGGCGCTGGACCCGGCCGACGGCTTCTTCCCGGCCCCGCGCGAGTTCTCGAAGTTCTCGGGCGGAACCGACAAGGCCGCCTTCGACGTCTTCCGCACCCAGTTCGCGGAAGCCGCCAATATCACCGTCTACCTGCACGCCAATGTCGTGAAGATCCGCCGCCAAGGCGCCGAGGTCGTCGGCCTGGATGTCGCCTGCCTGGACGGCAAGCGCCATACGGCCAAGGCCGGGCGCTACGTGCTGGCCACCGGCGGCATCGAGAACGTCCGGCTGCTGCTGGCCTCCGACGGCCTGGGCAACCGTCAAGACCTGGTCGGTCGCTTCTTCCAGGGCCACGTGACCTATTCCAACGATGGCGACGCCGGGAACGAAGGCACGGCCCTGGCCGTCTCCCGCGCCGAGCCGCTGGAGCTCTACGCGCCGACCAAGCGGATGGCGGCGCACTGTGTGATCGGTTCCGGCCTGAAGGCCCAGACGCGGATGAAGACCGGCAACTTCACCGCCACCCTGTTCCGCGCCGACGTCCCCGATCCCGACAGCAAGACCATCGCCAAGGCCAATGCCCGCCAAGGCGACGGCCAACTGCTCGGCTATTTCGCCATGACCGAGCACTTCCCCAATCCCGACAGCCGCGTGACCCTGGATCCGGACCACAAGGACGCCTTGGGCATGCCGCGCGTGCGCCTGACCTGGACCTATGGCGACAAGGACTATGCGGACCTAGAGCGGTCGGTGTTCGGCCTCTCCGACGCCCTGGGCGCGTCGGGTGAAGGCCGGATGTGCTGGGCGATCCCGCGGGGCAAGCTCTTGGCCACCTCCAGCGCCTCGCGCCACCACATGGGCACGACGCGGATGCATGCCGATCCCAAGAAGGGCGTCGTCGATGCCGACCTGCGGCTGCATGAGGCCAGGAACCTCTATGTCGCCGGCAGCTCGGTGTTCCCGACCTCCGGCATCGCCAACCCGACCCTGACCATCCTGGCCCTGGTCATGCGCCTGGCCGACCACCTCAAGAGCGAGACCGTCCAATGACCAGCCGCCGCGACCTGCTGGCCGCCCTCTTCGCGCTGGCCGCCACGCCGGCCCTGGCCCGCACGCCAGACGGCCTCGATCCTGCCGCCGTCCGCCGCATCGGCGAGACCTGGCGCAAACAGCATCCGAACACGTCAATCCGTGAACTGACGAAGCGCCTCTTCCCCGCCGGACGCGGCCCCGACGCCCTGCCCGCCTTGCGCGTCCAGGCCGCCGCCGACTTCCGAAAGGGCGCGGTGTTCAACTATCGCGGCTGGCGGCTGTCGGACACCGAAGGCGCGCTGTTCGCCCTGCTGTCGCTGGAGGGTTAGTCCTCGACGTTCAACCGCCACAGGGCGAAAGCCGCGCCGGTCAGGGTCAGGGCCACCGAGGTCATGGTCCACTCCATGCGGCTGGCCGGCTCGGCCAGCACGCGCGGGATGTGCAGCAGCACCACGAAGCTGGCCATCATGCCGGTGATCGCGGGACCAGCGGCCTTCAGCCCGCGATTGGACAGGAAAGCCAAGCCGGCCAGCACGTGCCCAGCCCCTGTCGCCGCCGCCCACCCGGTCGGCCAAGGCAGCCAGGCCGGGACCATCTGGGCCGTGAACTTCAGATAGACGAAGTGCGACAGGCCAAAGACCAGCAGGCACAGCCCGAACGCGACGCGGGTCGAAAAAGCCAGGCGGCGTCGCAAGTCTCCCCCGAGGGATAGCGCGAGGAGCGCGACGCCGCCCGCCGACATCGTCGCGCTCTCGGCCAGGCCCAGCCATTCGGCGACCGAGCCAGGTTGCGCGACCACGCGGGGGCCATGGAGCAAGACGGCCCAAAGACCGAAGAAGATCGCCAGGAGCAGCCGGCCGCCCTTCGCCAGGCGCGGCAGCACCGCCGCGAGGGCCGCGGCGGCCATCGCGACGGCGGAGGCGGAGGCCAGCACGGACCGGAGAGGAACGTTGTCCGGCACGGGCTGCCACTGGAAGGCGAAGTCGCTTGAGATCAGCCCCAGCACGCCCAGCAGAAACGCGCCCAGCGCATACGGAACCGCTTTCCCCGACACCATCACCCGCCCCGACTCCCCTGAAACCTCGGTGAGGCAAGGCAGCACGGCGCGGCCGACGGAACTTGGGGTTTGTTGCGGTGGCTAGGCGGCCTGCCGCCAGGCCCGAGGCGAACAACCGAACGCCTCGCGGAAGGTGTGGTTGAAGTGCGAGAGGTCGTTGAAGCCGACGTTCAGGGCGATCGTGGTGATCGGCGCCTTGGTGTCCAAGAGCTGATCGGCGGCGGCCTTGAGGCGCGCGCCGATCTGGAACTGGCGGGGCGTCTCGCCCGTCACGTCCCGGAAGGCGCGGATGAAGTGATAGCGCGACAGGCCCGCATCGGCGGCTAGCTGGGTCAGCGGCAGGGTCTCAGCATAACGGCGCTGGACGTCGTGGGCGACCTCGCGGACCCGGCCGTGGTCGACGCGGCTGGCGTCGCGGCGGCGCACGCGGCGGCCCAGGGCCAGGGCGGCGGCGGTGACGGCGACCACCGCCTCTTCCTGAGGACGGCTATCGCGCGCCAGCTGGCGGATCGCGCCATACAGCGGCGCGGTCTCACGGCCCGATGCGACGGCAGCCACGGCGAAACGGCCATCGGCGCAGCGCAGGTCCTCGGCCAGTTCGTTCATCAGGACGTCATCCAGCGCCAGGACCGCGCGGCGATTGCCGGCCCCGTCCAGATGCAGGCAGCCAAAGCTCTCCTCAGCATTGCCCAGCACGATCGTACCGGGCGTAGCGGTCGCCGAGCCGACGGGGGTCTGATAGCCGAACACACCCGACACCACCGCCCCGATCGCTGAGCGGGCGTAGCGGTGGCGAGCCAGGGTCTGGGCTGGCGCGGCGCAGCTGACATCGCCCGCGCCGTAGAGACCGCCCCGGCTGGCCAGGACGGGACCGTCCACCTCCACCCGGAACTCGGCCCCTTCCGACATCGGCCCTAGAGCGCCCGGCCGGTCGACGCCGAGGCGGTGTCGACCCGCGTCCACACCTGGGTCTTGCACAGGACCAGGAAACAGCCCTTGGCGCGCAGCGAGGCGCGATCCAGCAAGCGCATCTGGCCCGAGAAGGTCATGTCCAGGTCGGGTACGTAGACGCGCCCCTTCCATTCGTTCGGATCGGAAGCCGAGAAGTCACGCAGCAGTTGCATGCCGACCAGGTCTTCGTTCTTCTTCTTCTTCACGTCGGCGCGCGCGTCAGGATTGGCCCAGACGACATAGCCGCAGGTGCGGGTCTCGCACGGCTTGATCTCGATGTGGACGCTGCCCTTGGGATTGCGCCAGACACCATAGACGTCGCTCGCCTTGAGCGGCGTGACATCGGCGGCCAGCGCTGCGCCAGCCAGGCTCGACAGCGCCACAACGGCCGCCGCCAGCAGCGTATTCCTACGGCTCATGAAGCCCTCTTCCAACTCACAGACACGCCCACCCCGGTCGCGGGCGCACGCTAGACTGTGGAGAGAAGCAGGTGAAGCCGTCAGAATCTGGGCGGCGACGGTTTTCGTCTCTCAGTCGACGAGGATGCTCTCGACCGGCACGGTCAGCAGGTAGCCTTGGCCTCGCACCGTACGGATCAAAAGGTCGCCACCCTCGACCCGCGCCAGCTTGGCCCGCAGGCGGCTGACGATGACGTTGATCTGGCGCTCGTGCTCGGAACGGTCGCCGGTGTTGGGATCCTGCAGCAGCCGGGCGCGCGGCACGATCTGCTGCGGGCTGGCCAGCAAGGTGCTCAGCAGGGTGAACTCGCCGGACGACAGCTCGACGCTGCGCTCATAGGGGTCGAACATCTGCCGGGTGATGATGTTCAGCCGCCAGCCGTCGAAGCGGTAGATGTTGGCCTTGTCGTCGTCGCGGCGCACGCGCAGGCCCGCCTGGCGGCGACGCAGCACCGAGCGGATGCGGGCCAGCAGCTCGCGCTGGCGATAGGGCTTGGCCACATAGTCGTCGGCCCCGATCTCCAGACCCACGACGATGTCGCTCTCGTCGGCCATGGCGCTGACCACGATGACGCCCGGCTGGGGCTGCTGGCTGCGCAGGCGGTTGCAGACCGAGAACCCGCCCTCGCCCGGCAGCATGATGTCCAGCACCACCGCATCGACCGGCACGGTGGTCAGGATCTTGTCCATCTGCCGCGCCGACGAGGCGGTGACCACCTCGTATTCGTGTCGGCACAGCAGATCGTGCATCTGAGACCGCGCGGACTGGTCCGCATCGAGAAGTAAAATCCTTTGCCGCATGCCCGTCACTCCGTCCTCTGGCGCGGCTAAGGCGTAGCTGGACGGAGCGGCGAAAATACTTTCCGTTTGTATTGCGAGGTTCGCGATTAAGGCGCGATTGTGGCGAGCCTCAGAACATCGCACGGCCGGAGAACCGCATGTAGTAGCGGGTGGTCTTCTTGGCCGCTTCCGCCCCGCCTTCCAGCGCCAGGTACGACAGGGCCGAGCCGGCGCGGATGGCGAAGCCCAGGGTCGCCGCGCCCTGCTTGTCGGCGATCGAGGTCAGGGTGAAGCTCTCCCCGCCCCGGAACCGCGCCACGGTGTCGTCGAGGCTGCCCGACAGCGTCTTGCGATAGCCGACCCGCAGCTCGGGCCGCCACCACACCGCCTCGCCGAACTGAGCGCCCAGCACCAGGCCGATATCGCCGCTGAGATTGCTGAACGCCCGCGCGTTACGGATCAGGTCGAAGCCATCACCGCCGCCGGTCTCGCTACGCTTGCCTTCCGAGAAATAGATATAGTCCAGCCGCGTCTCGGGCCGGATGTAAGCGCGACCGATCTTCTGCTCATAGGCGACGCCGGCGAAGGCGTTGGCGGTCGCGCCGTTCCAGTGGGCGACATTGGTGACCGAGGCGTCGGCCACGCCGTCGCCGTCGACGTCCTCGCTGTAGAAGCTGCGGTCGCCCGTCAGCCAGCCATAACCCGCCCCGCCGCCCAGGTTGAAGCGCCAGCCGCCCACCGCACGTCGCCAGTAGAGCCCTGCCTGGACCATCGTGTTGACCGTATGCTCGCCGGCCTTGGCGGTGGTGTCGTGCTCCTCGACATTGACCATGGCCAGGGTCACGCCCAACGCCCCGCCCGCGTCACCCATGGCCTCGTAGCCGGCCACGAACCCGAAGGCGGCCGTGTCCGAGCCCTGGTCGGTCCCGTCCTCGCGCTTCACCATGGTGTTGATCTGCTGCACCCAGATGCTGTCGGGGCCATAGCGGTCGCCCAGGTCCGGGCGCACGGCGGTGGCGGCCGAGATCTGCTGGTTCACCGACTGCAGGGCCGAGAACATGCCGATGCCCTGGTCGGGCAGCATCTGGTTGTAGAGGTTGTAGAAGCCGTCGCGGGTGTTCTGGGCCAGGAAGGCGCTGGCGATGTCCTCGTTCTTGGACAGCGCCGCGAACACCGCGTCGTAGGCCGAGCCTTGGTTGGCGGTCATGCCGGCCTCGGTCGCCGTGCGGCGGCGCACGTCGATATTGATGCTGTTCCCCGACTGATAGGCGTTGGCCACATAGAGGTACGGCGCGCTGCCCAGCAGGTCCTGGTCGATCGTGCCGGCCGTCAGGCTGCCGGCCTGGATGACCTCGAAGGTCGAGGCGTTGGTCAGCAGGTTGTTGAGCACCAGCCCCAGCTTCGTTCCGGACTCGATCGTGGCCGTGTCGGCGATGATGCGGCCCCAGGTCCCAGCGGCCGGATCGACGCTGAACACCAGCTTGCTGCTGGCGCCCAGGCTGAGGTTGGTGATCTTCAGGTCATTGGTGTTGGTCAGAGCAAGAATACCGTCGCCGACGCTGATGTTCAGCCGGCCGTCGCTGTCGGACAGACTGGTCAGCACATAGGCCCCGCCGTCGATCTTCAAGGTGTCGAGGCCGGCTCCGAAGTCGATCGCGCCGATCACCGAGCCGTTCAGGACGTTGAACGTGTCGTCGCCCGCGCCGAACAGGATCTTGCCGATGATGGCCGGCTCATCGGCGTCGTCCACGCCGTCGCCATCCGTATCGGTGTCGGCCACCCCATCATCGCCGTCGTCCCCGTCATTGACGCCGGTCTGGGTGAGGGTGACGCCGGTAGTGTTCTTGGAGACATCGATGGCGATCGCCTTGCCGGTGATCGTCTCGTCCGAGGCGTCGGTATTGTCGTCGTCGGTGTCGTATTCGTCGTCGGTGGCCACGACATAGGCGGCGATGGTGCGGGTGTTGTTGATCGTCGTCAGCGTGCCGGCCTCGTCGAGGATGGCGTAGGCGTTGCCCTTCTCGCCCGACACCGTGGCGGTGATCACGCCGTCGTTGTTCAACACGCGCGAGACCGCGCCGGCGTCGATCACCAGCGCCCGGGCCGAGAACGCGCCCTCCGAAACCGTCGAGGCGCTGATCGAGCCTTCGTTCCAGATGGTGTCGGCGATCGCGCCCGCTTTCAGGCGCAAGCCGTTGGTCTGGGCCTCATAGCCCCCGGCCGTGATCGAGCTGGTCACCCGAATGCCATTGGCGAGCAAGGTCTCGTAGCCCGCGTCGCCGCCGATCTGCACGCCGATGGTCTCGACGCCGTCATAGACGCTGGCGGCGCTGATCGAGCCGTTGATGACCAGGCCATAGGCGTTGTCGCCCTCGCCCACCGCGCCGATCGTCACCGTATTGGTGTTGGAGCCGATCTTCAGGGCCGGCGCGCCGCCATAGACCGAGATCGACGCCGTGCCTTCCGCGTTGTCGGCGACGCCGTCGCCGTCCTCGTCGTCGGTGGTGTCGTCATTGGTGTCGGTCGGCGGTCGGTCCAGCAGCACCCCGCCCGAGACATTGGCCGTGATGTTCACCCCGCCGCCGCCTTCCAGTTTGTCGTCGGCGTCCAGCAGCGCCCGGTCATCGGGATCGCTGTAGCGTGAGGTGACGCGGTAGCCGGTCGAATAGACCGAGCCCTGCAGGACGAACGCCCCTTCGATCGGCGCGTCGACCGCCACCCCCACGGAGCCTTCGCCGATGACGCTGGTCGAGCCCTCGATCTGGACCTTGCCGGTGACCGGCGCGGCGATGCGGACGCCGTAACCACGGTCGCCGGTGACGCTGATCGAGCCCGAGTGGACCAGGTTGCCGACCAGCGGGGCCTCGACGCTGATCCCCGCCGAGTCCATGCCCTCGATGGTGATCGTGCCGGTGTTGGTGATCGTGCCGGTAAAGGCTTGGTCCCCGGTCACCCGGATGCCGTAGCGCCGATAACCCTTGGCGAAGAGGCCGTCGTAGTCGCCGTCCTCGTCGGTGTCTTCGTAGTCGTAGTTTTCGGTCAGGCTGATCGAGCCGGTGCTGGTCACGCTGCCCGCATGGCCGCCGATGACGAGGATGCCGACCGAATCGTCGACGCCGACGCTGGCCAGGCCGCCGTTCATCGTGACGGCGTTGTCGCTGTTGAGGGTGACGATCCCGCCCGCCGTGCTCAGCGTGATGACGCCGTCTTCGGTCACCTTCACATCGTCGGCGGCCCCGTCGTTGGGGCTGGCGGTGGTGATTGGCGTGGTCCGCGTGCTGCTGGTGACCTCGACCTCGGCGAAGGCATGTCCGGCATACAGGAGCAACGGGGCGGCGGCGGCCGTGGCGACGAGAAGCTTGCGCGGCATCGGGAACCTTCGAGGACAGTCCCCGAAGGCCTAGCCGCCACGCTTGGCGCTCGCGTGGCTGGCTTGTTTCCCATCCGCCGCGCCGCGCAACCTGGCGCAGCTTCCCGTGACCTTTCGAAAGGTCAGCGCACGCCGGTGAAGTGCTTGGGCTCCAGGAAGTGGCGCGTGAAGCGGGCCTCGTGGACCGCGCCCTTGAAGAAGTCGACCTTGTTCATCCGCGAACCGATCGAGGCCCGGCCCGGCCCCTGCGGCTTGAACGGCACCTCAGCCTCGCCCTGCAGGACGCCGTTGACATAGCAACGATACATCTTGCCGTCGAAGCTCTGGGCGACGTGGAACCACTGGCCGACCGGGAAGCGCTTGTCCGGGAAGATCAGGGTGTGCTTGTAGCCCGGCCCCGTGACAAAGGCGTCCAGCCACCACTCGGTCCCGACGGTGCGGATCTCGAACAGGAAACGCGTGGTCGAGGGCGGCGCGCCTTCGGGCGCCATCTCCTGCAAGTGGAACCAGCGCTGGGCCTCGTGGCCGCCGTCGGGGCGGAACACGGCCTCGAAGGTCCAGGTCTCGGCCCCTGCCAGCGGGTGCTGCTCGACGAAAAGCACGTCCTGGACGCCGTCGAACTGCACGGCCTTGCCGACGGGGCTGTCGATGATCTTGGGCGCGCCCTCGGCATGGGCCGCGATCCCGCCGATCTTGGTCAGGTTGTCGAAGGTCCAGACGGCCTGGTCCTTGAGCTTCTTGCCGGCCGCGGCGGGCGTGGCCGCACCCAGGATCGACAATCCGGCGGCGGCCGTCAGCGCCTCGCGGCGGCTCCATTCGAGCGTCATATCATCTCCCCGATTTTCTTTTCACGCGTTCCACTTTGTGGCATAGGCTTCCACATAATGACAATGACACCGGTTGCAGTGGCATTGGGCGGAGGAAATCACGGATGTTTCGAGTCGTCTCCAACCACCGCACCCTGATCGCCCTCGCCTTGGCCGGGACCGCCCTGACGACGGGCGCGATCGCCCACGCCGCGCCGGCCCGCGCCCCCAAGACCGTCTCGGCGAAACAGGAGGCCCTGCCCTCCGCCGACGCGGTGCTCGCGGTACTGAACCGCGCCAATTCCGCCCAGATCAAGGCCATGCGCGCCGAGCCGATTCCGCTGACCACCGGCGGGGCCGTGCGCGAGATCTCGTCCAACTGGGTCTCGGCCACCTACTATGTCGGCGCCGCGCGCCTGGCCCGCGTCACCCAGGACAAAGAGACGATCAAGTTCCTGACCGACGCGGCCGAGCACTACAACTACGCCCTGCGCGGGGCCAAGACGCCCAAGAACATGCTGAACGCCGACGAGATGGCGATTGGCGACCTCTATGAGGAGCTCTACGCCCGTCGCCGCCAGGAAGGCGTGATCATGCCCCTGCGCCAGCGCCTGGACTGGGCCCTGCCGCACCTGACGCGTCAGCCGATCCCCGAGCACCTGGTCTGGTGGTGGAGCGACGCCCTGTTCATGGCCCCGCCCGTCCTGGCCCGGATGAGCGCCCAGACCGGCGACGCCAAGTACCTCAAGGCCATGGACACCCAGTGGTGGCGCACCTTCGCCCGCCTCTATGATCCGGACGAGAGCCTCTATTACCGCGACGAGCGCTTCATCGAGCGTCGCGACGAGCAGGGCCGCAAGCTGTTCTGGTCGCGCGGCAACGGCTGGGTGATGGGCGGCATGGCCCGCGTGCTGGAGTCGATGCCGGCCGACTATATCCAGCGGCCGCGCTACATCGCCATCTTCCAGTCGATGGCCAAACGGATCGCCGGCCTGCAACGCGCCGACGGCCTGTGGTCGTCCAGCCTGCTGCAGCCCGAGCGCTTCCCGGAAGCCGAGACGTCGGGGTCGGCCTTCTTCGTCTACGCCCTGGCCTGGGGCATCAATCATGGCGTCCTGGACCGCGCGACCTACCTGCCGGTGGTCGTGAAGGGCTGGAAGGGCCTGGAGGCCCAGGTGCTGCCCAACGGCATGCTGGGCGCGGTCCAGAAGACCGGCGACCAGCCCGTCACCACGGCTGCGGACGACATCGGCCCCTACGGCGCTGGCGCCTTCCTGCTGGCAGGGCTCGAGGTCATGAACCTGTCCAAACCCGTGACCGCCCTCCCCCTGGCCGAGCCCGCGCCGGACGCCGCCGCCTTCGTCGCCGCCACCATGCCGGTCCCGGCCGTGCCGCGCACCGTGCGTGGTCCCGAGGAAGAGGCCCGCCACGCCACCGAGATGAAGGCCGTGGCCGCCCTCGCCTACGATCCGTTGATCGAAGGCCCGGGGCTGGCGCCCGCCCAGGTCCCGCCCGCCGCGCCGGGCCAACCGACGCCGCCCAAGATGATCTTCCGCATGGCTCCCCCGCCGGCCGGCCAGGAGACGCCCCGCGCTACGGTCCGCTACGCGCCCGAGCGTTATGACGACATCCTGTGGGAGAACGACCGCACGGCCCACCGCATCTACGGCCCGGCCCTGGAGCAGTACGAACCGCCCTCGACCTCGGGCGTCGACGCCTGGGGCAAGAGCGTCCGCTACCCGTTCATGACCCGCCAACTGCGCACCGGCGATCAGCACGCCTATCACGGCGAAGGCATCGACTATTACAACGTCAAGACTTACCGCGGCGCGGGCGGCCTGGGCGTCTGGGACGGCGGCAAGCTGTGGGTGTCGCGTAACTGGAAGGACTACAAGATCCTGAAGGACGGCCCCGACGCGGCGTCGTTCAAGGTCAGCTACGCCCCCTGGAAGGTGGGTGATAAGCGCGAAGTCTGGGAAAGCCGGACCTTCACCCTGCCCATGGGCACCAACTTCACGCGCCTGGTCTCGACCTTCGGCTCCAACGCCAAGGGCCCGATCACCGTCGCCATCGGCATCACCAAGGCCCCGACCGCCAAGACCGCCGGCGACCTGCGCGCCGACAAGGCCAAGGGCGTGTTCTCGTTCTGGGATGTCACCGACCCCGACAAGGGCACGATGGGCGTGTCGCTGCTGATCGATCCTCGCCAGATCGTCGACGTCGTCGAGACCGACAGTGACTGGCTGGTGCTGGTCAAGGTCACGCCCGGCAAGCCGTTCGTCTACTATATGGGCGCGGCGTGGGACAAAGGCCTCGACTTCCACTCGCGCGCCGATTGGGAGACCTACGTGTTCGCCCAGAAGCCCGACTTCAATCCGGAGCACTAGGCCATGCAACGACGCGCCCTCCTCCAGCTCGGCCTCGTTGCCGCCTCAGCGCCCTCTCTGGCCCTCGCCGCCGGCAAAGCGATCCTGGCCAACGCCCATGGCGCGGTCGGCGACGGCAAGACGCTGAACACCAAGGCTATCCAGGCCGCCATCGACGAAGCCGCCAAGACCAGCGCGACCGTGGCCCTCAAGCCTGGCGTCTATCGCACCGGCTCGATCTTCCTGAAGTCTGGTGTCACGCTGCGCCTGGACAAGGGCGTGACCCTGCTGGGCTCGCAGAACCTCGCCGACTATCCGGAAATCGCGACCCGCGTGGCCGGCATCGAGCTGACCTGGCCGGCGGCGTTGGTAAACGTCTACAAGCAGAAGAACGTCCGCATTGTCGGCGACGGGACCATCGACGGCGACGGCAAGGTGTTCTGGGACAGCTACTGGGCCCTGCGCCGCCAGTACGACCCCAAGGGCCTGCGCTGGGCGGCCGACTACGACTGCAAGCGCCCGCGCCTGATCCAGATCTTCGATAGCGAGAAGATCGAGCTGGCCGGCCCGCGCCTGCGCCGCGCTGGCTTCTGGACCGTGCATGTCTGCTACTCGCACGACATCCACGTCGCCGACCTGGAGATCCGCAACAACGAAGGCGGCCGCGGCCCCTCGACCGACGGCGTCGACATCGACAGCTCGCACGACGTGCTGGTCGAGCGGATCGACGTGGCCTGCAACGACGACGCCCTGTGCCTGAAGGCCGGCCGCGACGCCGACGGCCTGCGCGTCAACCGGCCGACCTACAACGTCACCATCCGCGACTGCGTGATCCGCGACGCCTCGGCCGGGATCACCTTCGGCAGCGAAACCTCGGGCGGCTTCCACGACATCAAGGTCTCGGGCCTGACCGTGCACAACCCGACCCCGGTCGGCATCCTGTTCAAGTCGGCCCATACGCGCGGCGGCACGGTCAAGGACATCGACATCGCCGGCATGCTGCTGCACGACGTGCCGACCGTCCTGCGGGTGAACCTGAACTGGAACCCCAGCTACAGCTATGCCGAGATCCCGGCCGGCATGACCGACGTGCCGCCCTACTGGAAGGTGATGACCCAGCACGTGCCGCCGGAACAGGGCCGCTGCCGCCTCAGCGACGTGCGGATCAAGGACATCAAGGCCATCGGCGCCAAGACCGCCTTCGAGGTCGCGGCCTTCCCCGACCTGCCGCTGGAGCGCTTCGCGTTCGACAACCTCGATTTGGACGTTCAGGCCGGCGGCCGCATCGCCAACGCCAAGGACTGGACCTTCACGCGCAGCAAGATCGACACCCTGGACGGCAAGCCGCCCGAGGTCTCGGCCTCGACGGGCGTCACGGGGCTTTAGTTCGGACGCTCCAGGGTGACGGCCATCAGGCCGATCACCACCTCGTTGGCCGTGGTGCGCACCGTCAGGTCGCGCAGCGGCTTGCGGGGGTCCAGCGCCAGGGACAGCACCGTGGCCGCCCCGCCAGGCACCTCGCGGCCCTGGCCCTTGAAGGTCACCGGATCCAGCACCCGCACCTGGCCGGTCGCCAGGTCCACCCGCGTGGGCGGCGGCGTGTCGACGCGGAATTGGTAGTCGTCGAGGAAGAAGTCCTCCTCGATCGGCCACCAGGTGTCTGGATTACGCAGCGCCAGGCGAGCCGTGGTTCCGTCCTGATAGGTCACCACCACCTCGCCATTGTCGAAGCGGCTTTGCATCGGGTTGGTCGAGCCGGCCATCAGCAGGTGGACGCGGCTGGCCTTGCCCGACAACGGCGTGACGGCCTGTTTGGGATAATTGTCCCACAGCGAGGTGAACGCGATGTTTTGAGCGTCCGCCGCGCCCGGCGTCCGGAAGACCACGCCCGAGGGCGTCGTGATCTGACCGCCCTGCCCGGCCGCGACACGGCGCAGGCCCGCATCGTCGATCGTCGCCATCTGGTTCACATGCCCGGCCCAGCCGCCCAGGCCCTGGGCCGGCACGCTCAGCGACGGACCGCGTGGCCGGGGCGAGCGATACTTGTTCTTGGCGTAGATCGCGGTGACGCGGTCGTTGAAGGCGACGGCGACGGGGTCCATCCGGCCAACCACGGCGGCCGGAGCCACGGACGGTGTCTTGGCCGGAGCTGCTCCGGCAACTGGCGCCAGCCAGGTAAGGCCATTGCGGGAGATGCGCTGGAAGCTCTTCGCCGATCCGATCGCAGAGCTGACGACAGGCGCGCCGCTCCAGCGCACGACAACCTCAACAGCCTTGTCGCCCGGCGCGGTGATCTCGATGGCCGGACCGCCGATGGCGTCGGATGCGGACTTCCAGGCCGCCTTGGCGCCGTCGATCTCGACGCTGGCAACGCCCTCACGCGGCGCCGGCAGACGCAGGATCACGGTCTTGAAGCGGTGGTCGCCCGGCTTCAGCGTCCAGTGATCCACATCACCCTGGCGCTTGAAGTCGTAGGCGAAGGCCGGGTGCGCGATCGAGGCATGATCCCAGCTCGCGGGGAAGCCCGGACGGATCATCATCGTCCCAGCCAGCGCGTCGGGATGCAGCCCGAACAGCCCCTCGACCATGGTCCGCGCGGTAACCCCGGCGCTGTCGGCAAAGTCGCGCTGAGACTCCCGGCGATAGACGTCGGGCCAGGCCAGAGTGCCCATGTTGCCGGGCGAGATGCCCATGAACATGCTGGCCAGCAGACCGCTCTTGGTCAGGCGGAAGGCCTCGTCAGCCCGGCCAGACTGCCACAGGGCCAGGGCCGTGTGCAGGTTCTCCTGGGTGACGACATTGTTGATCGACCAGGCATAGGGCAGCCAGTCGGTGCTGGCATACATGCCGTAGGCCGCGTCGTCCGGCACGCCCGGTCCCTTGATCGGGATACGCGGCAGCCGCGCCAGGGCGTCGGACATCCGCCAGGCGTCGGCCGGCGGAACGATCTCGGAATCGATGGCGTGGTAGTAGGTCCACAGAGCGAACGCAGGGTGCAGCCGCTGCTCGCCCATCAGGTCCTTGTACTCGGCGAAGGCGCCTTCCTGCGGCATCCACAGTAGGTTGCGCATGGCCTCCTGGATGGCGTCAGCCTCGCGATCGTAGGGCGTCGGATCCTCACCGATCAGCCGCGCGACCTTGGCCGCCATACGGTTGTGATAGGCTTGATAGGCCGACGAGTGGGTCGCGCCGCCGCCATTATACGAAAGATGGTCGCTGGCCCAGATCTGGGCGTAGGCCTCGTACAGCGGCAGCTTGCGGGGGCCGAATTCGCGGCGGAACAGCCGCTTCTCCCAGGCCAGGTGCCGGGTGATGGTCGGCCACAGGTCGCGGGCCAGCTTCAGGTCGCCGGACCACTCCAGATGCCGGAACAGCGCGTCGATATAGACGGTGTTCATGTCGTAGTGCGAGTTCGACAGGTCGCCGTTCGAGTGCAGCGCCGTCTCGGCCCGCGCCAGGTTGGCGTCCTCGTCGGCCGGCGGGATCGCGGCCGGGATCGGCGAGACGTTCTGGCCCTTGGCCCAGTCGCGGAAGTGGCGGTCGGCGCGATCGGCGCGGCCCAGGGCGTCCAGCCAGTACGGTCCGCGCCAGCCCAAGAGCTTGGTGCGCCAGGCGACCGCGCCGTGCATCACCGCCTGCTGCGGTCCGTCCCAGGTGGCCTCGGCCCCGACGTTCAGGGCGGCCATGGCGGCGTTGATATAGAGATCGGGCGTCTCGACCCGCACCTGCGCGCGCAGGGCCTGGAAGTGGTCGCG
Organism: Caulobacter sp. GW821-FHT12D05; assembly: GCF_058807295.1. Lineage (NCBI taxonomy): Bacteria > Pseudomonadati > Pseudomonadota > Alphaproteobacteria > Caulobacterales > Caulobacteraceae > Caulobacter > Caulobacter sp. GW821-FHT12D05. The sequence goes on from NZ_JBXAQO010000001.1 coordinate 1,207,667, forward strand.
GGCCTCCTCGAAGCGCGTAGCCAACTCAGCCTTGGCGAAGGCCGGCGGGCGGGCCGTGGGCGTGACCTTGTCCTCGGGACGCGCGGCGCGCACGGCCTTGTAGTCGGCCAGGTCGTCGGCAACGCCGGGATCGACGCGTTGCAGCGAGAGGGTCAGCGGCGTGTTCGAGGCTAGGCCCGCGCGGCCCAGGGCCACACTGCCCTGCTCCGCGCCCTGGCTGGCCAGCAGACGCGGCAGATCGTTCCACGCCCCCGCCTCGCCCCGTTGGTAGCGGGCCGGGCCGCTGGCGGCGCCCAGGATCACCGCCTGGGGCGCGGTCAGCTTGAAGCCGTTGTCGTCCAGCGCGACGCGGTTGGTTTCGGCGAAGGCCGGCTTGAACTGGAACCACTCGGAAATAGGGACCTTCTCGGTGCCGATGTCGCCATCGCGGGCGCCGCGCTGGCCGGTGATCCCGCCGAACGCCCAGACCAGCTCCAGACCCGGCGGCAGGCCCGTACCCTCGATCCGCAGCGACAGCCCCTCGGTGACGGCATAGGCCACCGCCTCGACACGCAGGACGCCGTCGCCCAGCAGCGGGTCGCGGATCTCGTAGATCAGCTCGCCGGGGCGATAGCGCGTGGTGATCTTGGCCGCCTCGTGCAGCCAGCGCGCGCCGCCCGGACCAACCAGGGCCAGCCGCAGATTGCCGCCGCGTCCCGGCAGGTAGAGCACGAACTCGGGCTTGTCGCCGCCGTCCACGCGGAAGGCGGTGTCACCACCATAGAGCGGGCGGTTGAAGGTCTCGACGCCGTTCTCGATGACGAAGTCGCCGCCATCGGGTCGGTAGCGGATCGGCCGCTCGATGTTGTCGACCAGGTTGGGACGGGGTCCGCCGACGGCCGCCGGCGCGGTCTGAGCCATGGCCCCGCCGCTCGTGAGACTAGCGACAAGAACCAGGGCCAGACCGGCGCTGCGACGGATACCGTTCATTCCCGCTCCCTTAGATCAGGCGCTCTTCTTGGCGACCTCGACGGCGTAGACGTGATTGGCGCCGTGCATGTTGGACGTGAAGACGATCCACTTCTGATCCGGCGTGAAGGTCAGGTTCGGCTCCAGACGGTAGTCGTGGGCCGACATGTCGACCAGCCGCTCGCTGGCCATCTTGTCCACGGTGATCAGGTCTTCGGTGTAGTACGGCAGGGCCGCGTCGCGGATGGTCTCGGGCCGGAAGGCGTAGAGCCATTTGCCGTCGGGCGCGTGGGCGACCATGTCGGCGTCGCCGCCGTCGCCGGCGAACAGCACCCCGTCCTTGGCGACGTTGTAGTGCACCGACCACTCGTTCTGCTCGACCCGACGATAGAGCTTCTTGCCCGTCGCCAGCTCGTGGCCGGCGATCCAGAACACCTGGCCGCGCGGGGTCTGCAGGTCGTACCAGACCCACTTGCCGTCGGCCGAGAAGAACTCGTGGCCGGCGATCTCGAAGTTCATGGTCCGGGTGTGGATCTTGGTCAGGCCCGTGCCATCCGTGCGGATCGTCCAGATGCGGTCCACGCGGTGCCAGGGCCCCTCGTGGCAGAACATCACCTGGGCCGGATCGGCCGGCGAGAACTGGGCGTGGCCCAGCCACTTGTCCGAGGCGTGGATCACCTTGCGCTCGCCGGTGTTGAGGTCGACCGTGAAGATCTCCATCGGCGTCGGCGTCTCGAAGCGCTCGGTCATCCGAACGCCCTTGGCCTTGGCGAAGGACAGCGGCTTGCCGTCCGGACCGTTGGCCGCGTACTCGGCCTGGCCGAAGCGCTTGCGGTCGTCGACGGTGTTGGGCTGCAGCGGCTTGCCGCCATAGGTGACGACGCCCAGCAGCAGGGTCTCGTCGGCGTTGATCGAGGTGATCCCGCCCTGGGCCAGCTTGGCCACGACCTTGGCTTTGCCGCTGTCGATGTCGAGGGCGTAGATGGTCTTGGGCCGGTCGGTTGGCTGGCCTTCACCTTGTGCCGTGACCGAATAGTAGAGCCGCCGCGAATTGCGCGGGAAGAACAGCAGGTCCGCGTCCTTGGTCTTCGGCAGCGTGGTCAGCTTGAAGGTCTTGAGGTCGACCAGCGCGATGCCCGACGGCGTGGTGATCGCCAGCCGGTCGCCCTGCGGGGTGTAGCCGTGCTGGTGGAAATAGAGGTTCTTGCTCCCGCCCTCCTCCGACAGGCGCACGATGCGGTGGCCGGTCTTGGGGTCGATCCAGTCTTTCGGAGCGGTCGTCGCCACCGGTGCCGGCTGCTGAGCCAGGACGGGCGTCGCCAGGGCCGCCGCGGCCAGGCCAAGAACGGTTCTGCGAGCGATCACGTCATATTCTCCGAAAAAGGTGGGCTCGGCGCGAGGAATGGATCACGCCGAGCCCCAGGGAGGACCTAGTCGAGAAAAGGAAGATTAGTACGTCCAGCGCACGCCCAGCAGGATCTCGCGGCCAGTGTGGCGGTAGTCGCTGACGCGGTCGGCGGTGTCGACATAGGCGTCGGTGAACTTGTCGCCCAGGTTGATGCCTTCCAGCGTGACCACCAGGTTCGGCCGGATCTTATAGCTCGAGGAGAAGTCGTAGTACGTGCTGCCGTGCGTGCCGTGCTCGCTGTTGCCGTTCGAGCCCGGGAACTGGGTCAGGAAGCCCGAGCGACGGGCCAGCGAGGTGCGCGCGCTGAACTTGCCGCGCTCGAAGTAGATCGTCGCGTTGGCGGTCGTCTTCGATTGGCCAGTCAGCTTGTTGTACTTCGGCGCGGCGGTGGTGCCGTAGTTCACGCTCGAGTCGACGTACGTGAAGTTGCCGATGAAGCCGAAGCCGCGGAAGGCATCCGGCAGGAAGTTGAACGGCTGCTGGTACTGGAACTCGACGCCCTTCAGCCAGCCGCCTTCGCCGTTATAGGGGTTAGTCACGTCGAAGATGTCGTTGACCGAGACGCCGGCGCTGGTGCTGAGCAGGCTGGCCGGCAGGCCCAGCGAGCTATAGACGGCGCGCGTGGTCTGGCTGGCGATGAAGCTGTCGATCTTCTTGTAGAAGACCGCCACGCCGATCAGCGATTCCGAGGCGAAGTACCATTCGGCCGCCAGGTCGAAGTTCGTCGCGCGGAACGGCTCCAGGTCCGGATTGCCGAAGTTGACCGTGCGCGTGGTGGCGCCGACCGAACCGCCGGGGGTCAGGCTGCCCAGCGTCGGACGGGCCATGACCTTGGCGATGCCGCCGCGCAGGATAAAGTTGTCGCGCGGCTCCAGCGTGATGTTCATCGACGGCAGGACGTCGGTATAGTCGTTCTTGGCCGTCAGATAGACGCCCGAACCGATGAAGCCCTGCGAGGTGACCTTGGTGTGGGCCACGCGGAAGCCGAAGTCGGCGCGCAGCGGCTTGCCACCGAACACGGTGGCGTCCACGACCGCCTGGCCAAAGCCCGACAGGTCCTTTTCCTCGACGTCGCGCGTGTCGCCCTGCTGAACGATCAGCGGGAAGTTCAGCAGCTTGGTGGCCGCCAGGGCCTTGTCGATATCGGCCACCACATAGCTGCGGTCGCCGCCCGGGAACGGGAAGTCGCGGCCGAACGAGACAACCTTCGAGAAGGCGCCCACGCCGACGATCTGGTTCGAGCCGGTCAGCACCTGGTTGCGGCTCGCGCCACGGTACTTGACCACGTACTGCTGGGCGTCGACGCCGCCGCGCAGCTTCAGGTGCTCGTCGACGTCGAACTCCAGGTTACCGCTGGCCGTGCGCGTGATGTTCAGCGAGGTCTGCACCGCCGAACGCATCTCGGTCAGGGTGTAGAGGTTCGGGTCGGCGACGTTGAAGCCGTAGGTGATGATCGGCGTGCGATCATTCTTGCGGGCGTCGTAGGTGTAGCCGTTGACGTCGTTGCGATCGAGCTGGAACGAGATCTGCTCGGGCATGCGGTAGTCAGAATTGGCCACGCCCAGGCGCACCTGGCCGCGCAGGCGGTCGGTGAACTCGTACTTCCCGGCCAGGGTCACCTGGGTGAAGGTGGTGTGGTCGCGCTGGGTGCCGTTCTCCGAACGCACGTCGACCTTGTCGAACACGCCGTAGGTGAAGGTGTTGCGATCGTTCAGCGCGTAGTCGCGGACGATGGTCGAGCCGACGCCGGCCGCGTTCGAGCGGCTGAACGAGATGGCTTCCAGGTTCGGGCTCTCGGTGAACTGGTTCAGGTCCGAATAGAGGACGTCCAGGGCCAGTTCCGACTTCGCGTTCGGGCGCCACTGGGTCGAGAAGGTGATGCCCAGGCGCTCGGAGTCGATCTTCGAGGCGGTGTAGCGCGGGATGCGCGGATAGAAGGCGTTCTGGACCTTGGCCAGCTCTTCGGGCGTGGTGCACTTGGAGCAGCTGGCGAAGTTGTCGCTGGCGTCGGCGCCCTGCCAACGGGTGGTGTTGAAGCCTTCGGCCACCGGCTGGCGCTTCGAATAGGCCACCGAGGCCAGCACGCCGAAGGTCTTGTCGGGGTTGGACCAGCTGAGCAGGCCCGCCGCGCGCGGCAGGATGCGGTCGGTGATGCTGTTCAGGCTGCCCTCGGCCGAGGCCGCGGCCTTGAAGCCGGTGTAGTCGAACGGACGGCCGCTCTGCAGGTCGACCGTGGCGCCCAGCGAGCCTTCGGCCACGTCAGCCGACTGGGTCTTGCGCACCGTGATGCTGTTGAAGAGTTCCGAGGCGAAGACGTTGAAGTCGAAGCCGCGGCTGCGGTTGCCGCCGCCCGTGGCGATGGCTTCCACGCCGTTAATGCGCACGCGGGTGAAGTCGGCGTTCAGGCCGCGCACCGAGATCTGGCGACCTTCGCCGCCGACGCGGTCGATGGTCACGCCCGGCAGGCGCTGGATAGCTTCGGCCAGGTTCTGGTCGGGGAAGGCGGCGATGTCTTCGGCCAGGATGGCGTCGATGGCGCCGATGCTGGTGCGCTTGGCGCCCAGGGCCTTGCTCAGGCTGGAGCGGTAGCCGCTGACGATAACTTCTTCGACCTGGGTGTCTTCGGCAGCGGTTTGGGCCATGGCGGCGCCAGCGCTGGCAGCGCTAGCCACGGTCATGGCCGCGCACGACACCAGCAGGCGCGCTTTGAACGTGCTGAAAATCATCCTGTGTTTCTCCCCTACCGATGCGTGACACCGGTGTCTTCACTAACCACATTTCTCAGAATGTGGGATATCTATCCATATCTTGTGACAAGTTGCAAAGAAACGCAACTCTGGTCTTACCAATTGGCCGCGATTTCACGGCAAGCGGCTAACTAGGTCGAGCGTCAAAAGCGGCGCAAAAGTCCGGTATGAATATGTTTTCGCTAGCCTATTCGTTGGTGTTACCAGTTCAGCTTCAGCCGGTTTTGATAACGCTGTCGAAACGGCCAAGCTGACGTAAAGGAAGCCGCCCTCGCCCCTCGGCGAAGACGGCTTCGACAAGAATCCGCGAGAAAACGGTCCTTACGGAATCGGCTTGAAGCCTTCCGCGCGGACGCTCCATTTGCCGTCCTTCGGGAAGCCCGGCGTCAGCCCCTTCGCGCCGTCCCAGCCGCCCGCCATCATCGCCACGGCCGCCAGCAGCGAGCCGTTCGACGGGAAGTAGGTCTCGGCCGCGCGAGTGTAGCCGGGGCCGTCGGGACCGACCGGCTCGCCATCCTTGGCCGTGGCCAGGAAGGCCTGGGCATGGGCGTCGAGGTGGACGCGCGGGGTCATGCCCGAGACGCCGAACTTGTTGTTCTTGGCGTCGAAGAACAGCCAGTCGACGGCCTTGTCCGGCTCGTTCAGGCGCGCGGCGGTCATGGCGATCATCGGATAGTCCCAGCCCCAGGTCTGGCGCAGGTCCCAGTCACTCTCCACCGCCCGCAGGGTGCGCCGCATGGTCTCGGGATCGGCCCTCCCGGGGATCAGGCCATAGGCCATCAGGAACGAGGGGTGGTCGCGGTTCATGCATTGCTCGCCGACGGCGTGCTGGGAGCAGTCCTTGCTCTTGGCCACGTCCCAGAAGTCCGGCGTCGACTCGGTCGGCAGATAGAGGCCGTCCTTGGTGGCCATCGGGGCCAGGCCCTTGATCACCGCGTCCCACTCGGGCTTGCGCGCCAGGCCGGCGCGGATCCGCCACTGCTGGGCCGTCTCCAGGCCCCAGCGATAGTATTCCAGCTCGAACGCCGGGTTGAAGGTGGTCAGCGGGTCGTAGTTCTCCTGCACGGGGATGATCGGCGGGCCGATCACGAAGCGGCCCTTGTCGTCGCGGTGCGGGAAGCTGGCCAGCAGGTCGGCGGTCTCGGAGACCAGCTGGCCGTACTTGGCCAGGGTCGCCTTGGTCGGCTTGTCGCGCCAGATCAGCTCGGACATCCAGATCGGATGCGGCTGCTGCCACATGATGAAGGGCGAGACCTTCGAGGGGCTGTCGACGCCGTCCGGCCCGACCATCTTGGGCCACCAGGCGCCCTTCAGGCCGTGGCTGGCGGCGCGGGCCTTGGCGTCCTTCAGGTGACCGACGTACCAGGGCAGGCTGCGCTCCAGGTATTCTGGCTTGTTCCACAGCGCGAAGTGGCCGGCGTGCCAGGGGTGCATCTCGAGGTGGAACTTGCCGTTCCAGCTGTTGGAGAACAGCCCCTCCTCCTGCGGCGGGACCTCGCCAGCCCCGTTCAAGGCCATCAGGTACTGCGACAGCACCACCCGGCGCTCCAGCTCGGCGGCGCGGGGGTCGGTGCTGCCCGAGAAATCGACGGCGGCGCCTTGGGTCCAGTACGACTTCCAGTGCGCGCGGGCGGCCTGATCGGCGACCGTCACGGTGGGCAGCTTGGCCACAGCCTGGCGTGAGAACGCAACCTCCAGGCCCAGGGTCCATCCCTTGGCCTTGGGCGCGACGACATAGGCGTGTGGGCCGGCGGCGGTGAAGTCGACGGCGCGATCAGCCTGCAGGGCGGCGAAGTACTTGGTCGCGTCCAGTTGGCGCGAGACGTCCAGGCGCGAAGCGCCCTCCCCGGTCACCTTGGTGGTGTGCAGCTCCGGATGGGTCCAGTCGGACGGATCCGGGTTCAGCGCCTTGGAGACGCCCGGGAACTTCACCGACAGCTTCAGCCGGCCCTGCTCGACCAGCGCGGAGTCCACGTCGACCACGATCATGTCCAGGGTCGGATGCACCCGCGTGCGGACCGTCACGGCCTCGCCGTCATAGACGAAGCGGCTGGTCAGGACGCCGGTCCACAGGTCCAGGGTCTGCTCCGTCGCGGTCAGGTCCTCGAACTTTGCAGGCCGTCCGGATTTGTCGCGCAGGTCCAGGGCCACGCGGCCAAGCGAGAAGCGGTGCGGGTTCTCGCGCAGATAGGCCAGGGCCGGACGGCTGGCCGCCTCGTTCCAGTCCTTCATGTAGGCGTAGGGCTGCTTGGTCCCGCGCACGTCGATCGGCGTCGTGCCGTCGGCATAGGTGTAGTTGTTCGGATTCGGGAAGGCGTGCCAGGCCCACTGGGCCTCGGTCAGCAGCGGAGCGATCTTGGAATAGGCTTCCGGGAAGGTCTGCAGGCCGGTGATGTCGGCGGTGAAGCCGATCTGGCCGTTGCCGACCATCAGGGGCGCGGACGGGTCGACCTTGGTCAGCTTGACGTCGTGACGACTGACCAGCGCATGGCGGTCGATGGGCTGGGCCAAAGCCGGCCCAGAAAACGCGACGGGGCTCAGGGTGAACAGGGCCAGACCGGCCAGAAGCGCGCGTCGCATCGATGACTCCCAGAACGCTTTGTCCGCGGTGGACCGCGGTTGAACGATGGGGCGTCGATCGTTTCGGATCAACGCCCCGCCATTCCATTCTATAGGAGTCAATCTCACATTATGAAAGTGAGATCCTAGTCGGCGGCGACAGGGCCACCGCCACTCATGGCCTTCTTGGTCAGCCAGATCAGCGGGATCAGGATCACGCACAGCCAGGCCGAGACGCGGAAGAAGTCCAGGGCCGCCAGCAGATAGGACTGGTTGACGACCTGCTGGGTCACAGCCCCGACCGCCTGCAGGTGGGTCATGCCCGCCGCTTGCAGCTTGTTCACCGCATCGATCCAGGCCGGGCTGCCCGAGCTCATGGTCTCGGCTAGGCGGGTCTGGTGCACGGCCTCGCCCCGGTCCCAGATCGTCGTGGCCAGCGAGGCGGCGAAGCTGCCCGCGGTGATCCGCGAGAAGTTCGACAGACCCGAGGCCTGCGGCGTCTGCTGCGGCGGGATGCCGTTCAGCGAGATGGTCACCATCGAGATGAAGAAGGTGCTCATCGCCACGCCCTGCACCAGCATCGGCATCACCAGCGACCAGAAGTCGGCCTGCGAGTTGTAGCCCGAGCGCATGAAGAACGAGAGGCCGAACGCCGCCAGCGACAGGGTCGCCGTCCAACGGGCGTCGACCTTGGTCATGATCCTGGCCGCGAACGGCGTCAGCAGCACCGCGACCACGCCGCTGGGCGCGGCCACCAGCCCGGCCCAGGTGGCGATGTAGCCCATCTGGGTCTGCAGCCACAGCGGCAGCAGCAGGTTGTTGCCGAAGAACACCGCATAACCCAGGCAGAAGGCGATGGTGCCGATCGTGAAGTTGCTGGAGCGGAACAGCGACAGGTCGACGATCGGGTGCTTCTCGTTCAGCTCCCAGATCACCCAGGCGATGAAGAAGACGATGGCCAAGACCAGCTCGACCACGATGGCGGGCGACGAGAACCAGTCGGCTTCCTTGCCCGTGTCCAGCATGACTTGCAGCGCGCCGACCCAGATCAGCAGCAGCATGAAGCCGGTGCGGTCGATCGGCAGCTTGCGGGTCGGGGTCTCGCGGCTGGCCATGTTCCGCCAGCAGATGACGGCGCACAGAATGCCGACGGGCACATTGATCAGGAAGATCCAGGGCCAGCTGATGTTGTCGGAGATGTAGCCGCCCAGGATCGGCCCGCAGATCGGGGCTACCAGGGTGGTCATCGACCAGATGGCCAGGGCCGTACCGCGCTTGGCGGGCGGGAAGATCATGATCAGCAGGGCTTGGGAGCCCGGGATCATGGGTCCCGACACCGCGCCTTGCAGGATCCGGAACAGGATCAGGGATTCCAGGTTCCAGGAGAGGCCGCACAGCAGCGAGGCGACGGTGAACAGGATCACCGAGACCACGAAGGTCTTGACCACGCCGTAGCGGCCCATCAGCCAGCCGGTCAGCGGCACCGAGACGCCGTTGGCCACGGCGAAGGCGGTGATCACCCACGTGCCCTGGCTGGAGCTGACGCCCAGATTGCCGGCGATCGTGGGGATCGAGACGTTGGCGATGGTGCTGTCCAGCACCTGCATGAAGGTGCCCAGCGCGAGGGCGATCGAGGTGATCGCCAGCAGCGCGCCGGTCATCGGCGGGGGTCCCGCCTGAGCTTGTTCGGACGCCATTGGACGCCTCCTCAAGAAGAGGGATTACTTCGCGCCGTCTATTGGGCGACGTCGATCTTGGCCTTCATCGACAGGCCCACGCGCAGCGGGTGCTTGGCGAGGTCGGCCGGGTCCAGGATGATGCGGACGGGCACGCGCTGGACCACCTTGATCCAGTTGCCCGAGGCGTTCTGGGCCGGGATCAGCGAGAAGGCCGAGCCGGTGCCGCCGGCCAGGCCGCGGACCTTGCCGTGGAACTTCACGCCGCCGCCGTAGAGGTCCGAAGTCAGCACGACGGGCTGGCCGGGGACCACCTTGTCCAGCTGCACTTCCTTGAAGTTGGCGTCGACATAGGCCTGGGTGGTGGGCACCACAGACATCATCGGCGAGCCGATGGCGACCTGCTGGCCGACCTGCACCGACTTGCGGGCGACGATGCCGTCGGTCGGGGCGCGGACCACAGTGCGGGCCAGGGTCAGGCGGGCAGCGTCCAGGCGCGCCTGGGCGGCCTTCACTTCCGGGTTCTCGGTGACCGAGGCGCCGGAGATCAGTACGGTGTTGACCTCGCGCGTGCCGATGGCGGCGTCGCGGCTGGCCAGGGCCTGGGCGCGGACGGCCTGGGCGGCGTTCAGCCCGGCCTGGGCGTTGGCGAGACGGTTTTGAGCGGTCGTCAGCTCGTCGCCGGAGACAGCCCCCTCGCCCACCAGCGCCTGACGACGCGAGAGGTCGACGCGGGCGCGCTCGACGTCGGACTTGGCGGCGACGATCTGGGCGTCGGCGCGGGCGACATCGGCCTGACGGGCTTCGAACTGGCCGCCCAGGGCGGTGTCGTTGGCGAAGTAGCCCTTCACCTTGCGCTCGGCTTGGCCCAGGGCCGCTTCGGCCTGGGCGACGGCGATGCGGGCGTCGGCGTCGTCGATGATGACAAGCGGGTCGCCGGCCTTCACGGCCTGGGTCTCGACCACGAAGATCTTGGCGACCGGGCCGGGCGACAGGGCGGTGACCTGGGCGGTCTCGGCCCCGACATAGGCGTCGTCGGTCTCGACATAGTGGCTCTCGAAAGCCAGCCAGTAGGCGCCGTAACCGACGACGCCGATGGCGACGGCGCCGCCCAGCAGGGTCAGCTGGCGACGGCGCTTGTTGTTGGCAGCGGCTTGAGAAGCAGCGGGTTGTTGATCGGACATAGGTGCAAGTCCTAGGAAACGAATGTCGTGAGGGTTCAGGCGCCGGTGAAGCCGCCGCCAAGGGCGCGGATCAGGGCGATGTCGAGGGCGAAGGCGCGGCTTTCCAGGTCGGCGACGACCCGGCGCTGGGCCAGCACCGACTGCTCGGCCAGCAGCACCGACTGGTAGGTCGACAGCTGGCCTTCGTAGCGCAGGCGGGCGATGCGGTAGGCGTTCTCGTTGGCGGTCAGAGCCTGGCGAGCATCGGCGAGACGGCTGGTGAGCGCCTTCTCGCTGGCGGTGACGTCGGCCACTTCGCGCAGGGCTTGGGTCAGGGCCGCGTCGTAGCTGGCCACGGCGGCGTCACGATCGGCCTCGGCGCCGCGCAGGCCGGCGCGCAGGCGGCCGCCCTCGAAGATCGGCAGGCGCAGGGCCGGACCGACCTGGCCGATGTCCGAACCGCTGGAGAACAGCTTGTCCAGATACAGCGACTGGGCGCCGATGAAGCCGGTCAGGTTGATGTCCGGATAGAAGGCGGCCTTGGCCTGCTTGGTGCGCGAGGTCGCGGCCTCGGCCCGCCACTTGGCGGCGACCACGTCGGGGCGGCGGCCGATCAGGTTGGCCGGCAGGTTCTCCGGCAGGCCGAACGGCTTGATCGTCGCATTGGCCGGCCGCGCGATGGCCAGGCCACGATCCGGACCCGCGCCGACCAGGGCGGCCAGGGCGTTGCGGGTCAGGGCGATCTGCTCGTCGATGGCCGACAGCTCGGCCTTCGAGGCCGGCGGCCCGGCCGCGGCCTGCTCGCTCTCGGCCTTGGTGTCGAGACCGTTGGCGACGCGCTTGGACACCAGATTGCTGGTCTGCTCACGCAGGCTGACGGCGGCTGCGGCCACGTCTCGCTGGGCGTAGAGGCGCGACAGCTCGGCATAGGTCGAGGCGACCGCGGTCGACAGGGTCAGGCGGGCCTGGGCGGCGTCGGCCTGGGCGGCCTTGGCTTCCGAGGTCGCGGCGGCGACGGCCGCGCGGTTCTTGCCCCAGAAGTCCAGCTCCCAGCTGAAGTCGAGGGCCAGACGGCCGATGTCGTTATAGCCCTGCGGCACGAAGGCCGGCGGGATGCCGGCGTTGTAGCTCTGCTTGCTCTCGGCGGCCGAGGCGCCCAGCGAGACTTGCGGCAGGTCGGCGGACTTGGCTTGCGCGACCAGCGACTGGGCGCGGCGCAGACGGGCCTCGGCGGCGGCCAGGGTCGGCGAGCCCTTCAGGGCCTCGCCTTCCAGGGCGTTCAGCTGGGCGTCGCCATAGGCGGTCCACCAGGCGTCGGCGGGCCAGTCGGCGGTCGGCGCCGCGAGGGTCTGGGCGGTTTCGTAGGCTTGAGGAGCCTTGGCCACCCGCGCGACTTGCGCCGGCGGCAGGCTGGCGCAAGCGGCCAGCACCAGGGCGCTGGCGGCGGCAAGGAAAGGAAAGCTACGGCGAGAAGAGAAGGTCGGCATGGGGAGGCGCCTTGATGTGACCGTACGGTATAGTCATATGCAGGAGTGCAAGTAGGCTCCTCTTGCGCTACAGTCAAGGCGACCGTACCGTACGGTCGGAAAGAATTTCGATGATCGACGCCAAGCCCAACCTGGACCGTAACGCCCGCCGCGAGGCCATCCTCGACGTCGCCGCCGAGGTGTTCCTGGAGGAAGGCTTCGACGCCGCCTCGATGTCGACCATCGCCGCCAAGGTCGGCGGCTCCAAGAGCACGCTCTACAACTACTTCAAGAGCAAGGAAGAGATCTTCCAGGCCCATATCGAGCGCTATTGCGGTTGGCAGGGCGCGGAGATGTTCCAGCTGCTGGACGACGAGGTCGACGACGTGCGCGCGGCGCTGACGCGCCTGGGCCGGCGCTACGTCACCAACGTCATGTCCGACCGCAACATGCGCCACTTCCGCCTGATCGCCACGGCGGCCGAGCGTTCGCCCGATCTGGGCCGCACCTTCTACGAGGCCGGCCCGCTGCGCGGCGCGCGCCTGTTGGGCGGTTTCCTGGCGCGCATGAAACTGGAGGGCCGGATCGAGGTCTCAGACCCGATCGCCGCCGGCCATCAGTTCATCGGCCTGTGCCAGAACCGCATGCTGAAGGCGCGCCTGGTCAACTATATCGGTCAGCCGACGCCCGAAGAGGTCAACGCTGAGGTCGAGGCCGCGGTCAGCACCTTCATGGCGGCCTTCGGCCCGCGCTAGACGGGCGCGGTGAACCGGTAGCGGCCCGATCCGACGACGATCTCCAGCCCGCCCGCGACCGCGCGGGTCGAGCGCACGCCCTTCGCGGTCGACACTGCGACGCTGCCTTCGCGCGCTTGAGCCGGCGCGCTGGTCGGCAGACGTACGGTCGCTCGTGCGCCAGCAGGCACCTCGACGTCCAGCGAGAGCACGCCCCCTTCCCTGCGCCAGGCGCTGCGCACCGGTCCCAGGGCCGAGCGGAAGGTCGCCTCGGCTGACGCCACCGTCCCGACGGGCTTGGGCGCGACCGTGATCACCCGGTCCGGCGCGGCGGCGAAATCGACATTGATCCCGGCCAGCCCACCGAACAGCCAGCCCTCGCCATGGCCCAGCATGAAGTGGTTCAGCGACTTGGTCGGGTCGGCGTCCCAGGCCTCGGTCAGGGCTGTCGCGCCGCGCGCCAGCTGGTAGCCATAGCTCGGCCGGTCGGTGACCGACATCATGTCGAAGATCACGTCGTCGCGGCCGTTCTCAGCCAAGGCCCGCACCACGTAGTGGAAGCCGACATCGCCGGCCGTGACGCCGTTCTGGCTGGCCCGGACGGCGCGGACCAGGGCGTCCAGCACCCTGCCCTCCTGGCCTTTCGGGACCATGCCCAAGGCCAGCGGCATGGCGTTGGCGGTCTGGCTGCCGCGATCGTAGGAGCCGGCCGTCGCGTCGAGAAACTTGGCGTTGAAGGCCGCCCGGATCGCCCCGGCGCGCTTGCGGTAGTCGGCAGCTTCGGTCGGCGGACGCCCCAGGACCTCGGCCACCAAGGCCAGGGTCGTCAGCGCCTGATACGAGGTCGCCGTGCCGGTCAGCGCTCGGCTGGTCAGCTGCGAGGCGCCCAGCTTGCCGGGACCAACGTCGTACCAGTCGCCCAGGCCGAAATCGACGATGTGGCCCTGCGCGCGAGCAGCCAGGTAGTCGACGTAAGCCCGCATGGCCGGATAGCCGTCCGCCAGCACCTTCCTATCGCCATAGGCGCGGTAGGCCGCCCACGGCGCCAGCACCACCGCCGAGCCCCACTCGGGCGAGTTGCGGGCGTCCTGGTCGCGGCCGTCGGGTTCCAGGAAGGCGGTGTATTCGGGCGCGATGCCCGGGACCATGCCGTCCGGCTGCTGGGTGTCGACGATGTCGCCGATCATCTTCTCGTACATGGTCGAGGCGTCGCGGTTGTAGATCACCGTCAGCGCGTTCAGGTGCGCCTGCTCCAGCCAGCCCAGCTTCTCGCGATGCGGACAGTCGGTCAGCACGCTGTAGGCGTTGGACACCACCGCGCGCTCGATAAGGTGATGAGTTCGCTCGAGCAGCTTGTCGCTGCTGGCGAAAGTCCCGACCTGCGGAAGATCCGCATACAGAAATTGACCGACCAGAGAGACGATCTCCGCCTTGCCATCCGGATTGGCCCGGCCGGCCGGAACCGCGCCCTCGACCTGCAGGTAGCGGAAGCCGTGATAGTTGAAGCGAGGCACGAACCGCTCCTCGCCTTTACCCGCCAGCGTGTAGTTGTAGAGCACCCAGCGATCAGGACCGGCGTTGAAGCTGCGCTGCCAGGCCAGGCCGTCCTCGCCCAGCACCTCGGCCGGCGTCAGCTTGACCGCCGCGCCCGCCGGGCCGCGCACCACCATCTCCGGCCGGCCCGCGAAGTTCTGGCCCAGGTCATAGACGAAGACGCCCGGCTTGGGCTCGGTGATCGCCACGGTCTCGAAGCGCTGGTGGATGGCGACCGGCGGCACACCTTGGGCCTTGAGCCGGATCTTGCGATCGGGCGCCGGCAAGGCTGGACGCCAACCGTCGTCGCTGGCGCCGGGCAGGTGCCAGCCGGGCCGCTCGCGACGAGCATCGACATCCTCGCCGGCGAACATCGAGGCGAAGACGATCGATCCTTCGGCCACGCGCCAGCTCTCGTCGCTGACCACGTGCTCCACCGAGCCGTCGTCGTGATGCAGGCTCAGTTGCAGCAGCAGCCGAGGCCGGCCGTAGCTGTCGACGAACTTGGACTTGCGGCCGGCGACCTTCTCGACGTCGTACATGCCGCCGCCCAGCCGCACGCCCAGCATGTTGGCGCCCGGCCGTAGCAGCCCCTCGACCTCGTAGGTCGTGTAGAGCGCCGTCTTGTCATAGGCCGTCCAGCCAGGGTTCAGCACACTGGCCGTGACCGGCGCGCCGTTGACCGTCAGCTCGAAGTGGCCCAGCCCGCAGACCGAGACCACCGCGCGGCGCGGCTTACGCTTCAGGTCGAAACCCTTCCGCAGCAGCGGCGGCGCGGTCTCGGCGGGATCGGTGAGTTCCTTGCTCCAGCCGCGCACGTGGTCGCCGCGCACCTTCTCGGGCTTGGCCATGATCCAGCGGGCGCGCCATTCGGCGGAATCGAGGATCCCCGTCACGAACCGCGCCGGAGTGCTCCAGACGCCGTCGATCTCGACCGCCCAGACGTAGGGCGTGTGCGAGGCCAACGGCAGATCCTTCGGGGGCGCGATGTCCAGCTTGCCGGACTTGCGCCGACCGCTGTCCCAGACGTCGCCCACGCGAGCGGCCAGGCGCTCGGGCGAGCTGGCGACGATCACCCGCAAGGTCGTCGGCCGCACATCTCGCGCGCCCTCGCCCGCCTCCAGCAGCCAGCGGAAGCGCGGGCGGCGGGTGTCGATACCAACGGGATCGGTCAGCCACTCCACGCGCAGATCCCGCGCCACGAGGCTGGCCTCACGGGCGTCGGCCAGGGATGGCAGCAGGCCCACGCTCGCGGCGACACCCACCACGGTGCGGCGACTGACCTTGGTACTCATACGCACTTCCCTGTTCCCGCCCGAACGCGGTAGCGATACCAGAAGCATTCGAGCGCAAACGCAAGCTCTCGAAAGTCCTTAAGCGTGTGAGGTTCCCATGGCCGTCGTCTCCAAGCGTTCGCTCCTGACCGGTCTGGGCCTCGGTGGTCTCGCCAGCCTGGCCGGTGCGCCGGCCAAGGCGGCGCCCGGTGCGGTCCTGGTCTCCCAACCCGTCTACACCAACGCCCCCTACCCGCAGTCGCACGCCTCGACGATCGTCGAGACCAAGGCTGGGACCCTGGCGGCGGCCTGGTTCGGCGGCACGCATGAGCGCAATCCGGACGTCGGCATCTGGTTCGCGCGCAATATCGACGGCAAATGGCAGGAGGCCAAGGAGCTGGCCAACGGCGTCCAACCCGACGGCAAGCCGCGCCTGCCGACCTGGAACCCGGTGCTGTTCCAGCTCCCCGGCGGCGAGCTCTTCCTGTTCTATAAGGTCGGCCCCAGCCCGCAGGACTGGTGGGGCATGGTCATGACCTCGGTCGACGACGGCAAGACCTGGAGCAAGCCCGAGCGCCTGCCCGACGGCATCCTGGGTCCCATCAAGAACAAGCCCGTGGTGCTGAAGAGCGGCGCCTGGCTGTCGCCCGTCAGCGTCGAGCAGTCCGAGGGCGTCACCAAGGCCGACGGCGGCGGCTGGAGCCTCTATTTCGAACGCAGCGAGGACGGCGGGAAAACCTGGACCAAGACCGACCTGGTCGCCTCGCCCCTGAAGGTCGACGCCATCCAGCCCAGCATCCTGTTCCACGCCGACGGCGCGCTGGAGGCCGTGGCCCGCACCCGCCAGGGCGCCCTGGCCCAGACCTGGTCGAAGGACGACGGCAAGACGTGGAGCCCGCTAGCCGCCATCGACCTGCCCAATCCGAATTCCGGCACCGACGCGGTGACCCTTGCCGACGGCCGTCAACTGCTGGTCTACAACCACGCCGGCCACCGCCCGACCTCGCCGGGCAAGGGTCCGCGCGTGCCGCTCAACGTCGCCATCTCGCATGACGGCGTCAGCTGGCGCGAGGTGCTGACCTTGGAGACCGAAGTCGTTCCGGACGGCTACGCCTATCCCGCCGTTATCCAGGCGCGGGACGGCAAGGTGCACGTCACCTACACCGTCAACCGGCGCGGCATCCGCCACGTGGTGATCGATCCCAAGCAGCTTACCTGACATCGGTCCGCGATTGACGGAGGCGGACGCGCGTGGCTCGTTCGCACCGTCCTTCGTAGAGAGTGATCCATGGCCACCTTGATCCTGAGCGTCATCGGCAGCGACCGTCCCGGCCTTACCCAGGCGCTGGCGGGCGCGGTGCTGTCGGCCGGCGGCAACTGGCTGGAGAGCCATCTCAGCCAGCTGGGCGGCCTCTATGTCGGCTCCGTGCTGGTCGAGCTGGACGCCGACCGGACCGACGCCCTGCGCGAAGCCGTGAGCGCCGTTGACGCCGAGGGCCTGGAAGTCCGTATCGCGCCGACGATCGAGAGCGGCGCCGCCGAGGGCGAGGTCGTCCGCTTCAGCCTGGTCGGCGGCGACCGTCCGGGCATCGTCCACCAGGTGACCGGCGTGCTCAGCGGCATCAACGCCAATATCGAGGCCTTCGACACCCGTCTCAGCGTCGAGCCCCACTCCGGCGCGCCGCTGTTCCACATGGACGCCCGCCTGCGCCTGCCGCCATCGCTGAAGGCCGAGGCCGTGCAGACGGCGCTGGAGGCCATTTCCGGCGAGATCATGGTCGATGTCTCGCTCACCCCCGACGCGGGCTGAGTTCAAAGGCATATCCTTTGTTAGTCAAAGGCTTGGCCTTACCTGGCGTCGCGTCTCCGACATAGGAACGCAATGACCAAGTCCGCCGTTTGCCTTCCCACCTCGCCCTCCGGCGGGACTCATGAGGGAGGTCATCCGTGTACGGTGGCGAACGTCTTTCGCGCCTGGGCGCGTTCAGCCCGCAGTTTCCCGACGCCGAGGCCCTGCATAAGGGCCTGGCGCATTGGAACCACGAACGCCTGGCGCCGACCGCGCCCTCCGAGACCTGGCGTGAAGATCTCGACCAGGAGATCCGGATGCGCCGGATCGAGGGCGCGTTCGTCGAAGCCTTCCGCGCCCATATCGCCCCGCTGGTCGAGGACGTGCCGCAGGACGCCGACGACTTCATCGCTTGGTTCGAGGCGCTGAAGGAACATGGCCCCGGCCAATGGGATCCGCTGTTCGACTGGCTGGAAGGCGCCGCCTCGCTGGAAGACCTAAAGTGGTTCCTGACCCAGGAAGCGGCTGGTGAGGCCGGCTTCGACGACCTGGTCGCCATGACCCAGGTCAAGGTCCCCGACCGCGCCAAGCTGGAACTGGCCCGCAACTACTGGGACGAGATGGGCCGCGGTAGCGCCAAGGGCATGCACGGTCCGATGCTGACGCGGACGACCGAGACGCTGGGCCTGACGCCCACCATCGACAGCACTCTGTGGCAGTCGTTGTGCCTGGCCAATGTCATGACCGCCTTCGCCACGACCCGGCGTTATGTCTGGCAGTCGATCGGCGCCCTGGGCGTAGTCGAGCTGACCGCTCCCACCCGCGTGGCCTGTGTTGATGCGGGCCTCAAGCGCAACGGCGTCTCGCCCGAGGCCCGCAAGTATTTCGCCCTGCACGCCCAACTGGACATCGAGCACTCCAAGGCCTGGAACGCGGAGGCGCTGGTCCCGCTGGTGTCGGAGGATCCCTCGCGGGCCCGCCACATCGCCGAGGGCGCGGTCATGCGCCTGATCTGCGGCGAGCAGTGCTTCGACACCTATCGCGCCCACCTGTGGGCTCACACCCACCCGCTGGTCTACGCGGCCGAGTAGCTAGGTCAGGGCGGAGTAGATCAGCGTCTTCAGCTCCCGGCGGATGGGATAGATCCACGATGGGCTCATCTGAGTCATGAACACCATGTGCAGCTTCTCGACCGGATCGATGAAGAACGAGGTCGAGAACATCCCGCCCCAATAATATTCGCCGACCGAACCCGGGATCATCGCCCGCGTGGGATCCTGGGTGACGGCGAAGCCCAGGCCAAAGCCCGTGCCGGCGTTCTGGGTCTCGCTGAACAGCGAGCGCGACTGCGTGGCCAGGTCGCCCTTGCCCGGCAGGTGGTTCAGGGTCATCAGCTCCAGCGTCTTGCGGCCCAGGATGCGCACCCCGTCCAGCTCGCCGCCATTGGCGCACATCTGGCAGAAGCGGTGATAGTCCAGGGCGGTCGAGACCAGGCCGCCGCCGCCCGACAGCAGCTTGGGTTGCTTGCGCCAGGCGCTTTCGTCAGCGCGATCCAGGATGCCGCGCGGCTGGTCAGGGCCTTTCCAGATCCAGCAGTCGGTCAAGCGATCGGCCTTGTCGCTCGGCACGACGAAGCTGGTGTCGTGCATCTTCAGCGGCTTGAAGATGTTCTCGGCGAAGAACTGGTCTAGCGGCATGCCCGACACCCGCTGGACCACCGCGCCCAGCACGTCGGTCGACACCGAATAGTTCCAGGCCTCGCCGGGCGAGAACTCCAGCGGCAGCTTGCCCAGCGCGCCGACGAAACCGTCCAGGTCGAGATTGTCGTGCCAGTCCTCGATCTTGCCCTTGCGATAGGCGGCGTCGACATTGGTGCGGTTCTGGAAGCCGTACGTGAGACCGGAGGTGTGACGCAGCAGGTCCAGCATGCGCATCGGCTCGGCCGTCGGCTTGGTCATGAACGGCGCGTCGCCGCCGCCGCCGGCATGGACGCCGACGCCCTTGAACTCGGGCAGGACGTGGCTGACGGGCGTGTCGATCGCGACCTTGCCCTGCTCGACCAACATCATGAAGGCGACCGAGGTGACCGGCTTGGTCATGCTGGCGATGCGGAAGAGCGAGCCTTCGTCGATCGCCTTGTCCGAGCCTTCGCGCGCTTGGCCCTGGCTGCTGAAGTGGACGACCTCGCCGTCGCGGCTAATCAGCAGCTGGGCGTGCGGCAGCCGGCCCGAGTCGATGTAGCGCTCCTTCAGGAACGCATCGACGAAGTTCAGGCGGCTCGCGTCGAAGCCGTGCTTTTCTGGCGATTTGATCTTCATCGCGCTCTCCCCGATCTTGTTGTTTGATACGATCGTATGGCTGCTTCGATCCAGCGGCAAGATTTTCGTTGATCAATAATGGAATGATTGTTCAACAATCATCCAGCGATCCCCCGTGGTCGCACTTGGGGGAGGCCTGGGATGATCGAGCTCTATCACTGCCATGACGCGCGTTCGTTCCGCGCGCTGTGGGCGCTGGAAGAGATGGGCCTGCCCTATCACCTGCATCTGCTGCCCTTCCCGCCCCGCATCCTGCAGCCGGAATACCTGGAGCAGAACCCGCTGGGCACCATCCCCCTGCTGATCGACGGCGACGTGCGGATGACCGAGAGCGCCGCCATCCCGCAGTACCTGGCCACGCGCCACGGCCCTTCGCCCCTGGCCGTCGAGGTCGACGAACCGGACTATGGGCTATGGCTGGACTGGCTGCATCGCAGCGAGGCGACCCTGACGTTCCCGCAGACGATCGTGCTGCGCTACACTCAGCTGGAGCCCGAGGAGCGCCGCCTGAAGCAGGCCGCCGACGACTACGCCCAGTGGTTCCTGTCGCGCCTGCGCCACCTGACCCGGGCTCTCTCCGACCGCGAATGGCTGTGCGCCGGGCGTTTCACCATGGCCGACATCTGCGTCGGTTACGCCTTGTTGCTGGCCCGCGACCTGGGCCTTTCGCACAAGTTCAGCCCGGAGGTCGCGGCCTATTGGGATCGTCTGGCCGCGCGGCCCGGCTTCATCGCCGCCAAGGCCGCGCAGAAACCGGCCTAGGCCTTCAACGCCGCGTCGATCGCCGTCCGGAAGGCCTTGGCCACCGGCAGGACCAGATCCCCCGATACGCAGCGCATGTCGTCGCCGGCGGTGTGGAAGAAGCGGTGCCCGCCATAGAGGCCGATCGCCGAGGGGTAGCCGGCCTCGATCACGTTCACCAGCTCGCCGCCGGCATTGGCCTTGTTGGCTTCATAGACCGCCTCCAGGCCGTTCAGGCCCTTGAAGGCGGCCTTTGTCGGCGCGAGCAGGTCCGGCGTCGCGGTCAGCACCCGCTGGCTGTCGGCGCTAGGCAGCGGTCGCAAGGTGGCCAGCTCGTGCCAGTCCCGGGCCGCGGCGCTGGCGCCGATGTGGCACCACAGTTTGGTGTCGGCGGGCTTGGGCGCGTGGTGCTCCAGATACTGCTCGCCGCCCAGATAGATATATTCGTGGCCACTGGTGGCGACGAACTCCAGGTTCACGTCGGGCTTGGCCGCCGCCAGGGCGTGGGCGAGCGACAGCCACACCGCCACGCCGGCCCCACGCTCGGCAGCGCAGGTGAACCAGCCCGAGCGCGGTGTGGTGACGATCAGGGTCTTGGCCGCGCCACGATTGAGGCGGGCGACCAGGTTGTAGGCCGGCCGTCGGCCGACCTCGGCGTCGACCGTCAGGGTCGCCGTCGCGCCGGTCTTGGCGGCCGCGACGAACGGCGCGGCGTCCTTCGGAGCCAGCAGCACGACCGGCTTCAGGAAGCCAGGCTCGGACGGGCTGACATTCAGGCCGATCACCTCGCCGGTCGGGCCGGTGGTGACGACGACCGCCGCCGCCGCGCCACGATCGAAGACATCCTTGAGCGCCGCGCCGATGGCCGGCTGGGCCATGCTGACCCAGCGGCTGAACGGCAGCACGACCAGGGCGATGGCCCCGTCCAGGCTGCCGCCCGCGCCGGCCGGCTTGATCGGCAGGGTCAGGCCGTTCACGCCAGTGGTCTTGACGATCGCCTGCGGGAAGACGGTTGCCGACTTGTCCCCGACGACCAGGGTCGCCTTGCGGACCTCGGCATAGGGCACGTCGAAGGCCTGGCGCTCGCAGCGATAGCCGAGGGCGCTCAGGTCCCCCTCCAGCCACGCGCCGCTGGCGGTGTCGCCCGCCCCGCCCGAGGCTTTCACCCCGAAGCCGGCGAACCGCTCGAGCACGGCCTGAAACCAGGCTTCGCCTTGCGGCGAGGCGGCTGGAGCCGCCCTCGCCTGAGACGCCGCCGCGAGCACGCCCGCTCCCACCAGAAGATCCCGCCGCGACGTCTTCATGCCGATCTCCCTTACCAGCGGTAGGTCACGTTGGCCCCGATGGTCCGGGGCGCGTTGTAGCGATTGGCCAGCGGAGCGCCGGCGTTCTGGAACTGCAAGAGGGCGATGGTCTTGTCCGCCAGGTTCTGGACGAACACCGCCGCCTGGATCTTGCCGACATCGACCCCGGCCCGCAGGCTGATCAGGTCGACCGGCCGCAGGTAGATGGCCGGCGTCGCCACCGTCACCGTGTCCTGCACCCCGCCGTCCTGGGCGTTGTAGGTGACGTTGCCGAAGCCCATGACCTTCTCGGTGATGCGGCGACGGTAGTCGACCGTGGCCGAGGCCGTCCATTTCGGGATCTGGGCGACCGACGAGCCGACCACCGGCAAGCCCGAATAGTTGTTCGGCGTCTCGACGTAGTGGGCCCGCTGGCGCGCGCCGTTGACACTGACGCTGAGCAGGCCGTCGGCGACGTGGAAGCGGCCGTCGACCGCCGCCGAGACCCCGCGCGCATGGACCGTGCCGCCGTTGATGTTGAAGATCGTGCCCGCCCGCTGGCAGGCGTTCAGCACCGTGCAGCCGTCGGTTATCGAGGTGATCGCGTTGTCGGTCGTCGAGCGATAGGTCGCCAGCCGCAGATAGATGTTGCGCGCCAGGTTGCCCTTGAAGCCGACCTCGTAGCTGGTCGTGTCTTCGTTGTCGTAGGTCGAGCGGAACGGGTTCGGCGCGGCCGGCGACGAGGTGCGGGCATTGACGCCGCCGGCGCGATAGCCCGTGCCGACCTTGGCGTAGACCAGCGACTGCATCGGACCAGGAATCCGATAGCTGGCCGTCAGAGTGTAGTTGGTCCGATCGGCGCCGAACACATAGGCCGCGCGCGGCGAGGCCGCCGTGCTGGTGTACAGCAGCACCGTCTCCTGGCTGGCCTTCTTCTTGTCGTGCGAATAACGCAGCTCGCCGGCGAAGGTGAAGTTGCCGGTGCGATAGCGGACCAGGCCGTAGCCCGAGATCGACTCGTTGCGCAGCGGCGCGCGGGCCGAAGTGCCGAAGGCGGCCGGGAAGATCGCGGGACAGGCCGTCGAGGTCGGCGTCGGCAAGAAGCACTGCGGCTGGTTGGGCGTGCCCGTGCAGATGCCGGCGTTCAGACGGAACGTACAGGGCGAGGTCGCCGAGTCCGTGCCGTTCAAGTCATGCTGGATCAGGTAGTCGGCGCCCGCCAGCCAGTCGATGCTGCCGTTCAGCGCCTGCCCGGCCAGGTGGAAGTCCTGATAGAAGGTGCGGTCCTTGGCCACTGTCGAGGTCTGGCCGAAGGGATAGAGGCCCAGCTGGCCGCTGCGCTGCAGCTCGGACTCCTTGGCGAAGTCGATCGCCGCCGCGTAGTCCTGTCGCGAGATCCAGTGGGTGGCCATGGTGGTCGAGGTCAGCTTGCCCCAGCCCAGGTCGTAGTCGGCCAGGATCATGGCCCGCTGGGCCTGCTGGTGGACGCCGTCCTTGCCGTCGTGCGGGATTACGAAGCGGTCCTGGGTCAGGCCCTGCGGGATCGCGGTGTTGACGCCCGGCGGCAGCACATAGGTGTTCAGGAAACTGGGCAGGTTCAGGTCCTGGGCGTCGACCAGGAAGGTGACGTCCAGTGGACCCTTGCGGTAGCGGACCTGGCCGCGGAAGATCCAGCCGTCGGTGTGGTCGTAGTACTTGTCGCTGTTGGGGTTGTAGAAGAACCCCTTGCTCTGACGGATGCCCTGGACGCCGACACGGACGGCGACCTCGTCGCTGACCTTCTCGTTGATCACGGCGGTCAGCTTGGTCTGCTGCAGGTCGCCGGTATAGTTGGCGCTGATATAGCCGCTGTCGTTGAACCTCGGCTTGGCCGAGACGATGTTGACCACGCCGTATTCGGAGTTGCGCCCGTACAGCGCGCCCTGCGGCCCCTCCAGCACCTCGACCCGCTCCAGGTCGAAATAGTCCATGTGGCGGAAGTTGCGGCCGCCCAGGGTGCTGGAACCCACATAGGCCCCGTTGACGAATAGGCCCACGCCCGAGTCCGCGCCCGTGGCGCGCTGAGTGCCCGAGCCGCGGATCGAGATTTCGCTCAGATTGTTGGACTGCAGGTCGTTGAACCGCACGCCCGGCATGGTGCGCAGCAGGTCACCGGTGCTGGTGGTCGGCCCCATGGCGTCCAGCTGCTCGGCGGTCACGGCCGAGATCGTCGCCGGGACATCCTTGAGGCTCTCTTCCTTGCGCTGGGCGGTGACGACGATCTCCTCGATCGCCTGGATGGTGTCTGGCGCGCGAGTCGTCTGAGCCGCTGCCGAAGATGCAACCGCGAGCGAAATTGACGCTGCGGACAAAAATAGCTGTCGCATACCCCCCTCCTTCTGACGCTTTTGTGCGCCGTTGATAAAAAGGATACACAGACGGTACGACGATGCTAGATGGATTGTTGAACAATATTCTCTGGATCGCTGATCCGAATTTCTATCAATGCCGTAGGGTTTAATCTAGTCCGACTTTCCGGATCTCGTTCGAAGCGCCAGAATGACCGTCACCGTTTTTCCTGAGGCCCTCGTCTCCATGCCTGAAGTCCAAGACCCGCCCGGCGCTGTCGACCTTGCGGCCTCGCTGCGTCGCCAGATCCAGGACGACGTCATTTCCCCAGGTGAGTGGCTGCGCGAGGCGCGGATCTGCAACGAGTTCGGCGTGGGCCGCTCGATCGCCCGCAAGGCGCTGCGCATCCTGGCCGACGACGGCCTGGTGGTGATCGAGGAGAACCGCGGGGCCTATGTCGCGGCCACGACGGTGCAGGAGGTGTTCGACCTCTACGAGGTGCGCGCCGCCCTCTATGGCTGCGCCGCCCGTTTCGCCTGCATCCGCGCCACACCCAAGCAGATGGCCGTGACGCTGGACCTGGTCGACACCCTGCTGACGGCGTCCGAGAGCGGCGCCTCGGCCGAGGATCTGATCCATCAGAGCGAGGTGATCTTCAGCCGCCTGGCCAGCGTGTCCAGCGCCGACGCCCAACGGATGATCGAGTCCATCCGTCGCAAGACCCGCTGGCACTATTCCTATGTCAGCCTGGCCGAAAGCACCGGCGGCGCGCCGTTCAATCACTGGCTGGTCGTGCGCGAAGGCCTGGCCAAGCGCGACGGCGCCATGGCCGCCGAGGGCGCGCGCAACATTCTCTATCACATGCAGAACGAGGCCATGCGCCTGATGATCTCGCGCGGCCACGGCCTGATGCCAGCCGAGGACACCCGGCCCGCGCGGGCGCGCAAAGCCTAGAAGGACATCGACATGACGTTCGCGATTTCCCGCCGCGCCGTGCTCGCCGGCGCGGGCGTCCTGGTCGCCTCCCCGGCCCTGGCGGCGCCCGACTTCCAGCCTGTGCTGGACTACGTGCAAGGTCAGAACACCACCGGCTTCCTGATCGTCCAGGATCGCAAGACGCTGGTCGAGAAGAACTGGCCCTTGCCCGCCGACGCTAACGCCTTCCGCCAGGCTTTCACCTACGGGACGGCGTCCGACGGCGCCTTGCTGGAGGACGTCGCCTCGCAGCAGAAGAGCTTCGTTGCCATGCTGCTCGCGGTGGCCATCGACAAGGGCCTGATCGACGTCGACAAGCCCGTCTCGGACTATGTGGGCAAGGGCTGGTCCAAGGCCTCGCCCGAGCAGGAGCAGGCGATCCGCGTGATTCACCTGCTGACCATGTCCTCGGGCCTGAACGAAGCCTTTGCCTTCGTCGCCTCGCCCGGCGACCGGTTCTTCTACAACACGCCCGTCTACGCGGTGACCAAGCGCATCGTCGCGGCGGCGGCCAAGGCCTCGCTGGAGACCATCACCCGCGACTGGCTGACCGCTCCGGCCGGCATGAGCAACACCGCCTGGCGTCAGCGCCCGGCCGCCCTGGGCAATGTCGGCAACGCCACGGGCCTGGTCACCACGCCGCGCGACACCGCCATCTTCGGCCAGGTCGTGCTGGATGGCGGTAAGGCCAGGGACGGTCGCCGCATCGTCTCGGAGAAGGCGCTGAAGTCGCTGTTCGAGCGTTCGGCGACCAATCCCGCCTACGGCCGCCTGTGGTGGCTGAACGGCGGGTCCGAAACCATCAAGAGCGGCGGCGTCCGCATGCCCGGCCAACTGATCCCTGCCGCGCCCGCCGACCTGGTCGCCGCCCTCGGCTTCATGGACCGGCGGCTCTATGTCGTCCCCAGCCGCAAGCTGGTCGTTGTCCGCACGGGCCAGGCGGCGACGGACAAGGACTTCGACCAGCAGCTGTGGCTGCGGCTGGCCAAGGTCCTCGGCTAGCGCCTCGCCCGCCTGGCCAGCATCCACGTGCTGGCCAGCGACACCAGGCACATCGCGGCCATGTAAACCGCGATCGACCCGCTGGATTTGAACCGCTCGAACAGCGCCGTGGCGATGATGGGCGCAAAGCCCCCGCCGAACACCGAGCCGATCTGGTAGCCCAGCGAGGCGCCGGAATAGCGGACCTCCACCGGGAACAGCTCGGCGAACAGCGCCGCCTGGGGTCCATACATCAGGCTGATCAGCACCAGCGCCACCGAGATCGCCACGGTGATAGCCAGCGGCGAACCAGTGTCGATCAGCGGGAACATAGCGAAGGCCCACAGGCCGCATAGCACCGCGCCCAACATGAAGATCCCGCGCCGGCCGTAACGGTCCGAGGCCGCGCCACAGGCGACCAGCACCGGGACCATGACGACGCTGCCGATCATCACCGCCGACAACATGGTCTCCTTGGAGACCCCGACGGTGGTCGCGCCATAGGCCACCGCATAGGTGATGGCGACGTAGAAGCAGACATTGTTGGCCACGAACGCGCCGCCGGCCAGCAGCACGTCGCCCAGGTGCTCCTTGAGAATCCGCACCAGCGGCGGGGCCTTGGGCTGATCGGTCTCGGCCTTGGCGGCTTGCGGCTCCTCCAGCGCGAACTGGACGTAGAGCCCGATCAGCACCAGGGCCACGCTCAGCAGGAACGGAACGCGCCAGCCCCAGTCCAGGAAATGGTCGGCCGGCAGCAGCACGCCCGCCAGCAGAAACACGACATTGGCCAGCACCACACCCAGCGGCACGCCGATCTGCACGAAGCTGCCGTAGAAACCCTGCTTGCCTGGCGGCGCGCTCTCGATCGCCAGCAAAGCCGCCCCGCCCCACTGTCCACCTACGGCCAGCCCCTGGACGAAGCGCAACAGCACCAGCAGCAGCGGCGCCAGGACGCCGGCCGTCGCATAGGTCGGCAACAGGCCCACGCAGGTCGTCGCCGCGCCCATGATCAGCAGCGCCACGGCCAGGACCCGCTTGCGCCCGAACAGGTCGCCGAAGTGGCCGAACAGCAGGCCACCGATCGGCCTCGCCAGGAACCCGACCGCGAAGGTGCTGAACGCCGCGATCTGGGCCACGAACGGCGGCAGGTCGGCGGGGAAGAACAGCTTGGGAAACACCAGCGCCGCGGCGGTCCCGTAGATGAAGAAGTCGTACCACTCGATCGCCGCGCCGGCCGAAGCCGTCACGGCGATCTTGATGATCGACGAGCCCGAAGGCGGCCTCGTACGGGCCATGGTTCCCTCCCCGCGCGCTCTGCCGGCGCGCTCCGTGATCAAAGGACTTCGAACAGCCCCGCCGCGCCCATGCCGCCGCCGACGCACATAGTGACGACCACGTGCTTGGCGCCGCGCCGCTTGCCTTCCAGCAGGGCGTGGCCGACCAGGCGCGAGCCCGACATGCCGTAGGGATGGCCCATGGCGATCGCGCCGCCGTTGACGTTCAGGAGCTCGTCCGGGATGCCCAGATGGTCGCGGCAATAGAGGACCTGGCAGGCGAAAGCCTCGTTCAGCTCCCACAGGCCGATATCGTCGATCGACAGCTCGAAACGCTCCAGCAACTTCGGGATGGCGAAGACCGGGCCGATGCCCATCTCGTCCGGCTTTGTGCCGGCGACGGCCATGCCGACATAGCGGCCCAGTGGCGCCAGGCCGCGCTTCTCGGCCAGGCCGGCTTCCATGACCACGCAAGCCGAGGCGCCGTCCGACAGCTGGCTGGCGTTGCCCGCCGTGACCACGCCGCCGGGTCGCACGGCCTTCAGGCCGGAGAGGCCTTCCAGCGTCGTCTCGGGACGGACGCCCTCGTCGCGGTCCAGGGTGACCTCGCGGTGGGAGACTTCCTGGGTGGCCTTGTCGACCACCTTCATGGTCGCCGTCATCGGCACGAGCTCGGCGTCGAAGCGGCCGGTCTGCTGGGCCGCGGCGGCGCGGTACTGCGAAGCGGCCGAATAGACGTCGCAGGCCTCGCGCGTGATCCCGTAGCGCGCCGCGACCGTCTCGGCGGTGTCCAGCATCGGCATGTAGGCGTCGGGATGCAGGGCCAGCAGGCCGGGATCCTGGTCGACCCGCAGCTCCGGCGTCTGGACCAACGAGATCGACTCCACGCCGCCGGCCACAATCACGTCCATGCGGTCGACGATGATCTGCTTGGCGGCCGTGGCGATGGTCATCAGGCCCGACGAGCACTGACGATCCATCGTCATGCCCGGCACGGTGACCGGCATGCCGGCCCGCAGCGCCGCCGTGCGGCCGATGGTCTGCTGGTAGCCCTGCGGCAGCGAGCAGCCGAGGATGCAGTCCTCGACCTCGCCCGGATCCACGCCGGCCCGCTCGACCGCATGGGTCAGGGCGTGGGCGGCCAGGGTCGGCGACGGGGTGTCGTTGAAGGCCCCGCGATAGGCGCGGCCGATCGGCGTGCGCGCCGTGGAGACGATGACGGCCTGACGCATCACGCGCGGCCTCCGGCGGCCTTGCTCATCAGCCCGGCGCTGGCGACTTCGCGCTCGGCCTGGGTGAAGCCGTAGGCCGGCACGATCTCGTCCTTGCGGTCGGCGACGCCGTCCCACAGCCGGATCACCTGCTCGCCCGCGTCGACGCCACCGCCGATGTAGTGGCCCTTCGTCAGGGTGATGTTAGCCGTCGCGAAGTGGCCCGCGCCAGCGCACAGGATGGCGCGGGTCGGGGCATCGTCGGAGACCAGGGCCAGCAGGCCCGGGCTGACCAGGGCTGGGTTCAGGCGCTGCAGGCTCTCTTCCGACAGCACGCCCTCGGTCATGCCCGTGGCCGCCGTAGGCGCCAGGCAGTTGACCCGCACATTGTACTTCTCGCCCTCGATGGCCAGGGTCTGCATCAAGCCCACCAGCGCCATCTTGGCCGCGCCGTAGTTGGCTTGGCCGAAGTTGCCGTACAGGCCCGAGGACGAGGTCGTCATGACGATGCGGCCATAACCCTGCTCGCGCATGATCCCCCAGACGGCCTTGGCGCAGACCGCCGCGCCCATCAGGTGGACGTCGACCACCAGGCGGAAGTCGTCCAGGCTCATCTTGGCGAAGGTCTTGTCGCGCAGGATGCCGGCGTTGCTGATCAGGATGTCGACCCGACCCCAGCGGGCCACGACCTGCTCGACCATCTGGGCCACGGCGGCCTCGTCGGTGACCGAGGCCGCCACGCCGATCGCTGCGCCGCCCAGGGCCGCGATCTCGGCGGCGACGCGGTCGGCCGCTTCCTGCGCAAGATCGTTGACGACCACCTTGGCGCCCTGGCTGGCCAGGTACAGCGCGTGGGCGCGACCCAGGCCGCCGCCCGCGCCGGTGACGATGGCGACACGTCCTTCGAGCAACATCGAAAATCCCCTTCTCGTTTCGCGAACCTAGGTTCGCACAATTCTTCACTAACTCGACAGTGAATGTTTTGAATAAGGCTCTGCCCTAGCGGAGGCGCCCGGAAGCTAGGCTGGAGCCCCCTTGCGGCCGCACACCGATAGGAAGCCGGCGGCCATGAACGCGGCCATTCGCTCCTTCACGGCGTGGAAATCGTCGGACCGGCAGACCCCGCCCGACAGCTTGTCGATCCGCCCGGTCCTGGCCAGGGTCAGCATCAGCGCCCCGGTGACGAAGTGGTAGCCCCAGAAGATGTCGGCCTCGGCGCAGTCAGGCAGCGCCCGCTTGAGCAGGTCGATCAGGCGCAGCACGACAGGATCGAAGTGCTGGTCCATCAGGTCCGCGCCCCACTCGGGCGTATTGGCCACCTGGGCGCCGAGGGCGGCGTAGTTCTTCCAGCCCTCCCCGCCCTCGATGTACAGATCCAGGTCGGTGTCGAGGAAGGCGCGCAGAGCGCCCTCCACGGTCGGCTTGCCCGCGCAGGCGGTCTCATAGTCCTCCAGCGCCCGCATCCGCCGCTCGCTGGTGATCACCGCCCGCCGCGCGAAGACCGCGTCGAACAGGGTCTTCTTGTCGTCGAAGTAGTAGTTCATCAGCGTGTGGTGCACGCCCACCATCTTGGCGACGTCCTTCAGCGTGACGCCGTGCAGCCCGTGCTTGGAGAACAGGTATTCGGCCGCGTCGAGGATCTGCTCCATCTTCTCGGCGCGCTGTTCGGCCTTGGTGTTGCGGCGGCGCGGCTGGGCTTCGGACACTTGGACTTCCATTCGTTGCGGACCGGCGGGGCGTCAGCCCGCGCCGTACTCCGACCTCAGCCGAATTTTGTCGATCTTGCCGGTCGACGCCAGAGGCATGCGATCCAGGCGGAAGACCGCGTCCGGGATCCACCAGCTGGCCACGCGGCCACGCAGTGACGCCAGCAGGACCTCGTCGCTGACCTCGCCCTGCGTTTCGACCAGCAGGATCGGCCGCTCGCCCCACTTGGGATGGGTGCGGCCGATCACGGCGGCGAGGGACACTTCGGGCAGCGCGCAGACCACCGCCTCGATCTCGGCCGGATTGATCCACTCGCCGCCGGACTTGATCAGGTCCTTGGCGCGACCGGTGATGATCAGATTGCCCTCGGCGTCGATGCGCGCCAAGTCGCCCGTGGCGAACCAGCCGTTGGCGTCGGTGGCCGAGGTCTCGAAGCCGAAATAACGCTCGATCACCGAGGTCCCGCGCACCCGCAGATGGCCCTCGACGTCGCGCTGCTGCGGCAAGGCCACGCCGTCGGCGTCGGTCAGCAGCAGGTCGACGCCCACCGCCGGACGGCCCGAGACCGCCGCCTCTGCCGGGGCGCTGAGCGGCGCCAGCGTGCCGCAAGGCGACAGCTCGGTCATGCCCCAGCTGGTCTGGACGCGCACGCCCAGGCGCTGCTCGATGCGCTCCATCAGGGCCGGCGGCATCGGCGCGCCGCCGACGATGATCCGCTTCAGCGACGGCAGGGTCTCGCCGGTAGCCTCCAGGTGCTCGATCAGGCCGAGCCACACCGTGGGCACGCCCACGCAGACCGTGACATTCTCGGCGGCGATCAGGCGGGCCAGGCTGGCGCCGTCGGCGTTGCGGCCGGGCAAGACCAGCTTGGCTCCGACGGCCGGCGTGGCGAACGGCAGGCCCCAGGCGTTGGCGTGGAACATCGGCACCACGGCCAGCACCGCGTCCGCGCCCGAGATCGCCATGCCGTCGACCTGCAGGACCCGCAGGGTGTGCAGGTAGCTGGAGCGGTGGGTGTAGGTCACGCCCTTGGGCGCGCCGGTGGTGCCGGAGGTGAAGCAGAGGCCGCAGGGCGCGGTCTCATCGAACTGGCCCCAGACGGCGCGGCGCGTCTCGGCGTCGACCAGCGGCGCCAGGGTCTGGCCCTCGGCCGCTTCGCCGTCGATGACCAGCAGCTTCGTCACGCCGGGCGCGGCGTCCATGATCTTGCGCGCCAGCGGCGCCAGGTCGGCCGAGGCGATCAGGATGTCGGCCTCCGACTGCACCACCATCGAGGCCAGTTGCTCGGCGGTCAGGCGCGGGTTCAGCGTGTGGCAGACCGCGCCCATGCCCATGATCGCGAACCAGACCTCGACATGGTCCTGGCTGTTCCAGGCCAGGGTCGCGACCCGATGGCCGGTCTTCACGCCCAGGCCTTCCAGCACGGACGAGACCCGCAGGGCGCGGTCGCGCAGGTCCGCATAGGTGATCCGATCGATCCGCCCGTCCTCGCGGCCGGTCACCACCTCCCCGTTCGATCGCCACTTGGCGGCATGGTCCAGGAACTTTTCGAGCGTCAGGGCGAAGGCCTGCATCTCGCCGTCAATCATCGACACTGGGTAACTCCGGGAGGAATTGGGGGCGAGACCACGCCGACGTTCCAGATCCAGGGCGTGTCGCCCTGGGCGCGGCGTCGGCACATGACGGTCTCGTTGAGTTCGTACATGCCCGGGCGCAGGTGCGCGCCAGGCTGGGGACCTTCGGCGAAGGTCATGTAGGCGCGCGCGGTCCCGTAGGGCTTCCAGGCGGGCTCGCCCTTCGCTGCGGGGACGCCATCACGAGCGAACGACGTCCAGTAACCGATCATGGCCGCCGACAGCTTGGCCTCGGCCGGCGTGTCGGGATTCTTCGGCCAGGCGGGCGGCGTCTTGTCGGGTGTGCCGAAAACATAGGGCAGCTCACTGGCGTGGAAGCCGTGCAGGCCCGCCGCCTCGGCCGCCGGATAGCCGTGGTCGAAGTAGTAGAGATAGCCCGGCGACCCGGCCGCCGTCTGCTTGGCGACCAGCCGCTCAGAGGTCCAGCCGTAGAGGGCGTCGCGCGGCGCCAGCAGCACGCTTTCAGGAACATCCGTGGACGGATAGAGATTCAGGAAGTCGTCCGCGAGGTCGCCGTAGCGGGCGCGGATTTCCTTCTCATAGGCCGCCGCATCGGCCGGCGGCGGCGGGGCCAGGAAGCGCAGCGAGCGGATCTCGCCGCTGTTGAAGCCGGCCAGGATCGGCACATGGGCCTGCTCGCCGGCGTCGAACGTGTCAACCAGCTGCTTGGGCAGGATCTTGCCGTCGACCGCGCCGAAGGTCTGGAAGCCCGCCATCAGGGCCGAGGTGGTGATCGTCTCGGCGTCCATGGCCCGCAGCTCGACCAGGCTCTTGGCGCCCAGCTTGGCGGCTGTGGCCGCGCCCATGGTCTCGGCCGGGATGTGACCGTACTTGGCGTCCCGCAACATCGGTGTCGAGACCATGTAGGCGCTCTGGGCGACGGCCTTGTGGAACAGCCCCCGCGCTGGCGGCGAGGCCATCAGGTACATGACGCTGAGCGCGCCTGCGGACTCGCCGGCGATGGTGACGTTGGCCGGATCGCCTCCGAAGGCGGCGATGTTGGCTTTCACCCACTTCAGGGCCGCGATCTGGTCCAGCAGGCCGTAGTTGCCCGAGACATGGTCGGGCGACTCCGCGCTGAGTTCCGGATGGGCCATGTAGCCCAGCACGCCCAGGCGGTAGTTGATCGAGACGACCACCACGCCCCGCTTGGCCAGGGCCGCGCCGTCATACATACCCTCGGCGCTGGAGCCGGCGATCAGCGAGCCGCCGTGGATCCAGACCAGCACCGGGGCCTTCTTGGCCTTGTCCGGCGTCCAGACGTTCAGCGAGAGACAGTCCTCGCTGAAGGCCCTCAGCGGCGAGGCGTAGATGCTGCCCGGACGCGGCTTGGGCTGTAGGCAGGCCGGGCCGAAGTCAAGCGCGTCGCGCACGCCGGTCCAGGCCGGCGCAGCGACCGGAGGCTTCCAGCGCAATGCGCCCACGGGTGGCGCGGCATACGGGATGCCCTTGAAGACCTGGAGACCGCCAGCCTCGACACCGCGAACGGCGCCGGCCGGAGCCTTGATGATGGGCTCGGCTTGGGCAGCGGGCGCGAGGGCCAGAACCGCCAGGGCCGAGATGAGAAGACGCTTGCTCATCACCCGCCCCTAGAACGCATAGCCCAGCCGCACCCCGGCCGTGCGCGGCCGCATGGTCGCGAATCGGCTGGCGAGGAAGGCTTCGGGATGGACATAGGTGATCGAGTGGTCGTCGAAGAGGTTCTCGATATAGGCTCCGATCGTCGTCTGGCCCATGGCCACGGCGAAGGTGGCGTTGACGTTCTGGTACGAGTCCGTGAAGCCGTAGGTCGGGCTGGTCACGGTCGGCTGGCCTGGCACGTGCGGGAACGAGCCCGGATACGAGCCGACATGCTGCAGCGAGACCGACAGGTTGGCCTTGGCCTTCGGCGTCAGGTCCCAGCCATAGTTGACGAACAGCGAGCCCTGCACCTTGGGCGAGGCCAGCCGCGCGCCGGCGACCGCGCCCGAGATCGCCGCCTCGGCCGGGGTCAGGTCGGTGACCTTGGCCTCGTTCAGCGAACCGTTCAGGCCGATGGTCAGGCCCTTGGCCGGGAAGGCCAGCAGCTCCAGCTCGATGCCCTTGCTGCGCGCCGCGCCGATGTTGGTGGCGAACTGGACGCTGTCGGAGACGCGATTGGCCTGGACCTGGATGTTGCTCCAGTCGATCAGGTAGACGGCGACATTGGCCGAGACCAGGCCGTTCAGGAACCGGCCCTTGGCCCCCAGCTCGTAGTTGGTCAGATCGTCCGATGAGGCGCCGTTCGGGATGATCAGGTCATTGGGATTGACCAGGCTGGGCCGGCCGGCGAAGCCATTGACCACCGGCGTGCGGAAGCCCGTCGAGACCGTGGCGTAGGTCGTCAGCGCCGACGTGGGCTTGTAGGACAGGCTGACCTTGAACGACGGCTTGCTGCCCGTCGCCTTGACGCCGGTCGCCGCCGTGAAGGGGGTCAGGGCCAGAGGCCCTCGGATGCCCAGCAGGGCGTAGGTGAGATAGGCGCTGGTATAGCCGCCAGCCTCGGTGAAGCCCTGGCTGTCGACCTTGCCGTAGCGGATGCCGCCCGTGGCCCAGACCTTGTCACTGAAGCGGTAAGTCAGCTGACCGAAGGCCGCCTTCTCGTGCGACAGGAAGTGGGTGTACTGGCGCTGATAGTACTCGTCCGGCAAGCCGGTGATGCCATGCGAGGTCAGGAAGGCCGGGTTGGAGCGGTAGAAGTAGTCCACGTCCAACCGGCGATCCATGTAGAAGCCGCCGACCACCCAGTCGACCTTGCCGCCCGGATCGGACGCCAGGCGCGCCTCTTCCACGAAGGTCTTCTGGAAGCCGCCCGCGTCCAGCGCGAAGGCCACGCCGCCGCCGAAGGTGCCGGCCAGGTCGACGAAGAACTTCTGGTCGAACTTGGAATAGGTCGACGAGCTGGTCAGGCGCGCGCCGTCGAACTGGTAGTCGATGGTGACATTGTGCGTGCGCAACTTGCCGACGAACAGGTCCGGCCGGTCCGAGATCCGCTTCTCGCGGCCCAGGGACGGGCTGATCATCGACGAGTCCTTGGGGTTGCTATCCTCGTACGAGAACAGCGCCTTCACCGTCAGGCGGTCGTTGGGCTTCCACATCAGGTTCGCGCGACCGCCCCAGTTCACCAGGGTGTTGGAGTTGTGGACGCCTGTGCCGACGTTATCGAGATAGCCTTCCTCGTGCCGATAGAAGCCGACCACGCGCAGGGCCAGCTTGTCATCGACGATCGGCAGGTTGAGCATGCCGTTGTAGCGCTGGCGGACTGAGTCCGAGCCGGTCAGGCCGACATCGACCAGGGCCGCGCCCTCGCGGCTGGAGAGGTTCGGCGCCTTGTTCAGGATACGCAGCGCGCCCGACAGCGAGCCCGAGCCGAACAGCGTGCCTTGCGGGCCGCGCAGGAACTCCACCCGCTCGACGTCGAACAGGTTGGGATCCAGCACCGTGGTGTTGCCGATGGTCGAGATCGGCAGCTCGTCGATATAGACGGCGACCGTGCTCTGCAGGTTGGCGCCATAGCCGTTGGTGGCGATGCCGCGCGCGGTGAAATTGTTGAAGTTGGCGGTGGCGCGGTTCAGCACCACGCCCGGCGTCTGGCGGGCCAGACCCTCGTAGCCGACGATGCCCTTGGCGGTCAGCTCCTTCTGGTCGAAGGCAGTGACGCTCAGCGGCACGTCCTGCAGCTTCTCGGGGCGGCGGGTGGCGGTGACGACGACTTCTCCCACCAGTTCGGCGTCCTTGCGGTCGCCCCTCCCCTGATCCGCGCCGGCCGTCTGGGCCAGCACCGGTGTTGTCGAAAACGCGACGAGCGCGACGGCGCACGCCGACGCAAGCAGCCCAGACTTCATGGCGTTCACTCCCCAGTGAGCGTCGATCGTTTGCGTCGACGTTGTGGGGTCACGGTGGCGGCGATCCGCGCCGCTGTCAACACTCACTCACACGCGTGTGAATATTGACGAACGATCGAGATTGAGGTCATCCTCACATCAAGCAAAGCTCGAGAACGGGCAGCTGGGAGGAAACCTTGAACGACCTCGAGCGCGATGGCGCCGCGGCTCTATCCGCGCGCCCAGACCACCCTCACCCTGTTCCTGACCGCCGCGCCTGGCTGGTGCTGGGCATGCTGTGGTTCGTCTATGTCCTGAACTTTCTGGACCGGCAGCTGATGTCGATCCTGGCCAAGCCGATCCAGGACACGCTGCACGTCTCCGACAGCCAGCTGGGGCTGATCGGCGGGCTCTATTTCGCGATGTTCTACTGCTTCATCGCCATCCCGGTCGGCTGGCTGGCCGACCGCACCAACCGCGTGGCGGTGCTGTCCCTGGCCTGCGGGATCTGGAGCGCGGCGACCGTGGCCTGCGGCCTGTCGCGCAGCTATGGCGAGTTTGCCCTCGCGCGGATGACCGTGGGGTTCGGCGAGGCCGGCGGCGTGCCGCCTTCCTACGCCATCATCACCGACTACTTCCCGCCGGGCCGACGCGGCACGGCGCTGGGCATCTACAATCTGGGTCCGCCGGTCGGGGCGGCGCTGGGGATCGCCTTCGGCGCGGCCATCGCGGCGGCGTTCAACTGGCGCTACGCCTTCATCATCCTGGGTGTGGTCGGCCTGATCGCCGCCGCCGTCCTGCCCATGATCGTCAAGGAGCCCAAGCGCGGCGGTCTGGACGGCGCCGGCCTCAAGCTCGAGAAGGCCGGCTTCTGGTCGACGCTGCGGATGTTCTTCTCGCGCCCGACCCTGGTGCTGGCCTCGCTGGGCAGCGGCGCGACCCAGTTCGTGACCTATGGCCTGGGCAACTTCACGACCCTGTTCCTGATGCGCGAGAAGGGCATGACCCTCAGCGAGGTCGCCGTCTGGTACGCCCTGGTGGTCGGCATCGGCATGAGCGCCGGCATCTACATCTCTGGCCGGGTCATCGACCGTTTCGCCCGCCAGTCCAAGACGGTCTACGCCCTGGCCCCGGTGATCTCGCTGACCCTGGCGATCCCGTTCTATCTGGGCTTCGTCTGGGCCCCGACCTGGCCGCTGGCCCTGGCGTTCCTGATCGGCCCGACCTTCCTGAACTACTTCTACCTGTCTTCGGCGGTGGCGCTGGTCCAGGAGGAGGTGCGGCCCGAGCAGCGGGTGATGTCCGGCGCTCTGCTGCTGCTGGTCATGAACTTCATCGGGCTGGGCCTAGGCCCCACCTATGTCGGCGCGGCCAGCGACTTCTTCAAAGCCAGCCATCCGCACAACTCGCTGCAGATGGCCCTCTATACGCTGACGCCGTTCTACGTGCTGGCGATCGGCCTGTTCCTGTGGCTGGCCCGGATCTTCCGTAAGGCCGAGAGAGCCTAAACCTTGAGGGCGATGAACCCGGCGGCCATGAAGCGGGCGATCCGCTTCTTGATCGCCGGGAAGTCGTCCGAATGGCACAGGCCGCTGGACAGGCGGTCGATCCGGCCCGTCCGCGCCAGGGTGTTCATCAGGGCGCCCGACACGAAGTGGTAGCCCCAGAAGATCTCCTCGTCGGCATAGTCCGGCAGGGCGCGCTTGAGGATGCCGACCAGCTTCAGGACCACCGGATCGAAGTGCTCGTCCATCAGCGCCGCGCCCTCGGGCGTGTTGCTGACCCTGGCGCAGAAGGCGGCGTAGTTCATCCAGTGCTCGCCGCCCTCCCAGTAGAGGTCGAGGTCGGTGTCGAGGAAGGCGTGCAGCGCGCCCTCGACGGTCGGCTTGTCGCCCGCCGCCAGTTCGTACTGCTCCAGGGCGATCATCCGCCGACCGGACGTGACCCCCGCACGCCGCGCGAACACGGCCTCGAACAGGTTGGTCTTGTCCTTGAAATAGTAGTTCAGCAGCGTGGTGTGGATGCCGACCCGCACGGCGACGTCGCGCAGGGTCACGCCATAGAGGCCGTTCTGCGAGAACAGGTACTCGGCCGCGTCCAGGATCTGCTCCAGGCTCTGGGCGCGCTGCTCGGCCTTAGTCCGCCGCCCCTTGCCCTGCTCCGCCGTCGCTCCCGCCAAGCCGTCCTCCTGGGTCCTTCGATACGCCGCGTAGTCGGGGCGCGGCGCGCTCCTGTCAATCGTTCCCATAGCGGCAACCACCCCATCCCGGGCCTACGACCATCTGGTCGAACAATGATCATTGACGCCGTAACGGCGATGCTACAACACTCACTCTTGTGAGAATGAGCGTTAAGAGACTCATTCAACGGGAGGGTTCGCCACATGAAAATCGGGCTATCCGGCGCGTCGGGCGTCGCGCTGCTCATCGGGATCGCGGGCTTCGGCGCGCCGGCCTGGTCTCAGGATCAATCCACGCAGGTTGAGGAAATCGTCGTCACCGGCTCCAACATCCGGGGCTCGGCGCTGGACGCCGCCCTCCCCGTCGAGGTCTATTCGCAGGCGGAGCTGGAGAAGCAGGGCTCGCCGACGGCGCTGGAGTTCGCCAAGAGCCTGACCATCTCGGGCCCGACGACGGGCGAGAGCTACTATTTCGGCGGCCCGGCCTTGGTCGGCTCGGTGAACTACAATCTGCGGGGCCTGGGGGCCGACAAGACGCTGGTCCTGCTGAACGGCCGGCGGATGAACCAGAACACCGCCAACGTCCCGTCGATCGCCCTGGCCCGCACCGAGGTGCTGAAGGACGGCGCGGCGGTGATCTATGGCGCCGACGCCACCGGCGGCGTGGTCAACTTCATCACCCGCGACCGGTTCGTCGGCCTGGAGGCGCAAGGCCAGTACAAACACATCAAGGGCTCGAAGGGCGACTACTCGGTCGGCGTGATGGGCGGCATCGGCGCCGACCGCGTCAACCTGCTGGTCTCGGCCGAGTACGAGCACCGCTCACGCCTGAACACCCTGGAGCGGAAGTTCACCGAGGCCTCGCTGAACCCGGTGACCGGCTACAACCCGGCGCCCTGGTCGACCCTGACCAACCTGACCGGCTGGCAGCCGCGCGGTCCGCTACCCGCCACGCCCACCGCCACCGACGTCGGCGAGTGGGGCGCGAACCTGGGCGGCATCGTCTCGGACTTCACGCCCGCCAGCTGCGCGGCCGTCGGCGGTCGCTACGACAACGCCTTCACCTGCGCCTACAACTACATCCCGTACTACCGGCTGGTGGAGAACCAGGACACCTACCGCCTGTACGCCCAGCTGAAGGCCGACATCACCGACACGATGAAGTTCCACATGGACGCGTCGTACGGCCGGGTGAACCTGCCCCAGGTGATGGGCTCGCCGGCCCAGCCGGTGTCGCGCGGTCCGGCCCTGACGACGGGCGCGGTCAACCAGTTCTATGTCCCGATCAGCAACCCGTTCGCGGCCGAGTTCGCGGCCAAGAACGGCATCGTCGGCGCCTCGGGCTTCACGCCGATCACCTACCGGCTCTTCGGTCACGGCGGGAACCCGTACTACTCGGGTGGTGACGGCTTCGGCGTGGCCGACCGCATCGACAACAAGGTCTGGCGCGTCTCGGCCGGACTGACCGGCGACCTCGGCGACCTGGCCCCGTTCGCCAAGAAAGTCGGCTACGATTTCGCCCTGACCTATAACGACGCCTACAACTACAACACCCACGCCGACACCATCGGCTATCGCCTTCAGGAGGCCCTGAACGGCTTCGGCGGCCCCAAATGCCAGGCCGTCGACCTGGATCCCAGCCGCTTCGGCACCCAGAACGCGGCCGCCGCCGGCAAGAACGGCTGCCAGTACTGGAACCCCTTCTCCAGCTCGTTCAAGGGCCAGCCGGTCCGGGGCCTGGCCAATCCGAACTACGTCGCCGGCAAGGAGAACCCCGAGGACCTGGCCCTGTGGATGTTCGATCCGCGCGCGGTCGAGACGCTGAGCCACAACTTCACCGCCGACCTGGTGTTCAACGGCCAGTCGGGCATCAAGCTGCCCGGCGGCGAGATCGGCTGGGCCCTGGGCGCGCAGTACCGTTCGCTGGCCAATCGCGTGAACGTGCCCAGCGCGTTCAACAATGGCTCGATCCAGTGCGAGTGGCCCAGCAACACCACCAGCGCCAATGGCCCGGGCTCGGGGAACCTCAACCCCACGCCGACCCCGACCACCAGCCCGAACTTCCGCGGCTGTACGCCGGACGCGCCTGGCCCGTTCGTGCTGTTCGCGCCGACCCTGCCCAGCCAGGCCGAGCAGAGCCAGTACTCGCTGTTCGGCGAGCTGCAGGTGCCGCTGTTCTCGAACGTCGACATCCAACTGGCCGCCCGCAGGGAGAAGTTCTCCAACGACCTGGGCGCGACGGTCTACAAGGTGTCGGGCAAGTGGAACGTCTGGGGGCCGCTGACCTTCCGCGCCTCGTATGGCACCAACTACCAGACCCCGCCGCTGGGCGTGACGCCGGGCGCCATCACGGTGGCCGCGCGCACCTACACCGTGGCGGCCAGCAACTGGCTGGCGGCGCAGTTCATCACCGACGCGGACCTCAAGCCCGAGACCGCCAAGACCGGCAACATCGGTGCGATCTGGCAGAGCCGAGGCTTGGCCGACGGCCACGACTTCCGCCTGATCATCGACTATTTCGACATCCGCACCAAGGACCAGATCGGCCAGGTCGCCGACCCGAACCAGATCGCCAGCCTGGTGTTCAACGGCGCGGGCGGCACGATCACCACCTGCGACGCGACCAAGCAGCCGCTGCTGGCCCGCATCAGCTTCAACAACGGCTGCACTGTGGGCATGAGCGGCGTAGGCAGCTTCTCGGCCGTCTCGACCCGTTACGGCAACGGCCCCGGCCAGACGACCAAGGGCTTCGACATCCAGGCCAAGTACGGCCTGCCGCTGGGCCCGGGCGACCTGGACATCAACGTCAACGCAACGCGTGTAACCGAGCTGCGCACCGGCCCGACCACCCTGGATGGCGTGACCATCTCGACCGGCGATGATCGCCTGGGCACGCTGAACTTCGCCACCTTCGCCCAGGCCGCGCCGAAGTGGCGCGCCAACCTCGGCGTCAACTATGGGCTGGGCCGCCAGAACTTCCGCCTGGGCGTCAACTTCGTCTCGGCGGTCAAGGACGAGCGGGCCGGCGTGCAGTACGGCGAGGACGGTGAGAAGTGGATCACCACCGACTTCACCTACCGGATCCAGTTGGGCGACGACATGGCTCTGACCGCGACCGTGGCCAACATCTTTGACCGCGATCCGCCGCCGGCCCAGGAGGAGTTCGGCTATGACCCGTGGACCGGCAACCCGCTGGGCCGGACCATCGAGATCGGCGTCAAGAAGGCGTTCTAGTTCTACCTCGCGCCTGGCGGGCGGCCTCGTGTCGCCCGCCATTTTTCTTTGAGAACCAATATGATCCGACGCGATCTTCTCGTCGCCGGCGCGGCTGCTCTAGCCTCTCCGGCTATCGCCCAGCCCAAGCGCGCCCTGCCCAAGGACTTCCTGTGGGGCACGGCGATCTCGGCCCACCAGAGCGAGGGCGGCAACACCAACAGCGACGCCTGGCTGATGGAGAACCTCAAGCCGTCGATGTTCAAGGAGCGCTCGGGCGACGCCGTCGACAGCTATCACCGCTACGGCGAGGACTTCGCCCTGGCCGCCGGCCTGGGCTTCAACACCTACCGCCTGGGCGTGGAGTGGGCGCGGATCGAGCCCAGCGAGGGCTTCTTCTCCAACGCCGAGCTGGACCACTACGCCCGCGTGCTGGAAGCCTGCCGCGCGCGCGGCCTCAAGCCCATCGTCACCCTGAACCACTTCACGACGCCGCTGTGGTTCGCCCAGCGCGGCGGTTTCGAGGTCGCCGACGCCCCGGCCCTGTTCGCCCGCTTCTGCCGCAAGGTGGTCGAGCGCCTGGGGCCGCTGATGCACATGGTCACGACGTTCAACGAGGCCAATATCCGGCTGCTGGTCGACCTGATGCCGGGAATCCAGGCTGTGATCCCGGTGGTCAAGGCCGCCATCGCCGCCGCCGCCAAGGCCACGGACTCGCCGCGCTTCTCGCGCCTGGCCTATGCCGATCCGGCGATCGTCACGCCGATCATGATCGAGGCCCACCGCCAGGCCTACGACGCCATCAAGCAGGCGCGCCCGTCCCTGCCGGTCGGCATCACCCTGACGACGCAGGACATCCAGTCGGACGACCCGGCCCTGGTCGCGCTCTATCAGCGCAAACTCTACGGCGACTGGGTCGAGGCAGCCCGCACCCATGCCGACTTCTTCGGGGTCCAGACCTACACCCGCTTCGTGGTCGACGCGCACGGCGTGAAGGCCCCGCCGCCCGGCACCGAGCTCACCCTGTCGGGCTACGAGTTCTATCCGCAGGCCCTGGCCAACACGATCCGCTGGGCGCACCGGGCAATCGGCAAGCCGATCTATGTCACCGAAAGCGGCGTGGCCGTGGCGGACGATACGCGCCGGATCGCCTTCATCGACCAGGCCCTAGCCGGCGTGCGCCAGTGCATCGACGACGGCATCCCGGTGCACAGCTATCTCTACTGGTCGCTGCTGGACAATTTCGAGTGGACCTCGGGCTACGGCGTGCCGTTCGGCCTGGTCGCCGTGGACCGCCAGACGTTCAAGCGCACACCGCGCCCCAGCGCCCTGCACCTGGGCCGCATAGCCAGGGCCAACGCGATCTAGGTCTACGACCACGCGCGCCTTGCCGTGACAGCGCTGCCAGCTAGGGTGCGCTCGAACCCCGAGTGCGAGGACGCATGCTCAAGACCCTGGCCTTCACCCTGGCGCTGACCGTCGCCGTGCCCGCCTTGGCCGATCCGCTGACCTTGACCGATGTGCCCAAGGCTGCCGGCCCGAAGGTGTCGCTGTTCAACGGCAAGGATCTGAAGAACTGGGACGCTTGGCTGGGCTATGCTGACCCCGCCCTCACCTACAAGCGCCCTCCGGTGGCCCCGATCGGCGCCACGACCCAGAGCGCCGAGATCTTCAAGGTGGTGCGGGAGGACGGCCGCCCCGCTCTCTACGTCAACGGCAAGGTCTGGGGCAGCCTGGTCCACAAGGGCGACTTCAAGGACTACCACCTGCGCCTGCAGTACAAGTGGGGCAAGGGCCGCTGGGCGCCGCGCGAGACCCAGGCGCCCAACAACGGCCTGCTCTACCACTCGCACGGCGCGCCCGGCGTGGTCTGGGGCACCTGGAGCCAGGCGGTCGAGTTCGAGATCATGACCGGCTCGATCGGCATGGTCGTGCCGGTCGGCGAGGCGATTTCGGCCGTCACCAACGCCGTCGACGATCCCAGCCTGATCAAGCCCAACCTCCGCTACGCCCGTGCCGGCCGCGTCGTCACCGCCAAGGGCGGCACGGCCGACTGGAACGTCGAGGCCTATAGCGACGCCGAGAAGCCGGCCGGCGAATGGAACACCCTGGACCTCTACGTGCTGGGCGACCGGGCCGTGCATGTGGTCAACGGCGTGCCGGTGCTGGAGGTCCGCGACCTGAAGGCCGGCGGCCAGCCCCTGACCCACGGCGCGATCCAGCTGCAGTCGGAAGGCGCCGAGACCTTCTTCCGCGACATCGTGCTGGAGCCGATCACGGCCCTGCCCAAGGTCAGGTGATCCGGCGCTTCTCCAGCTTCCGCGCCAGGGTCCGGCGGTGCATGCCGAGCCGCCGGGCGGTCTCGGAGATGTTGAAGTCGGTCTCGACCAGGGTCTGGTGGATCCGCTCCCATTCCAGGTTCTTAATCGAGGTGGCCCGCTCACCAATGGCGGCGTCGACATCGCCGTCGCCCTTGTGGAAGGCCGCCTCGATGTCGTCGGTGTTGGACGGCTTGGCCAGGTAGTGGCGGGCGCCCAGCTTGATGGCCTCGACGGCGGTGGCGATGCTGGCGAAGCCCGTCAGCACCACGATCAGCATGGCCGGATCACGCTCGGCCAGGGCGCGGACACAGGCCAGGCCGGACTCGCCAGCCAGCTTCAGGTCGACCACGGCGTAGCGCGGCGCAAAGGTCTCCAGCGCCGCCATCGCCTCGTCCAGGCCGCGGGCGTGGACGACCTCGTAGTCACGCCGCTCGAACGAGCGCTTCAGGGTCGCGGCGAACTTCTCATCGTCCTCGATGATGATCAGCTTGCGGTCAGTCGGCACGGCTGATCTCCAGGGACGACAGCGGCAGGTCCAGCACGACGCGCGCCCCACCCTCGGCCAGGTTCTCGGCGAACGCGCGGCCGCCCAGCTTGCGCAGGACATTGACCACCAGGAAGAGGCCCAAGCCGCCGCCGGCCCGGCCCTTGGTCGAGTTGTACGGCTTGCCGAAGTTTTCCAGCGTTTCGGCGGTGAAGCCGGGGCCGTCATCCTCGACCTCGATCAGCAGCCGGTCCTCGCGCACACCCGCCCACAGCCGCACCGCGCCGGCGGAGGCGTCCAGGGCGTTGTCGAGCACGTTGTGGATCACCTGCTTCAGGGTCGATTCCGCGACG
Source organism: Caulobacter sp. GW821-FHT12D05 (assembly GCF_058807295.1). Lineage (NCBI taxonomy): Bacteria > Pseudomonadati > Pseudomonadota > Alphaproteobacteria > Caulobacterales > Caulobacteraceae > Caulobacter > Caulobacter sp. GW821-FHT12D05. Next base: position 1,251,808 of record NZ_JBXAQO010000001.1, read on the forward strand.
ATCGGGGTCGGGGCGATCAGGTCGGTCTCGTAGACCAGGGCCTCGCCGTTGCGGGTGGCGCGCCAGTCGGTGACCACCTCGTCCATGAAGGCCCGCAGGGTGCTAGCCCGCACCTCGCCGCCGCGCGCCTCGCCGGCCGACTGCAGGACGCCGGTGACGATGGTCTTGCAGCGTTGGACCTCGCCGCGCATGTCCTCCAGCTCCTGGGCCAGGTCGGGCTGGCTGGCGAAGATCGGCATGCGCCGCCAGTCGCCCAGGATCACGTCCAGGGTCGCCAGCGGCGTGCCCAGCTCGTGCGCTGCGCCGGAGGCCAATAGGCCCATGCGGACGATGTGGGTCTCTTCCGCCGCGCGCTGGCGCAGCTCGGCCAGGCGGGCGTCGTGGCGGCGCAGGTTGGCGTTGATGCGATCGACGAAGGTCACCAGCAGCACCGCGTCCAGCACGATGCCGACCAGCATGCCCATCAGGAACAGGTCGAAGAAGGTCTGGTCGCTGAGCCCCGTGGCGACGATCGGCCGGTTGAAGGCCACCAGCATCACGAAGCAGAAGCTGGTCAGGGCCACGATCGCCCAGGTCGCCCAGGCCTCCAGCAACACTGCCCCCAGGATCACGTGCAGCAGGTAGAGGGTCGTGAAGGGATTGGTCGCGCCGCCGCTGAGATAGAGCTGGACGGTCAGGGCCAGGGCGTCCAGCGCCAGGGCCAGGAAGAGGTCGTAGCGCCCAAGTGGCGTCGCCCGCTTCAGGCGCGCCAGGCTGAACAGGTTCAGCGCCACCAGCGCCGCCAGCACCAGCATCATGGCGGCCAGCGGCAGGCGGAAGCCCAGGCTGAAATGCACCGCCAGGATGGTGACCACCTGGCCCAGCACGGCGATCCAGCGCAGGTGGATCAGCTGCAGCATGTTCTGGCGGGCGATGGCGTCGGCCGGGCCGCTGGCGTTGTCCGCCGCCCGCGCGCCCGAAAGCCAGCCCGCCACGCCGGAGAACAGGATGCTGGCGGTCGGGCTCATGAAGCTCCTTCTGGGTTCCGCCGCGCATCGCGCGCGACGTACAGGCCAGCGCCGCTCGTCAGCAGGGCCAGGCCGAACCAGGTCAGGGCGTAGACTAGATGACTGTTGGGGAAACGCACGACCGTAAGACCCCCTAGGGGCCAGCCATCAGGATTGGGCGTCGCGTCGGCGTCCACGAAGTACGGCGCAACGTTGGTAAGCCCATGCGCCGCTGCGATCGCCTGGACATCGCGAGAATACCACCGCCCCTGCCCCGGTTGGTTCCGGCGCAGGAAACCGCCCTTGGGTTCGGTGGCTCGCAGCAGGCCGACCACCGTGACGGGACCGGCGGGGTGTGAGGCCGCCGTCTTGCGCTCGGCCGGCACGAAGCCGCGATTGACCAGCACGGTGAAGCCGCGATCGGCCTTCAGCGGCGTCAGGACCCAGAAGCCCGGGCCCTTCTCGGTGACGGCCTGGACTAGGGTCTCGTCGCCATGATCGAAGACGCCGGTGACGCGAACCCGGCGATAGACATCATCGCTCGACCAGCCTGCCGGCGCCGGAATCGGCTCGGCGTGGATCCGCTGCTCGACCTTGGCGATCAGATCGAGCTTCCAGGCCCGGCGCTGGACCTGCCAGACGCCCAGCAGCCCGAAGACCACGGTGAAGGCGGCGCACAGCCCGATCAGGGCGATCGACCGTGCGCGCCTTCCCGTCGTCACGGCATCTGCTTCATGTCGTGCGCGTCCAGCGGCATCATGTGGGTGTTGAGGTTGTGCATCACCCACAGCGAGCCGCTCAGCGTGATCACCACCAGGATCAGAGTGAACATCAGGGCCAGCAGGGTCCATCCGCCTTCCGAACGCGAGTTCATGTGCAGGAAATAGATCATGTGGACCAGCACCTGGATCACCGCCAGCCCCATCACCGCCACGGCGGTCATCTGGGCGGTCGGCAGGACGTGACCCATGACCAGCCAGAACGGGATCGCCGTCAGGATCACCGCCAGCACGAAGCCGATGACATAGTCCTTCAGCGAGCCGTGACCGGCGTCGTGGCCATGGCCCTCGTGGGCGCCGGGAGCGTGGTGCGTGTCGTGGCCAGCCGCGGTCATCACAGCACTCCCAGCAGGTAGACGAACGAGAAGACGCCGATCCAGATCACGTCCAGGAAGTGCCAGAACATCGACAGGCACATCAGGCGGCGCTTCATGGCCTCGTCGAGGCCGCGCTGGCCGATCTGGACCATCAGGGTGATCAGCCAGACGATGCCGAACGTCACGTGCAGGCCGTGGGTCCCCACGAGCGTGAAGAACGACGACAGGAAGGCGCTGCGTTGCGGGCCCGCGCCCTCATGGATCAGGTGGGCGAACTCATAGAGCTCCAGCGACAGGAAGCCGAGCCCGAACAGGCCCGTGATCGCCAGCCAGACCAGGACCTGTGTCTTGCGGCCGGCCTGGGCCGACAGCATGGCGAAGCCGTAGGTGATCGACGAGAACAGCAGCAGACCCGTGTTCACCGCCACCAGCGGCAGGTCGAACAGGTCCGCCCCCGAAGGCCCGGCCGCGTAGTTGCGGCCCAGCACGGCGTAAGTGGCGAACAGCACCGCGAAGATCAGGCAGTCGCTCATCAGATAGATCCAGAACCCCAGCAGGGTCCCGTTCTCCGGATGATGCTCCTCGGTCATGTGGAAGCGGTTCTTGTCCGCCTCGCTCAGGGCATGAGAGGCCATGGTCAGGTCAGGCTCCGCAGGGCTTCGGTGCGGGCGTCCTCGACGCGGACGACCTCCTCGGCCGGGATGTAGTAGTCGCGCTTGAAGTTGAAGGTGTGGGCGATCGCCGTGACGATCAGGGCGACGAACGACACCGCCGCCAGCCACCAGATGTGCCAGATGAGCGCGAAGCCCAGCACGGTGCTGATCCCGGCCAGGATCACGCCCGCGCCGGTATTGGCCGGCATGTGGATCGGGATGTAGCCGGTCGTCGGGCGCTCATAGCCGCGCGCCTTCATGTCCCACCAGGCGTCCAGCTGGTGGACCACCGGCGTGAAGGCGAAATTGTAGGCCGGCGGCGGCGACGAGGTCGACCACTCCAGCGTCCGGCCGCCCCAGGGGTCGCCGGTCTCGTCGCGCAGGGCCTCGCGGTTGCGGATGCTGACGACGATCTGGACGATGAAGGCCAGGATGCCGCCCAGGATGATCACCGCGCCCAGGGCGGCGATCACGAACCAGATCTGCAAGCTCGGATCCTCGAAGTGGCTGACGCGGCGCGTCACCCCCATCAGGCCCAGCACGTACAGCGGCGTGAAGGCGACCCAGAAGCCGACCAGCCAGCACCAGAACGAGACCTTGCCCCAGAACGGATCCAGCTTGAAGCCGAAGGCCTTGGGGAACCAGTAGGTGATGCCGGCGAACATGCCGAACACCACGCCGCCAATGATCACATTGTGGAAGTGGGCGATCAGGAACAGACTGTTGTGCAGGACGAAGTCGGCGGGCGGGACGGCCAGCAGCACGCCGGTCATGCCGCCGATCACGAAGGTGACCATGAAGCCCAGCGTCCACAGCATCGGCACCTCGAACCGGATGCGGCCGCGGTACATCGTGAACAGCCAGTTGAAGATCTTGGCCCCGGTCGGGATCGAGATGATCATCGTCGTGATCCCGAAGAACGAGTTCACGCTCGCCCCCGAGCCCATCGTGAAGAAGTGGTGCAGCCACACCAGGTACGACAGGATGGTGATGACGACGGTCGCGTAGACCATCGAGCTGTAGCCGAACAGGCGCTTGCCGCAGAAGGTCGAGACCACTTCGGAGAACACGCCGAAGGCCGGCAGGATCAGGATGTAGACCTCGGGGTGACCCCAGATCCAGATCAGGTTCACGTACATCATCGGGTTGCCCCCGAAGTCGTTCGTGAAGAAGTTCGTGTACAGGTACCGGTCGGCGGTCAGCAGGGCCAGGGTGGCGGTCAGGATCGGGAAGGTCGCCACGATCAGGACGTTGGTGCACAGCGAGGTCCAGGTGAAGACCGGCATCTTCATCAGGCTCATGCCCGGCGCGCGCATCTTGATGATGGTCACGACCAGGTTGATGCCGGACAGGGTTGTCCCCACCCCGGCGATCTGCAGCGCCCATATGTAGTAGTCGACCCCGACATCCGGACTGTAGGCCAGGTTCGACAGCGGCGGATAAGCCAGCCAGCCGGTCCGGGCGAACTCGCCGACGAACAGCGACAGCATCACCGTCACCGCACCGCCCACCGTCATCCAGAAGCTGAAATTGTTCAGGAACGGAAAGGCCACGTCGCGCGCGCCGATCTGCAGCGGCACGGCCAGGTTCATCAGGCCGGTGACCAGCGGCATGGCCACGAAGAAGATCATGATCACGCCGTGGGCGGTGAAGATCTGGTCGTAGTGGTGCGACGGCAGGTAGCCTTCATTGGCCCCGAAGGCCATCGCCTGCTGGGCCCGCATCATCAGCGCGTCGGCGAAGCCGCGCAGCAGCATGATGATGGCCAGGATGATGTACATGATGCCGATCTTCTTGTGATCGACGCTGGTCAGCCATTCACGCCACAGATAGCCCCACAGCTTGTAGCGGGTCAGCAGGGCCAGGACGGCGAGACCGCCCAGGGCCACCATGGCGAAGGTCACGAGCAGGATCGGCTCGTGCAGCGGAATGGCGTCCCAGGTGAGACGGCCGAAGATGAATTTGACGAGGTCCGGGGACATGGCTCTCTAGACTTTCAATCAGCGCGCTTCGGCGGACTTCGGGGCGCAGAGCGCGGCGACGAAGGCTCGCAGGCCACCCTCCTGGCCACGCCGTACGCGCTTGTCGTATTCGAGGGTGGTGACGTTGTAGACGCCGGCCATGCCGAGGCCGCCGTTGGCGTCGATGCGCATCATGTCGTGCTGGCACATCTTGCCCGGCTCGACGCAGCGGTTGACGGCCCTATCGAACAGGCCCGCATCGACCGAGGCGAACTTCTGCACCGGAGCCTTCTGGCTGGGCTTTTCCAGAACGAGGTAGCGCGGGCCGTCCAGGCGCTGGTCGCCCTTGCGGACATCGGCGGCCCAGCGCTCGAAGTCCGCGCGGCTCATGCCGTGGAACTTGAAGCGCATGTGCGAGAAGCCCTCGCCGCTGAAATTGGCCGAGAAGCCGTCGAAGGTCCCGGGCTTGTTGATCACCGCGTGCAGCTGGGTGGTCATGCCGGGCATGGCGTAGATCTGGCCGGCCAGGGCCGGCACGTAGAACGAGTTCATCACCGACGAGCTGGTCAGCTGGAAATCGATCGGCGTGTCGACCGGCGCGGCCAGCTCATTGACCGTGGCGACGCCCAGCTCGGGATAGATGAACAGCCACTTCCAATCGAGCGCCACGACCTGGACCTTCAGCGGCTTGACGTTCTCGGCGCTGCGGCCGGGCGCCAGGCGGTCCAGCGGACGGTACGGGTCCAGCAGGTGGGTGCTGGTCCAGGTCACCGCGCCCAGGATGGTGATGATCACCAGCGGCGCGGCCCAGATCACGATCTCCAGGCGCGTGGAGTGGTGCCAGTCGGGATCATAGGGCGCGTCCTCGTTCGAGCGCCGGTACTTCCAGGCGAAGAACAGGGTTAGCGCGATCACCGGCACGATGATCACCAGCATCAGCACGGTGGCGACGATGATCAGGTCGCGTTGCTGCATGGCGATATCGCCGGACGGGTTCATCACCACCCAGTCGCAGCCGCCCAGCGCCAGGAGCGCGGGCAACAGGGCCAACTTGGCCAAAACACGGGGCGACGGAAGGAGTTTCGGACGCATAGCGCGGCCGATAGGGCAGTCTGCTGCACTGCGACATTGGACCGTTTGTCCTAGGCCCCGGTCACGCTCGGAGCGGAAGCGCCGCAAAGGCGTTTGCCAGATCGCGTCCCTTGGCCCCATGCTCGCCTCCAGACCGCCAAAAAGGCGGCGCGACATTTGGAAACTGGGACGGAAACGAGGAATAGGCGCGTCAGTTCATGGCTCAAGAGTTCACAGTACCCACCTCATCCGGCCTGGAGCGCGATGCGCGCCGGATGCATGCCGATTCCCACGGCGTCCGATCTGGCGAGATCGCCCTGGGCGTGGTCATCGGCCGCACCTCGGAATTCTTCGACTTCTTCGTCTACGCCATCGCCTCGGTGCTGGTGTTCCCGCAGCTGTTCTTCCCGTTCGTCGATCGCCTGACCGGCGTCATGTACGCCTTCGCGATCTTCGCCCTGGCCTTCATCGCCCGGCCGATCGGCTCGGTGATCTTCGGCATGATCGACCGGCGCTTCGGCCGCGGGGCCAAGCTGACCGTCGCCCTGTTCCTGCTGGGCGGTTCCACGGCGGCCATGAGCTTCCTGCCGGGCTACGCGGTCGCCGGCCCTCTGGCTATCTGGGCCCTGGCGGCCTTCCGCATCGGCCAGGGCCTGGCGCTGGCCGGCGCCTGGGATGGCCTGTCCTCGCTGCTGGCCCTGAACGCGCCCGAGAACAAGCGCGGCTGGTACGCCATGATCCCGCAGCTGGGCGCGCCGTTCGGCTTCATGCTGGCCAGCGGCCTGTTCGCCTATTTCGTCGCCAGCCTGGGTTCGGCCGACTTCCTGGACTGGGGCTGGCGCTATCCGTTCTTCGCGGCCTTCGCGATCAACGTGGTGGCCCTGTTCGCCCGCCTGCGCATCGTCGCCACCGAGGAATACGGCGCCCTGTTCGAGAAGCGCGAGCTGCGCCCCTCCCCGATCGCCTCGCTGCTGCGAGCCGAGGGCGGCAACGTGCTGATCGGCATGTTCGCGCCGCTGGCCACCTTCGCCATGTTCCACCTGGTCACCGTCTTCCCGCTGTCGTGGGTGGCGCTGCATGACAGCAATCAGGCCCTGACCTTCCTGCGCATCGAGCTGGTCGGCGCGGTCGTCGGCGTGCTGGGCATCCTGGCCTCGGGCTGGATCGCCGATCGCATCAACCGTCAGAACCAGCTGGCCCTGTCGGCCCTGCTGATCGGCGGCTTCAGCCTGCTGGCCCCGCGCCTGCTGGACGGCGGCTCGGTCGGCCAGACCATCTATGTCGTGGTCGGCTTCGCGATCCTGGGCCTGTCGTTCGGCCAAGCGGCGGGCACCGTCAGCTCGCGCTTCTCCAAGCGTTATCGCTACACCGGCGCGGCCCTGACTTCGGACCTGTCGTGGCTTATCGGCGCGGGCTTCGCGCCGCTGGCCGCCCTGGGCCTCGCCTCGCTGTGGGGCCTGCCCGCCATCGGCCTCTATCTGGCCTCCGGCTCGATCGCGACCCTGGTCGCCCTGACCCTGGACCGCAATCGCCAGCGGAAAGCGCTCAAATAATCGTCGCGCCGCCGTCGACCACCAGGATCTGGCCGGTCATGTGGCCGCCGGCGTCCGAAGCCAACAGCAAGGCCGGCCCCATCAGGTCGGTCTCGCCCCCCAGCTTGCCCAGCGGCGTGTCGCGCAGCATTCGCTCGCCATGGTCGCCAATGGTCACGGCCGTCATCTTCGACGGGAAGTAGCCCGGCGCCACGGCGTTGACCCGGATATTGCGCGGGCCCCACTCGGCCGCCAGCGCCCGGGTCATGTTCACCACCGCGCCCTTCGCGGTGTTGTAGGCGATGGTGCCCAGTTGGTCGGGATGGTGGCCCATCAGCCCCTCGATCGAGGCGACATTGACCACCGCGCCCTTGCCCTGTTTCAGGAACGCCTCGCGCGCCACCGCCTGGGTCAGCAGGAATAGGCCGGTGACATTCAGGTCGATGACCTTGTTCCAGCCCTCGATCGGATAGTCCTCGGCCGGCGCGCCCCAGACTGTGCCGGCGTTGTTCACGAGGATATCGATGCGGCCATAGCGCGCCAGCACCCGCTCGGTCAGGGCCGTGGCGGCGTCGGGCGCACCGAGGTCGGCGGCGAAACCCTCGGCCTGGATCCCCTTGGCCGCCAGCTCGGCGACGGCGGCCTCCAGTTCGGCCGGCTTGCGGGCCACTAGCGCCAGCGTCGCGCCGTACTCGCCCAGGGCCGAGGCGATCTGCAGCCCCAGTCCGCGCGAGCCGCCGGTGACGATCGCCACGCGGCCGGTCAGGTCGAACAGGCCGCCGAGGGTCTTGGTCATTTCGCGGTCTCCGCCGGCGGGCACTGGCAGATCGCCTTGAAGCCCGCGGCCATGAAGGTCGCCATGTGCTGGCGAATGGACTCGAAGTCGTTGGACGAGCACAGGCCGTGAGACAGCTGATCCAGCCGGCCCGTGCGGGCCATGTTGTGGGTCATGGCTCCCGAGACGAAGTGATAGCCCCAGAAGATCGTCGCCTCGTCACAGTCGGGCATGGCCTTCTTCAGCAGGTCGATCAGGGCCAGGACGACGGGGTTGAAGTACTTGCCCATCTTCTCCGCGCCCCAGCCGGCGGCGCTGTTGGCCTGGGCGCTGATCTGGCCGAAGGCCAGCCACTGCTCGGTGTCGTGGATCTGGACGTTCAGGTCGGTGTCGATCCAGGCGTGCAGCGCCCCCTCGACCGTGACCTTGTCGCCCACCTCCTCGGCATAGCGTCGCATCGCGTCCAGACGGTTCTGCGCCGAGACCGGAGCCCGCCGCGCCCACACCGCCTCGAACAGGCTCTCCTTGCCGTTGAAGTGGTAGTGGATCAGCGTCGAGCTGACCCCGATCCGCGCGGCGACGTCCTTCAGGGTGACGCCGTGATAGCCGAACTCGGCGAACAGCTGCTCGGCGGCGTCCAGGATCCGCTCGATCGACTGCTCGCGGGCGCGGGCCTTGTGGCGGGGCGCCTTGGCCTCTTGGGTCTGGTCGGTGCTCATCGAGCCTCTGGTTGCCGCTTCGCGCCCGGGCCGTCAACGTGACCCTGCGGCGGGAAGGCCGAGAAGCCGATGTCGAGCCGCCAAGCCTGGCCCTTCGCACGCCGCTCGGCGACCAGGGCGTCGGCCCAGCCGTAGGCGGCCGGTTGCAGGTCGCGCGCGGCCACGGGCCGGTCGTCGATGTCGAGGTAGCCGCGCTCCTTGGCTGTGAAGCGCGGCCACGCCGTCTCGCCCGGCGCGGCCGGTACGCCGGTTCGGACGAACGAGACCCAGTAGTTCAGCATGGCGTCCGACAGCGCCGTCTCCTGCGCCGTCAGCGGCGGTCGCGGCCAGTTCGGCCCAAGCTTGGCGCCCTCGCCGACCTGGCCGAAGACGTAGGGGATTTCACTCGCATGGAAGGCCGCCAGGTCGCGGGCCTTCTGGGCCGGGGTGCTGTGGCGGAAATAGTAGAGATAGCCGCCCCGCCCAGCCGCCGCCTGCTGGCGCACCAGATACTGGGCCGCGAAGCCGTAGAGCCCGTCACGGATCGAGGCCATGACGTCGGCCTTTGGGTCCGCGCCAGGATAGACGGCCAGATAGGCGTCGGCCTTGGCGCCGAAGCGTTTCCGCACGTCAGCGACATACGCCGGCGACGTCGCTGGCGCGGGCGGCATCAGGAACAGCAACGAGCGGATCTCGCCCTCGTTGAAGCCGGCCAGGACGTCAGCCTTGGCCTGTTCGCCGCGCGCGAAAGTCTCGACCAGTTGGCGCGGCAGCGTCACGCCGTCGATCACCGGCTCGGGCTGCCAGCCGGTGGCCAGGCCCGCCTTGAACAGGGTGACGAGGTCGGTCGCCCGCAACTGCTCGGCGGTCTTGGCCCCGGCCGCCGCGCCCAGCGCTTCGCCGCCCGCTTCGGCCGAGGGCAGACCCAGGGTCGACTCGTGCAGGGCGCGATAGGCCGGCATATAGCCGCTCTGGACAATGGCGCGCCGGAACAGCCCCTTGGCCTGCGGACTGGCCATCAGGGCGATGGCGGACAGACCGCCGGCGGACTCGCCCGCAATGGTGACCTGCTTCGGATCGCCCCCGAACGCTTCGATGTTGTCGCGCACCCAACGCAGCGCCTCGATCTGGTCGAGCAGGCCGTAATTGCCCGACAGCTTCTGGGACGACTCCGCGCTCAGCGCCGGATGGGCGAAATAGCCCAGCAGGCCTAGACGGTAGTTGATCGAGACGAAGACGACGCCCTGCTTGGCCAGCTTGGCGCCGTCATAGAGCGGCTCCGAACTGCCGCCGCCCAACAGCGCGCCGCCGTGGATCCAGACCATGACCGGTAGTTTCTTGCCGCCGGCCGGCGCCCAGACGTTCAGGCTCAGGCAATCCTCGCTCATCGGGGCCAGGCCGCCGGAATAGAGGCCGTTCGGCGCTTGCGGCGGTTGGAGACATGCAGGGCCGAAGGCCTTGGCGCCTCGCACGCCTGTCCAGCCCTCAGCCGGAACCGGCGCCCGCCAGCGCAACGGCCCCACCGGCGGCTGGGCGTACGGGACACCCTTGTAGACCGAGACACCCGCCTCGGAGACGCCTTGCAGCGCGCCCTGGCGGACCTGGACTCGCCCCTCCTCCGCCCGGACCGCCGCTGCCGCCAGGACAGCGACGGCCAGGCTCAAGCAGGCCCAGAGCCGGCTCACAGGTTGTAGCCCACGCGGACGCCGAAGGTGCGCGGCCGCAGCACGGCGAAGCGGCTGTACACGAAGGCTTCCGGATGGATGTAGGTCGTGGCCCGGCTGTTGCCGAGGTTCTCGCCATAGACCGTCACCGTGGTCCTGCCGAACCGGGCGCCGGTCTGCAGGTTCACATAGGTGTAGCGGTCGGTGAAACCGTAGAGCGGGCTCTGGGTCCCGGCCTTGCCCGGCGTGTTGGGGAAACCGTTCGGGAACGAACCGACATGCTGAACCTGGAAACTGGTGAAGCCCTGCGCCCCGCCTTGCAGGTCATAGCTGAAGGTCCCGAAGAACGAGCCCTGCACGTGCGGCGAGGCCAGGCGCGAGCCGTCGACCGCGCCGGAGATCGTGGCCTCCGACGTGCTCAGCTCGGTGACCTTGGCGTCGTTCAGCGAGCCGTTGATGCCCAGCAGCACGCCCTTGACCGGGGTGAAGCTGACCTCGGCCTCGAGGCCCTTGGAGGCGGCGCGGCCGACATTGGTGGCGAACTGGATCGAGTCCGACTGGCGGTTGGCCTGCACCTGGATGTTCTTCCAGTCGATATAATAGGCCGCCAGGGCCGCGGTCAGCCGGCCGTCCAGGAAGCGGCCCTTCAGGCCGACCTCGTAGTTGGTCAGGTTGTCCGAACCCGCGCCCGACGGAATGATCAGGTCGCTGGGCGTCACCGTGCTGACGCTGCCGGCGCGGGCGTTGTAGACGGGCGTGCGATAGCCGGTGGAGACCGTCGCGTAGGTCGTCAGATCCCGCGAGGGCTTGTAGGTCAGGCTGGCCTTCCACGACGCCTTCGAGGCCGACGGGTACTTGGTCGTCGCCGGGGCGTTCGGCGTCAGGGCCAGCGGCCCGGACAGGTTCAGCAGCGCATAGGTGAAATAGGCCGAGTTGAAGCCGGCATAGGTGTCGACCTCGCCGCCGTACTTGCCGTAGCGCACGCCGCCGCTGGCCGAGAGCTTGTCACTGAGGTGGTAGGTCAGCTCGCCAAAACCCGCAAGCTCGTAGGTGCGGGTGTCGCTGCCGAACTTGGAGAAGGTGGCGCCCGGCAGGCCGGTCAGCTTGCGGGCCGTCAGGAAGGCGGCGTTGGAGCGGTTCTCGCCGTTCAGGTCGGTGTCGCGGTGCAGGTAGAAGCCGCCCGCCACCCAGTCGAACTTGCCGCCGGCGTCCGAGGCCAGGCGGGTCTCCTGCACGAAGGTCTTCGAGGTGAAGCTGTCGAACAGGTAGAACGGCACCGCCAACGCGAAAGTCCCCGCCAGGTCGACATTGAACAGGCTGTCGGCGACCGAATAGGTCGAGGAGCTGGTCAGGCGCGCGCCATCGACCTGGTACTCGACCGTGCCGTTATAGACCTGGGTCTTGGACGTATATTGGTCGGGAACGGTGCTGTAGCGCTTGAGGTCGCCCAGGTTCGGCGAGGTCAGGGCCGAGTCCTTGGGGTTGCTGTCCTCGTAGGAGGCCAGCAAGCGGACGCTGAGCCGGTCGTTGGGCTTCCACAGCAGGATGCCGCGACCGCCCCAGTTCTTCAGCTTGTTGGAATTCTTGACCCCGGTGCCCAGGTTGTCGACGTAGCCGTCCTCGTCCCGGTAGAAGCCGACCAGGCGCAGGGCCAGCTCGTCCTTGATCAGCGGCAGGTTGACCATGGCGTTGTAGCGCTGGCGCCAGCCCTCGCTGTCGGGGGTGTAGCCGATGTCGGCCAGGGCCGAGCTATCGTAGCCGGTTAGGTCCGGGCTCTTGGTCAGCACCCGCAGGGCGCCCGACAGCGAGCCCGAGCCGAACAGTGTGCCCTGGGGCCCGCGCAGGAACTCGACCCGCTGGACGTCATAGAGGTTGGGATCCAGGGTCACCGTGTTGCCGATCGTGGTGAGCGGCAGTTCGTCCAGATAGATGGTCGTGGTGGTCTGCAGGCCCGCGCCCCAGCCGTTGGTCGAGATGCCCCGGACGGTGAAGCGGACATTGTTGTCGCTGGCGCGGTTCAGCACGACGCCGGGCGTCTCGCGGGCGATGCCCTCGTAGTTGACGATGCCCTTCTTGGTCAGCTCGGCCTGCGAGAAGGCGGTGACGCTGAGCGGCACGTCCTGCAGGCGCTCGCTGCGCCGGGTGGCGGTGACAACGATCTCGTCGACCTGCTCAGCCCCCGAGCTCGGCTTGGAAGCGGTTTGCGCGATAGCGGGCGCGGCAATGGTCAGCGCGAGCGCCGACGCCGTGTAGGCGATGCGTTTCATGGTTCCCTCCCTGTCGCCGGCCGCGCCTTTTTGGCGCTATTCCGCGAACAGCGTTCACCGTCGCATCATGCTGACGCGTGTGTCAATATTGACTTACTCGACAGTCAGTATTGTGAGCGCGCTATTTCGAGAACCTCAGGATGGTGGTCGACTTGAACACCCTGCCCGGCCGCAGCTCGGTCGACGGGAAGGCCGGCTGGTTGGGGCTGTCGGGCAGGTGCTGGGTCTCGAAGGCAAAGCCCGCATATTTCGGATAGGTCGCGCCGCCAGGACCCTTCTCGGTCCCGTCGAAGCCATTGCCGCTGTTGATCTGCACCGAGGGCTGGTCGGTCAGCACCGTGACGTGGCGACCGCTGACGGGGTCTTCCATCCAAGCGACCGAGCGCACGCCGGGCTTGGCCGCGCGGAAGACCAGGCTGTGGTCGAAACCCTGGGACGGCGACAGCAGCGGGTCGTCCAGCTTCATCGCCTCGCCCTCGCGGCGAGCCTTGCGGAAGTCCAGCACCGTGCCTTCAACCGGCAACAGCTTGCCCGACGGGGCCTTACGGGCGTCGACCTCGGCATAACGGTCGGCGTCAAGCCAGATGATCTGGCTCCGGACGTCGCCGCTCTCAGCCCCGGCCAGATTGAGGAATCCGTGGTTGGTCAGGTTCAGCACCGTCGGGGCCGAGGTCCGGGCGGCGTAGTCGATGTGCAGTTCGTTGGCCTTGCGCATCAGCCGATAGGTCACGGTGACGTCCAGCGCGCCGGGGAAGCCCTGGTCGCCGTCCGGGCTGTGCAGCTCGAAGGCCACGCCCACAGACTTGGCGTCGCTGACCGCGTGGCTGGTCCAGACCCGCTTGTCGTAACCGTTCGGGCCGCCATGCAGGGTCATGTTGTTATTGCCGGCCGGCAAGGCGTAGGGCTTGCCGTCGACGGTGATCCTGGCGTCCGTGATCCGCCCGGCATAGCGGCCGATCGCCGAAGCCCAGCGCCGCGCGCTCGCCTCGTAGGCGGCCACGCTGGGCAGGTTGAGGATCACGTTCTCGAACTTGCCGGCCCGGTCGGGGGCGCTGACCATGGTCAGGGTCGCGCCGTAGTCGATGGCCGCGATGGTCATGCCCAGATCGTTGCGCAGGATGGTCTTCTCGACCGGCACGCCGACCTTGGTCGCGCCGAACGGCTCACGCTTGACGTCGGCGGCCTGGGCCGAGGACGCGAGCAAGGCGGCGAGGCCCGCCAGGAACAGTCTACGCATCGATCCAGAGCACCGGTTGGCGGAGGGGGTAGTTGCGGATGATCTCGGCCTGCGTCGGGTCCGGGTCAAGCTTGCGCCAGAGAGCCAGATAGTCCTGACGCTTCAGGGCCAGGCTGCCAAACAGCAGGCTGGGCTGGCGGACGGGCCAGCCGTCCCAGGCCTCGACATCGGGAGGCTTCGGCCAAGTTTTCTTGTCGGCGATGAAGGGAGCCATGTAGGCTAGGGCGTCGGCGATCGAGCCACCCGTCGCCCCCTTGTAGGTCCAGAGATTGTCGCCGGGCGTCGACATCACGTGGGCGCAGGCGGCTAGGACGTCGAGATTGAACAGGCAGTAGCCGTAGGGCTTGGTGCGGACCAGCTCCAACGGCTGAGAGCCGTCGGCGGCGATCTGGCCGGGGACCAGGGTCTTGATCCGGCCGCGCGCCACGTCGAGTTCGGCCTTGCGACCGGTCAGTTGCGCGAACTCGGCGGCTTGCAGCGCCCAGCAGGTCCCATGGTTGTTCTTCTGGTCGCGCTCCTCAACGCCGTTGGCCGAGGTGCTCATCCAGGTCAGGTAGGCGTCGAACCAGGCGACGGTCGGGGCATAGACGCCGACCTTGGACCGCGCGGCCCTCAGCACCGAGACGGCGCGGGCGACCTCCACGAGGTGCAGGGTGTCGATGACGCCGATCCCCCTGCCCGTGTTCACACCGATGATCGCCTGGGCGTGCTCCAGGTTCGGGTTCATCCGCGTGTCGGGCGCGACGAACCAGGCCTGCAGATGCTTCTCGGCATGCTCGGCGTAGCGCGCCTGGCCGGTCACCTTATAGGCCGCCGCCAGGGCCGGCAGCTGGACGCCCAGACGGATCACCGCGTCGCGGTGGGCTGTGAACTTGTCGGGGTTGGAGTAGCCGTCCTTGCGGATGTACGGCCCCTTAGGATTGGCCGGGTCTGGCCACCAGTAGTCGGCCTCGGAGTAGTAGTCCTGGCGGCTGCCAGGGCTGCGCGGCGCGGCGAAGGCGGTGATCGTCACCGGCGCCTCACCCAGATAGCGGTCGGCGGCTTTGAGGATGCGCGCGCGGTCGATGGCCGCGATGTCGAGCGGGGCCGCCGTCGCGGTCCCGAACGCCGTCAGCGCCAGGGCCGTGCCGAGGAAGAAATCGCGTCGGTTCATGAGTACGCTCCGAACGAAAGCGAGGGCGACGCGTAGGCGCCGCCCTCGCGGATTGGACTAGTACTTCACCTGGGCGCGGACGCCGAAGTAGCGCTCGCTGTCGCGGCCCGGCTTCCAGTTCACCGCCAGGGTGGCTGGGGTCGCCGTGCGGCTGAAGTTCCAGGCGTTGTCGCGCCCCTTGGTCAGGGCGTAGTTCTTGTCGAACAGGTTGTTGGCGAAGACGCTGAGCTTCCAGTTGTCCTTCTGGACGCCGGCGCCGAGGTTGAAGATGCCATAGGCCTCCTGCACCGCGTCCGGGTCCTGGACCAGGCTGAAGGTCACATCCGACTGCCAGCGATACGAGGCCTGGATGAAGGCGCCGTACTCGGCGTTCAGGCGCCAGTCGTACTGGCCCGTCAGCGTGCCGGTCCACTTCGGCGCGTTGGGCAGGTTCTTGCCCGACAGGTTTTGACGGCCACCCACGCACCCTTCCGCCGCGGTTTGGGCCGCGTAGCAGGGAGCGTTCAGGAACGTGTCCATGCGGGCGATGTTGTAGCTGCCGTTGGCGTTCAGGGTCAGGCCGCCGGCATAGATCGCCACCTCGGTCTCGACGCCCTTGGACGTCACCTTGCCCAGGCTCTGCAGGATATTCTGACCCAGGTCCAGATCGCGACTCTGGGCCTGGAAGTGACGATAGTCCTCGAAGAAGGCCGTCATGTTCCAGGTCAGGCGACGGTCGAAGAACGCGCCCTTGAAGCCGGCCTCATAGGACTTGCTAGTCTCGGGCGGCACCGGCTGGCGCGAGGCCACGCAGTCGGCGACAGGCAGACCGAAACACGAGCCCGCCGCCGTGGTCGGCGTACGCGTGGTCAGGATGCTGGTCAGGTCGTAGGCCAGGCCCTTGTAGCCCTTGGCGGCGTTGGCGAAGACCATGAAGCCCGGCGTGAACCGGTACTGCACGGCGGCCTTGCCGGTAACGACGCTGTCGCTGTCGCAGGTTGAGATCTTCAGCGACGGGGTCGGCGTATTGGTCGAACAGCCGGGCTTGCCGTAGGTGACGCCCGTGTCGCGATCCAGGAAGTCGTAGCTGAGCTTCTCGTGATGGTACCGCAGACCACCGATGACGGTGAGCTTCGGGGTGATGTCGTAAGAGCCCTGCGCGAAGGCCGCATAGGTCTTGGACGTCGAGTTGGTCAGATAGCTGGAATAGACCAGCGAGTTCGTCGTCGGCAGCTGCTGCTGGCCGTTGAAGATCACGCCGTTGAAGCTGCCGTGGGTGTTGGAGCCCCGCACATAGTCCCGCGTGCTGTCGGTCTTGCTGTAGAACAGGCCCGCCACGTAGCGGAACGCGCCGCTGTTGGGCGAGGTCAGGCGCAGTTCCTGGGTGATGGTCTTGACGTCGAACGAGCCGCCATCCCCTACCCCGCCCTTCGGCGCGGTCGCGAAGTTGACGCCGCCCACCGTCAGGGTGCTGAAGTCGAAGTCGCTGGAGTCGGAGTCCTTGAAGTCCTCCAGGCGGTACTTGTCGTACGACGAGATCGACATCAGCGACCCGCCGTTCGGCAGGTCGTAGACCAGGCGCAGGCCGGTGCCGTAGTCCTCGGCGAAGCCCTCGGTGTCCAGGTCCAGGCGCGTCAGGCGGTTGTTCTTGCCCGGCGTGATGCCGGCCAGGATCGTCGAGGCCGGCAGGTTGGCGCGGCTGAAGGTGACGCCGGGGCTCAGGAAGTACTGGGCCGGCGCGCAGCAGGTGCCTTCGGTCTTGGTGTAGTACGGAGACAGGGTCGCGGTGAAGCGATCGGTCGGGCTCCAGGCGATCTTGGACCGCACCGTGTAGTCGGTGGTGCCGTTCTGCCAGTTGCCGGTCGTCAGGTTCAGGATGTTGCCACGATAGTGGCTGTAGTTGGCGGCCACCCGCACGGCGACGGTATCGCTGACCGGGCCCGAAACGCTGGCCTGCAGGCGGCGCTCATGATCGTCGGTGACCAGGGCGTCGGCCTTGGCGGTGAAGACCTTGCTGGGCGCTTCGGTGGTGATGTTGACGACGCCGGCCGAGGCGGCCTTGCCAAACAGGGTGCTCTGCGGGCCGCGCAGCACTTCCACCTGCTGGACGTCGACCAGGGCGGCGAAGGCGGCGGCCTGGAAGGCCTGCGGCACGTCGTCGATGACCACCGCCACGCTGGGCTGGGTGGCGATCGAGAAGGCGTAGGTGCCGATACCGCGGATGTTGATGCTGTTGTTTGCCGGCTGGGTGGTCTTGGAGATGGTCAGCGACGGCGCGGCGCGCGGCAGGTCGTCGAAGTCGCGGACATTGCCGCGTTCAAGGTTGGCGGCCGTGACCACCAGCACCGAGGACGGCACGTTCTGGATGTTCTGGGCCTGTTTGGTGCCGGTGACGATGATCTCTTCGACGGTGGACGTCGCGGGTGCGGCGTCCTGGGCGTGAGCCGCGCTGGCCAGGGTGGCCCCTCCTAGCGAGGTTAGGGCCGCTGACGCCAGCAGGATGGATTTACAGGACATGGTTTCTCTCCCCCCTTCCTTTTTGATCGGCGACCGCGCTGGAAGGGTTGCGTGACCGCTGCCCTGCTCCGTCCCGAAAGGCGTCAGCCCCTAGGGACGCAGCGGATAAAGGGATCCCGCGTCCCCGCAGCGCCTTGGCTGGGGGATCATCCGTCGGTCAGGAGCTCCGCGCTTGGGAGGCGATGGGGAATCCGGACGACCAACGGACCGCGATGCGGCGGGACAGGTGTCGGCCGGCGGGGGAAAGAAGAAGGACCCCGCCGGCCGAGTAGGATCAGAAGCGCAGGCGGGCGCCGAAGTAGATCTGCGGACCGTTGTCCGAGACCTCGGTGATCGAGTCCTCTCCGGCCTTGTACATGACGTCGCGCGTGCCGGTGACGTTCAGGGCTTGCAGCTTCAGCTGCACCTGCTTGGTCAGGTCATACGACGCCGACAGGTTCAGATAGCCCGAACCCTTGGCGCTGCGGTTAGTGCTGCTGTTGGGCTTGAAGTAGTCCGAACGGTAGCGATACGAGGCGCGCAGCGAGAGCTTTTCGTTCTCCCAGTAGACCGAGCCGCTGCCGGTATATTTCGACAGGCCGTTCAGGTTGGCCGCGCCCATATAGGGGCTGACGGTCGACGGGTCGGGGATCTCGAAATTGGCCTCGGTGACCGCGAAGCTGCCCTGCACGCCGAACCCGCTCAGGAGGCCTGGCAGGTAGGTGAAGGCGTGGTTGCCCGAGAACTCGATGCCGTACAGGTCGCGGGTCGCGGGGTCGTTGGCCGGCGCGATGGCGTTGAAGGTCACCAGCGTGCCGTTGGCCATGATGCTGGTCTCACGCGGCTCCTGGGCGTCGAACGCGGCGCCCTTCAGCCACTTGTAGTAGGTGGCGACCGCGAACGAGGTGTCGCGGTTGACGTAGAACTCCAGCGAGGCGTCCAGATTCCAGCCGCGGATGGGTTTCAGGTCCGGGTTGCCCGTGGTGCTGTTGGCCAGCACGCCCTGCACCGTGGTGGCGGTGGTGTCGGCGATCGGGTTGATGCCGACGTTGAAGTCCTCGATGCCCGAGCGCGACAGGGCCTTGTAGCCGGCCAGGCGCAGCTTCACGACGTCGGTCAGGTCGAAGGCGACGTTGACGCTGGGCAGGAAGTACTCGTAGCCGCCCGTGCCCTCGATCTCCTGCAGCGGCGTGCCCGGCGTGCGGACCACGGTCGCGGCGGCGCCGCCCACCGACGGCGTCACGGTCAGCTCGCCGCGGAAGCCCTTCGACAGCACGCGGGTGCGGACGTAGCGGACGCCAGCGTTACCCGAGACGGGCGTGTCGCCCAGCTGGGTGCGGAAGTTGGTCATCACATAGGCGGTGCTGATCCGCTCACGGATGTTGGAGTCTTCCGGACCGGGCGCGTTGGACGGCAGGGTGAAGCTGTCCTTGCCGGTATAGGTCTTGAACAGGCAGTCGTTGTCGAACAACGCCCACGACTTCACGTTGGTCTTGCCGCCCATGAAGTCGGACGTCGAGAACGGCACGCGGCAGTTGGCGTTGGCGTCGGCCACCAGCTGGGTCGGGGTGCGGCCGTCATAGGCGACGGGGATGGGCTGGTCGCTGTTGTTGTTGGCGTCCTGGGTGCGGCGGTGATCCGACAGGCGGCCGCCGACCTTGATGCTCTGGAAGAAGCCGTCGCCCAGCTCGTAGGTCACGTCGGCCCGCACCGCGCCGATCTTGTCGAAGCGGTCGGTGACCAGACGATAGCGCGCATAGTTGCTGTTGCTGGTCGGCGTGCCGAACAGGAAGTTGGCCGGGTCGTTGATGTCGAAA
Source organism: Caulobacter sp. GW821-FHT12D05 (assembly GCF_058807295.1). NCBI lineage: Bacteria > Pseudomonadati > Pseudomonadota > Alphaproteobacteria > Caulobacterales > Caulobacteraceae > Caulobacter > Caulobacter sp. GW821-FHT12D05. The sequence goes on from NZ_JBXAQO010000001.1 coordinate 1,271,193, forward strand.
TTGGTGAAGGTGACCGAGGGCACCTCGTCCATCGTGCCGTCCAGCGTATAGGCCACGCGCGCCTTGGAGCGCATGTTGGTGGCCTTCTGCAGCTCCGTGCGGTGCGACTGCGAGTAGGACAGGTCGCCGCTGATGGTCAGGCGATCGGTCGGCGTCCAGGTCACCGCGCCGCCGCCGCCGATGTACTTCTCGTTGCGCTGGCGGTCCTCGACCTGGATCTCCAGGTTCGAGTTGCCGCTGTACTTCAACAAGGCGCCGGCGCTGTCGTCGTTCGACACGCCGCCGACGACCAGCGGCTGGATGCCGCGCAGGCCTTCGGTGATGGCCAGCTGGTTACGGTATTCGCCGCTCTTACGGGTCGAATATTGGCCGTCGAAGCTGATGTCGAGGTTGGGGGTCGGCTTCCACTGGAAGGTGCCCATCAGCGCTTCGCGCTTCTCGTCCGTAACCTTGGACTGGAAGGTGCGCGAGCTGGTGGCGAAGTAGCGCGGGCCGATCGTCGAGCCCGTCGGCGCGGTCGTGGCGTTCGAGCAGTTGGCCGTCGAGGTCCCTGGGACCGCGGCATAGGTGGTGCACGGCACAAAGGCCGAGTTGGTGATGTAGTAGTCCTCGGGCGTGGCCTGATCCAGGCGCTGGTAGCCTAGGCTGACGCCCATCTCGCCGAACTTGGTGTCGAAGCTGTCGGTGTAGGAAATGTTGCCGCGATAGCCGAGGCCGTTGTGGCCACGGATGTCGTCGTCCTTGGGCAGATAGGCGCCGCGCACTTCCATCTGGATGCGGCGCTTGCCGTAGTCGATCGGGCGGATCGACTTCAGCTCGATGACGCCGGCGATGCCGCCGTCCAGGAAGTCGGCCTGTTGCGACTTGTAGACCAGGACGCCGTTGACCAGTTCCGACGGGAACTGCTGGAAGGCCACCGAACGGTCGGGACCGGCGGTCGAGACCTCGCGGCCGTTGAAGGTCGAGAAGCTGAGCGCGGGACCCAGGCCCCGGACGCTGAGCTCGTTGGCGTTGCCCTTGAAGCGGTCGGCGGTGACGCCGGTGATGCGCTCCAGCGTGTCGCCCACCGAGTTATCCGGCAGGGCGCCGATCTCGTCGTTGACGATGCCGTCGACGATGACGCTGGAATTGCGCTTGGTCTCGATCGAGCTGCGCTGGGTGGCGCGGGCCGAGGTGACGACGATCGCCTCGATCGTGTCCTCGGCGGGCGCCGGGGCCGGCGCGGCCTGGGCCAGCGCCTGGGCCGGCAGCACGATGGCGGCGGTCAGCAGAAGATTGCGATAGAACGATGATTTCATTGGTGGTTCTCCCCTTCTTTTATGGTCATTTGGCCGAGGTCCTTCCCCTCAGCGGTAGTCCAGACGCCAGGTGATCTTGAACGGCGTCGCTTCACCCGTCGGCGCGCCATGGCAGACGACCTTGGTCGTCATGGCGCCCGTCGCGGATCGGTATTCCTTGTCCTGGCCCACCGGGCCGGACTGGCAGGATTTCAGGCCTTCCACCGCAAAGCGGCGCACCGTCCCGTCGGTGAAGGTGGTGGTCCCGGCGGCCTGCTTGGCGCCGCCGGAGAACGAGCCGAACTGCAGCTCGACGTCCTTGACCTTCACGCCCGCGGCCGGGGTGAAGACGTCGGTGCGAGTAATGCGGCCGGGCTCGAGGACATAGGTCGTCTTGACCGAGACGCGCTTGTCGGCGACCGGCGCGCGCTCGCCCATCTTGTCCAGTTCGTCCTGGCGCCAGGACACCGTGGTCTTGGCGCCCTTGGCCTCGACCTTGGCGTCCTTGAAATAGGCCAGCGGCATCAGAGCCGAGCCATCTTCCAGGGTCAGGCGGGGGGTGAGGAACGGCGCGACGCCGTCGGGCGAGCCCGCCAGCATTCCCGGCGAGAACGGGATCGGGAAATACGGGTTGTGATTGTGCTGGCTTTCGCCGCCATTGATCACCGGCAAGGCGATCATCCGGCTGCCGTCACGCACGCTGACCAGCAGGCGGTCGTAGTCGCCGCGCTGGAACCAGGTCACCTGGCGACGCGGCAGGGTCGACAGGCCCTTGGCCCAGTCGCTGGCGGGCGACTTGCCCGCGTAGCCCATCCGCGCCCAGTGAGCGCTGGTATAGGCGTACTGGTGCGCCAGCGAGAGGTTCTCGCCCAGGATACGAAACTTGCCGCGATAGTCGTCAGTGCGGCGGCCGCCGTCCCACAGGTTCACCGAACCGGTCTTCGGGTCCTGCCAAAACTCGGCGTAGCGCTGGGCCGCGCGGGCGGAGTAGGCATAGGCCAGTTCCTTTTCCTGCGGGGTCAGCAGGTCCAGCACCGCCGCGGCGGTCAGGGTCTCGATGATCGCCGTCTCGCCATATGGGCCGATGCTGCGGCCGTACTCGAAGCCCTGCCCCTCGGCATCCAGGCGCATCAGCATCACGTCGGCCGACTTGCGCAGCCAGGTCAGGACCTGCTGGGGCGGCTTGCCCCCGGTCTCGATGAAGCGTTGGGCGATCTCGCCGGCCAGCAACACGGAATAGCGATCGAACCGCCCTTCGCCGTCGGTCTCGTCGGCGAAGCCGTACTGGCCGGAGTACAGGTCGTAGTGCTCGGCGATCTTGGCGTAGAGCTTCTCGGCCGGCGCGCCGTCGTCCCAACCCATGCGGGTGCGCAGGCGGGCGATGGCGAAGGCCACGCAGTAGTAGTTGTTGGGGTGGTCGATCAGCGCGTAGGTGTCGACGTCAACGAACATCCGCCAGTCCAGCCGCACGCGCAGCTTGGCCAGGGTCAGCGGGTCGACAGCGTCCTTCAGACGGCCGGCCTCGCGCAGCTTGTTCAGCGCCGACAGGTAGTAGTAAGCGCCCCAGCTGTCATTGGCGTCGTCGGCCGTCAGCTTGGCGATCTTGCGGAAGTCGGCCAGGTAGGTTGGCAGGCGCGGATCGTTGTCCGGCAGGGTGACCAGGAAGTCGACGAGGCCGATGGCGATCTTGCCCGGCAGGAACTTGTCGCTGCCGTTGAACACCGGCTGGCCGTCCAGCTCCAGCTTGCGGCCGTCCTTGACCAGCTTGATCAGCAGTTGCTCGGTCTGGGGCTGAATGCGGTCTTGGACCGTGACGTCGTAGGCCGGGATGGCGCTGGCCGGAGCCTCGGCCGCCTGGGCGACGCCGCCCATGCCCAAGAGGATCAGGGTCGAGATCGAAACGCCGCGCGCTACGCTGGTAACCGGTGTCAGGTACAAGTCTACGGTCCTCCCGAGTGGTCATTCCGACCTTGCTCTTGACCGTTCCGACGCGCTGGTCGGCGACCTCCTCAATGGAAATCGAAAGTTTTTTGGGGGCAGCGCTGTCTAAGGCGCGGCGTGCAGCTCGACCGTCGTGGCGCTGCTCTGCGCCCGCACGGGGAAATAGGACTGCACGGCCTCGACGAAGGCCCGGCTCTCGCCCGTGCGGAACGTGCCGCTGATGCGCAGCGACTTCAGCCGCGCGTCGGCGACCACGACCTGCAGGGTCGAGTAGCGGTTCATCTCGGCGGCCGCGTCGGCCAGGGCCACGTTGTCGAACACCAGCTGTCCCTGGCGCCAGGCCAGGGCGCGGTCCAGGTCGACCTTGCGTGGCTCGCCGACGCCCACGCCGTCGGTCATCTGCATCGACTGGCCCGGGGTCAGGACGGCCAGGGTCGCGGCGCTCTCGTGATTGCTGACGGCGACCTTGCCCTCGGCCAGGACGACGGTGGTCTCGCGTGGCTCGCGGCGCACCGAGAAGGCGGTGCCGACGGCCGTCACCGTGCGCGGCCCGGCATGCACCCGCAGCGGACGGCTGGTGTCGTGGGCCACCTCGAAATAGGCCCTGCCCTGCACCAGATCGATCGAGCGCACCGAGGCGGTGTAGCGCACCCGCATGACGCTGAGAGCGTCCAGGGTGACCCGGCTGCCGTCCGACAGCGTCAGGGTGCGTTGCTCGCCCAGCGCCGTCTGGAACAGCGCGCCCTGCTGGGCGCGATGACGCATCCACCAGAGCCCGCCCACCGGCGCGGCGATGGCGGCCACGATGCCGGCGGCGACCAGGCGGCGGTCGGGACCCGCCGTGCGATGACGCCGCGCGCGGGACCGTTGCAGCGCCTCGCGGCGGACGGCCACCAGGTCGTCGGTCCCCGCCGCCTCGCCCATCAGCCGCCAGACGGCCTCGGCACGGTCATAGGCCCCGGCGTGGGCCGGATCCTGCTCCAGCCAGCGCGCGAAGCCGGCCTCGTCGGACGCAGCCCCGCCCAGCCGTCGCGCGGCCCAGCCGGCGGCGGTCTCGTCGATCAGGGACTGTTGAAGCGGGTTCGACAACGGCTCAACTCTGAAACGGACCGGGCGACCGCATCAGGTGCGCCAGGGCCTTGATGATGTACTTCTCGACCGAGCTGACGGAAACGCCGAAAGCCCGGGCGATCTCGGCGTGCTTCCATCCCTCCAGCCGATGCAGGATGAAGGCGTCGCGGGTGCGCTCATCCAGCTCGGCCAGGCGCTGCATCACCGCCTGCAACGCCTGCCTGTCTCCTAAGACGCGCTCGGGCGAAATACCCTCAAAGCGATCCTGGCGAAGCTCGGTCTCGCTCAGGTGGCTGCGGAAGGTCTTCTGGCGCCGGGACCGGTCGCGCAGCAGGTTTACGGCCGTGCGAAACAGGAACGCCTCGGGATTGTCGATGTCCGCCCCGTCCGGCCGGCGCACCAGGCGCAGGAACACCTCCTGCGTCAGGTCCTCGGCCTCGTCACGCGAATAGACGCGGCGCTCGAAATACGCCGTCAGCGGCCCGCGATAGGCCTCCGACAGGCGCTGGAGGAAGGCCTGTTCGCGCGGATCGAGTTTCGGCTGCGCGGCCATGGCCTACGACACATCCTCCCTACAGCACGGATCTTCGCCGCGCCCATTGGGTTCCGACGCGCTTGCGGGATCAATCCTCAATGCGCGCGTGCTCATTTTCAGTAGTCCATCGCCAGGCGGACGCCCAGGTGGCGGCCGCTGTCGCGGGCCGGCTTCCAGTGGGTGGCGAAGGCCGGCTGGCCGTCGGCGCCCACGAGGTTCCACTGCACGTCGCGCCCGCGCGTCACGGCGAAGCGCTTATCCAGGACGTTGTTGACGAAGCCGCTGACCCGCCAGCCCTGCCCGCCCAGGCCGACCGAGACGTCCAGCACGCCGTAGGGCCGTTCGATCGAGGCCGGGTCCTGCAGCAGGCTGTAATAGACCCGCGAGCGCCAACGATAGCCGGCATTGACCTCCAGCCGCCGGTTCGCGCCGACCGGGCGCTGATAATAGGCGTTGAGGTTCAGCGACCAGCGTGGCGCGTTGAACAGGGTCTTGCCTGACAGGTCCTGCCGCCCACCCACGCAGCCCTGCGCCGCCGTCTGGCCGAAATAGCAGGCGGCGCTGTCGAAATCGTCCATGATCGCGCGGCTATAGGCCCCCGCCCCGGCCAGGGTCAGGCGCTCGGTCAGGCGGGCGCTGAACTCGCTCTCCACGCCCTGCGCCTTCACGCTGCCGATGCTGTTGAGGACGTTGAGGCCCGTGGCGTCGTCCCGGCTTTGCGCCTGGAAGCCCGAGAACCGCTCCTGATAGGCCGTCAGGTTCCAGCTGAGGTTCCGATCGGCCGAGATGGCCCGCACGCCGACCTCGTAGTTCTCGACGGTCTCGGAGGCGACCGGCTGCTGGGCGGCGATGGCGTCGGCCACCGGCTTTCCGGCATAGGGTCCGGAGGTCAGAAGGGTGCGCGTCGTCAGGCTGCTGGTCAGGTCGTAGGCCCGGCCCTTGTAGCCGGTGGAATAGGTCGCATAGGCCGTGACGCCGGTCCTCACCACGCCCTGCAGGCCGATGCGGCCGCTCAGCGCGGTGTCGCTGTGGCAGGTCTCGATCGGCACGGTCGGCGAGGCCTTCGAGCACTTCGGCGCGCCATAGACGACGCCGTTGCCCAGGTCGTCGAAGCGATAGCCGATCTTCTCGTGGCTGATCCGCGCGCCTGACAGGATCGACAGCCGGTCGTTCACCGCGAACGCGCCCTGGCCAAACACCGCGTAGGTCGTGCTGAAGGTCCCGGAAATATAGCGCGAATAGGCGGTGCTGTTGGTGGTCGGCAGCGACGACAGGCCGTTGTAGTCGCCCAGGCTGTTGGAGCCGCGCACGAAATAGCGCGCCGCCTTGGTGTGGCCGACATAGACGCCGCCGACATAGTCCCACCGGCCGCCGGTCGGGCTGTTCAGGCGCAACTCCTGGCTTTCGGCGCGGATGCGGAAATAGCCGCCGTTGGAGGACCCGCCACGCGGCAGGCGGGGGTCTTGCAGGCTGTAGTCCAGGTCCGTCGCGTCGGTGTCCTGGCGATCGTAGAGATAGTAGCGGTCCAGGGCGGTGATCGAGGTCAGTCGCCACGAGCCCACCGCGCCGACCGCGCGGATGTTGACACCCTTGTCCGTGGCGTTGCCGCGGGCGTTGACGTCGTAGCGGGCGAAGTAGTTGTCCGTGCCAGGGACGATCCCGCGCAGGACCGCCGCGCGCGACAGCTCGCCCTTCCCTAGCGTGGCCTGCGGCGAGACATAGGTGTCGGCCCCGACGCAGCATGAGGACAGGGTCCGGGTCAGGTACGGCGAAACGGCGACCGTCCAGTTGTCGCCCGGCGTCCAGACCAGCTTGGCCCGTAGGTTGACGTCCGACTGGGCGTTCAGCCACTCGCGGGTCGCCAGGTTGAAGACATTGCCCCGATAACGACTGTAGGCGGCCGACAGCCGAAACTTCAGGTCGTCTGAGATCGGGCCGGTCAGGGTCGCGTGGGCCCGCTGCTCATGGTCGTCGGTCAGCAGCGTTTCGGCATGGGCGGCGAAGGCGTCGCTGGCCGGCTTGGTGGTGATGTAGATGACGCCCGCCGAGGCGGCCTTGCCGAACAGGGTGCTCTGCGGCCCGCGCAGGATCTCGACCTGCTCGACATCGGCCAGGGCGGTGAAGGCCATGGCCTGGAAGGCCTGGGGCACGTCGTCGACCACCACCACCACGCTGGGCTCGGTGCCGATCGAATAGGAATAGGTGCCCACGCCCCGGACATTGATGCTGTTGTTGCCCGGCTGGGTGGTCTTGGAGATCGTCAGAGTCGGGGCCAGGCGCGCCAGGTCGTCGAAGTCGCGCACGCCGGCGCGCTCCATCATCTGGCTGGACAGCGCCTGCACCGAAGCGTCGGAGCGGCCCAGCGTCTCCATACGCTTGCCGGAGGTGATGACCACCGCCTCCAAGCCTACGACAGGCTCGATCTCCTGAGCGGTCCGGACGGGCGTGGGCTCGCGCTGCGGACGAACGACGGGCTTCACACGATAGATGACGATGACGCCGGAAGCCGTACGCCGAAACGCCAGGTCGGTGCGGGCCAGCAACTGCGCCAGGGCGTGGTCCACGCTCATCCGCCCGCGCAGGGCCGGGGCGCGCTGGTCGGCGGTCAGTTCGGGGGCGTACAGCAGTTGCTCGCCGGCGGCCTGACCCAGGCGCTGGAGGGCGAGGCTGAGATTGGAGGCGTCCTGGTCGAAGGTCGTAACGGGGTTGGCGGCCATGGCCGCGGCAGGCGCCAGCAGGGCCAGGCCCAACAGAGCCCCAACACGCCCGCGGCGGCGAGCGCGAACGACGCGCCGATCCATGTTCACCTCCCCTACGCGGCTCTTCGGCCGCTGTGCGGGTCGCCGGTCAAGACGACTCCTTTCCCTTACGACGCGCCTGGCGATCCGACCCTCAACAAAAATGCGATTTGCTTGAGAACCAAGCGGACAACGCTGTCTGGCGCTGGCGCCTGAACGCCCACATCCAGAAAATCTGGGACACGAGCGAGCCAAACTCGATTTATTCGATCTGTTTAATAGAGTTTTGATCCCGCCTCATCGAACAACGTTCCGATTTGGGGGCTACACGTGATCATTGGTGCTTCGGCGACCGCCTTCTCCCGCCGCCTGCTGCTGGGCCTGCTGTGTTCCAGCGCGGCCACCGCCGTCCTCGCCAGCGAGCCAGCGCCTGCCGCTCCCGCCGACACCACCGCGCAGTCCGACGCCAGCCTGGTGGGCCAGGTCTTCGTCACCGCCCGCCGCCGCGAGGAAAGCGCCCAGTCGGTGCCGATCGCGCTGACCGTGACCTCGGCCGAGACCCTGACCCAGACCGGCGTCAACAGCATCGTCGCCCTGACCCAGCTGGTGCCGACCCTGCAGGTGCTGTCGCCCAACGCCCGCAACACGGCCCTGACGATCCGGGGCCTGGGCGCCTCGTACGGCCTGGCCAATGACGGCCTGGAGCAAGGCGTCGGCATCTATGTCGATCAGGTCTATGTCTCGCGTCCCGGCGCGGCGACCCTGGACTTCGTCGACATCCAGCAGATCGAGGTGCTGCGCGGCCCGCAGGGCACGCTGTTCGGCAAGAACACCACCGCCGGCGCGCTGAATATCACCACCCGCGACGCCACCAACACCTTCGAGGCTGACGCCGAAGCCTCGGTCGGCAGCCTGAACTTCCGGCAGGTCAAGGCCACGGCCGCCGGCCCGATCATCGCCGACAAGCTGGCCGCGCGCCTATCGGTCGTCGGCACCTGGCGCGACGGCGACCTCTACAATCCGATCAGCAAGCTGCACCAGAACGCCCGCGACAGCGTCGGCGTGCGCGGCCAGCTGAAGTACACGCCGACCGACAAGCTGACCATCAAGGTCGCCGCCGACTACAGCGCCCAGCATCCCGAGTGCTGCACGCAAGTCTATGTCACCGTCGGCACGACCCTGAAGCCGGCCGCCCAGCAGTATGCGGCGCTGGCGGCGGGCCGGAACTACAAGGTGGCCAGCACCAACCCCTACGACCGCCTGTCGGACGTCGATGACGACATCCAGGCCGACCAGTTCGCCGGCGGCGGCTCGGTGATCGTCGACTACGACTTCGGCAATGTCACCCTGACCTCGGTCACCGCCCACCGGAACTGGGACTGGGAGCCGCGCAACGACCGCGACTACACCGCCCTGGACGTCACCCGCCGCTCGGCCAACCCGTCGCATCAGAAGCAGGACAGCCAGGAGTTCCGCCTGTCCTCGAACGGCGACAACACCATCAACTGGACGGCCGGCCTCTACTGGTTCGACCAGAACGTCACCACCCACGGCGTGACCGAGTACGGCAATGACGCGTCGTACTGGCTGCTGCCCGGCACCAATTCGCCGGACTCGCTGCTGGCGGGCTATACGGTGTTCAACAACAGCAGCATCGACACCACCAGCTACGCCGCCTTCGGCCAGCTGACCTGGAAGGTCAATGACCGGTTCAGCCTGACGCCGGGCCTGCGCTACACCAAGGAAAAGAAGGACGGCGTCTACGACCAGACCACCGCTGGCGGCTCGACGACCACCGACACGACCTTGATCAACCGGCGCCTGGGCATCGCTCGGCCGCAGAACTTCTCGGCTAAGACCGACGACGGCTCGCTGTCGGGCCAGATCGCGGCAGTCTATGCCTTCAACGAGAACTTCAACGTCTACGGCACCTATTCGCGCGGCTTCAAGTCGGGCGGCATCAACATGACCGCCCTGCCGCTGAACAGTTCCAGCCAGCCGTCGCTGTCGGCCGCCGTGATCCGTCCCGAGAAGGTCTCGACCATCGACCTGGGCGTGAAGACCCAATGGTTCGATCGCCTGCTGACGGCCAACCTGGCGGTGTTCGCCACCGACGTGGACGACTTCCAGGCCAATGTTGTCGACAGCGGTCCGGGCGCCCTGCGCGGCTACCTGGCCAATGTCGAGAAGGTCGAGGTGCGCGGCGCCGAGCTGGACGCCACGACCCGCTCGATCGGCGGCTTCAAGTTCTACGGCAACCTAGCCTACACCGACGGCAAGTACGCCAGCTTCAAGAACGGCCCCTGCCCGCTGGAGCGGATCGGCACCTCGACGGCCGCCTGCGACCTGTCGGGCAAGGCGCTGCCGGGCCTGTCGAAGTGGGCCGGTTCGGGCGGCGCCGAGTACCGCGCCAAGACCAGCCTGGGCCGCCTGACCGGCGAGGCCTATGCCGGCGTCGACGCCAGCTTCCGCTCGGCCTATTTCGCCGACAGCTCGGACTCGATCTACACGCGCATCAAGGCCTACGAGATCGTCAACCTGCGGGCCGGCTTCCAGTCGGACAACGGCTGGGAAGCGTTCGTCTCGGTGCGCAACGCCTTCGACGCCAAGTACATCCAGAACATCACCGTCGTGTCGGGCAACTCCGGCCTGGTGGTCGGCACGCCCGGCGACGCCCGCGCCGTCGCCTTCACCCTGAGGGCCAGCTACTAAGAGGCGCATGAGGCCAAGCCGTTTCGGCATTGGCCAAGCCCCCGCGCGGCGGTTGAGATAGGCCATGAACAGATTGCTGGCCGTTATCGCCCTGGTCTGCCTCCAGGCCTGTCTCACCCCCGCCGCGCAGGCCCAGGCTCCGGCCGTCGGGACCTTCTTCGTCGGCGGACACTATGTGCGCGAGGGCCAGGCGATGGCTGGCCAGGCGCACATCCTGTTCATGAAGCCAGCCAAGCCGAAACACGCGACGCCGCTGGTCTTCATCCCTGGCGCCGGCCAAACGGTGACAAACTTCCTGGCCACGCCGGACGGCCGGCCCGGCTGGGCGTCGGTGTTCGCCGACGCCGGCTGGACCGTCTATCTTATGGACCAGCCGGGTCGCGGAGCCTCGGGCTACGAGGCCAGCTATGGCGCGATCAAACGCCAGACGCCGGAGTTCCTGCAGAAGCGCTTCACGGCCACCCAGAACTTCGAGCCCGCCCCGGGTCAGCCGCAGGGCTGGCCGCAGGCCAAGCTGCACACCGGCTTTCCGGGGACCGGCAAGCCCGGCGATCCGATCTTCGACCAGTTCTACGCCTCGCAGGTCGAGAGCGCCGGCGGCGATGTCTCGGCCAAGCTGGTCGCCGAGGCCGGCGCGGCCCTGTTGGACAAGATCGGTCCCGCGATCGTGGTCACCCACTCGCAGTCCGGCGCATTCGGCTGGGCCATCGGCGAGGCGCGGCCGGCGCTGGTCAAGGCGATCGTCGCGGTCGAGCCCAGCGGCCCGCCCTTCTTCGGCGCGCCGCCGCCCTGGGGCGACTCCGATCCTGACAAGCTGAGCCGTCCCTACGGCCTGACCACGACGCCGCTGGCCTATGCCCCCGCGCTATCCTCGCCGGCCGAGCTGACCAGGATTCAGGACGCCGCGCCCGAGAAGCCCGACCTGGTCCGCTGCTGGCTGCAGGCCGAGCCGGCCCGCAAGCTGGTGAACCTGTCCAAGTTCCCGGTCCTGGTGCTGGTGTCCGAGGCCTCGTACCACGCCGGCTACGACCACTGCACGGTGCGCTATCTGCGCCAGGCGGGCGTGGCGACCGACTTCACGCGGCTGGAGGATGTGGGCCTGCACGGCGGCGGCCACATGGTCATGATCGAGAAGCACTCGACCGAGGTGGCCAAGCTGATCCAAGGCTGGCTGAAGACGAAGAAGCTCGATTAGGGCTCGGCGGTGCGGATCGCCGCCGGCCCGGCCGGCATGGCGATCGCGCCCTTGGCCTTCAGGCGCTTGCCGTCGAAGCCGAAGACGTCCAGCCGCTGCTCGACCATGCACTGCACCAGCAGGGTCTTGCCGTCCTTGGACCAGACGATCCCCTGCCCCCAGCCGCCGGTCCTGGCCTCGGCGACCTTGACCAGCTTGCCCGGCTCGTCGATCCGCCAGACCTGCACCAGGCCGTCCTTGGAGTAACGCGGCGACTTGCGGCTGGCGTTCGAGCCGTTGTTGACATTGACCGCCACGAAGCGGCCGTCGGGCGACATCTTCAGCCCCTCGGGCGTCAGGCCCACCGAGACGACGTCGACGACTCGCGGGAAGGCTTCGGAGACCAGGTCGATCAGGCTGACGGTGTCGACGTCCTTGCCGCCACCGCCGATATTGCCGACCACGGCGAAGCGGCGCGGGCCGACGGTGTCGATCTGGTAGGGACGCAGGCCCGGCGCCAGGGTCTTCGGCTCGACCGTCACGGTCGTCCCGTCGATGCGCAGCACCGAGATCCTGTGGTCGCCGTCACGGCTGACCAGGGCGCGCTTGCCGCCGTCGAAGAACACCGGCTCGGCCGGCGCGGACTTGGCGTCGCCGATGACGACCGTCCCAGCGGGTCGGACGTCCTGACCCGAAATGCTGAAGATCGAGACGGTGCCCTCGGCGCGGTTGGCGACCAAAGCCAGCTTGCCGTCGGGACTGATCGAGACGCCCGAGGCGCCCTGCCCCGCGCGCAGCGTGGCGACCACGCGCGGCGGACCGTCCTTGAGGGCGATGACGCTGACCTGGTCATCCGCCCCCTGGCCACCGGGCCCAGCTGGGGAGAGCTTGCGGGCCGCGGTGACCAGGGCGATGGACTCGTCGGGCGCGACGGCGACACTGGCGGGAGGGCCAATGACGCTGGTCGGGGCCGCGACGGAGCCCAGAAGCTTGGGGGGCGAGGCGCCCAGGTCGATCAGCGAGACGGTGTCGGGCAGCGGTTTGGCGGGGACCACCTGTTCGCCGTCGTCCAGCACCTGCTTGCCGTCATTGGCCGAGACCGCGATCTGCCCATACCCCACGCACGGCAAGACCAGCAGGCCAATGGCGGCGACGCCGCTGAGAACTCGAAGACGCATCGCCACACCGCTTACAAGTGTCGCCAGGCGCGCGGACGCCGGGAGGAGTATTGGCGTCCGCGCGCCTGGCCGCGGCTCTAGCAAGGGAGGACTAGCTAAAGCCGCTTCATGCCCAGGCTAGAAGGTATACCGCAGGCCCAGGATGAACTCGCGACCCGTGTGGTGGTAGAACGAGGTCCGGTCGGCGACGCTGTCGTTGAACTGGTCCTGGTACTCGTCGGTCAGGTTCACGCCTTCCAGCGACAGCTTGAAGTGTTCGTTCAGCGTGTACTGCAGCGAAGCGTCGACGTTCAGCGTCGCCTTGGTGCCATCGGCGTTGGTGCCCGCTTCCGAACCCGGGATGCGGGTCAGGTAGTTGTCACGATAGGCTGCCGAGGCGCGGGCGCTCCACTTGCTGTCCTCGTAGTAGAGGGTGGCGTTGTAGGAGCTGCGCGACAGGCCGGTCAGGTCACCGGTGGCGATGACCGCGCCCGCGCCGTTCAGGTAGTCGATCTCGGACTTCACGCCGGTGTAGTTCAGCAGGATGCCGGTGTGCTTCAGCGCGCCCGGCAGGAAGCTGAAGGGCTGCTGATAGTTGATCTCGAAGCCTTTCAGCGTGCCGCCCTTGGTATTGACCGGGGTGCTGAACTGCCACTGCGCCGCGGGGTTACAGCCGTTGGTGTTGCCGCAGGCGGCGATGGCCACGCTATCGGGCAGGCCGAACGGATTGCCGGTGAAGGCGATGTTGTTCTGCTGCGTCTGGACCATGCTGGAGATGTCCTTCTGGAAGAGGGCCAGCGACAGCAGGGCCGACTTCTTGAAGTACCATTCGAACGACAGGTCGTAGGCCTTGGCGCGGAACGGATCGAGGTTCGGGTTGCCCGCGGTGACCGAGCGACCGGCGCCCGAGACGCTGATTGTCGCGCCCGGCGTCAGGCTGCCCAGATCCGGACGGGCCATGACCTTGGCGGCGCCGAAGCGGATCAGGAAGTTGTCGCGCGGCTCCAGCACCATGTTCAGCGACGGCAGGGTGTCGTGATACTTGCGGCTGGCCTCGATCTCCAGCGGCGCGCCCGAAAGGTAGGTGTAGCCGTTCGAGTCCTGCTGGGTCTCGACATAGCGGACGCCGACGTTACCGCGGAACGGCCAGGCGCCCAGCTCGGTGTTCCAGTCGGCCTGGACGTATCCGCCGCTGTCCTTTTCACGGACGCCGCGGTTGTTGCCCAGCGCCGGCTCCTTGCCCATCTTGAACGTGCCGCCATAGGCGGTCTGGTCATAGAGGCTGAGAACGCTGGCGGCCTTCATAGTGTCGGGGATCAGGCTGTCGAAGCCCGCGAAATTGACCACCTGGCCGTAGGTCGACTTGTCGATCGCCACCAGGGCGGCCGGCACGGTCGGCTCGATATTGGTGCTGGTGCCATTCGAGCGGCGGAATTCGGTGGTCTCGAAGTCGTACTTCTTGAACGAGACGCCAGCCGACAGTTTGAAGATGCCCAGGTTGTCCCACGTGCCGTCGATCGAGGCGACGTCATAGGTGTTCACCGCCGATTGCGGACGGATGCGGATCTGGGTCAGCACCCAGGCGTTCGGGTCGGTCAACTTGGCGTTGCCGTAGCCGATCACCGGGCCGCGGCCCTGGGTGTAGTCGTACGAGTAGCCCTGGATATTGAACTGATCGTACTGGACCGTCGTCTGGATCGGGTTTTGGTGATCCGACTTGGAGTGACCGATCAGACCCTCGACCACGATATCGTCGGTGAAGTGGTGCTTACCCGACAGGCCAACCTGGGTGAACTTGGTGTCCAGCTTGTCGAAGCGGTCCTCGACACGCAGGTCGACGTTGTTGAACACGCCCTTGGTCATCGTGTTCGTCTTGGCGTCGATCGTCGCCGAGACCACCTGGGTCTGGGCGATGCCGCACGAATTGCTGACATTGGCGACCGTACAGGCGCCGCCGACGCTGAAGGACGGGGCCTCCAGGTATTGCTCCTCGCGAGTGCCCTTGAAGTCGGCATAAAGAACGTCGAGGCCGATCTCGGTCCGGTCCGTCGGCGCATATTGCAGCGACAGCGTGCCACCTAGGCGCTTTTGGTCATTCTTGAAGATGTCGAAGCGCGGGAAGCGCGGGTGGAACGCGGCGTTGTTGGCGGCCTCGGCCGGATTGACCGTGCTCGGCAGGCCGGCGGCGTTCGGCAAGGCGTTGAAGCCCGGCGAGAAGACGTTGCCCGTCGCCCAGCGCACCGTCGAAGAGCCTTCGTCCAGCAGCTTGCGCTCGGAATAGGCCACCGACAGCAGGGCGCCGAACTTGCCGTCGCCCCAGGTGTTGGCGATCATGAAGGCGCCGCGCGGGTTCTTCGACTTAGCCAGGTCGTTGTAGCCCAGCTGCGCCGAGCCCACCATCGTGAAGCCCTTGTAGTCGAACGGACGGGCCGTGCGCAGGTCGACGGTCGCGCCCAGCGAGCCTTCTTCCGTGTCGGCCGAGGCAGTCTTGCGCACCGTGATGGCGTTGAAGAGGTCCGAGGCGAAGACGTTGAAGTCGAACGAGCGGCCGCGGTTGGTGCCGCCCGAGGCGTCGGCGCCGCCGGCGGTCGTCAGGGCTTCCATGCCGTTGATGCGGACGCGGGTGAACTGGGGACCCAGACCACGGACCGAGATCTGGCGGCCTTCGCCGCCGTCACGCGCCAAGGCCACGCCCGGGATGCGCTGGATGGATTCCGAGAGGTTCAGGTCCGGGAATTTGCCGATGTCTTCGGCGAGAATGGAGTCGACCGCCGCGGCTTCCGACCGCTTGACGTTCAGAGCCTTGTCCAGGCTGGAGCGGAAGCCGGTGACGACCACTTCGGTCACCGAGTTGTCTTCCGCGGGCGCGGCCGGCGCGGCCTGCCGAGCCGACGCGGCTCCCGCGAAGCTCAAGCCGATGGCCACAGCCGAGACGCTGGCCAGCCACAGCTGGCGTTCCTTGGTACGCATAATCCCTCCCCTAACGGGTTTCCTGCCGTCTTTGTTTTGGGACGCCGCTTGGGCTCGCGCGGTTCGAAGTGCGCGAGCTTGGGCGTCTGACAGGAAGACTAGGGTCGGGTCGTCGACTCCCGCCAATGCCGTGTTGGAACGCGGTTATGCTGGTTCGGCATCAGGCCGCCAGACGCTGCTCCAATCGGGCAAGACGGGCGAGAATTCGTTCCAAGGTCACGCACTTCACGGGCTTGCCATCGCGCAGCTTGTTCCAGGTGGTCTCGCTGATCGCATAGCAGTCGAACAGGTGCTCGCGGGTCACGGCGGGAAGCCGCGCCCGCAGGCTCTGAAAGGTTTCTCGGGAAGCGATGATGGTCTGGGCCATGGGTCCTAGGGCTTGGCTGTTACGACGTTGTTGAGCTGGGTGATCTCGGCCCCCGCGGCCGACAGGCGGACGCGGTAGCCGGCCTTCCATTCGCCCTTCAGCGCGACCTTGGCGGTCTTGGGCTTCAGGTCCAGCGGCGCGGCGAGACCCGGAACGGTGGCGCGCGCCAGTTCCTTGCCGTGCCCGTCCTCCAGGATCACGACGCTGGCCGGCGCGGGCTTGGCGCCCAGGCTGTGGACCGTCACGTCGATGCCGCCGCCCTTCTTGGCCTTCACGTCGTCGACGCCGATGCCCAGGTCGAAGCGCTTGGCCGGCGCGTCGGCCGGGGTCTTCAGCGTGAACTCCCAGGTCGTGGTCTTGCCGGGTGCGAAGGTCAGGTCGACGCCGGCGGTGCGCTCCAGGGCGACCTCGGCGGCCGGATCGGCGGCGCCATCCACCGCGCGGGTCACGCTCCATTGGCCGGCCGAGACGTCCCAGCCGGTCATCACGGCGTGCATCGGCTTGTCGGTCAGGTTGAAGGCTGTGACCTTGAAGCTCTTCTCGCCCGTGCCGGTGACCAGGATGCCGACATCCTCGGCCGCCGTCGGCGTGTCGAAGCGCCAGCTGACCAGATGTCCGGGGACCAGCTGGTTGCGACGCAGGGCCATGCCGCCCAGGCGGGTGCGCTGCAGGGTGTCGCTGAACAGCTCCACCCGATCCGACCACCAGTGGGCGTCGGTCATCATCCACATGCGCTGCTCGGCCGTGACGACCTCGTCGTGGAAGACCTTCTCCAGGTACTTCGTGTCGCCGCTGGTCTTCCAGGCCTGGTACAGGGTGTAGGCGTCCTCGGCCCCCGCATCGGCGTCAGCCTTGAGCTTGGCGCCCCAGCTGTCGCGCATGCCCAGCTTGTCGACGACGTCGGCGTTCAGCTCGTCCAAGTCGGCCAGCTTGCCCTTGACCATCTCGCCCTTCAGCGGGCGCAGGTACTTTTCGTCCCCGGTCCAGCGCCAGGCGGCCCAGAACAGCTGGGCGGTCGAGACATTGCCCCGCGCGCCGGCCACCAGTTCGCCGCGGCTCTCGCCGGTCGCCGAATGGATATCCTCCGGATAGACCCACGAGCCGTCGGGACGTTGCTTGCCGTGGGCCATGTGGCCATCGGCCAGGTCGACGACCAGCTTCTTGATGGTCGGGTCGTCGTTGAAGTCGGCCAGCGCGATGCCGGGGTGCAGGATCAGGTACGAGTACGGGTGCGACCAGCCCCACGGGCCGTCGCGCGACACGTCCGTGGCCGAGAAGAACCGGCTGATCACGTGCACGTGGCCGTCCTCGGCCTTCTGCATGACGGTCGGATAGGCCCGCGCCGTCTCCATCAGCCGCTCGACGACCTTGGGGTCGCCATAGCCGGTGTACATAGCCTCGGACTTGGCGTTGATCGCCTCTTCGTACGAATGCAGCTCGTCGGTCTTGATCTTGCCAAGGCCGTTCGGGAGCATGTCGTTCTTATAGGCCGCGTCGACCAGGGCGTTCAGCGAGGCGGTGACCTTGTCGGGGATGTCGCCCATCAGCGCCAGGGGCGGCCACTGCTGGGTCAGGTCGTCATCGTCCGAGATGCCGCCGCCGAAATCGCCGTAGCTGACCTGGCGATTGTCGATCCACCACTCGATGAACTTGCGGACACGCTTGAGGTCCTCGGTCTGCAGGAAGGCCCACTGCGGCACGCCGGCCGGAGCGGTCGGCACGGTGACCGGCGTTCCGGGCTGTTCGGGATTGAGCTCGGCCCACATCTCGCGGCCGTGCTGGTTCTTCGGGTCCACGCGCAGCAGGTCCGACAGCTCCAGGTCCAGGCGCGCATAGCGGGCCAGGCGCTTGGAGACGTCGTGCTCCTCGACCAGGAAGGCCAGGTTGTCGCGCGCCTGGGCCAGGCGGTCGGCGATGTGCTCGGCCTTGGCCGCGTCAGCGGGCTTGAACTTCAGGCGCACGTTCATGCCGTCCAGCTGGCGGGCGTCGAAGTCCGCGCCGGCCCCGGCGATGGTGATCAGCAGGCTCTTGCCCGGCATGATCATCCGGTCGCGGGTGTCGAGGAACACGGTCCGCGCCTCGCCCGGCTTGACCGAGACGTTGACGTCCAGCAGATCGCGGCCCGGCCACAGCGGGTCCTTGACCTTGATGTTCAGCGGGAACAGGCCGCCCGCCAGCGGCGCGACCTTCAGGGCCGGGATGTCGATGGCGACGCCGTCGAGGCCCTCGTCCATGCCCTGCCAGCCGTACTGGAACTTGCCGACCGGGCCGGCGGCGCGGGTCTGGCGGAAGTCGGCCGGGATCAGGATGTGGGCGATCGGCAGGCTCGGGCCCGTCTCGGCCTTGCGCGGCGCGCTCGGCGCCCGAGCCGGCAGGGCCGCGACCATGGTCCGCTCGCCGGGCCCGAAGCGCCCCTTCACGAAGGTCGTCAGCTCGTCCAGCGACGGATAGACGCCAACATCCGCATCGAGCTTGACCTTGTAGCTCAGCGTCGTCTCGTCAGGCTCAGCGCCGCCAGCCACGAAGTAGGCGCCCAGCTCCTGGATCGGGGTCTCCTGGACCACGTTCTCGAACTTCAGCTGGCCGCCGGTACGCGTCGTGAACTGGTTCAGGGTGCGCAGTTCGCCCTGCGGGCGCTTGATCAGCAGCTTGTCGGGACCGGTCAGCACACCATAGGCCGCGCCCTGGAATTCCAGGCGGTTCCACGGCTCGTTCGGCAGGGTGAAGGTGATGCCCTTGCCGCCCTCGGTGTAGACGTTCCAGTCGGGCAGCTCGAAATAGTCGTGACGGCCCGGCAGCTTGGAGCGGTTGTAGACGCCCGGCCAGGTGGTCTCGGCGATGCCGTCCGAGCCCAGGCTCATGCGCTCCTTCAGATCGAACTGGTCGGTGAACTCGACCTTGCGGATCTTGGTCGCGGCGTCGGCCAGATACGGCGGCGGATCAGCCGGACGGTTCCAGCCGTAGCGATAGGCCCAGGCCTTCATGTCCGGCGCCGGCGCGACGCTGGTGGGATCCTGGCCCGAGGCCAGCCCGGCGACATCGGCGTCGCTCAGGGCGTGGTCATAGATGCGGATGTCGTCGACATCGCCGCCACGGATGAACTGGTAAGCGCTCTGCACCTGGTGCGGCGAGACCACCCGGCTATGCGGGCCGAACTGGTCGAGGCCGGCATCCAGCGCCGCCGTCTGGAGCTTCGAGGCGACCGGCTTGCCGTCGATATAGAGCGCGATGCCCTTGGCCTCGTCCCAGGCGAAGGTCACCAGCACCCACTGGTCGGGCTTGGGCGCGGCCTGAGTGGTCGAGACCCGGACTCGGGCCAGGTTGTCGTCAGTGACAAAGGCGTCGAAGCCCTTGCCGTTCCAGTCGATGCGCAGCCAGGCCATGTCCCAGCTGGTGTGATCGGCATAGCCCACCCGGAACAGCGGGAACGGCGTCGTCCCCACCGGATCGCGGGCGCGCCAGTAGAAGCTGAGCGTACCGCGTTGGGCGTAGATGTTGCCCGGGGCCATCCAGCTCAGCACCTGCTCGCTGGACGCTTCGATATAGGCGCCGTGGGTCGGATCGGTCTTGAGCTTGACCTTGTCGGCGAAGTTCGGCGTCGCCTCCCCAGCCGCGACGTCCGCCTTCAGGCCCTTGTCGCCCGTGAGGTGGAACAGAAGGCCGTCGGCCCTGCCGATGGTCGGCAGGGCCAGAGCAGCAGAAGCCAGGAGGGCGGCCCGCAGGGCCTTGTTCGATCGACGCACCAACTTGGCGCTCCTCTTCGGGGTAAGCTCGAACTGAAAAAGGGTCATGCGCTAGTCGCGCCTTTGTCCAGGGTCGCGCGAGCCTGGTCCATGTCCAGCGCGCCGTCCCACTTGGCGATCGCCACGGTGGCGACGCCATTGCCGATCAGGTTGGTCACCGCCCGCGCCTCGTTGAGGAAACGGTCGACACCCAGCAGCAAAACGAGGCCGCTGACGGGGATAGCGTGCAGGGTCGAGAGCGTCGCCGCCAGGGTGATGAAGCCCGCGCCGGCGACACCCGCCGAGCCTTTCGAGGTCAGCAGCAGCACGCCCAGGATCACCAGCTGGTCCAGCAGTGACAGGTGGGTGTTGGTCGCCTGGGCCACGAACACCGTGGCCAGGGTCAGATAGATGCAGGTGCCGTCGGCGTTGAAGGTGTAGCCCGCTGGCAAGACCAGGCCGACGACCGGCTTGGCGCAGCCCATGTCTTCCAGCTTCTTCATCATCCGAGGCAGCACGGCCTCGGTCGAGCAGGTGCCCAGGACGATGAAGATCTCTTCGCGGATGAAGCTCAGGAACTTCCAGAACGACAGGCCCGTCGAGCGCATGACCAGGCCCAGCACGATGACCACGAAGGCGATCGAGGTGACGTAGAGGGCGATCAGCAACCGGCCCAGCGACCACAGGGTGTCGACCCCGTACTTGCCGATCGTGAAGGCGATCCCCGCCCCTGCCCCCAGCGGCGCCAGGCGCATGACCATGCCGACGATCTTGAAGATGGCGTCCAGGAAGACGTCAATGAAGTCGACCAGCGGCTTGCCGCGCTCGCCCAGCTGGCTGACGGCGGTCCCGGTCAGCACCGCCAGCAGGATGACCTGCAGCATCGCGCCCTTGGCGAAGGCGTCGACGAAGGTGGTCGGGATGATATCCAGCAGGAACGGGATGACGCCCTGCTCCTTGGCGGCTTCCGTGAAGCTGGCCAGCGCCTTGCCGTCCAGGTTGGACGCGTCGATGTTCAGGCCCGCGCCCGGCTGCATGACGTTGACGACGATCAGGCCGATCACCAGGGCGATGGTCGACAGCACCTCGAAATAGATCAGGGCCTTCACGCCGATGCGGCCGACCTCCTTGAGGTCGCCCATGCGGGCCATGCCCACCACCACGGTTCCGAAGATGATCGGGGCCAGCAGCATCTTGATCAGCTTGATGAAGCCGTCGGCGACCGGCTTTAGCGCCGCGCCGACATGGGGCCACAGAATGCCGATCGCGGCCCCGATCGCGATGCCGATCAGGACCTGGATGTAGATCTGTGAAAACAGGCGCTTGAGGTTCAAGTCTTTAGTCCCCCCGGGGACGCCCGGCTGTCTTCGCCGGGTCGTCCCGTTGTCTTTGTCTTAGGCCGCGCGGTGCGCCACATCTTCGGTCAGGGTCCGCATCAGGGCGTAGAGCTCCGACTTGGCCTCGAAGCCGACACCCGGCACGTCCGGAAGGCCGACATAGCTGTCCTCGACCCGGATCCCGTCCGCGAAGCCGCCGAACGGCTTGAAGACGTCGGGATAGGACTCGTTGCCGCCCAGGTGCAGGCCGGCGGCGATGTTCAGCGACATCTGGTGGCCGCCGTGCGGCACGATCCGGCGCGACGACCAGCCGTTCTGCTCCAACACATCCAGCGTGCGCAGGTATTCGACCAAGCCATACGACAGGGCGCAGTCGAACTGCAGGTAGTCGCGGTCGGGACGCATGCCGCCGTGGCGCAGCAGGTTGCGGGCGTCCTGGTGCGAGAACAGGTTCTCGCCGGTCGCCATCGGCAGCTCGTAGTGCTTGGAGAGCTCGGCCTGCAGGGCATAGTCCAGCGGGTCGCCGACCTCTTCGTACCAGAACAGATTGTAGGGCTTCAGGGCCTCGGCATAGGCGATGCCCGTCTCCAGGTCGAAGCGACCGTTGGCGTCCACCGCCAGGTTCTGGCCGTCGCCGACGATCTCCAGCACCGACTCGATGCGGCGCAGGTCGACGTCCAGCGAAGCGCCGCCGATCTTCATCTTCACGACCTTGTAGCCGCGGTCGCGATAGCTGCGCATCTCGGCCTGCAACTGGGCGTCGTCCTTGCCCGGATAGTAGTAGCCGCCGGCGGCGTAGACCCAGACCTTGTCGTCGGCCTGGCCGCCGCGATAACGCTCGGCCAGCAGTTGGTACAGCGGCTTCTCGGCGATCTTGGCCACGGCGTCCCAGATGGCCATGTCGATCGTGCCGACCGCCACCGAGCGTTCGCCGTGACCGCCCGGCTTCTCGTTCGTCATCAGGGTCTTCCAGATGGCGAACGGGTCGAGGTTGTCGTTCTTCTCGTCGATCAGGCTGTCGGGAGCGGCCTCGGCCAGGCGCGGCAGGAAACGCTCGCGCATCAGGGCGCCCTGGCCATACCGGCCATTGGAATTGAAGCCGTAGCCGATAACCGGTTTGCCGTCCCGCAACACATCGGTAATGACGGCGACAACCGAGCAGGTCATCTTTGAAAAGTCGATATAAGCATTGGCGATCGGCGAGGCGATTGAGACCGTCTTCTCGCGGATGTCTAGAATTCGCACGGGGTTCTCCACTTGTCAGACAAACCCTAGGCCGGAGCCCCTCGGACGGGCCAATGCCATTCTCGATGGTCGCTATGCGCAACAGGCATCAACTATGGAACTGATCTGGCTGGAAGACTTCGCGGCGCTGGCCGAGACCGGCAACTTCTCGCGCGCCGCCGAGAACCGGAACGTGACCCAGCCCGCCTTCAGCCGCCGTATCCGGGCGCTGGAGGACTGGATCGGCGCGCCCTTGTTCGACCGTACCGCAAACGGGGTGGCCCTGACCGCCGCCGGTCAGCAGTTCCGTGGCGGGGCCGACGAGCTGATCCGCCGGATCATCCAGCTGCGCCGCGAGGCGCGCGAAGCCGGCGGCAAGGAAGCCGCGACCCTGCGTTTCGCCGCCACCCACGCGCTATCCTTCACCTTCTTCCCGCAGTGGATCCGCCTGCTGGAGTCGCGCGCGCCGCTTGGCCCTGTGCGGCTGATCTCCGACAGCATGCAGGCCTGTGAAGAGCTGATGCTGCACGGCCAGGCCCAGTTCCTGCTGTGCCATCACCACGCCGCCGCGCCGGGCCGCTTCGGCTCGCAGTTCCGCTCGGTGATGGTCGGCCGCGACGCCCTGGTGCCCTTCTGCGCGCCCGACGAGACCGGCGCGCCGCGCTGGACCCTGACCGAGGGCGACACCGACATCCCGTATCTGAGCTACAGCGCCGAGTCGGGGCTGGGCCGGATCCTAGAGTCCCAGCGCTTCATCGACCGCGCCTCGGGCCTGCGTGAGGTCTTCTCTGCCCGCCTGGCCGCCAGCCTGATGCCGATGGCCCGCGACGGACGCGGCGTGGCGTGGCTGCCGGAAACCCTGGCCGAACTGGAGGTCGCCGAGGGCCGCCTGGTGCGCGCCGGCGGCGTCGAATGGGACGTGGCCGTCGACATCCGCGTCTTCCGCCCCGCAGCCCGCCAGAGCCTGGCGGCCGAGGGGTTCTGGTCGGAGCTGGGTGTCTTCAAGGGTCCGGGCGAGGTCGAGGAGATCCCCGACCAGGCCGCGAACGCCTGACGACTACTTGGCGGCCTTGACCAGGCCGCCCGCCTCGAGGCGGAACGGCGTCTTGTCGGCCGACTGGATCGCGAAGCCTTGGGTCAGCACCTCGGCGTTGCGGACCAGGAGGCCCTTCTTGGCCGTGATCTTGATGTTCTTCAGCGTGATGCCGATCGGCTTTTCGGGCAGGCCGGTGACGATGCCGGCCAGGTCCGCGCCCGTGGCGGTGACGCCGTCGACGACGATGCCCGACATGTCCGGCGTCTTGTCGTGGACGAAGGGCTGGACCGGATCGGTCGGGCCCGGCCAGATCTGGTTGCCCAGGATGAAGCCGCCCGGCTGCAGCTGCTTCTCGGCCGAGGCCAGGTCCAGCGGGCGATATTCGTAGTAGCTGGTGAAGACCAGCGGGGTCTCGACGTCCTTCATGGTGTTGTTCTTGAACACCACGTCCTTGATCGTCCCGCCCTTGCCGCGCATCGACTTGATCCGCAGGCCGTACATCGAGCCCTCGAAGGTGTTGTTCTCGACCCGCACGCGCTGGACGCCGCCGCTGGCGCCGCTGCCGATGCAGATGCCTCGGCCTTCCAGGATCGTGTTATTGGCGATCAGGATGTCGGACGACACCGCGTCCGGATAACGCTCGTCGGGGCCGTTCGACTTGATGGCCACGATGTCGTCGCCAACGCTGATGACGTTGTTGGTGATCACGACGTGGCGCGTGTTCATCGGATCGATCGCATCGGTGTTCGGCGCGTGGGCCGGCGCGGTGATGCGGACCTTGTTGATGGTGATGTAGTCGCTGTTGTTGATCACCAGGTGGAACGACGGCGAGTTCTCGAAGCGCAGGCCTTCGAACAGGACGTTCTTGCTCTTGTTGATCCAGACGAGGCGCGGACGCTCGTCCTTCTGCTGCTGGCGGGCCTGGCCGTTCGTGGCGAAGTCGGGGATCGCGCGCCACACGGCGCGGATGCGCTCCCACCAGACCTGGCCCTGGCCGTCGACCAGGCCCTCGCCGACGATGGCCACGTTCTCGGCGCCATCGACATTGATCACGCCGCTGCGCTCGCCGTGCGGGAACAGCGCCGCATCCGTGCCGGCCAGCACCTCGGCGCCCTTCAGGATCTCCAGGCGGATGTTGGACTTCAGCCAGATCGGGCCGATCAGATATTCGCCGCGCGTCACCCGCACGGTGCCGCCGCCGGCCGAGGCGCAGGCGTCGATGGCCTTCTGGAAGGCCTCGGTGTCGAACCAGATGCGCGTGCCGCCAGCGCCGTACTCACGCACGTCGCAGACCTTGGCCGGGAAGCTGTTGGTCGATTGCGCCTGAGCACCCGTCGCCGCCACCAGAAGGGCCGTCACGGCCCCCGCCATCATCAACCCGTCGCGCATACTGAAAGCCTCCCGATTATCGCGGGAGACTAGGCGGCGAGTCCCCTCGCCGCCCATGCCTAAATCAGCGTTCGCCATGCCGTCCCGGCATAGCTAGGGCGCGGGTGTCAGGTAGATCGGGTTGCCGATCAGCAGCAGCCGACCGCCGGCGTCGCGGACATTGACCCGCACCCAGCTCTTGCCCTGCCCCATCCGGATCTCGAACTTGCCGTCCGAGATCGCCGGCGTGACCTTGGCGCCGTCCCGGATGATCTCCAGGCTGGCCGCATCGACACCCGTGACCGAGGCCGTGAAGACCACCGCCTCGCCCGGCTTAGCCATCAGCGCTCCGCCCATGACAACCGTCCGATCGCCGGCACGGGCTGACAGGTCCAGCATCCGGTCACGCGTGCCGTCCAGGTCGACGAACACCCGCCCTGCCTTCAGCCCCGCCAGCAACGCCTCGGTCGAGAGTCCCTCGGCGTGGATCACCGTCGCGGGCCGACCGACGGCTGAAGGCTTGTCGTGCGGGATGCCCGCGTCGTGGTTGTCGCTGCCGCCGATGGCGGTGATCCGGCGGCCCTGGTTCAGCTGGGCCTCCCAGAAGGGCACGCCCGACAGGATGCCTTCGAAGCCGCCCAGCGCCTTCTCGTTGCCGCCATTGGCGACCTCGATGGCGGTCACCGCGCCGTAGTCGGTGTCCTTGGCGGTCCAGCCGCAACCCATGCAGATCTCGCCCGACGGCACGGCCGGGTGGTTGATCGAGAACACGCCGCCGGCAACCTTCACCGCCTGCTGCAGGCTGCGGATAGTCGGGACGGTCTTCGAGCCCAGGCGGAAATCGATGAAGGCCGTGGGACCAAAGACGTTGGCGTGGCCCTGGAAGGTCGTGACCTCGCGACCGACCATCAGCAGCAGGTTCGGGAACGCCGGCTGCAGCTCGGTCAGGGCCTGCGCTTGGCTGGTCGTGTTGTGGTCGGTGACCGCGATGAAGTCGAGACCCGCGGCCTGGGCCGCCAGCACAGTGCGATAGACCGGGCACGGCGCGCGTGGCGCGTCGCCCGTCGTGCAGCCGCCGTCGCTATGGGCGGTGTGCATGTGCAGGTCACCGCGATACCAGCCCGGCGTCGCCGCCTTGGCCAGGGTCGCCGGCAGCGCAACGGGGCCCCGCGCGAACCAGACCTTGGCCTCGTAGGTCGCCTTGGAGTTCGGCCGCGCATTGGGCACCCCCAGCAGCAGGGTCCACTTCCCGGCCGGCAGCGGCCCCGGCAGATAGCTGGCCGTCGCCGCCTCGGTCGAGACGAAGAAACCTTTCTTGTTGCCGCCGCTCCAGCCCCGAAAGCGGACCGGATCCAGCAGGCCCAGGTCCACCACCGTCTTGTTCTCGCGGCCGGTGTAGTCGAACGCCACCGTGACACGCGTGGTACCGGCCGGAACGTCGAACGGCACGGGCTTGTAGGTCTGGTGGTCGGTGCCGTTGATCTCGCCGGTCAGAACGAGATCCGGCTTACCCTCCTGGGCCAGTGCGGGAGACGCGATCAGCAGCAGGACGAGGGCGAGCCAGCGGAGCATGGGCTTATCCAAAAGAATGGGCGGCCGAGGCTGCGGCCGCCCAAGTTTCAGGGGAAGGAAATCAGGCGGCGCGCCTTAGAACTTGTAGAGAAGCGCCGCCTTGAAGGCCCGGCCGAACTCCGGACGACCGATGCCGTACAGGGCTCCGGCCTCGCCGCTGATGATCTGGCCGGCGCGGGGGTTGCCCTCGGTCAGGCCCAGCTCGTTGGTCAGGTTGGTGCCGTAGGCGTAGACCGAGAGCTGGTCGGTGACGTTGAACCGCACCGTGGCGTTGACCAGGGTGTAGGCCGACAGCTTCGAGGTGTTGGCGGCGTCCGAATAGCGGTCGCCGTAGCGCTCGATGCTGCTCTCCAGGCGCAGGCGGCGGTCCAGCAGGTTTACGCCCGGCGTCAGGCGGAAGGCCGTCTTGGGCACGCGGATCAGCTGCTTGCCCGTGAAGTCGCGGGTGCGGCTGGCCGTGCCGGCCGGCGGCTTGACTTGGCAGGTCGGGTCCGAGGCGGCGACCGTGCAGGCCTCCTCGAACTTGTAGTCGCCGAACTTGGGATCCTGGATCGTGGCGCTGAAACCCAGGTCAAACCACGAAACCGGACGCAGCGTGCCTTCCAGTTCCAGGCCCAGGGTCTTGGTGTCGGTGATGCTGGTCTGGGAGACGTAGGCGCCGGTGGTCGGGTTGAACACCAGGCTGCCGAAGCTCAGGGCGTCATAGGCCGTGTGGAAGACCGTGGCGTACAGGTCCAGCTTGCCGGTGGACAGCTTGTAGCCGCCCTCCATCAGATCCATCGTCTGGATGAACGGCGAGGTGTTGCTGGCGTTGGTGATGTAGTCGCCCAGCGACGGCAGGCGGAACGCCGAGGTGTAGCGGGCGAACAGGCCCATCTGCTGGTTGATCCGATAGTCGGCGCCGACGGTCCAGCCGCTGTGCTCGAACTTCTTGTTCAGGCGGTCATAGACGCCCGAGCCGGCCAGCACGGTGTCGTCGGCCGGGGTCGACGAGAGGCCCAGATTGATCGTGGCGGTGCGCTCGCTGCGGCCGGTGAATTCGGTCCGCTCCCAGCGCACGCCGGCGTCAATGCGCAGGCTCGGGGTCACCTGCCACTCGTCGGTCAGGTAGAGCGCCGTGGTGTTGGACTTGCCATCGCCATTGGCGAACTCGGCGCCGTAGCGGCTGATGCCGTTCTCGGTCAGGCTGGACAGGATCTTGCCCGAGGCGTCGACAGCCACCAGGTCCAGGTGGCGGGCGTTCTCACGCACGTCCAGCAGGGCGTTAGCCGAATAGCGGTTGAAGGCTTCCTCGACATGGGCGCGGTAGAAGCCGAACGCCACGTCGTGGGTCTGGCCGCCGATCTCGAACTTGTGCAGCAGGCGGGTGTCGCTGATCAGCTCGTCCAGCGGGACGGAGACGTAACGTAGCGAACCGTCCAGCACGAGGCCGTTGCCGTTCTGGCCAGCGCCCGTGGTGCTGAACACCTCGCTCGGGTTGGTCGAATAGCGCAGCTGCACGTCGGTCGCGCCCGGCGTGGCGGCCAGCAGGGCCGCGCGATACTGGGCGATGCGGGCCGCGCCGGTCACCGGGGTGTTGGGGAACAGGCCGATGCGCTTGGACTCCGAGGTCCGGTAGCGCAGCGTCTCCTGCAGATGCCACCCGTCGGCGATCTCGTACTTCAGCTCGGCGGTGGCCTGAGTCAGCTTGACCTCGGTGCCGCGCGACAGGTCCCAGTCGAACGGACCCTTGGGGCCGCGCAGGGTCAGCTTGTTGGTCTCGGGACCCGACAGGGTGCCGGTCAGCGGGTCGAAGCCCGGCGCGGCGCTGGGCTCGCCCTCGGCGTTGAACTTCAGCGGCACGCCGGCGAACAGGATGACGTTGTCGTCCAGGTGCTTGATGTTGAAGTCGAAGCTGCCGCGCTCGAAGTCACGGCCGATCGAGGCGCGGACCTGGTAGCCCTTGTTGGCCGTGAAGCCCGGATCGCGGATGCCGTCATCCTCGCGCCAGAAGCCGCCGACGCCCATGCGCCAGTCGCCGACCGGACCGCCGTAGTAGGCGTCGACGCGCTTCAGGCCATAGTCGCTGCCCTGGATCTTGATGATGCCTTCCTTCACGTCGCCCTTGCGGGTGATGAAGTTGACCGTGCCGCCCGGGGCGTACGAGGCGAAGATCGACGACGGGCCGCCGCGCACCACTTCGATGCGGTCGATGGTCTCGTCCAGGCGGAACGACTGGTCGGCGTTCAGATAGCCCAGGCCGCCGTCATGCTGGATCGGCGCGCCGTCTTCCTGCAGGGCGATGGCCGAGAAGCCCTCCTGCGGAATGCCGCGCGCACGGATGTTGGCGCTGGCCTCGCCGCCCGAGGCCTCGACCCAGAAGCCGGGCACCGACTTCAGCGCATCGGCCACGCCCATCGGCGAGCGCAGGCGCAGGGCCTCTTCGTTCATGGTGGTGACGGCGTAGCTGGTCGCCAGGCGGGTGCGGGCGTCCGAGCCGGCGCGCGAGGTGACGATCAGTTCCTCGACCGTCGACACATCAGCGGCGGCCGAGCCGGCGGCCAAAGGGCCAGCGCCCCGCTGGCGCAGGGTGATGACCTGGGCGGTGGCCGAGGCGATCTCCAGCTCGCTGCCGTCGATCAGCTTGCGGACGGCGTCTTCACGGCCGAACGCGCCTTGCAGACCGCTCGTGCGGTGCTTGGCGGCCACGTCGTAGGGGAACAGGATCTGCACGCCGGCCTGGCGCGAGAAGGCGGTCAGGGCCTGGGCGGTGTCGCCGGCCGGAATGTTGAACTCCACGCGCGCGGCCGTTTGAGCTTGAGCGACCACAGGGGTCACCAGCGCCGTCGTGGCCAGAAGCAAGCACGCGCCGATGCGCGGCGTCCAAGACCTAGTCATCGTATTTCGCCCCGTTTTGGTCTCGCCGGAAATCGGCGTCTCGCTCGGGAAGATGAAAGGGCCGGGAAAAACCTCTATCGAGATTTGAGAAGAATTCGTGACGGACCATCCTCGATGATCCGTAGACCGAACGTCGTCCGCAGGGCTTCGAGGAAGGTTTCGGGATTGTCGGTCAGGAACCGGCCACCCAGGCGCATGGCGCCGACCTTGGCGTCTTCTATAACCAGCTTTCGGACGAGGTAGCGGTTATATTCCTCGACCGCCTCGGACAGCCGCTGACCTTCGAAAACGATTTCACCACGCCGCCAGGCCTGGACCGCCTGGACCTCGGCCTCGGGCGCGGCGGCCACGGCCACGCCGGCGGCCGTGATGGCCAAGGCCTGCCGGGCGTCGGTGGCGGTCTCCACGGCCGCCTGCCCCGCACCGGCGGCGGTCTCGATGGCCGCGCGGCCGGCCAGGACGATCAGGTCCAGGCCCGCCGGCCGCAGGCGGGCGTTGAATTGGCCCGACGC
The DNA here is from genome assembly GCF_058807295.1 of Caulobacter sp. GW821-FHT12D05. Lineage (NCBI taxonomy): Bacteria > Pseudomonadati > Pseudomonadota > Alphaproteobacteria > Caulobacterales > Caulobacteraceae > Caulobacter > Caulobacter sp. GW821-FHT12D05. Next base: position 1,300,783 of record NZ_JBXAQO010000001.1, read on the forward strand.
CAGGCGGGCGAGCCCCTGCTCGGTGAACAGCTCGAACGGCCGCAGGACGTCCTGGGCGATGGTCAGGGCCACCTCCCCGCGCCGCAGCCACAGTCGCCGATGCTTGCGGTCGAAGCGCCACAGCACCTCGGTGTCGGTATTGAGCTCGACCGAGCTGCCGTCGGGCAGAGCCAGGGTGCGCCGCTCGCCGACGCCGGTGACAGTGCGGGCGCGCAGCAGCTGATCACGCCCCAGATAGGCCGCGCCGGAGAGCCCGGCGGCCAGGGCTAGGCCCCCGCCCAGCCAGGCGCGACGGTTCATCGCCGGCCGCCGTAGTGGCTCGGCGTCGCGCAAGGCGTCCAGCTTGCTCCAGGCGGCGGCGACCTCGGCGAAGGCGGCGGCGCGGCGCGGATCGGCGTCGCGCCAGGCCTCGAACTCGGCGGGGTCGGCACGACCGGCGTCCAGACGCGCCAGCCATTCCGAAGCCTGGGCGATCAGCGCGTTTCTGTCTTGATCGCCCGTTTTCGCCATGTACCCGCTTTACTCCCGATCCCGCGACCTTCACTCGCCGCCAGGGACTTGGTCAGGAGCATCAGCCCCTTGGCCAGATGCTTCTCAACCGTAGAGATGGACAAGTTCAACCGAACCGCTATCTGGCCCGGCGAAAGCCCCTCCATTTTTCGTAAAGTGACCACCCGCCGGCACTGTTCGGGCAAGCGGTCGACCGCCTCCAGCACCCGTAGCAGCTCCTCGCGGGCGCTGGTCACGGCGTGGGCGTCCGGCGCCGGGTCTGGCAGGGCTTCCATCTCCAGCACCCCGATCTGGCGAATGCCCACCACCTTGGCCCGGCGGAACCGCTCGAAGGCCAGGTTGCGGATGATGGTCAGGACGAAGCGCTCGGGCTGCTCCAGGCGTCGCCAGTCGGGCACGCCCAGCACCTTGGCATAGGCTTCCTGCACCAGATCCTCGGCCTCTACCGCGTCGCCCGTCAGCTTGCGGGCATAGGCGCGATAGACGGGCGCGGACGGCAGCACCGCCTCGGCGAACCACTTGTCGATCTCACGTAGCCAGGCCATCGCGCGGTGTCCCGTCGGCGACTCGCCGACTCCTTGGAGCGCTGCACTAGCGGGCGGACGTGTCAGTTTGCTGACGATCGGCGCGATGGGACTCGCGCGTCCGCCGGGACAGGCCTAGATACCGCGCTGGTGATCCGGCGCCTTTGGGGGAAGGTATGCATTCGCACCGACCCGCATTCCGGCTCTGGACCTGCGTCGGCGTTCTGCTGGCCACGGCGGCGACCGCGCACGCGGCCCCTGCCCTCATCGACGTCCGCGCCGGCGCACTGCAGGACGCTTTGAGCGAACTGGCCCGCGAAAACGGCGTCGACATCCTCTATTCCGCGGACCTGGTCAGAGGACGGCGAACCGCTGCCGTCAAGGGACGGTTGACTACGCAGCAGGCGCTCGCCCAGCTGCTAGCCGGTTCGAGCGTCGGCTACCGGGTCACGGTCGACGGCGTCTTCGTGCTGTTCGAACTGCCCAGGCGCGAGATCGTCGACCCGGGCGACGGCGCGATCTCCGAAGTGCTAGTGCCGGGCCGCCGCACGCAAAACGCCGACATCCGCCGCACAGAGAACGACATCCAGCCCTACAGGGTCGTGAGCCCGCGCGACCTGGCCGTCGCGTCCCAGGACAATGTCGACCAGTATCTGCGCGAGCGGTTGTCCGCCAACGGCCAGGCGGTCTCGCCCAGCCAGCAGGTGAACAACACCGGCGCGCCCAATTCGGCGATCGACCTGCGTGGCGTCGGCTTGCAGCGGACCCTGGTCCTGGTCGACGGCCGCCGTCTGCCTGGCCTGCCGACGCGCATGACCGGGCTGGAACAGAGCGATATCAACGCCATCCCCCTGGGCGCGATCGAACGGATCGAAACCCTGACCGCCACGGCCGGCGGCATCCATGGCCCCAACGCCATTGGCGGGGTCGTCAATGTGGTGTTGAAGCGCGACTACCGGGGCGCTGACCTGACCGTGGTCTCCGGGATGTCCAGTCGTGGCGACGCCGGCCGGGGTCGCGTCGAGGCCCGCCTGGGCTTCACGCCCGACCACGGGCGCACCGACGTGATGCTGTCGGCCTCCTACTCGGCCGCCCAGGCGCTCACTGTCGGCCAGCGCGACTACGCCCGTCGGTCCCTGGAGCTGCAGGCCAAGAACAATCCGGCCGAATATCTGATCCAGAACAGGGCGTTGAACGCGATCACCGTCCGCAGCGCCACGGGCGAGTCCTTGCGACTGGACGACGGAACGGTTCTGAGCGGCGTCTACACCTTCCTGCCGATCGGCTTCCAGGGCACGGACCAGGAGAAGGCGGCCCTGCTGATCGCCAATGCCGGCCGCCTGCCTACCGACCCGGCCAAGGGCATGGCCGGCGACGACACCTCGCTGGTCTCGACGCCCAGGACCTATTCCATCCTGTTCAGCGCCCGTCGGCGGATCGGCGACCGGGTCGAGGCCTTCGTTGATGGCCTGGATCTGCACGACCGGGCGCGGGCCTACACGCCCAAGGCCATGAACACGCGCAGCATCATCGCCGCCGACGCCGCCGGCAACCTGTTCGCCAATGCGGTCAATTTCTCGTTCCCCCTGCCCGGCCTGGCCGACCAGAAGACCACCACGGTCGATGTCCGCCGGCTGACCGGAGGCCTGATCGCCACCTTGCCCGGGCGCTGGAAGGCGTCCGTCGACTACACGGTCGGCCGTGCGCTGGTGGACTATCAGCGTGAGGGCCTGATCGCGCCCTCCGGCCTCGACACCGCCCTGCGGACCGGTTCGACCAACGCGCGGGGCCTGGCGCCGATCATGCCTCTGGGGGACTTCGCGACCTTGCAGTCGGCGGCTATGGCCTATGCCATTCCGAGCAGCGACCACACGCGGATCATCACCCAGTTCAGCAGCGGGGTCGTCCGCGCGGCCGGCCCGCTGATGACGCTGCCGGGCGGTCCGCTGACGGCCACCGTGCTGACCGAGATCCGGCGCGAGCGCATGCCGGAAACCGAATATGTGCAGATCAACGAAGCCGGAACGATCCTCAACATCTCGCCCGACCGGGTCCAACGGGTAGCGTCCGGCTATGTCGAGCTGCGGGCGCCGTTGCTGGCGCGCACGTCGCGGCTCGTCCCGGCGCGGGGCCTGGAGCTGCAGCTGGCCGTGCGTCGCGACCAGGTCAGGATGACCTTCCCCGACATCGTCCTGAACGGCGTAGCGACCGTCAGAACCCGCGCCACGACCCGTCACACGGCCGACGTCTATACGGCGGGCCTCCGGACCTTTCCGGCCGACTGGCTGATGCTGCGCGCCAGCGCGGCGACGGGAAAATCACCGCCCGACATGAGCCAGCTGCAGCAGATGGGCATCGTCCCCATCGCCGCCTTCGGACTGACCGATCCCAAGCGCGGCGGGCGCGCCCTCTCCGCCGACGGCCCCTACATCTGGAGCCGCAACGGCTGGCACGACATCGGCCAGGAACAGGGCCTGACGCGGTCGGTCGGCGTGGTGCTGAATCCGTCGGGCCGCGGCGGTCCGCGCGTCTCGATCGACGCCTCGCGGGTCGAGATCCGCGACGAGATCGGCCTTCTCGGCCTGACCCCACAGGCCGTCATCAATGACGAGGCGCGTTATGCCAGGCACGTCGTCCGCGAGCCTCTGTCGCCCACCGACGCGGCCCTGGGCTATTCCGCCGGCCGGATCACCGCCCTCTACACTGGCGTGACCAACATCGGACGCACCGTCGCCGAGACGATCGATGTCCAGCTCGACTGGGCGCTGCCGTCTGTGCGGGGCGGCCAGACCCAGCTCTACGGCGCCGCCACCTGGCAGCCGACCTTGCGGACCCGGCGCAGGCCCGAGACGCCCTGGTTGGACCGGGTAGGCTATCGCGACGGCCCCTTGGAATGGCGCGGCAATGCGGGCCTGCAATGGACGCGCGGCCCGCTGCTGCTGGACCTCAACGCCCAGTACCTGGGACGCTCCAGCCCGCTGTGGTCGCCCTATAGCGGGATCATCCAGACCACCTCGCGCAACCAGGGCCGGACCTACATCCCGTCACGCGTCTATCTGGACCTGGCGACCCGCCGCCGTTTCGATTTCCCGGCCGGCCACGCCCTGCGGTCGCTGGACGTGCGCTTCGCCGTCCAGAACCTGCTGGACACCAGCCCGCCGATCGTCGCCGACCCGGCCAACATGGGCTACGACTATCGCAGCGACCCGCGCCGGCGGCGCTTCGAGCTCAGCCTGTCCGGACACTTCTAGGCCCTGGTGAGGGTTCTTCGAAAACCTGCGTTCCCCCTGGTGAAGGCGTCCGACCGGACGCCCCGCACTTCGGAGGACAGCCCGTGCTCAAACTCATCCCGGTCGCCTTGGCGGCCCTAGCCCTTTCGACATCAGCGCTCGCGCAGGTCACACCCTTCCCGGCCGACTTCAAGACCCAGGAGATCGCCACCAACGGCGTGACGATCCACGTCCGGGTTGGCGGCAAGGGTCCTGCCGTGGTGCTGTTGCACGGCTATGGCGAGACCGGCGACATGTGGGAGCCGATGGCCGCCGACCTCGCCAAGGACCACACCGTGATCGTGCCCGACCTGCGAGGCCTGGGCCTGTCGTCCAAGCCGGCGTCGGGCGGCTATGACAAGAAGACTCAAGGTGGCGACGTGGCCGGCGTGCTCGACGCTCTGAAGGTCACCAAGGTCGACCTGGTCACCCACGACATCGGCAACATGGTCGGCTACGCCTTCGCCGCCGAGCATCGTGATCGGGTCAATCGTTTCGTGCTGATCGACGCGCCCCTGCCCGGCGTCGGGCCGTGGGACGAGATCCTCAAGAACCCCCTGCTGTGGCACTTCCGCTTCGGCGGCCCCGACATGGAACGCCTGGTCGCCGGCCGTGAGCGCATCTATCTGGACCGCTTCTGGAACGAGTTCTCGGCCACGCCCGCCCGCTTCACCGAAGCCTCGCGCCAGCACTACGCCAAGCTCTACGCCCAGCCGGGCGCCATGCACGGCGGCTTCTCGCAGTTCGCCGCTTTCGACCAGGACGCTATCGACAACAAGGCCTTCATGGCCGAGGGCAAGCTGGACATGCCGGTGCTGGCCCTTGGCGGCGAGAAGTCGTTCGGGCCGATGATGGCGACCGTGATGCGTTTCGCCGCCAGCAACGTCACCGAGGGCGTGGTGCCGGACTCCGGCCACTGGATCATGGAAGAGAACCCCAAGGCCACCGTGACGCTGGTGCGTAACTTCCTGGACGCCAAGCCATGAGCCGCCGTCTCGTCCTCGCCAGCGCGGCGCTGCTGCTAATCGCCGGCGCCGCGACGGCCCAGGAGCGCCGGGTGCGTCTGGCCCCGGCGGACATCCAGGCGCTGACCCAGGGCGGCGCGACGGCTGGCACCTCGGGCGTGACCGGCATCCGCACCACGGTGCTGTACGGCGATCCGACCAAGGCCGGTCCTTACACGATCGCGCTGAAGGTCCCTCCGAACACCCGCATCGCCGCCCACGGCCATCGCGACGACCGCACCGCCATCGTGGTCGGCGGCGTCTGGCGGTTCGGCTACGGACGCAAGGCGGACGAGGCCCTGGTCAAGGTGCTGCCGCCGGGCAGCTTCTACAGCGAACCAGCGGGCATCGAGCACTTCGCCATGACCGGTCCGGAAGGCGCGGTCGTCTACATCTCCGGCTATGGCCCGACCAGCACCGACTATGTCGAGCCGGCCGACGCGCCCAAGCCCTGAGGCCAAGTGGGGAGCAAGGCGGACCGCCCTGCTCCCCTTTTCCTTAGTGCCCGACCGCGCGCAGAACGATATCGGCGAAGCCCTCGGCCGTGGCCTTGCGGTTCCAGTCGCGCTGCAACTCGCACGCCACCTGGATCCAGCTGACCGGCTTGCCGCCCGCCTGCACCACACGGTCAATGCCCGCCTCGTGCGCCAGCTGCGAGGTGCCGCCGACGGCGTCCACCACCGCGAAGACGTCATAGCCCTCGGCCAGGGCGTCCAAGGCCGGAAACGCCAAGCAGACCTCGGTCCACAGGGCGACCATGATCAGCTTCTTGCGGCCGGTGGCCTTCACGGCGGCGACGAAGTCGTCGTCCTCCCAAGCGTTGATGGCGGTGCGGTCGATCGGCTGCACGTCGGGCAGGACGTCGGTGATCGGCTTGATGGTCGGGGTGTTGAGGCCCGTGGCCACGTTCACCGTGGTCAGCACCACCGGCAGGTCATACAGCTTGGCCGTCCTGGCCAGGTTCGTGACGTTAGCGATCAGCAGGCGCTTCTCCATCGTGACGATGGACGAGACCTGCACCGGCTGGAAGTCGATGATCAGCAGGGCCGCGTTCTGCGGCGTCAGCAGGTGGTCCGCCAGCGGGTCGCGGATGGTCGAGGGCGATGTCATTTTCGGTTCTCGCTCAAGGGTTTCGAGCGACGACCTGCGACGCTCCCTAAGGGGGAACGCAAGGTTGCCGGAACTCCTCAGCGCCGGGTCGAGACCAGTTCATAGGTGTCGACATCGCGGGCGATCATCCGCACCGGCAGCACCTGCGACACCGATCGGCCGAACCGCTTGATGTCGCCGGTCTTGAAGACGCCGGTGATCCGCAGCGCCGCGACCTTGGGATCACGGATGACGATCCGAGCGCGCGTGTAGCGGTTCAGCTGGGCGACGGCCTCGGACAGCTGCTGGTCGCGGAATTCGACCACGCCCTGCTTCCAGGCCAAGGCTTCGTCCACATTGGTCGACGACACCGCACCCGCCGCGCCGGTCCTGGCCGCGAACGCCTGGCCTGGCGCGAGCCTGACCGCTTGTCCGCCAACCGAGGCCACCGAGACGATCCCCTCGGCCAGAACCACCCTCACAGAGCCCGGCGTCACCTGCACGTCGAATTGGGTGCCCAGCGCCGTGACCACGCGCCCGTCCGCCTGCACGGCGAAGGGATGAGCGCGATCGTGGGCGACGTCGAAGAAGGCGTGGCCGCTCAGCAGGCGCAGATCGCGTCGCCCATCGGTGAAGGCCACGTCCAGGGCGCTGTCAGCGTCCAAGGTCACCCGCGTGCCGTCCGGCAGGTCGACCACGGACTTCTGCCCCTTGCCGGTGACATAGTCGGGCCGGCCCTCGGCGGTGAGCGAGGGCGCCGTCGCGACCTGCACGGGCCTGGCCTCGCGCCTGAACCAGTCTTGCCCGGCCCCGAGCAACAGCGCCGCCGATACCGCCGCGATGGCGATCGACGCCGCGATCAGGCGTGGCAGCCAAGGCTTGGCGACGGGCTCGGGTCCCGCCCGACGGGCCGCCCGCGCCATCGCGGCGATCAGGTCGCTGTCGTCGGCGTCATCGAAAATCGCCCACACCCGATGCACCTGGCCCCAGGCGTCGCGGTTCTCCTGGCTTTCGTCCAGCCAGGCGGCGAACTGCTCGCGCTGGGGCGACTGGTCGAGGTCGTCGTGGGCCAGCCATTGGGCGGCGGCTTGGGCCGGGGTCACGCGGGTCATCGGGCGTCTCCCGCGTGGGCCATCAGATGCTCGATGGCGCGAACCATGTGCTTCTCCACCGCGCTGACCGAGAGCCCCAGCTGAGAGGCGATCGCCTGGTGGCGCAGGCCGTCGATCCGGCGCAGCAGGAAGATGGTCCGCGTCCGCTCCGGCATGGTCATCAGGGCCGCGGCGGCCGCGTTCAAAGCCTGCTTGCCGGCATAGATCCGGGCCGGATCGAAGTCCTGCTCACCGCTCAGGTCCGGATCCAGGGCGACATGCTCGTCGGCATGACGGACCGTGCGGCGGCGGTAGCGGTCGGCCAGGACGCTGGCGGCGGTCTGGAAGATGTAGGCGCTGGCGTGGTCGGTGTTGTCGGGCGTGCCGCGCACGGTCAGGCGCAAGAAGACCTCCTGCACCAGGTCCTCGACCTCGCCGGCGTTGCGCACCCGGCGACGGAAATAGGCGGCCAGGGGCCCACGCATCGCCGCGGCCTGACGAGCGAAGACGTCCGCGCGCGCGGCGGCGTCGGCCTCCTCTCGCGCCATTCTCATCAGAGCCTCCGGCCAGCCGATGCCGGCTTTCGAGAAGGCAAAACGCAGCGGCGCGCGAAGTCCTCATCACGTCGGTGGGGAAATCGTGCCGATTGACGTCAGGCCTCGAGGCCGCGGCGCTCGTTCAGCCGCAGCGTCAGGTCCGCATAGGCCGGCATGTCGGACAGGATGTGGCGGGTCAGGCGCTCGTAGTGCTGAATGAAGACCCCGATCTCGGCGTCGGTCATCGTCCGCGCGCTCTCGCCCACGCGGGCGCGCAGGTCGTGCTCCTGCTGGATGCGCCAGCCGCGCACCACCTCGAAGCCCGGCGCGGCCAGCAGCACCAGTCGGTCGATGCGGGCGAAGAGTTCGGCGTAGTCCGTGGCCAGAGCCAGGTTGGAGAAACGGCGCCACACCAGGCTCGGATCGTGCTCGGCCTCCAGGGCGTTGATCGGCGCCCTCAGGGCCATGTCGTCCTGGGGGCGAGCGCCGACGCACCAGCCTTCGAAGACCAGAACGTCCAACGGCCCTTCCACCGCTGTCCCGGTGGATGCGGGTTCGTCCGTGGCCTTGTCGAAGCGTGGCAGCACCACGTCGGCGCCGGCGCGGACAGCGTCCAGCAGGCGGATGCCCGCTTCCGTATCATGGGTGCCGGGAACGCCCCGCGTCGCGAACAGCGGATGGACCACCTGGCCCAACCGCGCCCGCTCGGCGCGCGAGAAGTAGAGATCGTCGATCGACAGCGTCGCCGCTCGCAGGCCGCGGGCCTCGAGGCGCGCCGTCAGCCCCTCAGCCAGGGTCGACTTGCCCGAGCCCTGCGCCCCGCAGACGCCCAGGACGAACGGCCCGTCGCCGCGCCAGCCGTCCAGGGCCTGCTCGACGGCGTCAAGCGACGCGGTCACGGGGCGGCTTTCCGTCGAAGAAGGCGTCGAGATTGTCGGCCGTGCGCATGCCCATGGCCGTCCGCGTCTCGAGCGTGGCGCTGCCCAGGTGCGGCAGCAGCACGGTGTTGGGCGCGCCCAGCAGCAGCGGGTTCACCTTGGGCTCGCCCTGATAGACGTCCAGGCCGGCGCCGGCGATGACGCCGTCGGCCAGGGCCTTGGCCAGGTCCGCCTCGTTCACGACCGAGCCGCGCGCGGTGTTGATCAGGATCGCCGTCGGCTTCATCCGCGACAGCAGCGCGGCGTTCACCAGATGATGCGTCTCGGCGCCGCCTGGCGTGTGCAGCGACAACACGTCCGAGACCGCCGCCAGGCTTTCCAGGCTCTCGTGATAGGTCGCGCCGTCCTCGTCCGTCACTTGCCGGCGGCTGTAGTAGGCGAGCTCCATGCCCAGCGCCGCCTTGGCGCGCCTGGCGGTGGCGCGGGCGATGCGGCCGTAACCTACCAAGCCCAGGGTCTTGCCCGTCAGCGACTGGCCCAGAAGGTGAGTCGGCCGCCAGCCGGCCCATCGACCCTCCCGCAGCTCACGCTCGCCCTCCCCGGCCCGCCGGCTGGTCATCAGCATCAGCAGCACAGCCAGCTCGGCCGTCGCATCGGTCAGCACGTCGGGGGTATTGGTCACCACGATGCCGGCGGCCTTGGCGGCGCCCAGGTCGATGTGCTCGAAGCCCACGCCGTAGTTGGCGACGATCTTCACACGCGCGCCGGGCGTGCTCAGCACCTCGGCGGGCATCTTGTCCGACACCGTCGGGCAGATGGCGTCGTGCTGGGTCATCGCCGCCCGCAGCTGGGCGATCGTCATCGGCGTGTCGGTCGCGTTCAGCGTCACGTCGTAGCGTGCGGCCAAGCGCTGCTGGACGGCGTCGGGCCAGGAGCGGCTGATCAGGATTTTCGGCTTCATCATCCCGCTTTCGTAGAGGTCCGCGACTAGAGCGACCAGCCCTAGGTCGGGCCAAACCTCAGGGTCGGCTCGGCGATCAGGCCCGACGGCAGGGGTTTCAGCTCGGCCATGTTTTGCGGCTGGAAACGGTCGCCATAGACGTTGCGCAGGGCCGTGTAGTCGGTTGGCGGACGGCCAGCCAGTTCGTTGATCGCGGTGTTGTAGACCCGGATCTCCAGCCGGTTGCGGCCGGGCTTCAGGAAGGGCTTCAGGTCCAGCCGGAACGGCGCGCACCAGATGGCGCCGGCCCGCTGGCCGTTGACGAACACCTCGGCCGCGTCACGAACTGGCGCGTCGTACTGGGCGTAGTAACCGGGTCCCTTGCGCTCGTTGGCGACACCCGGCCCGCCTGCCCCGAGATCGAGCGCGATCGCCGGTGCGTTGAGATCGGCGGCCGTCAGCTCGACGTCACGGGTATAGGTCCCCTGGCCGGAATAGTGCTGAAGCGAGGGCTCGTCGGTCCAGGAGCCGAAGGCTTCGCGCGTCTTGGCGCCCACCTTCACGCGCCAGCCGCCTGTCAGGGGCAGGCTGCGTTCTTCCGCCGGAATAACCTCGCGCGGCGGCGCCATGTCACGACCGAAGACGAAGACGCGGGACCCGAACGGCGCCAGGCGAACCTCGCTGCCGGGCTTGAAGCTGTCGGCGGTCCCCGTCACCGGATCCCAGGCTTGGCCGAGCTCCGCCGAGGCTCCGAACGCCAGCTTGGCGGTGACCGGCGCATTGGTGGTGTTGGCGACGAAATAGAGGTCGCCGCCTTCCAGCTGGCGATGGACGTAGCCGACGCCCTTGGGCGCTCCGCCGAGGTCAGGCGGCAGGAAACCGTTGAGTGTTCCGACCAGTCCGGCCTCGTCCGTGACGGCCGTGCGCTTGGCGCTGAACACGGCCTTCGACAGCTCGGCGACACGGTGGCTCTGGGCGTCCTTCAGCCCCGGCGCCTTGGACGGCGGCGCGCCAACCGCGATGACGATCCCGCCAGCCTCGGCGAAGGCGCGGATGCGCTCATAGGCCTCCGGCGTGATGCGTTCGATGTGGGGCAGCAGCAGGACGTTGTGGTCGATCCCCCGGCGCAGGATGGCGTCGCCGTCGATCAGGTCGAAATTGTAGCCGCCGTCGAGCAGCCCATCCAGGACGGCCTCCGGGAAGGTCTTGCGCAGCACGTCATTGATCGAGACGTCCTTGCCCGGCTGGAAGCCCGACATGATGTCCTCGGTCGGCACGTACAGGGCGACGTCGGCGACGTTCTCGCCCTGGCGCAGCAGGTGGCTCAGGCGCTGCAGATAGAGGTTCACGTCCGCCATCACCGGCCACCACGGATTGTGGTCGTTGAACACCGCCGCCGCGTACAGCGCCCAGCCGGGTTCGGCGACCTTGGGCGGCGAGTACGGCCAGCCGTGCACGATGAACTGGTTGACGCCCTGCAGCATCAGCACATCGGCCTCGGCCTTGATGTCCAGCGGCGTCGCCCGGAAGGCGCCCTTGTGCAGCCAGGTGAAACTCTCGGCCGAGGTCACCGGCTGGCCGTACAGGTGGTTGGCGGAACTGGCCCAGCGGGTCGAGTTCGCCTGCCGCCATTCCGCGCCCTCCCCTTCGGCCAGGTCGACCAGGCGGTTGGAGGACAGGGTCACGGCAGGCGTGCCGTAGGTCTGCGAGCGGAACAGGGTCTGACGCGACTTGGCCCAGGCGCTGACCTGGGACAGGTAATGCTCGTTGACCAGCTCCGACAGCGTCAGGCCCCAGTCGTAACGCACGCCCGCCGAGCGGTCGGTGTCGTGGAACAGGCTCAGCAGATGCGGGGCCAGGTCATAGCCGCGGCGGGCCTTGAACTCAGGCAACAGGTCGTCGGTCCAGTTGGATCCGTAGGCCTCCAGGCTGTCGCTGAAGATGGCGTAGGGTCGGTCCTCACCGAACGCCGCCAGCAACGGTTCGCCCACGGTGTCGAGATGCTTGCGAACGGCGCGGGCGTTCAGGTGGTCGAGCACGAAGCCTTCCGAGCCGACCGTCGGGCGCTTGACCTGCTGGCGGGTGCGCGCCTGCTGGATCAGATACAGGGTCCGGTCCGCTGAGGCCTTGGCGAACACGGCGCGCGCGCCTCGGATCTCGACAGGTTGGGCGTCGGCCGGCGAGGTCCCGACGAAGGCGGCGATATAGCGCTGACCCGGCTCGAGCGCCGGCAGGTCTGCGCCCTCGGCGCCGCCGGGCGCGGGCAGGTCCAGCTTGACGACCTTCGAGGCGGCGATCTCCGGGTCGATATGTGGTCCTCCGAAGGGCCAGCCCGAGCCCAGGGTCATGTCGGCGCGCAAGCCTTCGGCGCGCCCCGTCCGCACCGCGACCGAGACCATGTCCAGGAAGTCCTTCGACAGGTACGGCTTGTTGCGGATGCCCAGCTTGGGATCGTCCAGCGACAGCGGATAGACCGGCTGGATCTCGAAGCCCCCGAAGCCGCCTGCCTTCATCGCCTTGATCTCGCGGACGATCTCGTCGGCCTCGACCGCGCCGCCGAACCACCACCAGCGGACCATGAGCCGGCTGTCGGCGGGCGGCTGGACGAACCCGGCGGCCAGCTGCGCCAGACCCGGCCGGCTCGCCGCCGTCGCGGGCAAGGCCGTCGAGAGGCCCAGCGCGCTGGCGCCGAGCAGGAATCCACGTCGTGTCGCCCGCATGCTTAAAACTCCGGGGACCGGCCCCTCGCGAGGCCGGTCCCTTCTTGAACACTAGAACGTCGCGATCAGGCCAACATAGTAGCGCCGGCCCGAAAAGGTGGTGTCGTAGACATACGGCGTGCCGCCGCCAATGCTGCGGAACTCGTCCGGCGCGAAGCGCGACATCTTGTCGTCGAGCAGGTTCTTGCCCTCGGCGAACAGCTGGATCTGCTTGGTCAGCTTGTAGGAAGCCCGTGCGTCCAGCGACTTGGTGCCGATCTTGAAGATCGGCGAAACAACCTTGTAGTAGCTGGTCGTCGTTCCGCCGCCGGCCGCCGGGATCCGGTTGATGCCCGCCACTTCGGTGCGATCGTAGTACAGGTCGCGGCGCTGGTAGGCGATGCGGGCGTTCACCCGGCCGTCGTCGTACCAGAGGTTCAGATTGTAGGTGAAGCTGGACTGCTTGGCGGGCGGCAGCGACTTGCCCGTGAACAGGTCGATCTGGGTGTTGGTCTCGTTCGACTCGTTCTTGGCGTAGTTGAAGCCGGCGCCGGTATATTTCAGCCGCCACGGCAGGAAGGTGAAGGCCGTGCGGCCCGCCACTTCGAAACCTTTCTGCTTCAGGCCGCTGGGGCCGTCCACATAGGTGTTGGCGGCATATTTCTCGCCGTCGAGATCGTAGTTGGCGATCGTGACGGGGTCAGGATAGCCCGACTTCACGTCGATCGCGAACAGGCCCACGCTGAGCTGGGTGTCGGCGTTCGGGTACCATTCGGCCGACAGGTTCTGGGTGGTGGCCGCATAGCCCTTCAGTTCGGGATTGCCGATGCGACCCGTGCAGTTGCTGACCGCGTCGCCACGGATCAGGCTGGCGTCGTCTTCGTCCGAGTTCGGATCGTTGAACTGGCCGGGATACTGCGCGATCAGCTTCTCGATCGCCGCCTGGGTCGTCGCGTCGATCTTGTTGCAGGTCGCCGAGCTGGTGCCGGTCAGCTCCCCCATCTTGGGTCGCGCGCGCTGCTTGGCGATCGAATAGCGGACCACGAACTGGTCCTCGATCGGCCACAGGGCCAGGTTGAAGCTGGGCAGGAAGTCGTTCGACTTGCGCTTGATGTCCGTCATCCTGCGCTCGACGAGCGTGGCGGTGATCACCGAGTTGGGATCGACGACCTTGCCGGCGTTGAGGTCCGCCAGCGCGGCCGGGTTGATGGTCAGGTTGTTGAGCACGACCGACGGCTGACCCGTGACGTCCACCTGCTGGTAGCGCACGCCGAAGTTGCCCATGACCGGCATCCAGGCCAGCCGCGTCTCGAAGTCGACCATGGCGTAGGCCGAGGTCGTCTTCTCCGTGGTCGAGAACGACGGGCGGTCATAGGTTTTGCCGTCCGAGGCCACACAGCGATACAGGCAGTCGATATTGTGCCGGCTCAGGTCGGCATTCTGGCCAAGCTCGCCGAAGAACTTCTTGAAATCATAGGCCGCCCAACTGTCGAGCAGCGTGCCGCGATCGGGCATGCCGCCGAAGAACTGACCGCCCGGAATGTCCTGCAGGCTGTTCTTGATCAGCGACTGATACTGGTCCTGGGTCAGGGTGTAAGTGCGGTACCGCTGGTCCTGGACCGTGGTGCTGGGACGATCAGCCGTGCCGAACTTGCAGGGCGCGGACGCCGGCGCCGCCGACGGCAAGCAGAACTGGACCAGGTCCAGGGCGCGCGCGCGATACAGGGTCACGCCCGGCGACAGGTCGAAACCGCCTTCGCGCCAGGTGGTGTTGTCGTGGTCACGGCGCTGGATACCGAACTTGAAGGTCTTGACCGGACCGAAGTCATCGAACTCGCGCGTGACGTCGATCTGGTAGTTGAGCTCGGTGCTTTTGTCGGCTTGGGGCGTGTATTCCAGCTGCGACGTGGCGCTTAGGCCGTTGGCGCCCAGCACCGGATAATAAGAGGCCGGGTTGCTCAGATCGACCGAGGTCGGCGTCAGGATGGTCCACAGGCCGTTCTCGGGCACCATCTTGAAGGTCGCCGACGGGATCGAGGCCACGAAGCTGAACGCCTCGTCCTCGCGCGTGGACTTGGCCATGCCGTACTGGACCCGAGCCTTGGCGATCCACTTGCCGGCGGCGAAGTCCGCGCCCCCCTGCAGGTAGTGCTGCTGATCGTGGCGCTCGATGTAGCGGTCCTGGGTCGTCCAGTTCAGGGTCGTCGAACCGTTGCCGCGGATCAGGTCGAACTGCGTCACGTAGTGGTTCGGATTGACCGTGACGTTGCGCATGCTGGTCGCCAGGACGCCGGCCGTGTTGGTCGTGCCCGTCGGGCTGGCGACGCTGAGATTGAAGTTGTTGAAACCCTGATCATTGATGTTGGGATTGTACGACGCGAAGACGGTCAGGTTGTCGTTGACCCGAAAGTCGGCGCGGAACTGGGCCGAATAACGCTTGTCCTCGCGGACGCCCCGGCTGAAGCGCACCAGCGACGGGACGAAGTCCTCGAACTGGGCGTAGCAGTTCAGACGGGAGTCGGCCGCCGTCCCTATTGGCGCCGGCAAAGACGCGCAGTCGGCCTTGCTGGTCACGGCCGCCGCGATCGGGTCGTACGGCGTCGTGAAGCTCTTGCTCGCCGAGTTGTCATGGTCACCCAGCGGGATGTAGCCCGCCTGCTTGTCCGAGACCCGCGCGGTGTCGGTGACGGTGCGCACGTCGTCATAGGTGAAGTTGACCAGGATCCCGAGGCGGTCGTCGAAGAATTTGCGCGTGGCGAAGGCGCTGATGCGCGGCGACCACTTCTTCTCCAGCGAGCTGTTCTGGTACTGGACGTTCAGCTTGACCATGGGCTTGCTGAAATCCAGGCCGCCGCGCTGCTCGATCCTCACCGTGCCGCCGACGCCGCCGGGCGTCATGTCGGCGGTCTGGCCCTTGATGACGTCGACGCTCTTGATCAGGTCCGACGACATGTCGCCCAGGCCGGTCACCGAGCGGCCGTCCTGATTGCCCGTGGCCAACATCGACATACCGTCGACCTCGACGCGCACCAGGTCGGCGCTCTGGCCGCGAATGGAGAACCCGCCCTGCTGGCCGTCGTCGGCGACATCCAGGGCCACGCCGGCGATGCGGGCCACGGCTTCGCCGACGTTCTTGTCGGGGAAGTTGCCGACGTCATCGGCGACGATCGAGTCCTGGTTGGTGGCCGCGCGCTTCTTGCGCTGGATCGCCGACTGCTCGGCCTTGCGCGCGCCGACCACGATGATCTCTTCGACCTGCTCGCTAGCGGCCGGCGTCGCGGCGGCCGTGGCGACGGTCTGAGCGCTGGCGGCGCTCGCCGCCCCGGCGGCCAGCGCCAGGATCGACGCGCCGACCATCAGCTTCACAGCGACGGCATCTGTGTTCTTCGAGAGTTTCATGTTGTTCCCTACCCCGGCCTATCGGCCTCTTTTCTTGTGTCTTGGCGGATGCGGCCGCGATTTCACGGCCGCATCGACAGAACTTTTGTTTTCAGACAAGCGTCATCATTCGCCCCGGCGCGGGGCGTTGATCTTCCTTTCCAGTCTTGATCGGTGATTTAGGCTCTTCGCACCTTACGGATGCGAAGGCGCCCACTGCTCATACGCATCCAAAGCCTTTTGCGGGCCGGACGAATACCAGGAGTATCCGTTGCGGCGTCCCTTGGAGATTTCGTTCACGTCGTCGTGGATGGTCTTGCCCCAGTCGCCGAAGATCGGCTGGCCCGTGACGATGTCGTAGTTGCGCGACCAGGTGACCGGCGCGCCGGGCTTGTCGACCAGCTTGCGGCCTTCCTCGTCGCTGATCTTGGTGAAGGCCTTGTCGCGGACGGCGTGAGCCTTCAGCCAGGCGACGCCGGCATGGATCGAGGCCTTCACCTCGGGCGTCGGGGTCGGCTGGCGCATCAGGAACAGCAGGATGTCAGTGCTCTCGGCGCTGGCCAGCGAGCGCATCTCGTAGTCGCGCGCCGAGCTGGGTTTCAGGGTCAGCGGATCGACCTGCTGGGGCCAGACGGTCTTCTTGCCGCCGACCACCACCTGGGCGTCCAGGATCGGACGGATGGCGCGCGCCGAAGCCGCGCCGGCCGTCTTGCGCAGGGCGGGCGGGGCGAAGTCGAAGCCTTCCTTGGCCTCGGCCACGTCCTCCAGGATCATGGCCGCCTCGGCCACGGCGTTGTCGTTGAACGTCACCGCGTCGTGGAAGCCGCCCTCGATCGGATAGATCTGCGGCCAGCCGCCATTGGGATACTGCGCCGCCAGCAGGTAGTTCACGCCCTTGAGAATGCTGGCGCGATAGGCGTCGCCGTCCTTGCCCGGGGCCTGCTGCTGCACCTTGGCCAGAAAGCGCATCTCGGTCGTGGTCGCGCCATTGTCCAGCGTACCGACGAAGGTCCAGAAGCGGTCGGTCGGCGTGTCGAAGCTGTCGTCCAGCGCCATGTGCTCGGCGTTGTTGGCGTAGCGCTGGCCCTTCAGGCGCGGCGGCTTGGTGCGATCCTGGTTCTTGCTCCAGCCACCGGCGGGGGTCTGGAAGCTGACGATGGTGTCGGCGATGGCGCGGGCTTCGGCGCTGGCGTACCAGGCCGCGTCCTTGTCCAGCGGCATGTGACCGCTGCCGGCCTCGGGCGGCGGGGGCGGCGTCTGACCGGCGGGAAGCTCGGCCGCCAGGGTGGCCTTGTCGGTCTGCATCTGGGCTTGCGAGCGCTTGATATAGGCCGCCCAGGCCGCGCGCTGCGCCGCCGGCAGCTCGGTGAGCCGCTCGGCGGTCAGCGAACGCGCCGGCTGGTTCTTGCCGATCACCGCGGCATTCACGACGCCTGGCGCGACCATCATCGTCATGCCCAGCAGCGCCGCGCGGCAGACGCCGCCGATCGAACCGTTTGTCTTCGTCACTTCCTCACCCGACTCTTTTCAATGCGACAACGCGTGCGAACCCGGCTCCCGACGTGAATCGGCAACCGCCTCGCGCAACGCACCTTAAGGCGCCTTTGCACGATCGCACACCATTATCCCACATAATGGTCTTACCATTTACATGATGGAACGCGTTTAGCGTGAGCAAGTCAATTACTAATGAACTGGATTTTATCAATGCGGACAGACCAGTTGCCGGATGAAGGCAGGTCGAGGCGCGCGGAAACGCCTCCTCCGCATACGCACGGAGGGTCTGGGCGCTAAGCAATAGCGCTTATTTTCAATGAGATAGATCTTGCGACCTCGCGCCGACACATCGCCGGCCCAGCCCCTGTGTCCGGCGGATCAAGCGCCTAAAATTGGCTAACCCAATTTCACCGCCGTGGGTGGTCAGCCACCGCCGGCATGGCGCAGCAGATTGTCCCGCGCCTTGGAGATCGCCTTCTGCACCATGGCGAACTCCTCGGGTTCCAGTCCGGTGGCCTGGACCAGCGTGCGCTGACCGCCCTTCTCCCGCAACGCACGGCCAGCTTCAGTCAGGGTGATGATGACCTGGCGCTCGTCGGCGGGGTCGCGGCGGCGCTGCAGATATCCGTCGGCTTCCAGCTTCTTGAGGATCGGCGTGAGGGTGTTGGACTCCAGGAAGAGCTTCTCGCCCAGGTGCTTGACGCTGAGGCTGCCCTCCTCCCACAGCGCCACGATGATGATCCACTGCGTGTAGGTCAGGCCCAGCTCGTCCAGGATGGGCTTGTACGCCCGGCCATAGGCGAGATTGGCCGAATAGACCGCGAAACACAGGAAATCGGCCAGTTTCGGGGCCTTGGCGGCGGGATCGGGCTTCGACATCGGGGTCCTTCGCGAGCGTGGCGTCGTACGGTGCGAGCAATATAATTCGGATCCGATTAAATCGGAAGGTTGACAAGTTTGGATTGCCAAACTTATTACATCGCATCCGATCTATTCGGATCCGATTTGAAGGGAACCTCCCCATGACCGCCCCCATCGACACCGTGCTCTACACCGCTCAAACCCATGTCACCGGCGGCCGCGACGGCGCCGCGCGCAGCAGCGACGGCAAGCTGGACGTGCGCCTGTCGCCGCCTGGCAGCGCCGCCCCCGGCACGAACCCCGAGCAGCTCTTCGCCGCCGGCTGGTCGGCCTGCTTCATCGGCGCCATTGGCCTGGCCGCCCGCGCCCAGGGCGTGACCCTGCCGCCTGGCGTGGCCGTCGACGCCGAGGTCGACCTGGCCAAGGCCGGCGAGGCCTATCTGCTGCGCGCCCGCCTGAACGTCAGCCTGCCGGGCCTGGACAAGACGCTCGCCCAGAGCCTGGTCGAGGCGGCGCACCAGACCTGCCCGTACTCGAAGGCCACCCGCGACAACATCGACGTGACGCTGACCGTCGCCTGATCGCACCTTGGGGGCGCCGTTCGGCGGCGCCCCTCCGTCCCCCAGGAGGAAATTCATGTCATCCGACCAAGCGTCCATGCGCTTCCATGCCGTGTCCCTGAGCGTCGCGGCCGTCGCCGCGGCAGCCACCTACGGCACCAACACCGCCATGCTGCCCGCCCCCGCCATGTTCCTAGGCTGGGTCGCCTTCGACCTGGCCGGACCGTCGCGACGTGGCGGTCTGGCCAACACCGGCGCCTTCCTGCTGGGCCTGGCCTTTGGCGCGGGAACGGCCCTGACCGCCACGGCGGTGACGCCGGCTCTGGGCGTCCTGGCCACACCGCTGGCCGTGGCGGGCGTGGTCGTGCTGGTCCTGTCCCTGCGCGGACTGCCGACGCTGAACAATCCCCTCGCCTATTTCCTGGGCCTGACCAGCTTCTTCTATTCGGGCCTGGCCCCGACCGGTCAGACCCTGCTCGCCCTGGGCGCGGCCGGCGTCATCGGCGGCGCGGCCTGCGCGCTGGCCGGTCTGGCCCAGAGCCTGGTCGTCCGTTCGACGGAGGTCCGTCATGCGTAACCCCTCGCGCCGAAACATCCTGCAGGCCGCCGGTGCGCTCACGATGCTGGCGCCCGCCATCGCCGCCGCCTCTCCGGCTCCATGGACGCTGCGCGAGGTCGCGACCGAAGACCTCATCATCAGCTATGCCGAGCTGGGCCCCGCCCACGGCGCGCCCGTGCTGCTGCTGCACGGATGGCCCTATGACATCCACGCCTATGCCGAGGTCGCGCCGATCCTGGCGGCCGCTGGCAAGCGGGTGATCGTTCAGTCCCTGCGCGGCTATGGCGCCACCCGCTTCCGCTCGGCCGCCACGCCGCGCAACGGCCAGCAGGCCGCCCTGGCCGTCGACGTGATCGCGCTGATGGACGCCCTGGGCATCGACAAGGCCGTCATCGGCGGCTTCGACTGGGGCGCGCGCACCGCCAATATCGTCGCCGCCCTGTGGCCCGAACGCGTCCAGGCCATGGTGTCGGTCAGCGGCTATCTGATCGGCAGCCAGCAGGCCAATCAGGCGCCGCTACCGCCCGAGGCCGAGCTGTCCTGGTGGTACCAGTTCTACTTCGCCACCGAGCGCGGCCGCCTGGGCTATGAGGCCAATCGCGACGCCTTCGCGCGACTGATCTGGCGCACGGCGTCGCCCAAGTGGGCGTTCGACGACGCGACCTTCGCGCGCTCGGCCGCGTCGCTGGCCAATCCCGACCACGTGGCGATCACGATCCATAACTACCGCTGGCGGCTGGGCCTGGTTCAGGGCGAAGCGCGCTTCGACGCCCTGGAAGCCAAGCTGGCTCAGCGCCCCGATATCCAGGTCCCGACCATCACCCTGGAAGGCGACGCCAATGGCGCGCCGCATCCGCCGCCGGAAGCCTATGCCGGCAAGTTCAAGGGCCGCTACGAGCACCGCCTGCTGACCGGCGGCATCGGCCACAACCCGCCGCAGGAAGCGCCCCAGGCCTTCGCGCGCGCCGTCCTGGATGTCGCGCGCTGGGCGGCCTAGGGCGCGAGCTTCGGGACGATCACCTTCATGCTGGCCTCGAAGGCGTCGAAGGCCCGCTCCAGGCGCCACTGGTCGCGCGCCTTGGGGCTGGCCTTCAGCACGGCCGCGCAGGCCGTCGACGGCGTCGGGGTCCCAACGTTCGTACACGGACCATCCCACAGGCTGACGCCCTGCAGGAACGAATAGGTCAGGCTGTCGCGGGACATCTGTTTCAGCCGTCCGTAGCTCACGCCCTGCTCCAGGACCGCGCGCATGTACTCCTGGGTCAGGTCGCTGCGCGCGACGCCCATGTCGTCGGTGGACAGGGTCACAGGCACCCCGGCCGCCATGTACAGCGACAGCGGATGGTCCTTGCCCTTCACGCCCAGGATGACGTCGTTGCTGGTCAGATTAATCTCGACGGCGACCTTGTCGCGGGCCATGCGCGCCAGCACCGTTTCGGCGTCGTCCTCATAGGCGATGTCGACCCCGTGGCCGATGCGGCGCGCCCTGGCGATCTCGACCGCCTCGGCGATGTGGAAGCGCAGGTCGCGCGGCGGCGTCAGGCCCATCGCCAGTTCGCCGGCGTGCAGGGTCAGGGGCACGTCGGGATAGAGCGCCTTGAAGAAGGCGAAGAGGCGCATGTGCAGCCGGTAGTCCCGTAGCGACACCGGGCCGTCCTCAGGCTCCAGGATGTTGATCCCGACATAGCGCGGATCGGTCTTCACCAGGGCGAAGGCGGCGGCCATCTGGCCGAACACCACTTCGGGCGGGCGCTGACGCGAGATCGACAGCAGATAGCGCAGCGTGACGTCGCACGCCGGCTCAGGCTTGGCGGTCCCACAGCGGTTGAGGGCGGCGACGGCCTTGTCGTTGGCGTCCGCCACGGCTGCCGCCGCCGGCAGGGCCTTGGCGATCGTCGGCTTCAACTGGTCGAGGCGGGCTTGCAGGATCTTGGCGTCCAGTTGCTGGGGCGGCGCGCCGTCGGCCGTCCGGATCCAAGGATCGGTCCATGGGATCGCGGCCGAGGCCTCGACCACCGCGCGTGACGCGCTCGAACCGGCCATCAGCTCCAGATACAGGGTGTTGTCGAGCGCGGCCTGGCGCAGGGCCTCGGCCTGGATGTTCACGCCGCGATCCGCGCCACCGCCCCGGCCGAAGCGACCGAAGGTGCGGAAGAACCGCCGGTGGCCGGAGACCTCGGGCTCGCCCACGCCCTGCTCGAAACGGCGGGTGGAGAGCGCATCGACAATGTCGCTGTAGAGGTCGGGATCGCGCTCGGGCAGCCCCTTCAAGGCGACCAGATCGGAACCTGAGTCGCCGCACGGCGCCGGAACCAAGGATTGGCTGGCCTTGGAAAAGCAGCCGTCGGCCGCCGCCGCCCAGGTGATGAAGTCCTCGGCATAGGTGCCGCCGCCCGCGTGGTTATGCAGGTCCGCGCCCTTGGGCATCTTGGTGAGCAGGATGCGCAGCAACGGCGGGGAGTTCGCCGCCTTGGCCAGCAAGGCGTCCAGTTCGGCGTCCGCGGGCGTTCCGGCCACGACCGGACCGGCCGACGCCAGGCAGCTGGCGGCGAACAGGGCCGCAAGGCCCTTCATGCATGCGGACATCAAACGCTCTCCCCCATATGAAAACGGCCTCGGCGCGAACGCCGAGGCCGATACTTAAGCTGTAAAAACTAGAATTCGAAGCGCGCGCCCAGGCGTACGCGCCAGACGCCCAGCTGCGCGTTGGCCTGCAGGGTCGGCGCCGTGAAGGCCGTGTAGGAGTACTGATTGCAGCTGGAGCCGGCCTGCTGGGCGCAGGCGACGTTCACCACCGAGGTCAGCGGGTTATAGGTCCGGTACGATCCCCAGTCGCTGTTGATCAGGTTCAGCAGGTTCTCGACGTCGCCGAACAGCTTGAAGCGCGCCGACGACAACAGCGGCACGGGCAGCTCCTGCTCGACGTGCAAGTCGACCTTGAAGTAGTCCGGGTTCTTCTCAGTGTTCTTGCCGATAATGCCCTGGCTCAGGCCATTGGCCTTCACGAAGTCGCGGAACGCCTCATAGACCGCCGTCGAGGCGTAGCTGACCTTGGAGTCGGCGGTGATGCTCGACACGTCCGGCACGTACAACAGGTAGCGGTTGGTGCCGCCGGTCGTCCCGAACAGGGTCGAGCGGCTGTTGGACGAGGTGGTGTTCATCGTCAGGCTGTAGGGCGAGCCCGAACGCAGCTCGCCGAACAGGTTGAAGCGTGTCTTGTAGTTGCCGAAGAAGGCGTGCTCGTAGTCGACGTTGAACTTCCAGTTATCCCGCACCTCATAGCTGGACGTGCCATAGGCCGGCTGGTTCGGATCGCCCATCGGTTGGCCGCCATAGGTGCCGCTGGCGGTCGAACCGCCCGAGGCGTAGCTGCCCATGTCCGACAGCGATTTGACGTCCGAGTAGGTGTAGCTGACGCCCGCATCCAGGCCGAAGTCGAAGGACTTGCTGGCCCGAGCGACGGCGATGATCGACTTGCCCTTGTCGGTGCTCAGCATGGCCAGGTCGCTGTTGGCCGTGTTGGTGTAGGTGTCGGCGTAGATCGGGCGACCGTCGGGCGCCGTCCCCACGCGGGTCAGGCGCAGGTCAGTGTAGTAGGCCGCCGAGTCGGTGCGCCCGTAGAAGAGGTCGCCGCCAAAGCGCCAGCCGTCGCCCAGCCGCTCGCCCAAGTCCGCCACGTAGTCGACCGACAGGTTGGTCTTCCACTGCGCCGGCAGCTTGAAGCTGGGCAGGAAGAACGAGGTCGGCGAAGCCCCCAGGGCGGCGGTGTTGGTCTGCAGGTAGCCCAGCACCAGCGGATCGACCTTGTTGCCCTGCACATTGTTCAGGGCCGCCGCGCAGATCGCGGCCGCGTTGGTCACCGTCACCGGAATGGTGCAGCCGGTGGCGCCGACGGCGCGTCCGATCGTGACCGTGTTGGTGAACACGCCCGCGTTCGAGAAGCTGTTGCCAACGAAGACATCCGGCGAACCGCCGTTGAACAGGCCAAAGCCCCCACGGAGCGTCAAACGGTCAGTCGCCCGCCAGGTCACGCCGACACGCGGCTGAACGACGATATTGCCATCGATATTGGCGTTGTTGGCGAAGCCGTAGCGCGTGACGAACGAGGTCTTCAGCGGCGCCTGGTCGTTCATCTTGTAGCCGTCGAAACGCACGCCGGCGGTGACGTTCAGGTCCGGCGTGATGTCCCAGCTGTCCTGGGCGCCGAAGGTCAGCTGGTCATAGTCGAAGCTGGCGCTGACGTCGGCCAGCGATCCGGTGATCGAATACTGGAACAGCAGCTGGCCAGCCTGGCGGGCCTGGAAGTCGGCCAGGGAGTCGAAATAGTAGGTGCCCAGCGAGTTGGCGACGAAGGTGTTGGTGATCTTCAGCCGGCTGTAGGCCGCATGCACCTTGAAGGCGTGGTCGCCGAGATTGTAGCGGGCGATGAACTCGGCGCCGTACTGCTTCTGCCCGACGATGTCAGCGTGGCTGAACGCTTCGGTGCCGAAGACCAGGCGCGGCGTGCCGGTCTGGGTGCACTGGTTCAGCGAACCGACCGCGACGGGGTCGAGGCAGACGGTGATGTCGCTATAGCCCGGCGAACCGAACGAGATCGGGGCCTTCATCGAGTCGCGATAGTTGACCCGCAGTTCGGTGCTGAACGCGTTGCTCCAGGTGGAGTTGAGCTGCACGGAGTGCGTCTCGACCCGCTCGGGCTCGTGGGTGGCGTAGGAGCCCAGGCCCAGGCCCGGCGAGGTCGCCGACGAGCTGCCGCCGCTGAGGGCCACCGTCTCGCCCTTGTTCTGGATGGTCGAGTACGACAGGCGCTGATTGTCGGTGATGTTCCAGTCGAGCTTCAGCGTCCACTTCTTGTCCGTCTCCGGACGGCTGGTGAGCACGCCCAGCGTGTCGTAGCCGTAGACGCTCTTGGCGATCGAGCTGACCTGGTCGATCTGGGCCTGGGTCAGGTTGGGCACCGCGTTGCCCGAACCGGGCGGGCCGAAGACCGACGGCACCGTCTCGTCGAGCTTCTCATAGGCGAAGGCGAAGAACAGCTTGTCCTTGATGATCGGACCCGACAGGAAGCCCCCATAGGTCTTGGAGGTCATCTCCTGCGCGAAGGCTGCCCCCTTGGACTTGGTGCCCATCAGGTTGTCGTTCGAGTAGGTGTAGGTCCCCGCGCCGGTGAACTTGTTGCCGCCCGAGCGCAGGACGACGTTGATCGAGCCGCCCTGGAAATCGCCTTCGGAGACGTCGTAGGGCGCGATCTTGACCGACAGCTGCTCGACGGCGTCCAGCGGGATGGGCCCCCGCGCGCTGGGCAGGCCGCCCTGGTTCAGGCCGAAGTTGTCCGAGAAGCGCACGCCGTCGACCGAGAAGCGGTTGGTCCGACCGTTCTGGCCCGCGATCGAGACGCCGCGCGTGCTGGGGTTGAACGACGCGAACGGATCGCGACGCGCGATGTCGCGGATGTCGCGCGAGACCGAAGCCACGCTGGCGACGCTTTCGCGGTCGAAGACCGTGACCAGGGGCCCGCTCTTCTCCGCCCGCGAGGCGGTGACCACCAGCTCTTCGACCTGGGTGTCGCCGACGGCGACCGGCAGAAGGTAGGGCTGGCCGACGCTCAGGAAGAGGTTCTGCGAAGTCACGGGCGCAAAGCCCGGCACCGTCACCGTCACCGTGTAGGGACCGCCTGGACGCAAGCCGGTCAGGTTGAAGGCGCCCGCGCTGTTGGTGGTGGCGCTGGCGGTCGTGCCCGAGGGCTCATGCACCGCGGTGACGGCGGCCTTGACGGCGGCGGCGCCGCCAGCAGTCACCGAACCGCGGATCGACGAGGTGGTTTCCTGCGCGACGACCGCTGTCGCGGTGGCCGACAAGGCAAGCGCGATGGCGCTCGCGGCATAGAGATGTCGCATATGTGTCCCCTGAAGATGGTGCGCCGCGGTCCCCCCGTGCCACACCGAACTGAAGCCGTTACGCCCACTGCGCCCTGACCACGCCGCGGTCGCGCCCCCAATCGCGCCAAGGCGCGACGAAGCGCGCGGCGGACCACGAGGTCAGGGTCTCTGACGGTTTCCCCCAGGGTCGGGACGCTTTGCGCGTCCTCGCGGCTGGACCGACCGCAAGGGGTCGGCCCGCCGTTTCAGGTCGCTACTTCCCGTCGCCGGGAATCTTGTCGCGATAGACGGTCCAGTGACCCGACAGCTCGTCGACGACCTTGCCGGCCACCACGTGGGCGGCGTAGGCGGCGGCGTCGCCGACCCCGGCATAAGGACGGTTCATGCTGTCGACCGGCCCCTCCCCCGGGGCCTGCTGCGAATAGTTGCTGGCCGTGCGTAAGACGATCAGGCGGCTGTAGTCAGCCTTGCCCACGGTGGTGAGCCGCCGCAGGGCGTTGGCGACGCCAGTGTCCTCCATGGCGGTCATCACGAACCGGCTCTTGCCGCCGCTGTAGTCGGTCGCCAGCTGGGCGTAGCGCTTGGTCAGCATCGCGCCGTGCCAGTAGGCCTGGCCGGAGATCTCGTCGCCGGTCAGCACGAACGGCGGCTTGGAGCCATTCGGATAGCTGGAGAACCGCGCCCGCGCCGCCTTCAGGGCCTCGGTGTCCGGAAGCTGGACGCCCTTCGTCAGGTCATAGGCCCAGTCGCGCAGCCCGATGTTGAGCGGATAGTAGACGCTGTTGGGGCGGTCGGCGCGCGGCGGCTGGAACGGCGGATAGCCGCCCACCCACTCGGGCGGGGCCTCGCGCGGGTCGACCCACTTGCCGAAGTCGACGTCGATGACATTGCCGATCCACGCGGCCGACCCCGGCGAGGCCTCGTCCGGATTGACCCCGGCGATGGCCGCGATCACCCAATAGGCCTTCGAGAGGTCGAAGCGCGGATCGGTGGCCAGGGCGAAGGTGGTGATGGCCGCATGGTTGGTGCCCACGCCGGTCCGCACGATCAGGACGCCCTTCGCTGGGTCATAGCCCAGCGGCGCGACCCCATTGGGGAAGTCCAGGGTCTGGGGCGCCTGCGCCATCCAGGCCTTGTCCTCCAGCGCATAGGCCGTCACGACGACAACGCGGATCGGAATGGGCGCGGCGGTCGCGGCCGTGCTGGGCGGCGAAGCGGGCGCCTGCGCCAGGGCCGCGGTCGCCGTCATGCCCGCGAAGGCTGTCGCCACCAGAGCGCGGCGTGTCCAGACGGACAGGTTCAACATGATCGCAAATTCCCCAACTCGGCCCCGCAACACTACGCAGAGGGTCCGACGTCGCGGCGGGATCACCAGGACGTTGAAACCCTTGTTTCAGTTGGATGCAACGGCGTCGTGCGGACGCCGGTCAAGCGAGCCTCGGGTGGGAAATAAAATCTTACTTCAGTGTGACGCCGGACCGGGCGCCTGATGCTCGGCCTGCCGCTTCGGACAGCGCCAGGCGCGCCAAAGACGCACGGGCCGTGACGTCCCATCCTCCCTCCGCCTGGCCATCGCGGGCTTGGCGCGACAAGCTGCGAATCTGTCCGGGGGCTGAACAATGCAAGGTCGGGGCTTTCCCAGAGCGCTTAATTGGGCGCTGATTCCGGCGCTGCTCCTGCTGTCGGCGGCCGCGCCTTCACCGCCCGCCTTCGAGGTGGTGGCGCTGGGCGTCAAGGGCGGCGTGGAAGAGCCGACCAGCGCCTATCACATCACCGCGCGCGGAGCCCGGTCCGGCGTCATGTGCGACGCCGGCACGCTCGCCTCGGGCCTTGACCGGGCGGTGCGCAAGGGCAGCTATCCCGGCAAGACCTCGCGCGGCCCGGTGATGGACTCGATCGCCGCCTATCTGATCACCCACGCTCACCTGGACCATGTCGCGGGACTGGTGCTGGCGTCTCCCGACGACACGCCCAAGGCCATCATGGGTCTGCCGCAGGTGAACCAGGCGCTGGCGGATCACTATTTCAACTGGATCACCTGGCCCAACATGGGCGACCGTGGTCCGCCGCCGCGTATCGCCAAGTATCACTACAGGGACCTGCAGCCGGGCGACGAGCCTGCGTCGATCCCCGAGACCGGCATGACCGTCACGGCCTACCCGCTGTCACACGGCGGCGTGACGTCGACCGCTTTCCTGCTCCGCAGCGGAGAAGACGCCTTCCTCTGCCTGGGCGACACCGGACCCGACGCGGTCGAGCACGCCAGCAGCCTGGCGGATCTTTGGCGCGCCGTGGCCCCGCTGGTGCGGCAAGGGCGGCTGCGGGGCATGTTGATCGAGGTCTCCTATCCCGACCCGGTCCCGGACGCCCGGCTCTATGGGCACCTGACCCCGATGTGGCTGAACACCGAGCTGCAGACCTTGCGTGGCCTGACGCAGGACGACGCCCGCATGCGCGCCCTGCCCATCCTGGTCACGCACATCAAGCCTTCCGGGGCGCCAGGCTCGAGCCGCAAGGCGGTCAAGCGGCAACTGGAAACGATCGGCTTCTTCAACTTCGTGATCGCGGAGGAAGGACGCCGGTACGGGCTCTAGGTGAAGAGCACGATCTTACTGCGTGAACTCAAGGCACGGACTGAGCGGCGGATTGGCAGCCGGACGCGCCATTGGCTTCGAGGCGCCAAGACATCATCACCTGTGTGCGCATCGCCGATCTGGACCTAAGATCACTGTGCTCATGTAAAGCGAAGGGGAAGTCGTGCGTTTCTCGTCAATGGTCCTGGCAGCATTGTTGCTGCCCACAGTCGTCTCCGCCCAGACCGCGCCCGACCCGGCCCGGCTCAAGGCCGACGTCACCAAGCTGGTGAGTTTCGGGACGCGGCATACGCTGTCCGACCCCGATCATCCCACGCGGGGGATCGGCGCGGCGCGGCGCTGGTATGCCGACGAAATGAAGCGGATCGGCGCGAAGTGTGGCGGCTGTCTGCAGGTCTCGACCATCGAGCGTGTGTTCACCAACGACCGTGCGCCCAAGGGTGTGAACGTGGTCGACGTCCTGGCCGTCCAGCCCGGCCGCGATCCCAACCGCGTGGTGATCGTGCAGGGTCACATCGACAGCCGCGTGACCGATGTCATGAACTTCACCAGCGACGCGCCGGGCGCCAATGACGACGCCTCTGGCGTGGCGCTGGTGCTGGAAGCGGCGCGGCTGCTGTCGGGCAAGAAATTCGACGCCACGATCGTCTATGCGGCGCTGTCGGGCGAGGAACAGGGGCTACTGGGCGGGACCCTGCTGGCCGAGACGGCGAAGGAGCGCGGCTGGAAGGTCACCGCCGTGCTCAACAACGACATCGTCGGCAATACGGTCGGCCAGAACGGTGCGCGCGTCGCTGACCGAGTGCGGGTGTTCTCCGAGGGCATCCGGGCGATCGAGGGCGTCCCCGAACAGCTGGTGCGCCGCGGCAACGGCGGCGAGGACGACGGCCCCAGCCGCGCCCTCGCCAAGGCCGTCGACCATGTGGCGCAAGGCATCCCGGGCGGCCTGGACGCCTTCGTGGACCGGCGGCCCGACCGCTTCGGCCGCGGCGGCGACCACGAGCCCTTCCTCAAGCTGGGCTATCCCGCGGTCCGCTTCTCGGTAGGCATCGAGAACTACAACCAGCAGCACCAGGACCTGCGCACTGCCGGCGGCGTCGAATATGGTGACACGGTCGACAAGATGGACTTCCCGTACCTGGCCAAGGTGACGGCGATCAATGTCGGGACTATCGCCCGCCTGGCGGCCGCACCGGCCGCGCCCGACGAGGTGCTGCTGCGCGGCGCCCTGGGCAGCGACACGACCGTGTCCTGGACCGCCGTACCCGGCGCGGCGGGCTACCGCGTCCACTGGCGTCGCAACGATAAGCAGGACTGGACCGACCATCGGGATATCCCGGCCGGCGCGACGGAGACCACGCTCAAGGACGTGATCGTCGATGACGTCTTCATCGGCGTGTCGGCGCTGTCGTCCAGCGGCGACGACAGCATCGTCACCTTCGGCGGACGCGCCCCGCGACGCCAGTAAGTCCCTGGATCCGAATAAGATTGAACCCGCGCAGGCTGACCCGCGCGGGTTCTTTTTTGCCTCAGCGACTGCCTAGAATTTGAAGCGCGCCCCCGCTCGGTAGGAGCGGCCCAGCAGGTCGTAGGGCGCGCTCGTGCCGAACGAGGTGCCGCTGCTGGGGATCGGTTCGGGATCGCGGTCGAACAGGTTCTCCACCGCTGCGAACAGCGTCACCCGTCGGCCGCCGATGGTCACGTCGTAGTTCTCGGCCAGCTCGACGTACCAGACCGGGTCCACCTTGTTGAACGCCTCGGGAATGCCGGTGCGGCTGGTCTCGGGCTGGTTGGTGATCTTGCCCTTGCCCAGGTAGCGGGTGGTCAGGGTCGTACGGCTGGCGCCGACGACGTAGGTCGTGGTCAGCATCCCGCGCCACTTCAAGCTCGCGAAGGTGCCCAGGGTCGGCGGCGCGACGTCGCCCGGCAGGATGGTCTCGTCCTTGAGCCGCTGGGAGACCAGCAGGCGGAAGTTGACGGCCCCGGGCAGCGACTTGCTGAACCGGTCCAGCGTGGTGCGGTAGCCCAGTTCGTAGTCGATCCCCTCGACGGCGACGGTCTGGGCGTTGATGCCGCTGGTGTAGATGGTGGCGTTGACCAGGTTGGTCGCGCCCGGCGCCTTGACGATGGAGTCGCAGGCGGCGGGGTTCTGCGGCCGGTTGAAGCCGTAGCACATGTCGATGATCTGCTGCGCGCCGACCGCCGTGATCGCGTCGGCGATATCGATCTTGTACCAGTCCACCGACAGGCTGAGGCCGGGCGCCCAGTGGGGCTGATAGACGCCGCCTGCGGTCCAGGTGTCGGCGATTTCCGGCTTCAGGTTCGGATTGCCGCCGCTCAGGGTGATGTTGGGCACCTGCGGGCTGCCGGTCTGGGTCCGGTCCAGATAGGCGTTCACGAACTGGCTGCTGGGGGCGAACAGGTCGTTCAGGTTCGGCGCGCGGATATCGCGCGAGCGGGTGCCGCGCAGGCGCAGGTCGTCATTGATGTCCCAGGTCAGCCCCGCCTTCCACGTCGTCACCGCGCCGCTGGTCGAGTAGTCGGTCCGACGGATCGCGCCATTGAGCTCCAGGCTCTTGGCCACGACGGTGTCCTTCAGCAGCGGGACCAGGGCTTCGCCGAAGACTTCCTTGACGTTGTAGCCGTTGCTGCCGCCCTTGTAGTTGCCGACGTTCCACAGCGACTGCAGCGAATAGGCGTCGGCCGTCGAGGAGAAGGTCTCCTTGCGATACTCGAAGCCCGCGGCGATCGAGACCGGCCCGGCCCAGGTCGAGAACGGGCTGTACTGGCCATCGATCGACCAGACGTCCTGATTGAAGTCCAGATCCTGCCGCGTGCGCAGCCCCTCGGCCGCGCCCGTGACCCAGGCGATGGACGCCGCGCCCAGCGAGCCCTCGCCAAACAGGTTCATCGGCACGCAGCCGTTGGTGGGATTGGCCAGGGTCGAGCGGCAGATCGCGGCGCCCGCGGCGACGCCGGCCACGCCCCCGGTCGCGGGGTTGGCGATGACGTCGATCGCCCGGTTGAAGCGGTCCAGGATGATGTTGTTGTCGCGGGTGTACCAGACCTTGCTGTGGCCGTGCTGGTAGTAGGCCCGCCACCGGCCGCTATCCAGGAAGCGGCCGTCCAGCGCCGCCAGGATCCGGTCCTGACGCCGGTAATAGCCGGCCTCGCCGATATGCGTCCCCGGCGTGTTGATCATGTCGTAGAAGAGCCGGCTCATCTGGAACGTCGTGACGCCGGCCCGGTCCATGGCCTGTTGCGCCGCGATCGGCAGGAACGGATTGGCCCTGTTGATCGTGATCGCGGTGGCGCCCTGACGGTTATAGACCGCCGACCAGTTGACGGTGTCGTTGCCGGCGTAGCTGGCCTCGAAGGTGGCGGTGATCTTGTCGGTCAGCTCGAAGCTGGCGCGGCCAAAGAGGCTCCAGTGCTCATCGTCGGGCAGCAGGGCGCCGCGGATGGGCATGGACTCAATAGTGCCGCCGGCCTGCACCTGGCCTTGCTGGATCGGACCGAAGACGAAGTTCTGGATCGTCCCGCCGGGACCGAAGGCCATGCCCATCAGCGGTCCGGACGCGACCACGCCGCCTGGGGTGCTGTTGTAACCCGCGTCCGTGCGGACGATCTGACCGGGCTGGCCGTTCGTGGCCGTCCAGTTCGGGTTGTTCATCAGGCGCAGCCCCGGCTGGAACCAGTCGCGGGGATCGTCGTAGAAATCGATCCGATCGCCCTTGTAGTAGTTCCCGCTCAGCAGGACATGGCCACGGCCGCTCGCGAACTTGCGGCCATAGGCCAGGTCGGTCGAGACGATCTCGCCGTCGCCGTGGCCGGTCTTGCTGTAGTTGACGCCGCCCTTGAGGCCGGTGAAGCCGGTGTCGAGGATGAAGTTGACGACGCCGGCGACGGCGTCCGAGCCATAGGCCGCCGAGGCGCCGCCCGTCACGACATCGACCCGCTGCACCAGGTTCTGCGGCAGCATGTTGACGTCCACGGCCGGAGACATGCCCGAGCCGACCACGCGGCGGCCATCCAGCAGCACCAGCGTGCGGGTGACGCCCAGGTCGCGGGCGCTCAGCTGGTTGGCGCCACCGGTGGCATTCGCGAACAAAGTTGTCGTGCGCGGCGTGTTCCCCGTGCCCATCGAGGGCAGCTGGGTGATGTAGTCGGCGATGTTGGTCGGGTTGCGCTCCTGGATGTCCGCCGCCGACAGCACGGTGGTCGGAGTCGGCGCTTCATTGCCGTTGCGCACGATGCGCGAGCCGGTGACGACCACCTCTTCGACCTGGCTGACCTCCCCCTGTTGCGGGGCAGGCGCGCCGGTCGCCTGGAGGGCCAGCTGGAGGATCTCGGCCTGTTCGGCCGCGGCGGCCGGGTTGGCCGCAAGGCTCAAGGCGGATCCCGCCGCGATGGCGACGCCGGTCAGAAGGCGTCCCCGGAGGCTCTTCAACATATCCAATTGCAACATGACTCAGCCACTCCCCGATACAAACGTTACAAGAGTAACGCTGTTACGCCACAAATCCGCCATAGATTGCGGAGGCGTCGGGTCGTCGCCGTCGAGATGGCTTCGCGCCTAGAGATTGAACATTTCGGGCGCCGCACAACGTCGATTGTGTGCAGGCGGCGCCCTCGAACGTCGCTGATGTCAGCAGCCTCCGCCGGTCACCGGATTGCAGCGCGCGCCGCCCTTGAAGGGCGCGACATGGTAGTCGTTCCCGAACAGGTTCGGCGCCTGATAGTAGTCGGTCGAGACCACCTGCGGGCCGGCGGCCAGGGTCGTGTCGCGACGGCCGGTGTCGTTGCGGCGGGCCTCCTCGGTGTCGATGTCCGAGCGCGAGCGGACGATGTAGCCCTTCTTGACCAGGGCCGTGACGGCCTTGGTGTCGGCCAGGGCGTTGTCCTCCTGCATGAAGGCCGCGTGGGCGTCGCCCGGCTTGGAGTCGATGAACGCCGCCCTCCCCTTCAGCGCCGCATGGCCGTCGAGATAGGCCGCCAGGTACTGCTGCTGGCCGGCCGGGCTGAGCACCAGGAAGATGAACTTGCCGCGCGCCTTGGCCACGGTGGGCCAGCCGCCGGCCAGCACGGCCTCCTCCAGCGTCGCATGCGCGCCGCGCACGTCGTCGGGCGTGATCAGCTTGTCGCGGCCGATGATCTCCAGGATCGAGCGGTCGAATTCGTCCCAGGCGGCGGCGTCGAACGGCAGCACCTTGACCGCGCCCGGCAGCGGCAGGGCCCCGGCCTTGGGCTCGATGATCATGAACACGGGCGTGTGGCCTGAATTGGCGTCCGACCACTGGCGCAGGTCCTTCAGGCACAGGCGGAAGGTCGGGCACTGGCTGCGCACGTCGATGTCCGACATGTGCAGGACCTTCAGGCCCGGCTTGTCCATGTCCTGGGTCAAGAACGGCGCGAGATCCGTCTCGCCCTTCTGGCGCAGCACGCGATAGGCCATCGGGTCGGCGAAGCGGCCGCCTTCGGGGTCGTGGTGCAGGTCCAGCTCCACCGAGCGGATCCCGGCCGAAAGCTGGGTCGACAGCGGCGGCTCGACATAGGCCAGGGTGCGGCGGATGTCGGGCGTGGAGCCGTTGGTGAACTCCGACTCGTAGGCCTTTCGCTGCTCGGGTGTCAGGCGCGCCAGCACCGCCTCGATGGCCGCCGTCACCTGCGGCGCGGCATAGTCGAGGACACGAGGGTCGGCCGGCAGGTGATAGCTGTTGTGGGTGCCGATCACCTGGATCTGGTTCAGTTTCAGGGCGTCGAGCTTGTCCTGAGCGACGGCGGGAACCGCCAGGGCCAGGGCCGCCAGCAGGGCGAGGGTTTGGGTCTTCATGATCAAATCTCCTAGCGGCGGACGGTCAGGCGGACGCCGACGAAGCGCGGGTCGGCGCGGATGGCGGTGGGGACGCCGAAGCTCTTGCCGGCGTTGCCCATGTCGCGAACCCAGTCCTTGTCGAGCAGGTTCGTGCCATAGGCCTCGACCGCCCAGCGGCCGTCGGAGGCTTCCAGGCCGGTGCGCAGGTTCAAGAGACCGAAGGCCTCCTGCTGCTCGCTGGGCAGGTTGTCGCTGTTAAAGAAGTAAGCCGACCGGTGGGCGTATGTGCCCCGCAGATAGGCCGAGAGCTTGTCGCTGATCGGCTGGGTCCAGTCCGCGCCGACCGAGAAGGTGTTCTCCGGCGCCAAGCGGAAGCGGTTGCCCGACAGGTCGTAGACCACGCCCCCGACCCGATCCCGGAAGTCCTGATACTCAGTGTGCAGGAAGTTGTAGCCGGCGAAGACCCGCAGGGTGTCGGTCAGGCGCTGGTCATAGCTGGCCTCCACGCCCCAGGCCTTGGCGGCGCCGGCGTTGACCGTGCCCTGGGTGATGTCGAGGCTGAGGGTCTGGAAGTTGGTGTAGTCGTAGTAGAAGGCCGAGATGTCGAAGCTGCCGCCGGTGATCGGCGCGCGGCCCTTGGCCCCCAGCTCATAGCTCCAGATGGTCTCGGCCTTCACCGGCGAGGGCGTGGCCAGCACCGTGGCCGGCGTCGGGTTGGTGATGTTGATCTGCGGATAGCCGCCGCGCACGCCCTTGGCGACCGAGCCGTAGAGGTTCACCGCCGGGGTCAGCTTGTAGACCACCGCCAGGCGCGGGGTGAACGCCGAGAAGTCGCCAGAGGTGGTGAAGGTCTGGCCCTTCGAATTACCGAGCAGGCCGTTGGGCACCGCGATCGGCGCGCGGCCGTCGCGCGACATCACCGAAGTGGCGGCGGCGAGGTCGGCGTCGTCCCAGGCCTGGCGCACGCCCAGCTCGACGGTCAGGCGCTCGGTCACGTCCAGGCTGATATTGCCGTAGAGGGCGGTGCTGGTGCGCTTGCTGGCGATCTTCTTCAGCGAGTCGATGCGGGTCGACACCGGCAGGAAGACACCGCCGCCGACAGGGATGGCCGGGACGGGCGTCAGCCGGGCCGGGAAGCCGCCGACCAGATACTGCTCGTTGGCGCCCAGGGTCAGGCCGTCATGCACCACGTCGCGGAACCAGCTGCCGCCGAACTGGGCGCGCAGCTTGCCGCCATTGTCGAAGGCGAAGCGCAGCTCCTGGCTGTCGCTTTCCTCGCGTTGGTCCTCGCGACCATAGAGGAAGTTGTAGCTGGTGCCGTCCGGGTCCCAGCCGTTGTCGAAGTCGATCTTGCGCCAACCGGTGATGCTGTTGATCGTCCAGTCGCCGCGCTTCCACTCGCCCAGCAGGGTCAGCGTACTGACCTCGCGGTCGAACTTGTTCTCCATCGGGTTCTGGGCCGCGGTCGAGAAGGCGCTGGTGTCGCCGCCCGGCGAGGGCAGCGCGATGGCCTTGGCCACCGTGTCGCCGTCCTGGTCGCGCTGATAGCCGGCCACCAGGTCGAAGGTCAGGTCGTTGATCGGACGCCAGCGCAGCGACAGGCGCGCGGCCCACAGGTCGTCGTCGTTCAGCTTGTGGCCCGGATCGGCCAGGTTCTCCATGTAGCCTTCGCGCTCGCGGCGGCGCACGGCCAGGCGCGCGGCCAGCTTATCCTCGACGATCGGCGCGTTGACGATCGCCGTGGCGCTATAGGCCTTGTAGTTGCCGGCCTGGCCCTCGAACTGGACCGAGGCCTTGTCGAGATCGGCCATGCGGGTGCGGATCGAGAACGCGCCGACCGCCGCGCCGCGTCCATAGAGCGTGCTCTGCGGGCCGCGTGCGATCTCGACGCGGTCGATGTCGTAGAGCTCGCTGAGCGAACCCTTGGTGCGGCTGGAGTCGACGCCGTTGACGAAGATCGAGATGCCCGGCTCCGACGCCGCGTCGGCGGTCGGGGCCTCGATGCCGCGGATCACATAGCTGGGCGAGCTGTCGTTCTGCTGCTGGATCAAGACGCCCGGCGTCAGGCTGGCCACGTCCTCCCACGAGCGCAGGTCGAAGCGCTCCAGGGTCTCACCCGAGAAGGCCTTCAGCGACAGCGGCACGTCCTTGGCGGCCTGCTCGCGGAACTGGGCGGTGACGACGATCTCCTCGATCTCGCTTGCCTTAGGATCAGCAACGGTCTGAGCGTGAGCCGCGCAGGCCAGGCCCAGGGCCGCCAGCGAGACCGATGCGGTCAGGGTGTTGCGTCCGCTTCGTGTCTTGATGATTTTCATAGCCTACCGTCCGCCTTGACGCTAAATACGTAACGGTGACGTAACGATAATAATCTTCAATCCGGTGAAGCGTTGATGGCGGTTTCAAGACAAGACGAGACGACGGTTTCCGAAGCGCCGCGTGGCCGGGGTCGGCCGCGCGATCCCCAGGTCGAGCGCGCCGTCCGCCTGGCCGTCTGGGAGGCGCTGGGCGAGGTCGGCTATGACCGACTGACCATGGACGAGGTGGCGCGCCGCGCCGGTTGCTCGAAACCCGCCCTCTACCGCCGCTGGCCCGGCAAGCAGCCGATGGTGCTGGAGGCCCTGCAGGGCTTCATCGAGGACACGGTGCGCGCCCGCCCCGTGCGCATGGGCGAGCCGCTGGAGAGCCTGGTCGACTGGGTGGCGGGTCTGGTGATCTTCCTGTCGGGTCCGGGCCGCCGGGCGCTGCTGGCCCTGTCCCAGGCTCGCGCCGCCGAGCCGGAGCTGGCCGACGCCCTGGACCGGATCGTCGATGAAGATCGGCCCAAGTTCGCCGTCGCCCTGCGTACAGCCTGGGGCCAGGACACCC
Organism: Caulobacter sp. GW821-FHT12D05; assembly: GCF_058807295.1. Classification (NCBI taxonomy): domain Bacteria; kingdom Pseudomonadati; phylum Pseudomonadota; class Alphaproteobacteria; order Caulobacterales; family Caulobacteraceae; genus Caulobacter; species Caulobacter sp. GW821-FHT12D05. The sequence continues at coordinate 1,337,331 of NZ_JBXAQO010000001.1, forward strand.
CCGACGACGCCATCCACCGGGCGATCGACGCCTTGCTGGGCGCGGTGTTCTGGCGCGTGGCGCTGATGGGCCGGACGATGTCCGAAGCCGAGGTCAAAGCCCTTTGCGAAGACGTGCTGCGCATGCGCCCGGCCGTCTAGCAGCCGAGGCCAGAGCTAACGCCTCTCGGGTCGAAAGCAGTCTTGTCGGGCGCCCCGAACGATCCGGACGCGGATCTCCACAGAGCTTGAGCGTGGCGCCCGCCAGGACTAGGCCAAGGTTCGCACCTTCGGCTCGCGATCCCAGAACCGCTTGGCCGCCGCCGCGATGAAGTCACCGCCCAGGTCGGTGACGCCCTCGTCCGGCTCAACGCCGGCCTTGTCGAGCAAGGGCTGGGCGGCGTCGCTAGCGCCGATGGCTTTCAGGTGACCGAAAGCGTCCATGACGAATTGGACGGCGGCGACTTCCTTGAGCAGGGCCGCGCAGCCCTCCTCGGACAGCACCAGCGCGATGGCGTCCACCGTCACCGACGGCGTCCCGGCCAGCTGGCCATCGGCCGGGATCAGGGTCCCGTCCGCGCCTTTGGCTCCGCCGATCTTCGGCGCGATGACCTTGGCCACGGCCCCGGCCTTTTTGATCGCCGCCTTCAGCTTGTCGACCGCCTTGGCGTCCGAGCCGTCGGCCACCAAAACCCCAATGACGTGGCCCTTGATGTCGGCGGGCTCCAACGGTCCGTTGATGATCCGGAGGGCTGGCGACAGCGCCAGGTCCTGGACCGGAACCGCCGCCTTCGAGGCCTTGGGCACAGGCATGTTCAAGCCCGCGCCGACGCGCTTGGCGAGGTCGGGATCGACATTGACGAGGTTGGACAGCATCCGTGTCCGCACCGCCTCGATGCCGACCTTGGAGAGTTCGAACACCAGGGCCGAGGCCAGATGCGCCTGCTCGGCCGGATCCAGCGAACGGAAGAACAGCCGCGCCTGGCTGTAGTGGTCGGCGAAGCTCTCCGGGCGGACCCGCAGCTTCTCCGCGCCCAGGTCGGCGCCGACGCTGGTGGTGCGGAAGCCGGTGACCGGACATTCGCGCGGACCGCCCTCCTCTCCCGCTGTCTCGGCGAGGCTGTTGGGTTCGTAGTTGGCGCGGCCCTTGGGTTGCAGCATCTGCATCATGCCGTCGCGCTGGAAGTTCATCAACGGGCACTTGGGGGCGTTGACCGGGATCTGATGGAAGTTGGCCGTGCCCAGACGGCTCTTCTGGGTATCGAGATACGAAAACAGCCGCCCCTGCAGCAGCGGGTCCTCGGTGAAGTCAACGCCGGGCACGATGTTGCCCGGGCAGAAGGCGACCTGCTCGGTTTCGGCGAAGAAGTTGTCCGGATAGCGATCCAGCACCATCCGTCCGATCGGCTGCACCGCCAGCACCTCTTCCGGAATGATCTTGGTCGGGTCCAGCACGTCGAACGGCAGGCTGTCGGCGAAGGCCTGGTCGAAGGCCTGGACGCCCAGCTCCCATTCGGGGAAGTCGCCGCGCTGGATGGCCTCGAAGAGGTCGCGGCGCTGGAAGTCGGGATCGGCGCCGGCGATCTTCACCGCCTCGTCCCAGATCGTCGAGGCCACGCCCTGCTTGGGCTTCCAGTGGAACTTGACGAAGGTCACCTTGTCCTTGGCGTCGACCAGCCGGAACGTGTGGACGCCAAAGCCCTGCATGGTGCGCAAGGAGCGCGGGATCGTCCGATCGCTCATCGCCCACATGATCATGTGGGTGCTCTCGGGCATCAGGCTGATGAAATCCCAGAAGGTGTCGTGGGCGCTGGCGGCCTGTGGGTAGCCGCGATCGGCCTCCATCTTCACCGAATGGACCAGGTCGGGGAACTTCATGGCGTCCTGGATGAAGAACACCGGAATGTTGTTGCCGACGAGATCCCAGTTGCCCTGCTGGGTATAGAACTTCACCGCGAAGCCGCGCACGTCGCGGGGGGTGTCGACGCTGCCCGCGCCGCCAGCCACGGTGGAGAAGCGCACGAAGACCGGGGTCTTCTCGCCTGGGCGCTGGAAGAGGTCGGCCTTCGACAGTTTCGCCGCGCCTTCATAGGCCTCGAAATAGCCGTGGGCGGCCGAACCGCGGGCGTGGACGATGCGCTCGGGGATCCGCTCGTGGTCGAAGTGGAAGATCTTCTCGCGAAGGACGAAGTCTTCCAGCAGCACCGGCCCGCGGGCTCCGGCCTTCAGCTGGTTCTGGTTGTCGGAGACCCGGATGCCCTGGTTGGTGGTCAGATGACCTTCAGGGCTGTGCGGACCGCCGTCCGGCACGCGCTGATGGGTCTCGTCGCCTTCGCCGCGCTCGGTGATGAAGCCGTCGTCCATGGTCGCCTCCTCGAAGCCCGACGTTCGGGTCGAGGGCCAAACCCGTGCTGGCCGGGGCGGTTCCGTGACTAAACCTGCGCAGCATCCAACTGCCGTCGTTAGCGCTCTGCCGGAAACTGGACCTTCGCGAGGCCTAGCGCCCAAAAAGAGACGGCCGGCGCTTTCGCGCCGACCGTAGGGGAGGTCGTTCAAGCTTGGCGGCAGGGGTGAAGGACCTCCCGCCAAGCCGGGGTCCGACTAGAACCGAGCGGTCACGCTGGCGTAGACCACCCGGCCCTCGACATCGTAGGTCGCCGAGAACGTGTTGTTCGACGGCGCCGACGAACCGACGATGGGCGGGTTCTTGTCGAACAGGTTGCGGACGCCGGCGGTGACCGAGATGTCCTTGGTCACGTCATAGGCGCCGGTCAGGTCGAAGTAGCTCTGCGCCTTGATCACCGGCGTGGTCAGCGTCGCCTTGTCGGGGAACGCCGCGCCGAGGCGCTTGGGCAGCAGGTAGGTGTCGACCGTCACTTCGCCGATGTAGCGGTGACGCAGGCTGAGCGTCGCCGGGCCCGAGCGCCAGGTGATGCGCGTCGTGCCCTTCCATTCCGGGATCGGCTGGCCGCAGGTCGGGCCGAACGAACCGACGCAGTAGTTCTTGGTCGCCGGCAGCGCCTGGACGGGCGTGGCGGTGAACTCATCGGTGTAGGTGAAGTTGGTCCCGATATCGAAGCGGCTCTCGCCGAACGGACCCCAGGCCAGGTTGAAGCGGTAGCTGGCGTCGAAGTCGACGCCCGAGGTCTTCAGGCCGCCGGTGTTGCCATTGGTGGTGGTGACATAGCCCGGCGCGGCGATCTGGCCGGTCAGGGGATCGCGGGTGATCGCCTTACAGAACACGCTATTGGCGTCCTGGATGGTGTTGTAGCAGAGGCTCAGGGTGTTCGCGATGCCGCCGCCCAGGGGCGCGATGGCGCCGTCCAGGTTGATCTTGAAGTAGTCGACGCTGAGCGCCAGGCCGGGCGCGAAGCGCGGCTGCAGCACTAGGCCGAAGGTCGTGGTGTCCGACTCTTCGGGACCAACGTTCGGGTTGCCGCCCGAGACCTGGTTGATGAAGGTGTTGGGCTGCACCGACAGGGTGAAGACCGAGGCCGTCGGCACGCCGGTGGCCACGCAGATCGCCCGCACCGCCGCCGTCTGCTGGGCCGTCGGCTGGCGGCTCGAGCAAGGATCGACCGCCGAGGGGCCGCTGGTGGTGTTGCCGCCGAAAAGTTCGCCCACGTTCGGCGCGCGGATGGCGTGCTGGAACTGGCCGCGCAGGGTGATGTCGGAGATCGGCGCATACTCGCCGCCCACCGAATAGGTCCAGACGCCGCCGACGCCGGCCAGGTCGTAGTCGGAATAGCGGAAGGCGCCGTTGACGCTGGCGCGCTCGCCCAGGGGCGAGTCCTTCAGCAGCGGCACGCGGACTTCGCCGTAGACTTCCTTCACCGACTCCGAGCCCTTGGTCGGCAGGGCGGCGTTGAAGCCGGAGACGTCGCCGGAGGCCAGGAAGCTGTCGGGGACGAACCGCGCCGAGGCCTTGCGGTATTCGGCGCCGGTGCTGAAGTCGATCGGGCCGGCCCAGGTGTCGAACAGCTCACCGGCCAGGCTGGCGGCCAGGACCTGCTGCGAGGACTCCGTATAGTTGGTCGATGACACCGCGATCGAGCTCGCGCCCTGCGGCGACAGGTTGGCGCCGAAGATGTTGAGCACGGGCGCCGCGCCGCCCACCGACAGCAGGCCCGCCTGGAACTTGCTGAGCGAAGCCGCCCCGCTGGAGATGCTCGTGTCGGTGGTGCGCGTGTAGGTGTAATAGGCGTCGTACCGCAGATTGCGCAGGAAGCCCTCGGAAACGCTGCCCACGTCGCCGCGCAGGCCGATCGCCGAGCGGAAGGCCGAGCGATCGGCGGTGTTGAGGCGATTGCCCACGTCGGGCAGGCGGCGGTTGACGTTCAGGACGGCCAGGCCATCGCCCGCCGTGGTGGTCAGCGAGGACGTGCCGTTGGTGACCCGAACCGTGCCGGTTTCCGCCAGATCGAGCTGACGCAGCACGTCCTGCAATTGGGGCGTCAGATAGGGATTGTTGGTGTTGAGCAGGAAGTTGCCGCCGATGCCGCTGGGCGGCAGCTGCATGGAGACGCGGTTGTTGCTGTAGTGGGCCTCGGCATAGCCCGTCATGTGCGAATTGAAGTCGTAGTGACCGGCCAGGTTGGCCATCCAGCGGCGCTGGGGAATGACCAGATAGGCCGCCGGACCCAGATCGTAGTCGTCGCCGGGCGTAACGGCCGGCCGGGCGACCTTGCCCGCGTTGTCGAAGGTGAAGCCGCGCGAGCCCATGCCGCCGAGCCCCGCTGCGGCGAGCGCGGCCGTCAGGCCGGGGCTCGAGGGCGATCCGACGGTGACGAAGCGGCCGTTGGGAATGGTGCCGCTGCCACCGAAGATCAGGCCCGGCCGCCCTCCCGCCGACACGCAGGTCTGGCCGGCCGCAATGGCCTGCGGCGTGCCCGGACGCGTGGCGCTCCAGGTGCCGGCCGTAACGCAGCCATCGGCCATGCTGGGCGTGGCCCAGCCGCCGCGGTCGCCGCGCGTGTAGCCGCCGCGATCCAGGTAGTTCAGCGCCACGACGACATTGCCGCGATCGTCGGCGAAGTTCGCGCCGAAGGTCAGGTCGGCCGTGTAGGTCTTGGTCTTGGTGTGGGTGTCCTGGCGAGCCTCGCCGGTCAGCTCCACGCCCTGGAAGTCGTCCTTCATGATGAAGTTGACCACGCCGGTGATCGCATCCGAGCCATAGACGGCCGACGAGCCGCCGGTGACGGTCTCGACGCGCTTGATGAGCGCCGCGGGGATCGTGTTGATGTCGGTCGTCTGGTCCGGCCCGGTGATCGTGAAGCGCCGGCCATTGACCAGCACCAGGTTACGCTGGGCGCCGAAGCCGCGCAGGTTCAGCGTCGCGGTCCCGCCCGGCACGGTGTTGGCGGTCGGCCCGTTGTTCTGCGACCCCAGGAACTGGGGCGTGTCGTTCAGCAGCGTCTCGACGTTCTGCGTGCCCGAAAGACCGATCTCTTCCGCGCCGATCACGGTCACCGGCGTCGGGGCCTTGAATCCCCGGGCCGACAGGCGCGAGCCGGTCACGACCACCTCGGTCACGGTGTCGCTCTCCGCCGCCGCCGGCGCTTGGGTTTGAGCTTGTGCCAGCGCTGGCACAAGCATGGCTGCCGCTAGCGCGATGGCCGTTTCACAGCCCATGAACAGGCGTTGTTTGTGAGTGTTCTTCATAGTCCCCTCCCGTAGGTACCGCTATCATTTGCGGTCATTATGGTAACGGTACCTCAAATTCCGACATATGCAATGGGTGTCCATAAATTGGTATTCCGGGGCTATCTGAGCCGGCTATCAATCTGGCTGATTGCGAGGACCTGGCTATGACCCGCCTGACGCTATCTCGTCGAAGCTTGCTGGCAGGCGCCATCGCCCTTCCGGGCGTGGCGACCGCCGCTCCTGACGCGTGGGCCGCAGCCGTGGCGATCCGGCGCGAGATTCGTCCGCCGACGTTCGGCGCACGTCGATGGGACATCACGCACGCTGGCGCGATCCAAGGCGATGTCGACGCGACAAGCTCGGCCATCGCCAAAGCGATCCAGGACTGCGTGGCCGGCGGCGGCGGGCGGGTGGTCGTACCGCCCGGCCGATGGCCGACCGGCGCGATCCGGCTGCGCAGCGGCGTCGAGCTGCACCTGATGCAAGGCGCCACCCTGGTCTTCAGCACCGATCCCGCCCGCTATCCGATGGTCGCCACGCGCTGGGAAGGGGTCGAGCTGATCAACTACGCCCCGCTGGTCTTTGCCGACGGCGAGCATGACGTGGCGATCACCGGCAGCGGAACGCTCGACGGCCAGGGCCCGGCCTGGTGGTCTTGGAGCAGTGGCGCGCAGTTTGGCTGGCGCCCGGGCATGCCCGACCAGCGCAAGGCCCGCCAGGCGCTGTTCGACATGGCCGAGCGCGGTGTTCCCGCCGCCGAGCGGGTCTTTGGCGACGGTCACTATCTGCGGCCGATGATGGTGCAGTTCCAGAACTGCACGAACGTCCTGGTCGAGGGCGTCACCCTGCGCGACGCCCCCTGCTGGACGCTGCATCCAGTGCTGTGCCGCAACGTGACCGTCCGTGACGTGACGTTCATCGGCCACGGCCCCAACACTGACGGCTGCGATCCGGAGTCGGTGGACGGCATGCTAATCGAACGCTGCACCTTCGACTGCGGCGACGACTGCATCGCCATCAAGTCAGGCCGCAACGCCGACGGTCGCCGCCTGGCCAAGCCGACCCGCAACATCCTGATCCAGGACTGCGTAATGAAGGACGGCCACGGCGGGGTGGTGATCGGTAGCGAGGTGTCCGGCGGCGTCGACAACGTCTTCGTCCAGCGCTGCCACATGGACAGCGAGGATCTCTGGTACGCCCTGCGCTTCAAGAACAACGCCATGCGCGGCGGGATCATCCAGGATATCTACTGCCGTGACATCACGGTCGGACGCGTGGCGCGGGCGGCGATCCTCTGCGATTTCAACTACGAGGAAGGCGCGCGCGGCGGCTTCACGCCGGTGCTGCGCAAGGTCCGGATCGAGCGGATGCGGGCCCACGCCGCCGCCCAGGTCCTCGACCTGCAAGGCCTGCCCAACGCGCCGCTAGGCGAGATCGTGCTGAGCGACTGCCGCTTCGATGGGGTCACCAAGGCCAGTGTCATCGCCCATGCCGACGCGCTGCGGCTGGAGCGCGTCATCGTCAACAGACGACGCGTCCCCTCCCCGGCTCTGCTCAGCGCGCCACTGACTTGACGTCGACCCAGTCGAAGTCGGCAACACCAGGCTTGGTCTGCCCCGGCTGGCCGTAGCTGAACAGCGCCGGCCGCGCGCCCTTCCACCAGGAGAAGCGCGGCAAGATCCCGCCGCCCATGTCGACGAAGGTCTTTCCGCCGTCGTGGCTGTAGCTGTAGTGCGCCGCCTGGTCGGCTACGGCCACACGCAAGTCGATCGCGCCGGCCGGGACGGTTGGGCCCAGGGTGTCGACGCCTCGGAGCGAGAAGACGATGCGGGTCTGGCCATCCCTGCGGATTGCGCCGATCGCCCCGATCCCCGCGCCGAACATGGCCAGGCCCGCGCGTTGCCCCTCGACCAGCCCCTTGGCGTCGAGGCGCGCGGTGATCACCGAGCCTCGGCTCTGCAGCGACTGGGTCAGGGTGTTGCGAGCGCTGACCAGATTGACCGCCGGCCCACCCGTCAGACGCAGGAAGCCGGATCGCGCCGTCAGGCTCCAGCGGCTGTCGTCGGGATTGTGGTTCCACTCCCACTGAGGCCCGAGCTTGGCGTCCGAGAAGCCGTCGGAGGTCTGGGGCGAGACGGCCGGGAAGCGTCCGCCGACGTCGGGCATGGCGTGCTGGAGAACCGGCCGGCCGCCTTGCGCGTCCGGGCCCGCGCCGGGGATCGGCTCGCCCATGAACGGCCAGTCGTCCTTCCAGACGACGGGCTGAAGATGGACGATGCGGCCATAGGCGCCTTCGCCATTGAAGTGGACGAACCAGCCCTGGCCCGAGGGCGTCTCGACCCAGCCGCCCTGGTGCGGCCCTTTCAGCCCGTTGCCCGGGACCAGCACCTCGCGGTGCTCATAGGGCCCCCAGATCGACCGGGAGCGCATCACCGCCTGGGGCCCGGTATCGACCCCGCCGATCGGCGCGAAGATGTAGTACCAGCCGTTGCGCTTATAGAGCTTGGGCCCCTCCAGCACCGGCAAGGCCTTGGCGTCCTCGACAATCACCTTGCCTTCGTCGAGCACCGACTGGCCGTCCGGGGCCATGCGGTGCAGCACCAGCGGGCCCGCGCCGACCTTGCCGTGGACCAGATAGGCCTGGCCGTCGTCATCCCAGAAAGGGCACGGGTCCTCGAGGTTCGGCCCGGCCACCACCGCCACCGGCGCGCTCCACGGCCCGTCGCCCTTGGTCGCGGTCGACATGAAGATCCCCTCATAGGGGGTGGCGAAATAGACGTAGAACTTGCCGTCGTGATGGCGAATCGACGGCGCCCACACCCCGCCGGCATAGCGCTGGCCGGAGGTGCGCTGATCGCGCGGCATGCGCTTGCCCGCATCGTCGGTCGGCGCCGGCCCGGGCAGGTCATACTCCGGCGCGAATGGCAGCTTAGGCAGTACGTGGCCGGCGATCGTCCAGTGGACCAGGTCCTTGGACGTCAGGATCGGCACGCCCGGCGAGAAGTGGAAACTGGACGCCACCAGGTAGTAGGTGTCGCCGACGCGGATGACGTCAGGGTCCGAATAGTCGGCCGGCAGGACCGGATTGCGATAGACGGCCGGCGCTTTCGGCGCGGCCAGCGCCGGCCCGGCCAAGGCCAGGGCCGTCGCCGCCAGGAGTCCCATCACGCGCATCACAAGGCTCCGCCTAGAACGATTGGGTTGTCGTCTCGTCGATCCGGCGATCGGGCAGCCAGCGACTACCGAACGACCGGAAGCCGGTGACGTTGTCGAGCAGGAAGCTCGGCCCCTTGGGCAGGCGCAGCCGGAAGAGATCGATCTCCTCGACATCGTTCAGCCAGAAGGCCGGACGCGCGTCTGCCGCCTCGGTGATGATCTCCACGTTGCTCATCTCGATGTTTCGGGCGTGGCGGATGAAGAAGCCGCTGGCCGGCAGGTCGCCGAACATGTCCGGGTCGGGATAGGCCTTGTCAGCCTCGGGCGGTCGACGCTTGGCCAGCTCGGCCGAACCGCCACCCAGCGAGTGGAAGTAGACGTCGCTGATCTTGACGTCCTCGACCGGGTGACCCGCGACGCCGGCGATGATCGACGGCTGCGGCGTGGCGCCGTGGCTGACGATGTTCTGGATGGTGATCCGTCGCAGCTTGCCCACCGCCGCGCCGGCGGGACCGCGCATGCGGCTGCCCAGGCGCAGGAACAGCGGCGGAAAGCCCAGGCCGCGCATGGTGATGTTGCTGATGGCGATGTCTTCGGTCAGCGCCCCGTCCATCGTCTCCAGCGCAATGCCGTAGCAGTGGTCGAACACGCAGTTGGTGATGGTGACGTTCTTGAAGCCACCGTTCGACTCCGTCCCTAGCTTGATCCGACCATAGCCGTGGAAGCCCGGCGGCATCTTCTTCCAGGTCCCGTCGATCACCGAGCCCATCTCGTAGTTGCCGGTCAGGAAGCAGTCGGAGATCGTCAGATTCTCGGTCGGACGCGCATAGCCCAGCGCGAACGAGCTCTTGGGGCAGATGCCGTCGTCCCAAGGCGAATTGATCGTGCAGTTGGTGACCCGCACGTTGCGGCAGCAGTCGATGTCCAGCCCGTCGCGGTTGGTGTCGACGATCAGGTTATCGATCGTCATGTTGTCGACGCCGGTAGCCAGCAGCGCGAACCACCCGCCCTGCAGGACCTTGAAGTCGCGCAGCAGCACGTTGCGGCAGTTCTTCAGGGCGATGGCCTTGTCGCCAACGCCGGGGCCGGAGATGTCAGGCGCATCGCCCGGGAAACGGTTGCCGCGGGTCAGGCCCTTGCCCCAGATCAGGCCGGTCCCGACGATGGACACGTCGTGCAGCCCCTCGCCGAAGATCAGGCTGTTGTTCCAGTGGCTGTGACCATAGTCCTGGAAGGCGTTCCCCGCGCCGGGACCGGGATCGTCATAGCCGTTGGGCGCGACGCCATTGGGCGCGGCGGCCAGGATCACGGCCCCTTCGCCCAAATGCAGGGTGATGTTGCTCTTCAGGCGCACGGTGTAGCAGGCGTAGGTCCCAGGCGGGAAATGCACCGTCCCGCCGCCCAGCGACGCCACGTAGTCGATCGCCTTGTTGATGGCCGGCGAGTCGATCGTCGCCCCGTCACCGACGGCGCCGAAATCACGGACGCTGAAGATGTGCGGCGTAGGGCCTCGCGCCGGGCCGGACGGCGTTGCAGCGCGGGCGACATGGGGCGGAGCAAGCGCCGCGCCTCCCACCAAAGCGCCCAGCATAAGTCCTCGTCGATCCATGGTCATCGCACCCCTCCCATCGCCCGTTTTGTCAGGTCTGGCGCGAGACAAGCAATCTGAGCGCAATGGTGTCAACGACAATTTGTTACCGGTAGCATTGGTGGTGCCAGCGCTGGCGCCCACGCCGTGCTTCTTCCGGCTCACGCTCTCGGACCAACCTTCGCGGATCGTATAGTTCCGGCCATCGGGAACCAAGGGCGCGCCCGCCATCAACGACACGGATCATCCAACGAGGAGACCGTGTCTTGGCGCCCCTACCGCCCCCTGCCCTCCGCCGCGCGCCGGAGACCCTGGCCGTCCTCGCTGCCTGCCTGACCCTGACAGCCTGCGGCCAAGGCAAGCCCGCCGCCTCCAACCCCAAACCGGCGAAGGTCGAGGCCATTGGCCACGAGACCGAGCTGATGCGCCTGACACTGACGCCGCAGGCCGAGACCCGGCTGGGACTGCGGTACGCCCGTGTCGAGCGCGGTTCGGCCCGCCAGAGCCGCGTGACCCATGGCGAGGTCATGGCCGCGCCGTTCGCCGGCGGCCTGCCGATCACCACCGCTCAGGACCTCGGAGCCCTAGCCGCGGCCCAGGCTCGCGCCGATGGCGAGGTCGGCCGCCTGACCGCCGAGGCCGACGTCGCCCGCAAGGCCTTCGACCGCGCCCAGGCGCTGGTCCGCGAAGGCGCGGGCAGCCTGCGAGCTCAGGACGAGGCCGAGTCGGTCATGGGCGCGGCCCGGGCGAACCTGACTGCCGCCCGCCAACAGCGCGCGCTGCTGGGCCCCCGGCTCACCGGCTCGACGCACGCCGCCAACCTCTGGGTGAAGGTCTCGGTGTTCGCCGGCGATCTGGCCCGCCTGGACCGCGCCGGCGCCGCTCAGGTGCGGCCGCTGGGCGACGACCAGCCGCTGATCGCTCGCCCCGTCGCCGGGCCGCCATCGGCCAGCCCGACCGCCGGAGCCGTCGATCTCTACTACGCCCTCGCCAATCCGGACGGTCGTCTCCGGCTGGGTGAACGGGTCGCCGTCGCCCTGCCGGTGCGAGGCGACGAGACCGGACTGGTCGTTCCGGCCTCGGCCCTATTGAACGACATCCACGGCGGCGAGTGGGTCTATGTCCGCACCAAGCCCCAGACCTTCGAGCGGCGGCGCATCGAGGCGGCCAGCCATCAGGGCGACCGCATCGTACTGGCGCGCGGCCTGAGCGCGGGCGTCGAGGTGGTCTCCGCCGGCGCGGCCGAACTGTTCGGCACGGAATTCGGAGCCAAATAGCGATGCTAAGCTGGCTTGTTCGAAGCGCGCTGCAGCAGCGCGTACTGGTCATCGCGATCGCCCTCGTCCTGGTTTTGCTGGGCCTGAGGGCGACGCAGGGTGTCCCCCTGGACGTGTTCCCCGAGTTCGCCCCGCCGATGGTCGAGGTGCAGACCGAGGGTCCGGGCCTGTCGACCGAGGAGATCGAAAACCTGGTGACCGTGCCGCTGGAGGCCGGCGTCAACGGCGTGCCCGGCCTCAAGACCTTGCGGTCGAAGTCGGTGCTGGGGCTGTCCTCGGTGGTCCTGATCTTCAAGGAAGGCACGGACGTCGTCCGCGCCCGCCAGTTGGTCCAGGAGCGGGTGGCCATGGTCGCGCCACGCCTGCCGGCCAGCGTGCGACCACCGGTCATGCTGCCGCCGTTGTCGGCCACCAGCCGGGCCATGAAGATCGGCATCTCGTCCAAGAGCATGGACCAGATGGCGCTGTCGGAGCTGGTGCGCTGGACGATGAAGCCGCGGCTGATGGCCGTGCCCGGTGTCGCCAACGTCGCCGTCTGGGGCCAGCGCGATCCGCAGCTGCAGGTGCTGGTCGATCCGGCTCGCCTGAATGCGGCCGGCGTCACCCTGACCGAGGTGCAGCGCGCCGCCGGCGACGCGGCGGTGATCGGCGGCGGCGGCTTCGTCGACACGCCTAACCAGCGCCTGGCCGTCCGCCACCTGGCCCCGGCCGTCACCGCCGAGGATCTGGCCCGCACGGTGATCAAGCTGTCGGGCGGCGCGCCCGTGCGCCTGAGCGATGTCGCCGAGGTCGTGCGCCACCACGCCGCCCCGATCGGCAGCGCCATCATCAATGACGGCCCGGGTCTGCTGCTGATCGTCGAGAAACAACAGGGCGGCAACACGCTGGACGTCACGCGCGGGATCGAAGCGGCCCTGGCCGACCTGAAGCCGGGCCTGACCGGCGTCGAGATCGACTCGACCATCTTTCGTCCCGCCACCTTCATCGAGCGCTCGATCGGCAACCTGACCAACGCCCTGTGGCTGGGCTGCGCGCTGGTCGCCATCGTGCTGATCGCCTTCACCCGCGACTGGCGCTCGGCGACCATCAGCCTGACGGCCATTCCACTGTCGCTGCTGGGAGCGGCGCTGGTGCTGTCCTGGAGCGGCGCCAGCATCAACACCATGGTCATCGCCGGCCTGGTCATCGCACTGGGCGAGATCGTCGACGACGCCATCATCGACGTCGAGAACATCGGCCGCCGCCTGCGGCTGAACCGCGCCTTGGCGACACCCGCCTCGCCCCTGCAAGTGGTGCTGCAGGCCTCGCTGGAAGTGCGCAGCGCCGTCGTCTTCGCCAGCCTGATCGTCATGCTGGTCTTCCTGCCGATCTTCTTCCTGGAGGGCGTCTCGGGCTCGTTCTTCCGCCCGCTGGCCACCGCCTACATCCTGGCGATTGGGACCTCATTGCTGGTGGCCCTGACGGTGACGCCGGCGCTGTGCCTGTTCCTGCTGCCCAACGCCGCCGAGCATTCTCGCGAGCCCGGCTATGTGCGCCGCCTCAAGGCCCGCTATCGCGCCTTCCTGCCGCGCATCCTGCACCGCCCGCGTCTGGCGGTCGGGGTCATCATCGGCGGCCTGGCGCTGGCCGGTATCGGCTCGCTGTTCACCAAGGACCAGTTCCTCCCGAACTTCCGCGAGACCGACTTCCTGATGCACTTCGTCGAGAAGCCAGGGACCTCGATCGAGGCTATGGAGCGGGTGACGATCCAGGCCAGCCGCGAGCTGCGGTCCATCCCGGGCGTGCGCAATTTCGGCTCGCACATCGGCCGCGCCGAAGGCGGTGACGAGGTCTATGGCCCGCACTTCACCGAGCTGTGGATCAGCCTGGACGAGAAGGCCGACTACGACGCTAGCGTCGCCAAGATCCAGGAGGCCATCGACGGCTATCCCGGCCTCTATCGCGACGTGCTGACCTATCTGCGCGAGCGCATCAAGGAGGTCCTGACCGGGGCCGGCGCCAGCATCGTGGTCCGCATCTACGGCCCCGAGGTCGAGGGTCTGCGCGACACCGCCCAGACCGTGCGCGCGGCCCTGGCCGACGTGCCGGGCGTCACCGAGCTGAAGGTCGAGCAACAGACCCTGATCCCGCAGATCCAGATCCAGCCGCGGCCTGAGGCCCTGGCCGCCTACGGCCTGACGCCCGGCGAGGTGCGCCGCGCCGTCAGCACGGTGATCGCCGGGACCAAGGTCGGCGAGGTCTATCGCGACCAGGTCAGCAACGACGTCACCGTCTGGGGTGTCCCGGCCGCCCGTGGTGACCTGCACGCGATCAACGACCTACTGATCACTACGCCGCTGGGCGCCCAGGTCCGGCTGTCGGAAGTGGCGCGGGTGCGCATCGCGCCGGCCGCCAACGAGATCAAGCGCGAGAACGGTTCACGCCGGATCGACGTGACCCTGAACGTCGCCGGCGGCGACCTGGGCGCCGTGGCCCGCGCGGTCGAGGCCAAGGTTGCAGGGATACGCTTCGCCCAAGGCTACCACCCGGAAGTGCTGGGCGAATATGCCGAGCGCCAAGCCTCGTCGCAGCGGCTGTCGATGCTGGGCGCCCTGTGCTTCCTGGGCGTGCTGCTGCTGGTCTGGCTGGAGTTCCGCAGCTTGCGGATCACCGCCCTGGTGGCCGTCAGCCTGCCGTTCGCCCTGCTGGGTGGGGTGCTCGCCGTGCTGCTGTCGGGCGGGACCATGTCCCTGGGATCGGTCGTGGGCTTCGTCACCGTGCTGGGCATCTCGGCGCGCAACGGCATCATGATGCTCAGCCACTTCAAGCATCTGGAGCAGCACGAGGGCGAGACCTTCGGCCCGGGCCTGATCCTGCGCGGCGCCGAGGAGCGGCTGGCCCCGATCCTGATGACCGCCCTTTGCGCGGCCCTGGCCCTGCTGCCCCTGGTCGTCAACGGCGACAAGCCCGGCCACGAGATCGAGCACCCGATGGCGCTGGTGATCCTGGGTGGCCTGGTCAGTTCCACCCTGCTGAATCTGCTGCTGATGCCTACCCTGTATGGTCGCTTCGGCCGCGCTCCCGAACCGAAAGGCCTGGCCCGATGAGGCGCACGCTCACCATCTTGGCGACGTCGGCCATGCTGGCCGCCTGCGCGACCACGACGTCGTCGCCCCCTGCTCCGCCCGCCACGGCTCTAGCGCCGTTCATCGGAACGCAAGCGGCAGGCGCCCTGCCCGGCGCACCGCCTGAGCATTGGTGGCGCCTGTTCGACGATCCGAAACTGGACGCCCACGTGCAGCGCGCCCTGGCGGCCAATCTCGACCTGCGGGTCGCCCTGGCCAATCTCGAGACCGCCCGTGCGACGGCGCGCCAGGCCGACGCCGCGCGCCTGCCCTCGACGGTGCTCGAGAGCGGCGCGGGCCCCCAGCGCGCCGATCGCCAGCCCAGCACCACCGCCGTGCCCAAGACCAGCTATGAGTTGGGCGCGGCCGTGGCGTTCGAGATCGATCTCTTCGGCCGCCTGCGCCAGGCGGCGCTGGCCGCCGACGCGGATGCCGAAGCGGTCCGAGCGGCCCATGATGCCGCGGCGGTCACCGTCGCAGCCGACACGGTGGGCGCCTATCTCGATCTCTGCGTGGCGAACGCCGGCCTGGCCCTGGCCCGAGAGCTGGCCACGACACAGGCCAACGCCCTGTCCCTGGTCGAGGAGCAGTTGAAAGCCGGCGAAGTGTCGCCGCTGGAACGCGCCCAGGCCGCCACCCTGCGTGACCAGGCCGCCGCCACGATCCCGGACCTCGAAGCCGATCGCCGACGCGCGCTCTTCCACCTGGCGACGCTGGAGGGCCTGCCGCCCGCCTCGGCCGCCAGCTTCGACGCCTCTTGTGCGGTGATCCCGCGCATCGTCTCGTCCTTCCCGGTCGGCGACGGCGCGGCCCTGCTGGCGCGGCGCCCCGACGTCCGTGAGGCCGAACACCGACTGGCCGGCGCGGCGGCCCGCGCGGGCGTCGCGCGCGCCGATCTCTATCCCCGTATTCAGCTTGGGGGCTCGGGCGGACTGATCGGCGGCGGCAGCGACGCCTTCCTGACGCCGCTGGTCACCTGGGCCTTCCCGAACCAGGCGGCGATCCGTGCGCGGATCGGGGCCGCCGACGGCGCGCGAGCGGCCGCCGTGGCCGGCTGGGAGCGGACCGTGCTGCGGGCGCTGGAGGAGGTCGAGACGGCGCTGTCGGACTATCAGGCGCGCACGGCTCGGCGCGAGACCCTCGCGGCGGCGGCCACATCCAGCGCCGAGGCCGCCCGACGCGCCCAGGCCCGCCACCGTCTGGGCGCGGACACCTACCTGGTCGTGGTCGACGCCGAGCGCACCCGTAACGCCGTTGCCGCGCAGTCGCTGACCGCCGAGGCTTCGGTCGCCCGCGCCCAGGTGGCGGTGTTCCGCGCCCTGGGCGGCGGCTGGGAGGTCGCTCCCGGCGCCCCGGGACGCTAGACTGCGCGCATGAAGATCCTGATCGCCGAAGACGACGAAGAGACCGCCGCCTTCCTGACCCAGGGGCTGCGCGAGGTGGGTCACGTCACCTCTCTGGCGACCTCGGGCAATGACGCGCTGTTCCTGGCGACGAGCGAAACGTTCGACGTCATGGTCCTGGACCGCATGCTGCCCGGCCTGGACGGCCTGTCGGTGTTGAAGATGCTGCGCGCCGGCGGGGTGCGGACCCCCGCCCTGATGCTGACCGCCGTCAGCCGCATCGTCGACCGGGTCGAGGCCCTGGAGAACGGCGCCGACGACTACCTGATCAAGCCCTTCGCCTTCTCGGAGCTGCACGCGCGGCTGAACGTCATCGCCCGCCGTCCCGCGCCACCGGAGGCCGAACGGGCGCTCGCTGTGTTGGACCTGGAGCTCGACCTGCAAAAGCGCATCGCCCGCCGAGGCGGACGTCGGCTCGACCTGCAGCCGCGCGAGTTCACGATGCTGGAAGCCCTGATGCGCAACGCCCATCGGGTGATGACCCGCACCATGCTGCTGGAGCAGGTCTGGGACTTCGATTTCGATCCGCGCACCAACATCGTCGAAACCCACATCAGCCGGCTGCGCGCCAAGCTGAACGCCGGCTTCACGGAGGACGCCATCATCACGGTGCGCGGTTCTGGCTACATGATCCGCAGCGAATGATCAGAAGCCTTCCCCGCTCGACCGCGGGTCTGGTCGCCCTCGTGGCGGCCGCTCTCGCCATCACCACCATCCTGCTGGGCTTCGCCGTCTATACGGTGTCGCACGAGGCGCTGGAGCGGCAGCTCGACCATCGGATCGCCGTGGAGACGCATGGCCTTCTGACGCTGCACCGCCACGGCGGGCTCCCGGCGCTGGCGACCGGGATCAAGCAACGCGAAGCGACCGAGCGCAGCGACGGGATGGGCTACATCCTGGACGACGCCGCGGGACAGCGCCTGGCCGGCGGGTTGCGGGCTGCGACGCCGCAACCAGGCTGGCTGGAATTCCTGCATTCGGAGGGCGGACGGACCTCCCAGGCCCTGACGACCCGCCTGCCCGACGGCGCTCGCCTGACCGTGGCCGCCGACCGTGCGCCGATCGGCGAGATCGACCTGGCGATCCTCAAGGCCTTTGGCATCGCCTTTTCGCTGATGCTGGCCGCCGGCGTCGGGGGCGCATGGCTGCTGGGCTCGGTAATCCGACATCGCCTGGCCCGGATCACCACCGCCGCCGAGGCGATCATCGACGGCGATCTGGCCCGGCGCGTGCCCCGCGATCCCGCCGCCAACGAGTTCGATGATCTGGCGGCGACACTCAATCGCATGCTGGACCGCAACGAGGCGCTGCTGGAAAACCTGCAGCAGGTCTCCAGCGACATCGCCCACGACATGCGCACGCCGCTGGCCCGCCTGCGCAACGTCCTGGACGCGGCCATGCGCCAGGATCTGAGCGCCGAGCAGGCCAAGGAGGCTCTGGCGCACGCCTCGCGGCACGCCGAAGATCTGCTGGATCTCTTCGCGGCCCTGCTACGGATTTCGGAGATCGAGAGCTTCCAGGTCCGCAGCGCGTTCCAGCCGACGAACCTCTCGGCGGTCGCCGAGCGCTGCATCGACGCGCTGCGTCCCGACGTCGAGGCGGAAGGTTATGCCCTGGTCGCCGACCTGGCGCCGGACATCGTGCTGGACGGCGACCGACACCTGCTGTCCCAGCTGATCGTCAACCTGATCGAGAACGCCGCGCGCCACACGCCGCCGGGCAGCACGATCCAGGTCAGGCTGACGCGGGCCGGCGACCATGCCGAACTGTCGATCCGCGACAATGGTCCGGGCATCCCGGCCGACCTGCACGCCTTCGTCCTTCGCCGGTTCTCGCGCCTGGAACAGAGCCGCCACAAGCCAGGCAACGGTTTGGGCCTGAGCCTGGCCGCGGCTATCGCTCGGGCGCACTTCGCGGAACTGCGCTTGAGCGACGCCGGCCCCGGACTGAACGTGTCGCTACGTCTGGCGACCGGCCGGTAGCGTGATGATGATGGCCAGACCCCGCTCGCTGGGGCGCACCCGGATGCTCCCATCGTGCGCGGCGACGATCGCCGAAACGATCGACAGGCCCAGCCCATGTCCAGGCGAAGAGCGTGCGGCGTCGAGCCGGACGAAGCGCTTGAAGATCAGGTCGCGTGATTGAGGCGGCACGCCGGGGCCGTCGTCGGCGACTTCCAGTTCCACAAGACCGGCGACGTCGCGCAGACTGACCGACACGCGAGCCTTCGGCCCGGCATGGACCAGCGCATTGTCGAGCAGGTTGGCCAGGGCGCGCTGCAGAAGACGCTGTTCGCCACGCACCTCGACCGGATGCAGATCGAGATCCAGCGTCATGCCCGCGGCGTCGAACGCCGGTCCGTAGGCTTCAGCCAGTTCGCCGATCGCCGCCTCCAACGCGACCGGCCCGAACCGATCGCGCACCGAGCGCCCTTCCAGCTCCGAAAGCGCCATCAGGCTCGAGAGTAGATCCTGTAGACCGTCGACTTCCTGCAAGGCTCCAGACAGCCCCTCGCGTTGCGGCTCGGTCGTGGCGATGGCTTCGACGTCCTCGAGACGCGCGCGCAGACGGGTCAGCGGCGTGCGCAGATCGTGGGCGATGTCGCCGGAGACCTGGCGCAGATTGGCCATCAGGTCGCCGATCCGATCGAGCATGCGATTGAGGACCTGGGCCAACTGGTCGAACTCGCCGCCCGATCCATCGATCGGCATCCGGCGCTTGAGATCGCCGCCCATGATCCCTTCGGCCGTCGTCTGGATCGCGTTCAACCGGCGTTGCACCACGCGCCCGAACAGCAGCATGGCCAGCAGGCTGGCGGCGATCATGATACCGAAGTTGATCTGAAACAGCCGCTTCAGCGAACGATCGATCTTGTGAAGACCGCCCCGGTCGGCGGCGACGATCAGGCGTCCGCCGCGCTCCAGCGGACTGTTCATCGCTTGGGCGACACCCTGTGACCCGTCGGCGCGCCGAAACCGGGCGAACTCGCTCCAGCCGGCGGGCGGAACAGGACCGTTGAAGTCACCGGCCCGTCGCCGTCCCTGCGCATCGAGGACCAGATAGCCCATGCCATTGCCCTCCTCGCTCGCCGCGTTGAGGTAGCCGATCATGCGCCGGTTGGAGGGCTGGACGCGATCGTTGACGGCGCTGACCAGGACGTCGAAGTCGGTCCGCGCATAGGTCGCCAGCAAGGACGCGGTCTCGAGTTCGATACGCCGGTCCAGCTGGCGCTCGATCTCATGGTGCACCTTGTCGAAGGTGATCGCGCCCACGGCCAGGGTCAGGACGCAGGACACGCCCGCGACCGTGAGCGCCAGGCCGCCGATCGTCCGGGGAAGGCGCCTAAACACCGTCATCCATCATGTAGCCCGCGCCACGCACGGTGCGGATGGCGCTGCGGGCAAAGCCTTCGTTCAGCTTGGAGCGCAGCCGTGACATGTGGGTCTCGACGATGTTGGTCTTGGGGTCGAAGCCGAAGTTCCAGACCCGGTCGAGCAGCATGGTCCGGGTCACGATACGGCCCGGACTGCGCATCAGTTGCTCCAGCAGCATGAATTCCCGTGGCTGCAGTTCCACGGGGCGTCCGCTCCGGCGGACCTCGCGCCGCAGGAGGTTCATCTCCACGTCGGCGATCCGCAGCATGGCCATGGGCTCGGCGGTGGCCGGCCGGCGCCCCAGCGCCATGACCCGGGCGGCCAGTTCGGAGAAGGCGAACGGCTTGACCAGGTAGTCGTCAGCCCCCTCCTCCAGCCCCGTCACCCGGTCGTGGATCTGCGACATCGCCGTCAGCATCAGGACAGGGGTGTTGTCACCCGCCGCGCGCAGCGCCTTGAGGAGCGAAAGACCGTCGATGCCCGGCACCATGCGGTCCAGCACCACGACGTCGAAACTCGCCGTCGACAGGCGCTGGAGGGCGGTGACCCCGTCAGTCGACAGCTCGACCTGATGGCCGCGCTCCTTCAGTCCACGCACGACGAAGTCGGCGGTCTCGGCGTCATCCTCAAGCAAAAAGACGTTCAAGGCGTGACGCCCCGCATTCGCTTGCAGGGGACCTCGAACATTAGCGCCAGATTGGCCCGACTATACATTTTCCCAACATTGCCCACGAGGCGTCGACACAGTCAGCCGAGGCGCTATCTGCTGATAACGCGACTTGCTCGCAATACAATAGCCGATCGAAACACGATGTCCCAAGCCAGCGCAATGCTTCGTCTGAACGGTCGGCGACTGCGTCCTCGCCTGGGCGGGCAGTTCGCCATCCAGGCCGCGACGCCCGAGCCCAAAACCGCCGCGGCGCCTGCCCCAGGCGGCTTGCGAGCGAGCGTCGTCGCGCGCTGCGAAATGCTGGGTGTGCGCCTGACCGCCAAGCGTCGGCGGCTGGCCGAAGTGTTCGACATGGTCCCCGCCCCCATCGACCTGGAAACGGTCTGGTGGAAGGCCGTCGAGCTCGAGCTGGAGGTCAACCGGTCGTCGCTGCATCGCCTGGCCAACGACCTGGTCGCGGTCGGCGTGCTGCGGGAGATCGGCGTCGCCGACCGCCGCACGCGATACGCCACGCCGCCAGCCGTCGCGGTGGAGGTCTCGGCCGGCGCCGGCGCGCCTTCGGCGACCGAGCATGATCCGACCCTGATCGAGCACCTGTTGGACGCCCTGGCCCGCCACGGCGTGGACGCGGCCGGCCGCCGCATCGTCATCAGCCTGGCGGACTGACGTCATCGAGCGGCCTCCAGGCGATCGGCCAACGCCCGATAGGCCTCGATCGGCGCCGCGCGCAGGAAGGCGATCATCTTGTCGATGAAGGCCGGCGTCGCGGTCGTGGCGGCCTGCTCGAAACTGGCCAGGGCCTCGGCGGCGGCGCCGCGCGAGGCCAGGACACGGCCAAGATTGAAGCTGCCCCGAAAATCGCCGGCCGCCGCAGCGCGGGCGTAGTATTCGGCGGCGATCGCGAAGTCCTGCGGGACTTCCCAGCCGTCCTCATAGAAACCGCCGACGATGTTGATCGACTTGGAGTGGCCCAGGGCGGCGGCGCGCTGGAACCATTGCAGGGCTTCGGCGCGGTTCTCCGCCGCCCCGTCCCCCAGCATCAGGCGGGTGGCGTAGTTGTACATGCCCCATTCGTCGCCGCGCTCGGCGGCCTGGCGGTACCATTGCGCCGCCACCACGATGTCGGCCGGCGCGCCCCAGCCGTTCTCGTAAGCCCGCCCCACCATGTTGAAGGCCAGGGCGTCGCCGCTGGCCGAGGCCTTGATGAACCAGGCCAGGGCGTCGGTCGGCGCGGCCGGACCGCCGAAGCCGTCGAGCAACATCTGGCCCAGCAGCGCCTGGGCGCGCGGCACGCCGCGCTCGGCCAGGCCGAGCATCCACGCCCGCGCCTCGTCCGGCGGCCCCGCCATCCGGCGCGCGACCTGGGAGACCATGGGATCTGCGGAACTGGAGTCGTGATCGGTCATCGAGGTTCGCATGAAAACAAGCGGCCGCCCCAGCCTAAACCGGGGCGGCCTGGAGCCAAGTCGTCAGGGGGAGGACTAGAACTTGGCGTTCAGGGAGAACACCGCCGAGCGCCCGGGGGCGATGGTGGCGTAGTGGGTCGGATAGGCCTGGCTGAAATAGGTCTCGTCGGTCAGGTTCTGGATGTTCAGCTGCGCGGTCAGATGGTCGTTGATCACGTAGCTGGCGTTGGCGTCGAAGCGCCAATAGCTGGGCACGAACTTGGGCAAGTTCGGATTGGTGCTGCCCATGACCTTGGCCATGTAGTTGGCGCCGCCGCCAATCGTCAGGCGTGGCAGCACCTTGTAGGTCGTCCACAGCGAGGCGCTGCTCTTGGGCGTGTTCGGGAAGGGCTGGCCGTCGGTCAGGCCGGCCGCCGCGCCCGAGCCGCCGTTCTTCACCAGGATGGCGTCCAGATAGGTGTAGCCGCCGAAGACGTCCCACTTGTCGGTGACCGAGCCCGAGGCCCCGATCTCGAAGCCGCGCACGCGCTTCTCGCCGGCCATGGCCACCGTGCCGTCCGTCTGGGTGATGCGGGCGTTGTCGGTCTTGACCTCGAACACCGCGCCGGTCAGCGACAGCTTGCCGCCGAACACATCCCACTTCGCGCCGGCTTCCAGCGTGTGGTTCTTCTCGGGGCTCAGCGCGGCGTTGACGTCGCTGCTGAGCGGCGTGCTCTCGCTGCCCTGGGCGATCGAGCTGCCCGACGGCGTCGAGGCCGTGGCGTACGAGACGTAGAGGGCGGCGCTCTCGACGGGCTTGTAGACGACAGCGGCCTGGTAGTTCCACAGCTTGTCATTGCGGTTGAACGTGCTGCGGGCGAACGGCGTCGTCGTGGCGCGGGCGCTGATGAAGCGGGCGTCATAGTCGTCGTAGCGGACGCCCAGGTTCAGCTGCCACTGCGGGTTCAGCTCGATCGTGTCGAAGGCGTACAGCGCCTTGGTGATCGTGCGGGCGTTGGTCGGGTTGTTGTTACGCACGATCGTCCCGTTGAAGGGATCGCTCGGGTTGGGATTGTTGACGCTGGTGCAGACGAAAGCGGCGATCGCCGCGGCGTTGCAGGTGTTGTAGGTCGCCGCCAGCGCCCCGTTGTAGAAGACGTTGTAGCTGTCGTTCTCGCCTTCCTCGCGCGAGAACTCCAGGCCCGTGGCGAAGTTGTGGACCACCGAGCCGGTGTTGAACTTGCCATAGAAGTCGGTCTGGTTGGTCAGGTAGCTGACCTCGGTGACGCGGCTGTTGGGGCGACGCCAGATCAGGCCATAATAGAGGTTGCCCTTGCTGTCGTCCGGCTGGGTCCAGATGTAGTCCTGGGCGCTTTCGGCATAGCGCGTGGTGTTGCGCAGGTGGATGTCGTGGCTGAAGTCGTGCTCCAGGCGCACGGTGGCCATGTCGACGCGCTCCTTGCGGAAGTCGCGATCCTTGACGCCGTAGAAGGTGCTGCGGTCGACCTTGATCGGCTCGCCGTTGCCCGTCTGCAGCACGCGCGGCCGACCGTCGGTGCGGGCCGTGAAGGTCGGGTTGTTGTACGGGATGCCCGCGTCCGGCAGGTCATCGCTCTGCAGGTGATAGAAGCTGACCGTGGCGCGGTTGGGCGTGCCCAGGCCGAAGGCGATCGACGGCGCGACGCCCCAGCGCTTCTGGTGGACCTCGTCGCGACCGGCCACGCCGGCGTCGTGGACCATCAGGTTCAGGCGCACGGCCACGCCGTCGGCGATCACGTGGTTCACGTCGAACGTAGCGCGCTTGTAGTCGGCCGTGCCGACCGCGACCTGACCGCCGATCGAATTGGTGCGGTTGGGAGCCTTGTTGTTGATATAGACGCCGCCGCCAGCGCCGCCGCGGCCGGCATAGCTGCCGCTGGCGCCTTTCACGACCTCGATGCTCTCGGTGTTGAAGACTTCGCGCGACTGGGCGCCGATGTCGCGCAGACCGTCGACAAAGGTCGCCGACTGGGCGTCGTAGCCGCGCAGGAACGGACGGTCACCGACCGGATTGCCGCCCTCGCCCGCGCCGAAGGTGATGCCGGGGACGGTGCGCAGGGCGTCGACCAGGCTGGCCGAGCCGGTCTGCTGGATCAGGTCCTGCGAGATGACCGTGATCGACTTGGGCGTGTCGCGCAGCGGCGCGGTCTGCTTGGGCGACAGGTTGGCCTTCTTGCCATCGATCTGGACGCCGCTGACTTCCGTCTGCTCGTCGGCCGGCGCGGTGGCGATCGCGCCGTCGGCCGAAACGGCCTCCGCATGAGCGGCCGAGATGCCCAGGCCCGCGACGCCCGCCACGGCGGCGACGCTCAGCGCGCGGCGGCTCCGGCTCCGGATACCCGGCGAAGACAAGGTGTTCATGTCGATAATCCCCAGACTTGCTCGACCAGGGAGGGCCAAGCGCCTTTTGAAACTGAGAGGCGCTCTTAACTACACAATCCCGACACATCAATGCGAAGCATTCGCAACTAACATTGATAATTCCCAATGAACATTGGGATTTCCCAATGTTTGCCTTCAGCTCTGGCGCCGTCGCGAACCCGGCGTCTAGCCTGCCGTTTGGCTTGTCGGAGAACTTGGCATGGGAACGACCACCAACTGGATCGGCTGGGCGCTGGGCTCGGCGAGTTTCGCCGCCCTCACCGCGATCTTCGCCAAGCTGGGCGTCAGCCAGGTCAACTCGGACCTGGCGACCTTCATCCGTACGGTCGTCATCCTGCTGGCGCTCGGGGCGTTCTTGACCGGCACGCGGCAATGGCAGCCGCTCGATACGGTTGACGCCAAGAGCTGGCTCTTCCTGATCCTGTCAGGCCTGGCCACCGGCGCCTCGTGGCTCTGCTACTTCAAGGCCCTGAAGCTGGGCGACGCCGCGCGGGTGGCGCCGGTCGACAAGCTCAGCGTCATCCTGGTCGCGGTGTTTGGCGTGGCGTTCCTGGGCGAAAAGCTGTCGCCGACGAACTGGCTGGGCGTCTTGCTGGTCGGGGCCGGCGTCCTGCTGTTGACCTTGCGAGCCTGAGCGTCCCGCCTCAATCCCCGCCTCAGGGGGCCAAATCACCTTCCGCCTGGGCGGCTCTGGGCCAGGGACCGTTGCGGTCGACTGTCGCGATCACCTCATCGCCCGACCAGACCTCGACCGCCACGGCGCTGGCGTGCTCGTGCATCAGCTGCAGGGCGTGGCGACGATATTCGCCGTCCGGAAGGACCTGGACGTCGACGGCCGTGGCCACCTGCTTCTCACTGAGACAGACGAAGGTGAAGGTGTCCATGAAGTGCTCCGACACCGGCTTAGCAGACCGGAAGATTTCCGCGCCTATACAATTTCCCAATATTGTCAGCGGGTCGTCGACATCGTCCGTGGGAGGTCTAGTGGAAGGGTTCGAACGCCCTCCCCGGCCGCTTATCGAACCTTCCCATGGCTCATCCGCCTCCAGTCGACCAGCTGAACGCCCGCGACCGAGCCCTGCGCCAGCGATATACAGCGGTTTTCTCCTCGTCCCCTGCCGCCCCCGGCGATGCGCCGCCGCGCCTGCGCCTGACGATCGACGAGAGCTGCCACGCTCAACGTGTCGTCCTCACCCGGGATCACGAACGGCTGGCGAGGATATTTGACGAGACGGACTCGCCCCTGTCGGTCAGCGAGGTCTGGGCTCGGGCCAGGGACCTTGGTCTGAATGTGAGCCGGTCGCACGTCTATGTCCTGATCCGCGGCCTGGTCGCTTCCCGGGTGTTAATTATCGCCGAGAATGGCCGCGCCATCCGCTATGCCGCTCCCTTCGCCACGAAACTTGAAGTTCGCGGAGGCGGCGCTCAAACAGCCATCGCCATCGAAAACCCCGAAGCCATCGAACGCTTGATCGGCGCACTCATAAGCGCGGGCTGCAAGGTCGATGGCCACGACCTCGTGGTCCATTTGGTCGCCCGCGACAGCGTTGAGCCGGAATCCGAGAAACGGTGAGGCGCCCGCCCGTCCATGGCGTCGATCCCGAGCGAACCAGACACGGGGACCCGATGACCTTGGCCGCCACCTTGCTGCGCCGGGCGTTGACGCCGCTCGTTACGCACGGCCCGCTGCATATTGAACTTGCATCCAGCCAAACGGTCCGGGTCGGCCCTCCGACCGACGAACCCGTGGTCGTGCGCTTGACGGACGAGACGGCGGCTTGGGCGCTGCTGCGTAACCCCGGCCTACAGATCGGCGAGCTCTTCACGGCCGGGCGCCTGGTGATGGTGAAGGGCTCGGTCTACGACCTCCTCTGCCGGATACGCGTCGACGGCCGGGCCTCCTCTTCGCCGATCGCCGGTGCGCTCGCCCGCCTGCGGGCTGGCCTCACGGCCTGGCGCAGGATGAGCGATCATGCGGCCGCGCAAAGCGAGGCCGCCCGCCACGATCAGATCGGCGACGCCTTCTACGGTCACTTCTTGGGCCCGGACTGGCGCTTTTCCAGCGCCTATTTCGATACGCCGGGCCAGTCGCTGGCAGACGCCCAGCGAGCGCAAGATCGCCACATCGCCGCCAAGCTGATGATCGAGCCGCGCCATCGGGTGCTGGATATCGGCTCCGGATGGGGCGGCCTCGCCATCTACCTCGCCAAGGTCGCCGGCGCGGCCAGCGTACTGGGCGTGACCCTCTCTTACAGACAGCTGGCCCGCGCGACCGTGCGGGCCCGCACCGAAAGCCTCTCCGACCGGGTCGGTTTCCGGCTGGCCGACTGCCACAGCGCCGAGGGAGTCTTCGACCGGATCGTCTCGGTGGCCTCTTTCCAGCATCCGGGTCTGGGCGGCGAGACGGCCTTCTTCCGGGCCTGCCGCAAGCGGTTGGCGCCCGACGGCCTTATGTTGCTTCACACCACTGGCCACGCGGGCGGAGGCGGCCCCTACGACCCCTGGATGGCCAAGCATGTCTGGCCGCGCGGCCATGCGTCTTCGCTGTCGGCCATCGCGCGATCGGCCGAGCGCGCCGGCCTGACCATCACCGACGTCGAACAGCAGCGTGACCACCCTGCCCGCACCTTGCGGGCCTGGCGCGAAGCCTTCATGGCCCGCCGCGAGGAAACCGCAGCGCTGTTCGACGAACATTTCTGCCGGATGTGGGAATACTATCTGTCGGCGCTGGAGGCAGCCTTCCGGCATGGGTCGCTCGTGGTCTACCAGCTGCAGCTGGCCTCGCGGCCTGACGCCGCGCCGCCGACGCGCGAGACGGTGCGCGGCGAGGAAGAGTCGCTGCGCCTGCTCGAAGCGATCGCCGACGATCCTGAGGTGCGGGCCCGCTGGGGCCGACTGAAGTATCCGCGTCCCGTCCCCTGACCTTCGGCCACGGTCGCGCGCGCGTCACGCAAAGCGCCGATGGTCTTCGAGAAATGCGCCCCGCCATGACTGAACCCGCCGTTTCCGCCGCCCGCGCGCCCGAGCCGATCCGAGTCCTTGTGATCGAGGACGAACGCGAGACGGCCGAGCACATGTGCGAGGCGCTCACCGCGGCGGGCTGTCTGGCGAAACTGGCCAATGATGGCCTTGCCGGCCTGGAAATGGCGCTGACCGGCGCTTTCGACGTGCTGATCGTCGACCGGATGATCCCCGGCCTCGACGGGCTCTCCGTCGTCGGCAGGCTCAGGGCCTCGGGTGTCCAGACGCCGATCCTCTTCGTCACCTCGATGGGCGCGGTGACCGATCGCGTCGATGGCCTGCACGCCGGCGGCGATGACTATCTGGTCAAGCCGTTCTCGTTCGCCGAGCTCAACGCCCGCGTCGCCGCCCTCGCTCGCCGCTCGCCAGCGCCACTGCGCGAACGCACCCTGCTCCATTGCGCGGACCTGACCCTGGACCGCCTGGAACGCGCGGCCACGCGCGACGGCCAGCCCATCGCCTTGCTGCCCCTCGAGTACAAGCTGCTCGAATATCTGATGCTGAACGCAGGCCAGGTCGTCACCCGCGCCATGCTGCTCGAGAAGGTCTGGGGTTTTCACTTTGACCCGCGCACCAACATCGTCGAGACCCACCTCAGCCGCCTGCGCGCCAAGGTCGATCCGGCCGGATCGCCGTCGCTGATCGCCACGGTGCGCGGCGAAGGCTATGTCGTCCGGCCGCCGTCAGCATGATGGGCCCCGCCGACAGCGAGACCCTGGCCGAAACGCCGCGCGGGCTGGCTCGGTTGAGCCACAACACCGGCATGCGCCTGGCGCTGACCCAGGTCGTCATCGTCATCCTGGCTTTCGCCCTGGCGGGCTATCTCGCCCAGGCGGCCATCAGCCGGCTCGACCGGGACATCATGCGCGAGCACGTGAAGGGCGAGATCGCCTCCTTGCGTGACGAGGTCGTGCAGAAGGGCCGCCCACATCTGCCCTACACGGTCGCCAAGCGCACGAGGCTGTGGCGCGGCTTCGACTACCGCCTGGTCCGGGCCGACGGGACCCTGGAGGCCGGCCGCCTGCCCGAGCCCAGCGCCATGGGCTGGACCGAGCTGGCCGGCGTCCCATCGCGCACCGACGCCAGCCGGCACCGGTTCCTGGTGTTTACCGAACGCCTGGCCGATGGCTCGCGGCTGTCGGTCGGCCAGGACCTTGCGATCGCGGCCGGCCAAATGCGGGCCGTGAACCAGGTGTTGTTCCTGTGCGGCGCGCTGGGCGCGATCTTCTGCCTGGGCGCCTCGTTCGCCTTCAACATCCAGGCCTGGCGGCGCATCGCCCAGGTGGCGCGGTCGGCGCGGCTGGTCTCGGCCGGACGCCTCGATGTCCGGACGCCAGTCCGACCGAGCCGCACGCCCGACGATTTGGACGAACTGGCCCTAGCGTTCAACGGCATGCTCGATCGCATCGGCGCGCTGATCGACCAGCTACGCCAGGTGACCACCGACATCGCCCATGACATGCGCACGCCGCTGACGAGGCTACGGCATAAGATCGAGCGCCTGCGCGGCACGCTGGACCCGGCCTCACCGCAGGCCCTGGCGGTGGCCCGGCTGGACGACGACGTCGGCGAGATCCTGCGCACCTTCGACGCCCTGCTGCAGCTCTCGGAGATTAGCCGTCAGGACCGGCCGGACGCGATCATGGACCTGGCCGGCGCGGCCTCCCATGTCGCCGAGGCCTTCCGTCCGGACATCGAGGCCAGTGGCCGGCGCCTGGACGTGGCCTGCGTCGCGGCCCCGGCGGCGGCCGACCCGGCGTTGATCGCCCAGGTCTGCGCCAACCTGCTGGAGAATGCCCTGCGCCATACGCCGGTCGGGGCGCGCATCAGGCTGGAGACCTCGACGGGCGACAGCGGATCGCGCCTGCGGATATCGGACGATGGCCCTGGCGTGCCGGCCGAGGCCCGCGAGGCGGCCCTCAAGCCCTTCGTGCGCCTGGAAGCCAGCCGCACCACTAAGGGCTCGGGCCTGGGCCTGTCGATCGTCGCGGCCATCGCCCGGCGCAGCGGCGCCCGCGTGGTGCTGGGCGACGCCGGACCGGGCCTTGTGGTCGATCTTGTCTTTCCGCCGACGACGGAGCCGGACGCCTAACGGTCCAGGACCAGGACCGCGAAGGTCCCGGGTTGCTGAGCCGGCTTACCGCCGGGCTTGGCGGGCGCGTCGTACTTGGCCGACGGCAGGTAGACCTTGCCAGTCGTCGGATCGATCGTACCGGTCTTGGAGCCCGGCTGAGTCGTGATCCTGCCAACCACCGCCACGTCGGTGGCGCTGCGCACCGCGATCACCGACAGCGTGCCGTCGCCGCCGCTGGGAATGTAGGCCAGGTTGCGCGCCGGATCGAAGAAGGCCGCGTCCGGCTTGGGACCGATCTTCAGGGTCGAAACGATCTTGCCGTCGACGGCCGACACGGCCTTGGCCACGCCGTTGGCGCAGGCCGAGATCAGCACCTTCGAGGACGCCGCATAGGCCAGGCCGCTGGGCTCTTCGCAGCCGTCCAGCTTCCACTTGGCGGTTACCTTGCGCGCGGCCACGTCGATGACGACGATCTCGCCGGTGTCCTCGATATTGACGAACACCCGGCCCTCTCCGTCGGCCGCGCCGTATTCCAGCGTGCCGCCGACCGGGATCGCGCCGACCGCTTGACCGGCCTTCAGGTCGATCAGGGTGATGTCGCCGCCGTGGCCGTTCATGACCAGGGCCAGGCCGGTCGTCGGCTCGATCAGGGCCGCGTCAGGGCTCGTGCCGGTGGGAATGGTGGCCCGCACCGCGCCGGTCATGGCGTCAGCCAGGACCGCGGTGTTGCTCGCCCCGTTGGTGACCAGGATCTCGTCGCCGCCCGGCAGCGGTAAGGCGATGTGCGCCTTCTGGGCCGGCAGCAGGCTGGGCGTCACCTTGCCGGTGTCGACGTCGATGGCGGTGATCATCGCGCCATGCGCGACGTAGAGCCGGTGATGGGCCGGATCGAAATTGGCGTAGTCCCACGGGCCGTCGGGCCCGGCGATGCGCTGGGTGATCTTCAGCGGCGGCGCAGCTGCGTCGGCGGCGCCGACAAGCGCCAGGCCGGCGGCCAGGGCGAGAGAAACGATCTTCATGCGGTAGTCCTCGTACAGTGTCGGAGACGGTGACCGACGCCGCCGCTCGGCGCCGGCCACATCGATTTTCTTACTGGGCCAGGCCCGCGCCCTTGAGCTCGGCGTGCGCGGCCGAGAGCTTGGCCTGGAAGGCCGGGTCTTTCAGCAGCGTGGCGACGAAGGCGGCCGCCAAGGCCTGGCTGGCGCGGGTGTCGGTGACGTAGTGCGAACCGCAGACCACGCGACTGTAGGCGTAGTCCTGGCCCCGCGTCATCAGCACCTGGGCCTTCTCCGGGATCAGCACCGCCAGCGTCATGGCCAGCGAATAGCCCAGGGTCGAGTGGCCGCTGGGATACGAGGTCAGCGGCTTGTCGCCCGGATCGCAGCTCTGGATCGAGGCGTCGACGGCCCAGGGACGCTTGCGCAGGAAGAGCTTCTTGGCGCCGCCGGCCGCGATCGAGGCGTCGTTCTTGACGATGCTCAGGACGGCGTCCGTGGCCGGGAGCTTGGCCATGTCGAACCGCTCGCCCAAGGTCGGGACGAACATCGAGGGATCCTCGTGGTCGTCATCCCACTTGGCCTGGGCGCGGCGCTCGGGCGAGGCCTCGGCGATGATACGGCGGATCTCGGCCAGGTCGGCCTTCTCGGCGGCCGAGCCTTCGGCAGGCGGCGGCGGCAGCAGGCGGGCCGGATCGACATCGGCCGGAACCAGCAGCTGCAGAACCTTCTCGGGCTTGGCGGGCGCGGTCTGGGCGATCGCCGGCAGGGGCGCGGCGATGATCGCCGCGCTGATCAGGAGATGACGGAGCATGGGAAATTCCTTGTCCAGGACGCGCGTCAGAACGCGGCCTTGAGGGTGATCTGGTAGCTGCGGCCGACTTGATAGGTGAACACATTGGCCGCCCCGCCCTGGGCGACCGTCTCGGCCGGCAGGTTCGTGCCGGCCAGCAGAGCCTTGCCCTTGAACGAGGTGATGTCGTTGGTGTCGAACAGGTTCAGGACCTGGGCCTGCAGGCTGTAGTGACCCAGATGATAGGTGGCCGAGAGGTCGGCCTGGTTGAACGACTTCACGAGACCCGTCGGCGGCGTGGTTCCCGAAGCAGCGGTGGCCAGTTGCGGACCGATCAACTTGTCGTTCAGCGTGACGATCAGGTTGTCACCCTGGGCCAGGACGTCGTGACGTTCCGACCGGACACCCAGCGCCGCCGTGCCGCGCGGGACCTTGGCCAGCTGGTGGCCATTGTAGCCGGGGTTCAGCGGATCGTCCTTGCCGGTGGCCTGGTTGACCGTGCCGTTGGCGAAGACGCTGAAGCCGTAGGGCAGCACATAGGTCGCCTGCAGCTCAACGCCCTTGTAGGTCGCGCCGCCGAAGTTGGTCTGGAAGGTCTCGCCGGTGGTCAGCTCGGTCTGGGTTTGGATCTTGTGCTTGAAGTCGATGTAGTAGGCGTCGGCGTCCAGGGTCAGGTTGCCAGCGTTATAGACCGTGCCGATCTGGTAGTTGGTCGACTCCTGCGGCACCACTTTGTTGGAGCCGGGATTGTTGACATAGAAGATGCTGATGCTGGGGACCAGGAAGCCCTGGGCATATTGTCCGTAAACGGACCAGTTCGACGCCACGCGGTAGTTGGCCGTCAGGAACGGCAGGGTCTTGGTGAAGGTCCCCGAGACGTCCGCAGGCTGGATTGAGCCCTTCACGGCCACCGCGGGCGCACGGACATAGAGCTTGAAGTGCACGTACTTGACGCCCGGCGTCACGGTCAGCCGGTCGTTCGGTTTCCACTCGAACTGGGCGAAGGGCTGGTACTGATGCCAGCCGGAATATTCGTTGTAGGCAATGTTCAGCGGCACCTGGCAGGCGCCGTCCCACGCCTTGCCCGGCGCGCTCTGCTTGGCCCAGTCACCGCAGGCGCTGTCGCCAGCGACCAGGGCGGCCTTCTCGCGATAGTCCGGCGCCTTGGTGATCAGGTCGATGTCGAGCCGCGAGCGGCCCGTCTTGGCCAGCTCGTACTCCGCGCCGACCGTGAGAACACCGGCGTCGAAGTCCTTGGTGAACTTCAGGATATCGCCGCGCACGCGGTACTTGTTGCGCTTGAGATAGCCCGGCAGGCCGTTGACCTTCAGACCCGAGGCGTAGCCCGCGCCGCCGGCCGGATAGGCCGCGGCCGGGATCAGGATCACCTTGTTGGCCGCCGCCAGCGCCGTGGCGCCGATCGAGGCGTCCGCGCCGTTGTCGTTGGCCGACAGGGTCTTGTTCGAATACCAGTACTCGTAGGCTGTGTTCTGGACTCGCAGCCCCTCGGCCAGCTCGCCCTCCAGGCGGACATAGCCGAACTCGGTTTCCTTCTTGGTGTAGTTGTAGCCCTTGTAGGTCTGCAGGGTCGGGTCGTCGCTCAGCGCGAACCGCCTCCCGTAGAGCTCCGTCTGGGCGACCGTGGCGTTGCCGCTCGCGTCGCCCTGGTAGTAGGTGTTGTAGTTGTGGGTGTAGAGGGCCGTCAGGTTCCACTTCTCGCCCAGCGGCGCGCCGACCTTCAGGAACTGGTTGTAGCCGTCGCTGGCGCTGTTGGTCAGGTAGCCGTCGGTCTTGTACTCCATGAAGTTCAGGGTGGCGTTGACCCCGTTCAGCTTGGCGATCGGGCCGGTGGCCAGGGTGGTCACGGCCTGTTTCGTGCCGAAGCTGCCCAGCGTCAGGGTCTGACGGGCCGACATCTTGTCCTCGAACGGCAGCGAGAACAGGTTCACCGAGCCGCCGAAATTGGCCTGGCCCAGGTCCGTCGCTTGGCCCGGGCCGCGGTCGATGACCACGCCGCCGATGGTCGAGGACGGGAAGAACGAGTTGGAGTGGTGGCTGGGACCGTTGGTGTCGCCCCAGGCGATGCCGTCATAGGTGACGTTGAACTCGCCGTCCTGGAAGCCGCGCAGGGTGATCTTGGCCCCGTCGGTCGCGCCCGAACCGTTGGAATTGGGAATGGTGGCCATCGACGGCGCGAGGATGGCCGTGGTGGTGTAGTCGCCGACGCGCGGCGCGCTTTCCTCGATGAACTTGCGGGTGATCACCGCCTGCGGTTCGGTCGCCGTCAGCGAGGCCGAGACCGGCGCGACATTGGCCGCGTGGCCCTTGAGCGCGGTGACCACGACTGCGTCGACTTCCTTTTCCTGCTCAGGCGCCGGGCCGTCGGCCGCATGGGCCACGTTGGCCAGGCCCGCGCACAGCGCCAGGGCCAGCATCGACGCCGAGGCCAGGACCTCCAGGCGCGCCTTCGAGAACTTCGTCATCGGTTTTATCCCCCGTTCACTGACGATCGAAGCGAAAGGGAGCGCTCCGGTCGGGTTCGGCGGCGGATTAGTCGGCCGGGGACGGCTTGGCGTGTGAAGACTTGATGTCCGAACGACTACACTTTCGCATCAGCGATGGACGTCGTTGTTCTACAAGCGAATTTCAGACGACCGGAGCGAAAGGCCGAAAGATTGAGATATCTCAATGTTGCCGACAGTTGACTCAATACAAAGCCGCCGGCAGCATCTTGGGCCCATTTGGCAGATAGGATCCGACTTCGACTTCCAATTGCTCAGAAGCGCGCGACTCTACGCCTACCTGAAACCTTGGGGTTTTGTATAGTTCCGGCCACCTACCGCCAAGGTTAGAGATCGCATTCTGCCGCGCTCGCGGATCCGCCCCGCGCGCGGAAGATCCGATGCCTCAGCCCTACACGCCTCCCCAGACAGCGCTTGGCGTGATCGCCGACCGCGTGCTCGTCCATTGGCGCCTGATCGCCGTCGGTCTCAGCGTCCTGCTCGTGCTCTACGTGCTCAAGCTGGGCGCGGACGTCGTTAGTCAAGGACCCATCGTCCGGACCGATGCAGCGCTCGCCGGCCAGCTCCGGGGCCTGCGCGCGCCCTGGCTCGACAACCTCATGATGATGGCCTCCGCGCTGGGCGATGGCAGCCAGCGCACCGCGATCACCGTCCTGGCCACGCTCTATCTGCTTTGGCGGCGACGGTGGCGGTGGGCGCTCGCCTTGGTATTCGTCATGGCGGGTTCGGCGCTGATCACCCCGGCCTTCAAGACCGCCTTCCACGTCGCGCGCCCTTCGGCGCTCTATTCCGGCGCCCAGGCCTACAGCTTCCCCAGCGGCCATGCGACCTCGGCCGCGGCTCTCTACCCGACTCTCGCCTGGATGGCGTCGCGCGGTCTCGCCCGCCGCTGGCGGCCCCTGGCCTGGCTGCTGGCCTGCGCCGCCGTTCTCGTGACGGCCGTCTCCCGGGTCTATGTCGGCGCGCACTGGCCCTCGGACGTCGTCGCCGGCATGGCGCTGGGCGGCGCGCTGGCGAGCCTGGCCATCGCCTTCGCCGCCGGCGCCAGGCCGGACACGCGCCCCACGCGCGATGGCGTGGCCTTCATCGCCGCCGTAGCGATCGTCGCGGTGGCGTTGGGCCCTCACGCTTTCGGCAAGGCCCAACGCCTCTACGGGCCGTATCTTCACGCCGCGCCCAATAGCGCCTTCTAGGCCTCGGCGTCGCTCTCGCCCCGAGCGGCCGCCAGGACTTCCCGTGCGGCGTCGATGTTCATGCAGGCGATGGCGCAGCCGACCAGGAGATCGGGCCAAATGGATCGCGTCACGACGGTGAGGCCCGCCGCCAGGATGATCCCGACATTGGCGATGGCGTCGTTGCGCGCCGACAGGAAGGCGGCCTTGGTCAGGCTGCCTTCATGGTCCCTGTAGCGCGCCAGGAGGAAGGCGCAGCTGAGGTTGACGATCAGAGCCCCCAACCCGGTCAGCGACAGCAGGTCCGGCGCGGGAACCACCGGCGCCTGTAGTTTGCGCCAGAGGGTCCAGAGGAACGCCAGGGCGGGCGCGAGCAGCAACAACGCCAATACCCGGCCAAGACTGGCTCTGTTCGCGGCGGTCCAGCCCAGTCCGACCAGGATCAGCAGGTTGACGGTCGCGTCCTCGAGGAAGTCGACCGCGTCCGCCAGCAGCGAGGCGGACTCGATGCGGACGGCGACCGCGAACTCCACACCGAAATAGGCAAGATTGAGCAGGGCGACGATCAGGACGGCGCGGGCCAGCTGGGCGCCGACCGGTTTCATGCGGGAGCGCCCGACACCGGAGGCCGTCCAAAGCGCCAGATCAGGCTGGGCAGGACCACGAGGCTGGCGATGGTGGAGGTGATCAGACCGCCGAGGATGACGATGGCCATCGGCCCCTGGATTTCCCGGCCGGCCTGCCCGGTCTGGATGGCCAGGGGCAGCACGCCCAGCGCCGTCACCAGGGCGGTCATCAGGATCGGCGTCACCCGCTCCCGCGTCGCTCGCGCGATGGCGGCCAGCGACCAGGCCTCGCCCTCGACCAGCACCAGGTGGTCCAGGTGCGACACCAGCAAGATGGCGTTGCGGGCCGCCACCCCGAACAGGGTCACGAAGCCAACTAACGAACCTAGCGACAGGCTGGCGCCGGTGAAGGCCACGGCCACGACCCCGCCCACCAGGGCGAACGGCGCCGAGGCCAGGATCAGCCCCACCGACCGGCCGCTGCGGAAAGTGATCAGCAGCACCGCCACCACGCCGATCAGGGCGATGGCGACATTGAACAGCAGCTGCCGCCCGGCGCTCGCCGCGCCCTCGGCCGTGCCGCTGTAGTCCAGATAGACGCCGGGCGGCAGCTTGACCGACTTAGCGATGGCGTCCTGCACCGCCTTGGTCACCTTCTGGGCGTCCTTGGGCGCGGGGTTGGCCGTCACCACCTGGCGCGGCCGGCCGCCTTCGTGGGCGATGCTGGTCCGGCCGTCGGTCAGATAGACCTTGGCGATGTCCTTCAGCGCTACGACCTGGCCGCCCTGGGCGCGGATTAGCAGGTCGCCGACGGCCTCGGGGTCCTGGCGAACCTCCGGCGGCGTCGTCACCGCGATGTCGAGGGCCCGGCTCTCCTGATAGACCTGCGCCGCCACCGCGCCCTGATAGGCCGTCTGGATCGCATCCAGCACCTCGGCCGGGGCCAGGCCGTAGCGGGCCAAGGCCGGCAGGTTCAGGTCGACGCGGACCACGGGCGTGCTTGGCGGGATCTGGATCTTCACGTCGGTCGCGCCGGGGACCTTCTCCATGACCGCGGCGATGTGGGCGGCCGTCTTGTCCAGCGTATCGAGATCGGCGCCGTAGATGCCGACGGCCAGGGACGCGGTCTCGCCCGACAGGGACTCGCCGATGCGGTCGCCAAGGAAGGTCAGCACCTCGGTCTCCAGGCCCGGATAGCTGTCGAGGACCTTGTGGATCTCTTCCTGGATGCGGTCCTGGTCCTTACCCGACAGCTTGGGCTTCAGCTCGACGTGGAACTCGCTTCGCTCGGTCCCGAAGGCGTCCTCCCCCCCAGACGCGCGGCCGATCTGCTGCTCGACGCTCTGGATGCCGTCGACGGCCAGGAGGTCGTGGGTGATCCCCTCCCCGTACTTGCGCATGACGCCCAGCGAGGTCCCGGGCGGACCGGCGACGCCCAGCACGAAGTGGCCTTCGCGGAAGTTGGGCAGCAACTCGGAATTGAACAGCAGGAAGCCGGCGCCGGTCAGCGCCGCGGCGGCGACCACGCCGATGACGGCCAAGCCGGGCCGGCCGCTGGCGCGGGTCAGGACGCCCTCATGCCAGACCTTGGCGCGTTCCAGCGCCCGGGGCTCCTCAGGCACATGGGCGTTGCCCAGCAACAGCAGGGCCAGCGGTGGGGTCACCACCACGGCCACGGCCAGGGAAGCGGCCGTGGCCAGGATGAAGGCGGCGGCCAGGGGCGAGAAGAACGCGCCTTGCAGGCCGCCCAGCATCAGGACCGGGGCCAGGACCAGGGCGACCACGACGGTGGCGTAGATCACCGGCGCGCGCACCTCCAGCGAAGCGCCGAGCACGACCTCGACCGCCGGCTGCTCACCGCGCTCGCGCAGGCGACGGACGATGTTCTCGACGTCGATGACCGCGTCGTCGACCACCACGCCCAGCGCCACGGCCAGGCCGCCCAGGGTCATGGTGTTGATGGTCCAGCCCAGGGCGTCCAGCACGATGACCGCCGTCAGCAGCGACAGCGGGATCGAGATGAACGAGACCAGCACCGCGCGCAGATTGCGCATGAACAGCAGCAGGACCAGCGCGATCAGCACCGCGCCGATCACCAGGTCCTCGGTGATGCCGCCCAGCGCGGCGGAGATGAAGTTGGCCGGCCGGTGCAGGTCGGCGAACACCTTGACGCCCTGGCTGTCGAGGGCGGGCTTCAGCTCCGCCATCGCCGCCTCGACGGCGTGGGTCGCGTCCAGAGTGTTGGCCCCGTACTGGCTGGACAGGCTGATCAGCACGCCGGGCTTGCCCATGATCACCGCCTCGCCGACGTCCGGCGCGGCAGCGTCGACCACGTCGGCGACGTCGCTGACACGGACCGGCGCCCCGCCGGCGGCGCTCGGGATCGGCGCGGCGCCGATGTCGCCGGGCGTCAGGGCCTGGCCGCGCGCGTCGATCAGGATCCGCTGCTCGGGCGTGTCGATGAAGCCCCCGCCGCTAACGCCGGTCGCCGCCTTCACGGCTGTGACGAGGTCCGCCAGTGACAGATCGCGGGCGGCCAGATCGTCAGGCCGGGCGCGGACCTCGAAGCGACGGACTTCGCCGCCATAGACGGTGGCGCGCGCCACGCCGGCGGCCGCCAGCACCCGGGGTCGGACGGTCCATTGGACAAGATCGCGCAGCTCCATCGGCGACAGGCGGTCGGAGGTGAAGCCGATCTTCAGCAGGTCCATGGTCGAGGAGGTCAGCGGCGCGACCTTGGGCGGGGCGACACCCGCCGGCAGGGTCCCGGCCACTTCGCCCAGGGCCTCGGCCACCACCTGGCGGGCGCGGTAGGGATCGGAGCCCTCCTTGAAGACGACGCTGACCGACGACAGACCCTGAAGGGACTCCGAGCGCACGGTCTGGACGCCCGAGGCACCGTTGACGGCCTGCTCGACCGGCCGAGTCACCAGCTGCTCGACCTGCTGGGCGGTCAGGCCCGGCGCTTCGGTCGAGATCTCGGCCTGGGCCGGGACGAACTCGGGAAAGACGTCGAACTTGGCGTGGGACAGGACCACGCCGCCATAGATCAGCAGCAGGGCCGCGCCGAGCGCGACGAGGCGGGGCCTTTCCAGGCACCAGCGGACAATGGCGCTGAGCATGGATCAGTCTCCGCCCTTGGGGGCGTTCTCGGCCGCGAAGATCGCCGCCGCGCCGGACACTGCCACTGGCTCGCCCGGCGTCGCGCCGCCTGTGGCGAACAGGCCATCCGCCTGCGGGACGACGCCGCTCAGGACGCGGCGCTCGAAATGGGTCGGGTCCTGGCGGACGTAGATGAAGACCTTGCCTTGGGCGCGCATCACCGCTGATCGCGGCGCGAGGATGCCGGTCGTTCCCACTGGTCCGCTGAGCACGGCCGGTGCGGTAAGACCCGCCGCCAGCCGACCGGCCGCCGGCCCGCGCACCACGCCGATCAGGCCACCTGACTGCAGGCGGATGTCGGCCGTCCGCGCAGAGCCGAGCAGGGTCACGACGGGCCTCTCGCCACCACTGAGTTCCAGCTGGACGCTGCGAGCGCTGGCCGCGCCGGCCGGCGCGTCGATCCGCACCAGGGCCGCGCGACCGGCCGCCAGATCGGCCAGCAACCGGGCTCGGGGCCCGTCAGCCACGAAGGCCGAGCCCCATTCCAGCCCAACGCGACGACGCAACAGGGCCAGCTTGGCGGCGTCGGCGCTGGCCACCGCTTGGGCGGCTTGGGCGGTCTTAAGCGAAATAGTGGCGTCGGCGGCCGCCAGCGCTCTGGTTCGGGCGGCCTCCGCGGCCGAGGCCCGGGCGGCGGCCTGGGCGGCCAGCAGGTCGCTGTCCAGGGTCGCCAGCGGCACGGGGTCCAGCACGCGGGCAAAGCCGTTGATCGTGCCGGCATAACGCGCCGCCGCCAGAGGGGCAGTAGTCACGCCCAGGCGCTTCTGGGTCGCCGCGTCCAGCTCGACGCCCGCGAAGGCATGGCCGGCGAAGGCGACCGCCATCAGGGCCGCCAGGGCGCTGGTTTTCGCGCCAGACTTCATTGTCCGTCTCCTAGGGTGCGGGACGCGGTTTCGAGCAAGTTGAGTTCGGCCGGATCGAAGGGCGCGCGCAGGGCGTCCTCCAGATCGACCCCGGCCAAGGCTTGGGCCTTGCGGGCGTCGAGCAGGTTGAGCCGCGTCTCCAGCGCCAGGGCCCGTGCGCCCAGATCGTCGACACGGTCGGCGGCGCCGGCCTTCAGGCTGCGGGCGGTCGCCGCCGCGAGGGCGTCGGCGTTGGGAATGTCGCGATCCTGGACCTGGGCCGTCGTGGTCCGCGCCGCGGCCAGGGCCGCTTCAGCGGCGTCGACGGCCGAGAGCGCGGCGGCCTGAACGGCTTCGAGCGAGCGTCCAGCCTCGGCGCGCTTGGCCTCGGCCTGAGCGATGGCGGCGCGGTTGAGGTCCTGCGGCGGCAGGGTCAGGGCCAGGTTGAACGGCAGCTTGGCAACGCCGTGATCATAGGTGTAGCCGGGCCCGATGCGGACCTCCGGATATTGCTTGGCGATTTCTAGCCGCAGGGCGCTTTCGGCGAGGTCATAGTCGACCACCGCCCGCAGGACGTCGCGCCGGGTTAGGGCGACGGTTCGTGCGGCGGCCGGGACATCGAGGTTGGCCGGCGGCGCTACCGGCGTTAGGCGCAGATCACGCACCGCCGAGACCGGTAGACCCAACGCTCCGGCCAGCGCCGCGTCGGCGGCGGCGCGGCGACCCAGGGCGTCGGTCACGCGGCGGCGAGCCGTCTCCAGCTCGCCGCGCGCGGTCAGGGCCAGGCTGCGATCGTCCTCGCCTGCGGCGACGCGTTGGTCCAGACGATCGGCACGAGCTTGGCGCACGGCCTCGACCTCGCGGGCCTGGGCGATCTCTTCGTCGGCGAACAGCCGCTCGGTCCGCGCCTTGGCTAGCGCCGTGCGGACGGTCCAGACCGCTTCGCCGTAATCGTAGAGCGCCTGCAGGGCCGCCAAATCGGCGGCGCCGATCCGTTCCTTGCGCCGGCCGCCAATGTCCAGCGGGATGTCCGAAACGGCGCCGTACAGCCATTGCTTGGGCTCGGACTTGGCGAACTCGGCCGTCAGGGTCAGGCTGGCCGGGGGCGGCACGTGCGAAACCTTGGCCGCCGCGCGGGCTGTCCGGTACTTGGCCGCCGCCTCGGCGACGGACGGATTGTTACGTAGCGCCTCGGCCAGCAGCTCGGCCCCCGTCCAGGCATGGCCGTCGGCCGGCGCGGACAGATGAGCCACCGCGCGATGATCCGGATAGGCCTCCAGCCGCACGGGCGCCGGCGCATAGGCCACGCAGGCCGACAGGCTCAGACCGACCATGGCCATGGCGAGCGGTTTCAGAGAGGTGCTCATCCGGATCTCCTCGATCCTTTTGGCTTAGACTGCACCGCTTGACGGTCGCATGGCTGCAAGATTGCGAATTCCCAATCTTGCCGCGACAAGTCAGCGCGGGAAGACGACCTCGGCCCGCAGACCAGGCTCGGCGTCGCTCAGGCGCACAGTGGCCTCGTGCAGCTTGGCGACGGCGGCGACCAGCGACAGGCCCAGGCCGTTGCCCGGATCCGAGCGGCTGCGCTCGAGGCGGTAGAAGCGGTCGAACAGGCGCGCGTGCTCGCCGGCCGGGACGCCGGGCCCGTTGTCGACGACCCACAAGACCGGCGCGCGGTCGCTCAGGCCGATCCCCACCCGGACCTGCGCCCCCTCGCCCGTATGGCGCAGCGCGTTCTCGATCAGGTTGACCAGCATCTGGGTCAGAAGCTCGGCGTCGCCTTCGATCACCGGGTCTTCGCCGGCCTCCAGCCACAGGGACTGGCCCGCCTCCTCGGCTGAGGGCGCGAAGGCGTCGACCACCGTAGCGGCCAGCGTGCGCAGGCGCACCTGCCGGAAGCCCGCTCGTCGCGCGCCGCCCTCGATCTGGGCGATCCGCAACAGGGCCGCGAAGGTCTCCAGGATGGAGTCGAGATCACCCAGCGCCCCATCGATGGCCTCGGCCTGTTCGCCCGGCGAACTCTGGGCCGCCTCCAGGCGCTGCCGCAGCCGCGTCAGCGGCGTGCGTAGATCGTGGGCCACGTCGTTGGAGACCTGGCGCAGGCTCTCCATGAGGGCGCCGATCCGGTCCAGCATGCGGTTGAAAGTATGGGCCAGCCGATCGATGTCGTCGGTAGAGCCGCGCGCGGGCACGCGCCGATTCAAATCGCCATCGATAATCGCCTCCGCCGTGCCCGAGATGGCGGAGAGCCGCCGGTGGACGTCGCGGCTGAAGGCCAGCCCCCCAGCCACGCCGATGATGACCACGCCGGCCAAGGCGCCGGCGAAACCGCGAAGGACGACGGTGTCGAGGGCCTCGATACGCTCCTCATCGTCACCCACGATCAGACGGTAGCCGTCCGGCAGCACCGTGGTGAGCACGCGGATGGGCTCGACCTCCCCGTCGCGCTGGGGCGCGGCCAGGGTCGCCCAGCCCGGCTTGGCCGCAGTGCTCGAAAAGCGGCCGGCCAGCGACCGGCCATCCGGCCCGATCAGGCCGTAGTCGAGTGCGCCCGGCGTGCGATCGCGCTCGCGCACCGCCTGGACGACGCCATCCAACCCCTCGGTGGCGAACTCCTGGGCCAAGGCGGCGGATTCAGACCGGATACGCGCGTCGAACTGGTCCGACAGGGCCGCGCGCGTGCTGTAGAGGGTCAGCGCGCCCAGCAGCACCACCGAGAGCGCGAAGCCCAGGGTGTAGAGAACCGCCAGGCGCAGGCTGGTCGAGCGCAGCACCTAGTCGGGCTCGCGCAGGCAGTAGCCGGCGCCGCGCACCGTGTGGATCAGCTCCTGGGCATGACCCCGGTCGACCTTGCCGCGCAGCCGGCTCATGTGGGTTTCGACGATGTTGGTCTTGGGGTCGAAGTGGAACTCCCAGATGCTTTCCAGCAGCATGGTCCGGGTCACGACCCGTCCGGCGTTGCGCATCAGGTACTCAAGCAGCTGGAACTCGCGCGGCTGCAGGTCGATGCGCTGGCCGGCGCGGGTGACCGAGCGCTTGAGCAAATCCAGACGCAGGTCGGCCACCTGCAGAGCCGAGACCATTTCCTGAGGGGGCGGTCGGCGCGCCAGGGCGTTCACCCGGGCCAGGAACTCGGCGAAGGCGAACGGCTTGACCAGATAGTCGTCGCCGCCCGCCTCCAGGCCCTCGACCCGATCGTCGATGCCGCCCAGCGCCGTCAGCAGCAGGACCGGAGTCTTGACCCCGGCCGAGCGGATGGTGCGCAGGATGGCCAGGCCGTCCAGCTGAGGCAGCATGCGATCCAGCACGATGACGTCATAGGGTTCGCCGGCGGCCAGCATCAGCCCCTCACGGCCATTGGCCGCGTGGTCCATGGTGTGACCCGCTTCCGACAAGGCGCGCCGCAGATAGGCGGCGGCCTCCTTGTCGTCCTCGACCAGCAAAATCTTCATGCCGTCATCGTGCTCCCGGAGACCGCCTAGTCCTTGTCGTTGTCGAGACCGTTCTCGAGGACCTTGCCATCGGCGGCGTCGACACCGACTTCGTATTTCTTGCCGTCCTTGCCGACGAGATCGAACGTATAGCGCAGGCCGCTGCCGCCCTTCTCCTTTTCCAGTTCACGATCCTTGATCACGCCCGGACGGGCTTTCAGGGCGATGGCTTCGGCGTCCTGCATCGAGACCTTGGCGGACTTGGCCAGCTCGTGACCGGTGAAGGTCTTGGCCGTCTGGGCCAGGACCGGCGTGGCGGCGGCGATCAGGGCCGCGGCGATGATCAGCTTCTTCATGGGCGACTTCCCTTTCAAAGCGGGATCCTCGAGGACCCCGACTGACGCCCACGATGCGCCTGCCCGTCTTCGCCCACGATGGCCGCGACATTACCGATTCCCAATCGTCGCGGAGCCAGGTTGGGAATTATCAATCTGACCGACATGGGCCGCGAAGACGTCACCGCCGATACCCGCCACAGTTAGGCTGGGCGGGACGACACCATGCGGAAGACCTTGATGGCGGCCCTGGCGGCCGGTTGCGCGCCTGGCGCTGTGGCCCTGGCCCAGCAAGCGCAGGCTCCGTCAGTCTCCGGCGTTGTGATCACCGCCCAGAAGCCGGCGGAGGCGACCTCCATCGACCGGCGGACCTATTCGGTGGCGCACGATCTGCAGGCGACCGCCGGCTCGGTCGGCGACGTGCTGCGCAACCTGCCGTCCGTCGAGGTCGACGTGCTGGGCAACCTCTCCCTGCGCGGCGACAGCAATGTCCAGGTGCTGATCGACGGCAAGCCCTCGACCATGATGTCGGCGGCCAATCGCGGGGCGATCCTGCAGCAGATGCCGGCCGACACCATCGAGTCCATCGAGGTGATCACCAACCCCTCGGCCCAGTTCAAGCCGGACGGCTCGTCCGGCATCATCAACATCGTCACCAAGAAGAACCGCCGCCCCGGCCGCTCGGGCACGGCCCAGGCCAGCCTCGGGACCGAAGGGCGCTACAATCTGGGGGCCACAGCCGCTTATAAGTCCGGCGCCCTGAACCTCTTCGGCTCGGCTTCGCTGCGCCACGAGACCCGCAAGCGCACGACGACCGACCACCGCCTGCGC
Source organism: Caulobacter sp. GW821-FHT12D05 (assembly GCF_058807295.1). Lineage (NCBI taxonomy): Bacteria > Pseudomonadati > Pseudomonadota > Alphaproteobacteria > Caulobacterales > Caulobacteraceae > Caulobacter > Caulobacter sp. GW821-FHT12D05. Next base: position 1,381,077 of record NZ_JBXAQO010000001.1, read on the forward strand.
CGCGACGCCGTCGCCGGCGGGGTCGCGGCCAGCGACCAGACCGTGGTCAGCACCCAGCAGCGGGACTCCAAGATCGCCTCGGTCGGCTTCGATTACGACCTCGACGCCAGGAGCCGGATCAACGGCGCGGTCAGCTACAACCGCCGCGCCGAGACCCTGACGATCGGCGAGCGCAACCGGGCGGCAGATCCCGGCGGAACGGTGCTGAAGGACTACGACCGGCTGGGTTCTGGACGCGGCCACGAGACCAGCACCCAGATCTCGGCGGGCTATCGCCGCACCCTGGCCAATGACGGCGAGTTCACGCTGGACCTGCAGCGCGGCCAGACCAAGGAAGACCGCCGTCGCGCCTATGTCAGCCGCTTCCGCAGCCCCTCCGGCGCGGACCTCCGAGAAGAGCTGATCCCCCGCGCCAACGAGATCACCCGCGAGCTGTCTGCCGAATATGCCGGCGCCCTGCCCGGCAAGGCCAAGTTGAAGCTCGGCTACGATCTGCAGCGCGACGATGACGACTACGACAACTACGGCGGCACGATCGTCGGCGACCTGCACGTCGTCGATCCGTCCCAAACCAACCGCTTCCTCTACAAGCGCACCGTCCACGCCCTCTACGGAACCTACGAACGGCCGCTCGGCGACTGGACCCTGCTCGCGGGCCTGCGGCTGGAAGAGACGCTGATCGACACCAATCAGCTCACCAGCGCTCTGAAGAACAGCACCGACTACTTCCGCGCCTATCCAACCCTGCACCTGGAGCGGGACCTGGGCGAGGACCGCAAGCTGCGGCTCAGCTACAGCAAGCGGGTGGCGCGTCCCGAGCCCGAGGACCTCAACCCCTATTTCGTGGTCATCGATGCCTTCAGCGCCCGGGCCGGCAATCCGAACCTGATGCCGCAAGAGACCCACGCGTTCGAGATCGGCTACGAAACGCGGACACACGGCGCGACCCTGGCGGCCACGGCCTATGCCCGCCGTAGCCTGAACGGCATGACCGAGGTCAGCCGCTACATCAGCCCGACCGTGCTGCTGACCACCAAGGAGAACCTGGGCAAGAGCACCTCCGGCGGCGTGGAACTGTCGGCCAGCGGCAAGCTGGCTGGCGCGCTGAGCTACAACCTCAGCAGCAACGTCTTCTACAACCAGATCGACGCGGCCAATCTCGGCTTCGCGGGCAAACGTTCGGCGGTCGGCTACACCGGCAAGGCCAGCGTCGACTACGCCCTCTCGCCCAAGGATTTCGTCCAGGTCAGCGCCAGCTACAGCGGCAAGCGCCTGACGGCCCAGGGCCATCGCCTGCCCAGCAGCAGCGTCAACCTGGGCTACCGGCGCAAGCTGACCAGCGACCTGTCGGCCGTGTTCACGGTGTCGGACCTGTTCAACAAGCAGCGTGACCGCACGGTGATCGACACCCCGGCTCTCAGCGATCAGTTCGAACGCCGCCAGCTGGGCCGCACGGCATTCGTCAGCCTGTCCTGGAAGTTCGGAGCCGGCGGCAAGGCCAAGGACCCCGGCTTCGAATACGGGGCTCCCTGACAAAGCCGCGCCATGACCCTGAGATAGGCCTCGGAGGCGTCCTCGATCGTGAAGCGCTGAGCTTGAGCGAGGCTCAGGTGCTCGTCCTGGGAAGACGGCCGGGCCTTTGTGATCGCTTCGGCCAACGCCTTCTCGTCGCCGACCGGGACAAGCTGGCCCATGGCGCCGTGGCCCAGCAGGGTCGGCATGCTGCGGCTGCAATCGGTGGCGACGATGGGGAGTCCGGCGGCCAGCGCTTCGAGGATGACGGCGGGCACACCCTCATAGTTCGAGGAGAGCAGCAGGACGTCGAACTCGGGCAAAAGGTTTGCCGGCTCAGGAACATAGCCCCGGAACATCACCTGCTCCTCAAGCCCGAGATCCCGCGTGAGGGCTTCGAGTTTCGCGCGTTCCGGGCCATCCCCGATCACCGTCAACGTATCGCCCTCGCGAGCGCCGCATCCGAACGCACGCAGCATCAGGGCGACATTCTTCTGCGGCGTCAGCCGGCCCACACAGACGAACCGCCGGCCCGCGTCTTCGCACCGACCGGAGCTTTTCGCGGCCCGCAGTCTTTCGATCAGCGGCCTGGACAAGGCGGGGTCCGGGATGATCGTGATCCGGTCCGCCGATATGCCGAGGCCTTCGCGGATCTCGTCGATCATCGGCGTCTCCATGCCGATGAAATGATCCAGATGGCGGCCCTGGGCCCTGAGCCACCGGCGGTAGAAGAATCGAAACCACCCTGGTTTGTCGCGACGATCCAGGTCGTTGCTGACCTTCAGCAGAATGGGCGGGCAATCGCGTCCGAGCCAAAATTTGAGCGCCACCGCCACGACGGCATAGGTGTTGCCGGCGCAGAACAGGACGTCGGGCCGAACCTGGCGCACGATCTTGGGCAGCACCCAGATCATCCAGAGCATCTCGATCTTCGCCAGGCTCGAACCGCCCTTGGGCGGCAGGATGAAGTCCAGGCCTGCACCGACATCCTCACGCATGTCGCCATCGGTTCGGCCCAAAAACAGGGGCGCATCGACGCCCAGGGCGCGCCACTGTCGCACCAACCGCAAAGCGATCCGCTCGACGCCGCCGGGCTCGAAACTGTGCAGGAAGGTCAGGACGCGCAGGGACTGCCCCCTGCATCATGCCATCGCCTCGGCGTGCGGCCTGGCGCCCGGCCCGTCTCGGCGACGAAACCCGGCAGCCGCCGGTAGATCGCCGCGCCTGTGCGATCGAACGCCTCCTGACCGAAACGCTCGAGCACACGCGTCCGGGCGGCCGCGCCCATCTGGGCCAAGCGCTCGGGCCGCGACAGCAGACGTCCCAGCGCCTCGGCCAGCGCCCAGGGATCTCCGGGCGGCACGGTCAGGCCGGTCACGCCGTTCTCGATGCTGTAGGGCAGCTCGCCGACGCTGGAGGCGATGACGGGAAGCCCGGCCTGCATGGCCTCGTGGGCGGCGATGCACAGGCCCTCGGACCGTGACGGCTGCAGGTAGAGATGCAGGTCGGCCAGGAATTCCAGGGGCCGGTCGTTGAAGCCCGTGAACTCGATGAAGGTCAGGCCATGGCGCTCGGCGCGCTCCTCCAGGGCCGCGCGCGCCCTGCCCTCGCCAGCGATCCGCACGCGGATCGCGGCCGGAAAGCAGCAGCCCTGCGTCTGGAGCCGCAGCAGCGCCTCGATCAGGATGTCGTAGCCCTTCACCGGATGCAGTCGCCCCAAAGACCCCAGTTCCAGAGTCTGCCCAGGTCGCCAAGGATAGGCCCGGTATATGTCAGGATTGGCAGCGAACAGCGGCCAGGCGACCAGACGTGATGGCGGGACTTCCAGCCGCTCGGCGGTCAGGTCGGTGACGCTGTGGGAGTCGCCGATCCACAGCCGCGAGCGCGCCTGGCGCAGGCGCAGCAGCAGAAGGTTGGCCAGCTTCAGGCGCGCGGCGTGCTGCCAGCTGACCACCGGCACGCCAAGGCGCTCGCCGACGATCTGACCCAGCAGAGTCGCCCGGGTCAGAGACGTCCAGATCACGTCGGGCCGCCAGTCGCTCAGGCGCGCGTCCAGCCAGGCCAGGGTCTTGCGATGATCCTTCTCGCCGCCCGGCCGGACGTGGACGGTCAGGCCCGCGGCCTCCATGGCCGCCACCGCCCGGCCGTCACGACGGGTCAGGGCGAAGACCTCCAGGCGCGCGCCCTGGGCGATCAGGGCCCGCGCCACGGCCGGGACCGGCAGGGCCGCGCCGCCGCCCTCGACCGAATTGATCACATAGGCGATGCGCAGTTCAGCCATGGGCTCGCTCCGGTTCGGCAAGAGCCGCCGCCGACCAGTCCAGGCCGGCCAGGCGCGCCACGGCTCGCGCGGCGCGGACGGCCGAAGGCTCCTCGGTCAGGTCGAAGCTCTCGGCGAACATCGCCTTCTGCGCCGGCCGCCAGCGCGCCTCGTGTTCGGCTCGCGCCGAGTCGAGGGCCGCGCCCAGCTGGTCGGGCGTCTCGATCACCGGCCCGGCCCGCCAGTGGCCGTAGTTGGGATCGTCCCACCAAGCCTGGCGATGGGTGTTGAGGAAGACGCACGGCCGGGGCCGCAGCAGGAACTCGTAGACCTGGCTGGAGACGTCGCCGAGATAGATGTCGGCCCGCTGGGTATAGGCCATGGTGGTCGAGGCGCGGCTGCCCAGGTCGATGTGGATGTTGGGCGCGCGCAGATAGCGCTCCTCGATCCGGCCAGCCCGGTCGAGCCTCAGCTTGTCGATGGTAACGACGAACGGCCGCTCGAACAGCATGACGTGCGGCGCGAAGATCAGGTGGTAGTCGTCGCGCGCGGCGAACCAGTCCAGGACCTGCCGGCCCGCCTCGTACCAGGACGACAGGTGCGGCGAGACGTGAGGATTGTAGAGCACCACCGGCCGGCCGTCGTCGAGCAGCGGATGGGTGGGCCGGCCCCGCGCCAGCAGGTCGAACTTCGGATACCCGACGACCGAGATCCTGTCCGGATCGACCCCGGCCTCGCCGACCAGGCGGTCGCGGATCTTGCGGCCGGAGACCAGCACGTGGTCGAAGCCGGCGCTGGCCTTGTCGAAGCCGATGGCGCGGTCGCCGGCGCCATGCCGGGTATGGATGATCTTCAGGTGGTCGAGACCGTAGCGGGTCTTGAGGATCAGCGAGGCTTTCTCGGCCACCACCAGCATGTCCAGCCCGCGGAAGAAGTCGAGATTGTCGCCGTAGACCAGGAGCTTGGCGGCCGGCAGCACCGCCTGGGCGGCGGCGGCCACGACCTGCGAGGTCCTCCGCGTCAGGCCAAGCTCGACTAGGTCGACGCCGTGGCCGATCAGCCCACCGCCCAGGCGGACCACCTCGGCGGTCATCCGCCGGTTGGTGGTCGCCACCACGATCTCCAGGCCAAGGTCGGCGCGCGCCAGCGCCAGGGCGATGGGCAGGCTGTGGGCCACCTGGTGGATCTGGTCGTGATTGAAAAGAAAGCCGATGCGCATGGCCAAACGACGCCATGGGCTTTCGACCCTCTCACCGATTTTACGCTGCCTCCTCGCGGCGCGGCGCCCGCAGCGAGCGGTCGATGCGCTTGACGTCGAACAAGGTGACCGGACCGCAGGCCGAAAGGGTGTGCAGACCTTGCGAATAGGCGCCCGCCCCGGGCGGCAAGCTCAGAGGAGCCGCTGCCTCGGCCTCGAAGTGCGTGGTGTCCAGCCTGAGGATGGTGAGCAGGCGGATGCCCCCGCCATAGGTGCGCGTGCAGTCCTGCATCGGCAGCCGCGGCAGACCATGCTCGACCCACGCCGTGCCGCCCGGCCGGCTGGAAGAGAGGTCGTTGCGGACCGGATTGCCCGGGTGCGTGCGCCAGGGTCCGGTCAGGCGCTCGGCGAAGGCGAAATGAAGCCGCCCCTGCTTCCAGCGCTGCGGTCCGGTCGGCGAATAGGCCAGCCACCACAGGCCGTCGTGGCGGAACGGGGTGGCGTCGATGGCCGGAGTATCGAGCTCCAGCCGAACCACCGGCTCCCAGACATCTGGGAACGCCGCCGCGCGATAAAGCGTCAGCACGCCGGACTTGTAGGCCTCCGGCAGCATCCAGATCTCGCCCTCGGCCTCGAAGACCTGCGGATAGGACAGATGCCAGGGCTCGCGCAGCACCACCGACCGCCGCACGGGCGCGAAGCCGGCGTCCAGCTCGATCACCTCGATGACGCCGTGCCGGGTCCGGTAGTCATAGGCTTCGACGAAGAGGTGCAGGCGTCCGTCGCGCCAGACCCCGAAAGGATCGGCCAGGAACTTCCGCCCGCCCTCCTCGGGAAGCCAGTGAACGCGCGCGTCCGCCGGAAAGCCGCGCCGAGCGACGTCGGCGATGGGCGCCTCGACCAGGCCCACGCGCCAGATGTCCCGCCCCGGGATCTTCAGGCCCCAGCTAGTCACGGAGGCCGCCTGCTTCGACGACGGCCTGGCCCGCCGGCCCTGGCCATGCCGCCGCGCGCCGCAGGCCGCGCGCCAGATCGGCCAGGCCGAGCCCGACGATGACGGCCAGGTGCAGACCCAGCGTCATGACCGCCAGCGCCGCCAGCAGCACGGCGACGGCCGAGTGTGCGCCGAGCAGCAGCAGCATCAGCCCCCCGAACACCAGGTCCTTGTTCGAGATCAGCGGGATCCGCGACACCAGCAGCCTCATCGTCAGGAGGACGACCCACAGGCCCGGCGCGACCTCCGGCAACGCCAGGCTCCAGACCAGCACTGTCAGCCCGGTCCAGGCCGCAAGACGCAGGCCGCAGACCGCGGCGACATAGACGAGCTGCCTCGGACGCAGCGAAAATACCCTGCGCCCGAAGGCCAGGACGCCGAGCGATATCGCCACCGGAATGAGGCCCGACCACAGGGCCGGCCCGAGCCGGCGGGCGAAATCCAGGTCCTGCAGCTGCGTGGCGCTGACCACCACGAGGACCAGGGTCAGGAGATTGCCCATCAGGGCCGAGACGATGTTGGCGTCCTTGATCGCGGCGAAAGGCGCGGCCACGGCCCCGGACACCCGCCGCGCCCAGACGTATAGGAAGGCCTCGCCGCTGTAGCCGAGCACGACCTCGTTGATGACGTTCTTGCGCAACAGCGCCTCGAGGCCGGCCAGGGGCAAAGTCCAGAGCCGCCGGAAGATCGCGTAGTCGAAGAGCGTCTGTGTCAGATAGAGCAGCAGGAAGGCTGGCCAGACGACGAGCGGCAGCTGGCGGACCGTCTTCACCACATCGCCGCTGGCCCCGCCCAGCTGCAGCACGATAGCGCCGACCAACCCGACCGACAGGACGCCGCCCAGCCAGGCCCATGAGCGCGAGGTCTTCACCCTACGCATCACGCCCGCGCCCCGGCCGCGACCGCCCCGTAGTGATCGAAGAGGTCGGCGAAGTGGTCGATGTCGCGGCGGACCTTGGCGGCCACGTCGATGGCGGCGGCCCTCAGCAGGCCAGGATCGCGCGCCAGCAGGCGGCGGATGGCGGCCGTGGCGGACCCGGTGTCGCCGGCGCGATAGATTTCCGACGTCGCCGGCTGCGCCAGATGCGCGAAGCCGCCGCGATCGGGCCCGACGACCGGCAGACCGCTGGCCATGGCCTCGGCCGGGATCAGGCCGAAGGTCTCGGACTCGCAGCCGTGCACGAGGATGTCGGCGCTGGCCAGGTGGGCCGCCAGCAGGCCGCGGTCGCGGATCGGCGGCAGGATGCGCACATGGGGATTGCCGGCCGCGGCGCGGGCCACCCGGACACGATCGATCCCGTCACCGATCAGGACCAGACCGATCGGCGCATCGGCGCGGGCGCGCATCGTCGCCTCGATGACCATCGGCCAGCGCTTTTCCGGATGGAAGCGTCCGACGCCGAGAACGAGCTTTGCGTCGTCCGGGCAGGCGCAGTCTGCCAGCAGGCGCGATCGCAACCCCGTGTCGCGCTTGCCCGGCGAGAAGGCGCTACGGTCGATGCCCAGCGGCACGCTGGCCACCGCGCCTACACCCTGCCCCGTCAGCCGGTCGGCGAGCCAGGGCCCGCCCGCGACGACGGAGCCGAAGCCGCCGGCCAGCCGGCGCAGATAGCTCCAGAACCATCCGAAGAGCTGGTCGATCCGCTGGGGCGTGGCGACGGGCGCCAGCCATCGCTGGGGATAGGACGCCACCGGGTCGGCGTGCATGAACATGGCCCGCGGGGCCCGCCCCTCCCAGCTGGCGACGATCCCGGCGCCCCGCCAGGGCGACGAGGCCTCGACCAGGTCCGGAGTCAGGAAGTCGAGCGTGCGGTGGACCGGCGCCGCGTCCCAGAACATGTGGTAGTTGGCGTCGAACGGCAGCCGGGGCGCGCGAACCTGGATCACGCCGCCCGCCGCGCGGGGCTCGAAGCCGTCGGTCGGCCCCGGCGCGATGACGAAGAGTTCGTGGCCCAGCTGGGCGGCCGCCTCGAACTTGCGGTCGATATAGGTTCGCACGCCCCCGCCGGTGGGCGAATAGAACTCGGCGACATCCACAACCCGCATCATGTTTTTCCGAATAGGCCCCGTCGCCCTGGGCCAACGACGACGCGCGCCGACGCGGGTCTCACCGATTTTCGAAATTCCGTGTGGGGGTGGGGCAACCGCGCCGTCTTGGTCGGCTGGGACCGGGGCGTACACGTGGAAAGACCAGCATGGACATCAAGGCGCAGACGCACATCCATGGTGCGCGCCCGTTGCGGATCGCGTTGTTCTCGGGGAACTACAACTACACCCTGGACGGGGCCAACAAGTCACTGAACCGGTTGGTCCGCCACCTGGAGAGCACGATCGGGGCGCAGGTGCGGGTCTATTCCCCGACCAGCCCCGATCCCGCCTTCGAACCGGCCGGCGAGCTCGTCTCCGTGCCGTCGGTGAAAATCCCGTTTCGGGGCGACTACCGCCTGGCGCTGGGCCTGCCCGGCTTCCTGCGCCGCGACGTCGAGGCCTTCAAGCCGGACCTCATTCACCTTTCGGCCCCCGACCTTCTGGGCTCGGCGGCGCTGAAGTTCGCCCGCGCGCTGAAGGTCCCGGTCGTCGCCAGCCTGCACACCCTGTTCGACACCTATCTCGACTACTACGGCCTTGGCCGCCTGCGGCCGCTGGTGCGCCGCCAGCTCTGGAAGTTCTACGGCGCCTGCGACTACGTCCTGGCGCCGACCGAGGCGATCGGCGACGAGCTTCGCGCCGAGAACCCCGCCACGCAGGTGCGGACCTGGGCGCGCGGCGTCGATCCCGATCTCTTCAATCCCGCGCGGCGCAGCCAGGCCTGGCGGCTGAGCCAGGGCTTCGATCCCGACCGTCCGGTGATCGTGTTCCTGGGCCGGATCGTCATGGAGAAGGGCCTGGCGGCCTTCGCCCAGGCCATCCGCCTGGTCGAGGCGGCTGGCCACAAGCCGCAGGTGCTGGTCATCGGCGACGGCCCGGCTCGCGCCTGGTTCGAAGAGCGGCTGCCGGGCGCGGTGTTCGCCGGCTTCCTGTCGGGTGAAGCCCTGGCCACGGCCCTGGCCAGCGGTGACATCTTCCTCAATCCCAGCACCACAGAGACCTTCGGCAACGTCAATCTCGAAGCCATGGCCTGCGGCCTGGCCATGGTCTGCGCCGACGCGCCCAACACCCGCGCCCTGCTGCGGCACGGCCGCAACGCCCGGCTCTGCGTCGACCAGCCCGCCGCCTATGGCGAGGCGGTCAGCGAACTGATCCGCGCCCCCGAAACCCGCCAACGCCTGGGCGCCGAGGCGCTGGAACGCAGCGCCGTCTATCGCTGGTCGGAGATCCTCGACGAGGTGGTCGAGGTCTATGCCGAGGCCCTGGGCGCGCGGACGGCCGTGACCGCGCCGAGGATCGCCGCCCGCCGTCACGGCGCGATGGCCGATCCGCAGGCCGCCGGCCTGGCGGCGCTCTGAAGGCTCCCGCGCGCTCATGATCCTCAAGACGCTAGACCGCTATCTCCTGAGGCGGGCCCTGACGCCGATGACCGCGGTGCTGATCAGCACGATGGTGGCGTTCCTGATGGAGCGCATTATGCGCTCCTTCCAGCTGCTGTCCCAGACGACCGACGGCTTCAAATATCTGAGCGAGTTGCTGGTCAATCTGGTCCCCCACTATGTCGGTCTGACCCTGCCCGGCGGCTTCTTCATTGGCCTCTTCGTGGTCGTCAATGGCCTCAACAAGAGCTCGGAGATCGACGCGATCCTGGCTAGCGGCATGTCGCTGGGCCGCTTCGCCGCCCCGTTCGTGGGCCTGGGCATCGCGCTGATGATGTTCAGCGTGCTGCTGTTTGGCTTCGTCCAGCCCTACAGCCGCTATGCCTACCATGCGGTGCTGCACGCGGCCGAGAAGGCCGGATGGAACGGCGACGTCCGTCCCAAGGCCCTGCTCTCCACGGGCCCCCTCTTCCTGACCGCCGATCGCACCGACGCCACTGGGCGGCGCCTGGAACGCGTCTTCATCCGCAGGATCGAACCTGACGGACGGGAAGACGTCCTGACGGCGATCTCGGCGGTCCTGCGCAAGGACGCTGGCGACCAAAGCGTCACGCTGGACCTGCACGACGGCCGGCAGGTGAGCACGACGCCCGACGCCCAGGTCTATGTCACCGACTTCGCGAGCTTCTCGTTCGACGTGCCGCTGTCGTTGTCCGGCAAGCTGTTCCGCGTCCGGGGCGACGACGTCAGCGAGCTGACGCTGATCGAGTTGGCGCAGCGAGGTTTCGGCAAGGCCCAGCCAGCCCTGCCCCGGCAGACACTGCTCGCCGACTTGTACGCCCGCATGTCGCGCGCCCTGATCCTGCCCCTGCTGCCGCTGCTGGCCGTGCCCTTCGGTCTCAGCGCCAAGCGGGCGGGGTCGGGCTCGGCGATGGCGACCGGCGGGATCCTGCTCTTCCTGTTCGAGACCTCCATGATCCTGGGCGAGGCCATGGCCACGAGCGTCGGGTTGCCGGCGGCCCTCACGGTCGGCCTGCCGGCCGCCGTCTTCGCCACGATCTGCATCGCCACCTGGGTCGCCAGCCGCAAGCGCCCTGGCCAAAACCCCGTCAGCTGGGTGACCGAGCGCATCGCCACGCTGTTCACCGCCATCGCCCAGGCGCTCGGCGCGCGCCGGGCGGCGTTGCCGTGACCGCCGCCAGCCTTCACCGCTTTTCGGACGGCTTGCCTTCGCAGCGCCACCAAGCCATGTCTCTTGGGGTACCAGCGACTCCTTCAGCGGCCCGAACGCCTGGCGATGCAGACCAACGCCGACAGCCAGATTCCGATCTTGCTCCCATACCGTTGCGGCGCCCGCGCGCGATGAAAGACGCCCCCGCCGATCTTTCGCCGCTGGCGGCCGTCTATCTGCAGCGACGCGAGGACATGCGCCGGTTCTTCCTGGCGCGGCTGGGCGGTCGTGGCGAGGTCGAGGACCTCGTCCAGGAGCTCTACCTCAAGGTCCAGGCGGTCACCGAAGAGCCGATCGAAAACCCGCAGGCCTATCTCTACCGCCTCGCCTCGAACCTGATGCTGGACCGGCTGCGCCAGGCCAAGCGGGCCGGCGCGCGCGACACGGAATGGCGCCGGACGAACCATGCCACGGTCGGCGTGCTCGACATCGCCGACACCCCGGACGCCGAAAGCGCGGTGATCGCCCGCCAGCGGCTGGAGAAGCTGTCGAAGGCGCTGGAGACCCTGGCGCCGCTGACCCAGCGCGTCTTCCGCCTGCACAAGTTCGAGGGCCTGACCCACGCGGAGACCGCCGAGCGGATGAGCATCTCGCGCAGCGCCGTCGAAAAACACGTCAGCCTGGCCCTGAGCCATCTGGTCAAGCGGGTGGGCCGATGACGACTGTGACCTATTGGCCTCACCTTACCGGGATGTGGAGAGACGGTTGCGGCGGCGTGACGTCAATGGGACGACGCCCGTTGCAGACCTGGCGCGAAGGAAGCGCGAACCGCCGATGACGAAGTCCGTCGACCACGATCCGATCCAGCAGGCGGCCGCCGACTGGTTCGCCAGGCTGCAGGGCGATCGTGCCCTGGAGGACTGGACGGCGTTCCAGGTCTGGCTGGAAACCGACCCCGCGCACGCGGCCGCCTATGAGGCGGTCGAGGCGGTGTGGCTCGACCTCGACGACCTGCCCGCCAATGACACCGCGCCCGATCCGGTCGTCGCCGCGCCGCTGGCGGCCAATGTCACGCCCCTGCGCCGGCCCACCGGAGCGCCTCGGCGCGGTCTACTGATCGGGCTCGGCGTCGCGGCGGCCGCGGCCATCGTGGGTCTGGTCGCCGTTCCGCGTTTCACCCAGCCCACCTTCACCGACTATTCGACCGGGCGCGGCGAGACGCGCGAGATCACCCTGGCCGACGGCTCGCGACTGACCCTGGGCGCCAGCACCACCCTGCGAGTCAGCCTTGGCGCCCGGCAGCGCGACGTGACCCTGGTCGATGGCGAGGCCAGCTTCGACGTCGCCCACCTGGAGGAACGCCCCTTCGCGGTAGCCGTGGGCGACCGGCAGGTGCGGGTTCTGGGCACGGAATTCAACATCCTCAACCACGCCGGAGACCTCGCCGTCTCGGTGCGCCGCGGCCTGGTGTCGGTCTCGGGCGGCCCGGAAGGCGCCGTGCGCCTGGTCCGCGGCCAGCAGCTGGCCAAGACGCCAGGCGCGGCCGCCAAGGTCACCGCAGTCCAACCCGACGCCGCCTTTGCCTGGAAGTCCGGCAAGCTGATCTACGACAAGACGCCGCTGACCCAGGTCGTCGCCGACCTCAATCGCTATGTCGCGACACCGATCCGCGTTGATCCCAACGCCGCCTCGGTGACAGTGTCGGGCGTGCTGCTCGTCGACGAGGAGGCCGCCATGATCCGGCGCCTGGAACTGTTCGCGCCTATTGTCGCCGAGGCGACGCCCACTGGGGTCATCCTCAAGGCCAAGTCGGCGCGCCGCTGACCGTGGGGGGCAGAACCGACCGCGGCGGCCGCCTGTGGGCCGCGGCCCTGGGCGTTGGCCTGACGGGCCTCGCCGGCTCGGCCGAGGCCGCACCGCGCCTGCTGGCCGGCCGCCAATCTCCCGTCGTGCGCCTGCAGATCGCCGCCAAGCCGGTCCACGCGGCCCTGATCGATTTCGCCCTGCAGGCCGAGTTGTCGCTGGGCGGCGACCTGGACGCCTGCCGAGGCCAGTCCCCGGCCCTGGCCGGGCGCCTCTCGGCCTCGGCCGCGCTCGACCGCCTGTTGGCCGGTAGCGGCTGCAGCTACAGCCAGCCCGATCCGCGCACGGTGATCATCCATCGCCTGGCCGCCGCGCCGCGGCCAGCCAAGCCCATACCGGCGGTCACGCCGCTGGGCCTGGGCGAGGTAGTGATCACGGCTCAGCGCTATCCCAACCTGCCAGGCCGCACGCCCTACGCCATCTCGGTGGTCTCGGGCGGCGCGATCGAGCGCGAGGCGGTGGCCAGCCTCTATGACCTGACCGGCCAGATCGCGGGGATGACCGTGACCAATCTGGGCCCTGGCCGCGACAAGGTGCTGCTGCGCGGCCTGTCGGACGGCGCCTTCACCGGCCAGACCCAGTCGATGGTGGCGCTCTATCTCGACGACGTGCCGATCACCTATAGCGCGCCCGATCCGGACCTGCGGCTGGCCGATGTCGAGCGGGTGGAGATCATGCGCGGCCCGCAAGGCACGCTCTATGGCGGCGGCTCGCTGGGCGGGGTGATGCGGATCGCCACCCGCAAGCCCGACCTGGATCGCTACCAGGCCAGCGTTCTGGCCGGCCTGGGCTGGACCCAGGGCGGCGGTCGCAGCGACGAGCTGGAGGCGATGGCCAACCTGCCGCTCATCCACGGTCGCGTGGCGTTGCGGGCCGTGGCCTATCTCGAGACCCAGGACGGCTACATCGCCAATCGCGCCCTGGACTTGCGCCGCGTCAACGGATCCGAGCGCGCGGGCGTTCGCGCCAGCCTGCGCGCGGCCCTGACGCCAGGCTGGACCCTGACGCTGGGCGTCACCCAGCAGTGGATCGACAATCACGACACCCAGTACGGCCTGCGGCGGCTGGGCCCCAAGGTCCGCGACACGGTCGTGCGCGAACCGCACGACAACGACTTCGATCACCTCTCCCTGACCCTGACCGGCGAAGGCGGCTGGGGGCGCATGACGGGCTCGGTCTCGCAGCTGTCGCACCACTTCGACAGCCGCTACGACGCCACCTCGGTCTCGACGCTCTACGGCCTGTCCGGCGCGCCAGCGGCGTTCGACGAGGACAAGGGCATCGACCTGACCGTGGCGGAAGTCACCTACGCCACGCCGGGCGAACGTCGCCTGCACGGCCTGGTTGGCGCCTTCGCCTCGACGGGGTCGATCCGCCTGAAAACCAGCCTGCACGCCCTCCCCGCCGGCTCCACGGCCGCCTATGCCGAGCGGCGACGCGACGAGATCCGGGAAGTCGCGCTCTACGGCGAAGCGACGTTCGATGCGACCCCGCGCCTGTCGGCGACAGCGGGCATACGCTGGTTCGATTTCAAGTTCGACACGACCTCCCTGGTCACCCAGTCGGCGGGCCAGCGCCAGACAGACCAGGCGGCCGACGCCGCCGGCTTCTCGCCCAAGGTGCTGGTCAGCTACGACGCCCGGCCGGGCCTGCTGGTCTACGCCCAGGCCGCCGAGGGCTACCGGCCGGGCGGCTTCAATACCGCCGGCCGCATCGGCCAGGTCTTCGACGCTCCCTTGACCCCGCCTCGCCGCTACAAGGCCGACGAGCTGTGGAACTACGAGCTGGGCGTCAAGCTACGCGCCTTCGATGACCGTTTGCAGGGGCGCGCGGCGGTGTTCTACGCAGCCTGGGAGTCGGTGCAGAGCGACCAGTACATGGCCGACGGCGCGGCCTACACCGCCAATATCGGCAATGGCGACAACTGGGGCGTCGAAGCCGAGGCCGCCTTCCGGGTCAGCGAGCGGCTGGACCTGCGCGCCGCGGCGCTGCTCAACGACCCGGAAGTCACCAAGCTCAACCCGGCCTTCAGCACGAAGAAGGACGTCAGTCTTCCCGGCGTGGCGAGGGCTTCGGCCAGCCTAGGCTTCGACTATCACCGGGATCTGGCGCGCGGCCCGACGCTGAGGCTTCAGGGCCAAGCCACCTATGTCGGCGGCTCCTATCTGACCTTCGAGGCCGACACGGCCCACGAGATGGGCGAGTATCTGGGCCTGCGCGGCGTCGCCAGCCTGACGACGCCAGGCTGGACCCTGGCGGCGACGTTGGACAATCCCCTGAACAGCCACGCCAACAGCTTCTCGTTCGGCAATCCTTTCCTGATCACCCGCGACCAGATCGTCACGCCGCCGCGTCCCCGCACCCTGAGCGTGCGCCTGACCGCCCGCTTCTAAGCGCGGCGCGGCAACCGCGTCTTATAAACCGACTGACCTTCGAGGTCGCAGAACTCGATGTCCAGCGCTTCGGCCTCCAGCCTGAAGGCCGCGAAGCCGGGTCGCGACAGATGAAACCGCGTGCCCGTCACCGCCTCGACCTTGTCCAGGGCGTCCGCGCCGGATCCGGTACAGACATAGTCGACGCTTCCCCGGCGAATGTGCTGCAGGCTGTGGTCGTGGCCGTTGACATAGACCTGGACGCCATGGGCCTCGAGCAGCGGCGCGACCTTTTCCACGAGCTCGGGACTGTCGCCGTGGCCGCCCGAATAGACGGGGTGATGGCCCATCACGATCTTCCACGGCGCGCGCGAAGCTTTCAGCGCCTGCTCCAGCCAAACGATCTGCTCGGCGCCGTCGTAGCGCTCGCGATGGCCGCGCGCCATCTGCTGGAGCATCTCGTCGTAGTTGCTGTGGTCGACCAGCGGGGCGGTGTCGATCACGAAAAGATCGAGCAGGCTCGAGCCCAGCGCCTCGCCGCCGATCTTGAAATAGCGGCTGGGCATGCGCCAGCGATGGCTGAGTGCGGTGTAGTCGATCTGAGCCTGGGCGACCCCGCGATAATCGTGATTGCCGAGCGCGGCGTACCACGGGGTCTGCAAGGCCGGAGCGTCGTAGACCGCCTCGAAGGACTCGCGCCAATGGGGATCGTCCACCGAGGTGACGCCCGCCGGATAGAAGTTGTCGCCGGCCGCCAGCACGAAGCGGCTGGCCAGATCCTGCGCCGCCGCGCCCATGGCCCGGGCGACCTGGCGCTGGGAGCGCTTACCGCGACGGCCCCAGTCGCCCAGCGCCACGAAGCTGATCGCCTGATCCTCGGCGGCGGCCGGCGCGGTCCACGCCGCGCTGGCGGCAAGGCCGGCCAGAAGCGCGCGACGGTCCAGGGACGATTGGGACACTCAGGGCCTCCGGAAGGATCCAGGCCCCGATGGCCCGTGCGTTCAAGGACGCCGTCGTCGCGCGGGCCTCTCATCGATTTGGCGGCGGGAGCATCCGCACACAGATGATCAGCCGGTCTCGGCGATGTCCACACGGGACGGCGGCTCTCGGGGACATCGGCGATATCGTGAGAGGTGGGTCTGCCCATGGCGTCATTGGCGACATCGACGTCATCCACAGCAGGATCGCCCATGAGATCGTCTTGTTTGCCCGTCCGTAAGGAACGCCGTCTCGCACACTGGGCCTTCCGCCGCAGTTGGACCGGCCTGCTTCTAAGCTGTGCGATTGCGACAGGCGCCGCGGCCCAGGCCATCGAGCCCGATCCGCTGGCCGCCGAGCTGGCCACGCTCCAGACACCCGTCAAAGACCCTCTCCAGCGCCTCAATCGCGTGAGCTTCGGCCTTGGCATGGCCCTGGACCACGCGGTCCTGGGGCCCGTCGCCCACGCCTATGTGGCCGTCGCGCCCGCCTCCGCGCGAGCCAGGGTCGATGCGGTCATCACCAATCTCGGCGAACCCCGGACGGTCCTCAACGATTTGGCCCAAGGCCATGCCCGGCGCGCCGAGACAGCGACGTCGCGCTTCGTGATCAATTCCTCGGCCGGATTGCTTGGGCTGTTCGACGTCGCCGGCAAGATGGGCATCGCCCATCACCGTAGCGACTTTGGCCAGACGCTCGGCCGATATGGCGTCGGTCCAGGCGCCTATCTCTATGTTCCATTGCTGGGTCCCTTGACCGTTCGCGACGCCGTCGGCCGGCTGGTCGATGGCGCAGCCGACCCCGTCACCCGGATCGGCGGCGGCCACGGGACAACGTTTGGCACGGTCCGTCAGAACGCGAGCCGGTTGAACACCCGCGTCAAACTCGATGGGGGCCTTCGCGCGCTGGACGACGCTACCGATCCTTACGCCAGCATGCGGTCGGCCTACCTCCAGCATCGGGACACGATCGTCCATGAAGCGACGGGAGAGGCCGAAACCCTGCCCGATTTCTGACATCCCCCCAGGCGCGGCGCGGGCCGAACCCGCGCCGCGTCGCCGTCAGAAGCGGGCGTTCAGGCTCACCTTCGCCGCCCGCCCCGAGGCCGGCGAGATGTTGTTGTTGCTGTCGGCGTACTGGAAGTAGCGCTTGTCGAGCAGGTTCTCGACATTCAGCTGCAGATCGTAGGTCTTGTTGACCCGGTAGTAGAGCGCCCCGTCCACGCGAGTGTAGCCAGCCAGCGAGACGGTGTTGTCGGTCGCGGCGAACCGCTTGCCCATGCTGGTCACGCCGATGGCGCCGCCGAAGGTCTTGGTCGGGTCATAACGCAGCCACACCGCGCCCGACGACTTGGGCACGTGGTTGACGCGGTTGCCGGCCCGCACCGTCGCCGACTGCGAGTCCAGGAACTTGGCGTCGGTATAGGTGTAGGAGGCCACGATGCTGAGCTGGCGGGTGATCTCGCCCTGGGCGCTCAGCTCGACGCCCTTGGACCGCTGACGACCGATCGGGATGGTCGGCGAGGCGGCGTTGTTCGGGTCGCTCAACGCCAGCACGTTGTCGCGGTCCAGCTGGAAGATCGCGGCGGCCAGGTTGAAGGTCGGCAGGATGTCCCACTTCGCGCCCAGCTCGTAGTTCTCGTACTTTTCCGGATCCAGGCTCTGGTTGGAGAGGCTGAGCGCCGACAGCTGGTCGCCGCCGCGTGGCAGGTAGCTCTTCGAATACGAGGCGTAGATCGAGGTGTTGGCGGCCGGCTTGTAGATCGCCCCTACCCGCGGCGACCACAGATTGTCGGTGGCGCTGAAGTCGCGCTGCGTGCCGGCGGCCAGGAACGGGTTCCGGTTGGTGACGTCGGTCTGGTAGTGCTCGTAGCGCACGCCGGCGACGATCTGCAGCGCCGGCGACAGCTCGATCTGGTCCTGGACGTAGCCGGCCGCCAGCTTGGCGACGCTGAAGTTATGGCCGCTGGTGGCGGCTTCACGCCATTGGATGTCCGGACGGCTGATCCGCGAGGCGGACACGGGCACGAAGATCGTCTGCACGCCGCTGGCGCTGGTCGCCGTGGGGAAGAAGCCTTCGGTGCGCAGGTTGCTGGTGGTCTGACGGCCAAACTCGGCGCCGACCAGCAGGGTGTGTTCGATCCCGCCCGTCTGGACCTTGGCGTTGAAGTCGGTCTGGTTGATCAGGTTCCGACGCTTGGCGCCGTTGTTGTAGGCGCTGATGGCCACGATCGAGCCAGGCGCATAGACGCCCGCGGCCAGGCCCGCCGGGTTGGTCTGGGCCGTGGTGTTCACCGCGCCCGGGAAGACGTTCTGGTAGAAGCGGTCGTAGTAGGCGTAGCGCGTGCGGTTTCGGATCGACATCGTGTCGCTGAACCGGTGCTCGACGAAGACCGTGCCGGCGTTGGAGTCGATCCAGTTCGGGCTCTGGGCCGGGTCGCCGACGAACTGGCTGCGTGGCGTCTCCAGCGGCTTGCCCTGATAGGATGACACGCCGCGATCGCCGATGCGCTTGTCGTGGAAGCGCTCGTAGCCGATCGACAGGGTGGTGTCCGGATCGAGCTTGAAGGTGGCGGTCGGGTTGAAGCCCCAGCGCTTGTTGTAGACCCCGTCACGGAAGCTCTGGCTGTCCTGCCAGACGCCCGCCGCGCGCAGCGAGATCGTCTCACTGACCGGCGCGCCCAGATCGACCTGGCCGCGATAGTGATCGTAGCTGCCGACCTCCACGCGCGCACCCAGATGCTGCTGGCCGTCGGCGACCTTGGTCACGCGGTTGATCAGGCCCCCGGTGATGCCGCGACCGAAGATCATGGCGTTAGGGCCCTTGAAGACCTCTAGGCGCTCGATGTTGTAGAGGTCGCGATAGCTCTGGGTGTCGTCGCGCACGCCGTCGACGAAGAAGCTGGCGGTCGTCAAGTTGCCACGGAAGCTCAGGGTGTCGCGGTTGTTCTCGCCCTGCGAGGAAAAGACGCCCGGCACGTAGCGGACGGCGTCACCAATGCCGTTGGCGGCCTGGTCCTCGATCTGCTTGACCGAGACGACGTTGACCGCCTGGGGCACGTCGATCAGCGCCGTCGGCGTCTTGGTGGCCGAGGTGATGGCGCCCGTCTTGTAGGACGTCTGGCCCGTGATCGTGACGCCGCTCACCTCGTTGGCGGTCTGCGCCAGAACCGGCGTGGCCAGAAGGGCCGCCGTCGAGGCCAGAAGCAGGGCGCGCGACGGCGCGCCGCGGAACACGCGGTTGATCGACATGTGATTGAAATCCCGGACCTGAAGCTCGCTTAAGTGCGAACGATTTTCATTCGCGCCGTATAGCGCCAGGTCCGGGCCGGCTCAGCCGAAAATTTCAAAGCTTGGGAATTTGTATAGCAGCGGAAATAAGCCTGTAATTTCCGCGATCCCTCACTCCCACTCGATCGTGCCGGGCGGCTTGCTGGTCACGTCGTAGACGACCCGGTTCACGCCGCGTACTTCGTTGATGATGCGCGTGGCGGTCTTGCCCAGGATAGACCAGGGGAATTCGAAGAAGTCGGCGGTCATGCCGTCGGTCGAGGTGACCGCGCGCAGGGCCAGGACGTTCTCGTAGGTGCGGGCGTCGCCCATGACGCCGACGGTCTTGACCGGCAGCAGCACGGCGAAGGCCTGCCAGATCTGGTCGTAGAGGCCGGCGTTGCGGATCTCTTCCAGATAGATGGCGTCGGCGTCCTGCAGGACCTTGACCTTCTCGGGCGTGATCTCGCCGGGGATGCGGATGGCCAGGCCCGGGCCGGGGAACGGATGGCGGCCGACGAAGGCCGGGGCCAGGCCCAGCTCGACGCCCAGGGCGCGGACCTCGTCCTTGAAGAGTTCGCGCAGCGGCTCGACCAGCTTCAGCTTCATGTAGTCCGGCAGGCCGCCGACATTGTGGTGGCTCTTGATCACCGCCGAAGGACCACCGCGGGCCGAGACGCTCTCGACGACGTCGGGATAGAGCGTGCCCTGGGCCAGGAACTGCGCGCCGTCGATCTTGGCGGCTTCCTTGTCGAAGACCTCGATAAACAGGCGGCCGATGGTCTTGCGCTTGGTTTCCGGGTCGCTGACGCCGGCCAGCTCGCCCAGGAACAGGTCGCCGGCGTCCACATGGACCAGCGGGATGTTGTAGTGGTCGCGGAACAGGGTCACGACCTGGTCGGCTTCGTTCTTGCGCAGCAGACCGGTGTCGACGAACACGCAGGTCAGCTGGTCGCCGATCGCCTCGTGGATCAGGACGGCGGCCACCGAGCTGTCGACGCCGCCCGACAGGCCGCAGATCACCTTGCCGGTCCCCACCTGGTCGCGGATCTTCTGGACCATCTCCTGGCGGAAGGCCGCCATGGTCCAGTCGCCCGTCAGGCCGGCCAGGGCCAGGAAGTTCTTGTAAATCTTGGCGCCGTTGACCGTGTGATAGACCTCCGGGTGGAACTGGAGGGCGTAGATCTGCTTGGCGTCATTGGCGATGGCGGCGAACGGCGCGCCGTTCGACGTGCCGATGACCTCGAAGCCTTCCGGGATGGCGGTGACGCGGTCGCCGTGGCTCATCCAGACGGTTTCCAGCTCGCCGACGCCGGCCAGGCCTTGGAACAGCGGGCTGACCTTGCCGACCGTCAGTTCGGCGCGGCCGAACTCGCCGGCGTGGCCGCCTTCGACCTTGCCGCCCAGCACGTCGCACAGCAGCTGCTGGCCGTAGCAGATGGCCAGCAGCGGCAGGCCCAGGTCGAACAGCTTGCGGCCGATGCGGGGGCTGTCGTCTTCCAGCACGCTGGCCGGGCCGCCCGACAGGATGATGGCCGAGGGCTTGTAGCTGTCGACCAGCTCTTCAGCCTTGTCGAACGGATGGATCTCGCAATAGACGCCGGCCTCACGCACCCGGCGGGCGATCAGCTGGGTCACTTGGCTGCCAAAATCGACGATCAGGACGCGCTGGTGGTTGGGTTCGGTGGTCATCGGCAAATCTCCAGCGGTCTAGCGGTCAAGGTCAGGGCGTGTACGAGGATCGCTCCAGCACGGCGGCGAAGAAGCCGTCGGTGCCAGCGCGGTAAGGGGTCAGGCGCAGATAGCCTTCGGGCGTGACGTGCTCGACGCCTTCGAGGGCGATCGGCTTCACGGTGAATTCGGGGTGGCGCTCGAGAAAGCCGGCGACACGGTCCTCGTTCTCGTCGGTCAGCAGCGAGCAGGTGACATAGACCATGCGGCCGCCGGCCTTCACGAAGGTCGAGGCGTCCTCCAGGACCGAGTCCTGCTCGATCTGGCGCTTGGCCAGCTGATCGGGCGACAGACGCCACTTGGCGTCCGGGTGGCGTCGCCAGGTGCCGGCGCCGGTGCAGGGGGCGTCGACGAAGACGACGTCGATCTTGCCTTCCAGGCCCTTCAGCGGCGTGGCCTCGATCGGCGAGCGGATCTGCAGGTTGCGGACCCCTGCCCTCTGGCCGCGACGGATGGTGTCGGCCAGGCGGCGGGCGTCGCTGTCGTGGGCGAAGATCTGGCCGGTGTTGCCCATGGCGGCGGCCAAGGCGAGCGTCTTGCCGCCCCCGCCGGCGCAGAAGTCCAGCACCTGCTTGCCCTTCACCTCGCCGGCCACGGCGGCGGCGATCTGCGAGCCCAGGTCCTGAACCTCGAACCAGCCCTTGGAGAAGGCCGGCACGGCTTCCACCGACGGCGTGCGGTCGGCGGCCTCGGGCGCGGGGATGCGGAAAGCGGTGGGCAGGACACCGGCCGGGACGGCGCCGATCAGCGCGACCGCTTTTGCGCCGCGCTCGGCGTCGGTCTTCAGGGTGTTGATGCGCAGGTCGACCGGCGCGCGCTCCGACAGCGCCCGCATCTCGACGGCCTGGTCGGCGCCGAAAGTGCGAACCAGCCGCTCTTCCAGCCAGTCGGGATAGTCGCCGGCCACCGGGGCCGGCGCGCCGTCCAGCGCGACGGGATTGGCCAGGCGTTCGCGCTCGCCGTCGGTCAGAGCGCCGAAGCCGTGCTCTTCGGCGGCCGCTTCGGCGATCCGCTCGGGCGTCCACGTCCAGACGAAGGCCAGGACGCCCAGCATCACGCCGCGCGCGCTCGTATCGCCCATCATCCAGCCCAGCGAGCGCTTGCGACGCAGGGCGTCCAGCACCAGGCCCGAGACGAAGGCGCGGTCCTTGGAGCCGGCGTAGCGCGCGGTCTCGCCCCAGCGCTTCAGAGCCATCTTCGAGGGAAAATGCCGCGTCTCGATCTCGGTCAAAACCTCGATCGCTGCTGAAACCCGTCCGCCGTCTCGCATCAGACCACCAGGGCCGCGAGCAACATCAAGATCCCGACCATCGAAGCGACCCAGGCCAGGCTGCGTACATAAGGCACGCCGAACGCATAGAGCGGAATATAGACGGCGCGCGCGGCCACATAGGCCACCGCGCCGTAGGCGGTCAGGTCGCCCAGACGACCGCCCAGATAGTCCACGATCACCAGCACCGCGAAGAACGCGAACGTCTCACGGAAGTTGGCGAAGGCGCGTTCCAGGCGCCCCGCGACGCCGGTCAGCACGACCGGCTCGTCGCGGGGACCCGTATTCCACTTCAAGCCGCGCTGAGGCTGGGCGGCCGCGGCCGCCCACAACAGGTGGACGATCCCGATCAGGACCGCCACCGCCAGCATCTGCAGCTCGAAGGCCATCCGCATCGCCTAGACCGCGCTCGGATAGTTCGGGGCTTCGCGCGTGATCATCACGTCGTGGACGTGGCTTTCCCGCAGGCCCGCGCCCGTGATGCGCACGAACTTGGCGCGCTTTTGCAGCTCGGCGATGGTCGGCGCGCCGACATAGCCCATGGCCGCCCGCAGGCCGCCGACCAGCTGGTGCAGCACCGGCGAGATCGGGCCCTTGAACGGGGTTTGGCCCTCGATGCCTTCCGGCACGAGCTTGAAGTTGTCCGTCACTTCCTTCTGGAAGTAGCGGTCGGCCGAGCCGCGGGCCATGGCGCCCACCGAGCCCATGCCGCGATAGCTCTTGTACGAGCGGCCCTGGTACAGGAACACCTCGCCCGGCGCCTCTTCGGTGCCGGCGAACATCGAGCCCATCATGGCGGTCGAGGCCCCGGCCGCGATGGCCTTGGCCAGGTCGCCCGAGTACTTGATGCCGCCGTCGGCGATGATCGGGGTGTTGCTCTCACGACCGGCGCGCACGGCTTCCATGATCGCGGTCAGCTGCGGCACGCCCACGCCCGCGACGATGCGGGTGGTGCAGATCGATCCCGGGCCGATGCCCACCTTCACCGCATCGGCGCCGGCGTCGATCAGGGCGCGGGCGGCGTCGTAGGTGGCGATGTTGCCGGCGACGATCTGGACGCGGTTGGCTTCGCGCTTCAGGCGCGAAACCGCTTGAGCGACCTGGCTGGAGTGACCGTGGGCGGTGTCGATGACGACGACGTCGACGCCGGCGTCCACCAGGCCCATCGAGCGCTCGAAGCCGGCGTCGCCGACGGTCGAGGCCGCGCCGACCAGCAGGCGGCCCTTGTCGTCCTTGGCGGCCAGGGGGTGAGCCTGGGCCTTCTCGATGTCCTTCACCGTGATCAGGCCGACGGCGTGATAGCCCTCGTCGACCACGATCAGGCGTTCGATCTTGTGCTTGCGCAGCAGTTCGCGGGCTTCGGCCTGGTCGACGCCCTCGTTGACGGTGATCAGGTTCTCGCGGGTCATGATCGCCGAGGCCGGGACGTTGGCGTCGCCCTCGAAGCGCATGTCGCGATTGGTGACGATGCCGACCAGCTTGCCGCTGCCGCGCTCGACCACCGGGAAGCCCGAGATCTTGCGACGCGCCGTGATCTCGCGGATCTCGGCCAGGGTGGTGTCGGGATGGATGGTCAGCGGATTGATGACCATGCCGCTTTCGTAGCGCTTGACCTCGCGCACCTGGTCGGCCTGCTCCTCGTTGGTGAGGTTGCGGTGCAGGATGCCCAGGCCGCCGGCTTGGGCCATCGCAATGGCCAGGCGGCTTTCGGTCACCGTGTCCATGGCGGCGGACACGAGCGGAATGTTCAGACTGATTTCACGCGTGAACCGGGTCTCGGTCGTCACCTGGGTAGGCATGACGTCGGACGGGCCGGGTTCGAGCAAAACGTCGTCGAAGGTAAGCCCTTCGCGAATCTCCATCGGAGTCTCCATTTTGCGGCGCGTATGTAGCCGCGAGGCCGGCGGTTGTCGAGGCGTGGAAAGCGCCTTCTTGAGGCAAATTTGTGCGCCGCGTCACGATACTGGTTCGGCGCGCAGCCCCAAACGCTCCGCGACAACGGCCAAACGCTGGTCCCGGGTCCAGAAACGTGAGCCCGTCAACCTGGCGCTGGCCAGCAGATGGACATCGACATAGCCGACACCAAGACCCTGCAGGCGATTGGCGTCGATGAAGCCTAACACCTCGTCGGCGGCGGCGACCTTGGCCTGCGGCATCTGCCGCAACGCCTCCAGCACGGCTGCCCGTTGGCGCAGGTTGCCGAGGGCCAGTTCGCCGACCACGAAAGGATGAGCCAGCACCCTGCCCCCGCCCAGCAGCCTAACGAGGGCAGCGCTGGAGGTCCGCAGATGATCGATCCAGATAGAAGTGTCGACCAGGATCACGCCGGCTCGGACCGACGACGCGGAATGTCATGCAGTTCGGGTTCGCTGCCGCCGAGCAGCGCCAGTCGGCGGGCGCTCTCACGCTCCACAAGCGCCTTCAGAGCCTCGCGAACCAGAGCGGCCCTTTCCTCGATCCCCGTCAGAGCGGTCGCCCGCGCCAGCAGGTCATCGTCGAGCGCCAAGGTTGTGCGCATGCGGGCAATCTCCTTTGGCATCAGAATAGCATCGAATGATGTCATAATCGATGCCTATCCACACGTGCCACTTGCATTTCCAAAATCGATAAACCAAAATGGAACAAAAAGGGAACATCCATGACCGACAGCATCGACCTTGGGCCACAGCTTGAAGCGGTCGTCGACGATCTGATCGCGAAGGGCCGATACGGCTCTAGGCGCGAAGTGCTTCGCGAGGGCGTGCGACTGGTGCAGGAGCGTGAAGCTAGGCTGGCTGCGTTGGAGGCCGCGCTAGCCGAAGGTCTGGCCGATATCGAGGCTGGACGGACCTATCCGATGGATGAAGTCTTCGCGATGATCGAAGCCGATCTTGAGCTGCTGTCAAACCCCGCTGCGGGCCTCGCCGAAGGATGAGGACCAGTCTTTCCAGCGTCGCCATGTCGGATCTGCGATCCATCGTCACCGGCATGACCGAGAAACGCCTCATCCTGGCGCGCAGGATCGCTCTGGAATTTCACGTCGCCTGCCAAGCGCTAGGCGAAACACCAGAAGCGCACGCCAAGCTCCAGCACCTGCTGGATGGTGAGGTTCGGCGTCGCCCGATGGGACGCTTCTCCGTCTACTATGGACTGTGGAAGAACGAGGTCATCGTCGTCCGCATGCTGGAGAGCACCCGGCACGTGGCCGCGCGACCATCCCCTACCGCCCCTTGAACCCCGTCGCGACCAGGAAGACCTCCGAGCTGTCCGCCCGGCTGGCCTTGGGCTTGTAGTGCTGGACCTTGTCGAAGTGCTTCTTCAGCCGGGCGATGACCTCGGCCGTCTCGCCGCCCTGGAAGGCCTTGGCGACAAAGGCGCCGCCGGGCTTGAGGACGTCGATGGCGAACTCGGCGGCGATCTCGATCAGGCCGACGATGCGCAGGTGGTCGGTCTCGCGGTGGCCGACGGTGTTGGGGGCCATGTCCGACAGCACGACATCGGGCTGGCCGTCCAGCAGTTCCAGGAGCTGGGCCGGCGCGTCGTCGGCGGTGAAATCCATCTCCAGCAGGTGCGCCGGGGCTACAGGATCGACGGGCAGCAGGTCGATGCCCGCCAGCTGGGTCACGCCGCGCTCGACGGCGATCTGCAGCCAGCCGCCGGGCGCGCAGCCCAGGTCGATGACCTTCGCGCCCTTGTGGAAGAAGCGGAACTTGTCATCGATCTCGCTGATCTTGAAGGCCGCGCGGCTGCGATAGCCCAGGGCGCGGGCCTTGGCCGAGAACGGGTCGTTGATCTGGCGCTCCAGCCAGGCCTGCTGGCTGGGCGTGCGACCGTAGGCGGTCTTCAGGCGCGCGGGCTTGGCGCGGCCGCCTTCGTTGCCGCCGGCCGGCGGCTTGACCATACGTTTGCGGGGCGGTTCTTCGTCGCTCATGCGGCTACCGGTTTCTTTGAAGAGCCGCCGCGACGGCGCCGACGCGGGCGCTTCTGCTGGTCGGACATCAGGGACATCAGGAGGCCCTCTCTAAGGCCTCGGTCGGCGACACGCACGCGCGAACATGGCCACAGCTCCTGCACGGCCTGCAGGATCGCGGCGCCGGCCAGGACCAGATCCGCCCGATCGGCGCCGATACAGGGCTCCAGCGCGCGCTCGGCGGCGGTCAGGCCTTGCAGGCGCTCGGACGCGGCCTCGCAGTCGGTGCGGTCCATCCACAGGCCGTCGACGACGTTGCGATCATAGCGCGGCAGGCCCAGGTGCAGGCCGGCCAGGCTGGTGATGGCGCCCGAGGTGCCGACCAGGTGCGCCCTGCCCTCGGCGAAGATCTCGCGCATCGGCTCGGCGTGCGGAAAGGCCTCGATCCGCGCCTTGACGTCCTCGACCATGGCCCGGAACCAGCCCTCATCGGCGCGTTCGCCCTCGGGGAAACGCTCGGCCAGGGTGACGACGCCCACAGGGATCGACAGCCAGGCCTTGATCGGCAGCTTCCAGGCGGCGAACTGGCGTGGCTTGGCGTCGAGGCCGCCACCCTTGAGGTCGACCCAGGACAGCTCCGTCGAACCACCGCCGACATCGACCACCAGGGCCGCGTCCTGCTCGCGGTCGAACAGGCTCATGCAGCCGGCCACCGACAGCTGGGCTTCCTCGCGAGGGCTGATGATCTGCAGCTTGAGGCCGGTCTCCTCGTGCACCCGGCGCACGAAGTCGGGACCATTGGTCGCGCCCCGGCAGGCCTGGGTGGCCACGGCCTTCACGCGGATCGCCTTGCGACGGCGGATCTTCTCGGCGCAGACCTTCAGGGCCGCCAGCGAGCGCTCCATGGCCGCGTCCGAAAGCTCGCCGGTCTGCGACAGACCCTCGCCCAGGCGCACGATGCGGGAATAGGCCTCAACGACGCGGAATCCGCGCGGCGTGGGCGTGGCCACCAGAAGGCGGCAGTTGTTGGTCCCCAGGTCGAGGGCCGCGTAGCACGCAGCCGCGTCATCCTGAGACCGCCGACGCCGGCCTTGCGGAGCGGCGCCGGGCGCGCGCGGCGCCTCCGACATGGTCTCTACCTGTCTCGCAGGTCTTCGCGAACGGTGCGAAGCCTCACTTCGAGTCGACCATAGCACGCTGTTCGCCTGCCGGAAGGCGCCCGCTTGTCATCCGGGTTCGGACATCAGACCGTTCAGGTTTCAGTCAGGTGAGCCGGCTATCCTTAACGCCATGAACTCTCGACTCGCCAAATTCGCGATCGGCCAGGTCGTCCGGCACCGCATCTTCCCGTTCCGGGGCGTGGTGTTCGACGTCGACCCGGTGTTCGCCAATACCGAGGAATGGTGGCAGTCCATTCCCGAGGATATCCGGCCGACCAAGGACCAGCCGTTCTACCACCTGCTGGCCGAAAACGACGACAACAGCTACGTCGCCTATGTCTCCGAACAGAACCTGCTACCCGACGACAGCGGCGAGCCGGTCGGTCATCCGCAGACCGCGGTGATCTTCGAGTCCTTCGATCACGGGCTGTACAAGCTTCGTCCCCGGATTTCCCACTAGGCGAAACGTCTATCCGCCGACCTGCCCTTTTGGCGCAAACTGCGAACAGCAATTGCGAAATTCGGGGCGTAGCGTCATCGCATGAGCGGAGATGGTTTTAGCAACGGGCCGCCCCCAGGCGCCCGCCCCGACTGGACGATCGATCAGGGCTGGGAGAACTACTCCCAAGCCGAGCACGACGTCTGGATCACCTTGTACGAGCGCCAGGCGGCTATGCTGCACGGCCGCGCCTGCGACGCGTTCATGCGTGGCCTGGACGCGCTGGACCTGCACCGCACGGGCATCCCCGACTTCAACCGCATCAATGAGGAACTCCAGCGCCTGACGGGCTGGAGCGTGGTCGCCGTGCCGGGCCTGGTGCCCGACGACGTGTTCTTCGACCACCTGGCCAATCGCCGCTTCCCGGCCGGCCAGTTCATCCGCAAGCCGCACGAGTTGGACTACCTGCAAGAGCCGGACATCTTCCACGATGTCTTCGGCCACGTGCCGATGCTGACCGACCCGGTCTTCGCCGACTACATGCAGGCCTATGGCCAGGGTGGGCAGCGGGCGCTGGGCCTGGGCCGCCTGAAGAACCTGGCTCGCCTCTACTGGTACACGGTGGAGTTTGGCCTGATGAACACGCCTGCGGGCCTGCGCATCTATGGGGCTGGCATCGTCTCGTCGCGGACGGAGTCGATCTTCGCCCTGGACGATCCCTCGCCCAATCGCATCGGCTTCGAGCTGGAGCGGGTGATGCGGACCAACTACCGGATCGACGACTTCCAGCAGGTCTATTTCGTGATCGACTCGATCCAGACCCTGCAGGAAGTGACGCTGCGCGACTTCGGCGCGATCTATGACCGCATGGCCGTCGCCACGGACATCGGTGTCGCCGAGATCGTTCACGGCGACACCGTCATCACGCGCGGCTCCCAGGCCTATGCGAAGGCCGGCGGGCGTTTGGCGACCGCCTCGGCGGGCTGACCCTTCAGGCCAAACAGGATCCGCACGCCGGGGATGCGTCGCACCGCTTCGTAGGTCGCGAAGCACCCGGCGAAGGTGGCGACGACCAGGATCGCACCTTCCAGGGCCAGAGGCAGGTGAAGCTTGGCCAGGTGGTGGGCCATGACCACGATCAGGGTCTGGTGCACGAGGTAGAACGGGAAGACGCCCAGGGTCAGGTAACGCAGCGCCGGCCCTCCCCGGTTCGCCAGGTGCTTGGCCCCAAAGCCCAGGATCGCGACGATGGCGCACCAGCCCTGGATCGCGAAGACGAAGCGGCCGGCCAGGCCTGCCAGCGGCGACGGCTGCGGCAGGCCGTCGTGGCGCCAGTAGGTCCACACCATCCACGACCAGACCGCCCAGGCCACGACGGCCAGGACCAGGGTCGGCCAGCGCGCCGCGGTCAGGCGATCGCGCAGCAGCTGCGACTTGGCCAGGCCAAAGCCCAGCAGGAAGGCGCTGAACGAGACGGCGTGCACATAGGGGTCGTCGACCAGGGCATGGGTCTCGCCGAACTTGGCGTAGAGGGTGGCGCGCAGCATCCCCAGGAACAGCACCGGCCAGACGAACAGGCCCACGCCCTTCAGCAGCCATTCGGCGCCCTTCTGGATGTGCTCGCCGGCCTTCTTCCAGACCAGCAGCATCGCGGCCAGAACCATCGTGTATACAAAGAGATAGGCCACGAACCACATGTGGTTCCAGGTTGGGGTGATCAGGCAATTGCCGTCCGTCCCGCACCAGTGGCCCGAGGCCGTGGCGTAGCGGATCCAGAAGTTGTCGACCGTCAGCGGCGTGCCCGGATGGGCCGCGATGTACTCCACGATCTGGTAGTAGGACTGCGGCGGCACAACCACGAACATGGCGAAGATCAGCGGCGGCAGCAGCCGGGCGATCCGCGCCGTAGTCAGTTTCCCGACGCTGACCTTGTCGGCCATGAACCGCGTCGCCGCGCCCGAGACCAGGAACAGCAAGGTGAGCCGCCAGGGATTGGTCATCAGCATCAAGGGCTCCAGCGCCTCGACCGGATGCGGGGTCTTCACGTGCCAATCCCAGGGCACGTAGAACATGCCGGTGTGGTACAGGATCAGCAGGAAGAACGCGCCGACCCGAATCCAGTCGAGGTCGTAGCGCCGGTCCAGGGGTGGTAAGGTCGTGGTCATGAAGAGGCGTCCTTGGTGAAGAGCGACGCCAAGGACCTGCCGCACGACGCCCAAACCGGCCAAGCGCTGGGTGACCAGCGGTCGCTGGCTGGGACGACCGGAAAAGCTTCAGGGACGAGCGGCGGGCCATTCGGGATGACCGGCGAAGAGCGCCTTTGGCTGACACGGGCGTGGTTGCTTGGCGTCGCGCTGGTCGGCGCTATCGCCTTCGTCAACGTCCTGACCATCCAGCACGACGCGCCGCGCCTGGGTGTGATCCGGCCAGCGATCTGGGAGGTCAGCAGCGCGCTGGTCACCTTCTGCATCTTCACGATCCCGGGCGCGATGGCGTTCTGGATGGTGCGGACCCAGCCGCGCTGGTGGCTGGCTGTCCCGGCGCATCTGGTCACCGTGCTGATCTATTCGATCCTGCATGTCTCGGGCTTCATCGTGCTGCGCAAGCTGGGGCATCAGGCGCTGCTGGGCGAGCGCTACCAGTTCGGCCCGTTGTCGACCGAGTTCCCGTACGAGTTCCGCAAGGACATGATGTCGTACGGCCTGGCGACCATCATCTTCTGGCTGGCCCTGCGCCGCAGCGGCCAGAAGCCCGAGACGCAGGCCCCCGCCCCGCCCGCCACCTTCGATATCCAGGACGGCGCCCGGCTGATCCGCGTGCCGGTGGCCGAGATCCTGGCCGTGCGCTCGGCGGGCAACTATGCCGAGTTCGTACTCGCCGACGGCCGCCGCCCGCTGACTCGCTCGTCGCTGAGCGCGGTGCTGGAGGGCCTGGCCCCGCACGGCTTCGTCCGCACCCATAAGTCCTGGCTGGTCAATAAGGCGCGGGTCACGGGCCTGAAGCCCGAAGGCTCGGGCGACTATTCCGTGGAGCTAGGCGCGGTGGAGGTCCCGCTGTCGCGGCGGTTCCCCGAAGCGCTCGCAACCCTGCGCGGCTAGAACAGCAGCATCCCCATCAGGATGTCGTCCTCGAACCGGCCGTCGGGCAAGCGCCCTCGCGCGATCTGACGCCCCTCGTGCTTGAAGCCGAGACGTTCGTAGAGCCGCATTGCGCCGTGATTGCCGGCGCCGGTCTCCAGCTCGATGCGCAGGATTTCAGGCTGGGCGGCCTTCGCCCAGGCGATCAGGGCTTCGAACAGCTGTGAGCCGATCCCCAGCCCCTGTCGCTGCGGATGCACCGCCACGGTCAGGCCGCCTAGCACGTGATTGAAGATGGCCAGGGGTTCGCGGCTGGCGTGGATCTCGCCGCAGATGAAGCCGTCCGCCTCGACCGCGACCAGGCAGACGTCGTTGGCCAGGGCGTAGTCGCCATAGTCCGGCGTCACCTCCTCAGGCCGGCGGGCCAGGCCGCCGGGGATCGAGGCGACGGCCAGGTGCAGGGCGACGATGCCCACCCGATCGGCCGGCGTGGCGGGTCGGACCGAGACGCTCACGCGGTCCTCTGGAACGGATAGAAGTCGCCGCCCAGGTCGAGGATCCGAGTCAACTCGTCCAGCGCCTCGCGGCTCTCGGTCAGCAGCAGCGGGTCGGCCAGGTCGGCCGGCGCCAGGCGGTCGCGATACCGGCGTGTGACCCAGTCGGCCAGGATCGTGTGCAGGCCCGGCAGGAAGCGTTGGGCCGGATTGGCGGCGTCCAGCTCGGCGTCGGTCAGCACCACCCGCAGGCGCAGGCAGGCCGGTCCGCCGCCGTTGCGCATGCTCTGGCGGACATCGACATACTCCACGCGGCCGATGGGACCGTTCGAGGACGCCAGGCTCTCGGCCACCGCGAAGGCGCGGGGATTGTCCCGCGTCTCGGCGGGGGCCAGCAGCACCAGGCGGTCCTCGCCAAGCACGACCAGCAGCTGCGAATTGAACAGGTAGCTGGCCACGAGGTCGGCCATCGGCAGGTCGGCTTCCGAGACCTCGACGAAGGCCGGCTCGAACAGGCCATCGGCGGCGGCGCGGACCTGGCGCTCCATCCCGGCGCGATCCTCGAAGGCGCGTTCGTGGAAGAACAGGCACTCGCGGGTGCCGACGCAGACCACGTCGTTGTGGAACGCCCCGCCCTCGATCGCCGCCTTGCCCTGTTGCGGGAAGACGGCCCGCGCCGCGCCGTGGCGACGCTGGATGGCTTCGAAGGCCTCGCGGGTCTGGCGGGCCGGGAACTTGCCGTCCCAATGCGTCCAGGCCTCGCGACCCCAGACGAACAGGTTCACCCCCGGCGCGCCATGCTCGGCGCAGAGGCGCACATGGTTGGCCGCGCCCTCGTCGGCGAAGTGCGGCTGGGCCGGCAGCGGATCGTGGACGGCGAAGCGGGCCTCGTCCGGGAACAGGCGGCGCAGGGCGCGCGTGGTCTGCGGGCCTTCCAGGCTGCGGTGCAGGTTGGTCAGCAGATTGGCCGGGGTGAAGTGCACGCGGCCGTCGGCCGTGTCGGCGCTGGGTGTCACGGTGGCGGCGTTGGCGGCCCACATCGGCGAGGCCGAATAGGCGGCGGCGGCCAGGGCCGGCGCGTCCTTCCAAGCGGCTTCGATCACCGCTTCCTCGGAGCCCGAGAAGCCCAGCGACTTCAACAGACTTATCGCCGGCCGCTCATGCGGCGGCAGCACGAACTGCGGGATGCCCAAGTCCGAGAGCCGGCGCATCTTCCCAAGGCCTTCCAGGGCCGCGCCACGCGGGTTGGAGACCTCGCCGGCATTCTTGGCGCTAGCCAGGTTGCCGGGCGAAAGACCGACGTAGCTGTGGGTTGGCCCGACCAGGCCGTCGCAATTGACTTCCCAGCTCATCCGCGCAGGCCCTTGATGTCCTTGGATGTGTCGAGCACCGCCCCGGCCTCGAAGCTGGCGACGGGATAGGCGCAGTAGTCGGCGGCGTAATAGGCGCTGGGCCGATGGTTGCCCGAAGCGCCGAGTCCGCCGAACGGCATCGAGCCGGCCGCGCCCGTGGTGGGCCGGTTCCAGTTCACCACGCCCGCGCGGATGCGGTTCAGGAACTGATCCCAACGCTTTGACTCACCTGAGATAAGTCCCGCCGATAGGCCGTAGCGCGTGGCGTTGGCGGCCTTCAGCGCGTCGTCGAAACTGGCCACGCGGCGCACCTGCAGCCACGGCGCGAACAGCTCCTCGTCGGGGGTGTCGACCCCGGTCACGTCCACGAGGCCAGGGGTCACAAAGGCCTCGCTGAGCCCCTCGATCGCGCCAAGCGAACGAATGCGATCACCGCCCATGGTGTCGGCCACGGCGCGCGCGGCCTTGGCGGCGCGGGCCGAGATCAGCGGGCCCATGAAGGCTTCGCCCTCGCCGTTCCAGGGACCGATCGACAGCCGCTCGGCCAGCCCCGCCGTCGCCTCGATCACCTTCCGCCCGAAGGCGTCGTCCGGCACGATCAGCCGTCGCGCGCACGAACAACGCTGACCGGTGGTGATGAAAGCCGACTGCACGACCAGGGCCGCCACGGCCTCGGCGTCGTCGGCGTCCCAGACCACCAGCGGATTGTTGCCGCCCAGCTCCAGAGCCAGGATCACGTCGGGCCGGTCAGCGAAGTGGCGGCGGAAGAAGGTCCCCGCCGTGGCCGAGCCGGTGAACAGCAGCCCGTCGATCGGCTGGTTGATCAGCGCCTGGCCGGTTTCCCGCCCGCCTTGGACGAGGTTGACGACGCCCGCCGGCACGCCGGCCGCTTCCAGCGCCTCGACCATCAGTTGGCCGGCCAGGGGCGTCTCTTCCGAGGGCTTGAAGACCACCGTGTCACCCGCCAACAGCGCCGGCACGATGTGGCCGTTGGGCAGGTGGCCGGGGAAGTTGAACGGCCCCAGCACCGCCATGACGCCATGCGCCCGGTGGCGCAGCACGGCGCGGCCGAACGGCATGGCTGTCTCGGTGACGCCGGTGCGCTCATCATAGGCCTTGATCGAAAGATCGACCTTGCCGGCCATCGAGCCCAGCTCAGCCTTGGTCTCCCACAGCGCCTTGCCGGTCTCGCGGCTCAACGCCTCGGCGAAGGCGGTAGTGCGCTCGACCAGGATCTCCTTGTAGCGACGCAGGACCGCGATCCTCTCCTCGCGCGGCTGGTCGGCCCAGGTCGGGAAAGCGCGGTGCGCGGCGGCCACGGCCTCGGCCACATCGGCCTCGGTCGCCGTCGCCTCGCGCCAGACGGTCTCGCCAGTCGCAGGATCGGTCGAGACCAGTTCTGGCCCCTGCCCCGAACGCCACTTTCCGTCGATGAATAAGCCGCTCATGCCTTCACCCGCACCATGTCGCCTTCACTCACGCCCAAGGCCTGCGCCGCGTCGCGTCCCAGGATCGCGCTCTCGCCATCGACCAGCACGGGCGCACGCACGGCGCGGAACCGCGCCACCTCGCCGGTGGAGACCAGGGCCTCCTCGCCAAAGGCGTCCTCGCCGATCTTCACGCGCAGCCGCCTCGCCTCGCGCACGGTCTTGATGTCGTCGCGACGCGCCGCAACGGTCGGCCCGGCGTCGAAGATGTCGATCAGGCCCTGGTAGCGGAAACCTTCGGTCTCGAGCATGGCCCGCGCCGCCTCGCCTTCGCGGTGGACCCGGCCCAGCACCGCGCTGGCCTGCTCGGGCAGCAGCTCGGCATAGATTGGGTGACGCGGCGCCAGGTCGAGGATGAACTGGCCGTCGGTCGAGGCGCTCATCATGTCGGCCTCGTCGAACTCCAGGCGGAAGAACTTGCTGGCCACGTGGTCCCAGAACGGACAGCCGCCATCCTCGTCGAACCAGCCGCGCAGCTCGGCCAGCACCATCTCGGCGAAGCGCTGGGGCTCCAGGCCGATCAGCATGTAGCGCGACTGGGCCAGCAAGCGCCCCGCCCCGCCCTTGCGTCGCTCGGGCCGGAGGAACAGCGAGCCCACCTCCGACCAGCCGGCGCATTCGTTGACCAGCACCAGGGCCCGGTGGTCGAAGCGCTTTTCCAAGGTCGGCGACGATTGCGCCAGGGTAACCACCCGGAACGAGAAGTGCGGGCGCTTGAGCCCCACCCCCGCCTTGACCCCGGCGACGCCGATCACGTCGCTGGTCTCCAGGTCCTCCAACATCAGGGTGTACCAGGCCTCAGGCGGGGCGACATTGGCCTGGAAGCTGGCTTCGGACAGGGCCAGACGGGCGCGCAAGGTCGGCTCGTCCTCGGGCAGGCTGGTGAAGCCGCGCCCGGACAGCACGGCCAGCTCCATCAGGGCGTCGAAGTCGGGAGAACCGGCGGGACGGACGACGAGCATCTAGTTTGCCTCCATCGCGGAACGGATCGCTCTGGCGTCGATCTCGCCGCTGGCCAGTTTCATCAGGATCAGGGCCGAGAGCTGGGCGCGCTCGACGAAGCTTTCGGGAAAGGCGTGCTCGGCCTCACTGTGGATGTCGCCGCCCCGGACGCCCAGGGTGTCGACATTGGGCAGGCCGGACGCGAACAGGTTGTTGCCCTCGCAGACCCCGCCGGACGGCTTCCAGGCGATGTCCTGGCCCAACAACGCCCCGACGTCCTTCACCGCCCCGAACAGCTGCTGCTGAGCGGCATTGAACGGTTTGGCGCCGCGGGTGATCAGGCCGTGCAGGTGGGCGTGCAGATCATCGCCGATCTCGCCGACGATGCGGGCCACCTCGCCCTCGAACCAGGCGGCGGCCTGCGCCTCCGGGAAGCGGACGTTGAAACGCACCACCGCCACGTCCGGCACCATGTTCAGCGGCGCGCCGCCGTCGATGCGCGAGACATTGACGGTGACGCCGTCGCGCTGGCCGTTCAGGCCGTGCAGCTTCTCAGCCACCCTCGCCGCGCCTATCACCGCGTTGCGGCCGGCGGCGAAGTCGCGGCCGGCATGGGCCGCGCGGCCATGGATGACGATGTGGAAATTGCCCGAACCCTTGCGCGCCGAGGCCAGGGCCCCGTCGGCCAGGGCCGGCTCGTAGGTCAGGCCGACATGGCCCCGCCGCGCGAAGTCGGCCAGCACCGGCCCTGAGGCGATCGAGCCAATCTCCTCGTCGGGGGACAGCAGCACGCGGTAGCCGACATTGGCGGCGTCAGGCGATCGCTCGAATGCCTCCAGCGCCGCCAGCATCACCGAGATGCCGCCCTTCATGTCGGCGATACCAGGACCGTGCAGCGCGCCGTCGGGGCGGGTGCGGACGACCTGGAACGGGCTCGTCTCGGGATAGACGGTGTCGTAGTGGCCGGTCAGCACGACCTGAACGGGGGCCTCGGGACGGACCACGACGGCCAGGGACGGCGGATGGGCTAACTCGGTCTCGCGGCCGTCGGCGGCGACTTCGCGCGAGGGCGACAACGGCACGTCGATCGGCGCGGCCGGCAGGCGCGAAGCGGCGTCGAGCAGGATTTGCCTCTGGCGCTCCAGGCCCGCCAGGTGGCGGCTGCCGGAGTTTGTCGCGCACCAGGCCACGGCGCGGTCGACGATCTGGCCGCCGTCACGCGCGATGTGATCCAGAACGGCGCGATCTTCTGAATTGAGATGCATTTAGGCCGGTCCTCCCTCAGTCACGATAACCAAGGGCCGCGGGTAAAACGTTGTCACCTCACCTGAGGAAACCGGTCACCCGCGCAACAGCCTTGCTGTCTTAGTAGTCTTTTCTCCATCGGACGGAAAGCTTCGCGTCGTTCTGGCCGCCGATCCGGGAGACCAGCGACAGGGTCCGGCGAATCCGCCACTCGACTTGCGCGGCGGGGCCTTCGCGACCGCCGCCGATGATCTCGACATAGACGTCGTCGGTCACGTACTTGCCGCCCGACACCGTCATGCCCGTGGCGCTCTCGGCGAAGGCCAGGCGATCCAGGCGCGCGAAGCTGCGCAGGTTGCCGATCACGTCGAAACCGCCGCCGCCGGCCAGAGACGCCAGGGCGGAGGCCAACTGGGCGGCCTCGATCGGTGACAGCTGGGCCGCCGACGAACCGAACAGCACCTGGCTCAGCACCTCGTCGCTGGGCAGCTCGGGCTTGGAGGTCAGGGTGATCTCCGGCTTGGCCGCCGTGCCCTGGATGCGCACCACGGCCGTCAGGGACGCGTCCTCCCGGGTGGCGGACAAGTCGAGACGAATGCGGTCCAGCTGGCTGGACAGATAGACGGTGCCGTCGTCATCGAACTCGAAGCGCTTGCCGGCAAAGTCGTACTCGCCACGCACCACGCGGGCGACGCCGCTCAAAGACGGGGCCAGCGAAGTGCCGCCGACATGGGCGTCCAGCGACAGTTCGACGTCCAGGCCGCGACCGCGCACGAACACCCGGCGGGGAGCCTTGAGGTCCAGGTCCAGGATCATGCCGCCGGTGTTGGGACGGCGTTGCAGGCCTTGGTCCAGGTCTGACGGGCGGTTGCGCTCGATCACGTCCATGGCCACGACGCCGACCGGGGTCTTGCTCTGGGCCGAGACGTCGGCGCGGTCGATGGTCACCGCGCCGGCCAGCTTGATCTTGCCGTCGGCCGAACGGTTGACGGTCGCCGAGCCGGTGGCCACGGCCGAGGCCAGGTCGTTGTCGATCAGGCGGAAGCCCTTCAGGTCCAGCTTGAAGCTGCCGACGCCGTCGCGGGCCAGGCTGATGCGGCCGGCGCCCGAGATCGTGCCGCCCTGCCCGTCCTCGCCAATGGCCTGGCTGACGTCGATGGCGTTGTCGGCCAGCGCCGAGCGCAGGGTGACGTTCTTGAGGCGCAGGCCCGTCTGGCCGTCCTCGAAACCGCCATTGTCCAGGGTGGCCGAGCCCAGCAGGCGCGGGTCGCCCAGGGTGCCGCCGATCGTGGCCTGCAGGTTGATACGACCCGACAGCGAGCGGTCCGCGCCCATCAGCAGGTTCCACAGCGGCTTGATCTCGCCCTGGGCCGAGAACCGGCCTTGCACACCACGCTTCTTGCTGATGGCCAGGCTGAGCGGCTTGGCCGAGGCCTCGACCGGCAGCACCAGGTGGGCGTCGGCCTTCAGGCCCTGGCGGTTGTCGCCGTCGGCGACGATGGTCAGCTGGTTGTCGGTCAGGTCGCCGTGGATCTTGGCGTCCAGCGACTGCTCGATCTTGGCCCCGCGCTCGCGGGCGTTGGCCAGGCGCATGTCGAAGTCGCCGGTCAGGGTCTCGCCCTGGCCCCGCAGGTTGAAGGCGCCGTTGATGTCGCCTTCCAGGTCGGGGTTGAAGGCGGTGATAGCCACGTCCGCCAGCTCGGCCTTCAGCATGACCGCGGCCCCGCCGATGTCGGCGTCGATGTCGGCGCGGCCCTTGTCGATGGCCAGGCGCAGGCGAGCCTGGGTGGGGCCATCGCCGAAATGGATTTTGGCCGTCTCGCGGGTCTTGATCTCGGTGCGACCCATGCGGCCGGCCGCATCCAGCGCCAGGTCATAGGCCTTGCCGGCCTGGGCCAGCTGGCCCGCGCCGCCGATGCGCCAGCGGCCGCCGGGCGCGTCACCGCGGGCGTCGATCGACAGTGGCAGGCGCGCCAGCGGGCCGTCGGCCTTGATCCGCGCCGAACGCACCTTCCACGAGCCGAAGGCGACCTCCTCGGCGGTTAGGTCCAGCGTCGCGGCGGCCGAACCGCCGCCGGGCGCGTCGACCAGCTTGGCCGAGCCCTTGACCTGGCCTTGCGGCAGGAAGGCCCCAGGGCCGACGGCGACAGTCAGGTCGGCAGTGGCCGGCAGGCCATCGCGCAGGCTCATCGCGCCTTTGGCTTTCGCGCCGCCGGCGTCGACGTCCAGTTCGGACAGCTCGATGCCGCCTTGCGAGAAGCGGAAGGCGGTGCGGCCACGCGCCGGGCCGTACTGGCTGTCGGCTTGCAGCGCCGCGACGCCGTCGGTGGCGTTGGGGCCACGCGCGAAGGTCAGGGTCAGGTGCGCCTTGGTCAGCGGCAGGCGCGGCAGGTCGATGCTGTCGAAGTCGGCGTTCAGCTGCGCTTGAGGCGCGGCCAGGGTGCCGCCGATGTGGCCATCGCCCGCCGCCTTGCCGGCGACCTCGACCGGACCAGCACTGAATGGGCCCGTAGCCGTCCAGTCCAGCTTGAAGTCCAGGCCCAGGGCCTTGGCGACCGTCATCTTGCCCGAGGACTTCAGGCTGGCGTTGGTCCCGTCCAGCTTGGCGTCCGAGATGCTCAGCACGCCGTCGTTCCAGGCGCCCTTGCCGGCCAGACGCGGCGTCGCGCCCAGCAGACGATCGATCTCGGCATAACCGGTGGCGAAGCCCGCCGCGCGGCTGTCGACGGTGAAGCTCCACGGACGGTTGGCGAAGCTGGACGCGGTCCACTTGGCCAGCAGCGAGCCTTTCGCGCCCTGCCGCACCGGACCCATGCTGGCCACGCGCATCTCGCCGTCGAACGACAGGCCGCCCAGCACACCGCGTTCGCCCTTGCCGGTGACGATCAGGTTCGGGGCGTCGATGCGGGCGGCCTTGATCAGGAAACGACCGCCCTTGACCCGCGCGCCCTCGAACGCAGCCTTGGGGCTGGAGCCCAGCAGAGCCAGCAGGCCCGTGCCGCCGCCGCCCGAGCTGGTCGCGGCGGCCTTGATCTCCAGCTCGCCCTTGGCCCAGCGGACCATGGCCGGCCCCTTGGCGCGCTTGAGGTGGTAGCCCAGCAGCTCCAGGTCGGCGACATCGACATCGCCCTCGACCGAGAAGCCGCCCTCCTCCAGCCGGAAGACGCCGTCGGCCAGGCCGCGGCCCATCTGCGGGATGGTGACGATGCGCTTCAGCGCGCCGACCTGGGCGGTGAAGGCGATGCCGTCCGGACCGGTGCGCTTTTTGGCCAGATCGGCCAGGCCATGGCCCTGCAACGACAGGTTCTGGGCGCGGATGTCCAGGTTCAGGTTCGACAGGCCGTCCTGGGTCGCCTTCTTGCCGTCGAGCGTGAAGTTGGCCTCGGGGCCGAACATCTTCTCCAGCCGCTGGGTCCAGCGCGAGGCGCCCAGGTCCAGCCGGCCGCGCGCCGAACCGCCCTGCTCGGTCCAGGCGCCGTCGGCCTGCAGCGGGATCGTGGCGCCCGAGCGGGCCAGCACGTTGAACGCCGCCCGGCTGAGCGTGCCGTCGGCCTTGGCCTTGAGGTCGAAGGTCCGGTCGGCGGCCAAGCCCAGGGCCCCGGCGATGGCGCCGCCATTGGCCTCGGTGGCGTCGGCCTTCAGGTGCAGGGTCTGGGTGCGCCCCAGGTCGAAGTCGAGGTTCAGGTGGTCGCCGACATGCAGGCGCGAGGCGACGGCCAGCTTGCCCTTGTGTCCGCCCTGCCGCGCCATCTCGTAGTCGCCGCCGACGTCGAAATCGCCCTCGCGGCCACTGAACGCGGACCGGGTGATCAGGCGGAACTTGAAGGCGTCCAGGTCGACCGAGACCGGCGCGGCGCCGGACTTGGGCCCCTTGGGCGTCATGGTCGGGCGGCGCAGGACGATGACGTCGCGGGCGTCGACCCGCTCGGCGTGGAAACGACGACCGAACAGCTCGGTCGGTCGCCAGGCGACGCGGATGTCGTGAGCCTCCAGCCAGACGCCCTTCTCGTCGGTGATGGTCAGACGGCGGACGCCGAAGTCCTTCCAGATGTCGCCCGACAGGCCCTCGATATGCAGTTTGCCGATCCGGCCCAGCTTCAGGCCCGAGGCGCGGGCCTCCAGGAACATGCGGCCTTGCGGCGTGATGGGGACAAAGCGCAGGCCGCCGGCCATGACGATCAGGATCGCCGCCAGGATCGCCGAGGCGATCAGCACCGCGCCGCCCCAGCCGATCTTCTTGGCGACCTTCACCGCGGCCTCGCCCGTCGCCTCGGCGGCGTGGGTGACGGCTTCCGTCAGGTCAGGCTTGTCCTGCTCCTGGCTCAAAAGCTTTGCCCGATGCTGAGATAGATCTGGAAGGCCGGGTCGCCCTTGCGGCGGCCCAGCGGGGCGGCGATGTCGGCGCGGATGGGGCCAAAGCCCAGGTCGTAGCGGATGCCAATGCCCGCGCCGGCCCGGAAATCCTCGCGTCGCGGGGTCTTGTCCGTGCCGATGGCGCCGGCGTCGATGAAGGCCACGCCGCTCCATTTCGAGGTGATCTTCTGGCGCAGCTCGAACGAGGTCTCGACCAGCGAGACGCCGCCCTGGGGCGTGTTGTCGGTCAGGCGCGGGCCGATGGCTTGGTAGGCGTAGCCGCGCACGGAACCGCCGCCGCCGGCATAGAAACGCCGCGAGGCCGGGACGTCGGGGATGCTGCCGCCCAGCATGGCGCCCAGCTTGACGCGGGTGGCCAGCACGGTGCTCGCCCCCTTGCCGACCGGCAGGTAGATCGAGCCCTGGGTGGTCAGCTTCAGATACGGCAGGGTCGTGTCGCCGACCACATAGGTCGGCTCGCCGCGAGCCTCCAGGCGCCAGCCGCGCTTGGGATCCAGGATGCTGTCGGAGAAGTCCCAGGCATAGGCGGCCAGGCCCGCGACGGTGACCAGGTTCAGCTTGCGACCCGCGACCGAGCCGTTGCGGCTGATCTGTTCCTTGGTCTGGGACAGGTCCATCGACACGCCGAAGGTGCGATAGGACGTGGTCTGCCGCCGCTTGGTCAGGTCGACCCCGACCGTGGCGCCGGTTTCGTTATAGGCGTCGGTGTCGTTGCGGAAGACCGAGCTGTTCAGCTTCAGGGTCTGCTGCGGCCGCTGCCAGTGCGGCAGCGAGATCTCGGCGCCCAGGCGCTGCTCCAGCTTGGCCAGGCGCAGGGCGTAGGTGGTGGTGTCGGCGCGTTTCAGTCGGTTGTAGCGGCTCCAGCGGATGTCGAAGCCCGAGC
The DNA here is from genome assembly GCF_058807295.1 of Caulobacter sp. GW821-FHT12D05. Lineage (NCBI taxonomy): Bacteria > Pseudomonadati > Pseudomonadota > Alphaproteobacteria > Caulobacterales > Caulobacteraceae > Caulobacter > Caulobacter sp. GW821-FHT12D05. The sequence goes on from NZ_JBXAQO010000001.1 coordinate 1,422,504, forward strand.
CTTCGCTGGTCGAATAGCCGGCGCTGGTTTCAATGGTGCGTGAGCGACGGTCGGCCAGGGTGACGACCACGGGGCGCAAACCGTCGGGCGTGGCCTTCTCAGGCCCGGCCAGCGAGACCGAGATCGAGTCATAGACGCTGGTGTCGCGCAGGCGGCGCTCCAGCTCGGCCACGTCTTCCGGATCGTAGACGTCGGCGGTTTTCCACGGCGCCAGGTGCGAGACCCAGGCCGGATTGGTCCGCCCCTTGGTCACCACCTCGACGCCGTCCATGTGGACCAGGGTGCCGGAAGCGATCTTGAAAGCCGGGCGCAGCGTGTGATCGGTGTGGTCGACAATGACCTCGCGCGGCTCGGCGGCGGCGTCGGCATAGCCCAGCTTGGCCACCTGGGCGACGATGCGGCCCTCGGCCCCGACGACATCGGCGGCGCGCCCAGGCTCGCCCTGGGTCAGGCGCATGGAGGCGGCGGCGCGCTGGCGGGTGCCCTCGTCGGGCGGCGCGCCGGACCAGTCGATGCGCGGATCGGCGATGACGAAGGCCGGACCCGGCGTGATCTTGACCACCGCGCGCGGCGGCTCGCCGTCCAGGACGTCGGGTTCGACGGTATAGGCGTAGTAGCCTTCGGCGCGCAGCACGGCGATGGCGTCTTCGCCGGCCTGGCGGGCGCGGCGGCGAGCTTCGGCGCGGCTTTGGGCGGGATGCTTGGATTCGGTCAGGGCGAGCCGGATGGCCTCACGCAGGGCCTTGTCGTCGACGCCTTGGATCTGGGCCATCGGCTCGTCGGCGCGGGCAGCCGAAGCCGCCAGCAAAGTCACCGCCGTCAAAGCCAGGGTAGTCCGCCCAAGCACCAAATCACATACCCCGCGCGAAGCGCCCCCGGCCCTGCTGTAGTCCGGGGTTCGCGCCATGTCACGACAGTAAATGCAACGACTTCGCCCTAGTAGCGCTTAGCAAAGCAGGCGATCGGCGCCCAAATGCTGAGCAGTCGTGCGCAATCACGCGGCGGAGGTCGAATCCGTCGCGCTCGCGCCGCGCAACGCTCTAGAGTCGGGGATGGCGCGGTCTCAACGGCCGCGCCCAAGGTTATGAGAAACGTGGACAAAAGCGTGGCGGCGAAGACCCAGACCCTCGACGACGCACCGACCCTGCCGATGACGGAGGCGGCGTACCTGCCGGGGGTCGCCTACGACGAGATGTTCACGCCCGACGGCGAGGTCCGGCCGCACTACGACCCGCTGCACGGGCGCATGTCGACCCTGGGCGCCGAGGAGCTGGCGGGCCGCCAGCGGACGCTCGAGCGCTCGTTCCTGCTGCAGGGCATCACCTTCACCGTTTACGGCGCGGACAACACCACCGAGCGGGTGATGCCGACCGACCTCTTCCCGCGGATCATCCCGGCGGACGAGTGGAAGCGGATCGAGCTGGGCCTGACCCAACGCCTGCATGCGCTGAACCTGTTCCTGGCCGACATCTATGGCGACCAGCAGATCCTGATGGACGGCGTGGTGCCGCGTGAGCTGGTCTTGGGCGCGCCGTCGTATCGCCGCGAGATGCAGCACGTCTACGTACCGCACAAGGCTTACGCCAACGTCTGCGGCAGCGACCTGATCCGCTGCCAGGACGGCCAGTTCGCGGTGCTGGAAGACAACCTGCGCGTCCCGTCCGGCGTCTCGTACATGCTGGCCAACCGCGACGCGGCCAAGCGCACCTTCCCCGGCACCTACCGCGCCGCCGGCGTGCGGCCGGTCGAGCGGTATCCCGACCTCCTGCTCTCCACGCTGAAGAGCATGGCCGCCGATTGGCGCAACGATCCGCAGGTCGTGGTGCTGACCCCCGGCGTCTACAACAGCGCCTATTACGAGCACGCGTACCTCGCCCGCCTGATGGGCGTGCCGCTGGTCGAGGGCCGCGACCTCGTGGTGCATGAGAACATGGTCTACATGCGGACCACGACCGGCCTGCGCCGGATCGACGTGATCTATCGCCGGGTCGACGACGACTTCATCGACCCCCTCACCTTCCGGCGCGACAGCTCGCTGGGCGCGGCGGGCCTGTTCAACGCCTATCGGGCCGGCAATGTGGTGATCTGCAACGCCCCCGGCACCGGCGTCGCCGACGACAAGGCCGTCTACGCCTATGTCCCCGACATCATCCGCTACTACCTGGGCGAGGACGCCATCCTGCCCAATATCGAGACCTTCCTGTGCCGCGAGAAGCGTCAGATGGGTCACGTGCTGGAGAACCTGGACAAGTACGTCGTCAAGGCGGTCGGGGCCTCGGGCGGTTACGGCATGCTGGTCGGCCCGCACGCCAGCCAGAAGGAACGCGACGACTTCGCCGAAGCGATCAAGGCCGATCCGGACAACTACATCGCCCAGCCGACCATCCAGCTGTCGACCGCCCCCTGCCTGGTCGACGGCCGCATCGAGCCGCGCCACGTCGACCTGCGCCCCTTCATCCTGTCGGGCGAGAAGACCATCGTCACGCCTGGCGCCCTGACCCGCGTGGCGCTGAAGCGCGGCTCGCTGGTCGTGAACTCCAGCCAGGGCGGCGGCTCCAAGGACACCTGGGTGCTGGCCGAGGAGAACGGCCACTCCAATGGCAATGGCAACGGGGGGCAACGTCCATGATGCTCGCTCGGGTCGCCGACAGCCTCTACTGGCTGGGCCGCTACATCGAACGGGCCGAGCACCTGTCTCGCCTGTCGTCGGTCATGCTCAACGCCACCCTGGACCAGACGGACTCCGGGACCCAGGCCGTCTGGATCGCCATGGCCGCCGTCGGCGACGCCAATGACGGCGAGAGCATCAACTCGTTCGAGGCCGCCCAGGCCCTGGTGCTGGACCGCTCGGACGCCAATTCGGTGGTCTCGTCCCTGGCCCGGGCTCGCGAGAATGCCCGCCAGGTGCGCGACCAGATCACCACCGAGACCTGGGAGCGGCTGAACCTGCTGTACCTGAAGGTCACCGACAAGGACGCCGGCAAGGCGTTCTCGGACGGCTCGGCCAACTTCCTGCACGACGTCATCGCCGACCTGCACCTGTTCAAGGGCGCGGCCGACACCACCATGAGCCATGGCGAAAGTTGGCGGTTCATGATGCTGGGCATCTATATGGAGCGCGCCCAGCTGGTGTCGCGCCTCTTGGAAGTCTGTTTCGCCGAGAGCCCCGCCCACGGCCAGGTCGACGACCATGTGGCCCTGGTCAGTGTGCTGCGTATGGCCTGCGCCCTGGAGCCCTATTTGCGGGTCTACACCGCCGAGATCGAGCCCCGGCACATCCTGGAGTTCCTGGTTTTCGACGAGGATTTCCCGCGCTCGATCCGCTTCGCCACCGCCCAGATCGAACAGCATCTCTCGGCCATGGCCCGGGCCGGTGGCGGCGAGCGCGCCACGCCCGAACGCCTGGCCGGCCGCTTGAAGGCCCGCCTGCAGTTCGCCGATGTCGACGAGCTGGAAGCCGTCGGCGCCGGCCCGCTGCTGACCACCGTCGTCAACGAGTGCGCCCGCATCCACGAAGCGATCTACGAGACCTTCGTGGCCTATCCGCTCGAAATGCGTCTCCCGGCTTAGGATCAAATCCAGTGCTTCTAGAGATCCGCCACGTCACCCAATACCACTACGAGCGCCCGGTCCGGGAAAGCCTGATGGAGCTGTGGATGCAGCCCCAGAAGACCGCCCGCCAGCGCCTGGTCAGCTTCGAGCTGGACCTGGAGCCGGCCGCCCAGGTGTTCTCGTACGCCGACAGCTTCGGCAACGCCGTCTACCACTTCGACGTGCCCCAGCCGCACGACAAGCTGACCATCATCGCCCGCTCGGCCGTCGAGACCGAGCCGACCGGCGAGCGTCCCGACCACCTGGACATGGGCGAATGGGACCGCCTGCGCAGCGAGTTCGTGCGCGGCGAGTGCTTCGACTTCCTGCGCCCGCACGGCTTCGTCGAGACGACCGAGGCGCTGCGGGGCTTCATCAAGTCGCACGACCTGGACGACCTCAAGCGCCGTGACCCGCTGACGGCGGTCCGCACCCTGTCGGAGACCATCTACAAGGCGTTCGACTACCAGCCGGGCGTCACCGACGCCGACAGCCCGATCGACCTGGCCCTGAAGGCCGGCAGCGGCGTCTGCCAGGACTTCGCCCACATCATGCTGGCGATCTGCCGCGAGTGGGGCATCCCGGCGCGCTACGTCTCGGGCTACCTGTTCACCGACCGCGACGCCGGCGACCGCTCGGACCCCGACGCCACCCACGCCTGGGTCGAGGTCTTCCTGCCCAGCCTGCGCTGGGTGGGCCTGGATCCGACCAACAACATGATGACCTGCGAGCGGCACGTGGCCGTGGCGGTCGGCCGCGACTATGCCGACGTCACCCCGTCACGCGGGGTCTACAAGGGCAATGCCGAGAGCCAGCTGGCGGTGGGCGTCACGGTGCGCCGGGCCCGCGCGGCCATAGCCGAGCCGGAGTTCCTGCGCATGGCCCGGCCCAGCTTCGCCGGCGGCCGTCGTCGTCCGGATTCGGCGCTGAAGCAGGAGCTGCACCAGCAGCAGCAGCAGCAGTGATCTACTGAAGAATTTCGGGGGTCAGGGTCGCGGCGAAGCGGCGGGCGATGTCCAGCGCCCCCGCGGCGCCGCCAGCCCGCGGGCCGATACGTTCGGTCTGCAGGAACTGCACGCCAGCTTCCGTGCCCGAGCGCCAGACGACATGGGCCAGGTGCACCCGGCGGCCGCCCGCATCGACGAAGATGAACTTGTCCGGCGGCGTGGCGATGCCGGCCGTCGACAGGCGCGCGCCCTTCTCGGCGACGTCCAGCAGCGAGCATTTCCACGATCGCGGATCATCCACGATGTAGATCTTGCGCGCCGCCGGCATCCGGGGGTGGACGCGACGTTCGGCGCCGGTGGGCTCGACCATGACCATGCGACCTTAGAACTCCCGCCGAGTCGTCGGAGACGATTTTAGCGCAACCGGACGCAACGCGCGCCTAGGTTGGCCCACGTTCGTCCGACGCCGGTATAACCGAGAGAAGCTTAGGCGGCGTAAACGTGCGCCTTGCGGGCCGCGATCTTCACCGTGCCCTGGAAACGGGCGGCTTCCGCGCGCGAGGCGCTGATCTCGATCGGGCGGCCGTCCAGCGCCGTGGCGTTGACCGTGGTCAGGGCGCCCTGCACGTGAGCGCGCTCGACCCGCACCTCGAAGCCGCTGTCATCCAGCACGAAGTCGTGCGGGCGGACATAGGCCGTGGCCGAGCCCTCGCGCACGCCGCCGGCCGGCAGGCGCAGCAGACCAGCGGTGAACTGGCCGCCGCCGACCTGGCCCTCGAAGCTGTTGGCCTCGCCCACGAAGCCGCAGACGAATGCGGTCTGCGGCGTGTCGTGCACCTGGTCGGGCGTGCCGATCTGCTCGATCTGGCCCTTGTTGAGGATGGCCACGCGGTCGGCCAGCTCCAGGGCTTCTTCCTGGTCGTGGGTCACGAAGATGGTGGTGACGCCGGTGGCGTCATGCACGCGCCGCAGCTCCTTGCGCAGCGACTTGCGCACCGTGGCGTCCAGGGCGCCGAAGGGCTCGTCCAGCAGCAGCACGCTGGGCTGCACCGCCAGGGCGCGCGACAGGGCCACGCGCTGGCGTTGGCCGCCCGACAGCTGCGAGGGGTAGCGCTTGCCCAGGCCATCCAGCTCGACCAGCTTCAAGAGGTCGTCGACCCGCTTGGTGATCTCGGCCTTGGACGGCTTGTCCTTGCCCTTCCGCACGTCCAGGCCGAACGCGATGTTCTTGGCCACGGTCATGTGCTTGAACAGCGCATATTGCTGGAACACGAAGCCCACGCGGCGGTCGGCGGCGGACGAGAAGGTCACGTCCTGGCCGTCGAACAGCACCTGGCCGGCGTCCGGGAATTCCAGGCCCGCGATCGTGCGCAGCAGCGTCGTCTTGCCCGAGCCCGACGGCCCCAGCAGGGCCAGCAGTTCGCCGTCCTTGATCTCGAGATCGACCTTGTTCAGCGCCGGATAGCGACCGAACTTCTTTTCGACGGAGCGGATGGAGATGGTCATGGGTCTTCAGTCCGTTCAGTGTCCGCCGCGGCCGCTGCGCACGCCGGGCTGGGCGGCTTCGACCGCCGTCTTCAGCACCAGGGTCACCACGGCCAGCAGGCAAAGCAAGGCCGCGACGGCGAAGGCGCCGACGAAGTCGTACTCGTTGTAGAGGATCTCGACATGCAGCGGCATGGTGTTGGTCAGGCCGCGGATGTGGCCGCTGACCACCGACACCGCGCCGAACTCGCCCATGGCGCGGGCGTTGCACAGCAGCACGCCGTACATCAGGCCCCAGCGCACGTTGGGGGCGGTCACCCGCCAGAAGGTGTAGAGCCCGCCCGCGCCCATCGACACGGCCGCCTCTTCCTCGCTGGTCCCCTGCTCCTGCATCAGCGGGATCAGCTCGCGGGCCACGAACGGGAAGGTCACGAAGACGGTCGCCAGCACGATGCCGGGCACGGCGAAGATGACCTTGATGTCGTTGTCGACCAGGTATTCGCCAAACCACCCCTGCAGGCCGAAGATCAGCACGTAGATCAGGCCGGCCACGACCGGCGACACCGAGAACGGCAGGTCGATCAGGGTGATCAGCAGCGGCTTGCCGGGGAACTCGTGCTTGGCGATGGCCCAGGCTGCGCACAGGCCGAAGGCGGCGTTGAACGGCACTGAGATCGCGGCGGTGATCAGGGTCAGCTTCACGGCCGCCAGGGCGTCGGTGTTGTTGATCGCCTCGATGGCCGCGCCGAAGCCCTTGCGCAGCGCCTCGGCGAAGACGGCGACCAGCGGCAGGATCAGGACCAGCGCCAGGAAGGCCATGACCGTGCCGATGACCAGGACCTTGGCCCACAGCGGATCGTCGGTGGCCTTACGATGGGACACGGTAGCCATCAGTCAAACCTCCGCGCCCAGGCCTGGATGGCGTTGATGACCAGCAGCATCGTGAACGAGACGGCCAGCATCACCACGGCGATCGTCGCGGCGCGGGCATATTCGAACTGCTCCAGCTGGATGATGATCAGCAGCGGCGCGATCTCGGACTTGTAGGGCATGTTGCCGGCGATGAAGATCACCGAGCCGTATTCGCCGACCCCACGGGCGAAAGCCATGGCGAAGCCGGTCAGCCAGGCGGGCGCCAGCGCGGGTAGAACGATCCGAAGGATCGTGTCGAGGCGATTGGCGCCCAGGCTGGCGGCGGCCTCCTCGACGTCCTCGGCGGCGTCACGCAGGACGGGCTCGATGGTGCGGACCACGAACGGCAGGCCGATGAAGATCAGGGCGATGGTCACGCCGACCGGATTGTAGGCGGCCTTGATGCCCAGCGGCGTCAGGAACTGCCCCACCCAGCCGTTGGGCGCATACAGCGTCGCCAGGGCGATGCCGGCCACGGCGGTCGGCAGGGCGAACGGCAGGTCGACCAGGGCGTTGATGATGGTCTTGCCGGGGAACTCGTAACGGACCAGGGCCCAGGCGGTCAGCACGCCGAAGATGCTGTTGATCACTGCCGCCACGAACGCCGCGCCGAAGCTTAGCCGATAGGCGGCCATCGAGCGCTGCGAGGTGGCCACGGCCCAGAACTCGGCCGGCGACTGGTTGGCGGCCTTCAGGACTACGGCGCTCAAGGGGATCAGGACGATCAGCGACAGCACCGTCAGCGTCACGCCCATCGTCAGGCCAAAGCCCGGAATGGCCGAACGCCTACGGAAAAACGGCCGCTTTCCGCTGGGGCCAGACGGCCGGCGCGAGGCGGTGTCGGCGGTCATCGTCTGATCGTCGTCCAGGGTCCGGGCTCGCCACATAGCTCAAGGCAAAGGTTGAACGCGCCGGATCCGATAAGGGTCCCGGCGGCGCTGCTGAAACTGAGCCGCTTAAATCTCTACCGCGCCTATGGGGCAAATGAGAAAACCCCGGTCGGGGCCGCAGAAAAACTGGCGAGACGCCTCAGGCCCAGCAATCGGCCAGCCAGTGGGTCGGCCCGGAGCCGAAAGCCTGGACCACATAGTCCCGAACCTTGCTCGGCGCATCGTCGAACGACCGGATCGCGTCGCCATCCAGGAAGCCGAGCAGCGACATCGACGTCCCTTCGTTGCGCAGGACAAAACGCGGACGTTCGGACCGATAGACATGCGCCGCCGAACGATCGGCCGCCAGCGCCTGCAGACTCGCCTTGTTGGCCGTCAGATAGGCGATGTCGAAGTCCCACCACGGCGCGCAGGTCTCGCGCGTCCGCAGCTTGCGGGCCGGAACCCCGGCATAGATGCCCAGCGGCTCGGCGTCCTTGGTGAGCACGCTGGAGGCCCCGATCACCGCGCCGTCGCCGATGCGTCGACCGCTCAGCACCTGAGCATTGGCCGAAACCACAACGCCGTTGCCGATGCTGAAGGGCTGCAAGGGCGCCAGGCCCTCGTCGTCGAAGCTGCCGTGTATGATCGGCAGACCGCTGAAGCAGATGTTCACCGGCCGGTCGTTGGCGTGCTCGCCCCGCACCAGAATGCGCGCCGATGGATGCATCTCGCAGAACCGGCCGATCTCGCCGATCTTGCCCGGCTCGCCCGCCGGCACCAGCATCAGGTTGGTGACACAGGGCAGCGAGCCCGCCCCGATATCCACATAGGCCCCGGGCGAGCAGTAGAAACGACTGTCGTAGTGGCCCAGGAACGTCAGGATCCTGTTCCAGGCGGTGGCGTCACCGGGCAGAGTGATGGAGACGGGAGCGGACCAGTTCATCTGCTTTGGCTAGCAGAACACAGGCCTCGCGCAAACGCGCCATGCGGCGCCGGATGCGCTCTGAAATCCCGCAAGATCAGAGGTTTGATTGGTAGGCCGGGTGGGGTGGCCACTCCTGAAGCGTATCAAGTGCTTGGTCCATCAAACCCCTCCGATCGCCCCCTAAAGAAATGGCGTAATATCCGTTGACGTACCCAGTTTACGCCTAAGGCGCCTTAGCCAGATTGTCGGCCAGTTTCTGGAGCCACGTCTTCGGGACGTCGAAATTCACAGGAATGGTGACCTGGCCTCCGTCTGACGGTCGCCCATCGACGAGCATGGGCGTCATGCGGAAGACCCGGGACATCGCCACGGAGGCTCCGCCGAAGCCATATGCAGCCGGTGTCTCGGAAACGACGCCACAGTCATAGACGGTTCCTTTAGCAGAGGCCCTGCAGTCTATGACTGCTTGTCCAGTGACGCGAGCCTTGGCTGCATCATGCGGGTAGTACCGCATAACGTCCTTGTCCGTTGGCTGCTTGAGCCAAGTCGGCTTCACGATCTCTTGGGCACACGCCGTCACGGCCCCAGCATAGCGGCCTGTCCGCTGCAGAACGGCCTGAAGCTCGGAGTGGGTCATGATCGCTGCTCCAGCGTCGGCGCATGACGCTGCATCCACAAATGCACCAGCATCGTCACGGACGAGATGGCGACCATGGTGACGACGGCGAGTTCACGCTGCGTCGCGCCGCCGTGCTGGCCGACCGCGATAGCCTCCGCCCCCATGGAGACCGACAGGAGCATGATGGTCAGAGAGGCGGTGCGGCTCGATGCCCAGCCCTTGCCTCGGGCTTGAGCATGTTGCCCCTCAGGGCCAACGCCAGGCCCGCCACAGCGGCGCTGACCATGGTGGCGATGTCGAACGGGGTCATCACTTGGCCTCCTCGCCGATCGTCTCGACCTGACGCTTGGCTCAGTTCGAGATGACCTTGAACAAGAGGGGGAGTAGCTCCCAGCCGAAAGCCCCGACGCCGAAGCCGAACGCCGAGGCGTCCCGTAGCGGGGCGAACGGGATCAGCGGCGCGGCGATCTTGACCAAAAAGGCCGCCAGGATCACGCCGGCAGGGTGGCGCAGGCGACGTTCAAGGCCAGGGCTTGTACTCCTCGCAGCCAACCGGGTGCCCACTCAGCGCCAGGGCGCCGAACCGGACCAGTCCATAGATGGACGCGCCGCCAAGCGCGCCAAGACCGCCCGCAGGCGATCAGGGTCGATGTCCATTCGGACCTCCTGGATGTTGGGGAAGCGTGACCAGCCGTATGCAGGCTTGGGAAATGGGGCATCAGTGTCGAGCGGTCGACATTACCCTTTTTGGGTGTGTTGGTTCACGGCGTCCACTTGCAGTGAAGTTGCTCAGCCGATAGCTTTATCGTTCGCGCTTAGCGAGTGCTCCGGGGGGAAGCATTGTTCCATTGGCTTCTAGACCTGCTACGGCCTTCCAAGGCGCCACTCTCGCCGGCCGCCGAAACCCTCCTACTGATGCTTGAGCATCTCGGCGGCGGGATCAGCGAGTTCGATCCACTCCACGACAAGCACCTAGATGAAATCCGTGAGCTGGAGCGTGCCGGCCTGGTCCTGCACGGAACTTGGAACGAGATGGACCTGCGCATGACCAGAGAGGGCGAGGCCGCTGCCGAGGCCATTCGTTCTCGTCCGGCCATTGCCTCGCCCTCCCAGGCTGCTTAGCGCCAAGTCGCTGAGGCGTCGCTATAGGTCAGGACACCAGCTTCGCTCGCCACCTCGTTGTTCGCGCTCTTCGCCATAGCCGTGTCGTCCAGCTCACACGCGCCGGCTGCACAATCCCGCAAATCGCCTTGATTACCGGCCATAGCCCGTTCTCAGCAGAGCAGATCCTGCCAAGTACATGCCGCGAGACAACGAGGTCGCCTGGGATGCGCAGGCAAAGCGAGGACTGATTCCCGCCGCAGACTGGAACATCGGTTGAACGGGGTCTGACGGGTGGGTCTGACGGGCAGTCTGACGGTCGTGGAATGTTCTCGCGAAGTCGCCCAAGAACCCGTTACGGTTCAATGGCTTGAATTGGTAGGCCGGGTGGGGCGACCAGTTTTTAACCTTGTCAGGTACTTAGGCCGTCAAACCCCTTAGATCGCCCCCTAAGGAAATCAACGGCTTATTTATCGACTGTCAAACCAAAAAGGTTGCCGGATTGCAGAGCGTGGCCAGCTTCGCCATTCTGCGAGACATGACGGATCAGACACCCCTCGCTCGACTTCAAGCGGTCGCCGCAAGTGCTGAAAAGACACTCAAGCCGTGGACATATTTGGGAGGCCTGCTCGTCGTCATCGCCACCGCCGTCGCACTTTGGCTGACCTACCTCACGCCGGCGCTCAGAATGTTCTCGCCCGCCAGCTACCTTTTGGTGGGACTGGCAGCACTGTTGTTGGCAGCTGCTGCGCTACGCGCGGTAGTGAGCTTGTCTCGCTACGTTTTCAATTGGCCGGCAGAAGCCGTGACGCCCTCTACCGACCGGGTAAACAACGAGATCCCGCTCCGCCCTCGCTCTTGGGAACGGAAGGCTCTCGATATTAAGACTTGGCGGCGAATAAATCCTATCACGCTTGCTCAGGCCGCTTACCTGTGGCTGGACCTTGAACCGCCATCCGGCCCCGCGCCTGCTATCCGGGCTGAGGTTGACGCGACATATCAGATGCTTCTGCGCGCAGTTCAAAACAGAGAGCTGATGGCCAGCTACGCGACGGCGCCGGGGGTTGCATCCACCGTCTTACACGCCGACCTAAAGCGCTACGCGGCCAAGCACGGCGACAAGCCAAAGTTTCTAGAGGATGCCGAGGGGGCTTGAGCTCCAAAAATTCCATAACCTCGGCATTCTCGCTCTGGTGCATTGACTGGCCCTCGCGAAAGAGGGAACAAAGCGAGAACGCCAATCAACCGCGGGCTCATGGACTATCGTCTCGTCGAGGTGCTGGAGTACGGCTGGGATCTGGCCGTGAAATGCGAGGCCTGCGGTCGGCCTGAGCGCTTCAGCAAGGCGCAGTTCGTCGGCCCGTGGCGCAAGTACCTGAACGCGCCGATCGGCGACCTGACGAAGCGGCTCAAGTGCCCGTGCGGTGAAAAAGCCTGCCGGTCTTACGTCATGGGCGGCGCTTACGCCCACTTCGGCATGGTCTCGGACTACTTCGAAGGCCGGGCACTGTGGATCAGGAATACGCTGACCGAGGCGGGCCTAGACCCTGCCGCGTACGGCTATCCACCGTTGGCCGAGGTCAGAAACGAAAAAGGCCCCGCCGGGTGATCGGCGGGGCCTTCTGGGTTCGAGATCTGATCGCGGCTTAGGTCTTGCCCCTGACGCCGGCACTGATGCCGATGCTCGCGCTGATGAACTCGCCTTCCGCGCGCCAACCGACCGAGCCGTTGACGGTCACGGCGACTTCTTCGTCTTCGGTCGGGTCCTTGAGCACGTCGACAAAGGCGCCAGCGGCGGCTTCAGCCGAAGCCCGGTCGGCCGCGTGAATCGGCTGGCTGGCGAGGATCTTGTCGAACTCGGCGGCGATCTTCTCTTTCGCCTCGGCCTTCGACGGGGCCGTCAAGTTGAACGAATAGCTCATGGGGTCTCCTGGGAATGGCCGGCGGTAGGCGGCCGGTGCGCCTCGGCGGTGCCGAACGGTTTGCGCCTGCGATCAGCTGGCCGGCAGGCGCGCGAGCAGATCAGCGACGGTGCGGTCGGTGCGCGCCCTGGCCAGCACCAGGGCCTCGGACGGCGGCGAAGGCGGCCCGACGAGGCTGAGCGATGACGCGAAGACCGAGACCGCCGTACGGCCGGCGCTGAGCGCCAGGCGCACCCTCAGGCTGGAGCCCGCCGGCACGGCTTCGTCGAGCAGATCGAACGCGGCGCTGGTCAGGGCGATCGGATCGCCCGCGCGGGCGTCGAACATGGCGCGTGCCTGGTCGAGATCCGCCGCCGCGTTGCGCAGCCGCTTGGCGAACTTCGCCCGATCGAGATCCGCCGAGGGATCGGCGACCAAGGGCGCGATCGAGCTGGTCATCACGTAGAGCGCCGTCTCGAACCGAACGGCGGCGGCGTCGACCGCCGGATCAGTCACGGCCTCGATGAGGTCGCCCTTGGACGGAAGGGCGGCGCAACCGCACACGACGGCGGCCAGGCTCGCGACGGCGAGCCCGATAAGCAGGGTCTTCATAGTGGATGGTCCTTGCGTGAGAGGAGATCCGCCGCGCCCTAGTGGCGCGCCGGCAGCAACCCGGCGCGCGTACCCAGCGCGTCGATCGTCAGCTTTTGACCCCGGCTGCGGGGGTCGAAGCTGATGTGGACCCACGTCCCATGCTCGTGGATAAGCTGGTCATAGGTCAGGCCCGACTTGGCCAGGCGCATGGCGACCTCGATCGGCGTGCCGAAGGTCGGGCACTGGAAATCGACCGCCCATCCCTCCATGTGCGCCGACGCCTTCGCGCCGCCGGCCGCACGGTTGACGGCCGGCGAGCGATAGCAGCTGGTCACGCGGATCGGCTTGCCGCCCAGCGCGGTCCTGACCAACTCCATGTGGGCCGCGACGATCTTCAGCCGCTCCAGGATCTCGGGCGGCGGGTCGTTCGACAGACCCAGGCGCGCGGCATTGGCGCTGACCGTCAGTTCGGGCAGCGAGAAGTGATCGCTCAACTGCATGAGCGCGTCTCCTAAATGTGGGGATAGAGGCGAACCGGGTTCGCCGAGGGCCGCCCTTAGGGCTTGGCTTCGGTGGCGACCGTCGTGTCGCCGTCAGGGGTCGTTACGGTCTGGTTCAGGCGGCCGGCGAGGCGTTGGCCACCAGCAACGGTGATCGCGCCCGAGATGGCGCCGGCGATGAAGGTCACCAACTGCTGGTTCTCGCGGGGCACGGCGTGGAAGACCAGGACGAAGGCCAGGCCGCCAAGGATGGTCAGAGCCATGACCGGCAGCAGCTTCTCGATGTGCAGATCAGCCATAGCCTTGCTCCACGGTCTTCAGCTCGCCGTCGCGGATCTCGAAGAAGGCGGGTTCGGGCGGCAGATCCATTCCGGCAGCCAGCATCATGCGGCGGTGCGCGGCGATCGACGCTTCCAGTTGGCGATTGCGCCCCTCTAGGAGGGCGATCTTCGCGTCTTTGTCGGCCAGCATCCTCATGTGCTCCCGCTGGAGGTCTCGCAGCTCGTCGCGGACCTCGTCGAGTTCGCCCGAGAGGCGCGAGACCTCCTCTCGCAGGGTGTTGATGACATCGGCCGCCGCCTGCTGCGCCAGCTTCGTGAGGTCCAGCCTGGCGACATGGCGGGCGGTTGCGGCAGCAATATCATCCGTTCGCCGCTTCTCTCGCGCCTCGCGCATCTTTTGCCAGGCCGCGAAAGCCCCAGCCGCGAGCGCGGCGGCATGCGACCAGTATTTCTCGATCGCCGTGGGGAAATCCACTGCATGCTCCTACCTCCGGCCGGGAGAGGCCTGGTCTGGGGTGATGGCTGCGAACCGGGTTCGCACGACACCCGCAACACAGCGAGGTCGTTACTTGGAGGCGTCGCCCCTGGCGGCGCGCGTAAGCTTTTCGTCGATCGCGTCGCGGATGAACTGGGCGCGTCGCTTCTTGCCGACCAGAGCGTCGATCTGATCGCGCTGCTCGTCTGACAGGCGCACTTGCGTCGCCTTCATGCCCATAGCGGGTCGGCCCATACGCGGCGCACTAAACGGTATCGTTATGTCTGTCAAAACAGCGCCCTATACACGATACCGTTTATGGTAGACGATACCGTTTACTGGTCAATTCTCAGGACGGGGCGCTAGTCATGATGTTCGGCGGTGAAGAGGACTTTGACGGACCACCGGACACGCCGGACACACCCATGGTGGCTTTCCTGGCCTGGCTCGTCCACGCCGCGCCCATCATCATCGGGGCCGTTCTTTTCTGGATCTACGCCTGAGCGACGAGATCAATACGGCTTGAAGACCCGCGAAGGCTGTGAAAGCTTCGCCGCTCATCTATGGGGCGGCGATGGTCGACTACAGCACATCCGGCCAGGCCAAACCTGACGCTAAGGAGCCGGAGCTTCCGGCCAATTACTACGCCCACAAGCGAACGACGCTGCTGGCCTCCGCCGCGCTGCTGGTGCTGTCCCTGACCACGACCAAAGCCGCCCCGACGCTCAGCTTCGAAGGGGTCAGCATACCGATCGGTGGCGACGTCACGCTGTTCATTCTGTTCGTTGGCGCGCTTTACTACTGCCTGTACTTCTGCGTGCTCTGGCGCACCGACACGGCCGCGTATCTTCGACAGAAAAGCGGCCGCCACCCGCAACTCGAGCAGGATCTGACGGTGGCCTTATCCGCCCTGCAACGGGCGGGGCACGAGATGGACCAAGCGGCCAAGACGCTTCGCTTGGCAAACGACACGCTGCTCGCCCAACAATTCGTCGAGCGGCTGGTGCAGGAACTCGGCCCGACCAGGACAGAAGAGATCCTTGCGCGTCCGGATTTGTGGGTAGGTCAGCCAAGGTTTGAACAGACGGCTTTTCTCCAGCCCCTCGAACCCTTCACCGACGAGCAAGAGCCTCTCCGCAAAGCGCTGATAGAAGCCGTCGAAGCTCACATGCGCGACGCCTGGCGCTACATCGCCCAACGGATAATTTCGAGGGGCAAGGTGCAGCAGGTGCCGGTCACGTCGCCCATCGAGCGGTATGTTCCGGAGTATGAGACTTCAGTGGCAAACCTGGACGCAAGATCTGGCGCCCTTGATGCCGCGTTCGCCGAGATCAAAAAAATACGAGGCTTGTTGCTTGGCGCGAAAAGAGAGGTTCAGTTTAGGCTGGCGGGTCTGGACCTAGCACCTTGCGTCGCGTTGACCGTGATCGCAGTTGCTCACTACCTAGGCCGATATTACCCGCTCATCCCGTTCACGGTCGCGGACATCCCTAGGCTCTTCGGTTTGGTGGGGACCGCATCATGACTGAGCAGCTACGACCTTTTGACGGGCCAGTTCTGCGCCTGGACCGGGCCAGCAAACACATTAGCGACCTGAAGGCGGCCGTCGCGGACTATCAGGCCGCCGCCGCGCCAAAATTCGCTAAAACCGACCGTGCTACAAACCCCTGGGAAATCCAGGTGACAGCGCAAGTTCCAGCTCTTCTGGCCCTTCTAATCGGCGACGCTGCGCACTCACTCAGAACAGCCCTCGACATCATGATGTGTGACATCGCCAGGGTCCGGGGTGTCGGGTTGAGCGACATGCTCTTTCCATTCGCGGAGAGTGGGGCTGCGCTGGATGAACGCCTGGAAAAGCACCCTGTGAGGAAGTTGGGCGCAGACATCGTCGCCATGGTTAA
The DNA here is from genome assembly GCF_058807295.1 of Caulobacter sp. GW821-FHT12D05. Taxonomy (NCBI): domain Bacteria; kingdom Pseudomonadati; phylum Pseudomonadota; class Alphaproteobacteria; order Caulobacterales; family Caulobacteraceae; genus Caulobacter; species Caulobacter sp. GW821-FHT12D05. The sequence continues at coordinate 1,438,608 of NZ_JBXAQO010000001.1, forward strand.
GGCAGCGAGGCCGTACCGAGGCGGCAATGTCAGGCTCCGTGCTCTTCACGATATCGACGTCCAGGACAAACATCGCATGGTGCTCCCTGTCGCGTCGTTCGTCAGCACGTCGGCAGACCTCGGCGCGATGATCGCCAAGGAAATGGGTCTCCCTCCGGGCTCTATCCTCTCCTTCGGCGGAATGCTGGTGGCGCTTACGGCCGGTGAGCCGCTGGACGACAGCACCTTCTTCGAACATCCATCCGAAACGTATGCAATCAACGATGGTCCGATGGTTTTGATTTTCCCCCCGGACTTCCCCGTTCAAGGAAACATAGTTTCAGTGCTCGAAGAGGCCGCTGATGCGACCGCGCAGCTCATCGAGCAGTTCCGAAGACGGGTCCTCGACTAGTCTTCGAAAGCCTGCGGAGATCTTGTACTGCTCGACCTCCCAGCGAGACACGATGTTGCCGCTGGGAAAGAGCAGCTCGTCGCTTGCGAGGAGGGTATCCTCGTGATCCAGGCCGTCTTCGCCAACAAGCCTTACCATCAGTGCACCGCGATCCCGCGCAGGGCCAAGCGGTCCTTCTCACGACCGTAGACCGCAGTCAGATCCGCCTGTGACAGCGGCCCGTTCCAATAGAGCGCGCTGGCGATCTCCACGGCCGCGAAATAGCTGCTGGTGTTGTAGTAACAGTTCCCCAGGCCGACCTTGCGCATGGGCGTCGCCAACAGCTTCGTCAGGGTTCCGGTCACAATCGTCGGCGCTGCCGGGTCGCCGATGAACAGGCGGCGCGTTCCGTCGGCTGCCTGCGACAGGGCGACGAACACATAGTCGCCTTCCGCCACCCCCGAAGGCAGCGCGATGTTCTGGCCGGCGTTCGAACGCGTCAGGGCGCGGAAGAAGTTGCCGCCGACGATATCGTTGAAGACTGAGTCACCGCCGGCCGGAGCGTTTTGGGTGATGCTGCCGAACAGGATCTGGTTGGAACCGCCGGTCTTCAGCACCTTCACGACCATCGCGATACAGTGACCGGCGGCATCATCGTAGGGCGTCACCAGCCCGTTCATGTTGCTGGCCGGCAGGGTCATGGACGCAGACCCGAACGTCGGCTGAGCCCGCAGCCCCACCGTGGCTGCAGCGCCAGTCCCATCGCCGCCCGAGAAGCTGAGCGTGGGCGCGACGGTGACCGCCGCCGGTGGCGGCGCGGCAAGATAGAGGCCGGTGACGGCGCCGCTGGCGACGACGGCGGTCCACGAGCTGCCGTCGCTCGCGGTGACCGTCGGGGCGCCGGTGTAGCCCGAACCTCCGCTGTTGACCGCAGCGTTCATGTTCCGGCGTAGCGGCGCTCCCGTCTTACGATCCAGCAGCGACGCCTCGCTATCGCCGAAGTACCAGTGCGCCGTCGCAGTCGCCTCGGTGGGGAACGGCACGGTCTTGGTGACGATCGGCGAGACGATCCCAACGCCTCCCGGCCCATACGGCGTCACGCGGAAATCATAGGCCTGGTCGATAATCAGGTCATCGTAGGCGTAGGTTGGCGACGTGCTTTCGAAGGTCGTGGTCGACCAGATGCCCGCAGGGGAGTCACGCTTCTCGACCAAGTAGCCGGCAGTGATGCCCGTGGCGCTAGGCGTCCAGGTCAGCGTCATGGTGCCGCCGCCCTCGTCGACATCGAAGCCCGACACCTGGCCCGGCGCGGTCGGCGACGCGGGATAGCTGTTGAACATCGACACGATCTTGGTCGGGTCCAGCGTCAGGGCCGAAGCGCCTGGCACGGCGAAGGGCAGACGGAAGAAGGGCGTCCCGCTCATGCGTAAGGATCCAGCTTGCTGATGTTGAGTTGGAAGTGCGGCGCCCAGTGGAACATCGGACGGCTGGTGAGAGCGCCGGACCCATCGTTGGGGCCGACGTTGCAGGTGTCAGGGGTACTGTCCCGCAGGTTACCGCTGGCCCCGCCGCCGATCGACAGACCCGAACCCAGGTAATCCAGGGCGTAGCGGATACGCGGGTTCGCCCCCAGAGGACGGTTCAGCGTCATCCGAACCTCAGACCCCGCCACGGTGATGGCCGAAAGGGTTAAGGCTCCCGTGTCGTCAACGACCTTGAAGCCGTAGTCGGTCGTAGCCCCCAGGTTCGTCGTGTCCAGCACCAGCGGGGCGACCGGCGGGGCCATGGTCAGGATCAAGGCCGTGCCGCGCGCGGTGGCCGACATAGGACGCAGATAGTCCGGTTCCCGGCCTTCGATCACCAGCTGGTAGTAGGCGCGGCCCTCATAACGCGCGAACCGCTGATAACTGGTACCGACCAGGTGCAGAGCATCGCCCGCATGAGAGAAGAAGTAGAGCGGGGTCACGAAGTGAACGCGCTCGTGCTCCTGCGCCAATTGAAGCTGGGCCAGGGCCACCGACCCGTCCGACGTCTGCGCCCGGGCGGCCGTCTGGTAGGTCAGCAAGTGCAGCTTCTGGGCTTGGCCGGTGGCCGCCCGAACGTCGGCGTCGGCGTCGTCCAGAAGCTGCTCCAGGGCGGCGCGGTAGGCGGACTGTGACAGGCCGTTGCCCGCGTCGGTCTCGCCCTGCACCCAGGCTATGGCGTGCAGCGCATAAGATTGACTGGCAGCGTCAGCCAGGGCCTTGGCCGCCGCAACGTGACCGATCAGGCGCGTGTAATAGGACGTCCCCTTGCTGAGCTCCGCGACCGTCTGACTGCCCTGACCGGGAGCTGACGAGAAGATGACGTGCCCCGCCGGATCGCGCCCGGCGCGGGCCAAAAGCTCGACGGCCCAGTTGGCCATGCCCGAGCAGATCGTTTCGCCGCGATTACCGCCGACGACGCCGCCTTCACTCAGATTGTCCTCTACAAGGGCCTTGGTCGCTGAGGTCCCGGCGCCCACGGCCGCCTTCGGGCCGCCCGTAAAGGTCAGGTTGCTATAGGGTTGCACGACCGACAGCGCCGGCGTGCCATTGGCGCCCACGGACAGCGACTGACCGTAGCTGATGAAGCCGTGCCAGGACACGTTGTCGAACAGGAAGCGCTTCGCCGTGCTGCTGTTCGCCGCGATGTAGTCCATCAGCAGGCCGACGGGCTTTTCCTCGGCGAGGTCCCAACCCAGCACCACGCCGCCATCTGCGTCGGCGATGATCGGCTGCACGGCCGCCTCAGGATCGACGTAGCTCATCATTTCCTCGCCGCCGATCAGGCGCGAGGCCAGGACCGAACGAGCGAGGATGTCGGAGATCATCGAGCCGGCGGCCCGGCCGGTCTCTTTCGAGAAGCCCAGCACCACGCCATCGTCACCATCGGCGATGATGGGCTGAAGATCCTCCGCCTCGTCATAGAGCTGCATGCCGACGCCGTTGGCGACAATCGTTTCCGTAATGGCACGGGCGGCGAAGGTCGCGGCGGCATCCTCCGCTACCTCGGTGCGCTTGCCATCGACATCGTCACGGAACCCAGCCGCCTCATCGCGAAATCCTTCGGCAGCATCCGCCGCAGCGTTGGACGCCTCCAACGCAGGCGTCAGAGCCGACCCGAGAACTGACGCCACATCCACAGCTGCCGCTGCGGTGTCGACGAGGCCGGCGGCGCCTAGGTACTTGTTGATCGCAGGCTTCGCCCCCTGGCCGCCGGTCCAGTCGGTGACCCTGAAGACCACGCGAGCGCCGGATGTCACCGCCGCAGTTACAGGCGACCAGCCTGAATTGCCCTTCGCGGTGCTATCGAGGATCTTCGCGACCGAAGGGAACAGAGACGTCACCCCGGCGGCGTTGGTCATAGGGTACAGGCCGTCGCCATTCGGCCCGCCATCGGCCGGTCCGGTCCACCAGTCGATACGCTCCATGACATCGGTGTTCCACGCGGCCGACGTGGTCGCCACCTTCGACGCCAACGAGACCGGAACAGCCTCCTCGCCGCCGACCCAGTCGACCAGATCCGGCGCGAAGTCAGCCGCGAAGGCCTCCACGTCGTCGATGGCGACGCCATGATCGACCAGCCGTTGCGCCAGGCGCAGCGCGACGGTTTCCGTCGTGATCGAGGCCATCAGCCCTCGCCTCCCTCGGTCTTGGCGAACCCGGTTCGTGCCGCCTCGTAGCCGCGCAACTCGGCATCGACCGAGCGCAGCTCCTCGGTCACGCCTTCGCGCGCGCGGCGGATAGCGTCCTCCTGCTCGCGGTACTGGTAGTAGGTGGCGAGCAGACGCAGTTTCGTCTTCGACAGCTCCACTTCGGGGCTGCCGGCGGTGGCAGGCTTGGACATGAGGGAAGACCGTCCCGTGCAGGGGTCAGAGATCCGCCATAGACGCGCGCGCCTATGCTGCAGGATCAGGGATAGGGCCTAGGCCGCGGAGTATGGCCTCCTCGACCTTCAGCATAGTCGTGGCCGTCTATGACGGCCGACATAGTCAGTCCTGACTATGGTCGCCGGCGTCCTCGGCCGGCGGGTACGCCGCGTCGAACTCGGCCAGGGTCGGAGCAAAGCGGGCTCGGGTGATCCGCGCCCAAGGCGTGCCGTTCATCAGCCGGTACGGCATGCCCTGGTCGTCCTTGTTCAGGTCGAACTGCTCCTCCCAGCCCTCGAACAACGAGAACGGGAGGCCGTCGCGGTAGAAGACGGCGGTGACGCGGGCCATGGTCAGCGCTCCGTGAGCTTGTCGTCGATATCAAGGATGTTGACGATCGCCGTGGCCGGCGACGACCCAGGCTCAAGCGTTCCCTGGAGCGCGAACGTGTGCGAGCCGTAGGTGGGCTGATAGCGAGAACGACGGCAGTTGCTGTCGATCGCGCCCGTCTCGACCCAGTTCGACCAGTCGTCAACCGGCGAGCCGTCTACCAGAACACGGAACGAGCAGTAGCTTGGCCCGCCGCTGCCCGCCTGGACGGACGGCTGCGACCACAGCACCAGTCGGGCGCCCGTGCAGAAGTAGCTCCCGCTTGCCAGCGTGGTCCACGCCCCAACCGACAGCGCCGCATAGCCGCCTTCGAACGACGTGCCGTCCGTGATCTCGTAGCTGGCGACGTGGCCGTTCAGAACGTTGCCGTTGCGGATGTGGTAATAGACGATCTCGTTGGCGACGATGCTGCCGGCCACGATGCTATTGGCCTTGACCCGATCAGCTTCGAAATTGGTCGCCCGCGTGATCCCGCCCACGACCGAGAACGGATAGAGCGTCGACCCCGCCGAGTTGGCGAACCCGACCTCATCAGCCACCACGACCCAGGACGACGTCAGGCCCGTGTTGATGTTGTACGTGCCCGAGATATGGCCGTTGATGTTGATGGTGTTGACGACCTTGCCGCCTAGGCCAGCGACGATCTCAGACGTCTCGGTGATCTGCCCGACGAAGTTGTTGCCGTAGTGCAGTTCTAGATTGTTGATCCAGAGCACCCCAGCGCTCGACGAGTTGACCCACGCCTTGATGTCCGTGGTCGCCGAGGCGATGTCCGTGCCGATCCGCGTCTCGACCGCGTTGACGTGCTGCGCCAGGCTCTGGGTCGGCGACCACATCAGCGTGTCGTTGCGCATGATCATCGACTCGCCGTCGTCCGACAGCAGGGCGATCAGGTTCATGCGCGACCAGAACGTCTTGTCGCCCTCCTCCCATTCCTGGTCGTCGTCGATCAGGATGCGCTTGACCCGAACCCCCTTGTGGAAGGTCTCGCTGATCAGTTGGGCGCGCTCGGCGATGGCGCCCATGGCCAGATCCAGGATCGCCTTGCTGGACGCCGCGCCGGCCGCCGAAGCGGCTTTCAGCTCGTCGACCAGTTCGGCCGGCGTCAGGCCGGCGATCTCCGAAACCCCGCCCGCCACGATGGCGATAGGCGCGATCATCTTGCCGGTGACGACAGCGCCTAGATCGAGGAACACCTCCTCGTTTTCCAGGCCGCGAATGGTGCGGTAGCGGACGCGAACCTGATAGGTCGCCTCGCTGACCAGGCCCTTGATCTCCAGCCGCTTGCGGGTGGCCGGAAACTCCTCGGGCGACCACTCGGCAACGCCCGCGAGCCGGTACTCGACGATGATGTTCGTCGCGTTCGGGTCGTCGCTTTGACCGGTCACGACGATCGCCGGGACCTGGGAGCCGTCCTCGCCGGCCAAGGCCGTCCCGACCGCGACCCAGCTGCCATTGGCCGGAGCCTGCGGCAGCGGGTCGACACCGGTCAGGCCAGGGATCGGCGGCGGGCTGGCGGTGCGGCCGAGGGCGAAGTCGTGCTTGCTGTCGGTCTCCGACTGCAAGGTCAGGGAGACGGCGCCCGTCATCGGGTCGATGATGCGCGCCAGGATCAGCGCCTTCTGGCCGTTCATGGCCAGATCCGGCACGGCGACGTTGATGCAGTCGCCGCGCTTGTAGCCCATCCAGGCCGGCTTGCACGGCACAGTGACCGGTCCGAACTCGCGGGCGTTCACCAGGTCATACGCGGCGAGCTGGGCGACCTGCTTGGCGTCCTGCACGAGCGGGTAATCCACCTCGCGCGAACGCAGACGGTTGCGGTCGGCCGCGACGTACGCGGCGACCTTCACCGGCCCGGCCGCGACCATCTCCCAGTTATGGGCCTCGCTGCGGTACTTCGGGATGATCTGGTTCGGTCGCCCACGCACCGACTGCGCCGCCTGGACGGAGTAGCCGCCAACGATGTCGTCAGACGTCAGGGTCGCCAGCGCCACGCGCGGCGTGTTGACCAGGAACGTGATCGACGCGCCCAACTGCACGGGTCGGCCGCCGCCGGCCTGACACATGGCCTTCAGCACGTCCCACTTGCTGTCGTTCGAATAGACGACGCCGCCGACTTTCCAGCCGTTGGCGTCAGCGACGTTCGCCCCCTCCACGGCAGCAGCGAAGTCGATCAGCGCCGGCCGCGCGCCGATGCCGAGCACGCGCACGCCGTTGGCGTAGCGTCCGAGGCTCCAGGCCAGGGCGTTCAGCCATGGGTTTTCCGAGAAAGGCCACGTCGCGGGATCGTCGATACGGCAAGGGCCGATACCGCCGGGATAGGTGCTGTCGAGACGCGGGTCGTAGACGCACGCGCCCTCGATGGTCCAGACAGCCTTGGGAACGCCGTTGGCATAAGTCTTCTGGTCGTAGCCGAGCACGTACCACGACGCCATGTAGCCCGAGAGCTTGTGCGCCGTGGTCCACTCACCCAGCACCGCCGGGTCCAGGGTGTTCGGCGGGCCAAAGGCGGGCGACGGCATCGCACCCACCTGGCGGTTCTGCCACATGCGGTTAGCGTACGAGCTGGTGATCGCCTGTTGCAGCGGCCCGAACTCGACGCCTTCGTCGTTGGCCTTGAAGCTGACCACGCCGTTCAGCGGCGCTCCGCCGCTCAGCACCGTGTTGTACAGAATGTTGCGGTTCTTGGCCTCGCCCGTGGTGGCGTAGATGATCCGGCCACCCGTGCCGGTTCGCCCGACCGCATAAGGGATCGGCGCGTTCGGGTCGGCCGCGAAGTCGACTTGCGTACCGGCTACGCCGCCGACCTTCAGCGGCTTTGCCGTCGCATCACCAAGGAAAGCGAGGCCGGTGCCGACCGCTGTGAGCGTCTGCAAAGAGACACCGGCAATGGCCCAAGCGCCGGCCTGAGCAGCAAGGGCCGAGGCGCTCGCGCCCAGGAGGCCGACGCCAGCCGCCGCACCCACGCCAGTAGCCACCAGGGCGACGCCAGCGATGACCATGCCGGCGGTCTTCAGGGCTTTGCTCATCGAGGATCGACCCTCCAGGCAATGGCGACCGCCAGGGTCGGGTGGATGAAGCAAGGCACGTCACTGTCGACGTGATAGCCCCACACCCGACCGTTGCCGGCGACGAGCTGGAGCGCGTGCAGATCGCCGTCACCCGGCAACGCCAGGATATCGGCGACCAGAGCGGCGGCAGGCGGGATGCGCGGAAAGCCCATGGCGTCCAGGGCGTCGGGCAAAGAGGCGAACCCGGTTCGCTTCAGGGCTCGGACCGCGCCGGCCAAGCTTGAATAGCTGCCAGCCTTGGCCAGCTTTGGGCTGTGTCCCATGTGGCGGACATGGCGAGCGATGATCCGCGCGCAGTCGGTCTTTCCCCAAATCAGCGGGCGGCTTTCGAAGTCGGCAATTGTCTTTGCCAGCGCCTGCTGGCGCGCTTGCAGGGTCACGATAAGACGTCCTTGACGGCCGCCGGCCGAGGCGCTTCAGCGCCCCACGGAAGCTGACGCTGGACCTCGGTGACGTATTCAAAGCCCAGCTCGCCGGGCCAAACCGACTGGTGGAAGGCGTTGTTGAGGTTCGCCCCCTCATCGACCTCGAACAGCAGCTCGAAAACCGACGTCACCGAGTACTGGAGCGCTCGCGAGGTCTCATCGCCGGTCAGTGTCGGAACATCGACCTCACCCGCGAAGACAACCAGCGGATCGGGGATGACCGAGCCCGTGATCAAATCTAGGACGCCGACCCAAATCGTCACCGCCGAGAACTGCGCTGTCGGGCTGGCCAGCAACGCCGCCGACGTCATGGTTGGCGGGAGGATGGTGATGGTGATCTCCGGGGCCTCGCCGTCCTCACTGTCGGAAATCTCTTCCACGCTCCCCAGCACGCCGTACGTCTCGTCCTTGCCGCGAAACGTGCGTCCATCGAACGTCACCTCGCCGGGGCCGTTCAGCAGGCGCAGAGTGTAGGTTGGCAACGCGATCTCGACCGCGCAGAACATCAGCACCGAGCGCGCGCCAAGCGCGTCGGCCATGGCCGGCGATAGCTGGGACATCAACGGTCCTCGGAGATCGTGAAGCTAACGCCGCTGTGCGCCAGCACCTCGGCGTCCCACGTGATCGAGCCCTCAAGAAAGCCCTCGACGACTGGTGCAGAGAAGTTCAGCGCCCCATTGAGCGCTGCCCGCAAGCGCGGGCCAACGCTGAGGTTGGACCCATTGATGCCCGTCACCTGGTGGAGGTAGGCATGACCGCCCGACTCGAAGCTGAAGAACATCCCGACCACCACGCCAGCTACGGCCGACGCCGCGACAATGGTCGAATTCACCGCGCCGATCCCCGTGACCCCAACAGGACTTTCGCCCTCGCGGGGAAAGACGCCGCGCAGCGTAGCGCCCTCTGTGGTGGCCTGGGTCTGCGCGGCTACGAACGCCAGCGCCTGCGCCTCTGACATCGACGGCAGCGTGTAGCGCAGAGCCCACCTGTCGCCGAGGCGCGCGACGCGCTGTTCTGGACCGCCAGTTGGCGGCGTCAGGCGTCCCGAAAAGTCTCGGTAGGACGGGCTAACACGGGTCTTACGCGGCAGCGCCGGCAAGGTCACGCTCATGGGATGATATTCCGACTTCTACGGGCCAAGTCGGATCGGGCCATGGTCCGAGCAGCCATCGTGGCCTGGACGCCACCCGTCATAACCAGACTGTTCACCTGGTCGAGTAGATCCTGCGTGACCACGGCCCCCGACAGATCCAGCCGGAACTGGTTGATGGTCGTGGCCGGCGCACGGGTTGGAACCCCGCCTTGGAGCGCCCGGAGGATATTGTTCGGCAGGATGGTCGAGGCCGCCCGGTCAACGCGGATTTCGGGGCCGTTTTCGCCGACGACATACGGCTCACCGACCGGCGGGTTGCCGCCGCCCGCGAAGCCGAACAGCTTGGCGATCTTGCCGCCCTTCTCGACCCAGGAGGAGCCGCCACCCTGCTTGGTCAAGAAGCCGGTGAACATGTCCGCCAGCGTGTCGAGGAGATGATTGCGAACGGCGTACTTCAGGTGGTCCGCGAAGCCGTCAGCTCCGTCGCGCGACGCCGCTTCAAGCGCACCGCGGACCCCGTCGTATGTGCGGTCGTAGAGGCGATCCTGATACTCCCGCAGCTCCTCCGCGCCAGGGATCACCGCGTCGTCGGCAGCGACAAAGCCAGACGGATCAGAGTTCACCGTGACCGGCTTCATCAGGATCTCAGCGAGGTCGATGATCGTCTTTTCATCGACGATGAGCAGCGAGCCCTCGTTGATCGGCGCGGCGCGACGCCCGCTAACGGCGGTCGCCTTCAGCTTCTTGCCGCCGCCCTTACCATTGCCTCCGGTCTTGTCGGTCGGCGCTAGAGTGAAACCGCCGACAACGCTTGTGTCGGGCGCCTCAGCCGTCTTCTTTCGCTGATTGGCGCGGTTCTCCGAGACGCGCTCCGCTCGGTCCTGGGCGCGTAGCGTCCTGACTTCTTCCTGGTTAGCGGCGAGCTGCTTCTGCCAGAACTGAAGCTTGCGCTCCGCTGCCGCCCCGGACTTTCCCTCATACTCCAAGATCCGCTTACGGATCAGCTCCTCATCCTTCAGCCGCGCGTTAAGGACGGTCTGACGCGAGATCCGGGCGGTGTCGCCCTTAAGCGAGAGAACGCTCGCGGCAGTGCCTGCCGTCAGCGCGGCCCCGCCCACCGTGGCAGCGACCGCGCCGCCCGCAGCGCCCGCCGCCCCTGCGGCAGCACTCGCACCGGGCACAGCAAGCAGCGCAAGCCTCGTCGCCTTTGCCAGCTCAATCACGCGGCCCAAGTTCGCGAGCAGCCCCGCGATCGGCCCGCTCGCTCCGATGAAGGCCAGCAGCGCAAGTCCCGCCAATTGCACGCCGCTAGGCATGTCGTTGAAGGCCTTCAGCGTGTCAGTCGCGGCCTCCGCCACCTGAATGAACGCCGGCAGCAATTGCGTACCGAGCGCAATGGCCGCGTCCTTCGCCTCCGACTGCGTCGCCTTCAACTTGTTGTTCGCACCATCTGACGTACGCGCCACATCGCCTTGCGCGAACGCGGTCTTGGCCAGGATCTGGTTCAACCGGGCGGTGGCCTTGGCGGCCTCTGACGCCTCGTCAACGTTGCCCTTGAAGCCCATCCGCAGCAGCTCGGCCTTGGTGGACGCGTCGGTGATCACCACGCCCAGACCCTTGAGGGCGTCAGTTTCGCCAGTCAGGCCCGATAGGATGGCTTGTGCCGCGCGGGCATCGGAAATGTTCTTGTTGCTGGCCAGATCGATCGTGCGGGCGGCCAGGGCCTGGGTGGCCTTGAACGCCTGCTCCGAGCTCAGGCCGAGCCCCTTCATCACCTGCTGAAGGGTGTTCATGTTGGATTTGACGTCGGTGACCGACCGCGAGAAGTCCTCCGCGATTTTAGCGGCCACGGCCTCGCCTTGCTTGGCCATGCTGCCGAACGTCTCGGTGAACGCCGAGTTGATGTCCTCGGCGTCAGCCGCCGACTTGATGGCGAAGGCGCTGATAGCCGCCACCGCGATCTGGGACGCGCGCGAGATGTCGCGCAGCCCGGTGCCGATGTCCGCGCCGAAGTCGTTCAGCTCCTGCGCCAGTTTCTTCGGCAGCTTGATATCGCCGAGCGACTTCTCGACCGCGCGCGCCGCGTTGAAAGCGCGCTTTTCCATCTTGTCGAACCCGGCATCGGAGACGCCGTTCATTTTGTCGATGGACTTCTGCAGGGTACGAATGTCGGCCGACATCGTCAGCAGAAGGGCTTCGCGGTCCTTGGACGACGCCATGATCTAACCCTCGTAGGTCTCTCGGATGGCCTTGCGCCCCTTGGCGGCGATCCGGCGCTTCATGCCCTTGCGGCGGGCGCGGTAGGTCGGGAAGAACGAGGGCTGCGCTGGGACGTGGGTGCCGTCGGGCGCTCGGTGCCCCTGCTCGATGTGCGCCGCGATCGGCTTCCCGTCTTCATCCTTGGCGTCCACGATGACGTGGTAGCTGAGCCCCTTCTTGGGGTTCGGATAGGCATGGATGCTGTCGCGGAATTCACCAGGGTTGTCGGACTTGTAGTCGACCGGGGCGGCCCGCTTGGCGGCATCGACAAAACCGTCGACCTCAACCGCCAGCTGGCTCGCGACCGCGTCTTTCACGGCCTTCGGGATCTTGGCCAGCCGGGCCTTATGCGCCCGGCGGCCCTGGATCTTAGCATAGGCCATCGCCCCGCCCTCCTACGCGTACTTGGCCATCAGCGCGTCATGCTCGGCCGGGGTCGGGAACGGCGGCGGCTCCTCGACGCCGTTAGCGGCCTTCCAGCCATCGACAGCGGCGATGAATTCCCACGGGGTCAGAAGGTCGACCTCACGGGGCGTTAGGCCGATGGCGAGGCCGGTCCCGTAGATCTGGGCGAAGTCGAGCGGGCCTTGCTCTTCGCCGTCCTCGGCTTCGCCTTGCGCTCCCCCGGCAGCTTCGGGGCCTCCGACGTCGCGACGAGGACCATGAGCGCCACGCCGACATTGTCGGTGATGCCCCGGAGCCCCCGATCGTCGATCTCGGAGCGAACTAGGTTCGTCGCGTCGGGCGAGGTCATGCCGCCGCCCAGCAGGCCCTGATAGAGCGTCTCGCGAACGTCTTCCGCGCCAACCTCGATACCGGTTGCCAGAGCGCCGACGTAGTTGCCGCCGGCCGAGCTGATGGCCTGAACGGCCCTGGCCAGGCGCTGGGCGACGAGGCCAATGCGCGCACCGCACTTGGCCTCGATGCGGCGGATCTCGCCGAGGCGGATGCGAAATGTCCGCTCCTCCCCGGCGAAATCTTCGCGGGTTTCCCCCGTGCCGCTCATCAGGTGTTGGCCTCGCAGGTGACTTCGCCGTCCGAGGCCAGCGAGCACGTGAACTGCTGCTTGTCGCCCGGCTCGCCGTTCAGGGCGAACTCCGGCAGCTTGTAAGCGCCCTCGAACACGACGCCGCCGGCCGACGACGGGACGTCCACGATCACCTGGAGGTTCTTGGACTCGCCCGACTTCCACCATTCGAACGTGGATTGGACGTCCGACGTGTTCAGCAGCCCCGCCCCGGTGACGTTGACCGACAGCGAGGACACCTCCCGCGCCAGCCACGCAATCTTGTCGAGATCCGTGCAGTCCGGAATGGCGATCTCGTTCATGGCGCCGGTGAACGAGATGCCGCGCGCGGCATTGATCGAGCACAGCGGCGTGAAGACCTCGGGGTCAGCGCCGTCGCCGATCTTGACCACCAGGGCAACGCCCTTGGCGTGTTTGACAGCCGCCATCGGCTGGCTCCTTCAACTTGAGAACGGAAAGCCCTTCCCGGGCCGGGATGCGAGGCGAGGCCTCGAATGGATGTGCCAGCCTCAGGCCAGCGCGGTCGTTTCGTACCGGAAGGCCACCAAGCCTCGGCTCGACTGATCGGGGTCGGTGGCGTAGCGTTCAGGATCTTCCATCTCGACCAACACCGTGTCGTGGCCGGCGATGACCAGCTCGACAAAGAGCGCCGCGATGATCGCCGCGCCCTGCTCGCGAACGGCGTCCGAGCCCTTCGTCGGCCCGACGTCCTTAGTCCACCATTGGACCGTGGAAATAATCGAGTGCGCCTCGCCACAGCCCGACGACAGGTCGTCGATTTCGTGTTGCCCGATCACCGCGTACGGCAACGGCGCGTTCTTCGGCACTTCGGTATACAGACGAACCGGGTTCGCCCCGGTGATGCCCATCGCGGTCTTCAGGGCGGCCGAGGCGCGAAGCGCGGCCTCTTCTGCGGCCTTGAACGGCAGAGCAGGACTAGGCATCGACCGGCCCCTTGTTCATCGCCCTGTTCGGCGGCTTGATCTCGACGCCGACGCCAGCAGCGACCGCCGCGTCAGCGCACTCGCGCTTGACGGTGTAGGCGCGCCCGGCGCGGTATTTGATGCAGATCTGGCGGAGGGCTGAGGGGCGATAGCGGTAGTCGTCGGAGAACTGGACACGGGCCATCGTCAGCCCTCCAGCTCGGCGAGGTCTCCCACCTTGGCCCCGCCAAGGACCTCGACCCACATCCGGTCTTCAGTCAGGGTCGCGCCGGAAAATTCGTAGACCTGACGGTCGCGCACATCCACGCCGCGCCACGCGTTATCCACCGCCCGCGAGGTGGTGCAGGCGCGCAGGACTATGACGACCGGCTGCACGCCCTGAAGGCGTTGCGCCATGACGGTTTCGCCGCCCTTCAGCCACACGACTTGCGCGGCCCAAGCCGAGTCATCAGCTTCACTCGGCACAGCCCCCCAAGGCCCCAACGGATCGCCGTTGTCGTCCAGCGTCCGGCGCTGGAGCAGGATGCGGTTCAGCAGTTTGCGCGCGCCGCGACGGGCCATATCGAACGTCCAAATGAGAGGCAGGCGAACCCGGTTCGCGGGCGCTAGACGCGCGGCAGACGGTAATTTCCGTCCACGAGCACCTTGGCGGGACCTGGGAAGCCGGCCCCCTCGTCGCCCGCGTCGAACATGGCCATGACATGCATCAGCGCTGCCGTGACGATCGCCTTGGGAACGGCGGCGTAGCCGGCAGTGAACTTGATCGTGATCGGATCGTCCGCACTACGACGCGGCGCCCAGGACTGTCCGTGCGCCAATTGCAGCCGACCATCGGCGGTCAATTCGTAGGCGTCAGGATCTACCTCGACGACCTCACCGTCAGCGCCGATGTAGTCGATGTCGTTGATCGCGGTGACTGGCGGACACGGCAGCAGCAGCCCGCAGCCAGGTCGCCGGTTCACCGGGAGGCTGTAGACCGTAGCTGCAAGAACCTGGAGACCGACAGGACGGCGCAGGTAGCGGTCAGGCCCGTCTAGGTGCTCCATCGCCGCCGCCATGTAGGTCTCAATCACAGAGTCCTGCTCGCTGTGATCCACGCCCAGTTGGGTCTTTACCAAGGCGAGCGTCAACCAAGGCGCAGGCGGCGTGACGACGGCGATGTGCATGCTCACTCCTTGGCGATCGGGGCCGCAGGGCGGACATCAGCGACACCAATGACAGAAGCCGGAAGTTGCCGCCCAGCCGGCGCGGTCGTCTTCTTGGCCTGGCCCTTGGCCTTCACCTTCGGCTTGGCCGTCACCGCCTTGCCGGCCGGCTTTTTGACCGGCTTGGGACCGGTCACCGTGTCAGCCACCGGCAAGCCGTCGAAGTCAGTGAGGGCGCCATCAGCCGCCATATAAGCGGCGACCTTGCGGCGCACGAAGTGGGCCTCGCTGGCGTGGTCGCGGTTTTTGAGGACTTGCCCCGCCTGGAAGTGTTCGGGGGGCGTGCCGACGGAATAGTCGGCCAGAAACTTGATTGTCATGCCTGGCGCTCCTGCGGCTTGAGGCAGTCAAACGGGTCGCGCGAAGCCTGTCCGCGCGACCCGAGGGGTTAGCCCGCGACCTCGTCGACGGTGGCGGCGTCGCTGTCGGTGGGCTCGCCGTAGCGCGGACTCATCCCCAGCACGACCGCCCCGAAGTCGGCGCCGGCGGTGCTCAGGGTCGAGGACAGCCGCACGAACCGGAAGCCGCCGTTGTAGTCCAGGTCGGACGAGTGCAGGTTGATGAGCGCCTGCTTGTTGTCGTCGGTCCCAGCCTGGGTCAGGGCGGTGATCGCCGAGCCCGCCACGTCCTTCGCGCCCGCGCCACCACTGTCGGTGGCCTGCTGAAACTTGGCGTTCAGCACGCCGGTCGCGACGAAGTCGCCAACCGACAGCACGGCCAGAAGGCTGTACCAGTCCTGCATGTCGATCCAGGCCGTGGTGTAGGTGCCGGCCGCATAAGCGTCCGGGTCGATAACGCCGACGACGGAGGCGCGCGCCGACGGATTGAGATTGCTTTGCATCTCAAGGCTCCAATTTTTGACGATGACGTGAGGGGCCGCCGGCTATGCGCGGCCCGTTTCAGCAGCCGAGCGCGCTTAGGCTCGGGCAGCCAGGGCGACGAAGTGCGACTTGGTGCTGTTGCCGCGCGCCGGTTCGCGCGGCTTGGACAGCATGGGCTGACCGCCGACGCGGAAGATCCAGCGGAACGCCCGGATGTTGTAGTCGAAGTAGAGGTGGATGCTGTCGGCGAAGGTAACGCCGTTCTGCTTGCGGAAGGCTTCGTAGCCCTTCGGATTGACGAACTGGATATCGCCCAGGTCGCCGACCGTCGCGGCGTGTTCGGTGAAGTACACCGGCCGGCCCAGCAGCGTGCCGCCGGGCGACTCCGCATAGTTCGGGAACCACACCGGCTGCCCCAGATCCGACTTCATGTCCATGATGGTCGGCATGATGTCCGAGTTGGCCAGCCACACGGCCTGGCCGGGATTGATCATGCGCGAGTACATCTTGCCGACGTTCTGGCGCACGATCGTGTCGGCCGCTTGCGCGTTCTCCTTGGCCACGGTGACCAGGGCGTCCGAGGCCATCCAGCCGAGCGGCTTTTCGACCCCATCGCCCCAGACGTAGCTGTCGCTCGCTTTCCAGCGGATCGCGGCGGCCGACTCGGTCGTCAGCAGGTGTTGGAGACGCGGCGCGTCTTCCAGCACCTCTTCAGTGGCCAGGACGAAGGCGTACAGCTCGTTGAGCTTGACCTCGCGCGGCTTCAGGCCGGGCTTGCTGGGGGTCATCTGCTCGCCTTCGGTGCGCCAGCGGGCCTGCACGCCACCAGTGCCCCACGGGGTCACTTCGGAACCCAGGCCGCCCACCCGGTTGGAGGCGGTCGGCAGCGGCGAGATCAGGTTCAGTACCGGATCGTCGGCTTCCGTGTCATAGGCCAGGTTCACGATCTCGTCGCGAAGGTCCGCCGGCACGAGATAGGAGCCAGCGGCGTCGCCGGTTTCGGTGACGACGTTGGTGGGGGCCGCGAGACGCTCGTCAACACGGTAGGCGGCGCCAGCGCCAGGACTGGCCAGACGGACCGCCTGACCGAACTCGGCCATGTTGCGGAAGCCCGAACCCGGAGTGCGCGCCTGAGGCTCGACGCGGCTGCGAGCCGGGGCCAGATCAGGGCCGGCCGACAAGGCGATGGTCGACGCCGTGGAGAGGCGGCTTTGCAGGCTGGTGGCGCGCTGGATCTGCGTCTGAAGCTCGGTAAGCCGGGCGGTGTCAGCCGCGTCAGCAGTTTCCTCCTCGGCCGTCAGGTCGCGGTTGCCGTCGATGGCCGCTTGCAGGCGAGTGGCTTGGCGCTGGGCGATTTCCCGCGCTTCGGCCTGGAGAATGGCCAGGTTCATAGAACCTCCTATTGAGTTGGCCGTGAGAAGGCGCGCGCCCGCGAGGGGTCGCGTCGCCCATGGGGGATCGCCCGCCAAAGGCGGTTCGACCGTCTCGCGCGGGGTGCGCTGAGATTTCAGATAGAGTGGAGAACTCGGTGAGCTTCAGCGCGGCGACGCATCAGCGCCAGACGATTGCGGCTGGAACCGTACTTGGCGACAACGTCGCGCAAGCTCATGACACCGTCAGTGATGCCGGCAGCCGCCGCCCTCGCGGCCGAGAACGTGCGGCCCTCGCCGTGAATGCCCGCGACCTCGCCAACAGCGATCCCACGCCCCCGCGCGATGGCCGCCTGGAAGGCGAGATTAGCCTCGTCAATCTCGACCTGCATTTCAGCGCGGTCCTCTTCGGACAGCGGGGCATAGGGGTGGCCGGCGATCTTCTCGGGCGACGACGCAATCAGCGTCGTTTTCATGCCGATCTTGTCCTCGAACCCCGACATATCGACGTGCCCACCACGAACGCCAACCGAGCCGACCTCGCCGCTCGTGCTCGCGTAGAAAGCCGAGGCCTGGGTCCCGATCCAGTGGGCCGCCGAGAACGCGTAAGGCGTTGCCACCGCGATGATCGGCTTGGATTGGCGGTGCTCGAACACCGCGTCACCAGCCTCGGCATTACCCCAGACCAGGCCGCCCGGACTGGAGATCGCGATGACCGTTACGCCCACCTTGTCGTCCGCCGCCGCCGCGCGGACCTGGTCGGCGAAGCGTTCGGTCGACGTTCCGCCGTAGCTGCCCTTCGGCGACAGGGGGCCGCTGAGAGGAATGGTGAGCGTGCCGCCATCACGGATCGGGTCGGGCGCCGCTCGGGCCTGGACTGGAGACGTGAGAGCAGCAAGGCCCCGCAGGGCCTCAGGCAGTAGAGCCTGCATCGACGCGCTGGCCAGCAGAGAAGCCAGAGCGTCAGGGTGCATAGCCCAAAGGGCGCGCGGCCCAGCCATCTCGATCATGCGTCGCTCCGATCCTGAGGCGCGGTCATGCCGCCATCGGCCGTGTCAGCGGCCCGGTTGCTGTTGAGAGGCGTGCGCGCGTCCATCGACCATGGCGCGCCAATGGCCGGCAGATCGAACCAGTCGACGCGCAGTTCATCGGCCGACATGACCGAGGCGGTACGGGCCAGGACCGCGTTACGCCACCGCGTTGCGCTATCGGCACGTAGCAGATCGTCCATCCTGAACCGGGGACGCCATAGGCGGCGCTGCGCGGGGGTCATCAGGTCGCGGGCAATGGCCCGCTCCATGCGGTTGGTCCAAGGGTTGATCGTGTATTTCTCGAACCGCGCCGCCTGCTGCTCCTCGCTCTTGGCGTCTTCACCCTCGTTGAGCAGGAACATGGGGAACCGCCAGTTGGCGGCGATCTGGCGCTGCGCCTTCTGGTGCAGCTCGACGTACTGGCTGTCGCTGTTGTTGTCGTTGATCGGCAGATACTTCAGATCCGCCTCAAGGATCGGAACCTTGCCGGCGTTCAAGACCCCGGCGAAGTTGCCGTTGAACTGCGCTTTCAAGCGGTCCAGCGCATCCTGGCTGAGAGACTGATTGGTCGAGAGCACACCCGAGGGCCGCGCACCATTGAGGAAGAAGTTCCGCCCGAACGCCTCAAGGGTGTTGTCCATGTCGATCGCGGCGCGAGCAGTCTTCCACGGTGCTACGGCGAAGATGCCATCCGCCGAGATCCCCGATCCGCACAGCAGCTCGCCCTGCCGGAAGTGGCGGCTACGACCATCCTCGTAGAAGTAGTCGACACCGAAGCGGCGCTCCTCGTGCAGTTCGACCAGGCGACCCGGCGACAGCGGCCAGACCTCCAGATCGAGAGGCGAATGCCACACGGGCTCAGCGTAGGCGCGACCGCGAAGAATGGCGCTGAAGGCGAACGTCCCCCAAAAGTCAGGCGACGTCATCAAGGGGTTGGGGGTTTCCGCCAAGGTTTCGGCGAGTTGGAAATCACCGACCGATTGGTCGACGCCCTTTCGGCGCGGGAAGTCCAACGGGAGGCTGCCGATGATCTCGGCCATAGTCGCCACGATCGGAAACACCGACGACGCCATCATCGCCGTCTCAGCCGATCGGGGCCCGCCCACGGCGGCGGAACCGCCGAAACTGCGGTCGTCGGCGACGTCTCGCGCCGGCAGCGTCAGGGCCGACGCCATGCGATGAACGAGACCAGCCATCAGGACTTGGCCCGTGCGTTCAGGAACGCGCCAATGATCAGCAATCCGCCCATGACGATGAAACCGGCGGGGCGGTAGATCTCACCTGCGCCGTACGACAACAGGCCAGCGCCCGAAAGGGCCGCCACGTCGTTGACGTCGATCCGGACGGCCTTGGCGAAAGTGACGAACCCGGTTCGCCATGTGGCGACGGCCAGGGTGGCGCGGCGATGGGTCATACGAACACCATTCCTCTCTTTTCGTAGACCGAGCCGCCGCTAGCGACGGGGTTGCGGCTCATCAGATCGAAGGCGTTGAAGGCCGAGCACAGCGGGTCGATCTTGTCCTTGCCGGCCGCCTGCTTGGTTACGAGAACGGCGTTGCCGCGCTGCTCCACCTTCGCGTTGCCGACGCACCAGGCCATCATGGCTTGAGCCGCATGCCATAGGCGCTTGGCCTTCAGCATCCGCTCCATGCCCCAGATCGCGGCGGCCAGCTTGTAGCCCTGCGATACCGCGACCACCTGGCCGTCGTCGAAGCCCGCTTCGCTCAGCGCGTCCACCAGGTCGGCGGCCTGAGCCGAGTCGAGACCGATACCGGCCTTTTCGGGCAGAAGGCCTGCGTCGCGTAGGCGTTTGCAGATCTCAACGAACTCGGCCACATCGTCGCCCGGCAGCTCGCACCGGACGAGATCGCCATCGGCGACAAAGTCGTCCATGCGCGAGTTGATGTCCTTGCGGCGCTCCCAGGCGTCAGACTGCGCCCAAGCGCGGCTCCACATCAGATAGTGGCGGGTCTCGCGACAACGGCCGATCACCGTCATGCCGTTCCAGTCGTCCAGGCCGCCGCCGTCGCCGCCGACCGTGCAGACTTCCGAGCGCTCGATGAGCTCGTCGAGCGTCAGGGTCTCCAGGGCCGCCTGGGGCCAGTAGTCAGCGCCCCGCCACCGGTCGTGCGACAGGCGCAGGCCAATCTCGACGTTCAGGTGCTTCGAGAGAAACACCTGAAGCTCACCGCCTGTGGCGTTCTCGACCTTGCGATGCTCATCAATCAGCCATTGGAGATCGACCGACCGGTTGAGGTTCGGATTGGTGATGTAGAAGTTTTCCGGCAGCAGGTACGCGCCGGATTTGATCATCGCCTCGGGGAATTCGTAGAGGACGCCGAGGCTACGCGGATCGACGATCTTGCCGTCGCGGACGTCGCGGAAGTACTGCAGTTTGGTCTTGAAGACCCCCGCCGGCTGCTCATCAGACTGGGTGGATGCCCAGATGACGAAGCCCTCGGGCCGGGAGATCAGACCACCGGTCGCCTCGCGCAGCATCGCGTCAGACTTTGGCCGTTTCCCGAAAAGCCACACCTCATCGACGAAGACAAAGCCGGCCTTGATGCCGCCGGCCGTGTCGGAGTCGGCCGCGATGACCCGGAGTTTCGCGCGCGTCGTCGCGTGGGTGATCGTGCGGGTATGCTCCTGGATCTGGAGCAGCAGCGCCAGTTCGTCATCCGCCTTGATCATGTCCCTGGCCGGGTCCCAGGCGTTGTTCGCGATCTCCAGGGTTGGGGCCAGAAGCACCAGAAGGTTCGAGTGACGCCAGTTGCGGATCAGGGCCGTGACCATGATCCCGGCGGCGATTGTCGACTTGCCGTTCTTCTTGCTGATCAGCAGGAAGAAATCGCGGATCAGTCGCCGGCCCGCCTTCTCGTCGTAGGCCCCGAAGATCGCCTCGACGAAGTCGAACACCCACTGGTCGCAGGCCTGTCCGAAAGTCGGGTAGCCATCAACGTCAGGCAGGATGACGTCGACCATCTTCAGCGACTTGAAGACCGCCAACGCCTCGGCCCCTTCGTCCGCGAACAGCGGCGACGGAACCAGAGAACGGCGAGTGACGATCCGCTCGCGCCAGTCGATGCAGGCGGTCGAGTAGTCCATCACCGGTTACTGACGATGAGCTTCGGAGCGGCAGGCGTGGCGTAACGCCCGCCCGTCTCGACCACGCGCTCGGCGGCAGCTTGGCGCTCGGCCTTCTTGCCAAGCCGAGGCTCAGCGGTCACGGGCGGTGTGCTGCCGCCGCCACCGTTGCCGCCTCGGGCACGGACCCGGCCATCAGCGCGAACGGCGTCGCCCTTGTCGAACTGGGCGAGCATGGCTTTCATCGCGGAGACGTTCCCGCCGTCGACAGCCTTGCTCCACAGCGCCTGCACCAGAACCGCCTTGGCGAGCGCAGGCCCCTCCTCCAGCTCTCGCAAATAATACTTGGTCAGGGTGGGCACAGAGTGGCCGACCGCATCCGCGATCTCCTCTTGCGTCGCGCCCTGCGCCCGAAGAACTGCAATCTTTTCAGCAAGTTGCGAGCTGCGCTTGTGGCGTTTGCGGCCCCGCGGATCTTTCGGGGGCGTCCAGGGATCGCCAAACAGGTCGACGCCGGCTGTCGGAGGGGAGGATTTCTCAGCCATCGGAAAATAAAATCTCCGAATGAGGGAGGACCCGGTCTTTGACGATCGGGCTGGGGCGGCTTTAGACCCCCCCCTCCCCGGCTCGTCAGCCGCCGAAGCGGTCGCGGTGCTCCTGGGCCTGCTTGACCTTGTCGTGGCAGGGGGACTTGCGGAGGGTCTGGATGTTGCGCTCGTCCCAGAACAGGGCCGGGTCACCACGATGCGGTTTGATGTGGTCCGCCACGAGCTGGGCGGTGTCGTGCTCGATGTGGTCGCACCCGCATCGACAGGTGAACAGGTCGCGCTTGAAGACCCGAGCCCGAAGCTTCTTCCACCGAGCGAGATTGTACCAACCTCGCCAATGCTCAACCGCGCGGCTGTGGCCGTGAGCGTCACGCGGAGCGAAGCCGATCCTTGGCGCAGGCGCGGACAACCGCGATGGCGATGTGGAGAGCCTACCCATGCGAACAAGGGATCGGAGACACAGACTGCACGCGCGCCTCCGATCCAGTTCACATCAGGGGGACAAATCACGGACGCCGGCTCAGAAGCGCCCGTACCCTTTTGACGCAGAACGCCCGCCACGGCGGGCAGCCGGGCGGGCGTCGAGACGAACCGGGTTCGCCTAGATCGGAGGATGATGAAGGGAGGTCTTGGACGGCTACCGCACTCCGGGTCAGGAGACCGAGAGTGCGCTGATAGAGACGTCGGTGGGCACGAGCCCGTTGAAGATCGATAGGAAAACCGTCGCGCGATTCTTGTCAAGGTACTCCTCAAAGATCGCATCCAGGTCCTGACCGTTCCGGCGCACCTTCACGGTGTCGCCCTGCTTGTGGCCACGTGGAAGCGACGCAGGGTCGACCATGCGAATGAGGCCGTTCTCCTCCCGCTCGCGAATGATCTGGAGCTTGGCGTCAGGGAACAGCGCCGGATAGTCGCCCACCATGAGAACTTTCTTGATCCCGCGTGTGCTGATCAGACAGCGCCACGCCTGGACGGTCGGGTCCAGGGCGACGAACACATACGGCGCCAGGAATGGCTTCGTCACCTGACCACGAGGGTTGGCCGGGGTCGGCGTCACCGCCCGAACCATCATGGGGTGGTAGTACTCGAAGTGCTGTTTCCGGAGGTTCTCCAGCGCGAGACCCCAGGCGTTGGGCTTCCACTCGCACACCGCCCAGCGCTTGGGGTTCCCCTGCCCGGTCTTAGCCGCAACCGCTTCCTGCATCCGCATATCGCCCTCCATCATCCGACCTTTCCGGCGGCGGTCTGCCGCTCAACTCGATATCCGTGCCGCCGCAGCCAAGCCTCAGCGGTGCTGTTCTTTGCCAACAGCGTCCGGTCGGAGGCCCGCCAGCCACAGGGCCGCAGGTAGCTCTCGGTCTGCGCCTCGCCGTGTCGGCCAAAGAACTCGACCCTGACGTCGTCAGGCACGGCGAACCCGGTTCGCGCCCCCGCCGAGCCCTGAGGCGCGTCAGCCTTCACGAAGGTTTCCCAGCGACCCGAGGCGATCAGCTTGTGCGGGGCCATCGGCTCACCAGAGACGCCCCAGGCTTTGCGGTCGGCGGCATAGGCCAGCACGCCGGCCTCGATCGGGTCGAGATCCGAACCGGCCTTCACCTCTCGCCGCAGCGCCGACGCGATCTCCCGGATACTCGACCGACGACGCCACGCCTCGGGGTATGCAGCGAGGATCGTTCTCGCCCTCGCCTCAGGCGACCGCGCGCTCTGGGTGAGCGTTAGCGAACCCTTAGACTCGTCTGTCTCTCTCTTGGGGGTGCAAACAGTTGCACCCATAGGGGTGCAAACCGCTTCGCTATGGGTGCAAGCTGCTGCACCCATAGATCCGGCCTCATGGGTGCAAACTGCTGCACCCATAGACCGCTCAGCTCGTCGCTCACCCTGACGTCGTTTCCGCTCTTTCTGGATCTCGGCAACGGCGTCGTAATCGACCTGAAGCTCGTAGTACGGAACGTCACGCGACCCCATCCGATAGTTGTCGCCCGTCTTGCGGATGAACACCGGACCGTCGCCAGCGCCCTCCAACTTGCGAAGCCGCGACTGCACGGTTCGCTCACTGACGCCGTTCAATTGCACCAGCTTCGCCACCGTCATCCAGGCGCGGTCGTCGTCATCAGCCTTGCGCGCAAGATCCTTCAGCATCGAGCGGCTGAGGGGATCTAGCCCCGTTACGACCTCGTCGGCCCAAATGCAGCACTCTTCCTTGCTCATGCGGCCACCGGAGCGAGGCGCTGTCGCCGCGAGCCTCGCAGGCCGCCCAGGAACGCGGCGTCAGAGGGCCTGATCAGGCGATCACGTGTACCGGGCTCGATCGGGCGCATAACCCCGTGGCCGGGGAAGTCTCGGGCCAACTCTGGGTCGACGATCCAAATCACGACCATGTACGCCGCCGCCGTGCCGCCGCTGACGGTGCAGTCGCCTAGCACGATGCCGACGCGTTCTGAGAACGGACAGACGAAGGCCGCCGCGTCAGGGCCGTGGAATAGGCCGTAGCGCCCCACGGTCTCCTGGAAGCCCAGGCGCACGAACATGGCCACCCCGCGTCGCGCACGCTGGCGGGCGAGCTGCACGAAGCGCTCGGCCTTGCCGTCCGCGAAGGGCGGGTTGCTGACGATCCAGTCGACCGGTCCGCCGGGGGCCTCGGCGTCGTCCTGTAGGAAGTCGAGCACCTGGCCGCCGACGCCGTAGTCGTGGACGTCGCTCATGGCCAGGCGGTCGAAGTAGTCGGCCAGGCCGTGGGACATGATCCCCTCGCCGCAGGCCGGCTCCCAAGCCGACCGGGCGCGCGGATCTATCCGCATGATCAGCTCGCCGATCGCGCGGGACGCCCATAGCTGGGTGGGGAAGTAGTCGAGGGACCGGCAAAGTGCTGCGACAGGATCGTCGTCCTGAATGCCGCGCGCACGGTGAGCCAGGGTCGCGGAGACGCCCGCCTTGACTAGGCCGGATTGAGAGCGCCGCGTCATGCCGCGCGCCCTCGCGCCTTACCCCTGACCTTGCGCTCAATACGGCCCGTGAGCGGCCCTGAAGCCCAAAGATAGCGCTCCAGGCCCGTCAGGCCGCAAGCATGCCCTGATGGGATGTGCTGAACCTTCCCTGCCGCGATGGCCGCCGTGATCAGCTCGGCGTCGGTCTTGGGCTCGGGCGTGGCGCGGCTTGCAGCCTCTCGCGCAGCGGCTCTGACCTCGGCAGATTTCGTTACGGCCAGATGCTGGGCGCGCATACGATCGCGGTGACGCACGCTGGCGTCCCGCAAACGGGTCAGACCCGTGTTGAAGGCCTTTCGCGAAACGTCGCGAGGCTTGCAACCGATCTCTTCGGCGATCTCAGCCGCCGACAGCAAATCGACGACGTACAGCCGGCGCAGACGGTCGATCTGGTCAGGCGTCCAGACGTACTCACCCGCCACGGCACGCTTTGCCATTCCAGCGGCGTGCATCTGCCGGGCGGTCGCCAACTTGCGGGCGGCACGATCTTCCGGCGCCAGTTTTCGCGCTAGGTCCAATCGGTCGATCTTGCGCCCGACGACACGCGCGTCGGTGCCCAAGACGTCGGCGATGGCCATGCGCGCCTGGCCAGAGGCGTAGAGACGGGTCAGGGTCTGGACCGCGTCGGCGGTCCATTTGAAAGCAGGCTTGCCCCCCATGGTGCGGCTATGCCTCCCCGGTCATGTTGCGCCACACGAGGGCTTCGGTTTCCTGGGTGTCGACGATCAGCTCGCCGATCGCCCTGGCCTCGGCCTTGAGCGCCCCGGCGACGATCACGCGGCGGCGCGGCATGGCCGAGACGAGCGCGGCGCGGAGGGTCTCGACGAAGGCGGCGCCCATCTTCAGGGCGCTGCCTTCCTTGGACGGAAAGCCCTCGTCGGCCAGCACCTTCAATCGCGCGGTCAGGTGCAGCGTCTCGACGGTTTCGGCCCCGTCGCTCTCGATCATGCGGTCGGCCATCTGGCCGGCCTCGGTCGCCAGTTGCGCCCAGGCGCGACGGCGGGCGGCCTGTCGTGCGGCGGAGTCATGCGGCTGAAGGCTCATCGCAGCGGCTCCCCGCTCTCGATGATCTTCAGCATCATCGCTTCCACGGTCGCATAGGCGCGCTGCACGTCCTTGATCCGCGCCAGCGAGGCCTTGGCGTCCTCGATATCGATCTCGCCATCGGCGGCCCGGCCGATGATCTCGGTCGTGGCCTCGGCCCCCTCCTGGACCGTCGCGGCCAGGGCGGCGTGGATGGCCTTAGGCGTGTCGCCCGAGATCGGCGGCAGCATCCGCCCGCCGCAAAGCTCGACGAGGTACTCGGCCAGGGCGGTCGCCCCGGCGCGGCTCATGGCGGCGGCCTCGGCCAGACTGACGTGACCGCGCTTCCCCTCCTCGCGGTTGGGATTGGTGGCGTCATCGAGCCAACCGCGCGTACGGTTGATCACGTCGGCCGCGCGCTTCGCGCCGCCCAGCTGGTCGATGCCGCGCTCAAGCGCCTCGAAGATCGTACCCGGCTCGCGCGGGGCGTAGGGCTTGTAGGCGGCCATCAGCGCACCGCCTTCCCGGAAACCGGTGCGACATCCGGGGTGCGGTCTGCGACAGCTTGCCGCAGGGTCGCGGACTCAACAGCGGGGACGTTCGCGACATGACCACGAGTGAAGAATTCGGCCAGGACTTCGGCTTGCTTAGCCACGCTGACCGGGCGGACATTGCCCATGACGATCCTCGAATGATTAGCGACCTGACTGGATCTCACCGACCCGGCGCGACTGAGGGCGCGGATGACGGACATCAGGCGGTGATCCGCTCGCGGCCACTGAGCTGCTCAATTCCAAGCAGGTCAGCGATCGTGACGTCGGTGTACGCGGTCAAAACCTCTGGCCACGCCGATCGGGGGATCTTGTTCCTGTGACGCCACAGGTTGACCGCGCCGACGTTGTAGCCCGTGGCGACCGCAACCGCCGTGGGGCCACCACGATCGTCGATAAAGCTGATTGGCGTTTGCGAGAGGGGGGTGACCATCCCGAAAACTTACGCGCGGTAAGTTTTTCTGGCAAGCCGGAACTTACACACTGCAAGCTTACCGTTTGTAAGATCGGGGGTATGGACGATCAGGAATGGCTTTACCTTGAGGAGCCCTGGCAGCGGCTGCGCTGGGCGCGCATGCATTGGCAGCGCTCAATCGGCTCGTCGACCACAGGGAAGGCAGCCGCCGAGGCCTTAGGCTTCAGCACGCCCGAGGGTTACACGGCATACGAACGCGAGCCCGGTGCTTCGCGGCATACGCCCCTGTCCGCTCAAAGGGCCATCCAGTTTGGCCGCAAGTTTAAGATCAACTGGGTTTGGATACTCGAAGGCAAGGGGACGCCATTCGATGTTCCTACATCAGGGCTGAGCCCGGCTCAGTCGAAGATGGTCGCCATGCTCGCGGATCTTCCCGAAGAGGAGCAAGAGCGCGTGGTTCAGATGGTCGAATTGGCGCGAGGCCTTAAGGCTAGCTAGCTGACATCTTGATTGGTGGGGAAATGCGGCTCTTAATCTCTTTGGCACTGGCCGCAGCCTGTCTTTCAGGCTGCGCACCGCCACCGACGACAGTTGACTCGATGGGGGAGGAAGATGCGATCCGCTCGGCCGCCCGCGCCGCTCTAGCGCTCGGAAAAGCTGGCGACATTGCAGCGAAGAGATTGACCGTGAAGGTCACTACAGTCGATCGCCTCGGCAACGAAGCTAGCGAAGACGCCCTCGCCTTCACTTGGGCCGCCGATGATGTCCAAGGCGCAAACTGGAAGGGCATGTCGGGTTACATGACCCTCGACCTTTCCCACCCGGTTATCGTCTCTAGGGAGGGCCTGCGCTCTCTGGGCTCCTGGTGCAGCGACGATGATGGTCGGCTGCTGACACCCCGCCTTTGCGGGGAGCCCTATGAGAGCGCTGCCAGCCGGTTCGCCGCCAGGCTTACGCGCTAGCGCCTAGATCTGGTACGGCGGCAACCTGCCGTACCGCTCCAGAAACTTGATCCGCCCCACTTGGCGAACCGCCGGGTCCAGCTCGACGGCGTAAACAGCCATGCCCGCCACGCTGCTCCGGACGATGTCGCCGCGACGCTCAGCGTCCGGTCGCGCGCCATAGCTCCACAGCCGGTCCCGCTCGACGCCGCTGCCCTGCTTCCTAAAGGTCTGAACACAGTAGATCGTCGCGTAGGCCACTCAACACTCCCCAACTGACGACTCCGACTCATACGGTGATTGCGTCAGAAACGGTCGTTTCGAAAACTTACCGTTCGTAAGTTTTTGCTTGCGTCGTGACTTACCGTCTGTAAGTTTCAGCCCGTCACCACGACGGAGCTGGCGATGCCCTTCGCATCCACCCCCCAGGCGAACCCGGTTCGCCTCCGCCACCTAGAACCGGGCTCGGGCGCATCGCCGCGTACCGGCTCCGTTGTGGTGACTCCCACCCTCTCTGAACCCGAGCGCGCCGATTGGCGGCTTGCCGCCGTCGCCTTCGCGCTGGCGCTCCTCGCAATCGTGGCGGTGTCGCTGTGATCGGCGAGCGCATGTGCGCAGCGGCGCTCGCGGTCGGCCTGCTCGCCCTTGGCTGCCTGGCGCTGTTCATCGCCATCGACGCCCGCGACGAAGGCCGCCCGGCGGATGCCTGCATTCTGGCGCTCGCCGGCTGCGCGCTGTTGGTACTTGGCGGCCTGTTCTGGCGGGCCGTTTGATGAGCGCGATCTGGCCCATGGACTGGCCCGAGCCGACGCCGGCCGATGGCGATGTCGCCATGCGGGTTTGGCAGCGCCGGCAACAGCGACGGGAGGAGGCCCGCTTAACCGCCCTTGGGGAGCAGCCGGGCGCGCAGGCCCTCGGCATGTCGGCCGAGGGCGTCGGCGGTCCTGAGGCCACCGTCAGTGCCGACCCGGCGCACGTAGTCGCTGAGGGCGTCAGCTTCAGCTCTGGCGACGCGCGCCTCCCACAGCAGGATTTCGTCGGAGGCGGGCTCGTCGCCGGCCGCTACCTCTCGCGCGAGACGCGCACGAACGCCGATCACTTCAAGCGCCAGCCCGAGAAGGAAGTCGATCGTCTCAACCTTCTCGTCCAAGCCATCGACGGATCTACGCAGGTCTCTGACGGCTTCAAGGGCGGCTTCATCGGTCATGCGCACGGCGCTCCGGTGGGCGGATGTTCGTCCGCGACTTCACCGCGTCGGTCGGCCGATTGCAACAAGCGTAGGCGGGCAGCCCAATGAGCGCCCACGCCCTTGAATTCGACGACCACGGCGAACAGCCGCGGCGTGCCGTCAGGGCCGTCGCGACAGCTCCCCGGCCCCCTGCGCCGCCCGAGCCGCCGCCGTCGACCATAGATGCCCCCGACTATCCTGCAGGCGGCTTCGCGGACGCCGAGGACATGAAGCGCCCCCGTTTCGTCGGCGCGATCTTCACGTGCCTGTCGCTGCGCCGGCAGCCCCTGTTGATTGGCCCCACCCGGCCGCAAGCGGCCCTGGCGCGCGTGCTCGACGAGATCGACCGCCACCCCCGCAAGGTCTCGGTCTTCTGCAACCCGGCCACGCCCGAGGACATCGAGATCCGCGACGAAACCAGCCGCGAAGCCCCTCGCCTGCTGCTCGCCATCATCCACACCGGCCTGAGCCTCGAAGAGGCGAACACGGCCTTGGTCGCCCTCCAGTCCAGCCCCAGCCCGAAAGGCAACAAATGAGCGCCCAGAAGCGGCGGGAGCCGCACGACAACATCCCGGCCAAGGTGGCCATGATCCGCGTCGGTAGCGCCGGGATCGAGCTGGCTGAAGCGATCACGATGTCGGCCGGCGACTTCTACGACGGTCCGCGCTGCGTCTACCTGGATAGCGCACGCCAGCACCTCGGCGAGATCCGCGAGAGCCTCGCCATCGTCGACGCTTACGTCGCCGCCGCTCAGGCCGAAGCTGATCGCATCGCATCGGCCCGTGCCGCCCGCCTTACCCCCTCCGCCAGCAAGCGAAAGGCCGCCCGATGAGCGTCGCCCCCGTCTTCGTGCTGACCTCCCCGTCCCTGACGGACATGTCGGACGCCATCAACCTCGCCGAGGCTCGCGCCCGCTTCTATGCCGCCGAGCTGCAAGGCGACATCGCCCTCGCCGATTGGGCGCGCGCATACGCCCTCTCCTTGCTGGACTTCGGGGCCGAAGGCCCGGAGGAGCACAAGGCCGAGATTAAGGAACTCCTGGAAGAGACCGAGGAGGCGTTCGACAGCCTGAGCGATCTGCGCAAGCGCCTCGGCGAGATCTCGGGCAAGCCCGTCGCCGCGCCAGCCGAGAAGGCCGCCTGATGCGCCTTCTCATCGAACGTGACGAGGCGCTCAAGGTCCTGTCGAAGGTCATGGGCGTGGTGAAGGGCAAGCCCGACACCCCCAACGGCGGCCACGTGCTGCTGAACGCCATGGCGACCACGCTGTCGGTGACCACCACCAACGGCGACCAGCAGGCCGTGGACTGCGCCGCCGCCAAGGTCGAGCAGCCTGGCCGCGCCAGTGTCGATGCCCGCCGCCTGCACGACGTGTTCCGCAACCTGCCGGAAGGCGGCGAGGTCCTGCTCGCGCTGGCCGAGGACGGCACGCGCCTGACCGTCAAATGCGGGAAGGTGAACGTCAAGCTGGGCGCGCTGTCGGCCGACGACTTCCCCGAGATCCCCTCCCTGGACGGCGCGGCCGGCGGCGCCCTGCCCCGCGACGAACTGCGTCGCCTATTCGCGCGAACCCGGTTCGCCTGCTCCCACGAGGATACCAAGCCCCACATCACCGGCACGTACTTGCACGTGCGCGAGCACAAGGGCGTGCTGTGGCTTACCGCTGTCGGCCTTGACCTGAAGATCCTGGCCATGGCCGACATGCAAGCCCCGGCGCATTTCGAGGGCTTCCCCGAGACCATCCTCGCCGCCCCGTTCGTTGACGAGGTCTCGCGCCTTCTGGGCGAGAGCCCCGAGGTCGTGGAGCTGTACGCCAGCCCGACGCTGTCGGAGTTCCGCTCCGGGTCCACCGAGATCACGTCCAAGGTCATCGAGCCGCCGTACGTGAACTACACCATGGCCATCCAGCGGGCCGGCGGCGATCTGGTCGTCAACATCGACGCCGGCGCACTGGTTACAAGCATCAACCGGGCGCTGCTGATCGCCGTCGATGACGCCAAGTACAAGACCGTCCGTCTCGGGCTGTCGGCGGATCTGCTGACGATCTCGGCCCGCTCACCGCAGGCCGGCGATGAGATGCGCGATGAGATCGCGATCGACTACGCCGGCCCCGCCGCCGACCTGTCGTTCAACGCCAGCCGGGTCAAGTCGCTGTTCGGCGTCATCCGGGGCGAGACCGCGATCTGCGCCTTCGACGCCGTCGACCCCAAGGCCAAGGGTATCCTGATCACCGACAGCGCAGACCCGTTCTGCCGCTACGTCCTCACCCAGAACGCGGGTTGAGCTGATGGCCCGCCGTCACCGCACCCGTGGCCAACTGCTGGCGATCTCCGTCCTGGAGATCCTCGGCGCGATCCTTGGCCTGACCATCGTCGGCGTCCTCGCCGCCCTCCCCGCCCTCTTCTGACCCGGAGCGCTCGACCATGAACGCCCTCATCCCGATCGCCGTGACTGGCGCCCCCCTGCTCCGCGCCATCCAGGGCGGCGGATGGGCCGGCCTTAGCGAGCTGGCCATCGTTGCCGAGCGCAAGACGAACAACATTGTGCGGGACCTGTCGCGCCTGGAGGAGGCCGGGCTTGTCTCGCTGGAGGTCAAGACCCGGCCCGTGCTGACGGCGGTCGCCGTCGAGCAGCTCGCCGCCCTCGACCGCGCCAGCACGCCCGACGTCCTGCACGGCCAGATCGAACGTGACCCGCTCAACCCGCGCCGCGTCTTCCACGAGGAGCCGCTTCAAGCCCTGGCGGAAAGCATCTGGGACGACGGCAAGCTCACGGTCCTTCAGCCGCTCGTTATCCGCCCCCGCGACGGCGCGGCGATCCCGTACCGCCTGGTCGCGGGCGAGCGCCGGCATCGCGCGATCGAGATCCTGATCAATGATGGGCGCTGGCCGGCTGGCAAGCCGGTTCCGGTCTCGATCCGCATCCTGTCCGACGAGGAGGCCGCCGTTCTGGCCCTGGTCGAGAACATGCAGCGCGAAGACCTGTCGGCCGTGGATGAGGCCCTGACTTTCGAGCACCTGCGGACATCGCTGGAGTGGTCGAACGCCGACATCGCCAAGCACATCAAACGCACGCCCGAGTACGTGCAGCAGCGCCTACGCGTGCTGAAGCTGGACGCCGACATCCAGGCCCGTATGCGCCTGCCGAAGACCGACGAGAACCGCATCGGGTTCAAGGAGGCCCGCAAGCTGTTCACGGTCTCCAAGGAGCCGACGCGGCCGAAGGCCCCGGAGCTGTCGCCCAAGCTCGCCCTGGCGCTGCTGGAGCTGGCGCACAAGGTCGAGAGCGCCCCGATGACGGTCAACGCCGAGCCCGGCTTCACCATCCTGACGCAGCGGCCCACGGGCGGCGCCCTGGCGACGCTGAACGAGCGCAAAATCGTCGTGCTCCGCGAATGGGGCGGCCAAGTCTTCGCGAAGATCCAGCTCTACACGAGCGGCGCTGTCACCTACCTGGAAGACAGCGGGTTCTACGGCCCTAAGCGCGACGAGGTGATCTGGGCGGCGCGCACGGCGATCATGGCGCCCCAACGGGCTTCAGAGGCCACGCGCGGCGGGAAGTACATCACGCCCGAGCTGAATACGGAGTTGGCGGCCGGAGAGGCCGAGGCGGAAGGCCCGCCTGCCGATACCGCAGAACAGGTAGCCGCCGAGAAGCCCGCGAGTGCCGCGCCGCGCCGAGATCGCCCCACGGCAGAGGCCCGCGCCTCGGCCTCCATACAAGCCGACAGAACCGCCCGTGAAATCAGGCTGACGGAACTTGGCGCAAACCTTCCCAATACCCTTGAGGCAATGGCGCCGCGTGCCCGACAGGCAATGGAGGATTACGACCGCGCCCAAATCGCAGGCGACGAAATCGCCGCCAAGGCAGCGCGTGAATGGTTCGACGCCTGCGCCTACAAGCTAAACGGCAGCAAGCTTCTTGGCGCAGCAACGCCTGGGGACCAGCTTCGCCAAACCTTTGCCGCCGCCCCTGGCGAGGTGCCGAAGTGGGGACAGCCGGGCCGCTTCCTTCTCAACATCGACGGCATGACCGCTGCGGTCGAGATCAAGGATAACTTCGGGTGGTCCAACGTCGGGTTTTACGCGATCGACGCAGACGCCCCGTTCTTCAGCCCGACCGGCTTTCGGTCCGACTTCTTCGGGCACGGGCTTCAAGAGTTGAAGACGTCGGATGGTGCGTCGGTGCTGGTGGCTACCGCCAGGATGATGCGGGCGAACATCGCTGAGTACCTGCGCCCCAAAAAGCCGGCAGCCATCGACCGCGAGAGCATTGCCCGCCACCTCGGATATTACCCTTGGATGGCCGAACTCGCCGGCCTCGCGCCGCACGATGGCGCCGCCGCCATCGAGGAGCACGAGGCCGCTGTCCAGGCCCGACAGGACGCCTCCGAGACGAACCCGGTTCGCGCTGAGCAGAGCCCCGTGTCCACGTTCAACGAGGAACAGGCCGAGGACATCATGTCCCAGGTCAACAAGGTCCTCGCGGATATCTGGGGAGAGATTGAGAACCGCCCGACCTACGTCCCGTCGCAAACGCACTTGTTCATCCTCGCCGACAAGGCGGTGCGCGCCGTTTTCAAAGGGGACATCCCAGCCTTCATCGCCCTTTACGGCCGGATGCTGACGGCCGCCCAGCCCGGCCAGGTGAAGGACGAGATCCAGAAGACGTTCAAGCGTCTCGGCGTCGACTGGCGGTCGATCGAGCGCGCCCTAGCCGGGGACAGCCCCGACTACGTCGAAACGCACCGCGACTGTCACGGCATGGTCAGCGCCGATGAGCACGGCCTGCCGATGATCGCCGACGACCCACGCGCGCCGGTCGATGAGGAGGACGAGTTTTGATCGCCCCCATCCCGACCGCCCGCGAAATCCTTTCCCGCCCTTGGAGCCTGCCTATGCCCCTGACCGCCAAGTTCGCCCTGATCCAGCGCCCGGCCTCCATCAATCCGCAGACCATGCGCTTTGCCTCGCTCGTCGGAATGGCGGGCTTCATCCACGCGCGCCGAGGCAAGCGCTCGCTCACGCTGCTGAACGCGGCCCTGCCGATCGCGGGCGAGGAAACTGCCCGCCAGGGCGTTGCCGTCTGGGCGGTCGACCAGTTCGGCGACAGCACCGAATACCTCGGCTGGGCATGGCTGGACGGCGGCCAACGCCGGCAACTCGCCGACGCCCTGGAGGCGCTCCAGCCGCAGGAAGCCCGCCACCGCGAGGCCGCCTGATCATGCCGGCACTCGACCGCACCCCGTGCGATCTGATGGCCCTCCCAGCGGCCCAGGCCCTGGAGGTCGTGGCCGTCTGGCTGGACGACTGCGACACGCACCTAGCCACCCGGACGCCGGGCGGCCTGCCGTGTCCGCCGTTCAACCTGTTCGCCGCGTCGGTCGTGGTGCTGAGCGCCAAGCTGACCCAGGAGGCCGTGGAGGAGCTGCTCACCGCAAGGCGAGCGCTCCGCCGCAAGCCTGCGTCGCCGCAGTCCATGGCCGTCCTGGCCGGCCAGGAATGGTTTGAGCGCCCCTGATGACCGCTGAGCTGCTCTCGTTCACAGCCCTGTCGCCCCTCTCGGGGCGTCGCGCGGCGATCGTCGCCAAGGTGCTCACGCGGGTCGAGATCTCGGCTGAGATCCCGAAGGGCCTGACCACGCCGTGCCTGCTCTGGACCGGCCCGGACAGCGGCTCGGGACGTGGCGGCGGCTATCCTCGGATGAAGCTCGATGGCGCAACGGTCGCCGTCCACATCGTCATGTGGGTCATCGAGCACGGCCCCGTCCCGCCGCGAAAGCAGATCGATCACCGATGCTCCGTTCGCCGCTGCGTCAATCCCGATCACCTCCAGATGGTCACCCACAAGAAGAACCAGAAGCTTCGCGACGAAAGGCGAGCAGCATGACCGAAGATATCAGAACCAGCCTGCTCCGCGACGCTGAGCGTGTGCTGAACCGCCTCCTGGCCCACCACGTGCCGCGCACAGAAGCCGACTGGGACAAGGGCGATCGACTGGTCGATCAGATTTCGGCGTTGCTCGCTGATGTCCCCGCACAGGCGATGCCGTTTCAGCAGTGCGTCACGCCGTGGATGCTGGAGTGCTTCGGGGCCGAGATCTCGGCCGACAAGCTGGAGCGGGCCGACCGCTTGGTCGAAGAACTCTATGAAGCGCTCCAGTGGGCCGGATACCCGCGCGAACGCCTATCGGAGCTGGAAAAGTATGTTTGGGGCCGCCCGGTCGGCGAGGGCTTCCAAGAGGCCGGCGGCGTCATGGTCACGTTCGCGGCCTGGTGCTCTGCGCACGGCATCGACATGCATGAGGCCGCGCGCGTCGAGCTGGCCCGCGTATGGACCAAGGTGGACCAGATCCGCGCAAAGCAGGCCGGCAAACCCAAGGGCTCGCCGCTGCCGCAGCACGTCGCGATCGACGCTCAGTCGCACCGCTTCACCCTCGCCGACGCGGAAAAGGATCGCGTTCTCGCCGAGGAGGAGGCGGCCGGCGTTCGTACCCTTCCGCTCCGCGCCCGCGAGTACGTAGCCGACGCCCTGGAGGCGCACGAGCACAGTGACGGTCGCGAGTTGCCCTCGCAGATCGATGCAGTCATCAGCAACGAGGCCGCCCGATGAGACACGCCGCGCTCATGAAGGCCGCCAAGCCCGGCAGCACGCCCGAGGAAGTCATCCTGATCATCCCGATCAAAGACGCTCAGATCCTCGTGGATATGGCCGAGGCCGCCTGCAAGTCGAACCCTCGCATGGGCACATGGAAGCGCATGCACAAGGAGCTGGAGCAAGTCGAATGCTGGTGAGGCATCCACTCGCAGCCCACGTTCCGATGCCGGTCGATGCCGCAGGGCAAGGCCCGGTTCGCGTCGTGGAGGCCGCCAAGATCCTGCATCAGGTCTGGGATCTTGCCGACAACTCCACGCTCTGCACGGCTAAGGACCGGGCAACAGCGGAAGCCATCGCTTGCGCACTTCGGGGCGAGCTGGTGGCCGAGCCCGTCGCTACAGCCTATTACGACGGCTTCTGCGACGGCATCATGCGCCGCCCGTGGGAGGCTGCTGCTGACTATGCCGCCGTCATGGGCCAGGCGTACGCCAAGACCGGCGAGCGGCCACAACCGTTCATACCAGTGACAGGCCCCGGTCCCGACCAGTGGCATGAGCTGCGCCGCCTAGTTCTAGTCGCCCGCCGTCTGATGAGGATCGAATGGCGCACGGCGCTGCTGTCACTGGCCGTGTGGATGGACTGGTTGCCGCCGCTCCAGTGGTTCGGCCGCCGCGCCGCCCTCAAGCGCCGCTCTGACGCCCTGATCAACGCGGAGCTGGCGCTCAACGAGGCCTTGTCGATCGCCAATGACATCGATCGGGCTACGCGCGGCGTGATCACCGCGCCCGCGACCGGCCAGGAGCCGCGCTGATGGTCAGCGCCCTGGAGGATGCATGGCTAGAAGCGGCCTACGCCGACGACGACTGCGGCTGCCCCGTCGAGGAGTGGGTTTGTTGTGGGGTTAATCTCACCCTGCACTACGAGGCCAACGGCGCCATGGAGGTCTTCGCGACTACGGGGGACTGGGAGCACGAGTTCGCCCTCGCCGCGACGACGATGGAAGGTGCTCGGGCCGAAGCCTTCGGGTGGGCACGAAGCCTGCCGTGCTCGGACTGACGACCATGGGAGCTATGCGCGCATTTCGCCAGGAGGACCTTACCCGCGCCATCAAGGGCGCGAAGGCCGCCGGCATGCGCCCGCACGTCATCATCCAGCGCGACGGCACGATCCATATCGTGGAGGCCGGCGAGGAGCCGGTCTTGACGCCGACGCCGGTTGAGGAGTCTGCTGACGCCTCGGCCGAGAAGGCCTGCGACGAAGCGTTCTGATGACCAAGATCGAGCTGAAGTACGTCCAGCGGTTTGAGGACCGCCACGGCAAGGTGCGGTTCTACTTCCGCCGGCCGGGCTTCAAGCGCGTCCCGCTGCCGGGTCTCCCTGGCTCTTCCGAGTTCATGGACGCCTACACCGCCGCGCTCGGCTCAGAGCCGGCAGCTATCGGCCTGGACAAGACCCTGCCCGGCTCGATCCGCGCCCTGATCGTGGCGTACTACCAGTCGGCCAACTGGAAGGCCCTCGGCGCGGCCACCCACAAGAACTACCGCAGCGTCCTAGATCCGTTCTGCGAGCGGATCGGCGCGAGCGGGACGAAGTACGGCGACCTGCCGGCGCGCGGAGTCCAGATCCGGCACGTCTACAAGATCATGGATCTGATGGGCGATACGCCGGGCGCGGCCCGCAACACGATCAAGCGCTTGCGCATGGTGTGGGCCTTCGGACTTGAGCGCAGCTTGGTCGCCGCAAATCCGTTCAAGGAGGTGAAGCTCCCCAAGGAGGGCGCCGGCTTCCGCGCCTGGACGGAGGCGGACATCGCCCAATACGAGGCCTTCTGGCCTGAAGGCTCTCGCGAGCGCCTGGCGCTTTACCTGATGCTCTACACCCTGGTTCGCCGTAGCGATGTCGTCGCCCTCGGCCGCCAGCACCGCCGCACCATGACGCTGAAGAACAGCGAGACGGGCGAGGTGCGCCAGGTCGACGCCCTGTACTTCACGCAGACCAAGGGAAGCCTCAGGCGGGGTGCTGAGCCGACCGAACTGGTCATTCCCCTGCACCCCCAGCTCAGGGCGGTCCTAGACGCGCTGCCGGCGACGAACCTGACCTACCTCATGACCGAGTTCGGCAAGCCTTTCGTGGAGACCGGTTTCGGCAACTACTTCAGTGACAGCGCTAAGAAAGCGGGCCTGCCGCCGCGCTCCTCGGCGCACGGGCTGCGCAAGGCCGGGGCGAGGCGCCTGGCCGAGGCCGGCTGCACCGCCTTGGAACTACAGTCCGTGGGCGGCTGGAAGTCGCTGAAGGACGTGGAGCACTACACTCGGTCGGCCAACCGGGCGAAAATGGCCGGGTCCGCAATCGACAAGTTGAACGCGTCGTGAACAGCGAGTGTCAAACCTCGCTGTCAAACCTACCTCAGACGCGTGTATTACTTGGCGTTTTTCGAGGTGGTGGTAGGCCGGGTGGGGTTCGAACCCACGACCATTCGATTAAAAGTCGAATGCTCTACCACTGAGCTACCGGCCCGCTAACGTCCGGCGGGCGCCGGTTGGAAGCGGCGCGGACCATAGGCGGGGGTCTTCCGCGCCGCAAGCATGGTTTCGCCGTTTTTCCGATGGATGACGGTAAAGCTGTGGGCGGGTTAGGGTGAGTCATGCGTGGAACCTTGCTTTTGGCGGTCTTTTGCGGCGCCAGCCTGGCCGGAACGGCCTTCGCCCGGCAGCAGCAGCCCCCGCCCCTGCTGGGCGCGCCGCCTCCTCAGCATGAGGATTCGCCCGTCCAACCGACCGATGACGGACGAATCAGATCGACCTCCGAGGCCAACCGCGATGGCATCACCGGCGCCATGCAGGCGCCGCTGCGCGACGTGAACCTGGTCCGCACCAAGATCCCGCGCGTGCTGCTCGAAGCGATGGACGATCCCTACCAGCGACCCGCCAGCGGCGACTGCAAGACCCTAATCAGCCTGGTCCAGCCTCTGGACGTCGCCCTGGGCGAGGACATCGACCGCGTACCGCCGGCCGAGAACGAGGACCTGATGGACCGCGGCCGCCGGGCCGCCGGCGGCGCGGCCCTGGGGGCTGTGGCCAGCGCGGCGCAGGACATGATCCCGATGCGCGGCTGGGTGCGGAAACTGACGGGGGCCGAGCGCCACGACCGCCTGGTGCAGAGCGCCGTCGCCTCGGGCGCGGTGCGGCGGGCCTATCTGAAGGGCCTGGGCGAGGCGCGCGGCTGCAATCCGCCGGCTACGCCGCAGCACAAGCCGCCGACCGAAGCGCCAGTCGTCGAACCCGGCATGCCGCCGCCGCGTGATCCCTACGGTCCGCGCAAGCCCCGCTTCCCGATCAACAAGGAAGAGGTCGCGCCGGTGCCCCAAGGCCCCCGGTACTAAGCGGCCGCGGTACTAGCCCTCGTTCAGGTGCCGCGCTCGGAAGTCGCGGCGGAACTGCTCGAAGCGACCTTCCTCGATCGCCGCGCGCATGGCCGCCGTCAGGGCCTGGAAGAAGGCGATGTTGTGCCAGGACAGCAGCACCTGGCCCAGGATCTCCTCGGCCTTGAACAGGTGGCGCAGATAGGCCTTGGAATAGTCGCGACTGGCCGGGCAGTCGCTGTCCGGATCCAGCGGGCTCTCATCCTCGGCGTACTTGGCGTTCTTGATGTTGATCGCCCCGTCCCAGGTCCAGGCCTGACCGTGGCGGCCCGAGCGCGTGGGAAGCACGCAGTCGAACATGTCGACGCCGCGCGCCACGGCTTCCACAAGATCGATCGGCTTGCCGACGCCCATCAGGTAGCACGGGCGGTCCTCGGGCAGCATGCCGGGGGCGTAGTCCAGCACCTCGCACATGGCCTCGTGCCCCTCGCCCACCGCCAGGCCGCCAATGGCGTAGCCGTCGAAGCCGATCTCGCGCAGGCGGTCGGAGGACTCGCGGCGCAGGTTCTCGAAGGTCGAGCCCTGCTGGATGCCGAACAACACCTGGCTGTCGCGCGTCCCGAAGGCGTCCTTCGAGCGCTGGGCCCAGCGGGCGGACAGCTCCATGCCCTTGCGCGCCCTCGCCTCTTCGGCCGGCCAGGCGACGCACTCGTCCAGCTGCATGACGATGTCGCTGCCCAGCAGGTCGGCCTGGATCTCGATGGAGCGCTCAGGCGTCAACACGTGCTTGGAGCCGTCGACGTGGCTGGAGAAGGTCACCGCCTCCTCGGTCAGCTTGCTGATCCCCGACAGGCTCATGACCTGGAAGCCGCCGCTGTCCGTCAGGATCGGCTTGTCCCAGCGCATGAACTTGTGCAGCCCGCCCAGACGCGCCACCCGCTCGGCCGAGGGGCGCAGCATCAGGTGGTAGGTGTTGCCCAGGATGATGTCGGCGCCGGTGTCCTTGACCTGGTCGACGGTCATGGCCTTGACCGTCGCGGCCGTGCCGACCGGCATGAAGGCCGGCGTGCGGATGTCGCCGCGCGGGGTCTTCAGCACGCCGGTGCGGGCCTTGCCTTCGGTGGCTTTGATCTCGAAGGGGAACGCCATCAGCGGGCCTCATCTTTGAACAGCAGGCTGCCGTCGCCGTAGGAATAGAAGCGATAGCCCGTCGCGATCGCGTGTTCATAGGCCGCGCGCATGGTCGCCTGGCCGGCGAAGGCGCTGACCAGCATGAACAGGGTCGACTTGGGCAGGTGGAAGTTGGTCATCAAGACGTCGACGGCGCGGAAGCGATAGCCGGGGGTGATGAAGATGGCCGTCTCGTCGGCGAACGGGCGGACGATCCCGTCCTCGCCCGTGGCGCTCTCCAGCAGGCGCAGGGACGTGGTGCCGACGCAGACGATGCAGCCGCCGGCGGCGTGGACCGCGTTCAGGGCGTCGGCGACGTCGGCCGTCACCTCGCCAAACTCGGCGTGCATCTTGTGGTCGGAAACGTCGTCGGTCTTGACCGGCAGGAACGTCCCTGCCCCCACGTGCAGGGTCACGAAGTGCAGCGAGACGCCCTTTGCCTTCAGGCGCTCCAGCAGATCGGGCGTGAAGTGCAGGCCGGCGGTCGGGGCGGCCACTGAGCCGTCCTCGCGGGCGTAGACGGTCTGGTAGTCGGCGCGGTCGCGCTCGTCCTCGCCCCGCTTGGCGGCGATATAGGGCGGCAGCGGCATGTCGCCGTGCCTGGCGATGCCGATGTCCAGGTCAGGACCCGAGACGTCGAAGGCCAGCAGAACTTCACCGCCCTCGTGCTTCTCGACGATGGTGGCGTCCAAGCGGTCGGCGTCACAGGCGCGGTCTTCGCTGGCGCCGAACGCGACACGGTCGCCGACCTTCAGGCGTTTGCCCGGACGCATGAAGGCGCTCCAGCGGCTGGGCGAGACACGGCGGTGCAGGGTCGCCTCGACGGCCACCGGCGTGCCATCGGACCCGCCGGTCGTGCGGCCTTCGCGAAGGCCCGACAGGCGGGCCGGGATCACGCGGGTGTCGTTGAACACCAGGGCGTCGCCGGGACGCAGGAAGTCGGGTAGCTCGCGGACCACATGATCGGCGAGCGGCTGGCCGGGTCGGACCACCAGGAAGCGCGCGGCGTCGCGCGGCTCGGCCGGACGCAGGGCGATGCGGTCCTCGGGCAGGTCGAAATCGAAGTCGGAAAGGCGCATGGGCGGGCTTCAAGCGCACGATGGACCGAAGACGTCAAGACATACGCCCTCACGCGAGCGCGATGGACAACCCTGGCGATACACGGGCATGGTTTCGGATAACGATACTCTTCGGGGGAAGAACGCCATGAAACGCCTGCTGATCCCAGCGCTCGCGCCGCTGCTGCTGCTTGCCGCCTGCGAACAGAAGACCGCCGCGCCGCCTGCGCCCGCCCCGGCCGAAGAGCGCACCGTCGCCACACCGGCCAACTCGACCGCGACCGAGACGGCCTTCAAGCATGACCCCGCCGTCGAGCTGACCGGCTTCTATTTCACAGAGACGCCTGTCCAGGCCGGGAACTGGAAACTGACCTCGCTGGACATCGGCCAGCCGTCCGATTTCGCCGACTGGGAAGCGGGCAAGCGCACCGAAACCTACGCCCCGATCTTCCTGGCCTTCGACGACGTCACCAGCCCGACCGCCGAGAACGAACTGGGCCAGACCTATCACAAGGTCAGCCTGCGCCTGCTGCCCGACGGCTACAGCGTCGACGGCAAGACGGTGCGCTACCACGCCAACGACAAGCGCCTGGGCGAGGTGGTGCTGGAGCTCTACCCCGACCTGGCCGCCTACAAGAAAGCCCGCTCCAGCGGCCCGAACGACGGCGTGCAGAAGCCCGTCTTCACCGGCTCCTTGCAGATCGGCGCCGAGCGGATCCGCAATCTCAGCTTCTCGTACCACCCCGGAGAGTAAGCGACTCTTCCTTCATGGAAGGCGTGCTATGGGCGGATCATGCGCCTGATCGTCCAGCTCTTGAGTCTTCTCGTCCGTGGCACGGCCCTGATGCTGGGCCTGGTCGGGGTCGGCATGGCCATCGCCTGCCTCGGCGGGGCCTGGAGCGACCGGCTGGA
Source organism: Caulobacter sp. GW821-FHT12D05 (assembly GCF_058807295.1). Taxonomy (NCBI): domain Bacteria; kingdom Pseudomonadati; phylum Pseudomonadota; class Alphaproteobacteria; order Caulobacterales; family Caulobacteraceae; genus Caulobacter; species Caulobacter sp. GW821-FHT12D05. The sequence goes on from NZ_JBXAQO010000001.1 coordinate 1,480,371, forward strand.
CGCCTTTACCCACGCCGCCCCGCTGTGGCTGATGATGGGTGTCGGCGCGGTCGTGCTGGGCGGGATCTTCGCCCGCGGCGGCGAGCGCTGGGTGATGGTGGGCTTAGGGACGGCGACGCTGCTGGCCTGCTCGGTGCTGATGCTGCCCGAGCTGTGGGCGTCATGGCGCTTCAAGCCCGCGACGCCGGCCGCCAGCGACCTCAAGATCGTCCAGTTCAACGTCTGGCACGACAACCAGACGCCCGAGAAAAGCTTGGCCTGGATCCTGGACCAGGACGCCGACGTCGTGATCATCGAGGAAGGCGCAGGAGAGTCCTGGCCGACCATCCAGGCGCTGAGAAAAGCCTATCCGTTCGCCTCGTGCGACAAGGTCAGCCGCTGCGAGACCTGGATCTTCTCGCGCAAGAAGATGCTGGCCCGCGGCGGCATGCCGGCCGACCGGCCCTATCTGTCCGGCGCCTGGGCGACCCTGGCCGACGCCAAGGGGCCGTTCACGGTCACCGGCGTCCACTACACCTGGCCCGTGCCGCCCGGCCTGCAGCAGGCGCAGAGCCGTAAGCTGGTGAAGCTCGTCTCGGGCTTCGACCGCAAGAGCGCGATCGTCACCGGTGATTTCAACTCGACCCCGTGGTCGTTCACGCTGAAGCGTCAGGACAAGGCGCTGGGCCTGCGCCGCTGGACCCGCGCCATCCCCTCGTGGCCTGCCAGCAAGTTCTCGCGCGTCATGGTCGCCCCGGCCCCGTTCCTGCCGATCGACCACGTCTATGCAGGCAGCGAATGGCACGCGGTGAATGTCGAGCGCGGCCCCGCCCTGGGCTCGGATCACCGCCCGATCGTGGTCACCCTGCGCCGCAAATAGAAACGGCCCCGGACGAGGTCCGAGGCCGTTCCAAAGCGATGTCGCTGGACGCTTAGGCGTCGGCGGCGATCTTGGCGCTGACGATCTTGCCCGGCGCGCGCGGCGGCTCGCCCTTGGGCAGCGCGTCGACGTGGTCCATGCCTTCGGTCACCTGGCCCCAGACGGTGTATTGCTTGTCCAGGAAGGTGGCGTCGTCGAACACGATGAAGAACTGGCTGTTGGCCGAGTCCGGGTTCGGGGTGCGGGCCATCGAGACCACGCCGCGCACGTGCGGCTCGTCGTTGAACTCGGCCTTCAGGTCCGGCTTGTCCGAACCGCCGCGGCCGGTGCCCGACGGGTCGCCGCCCTGGGCCATGAAGCCCGGGATCACGCGGTGGAAGACGACGCCGTCATAGAAGCCCTCGCGCACCAGTTCCTTGATGCGGGCGACGTGGCCCGGGGCCAGGTCGGGACGCAGCTTGATGGTGACCGGGCCGGTCTCGAGCGTCAGGATCAGGGTGTTTTCGAGGTCGGCCGACATGGTCTTCCCTTGGATGGAAAATGTGTGATCGCGCTTCTAGCGCGGTTCACGCCCATCTGTGAACCAAGTTTGGCCCGGAAAACGGTAGTCGCTAACGAACCTGCGCCGGCGGATCGATGTCGCAGACCGAGAAATCCGCGCCCTTCAGGGCCCGCAGGCGCTGGGTCTCGGCGGCGAACCACGGCCCCTTGGGGTCGATCACCCGGATCTTGGGGCGTTCGTTCTCGGGGATGTCGCTCAGCAGGCGGACCTTCTGCATCAGGTCCTGCGGCGCGGGCACGGGCTCGCCGGTCTTGATGGCGCGCACCGCCTCCAGGCCGCTGATCACCCGACCGAAGGCCGTGTAGCGCTTGTCCAGCGACGGATAGGGTTGGCGCATCAGGAAGAACTGGCTGTTGGCCGAGTTGTTGTCCTCGTCGCGGGCCATGCCCAGCACGCCGGGGCAATAGGTCCCCCAGGCCGAGACCTTCTTGTCGCTGGTCGCCTCGGCCCAGCTCCAGGCCTGGCTGACGACCGGCAGCGACTTGATGAAGCCGACTTCCAGCCCGGCCGGCGCGGCCATGGCCACGAACGGCGTCGCGGCGGTGCGACGGAAGGTGAACTCGGCCTTGAGGTTCGGGCGGTCCGTGCCGCCCTCCCCCGTATTGGTCGGATCGCCCGTCTGGGCCATGAAGCGATCGATGACCCGGAAGAAGGTCCGGCCGTCATAGATGCCCGCCCGGGTCAGGTCCTGCAGCCGCGCCACGTGGTTGGGCGCGACCTCGGGGACCAGCTCGACCAGCACGCGGCCCTTGTTGGTGTCGATCACCATCACCGTCTCAGGCGCCGGCGTGCGCCAGTCAGCCTCGGTGGGCTTGGCCGGCGCGGCGGTCGCCAAACCGGCGGCCATGAGGGCGATCGCGAGGCTCATGGTCACTTCACCTGCACGGGAACGTCGACGTCGCAGTTGGTGAAGCTGCCGCCCATCTCGGCGCGGCGCTTGTCGACCAGGGCCTTGAAGGCGGCCGAGCCGGTGTTCATCACCTGGATCGACGGACGCTTGTCGGCCGGCAGGTCGGCCAGCAGCTTGACGCTGATCATCTTGTCCTGCGGATCGGGCACCGGCTCGCCGGTCTTGATGGCGCGGACGGCCTCAAGACCTTGAAGGACACGGCCAAAGGCCGTGTAGGTCTTGTCCAGCGAGTCGTTGGCCTGGCGCATGAAGAAGAACTGGCTGTTGGCGCTGTCGGGGTCGCCGGCGCGGGCCGCGCCCAGGACGCCCGGACAGAAGTTGCCCCAGGTCGCCACCTTGCGGTCGGCGGTCATCACGGCCAGGGCCGAGTTCTGGCTGGTCACCGGCATCACGCCGACCCAGCCGGCCTCGTTGGTCCCGACCTTGTAGCCCTGGGCCAGCGGTGTGTCGGCGCCGCGACGGAAGGTGAACTCGGCTGTCAGGTTGGGCTGGTCCGAGCCGCCGATGCCGGTGTTCTGCGGATCGCCCGTTTGGGCCATGAAGTCGTTGATCACGCGGAAGAAGGTCAGGCCGTCATAGAAGCCGCTCTTCACCAGGCTCCGCATGCGCTCGACATGGTTCGGCGCGGCCTGCGGATAGAGCTCGGCGATGATCCGGCCCTTGTTGGTCTCGACGACGATGACGTTATTGGGATCCGGCACGCGCCAGTCCGCGCCAGCTGGAGCGGTCTGGGCCGAAGCCGCCCCAAAGGACGTCGCGGTGGCGGTAAGCGCCAGCACGGCGGCGGTCATGGCGAGCTTCATCGAATTCCCCGAACTGGATAGGCCGGGTGGGCGTAGAACGACACGGCCTCCCCGACAAGTGCGACAGCCCTTGAACCGCACGATTCCGGCCGCTTCGGGGCGAGGTCGGACGATCACCGCCGATCGCGAGGATCGGCCTCCCCTCGCCGCGATCATGAACAAAAAGAAACTGGACCTTACGCCTAGGCGCGTGCCACCTGCGCCAACCTCAAGGTGAGACGAGTAGAGTCTCGCCACTAATATTGGGTGCGTATATGCGAATTCTCGTCGGGACTCCGACGTATAACGGACAGCTCACTACTCCGTATACGTCATCATTGCTGGGACTCTCCAAACTCCTTGGCAACAAGATGGAGTGGGCCACGACGAATGGCACCTTGATCGCTTTCGCACGCAACGCCCTGGCCAGCCGTGTGCTTGAGGAAGACTTCAGCCACCTGCTATTTATTGACTCTGATGTCAGTTTTCAGCCCGAAATCGTTCAACGTCTGATCGAGTTCGACCAGCAGATCGTCGGCGCGGTCTATCCGCAGCGGACGATCGACCAGCAGCGCTTCTTCCACCAGGCCCGAAACCGTGCGGACGCCAACTCTGCCTGGGCCACGGCGCTCAGCTTTCCGATGACCCTGGAGACGCCACACGTCTCGCGCGGCGACTTCTATCGCGCCGAGACCATCCCGGCGGGCCTGATGCTGATCAAGCGCGAGGCGCTGGAGAAGATCCGCCAGGACTATCCCGACCTCTACCGGTCGGCGGCCGACAGCTACTACCAGTCACAGGGCCTGAAGAACGTCCTGCAATGCTTCGACCCGGTCTATGAGCCGAACGGCGTCGCCATCGGCGAAGACCTGTCGTTCTGCCGTCGCTGGCGGGACAAGGGCGGTGAACTGTGGACGATCTTCGACGACACGGTCGGCCACTTCGGCCCGTTCCTGTTCCGCGCCCGCCTGTAACCCTTAGTCCTTGAGCTTGATCTTCTTTTCGATCACCGCGCTGGCCTTCTCGGCCTTCTTGCGGCGCTCGAAGACCTGACGCATGTGGCGCACGTCGCTGGCGCTGAGGTGCTCCTGGGCGGCGACGAACTGCTCCTGCTCTTCCTCGCGGATGTGATGGAGGTACTCCTCCTTCAGTCCCGCGAACCGCCGCAGCCAGCCCGGCGAGCCCATGTCGCGGGCCGCCAGGTCGGCCAGCATGTCGTCGATTTCCTTGTGTTCGGAAATGGCGTGGCGGGCGAAGTCGGTCGTGGCCGGATCGCGCAGCACCGACGACCACAGCGCCTGTTCCTCGGCCGCAGCGTGGGCTTTCAGCTCACGCGTCAGCTCTTCGAACAGAGTCCGGCGGTCGTCGGAGTCGCCGTGGGTTTCCTCGATCATGGCCAGCAACGCGCGGTGGCGGTCATGATCCTCGACCAGGCGGCCGAAGACGTCGGGATCGCCCCGGAACGTCGTCTTCGGCGTGCTGCCGATGCGCGCGGCGATGTTCGGCGCGATCGCCTTGGCCTTGGCGATAGCCTCGGCCTTGGCGTCGTGTTCGCGGCGAGCGGTGGTGATTTCCTGCGTGTGGCCCGGCATGGCTTGGCTCCCTCTGGGACGAGCCGCAGGTCACGGCCCGTCGTTCAGGACGCCTACGCGGGGGTCCGCCAAAAGGTTCCGCTTTAGCCCTTGCCGACCTTGGCCAGCAGTTGCTCGGCCACGCCGGCCGGCACGAACTTGCCGATGTCGCCGCCCAGGGTCGCGATCTCTTTCACCAGCCGCGAAGCGATGGCCTGGTGGCGCGGGTCGGCCATCAGGAAGACGGTCTCGATCTCGCGGTCCAGCTGCTGGTTCATCGCCGTCATCTGGAATTCGTATTCGAAGTCGGCCACGGCCCGCAGGCCGCGCACGATCATCTGGGCGTTCACCTCGCGGGCGAAGTGCATCAGCAGGCTCTCGAACGGCCGGACCTCGATCTGGGCGATCTTGGTCAGGTGCGCCGTCTCGCGCTCCAGGATGGCGACCCGCTCGTCCAGCGTGAACAACGGACCCTTGCCGCTGTTCACCGCCACGCCGATCACCAGCTTGTCCACCAGCTTGACGGCCCGCCCGATGATGTCGAGGTGACCGTTGGTGACCGGATCGAAGGTCCCCGGATAAAGCCCAACCCGCATGCAGCCCCCTTCCTCTAAGGGTCCGAGGGTTTACGGGGTCTCGTCCGCCCCGCTGTCCTCGCCCTGGTTGTCGTCACCGCCGGAATCGGCGAGGCGCTCGACGCTGACGACGTGCTCGTCTTGCGCGGTGCGGAAGATGGTTACGCCTTGAGTATTCCGCGCTGCAACACGAATTTGCGAGACCGGCACCCGAATAAGTTGACCTTGATCAGTTACCAGCAGGATCTGGTCGCTTTCGTCGATCGGGAACGAGCCCACCAGACGGCCGCCACGCTTTGAAAGGTCTTGCGCGGCAAGGCCTTGGCCGCCACGGCCGGTGCGGCGGAAGTCGTAGGCGCTGGTGCGCTTGCCGAAGCCTTCCGACGACACGGTCAGCAGGATTTCCTCGGCCGCGCCCAACTCGGCGATGCGTTCCGGCGTCAGTGAAGCCTCACCGACCTCCTCGTCGCCTTCATCCGCGGACGTCGAGACATCCTCGCCCTCTTCGCCATCGGCGGCGCGCAGCATGGCGCGCTGGTGCTTCAGGTAGGCGGCGCGTTCGGCCGGGGTGGCGTCGACACTGCGCAGCACGGCCATCGAGATGACGGTGTCCTCGCCCGCCAGCTTCACGCCGCGCACGCCCGTGGAGTCACGGCTGGCGAACACACGCACCTCGTCGACCGAGAAGCGGATGCAGCGGCCGGCCGCCGTGGTCAGCAGCACGTCCTGGTCGGCGTTGCAGACCGAGACGCCGACGATGCCGTCGCCTTCATCCAGCTTCATGGCGATCTTGCCGTTGCGGCGGACGTCCACGAAGTCCGACAGCTTGTTGCGACGCACGCTGCCCGAGCGGGTGGCGAACATCACGTCCAGGCCGCCCCAGGTCGCTTCGTCCTCCGGCAGGGCCAGGATCGAGGTGATGGTCTCGCCCGGCTCGATCGGCAGCAGGTTGACGAACGCCTTGCCGCGCGAATTGGCGACGCCCTGCGGCAGGCGCCAGACCTTCAGCTTGTAGACCTTGCCGCCCGAGGTGAAGAACAGCAGCGGCGCGTGGGTCGAGGCCGAGAACACGCGGGTGACGGCGTCCTCGGTCTTGGTCGCCATGCCCGACTTGCCTTTGCCGCCCCTGTGCTGGGTGCGGTAGTTGGCCAGCGGCGTGCGCTTGACGTAGCCGCTCATGGTGACGGTGATGACCATGTCCTCGCGGACGATCAGGTCTTCGTCTTCCATGTCGGCGTCGCCGTCGACGATCTGGCAGCGGCGCGGGATGGCGAACTTCTCGCGCACCTCGACCAGCTCCTCGCGGACCACGGCCATGATGTTGGCGCGGTCCGACAGCAGTTCCAGATAGCCGCGGATGGCGTCGGCCAGGGCCGTCGCCTCATTGCCGATCTCGTCACGGCCCAGGCCGGTCAGACGCGACAGGGTCAGGGCCAGGATGGCGCGAGCCTGTTCGTCGGTCAGGCGGATCAGGCCGCCGCCTTCCTGGATCGTGCGCGGGTCGGCGATCAGTTCGACCAGCGGCAGCATGTCGCCGGCCGGCCAGGACTTGGCCACCAGGCGCTCGCGGGCCTCGGTCGGGTCCTTGGACGAGCGGATGATGTGGATGAACTCGTCGATATTGGCGACGGCGATGGTCAGGCCGACCAGCACGTGGCCGCGGTCGCGAGCCTTGCCCAGTTCGAACTTGGTCCGGCGGACGACGACTTCCTCGCGGAACTCGACGAACAGCTGCAGCAGCTTGTGCAGGCCCATCTGCTCGGGACGGCCGCGGTTCAGGGCCAGCATGTTGACGCCGAACGAGCTTTGCAGCGCCGTGAAGCGGAACAGCTGGTTCAGGATCACCTCGCCCGAGGCGTCGCGCTTCAGCTCGACCACGATGCGCATGCCGTCGCGGTTGGACTCGTCGCGGATGTCGGCGATGCCTTCGAGTTTCTTGTCGCGGACCAGCTCGGCGATGTGCTCGACCAGGTTGGCCTTGTTCACCTGATACGGGATCTCAGTGATGATGATGGCTTCGCGGCCGGCGCGGATCTCATCGACGGTGGCGACGCCACGCATGATGACCGAGCCACGGCCGGTCAGCAGCGCCTGGCGCGGGCCCGCGCGGCCGATGATCTCGCCACCGGTCGGGAAGTCGGGACCAGGCACCAGGTCCAGCAGCTGGTCGGTCGTCACGTCCGGCTGGTCGATCAGCAGCAGACAGGCGTCGATGATCTCTCCCAGGTTATGGGGCGGAATGTTGGTGGCCATGCCGACGGCGATGCCGCCCGCGCCGTTGACCAGCAGGTTGGGGATCCGCGACGGCAGGACGGTCGGTTCCTGCTCCTTGCCGTCATAGTTGTCGGCGAAGTCGACCGTGTCCTTGTCCAGGTCGGCCAGCAGCGACATGGCCGGCGGGGCCATGCGGCATTCCGTGTAACGCATGGCGGCCGGCATATCGCCGTCGACCGAACCGAAGTTCCCTTGGCCGTCGATCAGCACCAGACCCATCGAGAACGACTGGGTCATGCGGACCAGGGTGAAGTAGATCGAGGCGTCGCCGTGCGGGTGATACTTACCCATGACGTCACCGACCACGCGGGCCGACTTGACGTACGGACGCTCGGGCGTCTGCCCTTGCTCGTGCATCGAGAACAGCACCCGGCGGTGCACGGGTTTGAGACCGTCGCGCGCGTCCGGCAGGGCGCGGCTGACGATGACGCTCATCGCATAGTCGAGGTACGAACGACGCAGTTCGTCTTCGATATTAATCGGGGCGACATCCCCGCGAGAACCGTCAGCGGGGATAGTGTTTTGATCGTCGCTCAAGGGGATTTTTCGCCGTCAGAATCGGACACGGAACCGTCGAAAAGGGTTAGCATTTCAAGGACGGCGGCGCCACCTTCACCGGCGCAGGAACCCCAGCCTCCGGTTGATTCAGAAGGAATAACGCATGCGTAGCCTCCCCATCGCGACTGCCCTGAGCCTTGCCGCCTTGATCGCCGCCTCTCCTGCCCTGGCCCAGACCACCGCGACCGCCGTGGTCAAGACCGGTGACGGCAAGGACGCCGGCGTGGTGACCGCTACCGAAGCGCCGCACGGCGTGCTGCTGAAGCTGGAGCTGAAAAGCCTGACGCCGGGCTGGCACGCCATCCACTTCCACGAGAAGGGCGACTGCGGCGCGCCGGACTTCAAGTCGGCCGGCGCCCACGTCCACACCGCCGCCACGACCGTGCACGGCCTGCTGAACACGGACTCCAATGACAGCGGCGACCTGCCCAACGTCTTCGCCGGCGCCGACGGCGCGGCCACGGCCGAGGTCTATTCGACCCTGGTGTCGCTGAAGGGCGCCGGCGGCCGCCCCGCCCTGCTGGACGCCGACGGCAGCGCCATCGTCGTTCACGCCAGCCCCGACGACCACAAGACCCAGCCGATCGGCGGCGCCGGCGCCCGCGCCGCCTGCGGGGTGATCAAGTAGTCATGCGCACCTGGCGGCTGTCGCTTCTCGCTGTTCTGCTGGCCGCGACGGCCGCCTGTCATGACTCCAAGGGGACCAAGGAGGCCAAGCCGCCTCCGAAGCCTCCAGCTCCGCCGTCGACGGAGCTCGTTTCGCTGGCCTGGAAGCCGGCGGACGCCAACCAGAACCTCCAGTCCTTCGAGCTGACACTGACCGGGGCCGAGATCGTCTCGGTCTGCAAGAAGCCGCCCGGCTGGATCATCGACGCCTCGGGCGCCGCGATCAAAGGCTATGCGACCGTCGGCGCGGGGTTTGTCGGCGTCGAACATCTGGACGACCTCGAAGGGCTCTTCCTGATCCGCACCCACGGCCAGCCGCCGGGCCTCAGCGGCAAGTTGCTGACGGGCGTCTATGCCGACGACGGCGAACAGAGCGAAGTCGCGGCGACACCGAACCTGCTGAGCCGTGAGCCGGCGGCGCAGTGCCCGCCGACTAAGGGTTAGCCGTCTCCACCACCGCCTCGGCCGCCTTGGCCCGCTTCTCGGTCAGGGCCACCAGCGCCACGCCGACCATGGTCGCGCCGCCGCCGATCAGCAGCTGGGCGGTCAGCTTGTCGCCCAGGAACAGGATGCCGATCGTGCACGACACCAGCGGCGTCAGCAGGAAGTAAGGCGTCACCCGCCCGGGCTCGCGATTCTGGACCAGCCAGAACAGCAAGGCGCTGGCGCCGATGGTCGAGACCACGCCGGCGAACAGCACGCACAGCCAGGCGATCGGCGGCGCGGCCTGCATCTTGGCGGCCTGGTCGTGCTCGAACAGGAACGACATCGCCAGCAGGGTCGGCGCGGCGACCAGGGCGGTCATGCCCTGCATCTTCAGCGGCTTGATGCCCGGCGTCTTGCGCACCAGCACCGTGGCCACGGCCCAGCAGGCGCCGGCGAAGACGATCAGCAGGATGGCCGGCAGGTCGCCGGCCGCATGCGGGTCCAGGCTCATCCAGGCCACGCCCAGGAAGGCGATCCCCAGGCCGACCACCGCCGGCAAGCGCATGGTCTCGCCCAGCATCCGCCAGGCGAAGATGGCCGTGAACGGGATCCACAGCTGGCTGGCCACGACCAGCGGGCTCAGGGCGTCGGCCATGCTGAAGGCGACATAGATCACGCCGAAATGGATCGGCCCGGTCAGCAGCACGATGGTCAGCAGCTTCTTGGGCTCGGGGAACGGCGGCCGCACGAACGGGAACAGGAAGGCCAGGGCCGAGGCGAACCGCAGGCCGCCCATCAGCATCGGCGGCAGATAGGCCGTCGCCACCTTGGCGGCGGCGTTGTTGATCCCCCAGGTCAGGATGATCGCCAGGATGGCGAGATATTCCACGACCGTAAGCGGAGACGACTTGGAGGACATGGCCGTGCTTGGACCACCCCTCGCCTGGAAAATCAATTCACGCCGACGACCTTGCGGACGGCGGAGGTCAACAGATCGAGATCCGCATCCGGCGTCGTGAAAGCCGGGGTCAGATAGACCACCTTGCCCATCGGCCGGATCCAGGCGCCTAGCTCGGCGAAGCGGGCGCAGAGATCGCCCACGGCCACGGGCGCTTCGAACTCGACGACGCCGATCGCGCCCAGGGTCCGGACATCGACCACGCCCTGCCCCGCCCGGCACGGCTCCAGCCCCTGCGCCAACGCCGCCGACACCCGCGCCACGTCCTTGGCCCAGCCCCCACCCTCGAACAGGTCCAGCGAGGCGTTGGCCGCCGCGCAGGCCAGCGGATTGGCCATGTAGGTAGGGCCGTGCATCAGGGCCGCGCCCGCATCGTCGGACCAGAAGGCCTCGAACACCTCGCGCGAGGCCACCGCCGCCGACAGTGGCAGGGTCCCGCCGGTCAGGGCCTTGGACAGGGTGACGATGTCGGGCTCGATCCCCGCCGCCTGCATGGCGAACAGGGTCCCAGTGCGGCCAAAGCCGGTGAAGATCTCGTCGAACACCAGCAGCACGCCGTGCTTGTCGGCCAGGCGGCGCAGGGTGCGCAGCACCTCCGGCGGATGCAGCAGCATGCCGCCCGCGCCCTGGACCAGCGGCTCGACCAGGATCGCCGCGATCTCGTGACCGCGCTCGCCCAGCAGCTTGTCGAGCGCCGCCTCGCTGTCGGCGTCACGCGGCAGGTCGGCGATCACCTGGTCGGGCATGACGCCGGCGAACAGGCTGTGCATGCCCTCCTCCGGGTCGCAGATCGTCATCGTCGCCAGGGTGTCGCCGTGATAGCCGCCCCGGAAGGCCAGGAACTTGGTCCGTCCCTTGATCCCTCGATTGATCTGGAACTGCAGCGCCATCTTCATGGCGATCTCGACCGAGACCGAACCGCTCTCGGCGAAGAACACGTGATCCAGCTCGCCCGGCAGCAGCCCCGCCAGCCGCGCCGCCAACCGATAGGCCGGCTCGTGCGCCAGGCCGCCGAACATCACGTGCGGCATGGTCTCGATCTGCGCCCGCAGCGCCTCGGCGATGTGCGGGTGATTGTAGCCGTGGCAGGCCGTCCACCACGAGGCCAGGCCGTCGACCAGCTCGCGCCCGTCGGCCAGCACCAGCCGCGAGCCCTTGGTCGCCACCACCGGCAGCGGCGGCCGCGCGGTCTTCATCTGGCAGTACGGACGCCAGACATGCGGCGCGCCAGCGGTGAGCCAGTCGGGTTGGGTCATGACGCTTTCCGTTTGCGGACTCGGGGCGCCTTGCCTATTCCCGCCCACCAGCCACGGCAAAGGGAAACGACATGCAGAGCCTCGACGCCTTCGCTGGCGAGAAGCTGGCCGCCCTGGACGCCAAGAGCCTGCGCCGGCGCCTCAAACCCACCCGCCGTCACGACGGCGCCGTGGTCGAGCGCGACGGCAAGCGGCTGATCTCGTTCTCGTGCAACGACTATCTGGGCCTGTCGCAGCATCACCTGGTCCGCGCGGCGGCGGCGGAAGCGGCGTTGAACTACGGCGCGGGCGCGGCGGCCTCACGCCTGGTCACCGGCGACCACCCGCTGCTCAGCGACCTGGAAAAGCGCTTGGCGCGCCTGAAAGGAACCGAGGCCGCCTGCGTGTTCGGCTCGGGCTATCTGGCCAATACCGGTGTCATCCCCACCTTGGTCGGGCCCGGCGACGCGGTCTTCGTGGACGCCCTGGCCCACGCCTGCATCTGGGCCGGCGCGCAGCTGTCGGGCGCCAAGATCATCCGCTTCGCCCACAACGACGTCGCCGATCTGGAGCGCCTGCTGAAGGCGGAGCGTCCCCAGGCCCGCCGCGCCCTGGTCGCCACCGATGGCGTGTTCTCGATGGACGGCGATATCGCTCCGCTGGACCGGCTGTCGGCGCTCTGCGAGGCGCACGACGCCTGGCTGCTCAGCGACGACGCCCACGGGGTCGGGGTTTTGGCAGAGGGCCGAGGCTCGGCCGCCCTGTTCCCGGACGCCAGGATCCCGCTGCAGATGGGCACCCTGTCCAAGGCGCTGGGCTCGTACGGCGGCTATCTGTGCGGCTCGCAGGCGGTGATCGACCTCTTGAAGACCCGCGCCCGCACCCTGGTCTACGCTACCGGCCTGCCGCCCGCCTCGGCCGCCGCCGCCCTGGCGTCGCTGGACCTGATCGAGGCTGATCCGGCCTTTACCGAGCAGCCGCTGGCCAAGGCCCGCCTGTTCACCCATCGCCTAGGCCTGCCGGATGCGCAGAGCCCGATCGTGCCGGTGATCATGGGCGACGCCGACACCGCGCTGGCCGCCTCGGCCGCGCTGGAGGCGCAGGGCTTCCTGGTCGTCGCCATCCGCCCGCCGACCGTGCCCGAAGGCACCGCCCGCCTGCGTGTGGCCTTCAGCGCCGAGCACGCCGACGCCGACGTGATCTGCCTGGCCGACGCCGTGGCGGCGCTGCGATGAAAAGCCTCTTTGTCGCCGGGACCGGCACCGACCTGGGCAAGACCCACATCGCCTGCGCCCTGCTCCGCGCCGCGCGGGCCAAGGGCCTGACCGTCGACGCCTTCAAGCCCGTGGTCAGCGGCTTCGATCCCGCCGAACCGGAAACCAGCGACCCCGCCCGCCTCGCCTCCGCCATGGGTCGTCCCGACGCTTGGCCCGAAATCTCCCCCCGCCGCTACCGCGCGCCGTTGGCCCCGAACCTCGCTGCTCGGCTGGAGGGCGAGACCCTGGCCATGGCCGACCTTGTCGCCGACTGCCGCACCTGGCTGGAAAGCCGCGACGTCGACCTCGCCCTGGTCGAAGGCGCTGGCGGGGTGATGTCGCCGATGACCGACGACGCGACGAACCTGGACCTGATGGTCGCCCTCAGCCTCCCCGTCCTGCTGGTCGCCGGCAGCTATCTGGGCACCGCCAGTCACCTGCTGACCGCGCTGGAAGTCGTCCGCGCGCGCGGCCTCACCGTCGCGGCGATCGTCGTCAGCGAGAGCCTCGACGCGCCAGACCTAGCTCAGACCGTGGACATGCTGTGCGTCTTCGAACGCCAGACGCCGATCGTCGTCGCGCCTAGAGACGCGGACTGGGACGCAGCGGAACTCGCAGCCCTACTTCTCTAGCCGCGCCACCAGGCTGGACGTGTCCCAACGGTTGCCGCCCATCGCCTGGACCTCGGCATAAAACTGGTCGATCAGCGCCGTGCTCTCGAGATTGGCGCCATTGCGGCCCGCCTCCTCCAGCGCGATGCCCAGGTCCTTGCGCATCCAGTCGACCGCGAAGCCGAAGTCGAACTTGCCCTGGGCCATGGTCGGCCAGCGGTTTTCCATCTGCCACGACTGGGCCGCGCCTTTGGAGATGGCGGCCAGGACGTCGTCGGTCGGCAGGCCGGCGCGCTTGGCGAAGTGCAGCGCCTCGGCCACGCCCTGGACGACGCCGGCGATGGCGATCTGGTTGCACATCTTGGTCAGCTGGCCCGCGCCGACCTCGCCCATGCGGCGCACGGCCTTGGCGTAGACGTCGATGACCGGCAGCACGCGGTCGTAAGAAGCCTGCTCGGCCCCGACCATGATGGTCAGCTGGCCGTTCTCGGCGCCTGCCTGGCCGCCCGAGACCGGGGCGTCGACGAAGGCGTGCCCCTTCTCGCCCAGCAGCGCGGCCATGTCCCGCGCCACGGTGGCCGAGGTGGTGGTGTGGTCGACGACGGTCGCGCCCTCCGCCAGCGCCGGAAGCGCCTGCGCCACGACGTCGCGGACGTCGGCGTCGTTGCCGACGCACAACAGCACGACTTCCGCGCCCGCCACGGCCTGCGCAATCGTCTCGAAAGCCTGCCCACCGTGCTTTTCGGCCCATTTCCGGGCCTTTTCGGCAGTGCGGTTGTAGACGGCGACCTCGTGGCCGGCGGCCTTCAGGTGGCCCGCCATCGGAAAGCCCATCACGCCCAGGCCGATAAACGCCGTCTTCATGCCACTGCTCCCTCTTGGAAAGCCCGGATTACGCGCCCGGCGACGGCTTCGGCAACCCCATCTTAACGACCTTCGGGCAGGTTCCGACCCTATGGTTAAGCGGGCTTAAGCACGATGGCGGTCAACAGCGAACAGCCGATCATCATCAAGAAGGTGAAGAAAGGCGGCGGACACGGTCACCACGGTGGCGCGTGGAAGGTCGCCTATGCCGACTTCGTGACGGCCATGATGGCCTTCTTCCTGCTGATGTGGCTGCTGAACACGACCAGCCCGGAACAAAAGCAAGGCATCGCCGACTACTTCGCGCCCGCCTCGATCTCGTCGACCACCAGCGGCTCGGGCGGCATCCTGGGCGGCACTTCGCTGGGCGACGACGGCGCCAAGGCCGACGGCAAGATGTCGGTCATCCAGCAGATGGCCCCGGAAGCGCCCGACAACGTCAATAAGGACGGCCAGAGCACCACCACCGCCAACCTGGACTCCGCCAGCGAGCAGGCCCTGCGCGACGCCCTGGCCAAGAAGGAACAGGACGCCTTCGCCTCGGCCGCCCAGTCGCTGCGCCAATCGCTGCAGGACATGCCCGAACTGGCCGAACTGTCGAAGCAGATCATGATCGACCAGACTCCGGAAGGCCTGCGCATCCAGCTGGTCGACCAGGAAGGCCGCTCGATGTTCAAGGAAAACTCCAAGGAACCGAACGACCGCGCCAAGATCCTGCTGCGCGCCGTGGCCAAGGTGATCAACCAGCTGCCCAACCGCGTGACCATCTCGGGCCACACCAGCGCCAACGCCTATGGCAAGAAGCAGGACGGCGACTGGGCCCTGTCGGCCCAGCGCGCCGACGCCTCGCGCATCGTGCTGCGCAGCGCCGGGGTCGACGACGACCGCATCTATCAGGTGTCGGGCAAGGCCAATTCCGAGCCGCTGTATGCCGACGATCCGACCCTGGCTGGCAACCGCCGGATCTCGATCGTCCTGTTGCGCGAAAAGCCCGTTCTGCCGGATAATCTCTAGTAGAGCCGTCAACCTGTGACCGTTCGCCGCGTGCGTGCGCAGCGAAGCTTGCGCAACTGAACGCAATGCCCCCTAATCTCGTTCAGGGCTGAGCATCAGTTGAAGGGGACAGGGCGACAGTGACGCAGCATTTTCCGACGCGGCAGCTTCGGTTCTTTCTGACGGCGCCCACGCCTTGCCCGTACCTCCCTGGTCGCGAGGAACGCAAGGTGTTCGCCCACCTGCCGCTGTCCGATGGCCCGACCGTCAATGACAGCCTGACCCAGGTCGGCTTCCGTCGCTCCCAGAACATCGCCTACCGCCCCGCCTGCGAGACCTGCCGCGCCTGCCAGTCAGCCCGCGCGCCGGCCGCCGAGTACGTGCTGTCGCGCTCGGAGCGCAAGGTCCTGAACCGCAACGACGACCTGGAACGCCACCTGGTCGAGGCCGAGGCCACGCTGGAGCAGTTCGAGCTGCTGCGCCGCTACCTGCTGGCCCGCCACGCCGACGGCGGCATGGCCGAGATGACCTGGCCCGACTACGTGGCCATGGTCGAGGACACCGCGGTCCGCACCCACCTTTTGGAATACCGCAAGAAGTCGCTGGACGGCGGCCCGGGCGACCTGATCGCCTGCGTGCTGGTCGACGTGCTCGCCGACGGCCTGTCGCTGGTCTACAGCTTCTACAATCCCGACCTGCCGCGCCGCAGCCTGGGCTCGTTCATCATCCTGGACCACATCGTCCAGGCCCAGCAGGGCGCCCTGCCCTACGTCTATCTGGGCTATTGGGTCCCGGGCAGCGAGAAGATGGCCTACAAGGCACGCTTCTCGCCGCTGGAGATCCTCAAGCCCGGCGGCTGGTCGCTGATGTCCGCCCGCGAACGGGGGGCGAGGCCTCCCAGCAGCATGCGCGGCGGCGCCAAGGATCCGTGTGATCTGCCGCTGAGCGATGCGGAGCCGGCGGATATCGAGGATCTGGGGTAGAGGGCTATTCCCTATAGCTTCATCGAAGCGGCCTGATAGTCCCTCAAGACACTTTCTAGAGGGCTTGGCACTCGTTCCGTTCCGAAATGGCGTTGCACAAAGCCGCCCTGCGAGTAGTCACGAGCCAGAACAAACCGTCTCGCTCGTTTGACAGTCATCTCGTTGGCAATTTTCACGGCGCGATTGGCAGAGATTTTCAGAAAGTTGTCGAGAGAAGCTCCTGGCCAAGACGCGAGGAAAATCTTGGATGGAGAAATTGGGATGGCGTAATTTCCCTCAGGGGGAGCCAGCCCATTGCTTCTCAATACCGGCACATCAGATGTTAGAAGCGTCCTGCTCGCCCCTTTTACATCCATGACGATCCAGATCATGTTGATCAAGACCTCCCCCAGCCGTGGACTATCAATCCGCTGAGGAAGGTTCTTCAAGAGCATTTGCTCTTGTTCATTTTCAGCCCAAGACAAATGATCGAATTCGTTCTCAGCGAGAATTCGAAAAGACTCCTTATAGGCAAAGAGATCCTCTGGAGCCCGGTACCAGAAGGACATCAAAAATCTCGCCCATGCACTACGTCGCCGGGTATCTGCTGGTATTTGCCCAGACAGCAACGTCGCCATCACTTCGGCTGCGGAATTATCGACCCCAGATAGGCATCTACTCTCAATATCCTGGGCGACCTCATAAGGCACCCCAGGGATACGGTACAGGTCGCGCTCGAAACCAATAGCGCCAGGCGTTACCCTTCGGGCTTCAAAACGGTCAGCATAGACCTTCGAATAGCGCACCATCTCGCCAGAGCCATCTGTCCACTGGCGAGTGTAAAACTCTGGGAGATAGTGGTGTTTGCTCGGCGGGTTAGCTTTGCCCATGCCGCCGGTATATCTCTTCCTGCCTACCGCGCGAAGCTCACCCCGCCGTCGACCGTCACCGCGCCGCCCATCACGTAGTCCCCTGCCCGCGAGGCCAGGTAGATGGCCGCGCCGGCCATGTCCTCTTCCGAGCCGATGCGGCCGGCCGGGATGGCCTTGGACACCGCGTCGGCGTGGTCGCGGGCGACCTTGTTCATGTCCGAGGCGAAGGCGCCGGGGGCGATGCAGCTGACGGCGATGTTGTCGGGGGCCAGGCGCAGGGCCATGCGCTTGGTCATGTGCAGCAGGCCGGCCTTGGACGCGCCGTAGGGATAGGTCTCTTCCCGCGCCACCGACTGGCCGTCGATCGAGGCGATGTTGATGACCTTGGCCACCCGATCCTGGCCGGCCGCGCGCAGCTGACCGATCAGGGCCTGGGTGAGGAAGAACGGCGTCTTCATGTTGAGGTCGACGGTCTTGTCCCAGCCGCTTTCGGGGAACTCGTCGAAGGCCGCACCCCAGGCGGCGCCGGCGTTGTTCACGAGGATGTCGAGCTTGTCCTCGCGTTCGGCGATCCGCTTGGCCAGGCCCTCGATGCCTTCCATGGTCGAGATGTCGCCCGGCAGCGAGACGCACTCGCCGTATTGGCTGAGTTCCTCGGCGGCGGCGTCGCAGGCGGCGGCCTTGCGGGCGGTGATGTAGACGCGCTTGGCGCCGTAGACGAGGAAGCCCTTGGTGATCATCGCGCCAATGCCGCGCGAGCCGCCGGTGACCAGGGCCACGCGGCCTTCGAGGGAAAACAGGTCTTGCATGGTGGGAACTCCTAGAAGCCGCGCGTGGCGGCCAGGGCGCCGAGGCGTCCGGTGATGGCGTGGAACTGGGCGACGGTCTCGTCGATGATCTGCTGGGCGGTCTTGACCTCGTCGATCAGGCCAACGGTCTGGCCGGCCAGCGCGGGCGCGGCCTCCATGTCGCCGCCGAAATAGACGTCGAGAATGTTCTTCAGCACGTCGGGCGGCATGACGCCGGCGTCGTGGATGTCCTTGGTCAGTTCGGACTTGATGGCCCGGATGCAGGGGCTGGCCTTCTTGTTCAGCACCCAGGTGCCGGTCTCTTTCGCGCCCGTGATCGCGGCCTTGTAGTTGGCGTGCACCGGGCTCTCGGCCGAGCTGACGAAGCGGGTGCCCATCTGGATCGCTTCCGCGCCCAGGGCGAAGGCCGCCGCCATGCCGCGTCCGTCGCAGATGCCGCCGGCGGCGACGATCGGCACGTCGACCTTGGCCCGGATCGCCTGCAGCAGGACGAGGGTCGAGACCTCCTCGGGGTTCTTGAAGCCGCCGCCTTCGGCGCCCTCGACCACCAGGCCATCGACGCCGGCGTCGACACATTTGACCGCCGCATCGACGGTGGGCACCGCGTGGTAGACGACGATGCCGGCCTCCTTCAGCGGACCGACGAACTTGGCGGGGCTGCCGGCCGAGGTGGTCACGAACTTGACCCCGCTCTCGCAGACGAAGCGCAGCATGGCGTCGTCGCGCAGGAACAGGATCGGCAGGTTCACCCCGAACGGCAGGCCGCTGGCCGCCATCTTGGTGATCTCGGCCTTGCAGTTTTCGGTCTCGCCGGACGAGGTCTCGATGATGCCGAGGCCGCCGGCGCGCGACACCGCCGAGGCCAGCGGATAACGGGCGATCCAGCCCATGGGCGCCTGGATGATCGGGTACTTGGCGCCGGTGTGCGCTAGGACGCGGTTGCTCATGGGATCAGCAGCACCCGGCCCACGGCCTGGCGGCTCTCGATATAGGCGTGGGCGCCCGCCGCGTCGGACAGCGGGAAGGTCTTGTCGATCACCACTTCCAGCTCGCCCTTGGCGGCGCGGTCGATCATCTCCTGGATCATGTCGTGCACGCGGTCGGTCATGATCTCGGCGCCCAAGAAGACCCCGGTCAGCGAGCGGTTGCCGCCCATCAGCGACGAGACGTCGACCTTCATCGGCTCGCGCCCGGCATTGCCGACCAGCGAGATACGGCCGCGATAGCCCAGGGCGCCGAGGCTGCCCTGCAGGGTCGCGCCGCCGACCGGATCGACCACCAGGTCGACGCCCTTGCCGCCGGTCAGCTTCATGACCTGCTCGACCAGATCGTCGCGGCCGTAGTTGATCCCGTGATCCATGCCGAACGCCTTCAGACGCTCCAGCCGCTCGTCGCTGGAGGCCGAGGCGATCACCGTCGCGCCGGCCTGCTTGGCCAGCTGGATGGCGGCCAGGCCCACGGCCCCTGCCCCGGCCTGGACCAGCACGGTTTCGCCAGCCTTCAGGCGGCCCGCGCCGAACAGGCACTCGTGCGCCGTGCCGAACGGCACCGGGATGGCCGAGGCCTTGTGGATGTCGAAGCCGTCCGGAATCGGCCAGGCGTTGCGGGCCGGCACCGCGCGCAGTTCGGCGTGCGAGCCGAAGGCGTTCACGGTGACGACCTTCTGCCCAACCTTGAGGTGGGAGACCTCGGCTCCGACCTCGACGATCTCGCCGGCGGCCTGGTAGCCGACGATGTGCGGGCTGCCCGCCATCTGGCCGCCACCGCGATTGAGGGTGTCGCCGCCCTCGATGCTGACCGCCTCGACGCGGATGATCACGCCCTGTGGATGGAGGACGGGATCGGCGACGTCCTCGTAACGAAAGACGTCCGGCGCCCCGGTCTCGTAATAGACGGCGGCCTTCATGGCGTTCCTCCCAGACTTGTTCTTGTTATTTCGAAGGGTCGATCAGCGCGTCGTAGACCAGCTTGGCGCTGTCATCGTCGATGTCCTTGATCGCCGGGTCGCCCTGCTTGTTGAGGATGTGGATCATGCCCAGGAAGAAGAGGTCGTTCTTGGGGTCGATCCAGAACCAGGTGCCGGCCGCGCCGCCCCAGCTGTAGGTCCCCTCGCCGTATGGCCCGGCCTTAGCGCTATCGAGCACCACCGCGAAGTCGAGGCCGAAACCCTTGCCCTTGGCCGTGTTGAACGACGGATCAGAGCTCATGATCGTGTCGCTGAGGGCATTGGTGCGCATCAGCTTGACGGTCTCGGGCTTGAGGATGCGCTTGCCGTCCAGCTCGCCGCCGTTCAGCAGCATCTGGGCGAAGCGGGCGTAGTCGGCATTGGTCGAGACCAGGCCGCCGCCGCCCGAGGCCATGGCCGGCGGCTTGGTGATGTCCAGGACCATGAAGCCCTCGGCCGGGATCAACTTGTTCTGCTTGGGCCCCCATAGATACAGCGAGGCCAGGCGGTCCATCTTGCTGGCCGGCAGCCAGAAGCCGGTGTCGGTCATCTTCAGCGGCTCGAAGATGCGCTTGGCCATGAAGTCGCCCAGCGACATGCCGGT
This sequence comes from Caulobacter sp. GW821-FHT12D05, assembly GCF_058807295.1. Taxonomy (NCBI): domain Bacteria; kingdom Pseudomonadati; phylum Pseudomonadota; class Alphaproteobacteria; order Caulobacterales; family Caulobacteraceae; genus Caulobacter; species Caulobacter sp. GW821-FHT12D05. The sequence continues at coordinate 1,500,663 of NZ_JBXAQO010000001.1, forward strand.
CAGCTTCTCGATGATCAGGCCCTGGATATCGACCGAGATGCTGTACTTCCACCGCGTGCCCGGCTGGGCGATCAGCGGCAGGGCGGCGATGTTCTGCACGAACTCCGGACGCGACTTGGCGCCCAGCACCTTCTCCGCATAGGCCTTGTCGATCGGGTTGTCCTGAACGAGGCCATAGGCGAAGCCGCCCGAGTGGCTCATCAGCTCGCGCATGGTCGGCGGACGGTCGGCCGGCACGGTGTCGAACGAGCCGTCGGCATTGACGCCCTTGAAGACCCGCAAGGATGCGAACTCCGGCACGTACTTGCTGACCGGGTCGTCCAGCTTCCACTTGCCCTCTTCGAAGAGGATCATCATGGCCACGCCCGTGACCGGCTTGGTCTGGGAGTAGATGCGGAAGACGGTGTCCTTGGTCATCGGCGGGCCGTCGAAGCCCTTCTTGCCGTGGACCTCGTAGTTCACGACCTTGCCGTGGCGGACCAGCATGGTGGTGACGCCCGGCAGGTGACCGGTGTCGACCAGGCCCTGCATGTGGGCGTCCAGCTTCTTCAGGCCCTCGGCCGAGAAGCCGACGCTGTCGGGCGCGGCGGCCACGATCGACGCGGGAGCAGCGGCATAGGCGGCGGATGCGCCGCCCGTCATCAAAGTCGCGGCCAGCACGGCCGCGATCACTCTACGAAACGCCAACACGCCCTCCCGAACAGATGTTTGAGGGACCTTAGAGCGCGCCTTCCCGCGATGAAACCCGCTTTTTCTGCGACCAGCGCGTACGCGCGCCAGCTCGTCTCACGTTAAGGTCTTTTAATGTGAAGCCGGGTTGATCGAACGGCGTTCATGTATATTTTTTACTGCACGAGGGATTACGAAATAAATCGGGGATGACCCACCTATGGCCACGATCGACAACCTGGTCTCGATCTATCGCAACGTGCACCGCCTGCCGGGCAATTCGGACCTGCCCGCCAACGCGTGGACCCAGCTGACGCTGATGGCCCAGGGCATCGACGCGGCGCGCAACGGCATGGCCGGCGACACCTGGACCTATGCCAGCGCGGTCGACTGGATCCAGGGCAGCGCTAAGACCACCACCGAGGTGGCGGTGATGTCGTACGGCTTCCTGGCCGACGTGACCCTGGGCTCGAGCGGGCTGGACTATCTGGTCTCGGCGACGGGCGGCAATCCCAACAACCTGAACAGCGCCTACTACGCCCAATTCAGCCTGGAGAACCGCTTCATCAATTTCGCCCTCAACCTGGTGAAGTTCGGTGAGGCCAAGGACGAGTTCTCGGCCGCCTACGGCGAAAACGCCTCGCCCATCAACACCTTCCAGAAGGCCTATCTGAAGCTGTTCGGGGTCGAGAAGACGCTGGACGAGGTCCTGGCCATCTTCGCCGAGCCGGTGCCCGACGGCAAAGGCGGGACCTATGGCCGCTTCGCCTATTTCGAGGCGATCGGCGGCGACGGCTCGTTCGGCATCGGCACCCGCGCGGCCATGATCGGCTGGCTGATGGCCGAGGCGGTCAAGATCGGCCAAGGTCCTTATGCCGAGGCCATGAAGGCCTACCTTGCCGACATCGGCCTGGACGGCAAGGCCACGCCCGTGAACGCCTTCTACTCCCTGTACGGCAAGGGCGGCGACTACGCCGCCGGCGGCCCGTCCGACCCCGGCCTGCCCGGCGAAAAGGCCAGCTTCGCCCACGACTGGAACGTCGACGCCTTCAACCAGGAGCCGGACGACAACACCCACGTCCTGGCCAGCGACGGCAACGACGTGATCAAGCCGGTGATCTCCGACATCGGCGGCCTGGACGCGGGCAGGCACATCCGCACCGCGGGCGGCAACGACGTCGTGCGGGTCGACAACGGCGTCATGCGCGGCCTGATCGACACCGGAACCGGCAACGACTCGATCTTCCTGGAGAAGTTCGACGGCAAGATCATCACCGGCTCCGGCTACGACAATGTCGACATCGGCTCGTTCGCGGCCATGCACCTGGTCGGCGGCAAGGCGACCGACATCGCCGTGATCCAGGACTTCCAGAAGGGCTTCGACCTGCTCAGCTTCGCCGGCGTGGTCGGTCCGGGCGAGAAGAAGCAGCTCTACTTCATCGCCACCGCCACCTTCGACGACGCCCTGACCGCCTATGCCGGCCAGACCGCCGCCAACAGCAACACCGTCTTCGAGTGGAACGGCGACACCTACATCTTCCACAACAACGCCACGGCGGGGCTGGATGCGGGCGATGGCCTGATCAAGCTGGCCGGCGTCACCGGCCTCACCGTCGGCAAGGGCGTGGGCGTCGGTGACATCCTGTTCGCGGCCTAGAACTTCAGCCCTTCTAGGACCGTGACGGAGCTCCCCTCGCCCACCGCGGGGGGAGCTTTTTCGTTTAAAACTGTCATCCCGGACAAGCGCGCAGCGCGCCGATCCGGGACCGCCGGAAGCGCCGAGCTTTCCGCGGTCCCGGCTCTTCGCTTCGCTGCGGCCGGGATGACAGGTATTTGAGTTTACCGTGCCGCGGTCGTCTTCACCGTTGGCGGCTTGGCCGGTTGCTGCCCCGGCGGCGCCGGCACGACCAGCGGCCGCTCGATCGCCTGGTACACCAGGCTCCGCGACTGCGCGTCCAGGCCAGGTCCAACGCCCCCCAGGCGCTGGATCATACCGACGAAGAACAGGTCGTTGACGGGGTCGATCCAGAACCAGGTGCCGGCGCTGCCGCCCCAGCTCACGGTCCCCGGCCCCACCGGCGCGCCCGAGGCGGCCGGGTCGACGGCCACGGCCATGTCCAGGCCGTAGCCCATGCCGGCGGCGAACGGGAACGGCTTGGGGCCAGGCTTGAGGACCCCGGTCGTGCCGTTGGTGGTGACCACGAAGCCTGGCGGCAGGTGGTTCTGGGTCATCAGGGCCACGGACTCGGGCTTGAGGATCCGCACGCCGCCCAGCTGGCCCTTGTTCAGGATCATCTGGGCGAAACGTGCGAAGTCGTCGGTCGTCGAGACCAGCCCGCCCCCGCCCAGCGGCGCGGCCGGCGGCTTGCTGACGTCGCGCCAGGCGCCCTCGACGGCCGGGACCAGCTGGCCGGTGGCCGGGTCGCCGTCATACAGGGCCGCCAGGCGCCCCTGCTTCTGCTCGGGCACGTAGAAGGCCGTGTCCTTCATCTTCAGGGGGCTGAAGATGTGCTCTTCCATGAAGATCGGCAGGGCCTCGCCCGACAGCTTCTCGACGATATAGCCCTGGATGTCGGCCGCCACGCTGTAGCGCCACAGCTGGCCGGGCTCCGAGAACATCGGTAGGCCCGAGACCTTCTGCACCAGGTCGGTCAGCGACGAAGACTGCAGCACCCCGGCCCGGTAGTAAGCCTGATCGGCCGGGCTGTTAGGATCATCGGCCAGGCCATAGGCGAAGCCGGCCGTGTGGGTCATCAGCTCGCGCATGGTCGGCGGGCGGGTGATCGGGGCCAGGATCGGCTGGCCGGCCGCGTCGACGCCGGTGGCGATGCGCAGATTGGCGAACTCGGGCACGTACAGGCTGATCGGGTCGTCCAGCTTCCACAGGCCCTGCTCGTACAGGATCATCATCGCCACGCCGGTGACCGGCTTGGTCTCCGAGCGGATGCGGAAGATGGCGTCGAACGGCATCGGCTCGCCGTTCAGAGCCCGCTTGCCGAAGGCCTTGGCGTGGACGACGCGGCCGTGGCGGGCCAGCAGGGTCACGCCGCCGGCGACCTGGCCATTGGTGACCATCGCCTGCATGTGCTCGTCCAGCTTCTTCAGGCGCTCGGACGAGAACCCTAAGTCCTCCGGCTTGGCCTTGGGCAGGGCCAAGGCCGGAGTCGCGGCGACGGCCGCGCAGCCGAACACGCTGGCCAGGAGGCGCAGCGCGCGACGACGCAGCCGTCCACTCATCATTTCGGCTTGAACCGCTTGTTGGTCGCGAAGCCCTTGGGAACCAGCTTGCCAGCCCCGGCGCGACGGCCGACCCATTCCTTCCACTCCGCCCAATCGCGGCGGCGGCCGGCGGTGTCGATCCAGTAGGCCCCGGTCTCGGCGTTGAACGACAGGCCGTCGCGCAGGCCGCCCTCACGGTAGGCCTGCAGCTTGACGCCCTTGCCGCGCGGCATTTCGGGCAGCTCTTCCAGCGGGAAGATCAGGATCTTGCCGTTGTCGCCGATCACCGCGAACTGGTCGCCCACGGCTTCCAGGCAGAAGGCGGCGCCGGCGGCGTCGACGGTCAGGACCTGCTTGCCGGCCTTGCGGTTCGCGAGCGCTTCTTCCTCGGGCATCAGGAAGCCGTAGCCCAGCTTCGAGGCCAGAATGCGTTTGCGGCCGGCCTTGAACGGGAAGACGTCGATGATCTTCACCTTGTCGTCCAGCTCGATCATCATCCGCACCGGCTCGCCATGGCCGCGCGCGCTGGGCAGCTTGTCACAGCCCAGCGTGAAGAAGCGGCCGTCGCTGGAGAAGATCAGCAGCTTGTCGGTGGTCTCGGCCGGGACCAGGAAGCCCAGCTTGTCGCCTTCCTTGAACTTCAGCTCGGACGGATCGTCGATCTTGCCCTTGGCGGCGCGGATCCAGCCGCGTTCCGACAGGATGATGGTGATCGGTTCACGGACGATCATCGCCTCGATGGCGGCGTCGGCGTCGACGATCGGCGCATCGGCGAAGATCGAGCGGCCGTTGACGCCGGTCGGACGAGTCTTGTCCCAGGGGTGCTTGATCTTCAGCAGGGTCGCGCGGACCTCGGCCAGGCCCACGCCCACCAGCTTCCACTGCTTCTCGTCGCTGGCCAGCATCGCGAGGATCTTGTCGCGTTCTTCGACCAGCTCGGCGTGCTCGCGGCGGATCTCCATCTCTTCCAGCTTGGCCAGTTGGCGCAGGCGGGTGTTGAGGATGGCGTCGGCCTGGATGTCCGAGAGCCCGAAGGTCTCGATCAGCTTTTCCTTCGGCTTGTCCTCGTAGCGGACGATCCGAATGACCTCGTCGAGGTTCAGATAGGCAATCAGCAGGCCGTCCAGGATATGCAGACGGGCTTCGATCTTGGCCAGGCGGTGACGGGCCCGGCGGGTCAGCACTTCGCGGCGGTGAGCCAGGAAGGCCATCAGGGCCTGCTTGATGCCCATCACACCGGGAGTACCCCGCGCGTCCAGCACGTTGATATTGACCGGGAAGCGGCTCTCCAGCGCCGAGAGCTTGAACAGGCTCTCCATCAGCACTTCGGGCTCGACGTTCTTGGACTTGGGCTCGAGCACCAGGCGGATGTCCTCGGCGCTCTCGTCGCGGACGTCGCCCAGCAGGGCGGCCTTCTTGCTGTCGATCAGATCGGCCAGTTGCTCGACCAGATCGGACTTCTTCACCTGGTACGGGATCTCGGTGACGACGATCTGGTAGGTGCCGCGACCGGTGTCTTCCTTTTCCCACTTGGCGCGGATGCGCACGCCGCCGCGACCGGTCTCGTAGGTCTCGAGAATGCTGGCGCGCGGTTCGACGATGACGCCGCCGGTCGGGAAGTCCGGACCCGGCACCTTCTCCATCAGCTGTTCGGTCGTGGCGTCGGGATTGGTCAGCAGCAGCTGGCAGGCGTCGATCAGCTCGGCGGCGTTGTGCGGCGGGATCGAGGTGGCCATGCCGACCGCGATGCCCGACGAGCCGTTGGCCAACAGGTTCGGGAAGCCCGACGGCAGGACCACCGGCTCCTCGTCCTGGCCGTCATAGGTCGGGCGGAAGTCGACCGCGTCCTCGTCGATGCCGTCCAACAGAAGCGTCGCCGCTTCTGTCATCTTGCACTCGGTGTAACGCATGGCCGCAGCGTTATCGCCGTCGATATTGCCGAAGTTGCCCTGCCCCTCGACCAGCGGCACGCGCTGGGAGAAGTCCTGGGCCAGACGCACCAGGGCGTCATAGATCGACTGGTCACCGTGCGGGTGGAAGTTACCCATGACCTCGCCGACCACCTTGGCGCACTTGCGCGCGGCGGCCTCGGGGTTCAGGCGCATGTTGCTCATCGCGTACAGGACGCGACGGTGCACGGGCTTGAGACCATCGCGCACGTCGGGCAGCGCCCGCGAGCCGATGGTCGACAGCGCATAGGCCAGATAGCGCCGCGACAGGGCTTCCGTCAGCGGCTCGTCGAGGATGCGATCACCGTCGTCGGGACCGCCGGGGGGCAGGACAGATTTGTTCATCGAGGGGATTCGTACTCCGGGTCAGGAGTCTAGCAGGAATCCCCCCGCTGATTCGAGCGCTTAGGCCTGAACGATCCCCGGTTTTCCGGCTTCCAGCGCCCATTTGGCGCGGGTCGACAGCTTGCCGTCGCGACGGGAGACGGCGTCCAGCACCTTGAACTCGGTGACGAAGGCCTTGGGCGTCACGTCGCAGATCGCGTAGCCGCGCTGGCTGTTGTTGAACTTCAGCTGCGGGTTGCCGGCCTGGACCTTGGCCATGTCGGCGCGCTGATCGACGCCGTCGCCGCCCGACGTGATCGAGGTGATCACGAATTCCGAGGCGATCGGCGCCCCCTCGTGCTTGGCGCCGTCCACCCACAGGTCGCCGGCGAAGTTCTGGTGCTCGTCGCCGGTCAGGACAACGGCGTTGGCGACCTTGGCGTCCTTCATCTTCTGCAGCAGGCGACCGCGTGGAATGCGGTACCCAGCCCACGAGTCCGGATTGACCTGCACGCCCGGAGCGGCGTCGCGATCGAGATCCATCATCATGATCTGCTGGGCGATGACGTTCCAGGTCGACTTCGAGCCCGTCAGGCCCTCCATCAGCCACTTCTCCTGGGCCGCGCCGACGACCTCGGCCTTGAGATCGCCAATCTCGGCGCAGGACGCCGCGTACTTGTCGCCGCAGGGCTGGTCGGTGCGGAACTGGCGGGTGTCCAGCAGGTTGAGGTTCAGCAGCTGGCCATAGGCGGCGCGGCGGTAGATCTGCATGGATGCGCCAGCCGGGAAGCTCGAGGCCCGCAGCGGCATGTTTTCGTAATAGGCCTGCACGGCGGCCTGGCGGCGCAGGTTGAACAGCTTGGGATCGGTGCCGTCCTGATCCCGGTCGCCGACCCAGTTGTTGTCGGTCTCGTGATCGTCCCAGACGGTGAACCACGGCGCGGCGGCGTGGGCGGCCTGCAGGTCGGTGTCCATCTTGTACTGGGCGTAACGGCGGCGGTAGTCGTCCAGCGCGTAGATCTCGCTGCCGAAGTGCTGGCGGACATTCTCGGTCGGGCCATTGGCGCCGCCGTTGTAGGTGCGGTTGCCGCGCCCTTCGTAGATGTAGTCGCCGTAGCAGAAGACGAAGTCGGGATTGTCCTCGGCCAGGCGGCGATAGGCCGTGTAGTAGCCAGCCTCATAGGCCTGGCAGCCGGCGACGGCGAAGCGGACGCGGTCCAGGGCCGCGCCCAGGGCCGGCGTGGTGCGGGCGCGACCGGTCAGGCTGCGCTCCTTTCCGACGGTGAAGCGGTACCAGTAGTCGCGGCCCGGCTGCAGGCCGCCGACCTCGACGTGGACGGCGTGGCCCAGTTCCGGCGGAGCGATCGTCACCCCCTTGGCGACGATGGTGCGCATATTGGCGCTGTCGCCGACTTCCCACTCGACCGCGACGGGGGCCATCGGCATGCCGTAGCCGATCTCGAACGGCTCGGGCGCCAGGCGGGTCCAGATCACGAAGCCGTCCGGCGATGGGTCGCCCGAGGCCACGCCCAGCTGGAACGGATAGGTCCGGAACGCGACTTGAGCGAGCGCCTTGCCGCTCTCCAGCGGGATCGCCAGGGCGGTGATCGCCGAGGCGCCGAAGACGTTCAGCAGGCGGCGACGGCTGAGGGCGTAGCGGTCGAGGACGGACATGGCGGAACTCCGAAACTGAAGCTCCGCCGATAGCGCGGCAGTGTGACGGTTCTATCGTCTAGACCACGGCGTCGCCGAGACCCTGGCGCAGCCGCCGCCACAAACCCAGCGGCGCGATCTTCTCGCCCAGCCAATGGCCAAGGATCAGCCCCAGCAGTCCTCCCAGCCCAAAGCCCGCGGCGAACCCGACCAGGAAGAGCAAGCCGCCGAACTCCGTGCTCTTGAACGGCGCCGCGAAGGCAATGCCCAAGGCCAGCGACAGGACAAAGGACAGGACCACGGCGAAGGTGCCCATGAGGGCGAAGTGGATCGCCAGACGACGCAGCGGCTTGAACAGCGCCATCACGCCGCAAACGACCAACCCCACCAGCCACAGAAACACGATGATGAAGTGAGGCATGGCCGGCGCGTCCGATCGGTTGCGCCGGCAAGATGCTACAACCTGCCGGCCTCCGCCAGGCGATCCAGCAGCCACATGCGTGGCGCGGGCAGCGGTCGGTTCAGCGGGCCGAACACGAACTGCTCCAGGAAGTGACCGGTGATGTCGAGGCCGGCCTTCACGTCACCGTCGCTCAAACCGCCTTGGGCCGACAGCAGGAACGGCGGCAGCGGCAAGAGCTTGTCGTGATACGGCTTGCCCGCCGCGCGGCTCACCGCCCGTCCGGTGCGCGGGCTGACATAGACCAGGTCGTCGAAACTGCCGGTGGCGGCGCACTTGGAGAGGTCCAGGCCGAAACCCAGCTCCTGCAGCAGGCCCGCTTCGTAGCGGACGTACACAGCCGGCCAGATCTCGGGGATCTCCAGCACACGGATCAGGGCTTCCAGCGCGTGGAAGGCTCCGGGATGGGCCTCGCGCTCCGGCAGGGCCAAGGCGGCGACGGAAGCAGCGGAGGACAGGCCCGCCAGCGCCAGGCTGTCGTCGAACAGGCTGGAAGGCCCCTCGCCCATCGGCTCCAGGGTGGCCGAGCCCAGCTGGTCCGCGACGCGGGCGCGATAGCGGGCGATGACCCGCGCGCCCGGCTGCAGGAAGGGCTTCATCCGGCGCGAGGCCGCGCCGGCCACGTGGGCGACGAACTTGCCGTGGCTTTCCGTCAACAGCTCGACGATGGCCCCCGTCTCGCCATGCGAGCGGGCCGAGAGGACGTAGGCTTCGTCCTCCCATTCGGTGGTCAAGCGGGCGTACCCCAGGCCACGACCTTCTCCAGCACCGGCTTCCAGTCAGCCTCGACCGGCAGGCCGATCACGTCGCGCAGGGCCGCTTCCAGCTCGTCGACGGTCAGGTCGCGCTGCTCGACCACCGCGCCGGTCAGGTCGCGATGGGTGAAGCGGTTGTTCTTCAGGGCGTAGCGGGCGTTGGCCGTCGTGCGGCCCACCGTCATGCTCCAGGTGAAGTGCGAGCTGGGGTGGGTGTAGGTGAAAAAGTTGGCCTGCTCGTAGTCGATCGTCGCCCAGCCGCCCTTCGACACCTGGTACAGCGGCGCCCAGCGGCCCGACAGGTCGGCCTGGACCTGGCGCTCGGCGACGCCGTCGGTCTCGGCGTCGACGATCCGGAACTTGCCGTGCGGGCTGTCCTGCACCTCGTCCGAGAAGAGGCGCAGCGGCGCGGTCAGCACGCAGCCGCCAAAGCCGGCGTCGGCCAGCCAGGTCTCGCCCCCAAACTCCTCTGGGATGGTCACGCCCAGCACCTGGTGCGAGCGCGGACGCGGCGGCGCGCCTTCCGGCGCCATCCACTGCACGCGGGCCATCAGGCCCTCGACCTGGAAGCCCAAGGCCTCCAGCACGCGCTTCAGAAGGCCGTTCTGCTCGTAGCAATAGCCGCCCCGCCCGGCGCCGATCAGCTTGGCGTCGATGTCGGCCGGGACGATGCTGATCCCGCGCCCCAGCAGGACGTCGAGGTTCTCGAACGGGATCAGGTCCGGGTGCTTCAGCGTGATGGCGCGCAGCGTCGCCATCGTCGGCTCGCGGGGGCCGTCATAGCCGATGCGGCCGAAGTAGGCGTCCAGATCGACCGAAGGGGCTACCGCAGGCGCATCAAACATCGAAATCCAGTCCGATATCGCTGAACAGACCGCGCTCCTCGGCCCAGTTCTCCTTGACCTTCACGTGAAGGAACAGGTGAACCTTGCGATCGAGGATGTCGCACAGCTCCTCACGTGAGGCCTGGCCGATCCATTTCAAGGTCTGGCCGCCCTTGCCGATGACGATGACCCGCTGGCCCTCGCGCTCGACGAAGATGGTCTGCTCGATGCGAACGCTGCCGTCCTTGCGTTCCTCGAAGGCCGTCGTCTCCACGCTGGCCGCATAGGGCAGCTCTTCGTGGACGCGCAGATAGACCTTCTCGCGGGTGATCTCGGCGGCCAGCAGGCGGGCCGGCAGGTCGGCGGTCTGGTCTTCCGGATACAGCCACGGGCCTTCCGGCATCAGGGTCACCAGCTTGGCGGTCAGGTCCTCGACGCCCGCGCCGGTGGTGGCGCTGATCATGAAGACGTCCGAATAGACGCCCTGGTCGAAGAAGTCCTTGGCCACGGCCAGCAGGGTGTCGCGCTTGATGCCGTCGATCTTGTTCAGGGCCAGGATGACCTTGCGATCGGCGGCCTTCAGGCCCTCGATGATGGTCTGGACGTCCTGGGCCGAGCGGAACTCGCCCGGCGTTGCCTTGTCGGCGCGGCTGGACAGTTCGGCCTGCACGTCGACCAGGTGGACGGTGGCCTCGGCGTCTTCCGAGCCGGCCCAGGCCGAACGGACCATGGCGCGGTCCAGGCGACGGCGCGGGCTGAAGATCCCGGGGGTGTCGACGAGCACGATCTGGGTGTCGCCCTCGATGGCGACGCCGCGCACCGGGAAGCGGGTGGTCTGGACCTTCTGGGTCACGATCGAGACCTTGGCCCCGACCATGCGGTTGACCAGGGTGGACTTGCCGGCGTTCGGCGCGCCGATGATGGCCGCGAACCCGGCCTTAGTTTGGGAGGTGGTGTCAGTCATTGCGCGTGCGTGTAGCACCGATGACGGTTCGGCGGTAGCGAGGCCGCGTCAGGCCCCGCTTTCGGCGCTGGGGATCAGGGCCAGGAAGTTGCGGGCGCTGGCCGGGATGTCACCGGCGCGGGCGGCCAGGGCCAGGCTGACGCGGGGCGGCTCGCCATCGATCGGTCGGTAGACCACGCCCTTCACCGCCAGCTGGGCGATCGAGGCCGGAACCAGCGCCACGCCCAGTCCCGCGGCGACCAGATTGACCATCACGGCGATCTGCGGGGCCTCCTGGGCGATCGTCGGCTCGAAGCCTTCCCGCCGGCAGGCCTCGGCGATCAGGTTCAGGAAGGTCTGGCCGATGCCCCGCGAGAAGATCACGAACGGTTCGGCGCGCAGGGCCGACAGCGGCACGCTGGCCCGCGCGGTCAGGGCGTGGCCCACCGGCAGGGCCACGATCAGCGGCTCTTCGCCCAGCGGGATCAGGCGCAGGTCGGCGCCGTCATCGACATTGGCCGGGCGCACGAAGGCCGCATCCAGCTCGCCGCTGCGCAGCCGCTCGACCAGGCGCGCGGTATTGCCCTCCTCCACCACCAGGCTGGCGTCGGGGTGCTTCCAGTGGAAGACGGTGAAGGCCTCGGTGACGATCGGATGGAAGTTGGCCGACGAGGTGAAGCCCACCCGCAGGGCGCCGTCCTCGCCGCCGCCCGCCCGCCGGGCCGCGCGCACCGCCCGCTCGGCCTGGGCCAGGATCTTGCGCGCCTCGGGCAGGAAGGCCTCGCCGGCTTCGGTCAGGGTCGCGCCGTGCGGCCGGCGGCGAAACAGGGCGAAACCGATCTCGGTCTCCAGGTCGCGAATCTGCTGGCTCAGCGGCGGCTGGCCGATGCCGATCCGCGCCGCGGCCCTCGTGAAGTTCTGCTCCTCGGCGACGGCCAGGAAATAACGGATATGGCGAAGTTCCATGCGGGCGCTCAGATCCGGGTCGCGCGGGGCTTGAAGTCGGGCATCGGTGTCCGTCTGGAAATTGAAGCGCGCACCTTCTAGGCGCAGCTTATGACGTCGGTGGGTGCTTGCGAGAGTCCCGGAGAGCTCCGGCGACCGTCTTTCCCACGATCGCCGCCAGCGCTAGCAAAGCCGCGGGGACGATCGCCAGAAGCCAGACCAGAATGATGGCCGACAACTGCAGGATGGTCGTGACAACCACCAGCGTCTTGTTTTCCGGCTTCAGATCACTCGAACGCACAATACTTGGCACGGGGCATGTCTCTTCGCAGGACGATCAAAAAGCTCCTGGCTCACGCCGTCGTCGCCCCCCGTAGGCCACCGGACCGCGAACAAGAAAGTCGTCAATGGATGGGAGACACCTTGCGGTGTCGGAATAAATCCTATGTAGAGTTCAGGTCTCTTCGCAAACTCAATTCCGAGAAACCCATTTTGGTTTCTGTGGAAATCTGGGATTTCCAGGTAAAGAATGTATTAAATTGTAAAATACCAAGTAGTTATACGTTATAAGTATAGAGCGATTGCTTTTACATACACTCCCGGACGCATTCCGGTCCGGAGCAACTCGAAGGCGGAGTCGACGGGGATTGGCGCGGCTCAACGCTCGGCGTTCGCGAGATCGAAGCCAAAGAATTCAATGTGTTGTCGATTTTACGCGGCCTTGAATGATCCGCGCGTGGAACCGCCCCCATACTCATCCTCACCTGACGGCGCGAAAGGGACGTCCGGCCGGCGACTTGGGCGGCCGTCAGGGGTGATCGAGCGGGAAGCGTTCGCCGGGCTTCTTTCGGGAAGTCCCTTCGCGGCGGATCCAGCAGCAGGCTCCCTGAAACATCGGGACGAAGCTCTGGCGGCGAGGGTTCGGAAAACGCGGCAGGCACGGGCTGAAATCGCCCATGCGGTCCGGATGGGATGGCCAATCCCTCCGCCCGTCGGGGGCCAAAGGTCGGGAGCGGGTTAAGACCCCGCGTCTCGCAGGCTCACCGGATAACGGATCACGCGGAGCGTTCGGACTTCGTCGAAACGGTATTCAACTCATCCCCCTTCCGGGCGACGCCCGGCGCTCCGCGGTCCCTTTCACGAACTTCAGCGGTCGCCGCGTGAAGCGGCGACCGCGCGGCCCTGTCAGGGCTGGTAGCCGTTAGCGGCCATGCACCGCTCGGTCGCGGCCTCGGTGGCGGCGTTGCGGGCGTGGCGCTGCTTGCCCTTGTGGCGGTCGTACGGCGGCTTGAGGCGCAGGCCGGTGTCGCCGCTGGGCGTGGCCTGCGCCGCCGGCGAGGCGGACGAGATCTTGAAGTTGTCGGTCTTGCCGGCCCGGACCTGCTCGCGGCAGGACGCGAAGGTGGTGGCCCACATCCGTTCGTCGCTGCTGGGGCCGCCGGCGCTCATCCGGCCGCCCATGGAACAGCCGCCCAACGTGGCGATCAACATCAGACCCGTGGTCGTTCGTATCAAAAGGCTCATGAACAGCTCCTGGAAAACCCCGAAGAGCAGCGCATGGATAAGGCCTTGGTTCCGCTTGGAAACCTAGCCCGCCCCTTCCCGCTCCAGCAGCGCCTTGGCGGCGGCCTTCTCGGCTTCCTGGCGAGACTTGCCCTTGGCGATGGCCGGGTCGACGCCGGCGACCGTCGCTTCCACGGTGAAGACCGGGGCGTGGTCGGGCCCGGTGCGGTCCAGGACGCGGTAGGTCGGCAGCGGCCGGCCCTTGCCCTGGGCCCACTCCTGCAGGGCGGTCTTGGGATCGCGCGGACGCCCCTCGCCGGCCCGGTCGAACTCCTCGCTCCACAGGTCCAGGAAGACCTTGCGGGCGGCGTCCAGGCCGCCATCCTGATAGAGGGCGGCCATCAGGGCCTCGGTGGCGCCGGCCAGGATCGAGTCGGTCTCGCGACCGCCGATCTTGCTGGACGAGGCCGACAGACGCAGGGACGCGCCCAGCTCGGCCTTGCGGGCCACGCGGGCGCAGGTCTCGCGGCTGACGATGGCGTTCAGGCGCGGGGCCAGCTCGCCTTCCTTGGCCTTGGGGAACCGCTGGGCCAGGGCCTCGGCGGCCAGCAGGCCCAGGACGCGGTCGCCGATGAACTCCAGCACCTCGTTGTCGCGGACCTTCTTGGCCCCGTCCCCGACGCTGGCGTGCGTCAGGGCGCGTTCGAGCAGTTCGCGATCTTGGAATTGATGGCCGATCCGGCGCTCCAGGTCGCCGACGGCGGCGACCCGTCTATCCATTTTGCGAGATCACTTCAGCACGTGGAAGAAGCGGCTGGGACGGGCGTTCAGGAACCACGTCCACGGCTTGAACAGGCTGGCCTCGGCGCTCCACGACAGCAGGATGATCTGGGCGCGGCCGACCAGGTTCTCTTCCGGAACGAAGCCGACGCCGACCTCGTCGCCGATATACTGGTCCAGCTCATAGTCCCACTTGCAGGCGGCTTCCTTGTACGGCGAGACGCCCGGATCGAAGCGGCTGTCGGCCGAGTTGTCGCGGTTGTCGCCCATGAAGAAGTAGCAGCCGGTCGGGACCGTATAGATGCCGGTGTTGTCGCCGCGGCTGTCGGGACCGAAGTCCTGGGTGTTGTAGACGCGGCCTTCCGGATTGGTCTCGGCGAAGCGCTGGACCTGCTGGGTGAAGCCGTAGCCGGTGTCGACCAGGGCCGGAGCCTGCTCCTTGCGCGGCAGGGCCTTGCCGTTGATGTAGACCTGACCGCCGCGGATCTGGACCTTGTCGCCCGGCATGCCGATCAGGCGCTTGATGTAGTCGGTGCGGTTATCGCGCGGCAGCTTGAAGACGATGATGTCGCCGCGCTTGGGCGCATGACCCAGGATCCGGCCCTTGATGATCGGCGGGCTGAACGGGATCGAGTGCTTGCTCCAGCCGTAGCTGAACTTGGACACGATGATGTAGTCGCCCTGATAGAGGTTGGGCTCCATCGAGGCCGACGGGATCGTGAAGGGCTGGAACAGCAGGACCCGCAGCACCAGGGCGATACCCAGGGCGTAAGCGACGGTCTTGATGATCTCGATGAGCTCAGCGACGACGCCCTTTTCTTCGGGCGGCGTGAGGTCGTCGGCGGCGTCGGTCATGCGGGCGCTGAGCTCTTCGAAGATGATTTCCGGGCGAACCCGTTTGGCTTTGCTAGACGGGCTGAGCCCGCCGGGCAAGTGCGGCGCGTTAGCTTGGCTTTGAGGCGGTGTTGGGGCGACCTACGCCTTAGGCAGCGCTTCGATGATCACGAAGGCCTGGGCGTAGGGGTGATCGTCGGTCAGGGACAGGTGGATCACCGCCTCCATGCCCGGCGGGGTCATCGACTTCAACTGCTCCAGCGCGCCGCCCGTCAGGGCCATGGTCGGCTTGCCGGACGGCAGGTTCACGACGCCCATGCCGGCCAGATGCACGCCGCGCTTCAGGCCCGTGCCCAGGGCCTTGGAGCAGGCTTCCTTGGCCGCGAACCGCTTGGCGTAGCTGGAGGCGCGGTCGGGCTTGCGCTCGGACCGCTTGCGCTCGATCTCGGTGAAGACCTTGTTGGTGAACCGGTCGCCGAAGCGCTCGAGGGACTTCTCGATCCGGCGGATGTCGCACAGGTCCGAGCCGATCCCGATGATCACGCCGCCAGCTCCGCTCGGGCGGCGTCCATCAGGACCCGCATCCGTTGAATCGCCTGCGGCAGACCCACAAAGATCGCCTCGCCGATCAGGAAGTGGCCGATGTTCAGCTCGGCGACTTCGGGGATGGCCGCGATGGGCTTCACCGTCGCGTAGTCGATGCCGTGGCCGGCGTGGACCTCCAGGCCAAGGCTGGCGGCCAGGGCAGCGCCCTTCTTGAGGCGCTCGAGGATGGCCTCGGCGCGCTCGAGGTGACCTTCACGGGCCGCGTCGCAATAGGCGCCGGTGTGCAGCTCGACGACCTGGGCGCCGGCGGCGGCCGAGGCGCGGATCTGGTCGGGGTCGGCCTCGATGAACAGCGAGACCCGCGCCCCGACGGTGCGCAGGCGGCTCGTGGCGTCGGTGATGCGGTTCTGGCCCTTGACCACGTCGAGGCCGCCCTCGGTGGTCACTTCTTCCCGGCGTTCAGGGACCAGGCAGGCGGCGTGCGGCTTGGCGCCCAGCGCGATGCCGATCATCTCGTCGGTGACCGCCATCTCGAAGTTCAGCGGCTTGCCGCGTTTGTGGCACAGGTCGGTCAGGACGGCGATGTCGGCGTCGCTGATGTGCCGGCGGTCTTCTCGAAGGTGCGCCGTGATGCCGTCGGCCCCGGCGGCCAGGGCCAACTCGGCGGCCCGGACCGGCTCGGGATAGGAAGAGCCGCGCGCGTTCCGGATCGTCGCCACGTGGTCGATGTTGACGCCCAGACGCAGCATGGCTCAGCCCTTCAGACGGCGGCTGCCGGGATCCTCGATCGGGATCGCGGCCAGTTCAGGCGGCAGGGCGTCGGCGGGATAGGCCGGCACTTCCAGGCTGCACAGCGAGATCAGCGGCACGCCGACATCGACCTTGCCGCCCGAGCGATCGACGATGCAGGCGGCCGCGACGACGTCGCCGCCGGCGTCCACGATCGCCTGGATGCATTCGCGCGACGACAGGCCGGTGGTGACGATGTCCTCGACCATCACGACCTTCTGGCCGGGCTCCAGGTGGAAGCCGCGACGGAACTTGAAGCCGCCGCCCTCGCGCTCGACATAGATCGAGGCGACATTCAGGTGACGGGCGGTCTCGTAGCCGGGGATGATGCCGCCGACGGCCGGCGAGACGGCGACGTCGGGCTGGCCCACCGTGGCGATGATCTTCTCGGCCAGGGCCTTGCACAGGCGCTCGCAGCGCTCGGGGCGCATGAACACCAGGTTCTTTTGCAGGAACACCGGGCTGTGCAGGCCGGAAGACAGCACGAAGTGGCCTTCACGGAGAGCGCCGGCGGCGCGGAATTCGTCGAGGACGTCGTCGTTGGTCATGAGCCACGGATATAGAAGCAGGAGGCTGAGTCTTCAAACACCGCCTTGCCTTACGGGACGCTTTCGGGCTCAACCGCGCCCATGACCGAAGAACCTCAACGCCCTCGCGTCGGCTGCGGCGCGGCCATCCTCGACGATCAGGGCCGGCTGCTGCTGGTCAAGCGGGTCAAGAACCCCGAGGCCGACCACTGGGGCGTGCCCGGCGGCAAGCTGGACTGGGGCGAGGCTGCTCGCTCGTGCGCCGAACGCGAGATCAACGAAGAGCTGGGCGTCACCATCAAGGCCGGCCGCGTCCTGGCCGTCACCGATATGGTCGCGCCGGACTACCACTGGGTGGCGATCACCTATGCGGTCGAAAGCTTCGAGGGCGAGCCGGTCATCCAGGAAGCCCACGCCATCCACGAATGGGGCTGGTTCGCCCTGGACGCCCTGCCCTCGCCGATGACCGCCGGCAGCCTGGACGCCGTGGCGGCCCTCAAGGCGGCGCGCTAGGCGATCGCCACCTCGATCCGCCAGACCCGGCGCTCAAGCACCCATTTGCGGCGCGGGAAGTCGTCAATATCCGCGCCGGCCAAGGTCCGATCGATGTCGCTGACCACCGCCGGATTGTCGGTGTAGTAGCTGTGCTGGACTTGCCGGTCAGAGATATCGGCCACCCGGCGGCAATCGACCAGCGCCACCTTCTTGGGCAGCAGATCAATCAAGCGCGGTCCATCCGTACCGAGCCGGTCGGGGTTGGTCTTGGTCTTGTCGGAGACCCACAGGGCCTTGTCCTTCGGATTGAAGTAGACCGTGACCCGCTTGGCCAGACCGGGAAGCGGCTTGAGCTTGTCGTCGTGCTCGAAGGTGTCGTCATCCTCGTCGGGCGAGGCCAGCAGGATCTGACCGAAGATCCGCTTGATCCCTTCGCGTTCCTTGGACAGCAGGGCCTGGACGCCGTGGCGCAGCACATAGGCGCCCATGCTGTGAGTCATCAGGTGGATGTCACGGTCACAGAGGATCGACGGTGTTCCTTCCGGACGCCGGGCGTCTTTCTTCTGCAGCCAGGTCAGGAAATCGCGCAGCTTGAAATAGGCCCGCGCCAGCGACGCTCCCGACGCAAGGGCGTCATCGCGGTCGCTGTAGTACGACATCCACGGCACCTTCTGGCCATCCGACGGCCAGGTGAACACGACCACGTTCAGGAGGCGAGGCCCGCCCTCGGGCTGGCCATGGTCGTCCAACGGCGTGACCGTCAGCTGTCGGGCCAGACGCGCGCCGGCCTCCATGGCGTCGTTGAAACTGACATTGAAGCCGTGGATGAAGACCAGGGTGTCGCGCCCCTCGCACATCGCCTTGCGGACCCCTTCCAGGAGCCGTCCGCCGCCACGCTCCAGATCCGGCTCGGCGGGAGGCGGCTTATTCGGGTCGACCACGACGTCCTCGTAGACCTCGACCTTGGCGCCGCCCAGCAGCTTTTCGACGCCCTTGCCAAAGTCGACATGGCCGAACCGCAAGGCGGCTACGCCGTCCAGATTGATGCCGCCCCCGAACACCAGGTGGCTGTTCTCGGGCTGATAGTTGCGATTGGTCGCAAAGTAGACGCGCACTTCTTCCATGGCCGCCCCCTGACTTGCAGGAGAAGGACGATGCGCCTTTAACGAGAATTCATCAACCGCGCAGCTTGGGGCTTAACCCCGCGTCCGGTCCACGGTCTCGACCGACGGACAGGCCCGCAGGGCGGCCTGGATGTTGGTCAGGTGCTTGGCGTCGCGGACCTCGACGTCGATGTCGGTGTCGAAGAAGTCGCTCTGCCGGTGGTGCATGCGCAGATTGACGATGTTGCCGCCGGCCTCGCCGATGATCGTGCAGACCAGGCCCAGCACGCCGGGCGCGTTCTGGATCGTGGCGTGCAGGCGGGTCAGCGAGATGGTCGAGCGCTCGGCCTCGGGCGTCCAGTTCAGGTCGCGCCACAGCTCTTCGTGGTCCTCGAACTCGGCCAGACGCGGGCAGTCGATCGTGTGGACGTCCAGGCCCTCGCCGTCCTCGCGCAGGATGCCGACGATGCGGTCGCCCGGCACCGGGCTGCAGCAATGGGCGAAGTGCAGCGAGACGCCCGGCGTCAGGCCGCCGCCACGCACGTACAGCGTCGCGTCCTGGCCGCCCTCGATCTTGCGGCGCGCCGTGGCGGCCTCGCGATCGGAGTCCTTCATGCCCGGATAGGCCGTCTCAAGCACCTGGCTGGGCGAGACCCGGCCGCGCCCGACGGCGTCGAACAGCGCCTCGTCGCTCTCCAGGGCGAAGCGTTCCAGGATCGGCCGCAGCGACACGTCCTTCAGCTTCTTGCTGGCGCGCTCGAAGACCTGTTCCAGGGAAGCCCGGCCCAGGCGCAGGAACTCTTCCTTCTCGGTCTGGCGGATGTGGCGGCGGATGGCCGAGCGGGCCCGGCCCGTGACCGTCAGCGAGCGCCAGTCCGGCGGCACCACGGGCTTGGAGCCGCGCACCACCTCGACCACGTCGCCATTGACCAGCGGGGTGCGTAGCGGCTTGAGCTCGCCATTGATCTTCACGCCGATGCAGGTGTCGCCGACGCTGGTGTGGACGGCATAGGCGAAGTCCAGCGGCATCGCGCCCCGGGGCAGGCTGACCAGCTTGCCCTTGGGGGTGAAGACGAAGACCTGGTCCAGGAACATCTCGAGCTTGGCGTGCTCGACCAGTTCTTCAGAGTCCCCGCCGTGCTCCAGCACCTGGACCAGCTGGCGCAGGTTGGCCAGCGGATCGCGGCCGCCGGCGGCTTCCATGCCTTCCAGGTCGAGGCCGTATGAGGCGTCCTTGTAGCGGAAGTGGGCGGCGACGCCCTCTTCGTTGACACGGTCCATGCTCTCGGTGCGGATCTGCATCTCGATGCGCATGCCGCGCGGTCCGACGACCGTGGTGTGCAGCGAGCGGTAGTTGTTCCGCTTCGGCGTCGAGATGTAGTCCTTGAAGCGGTCGGGCACGCTGGACCAGGCCCGGTGCACGACGCCCAGGGCGCGGTAGCAGTCTTCCTCGCTGTCGACGATCACGCGGAACGCATAGATGTCGGCCATCTGCGAGAAGCCGATCGATTTGCGCTGCAGCTTGCGCCAGATCGAATAAGGCGACTTCTCGCGGCCGAAGACGCGAGCCGGCAGACCGGCCGATTCCAGGCGTGCGCCGATCTCCTGGCTGACCAGGGTCACCGCCCCGCCCTGCTCTTCACGCAGAGTATCCAGGCGGCGGATGATGGCGTCGCGGGCCACCGGGTTGGTATGCTGGAAGGACAGCTCCTCCAGCTCCACGCAGATCTTGTGGCAGCCGATGTTGCGGGCCAGCGGCGCGTAGATGTCGCGGGTTTCGCGGGCGATCCGTTCGCGCTTCGCCTGGTTCTTGATGAAGTGCAGCGTCCGCATGTTGTGCAGACGGTCGGCCAGCTTCACCAGCAGGACGCGGACGTCCTTGGAGATGGCCAGGATGAATTTGCGCAGGTTCTCGGCCTGGCGCATGTGCTCGGCCTGCAGCTCGAGCTTGGAGAGCTTGGTGACGCCCTCGACCAGCTCGCCGATCTCGTCGCCGAACAGCTTGGCGATCTCGTCCTTGGTGACCGGGGTGTCCTCGATCACGTCGTGCAGCAGCGCCGTGACGATGGTCGCGGTGTCGAGACGGTACTCGGTGAGGATGCCCGCCACCTCGATCGGATGGGCGTAGTACGGGTCGCCGCTGGCTCGGGTCTGCGAGCCGTGCATGCGCATGGCGTAGACATAGGCGCGGTTCAGCAGCGCCTCGTCGGCCGTCGGGTCGTAGGCATGGACCCGCTCGATCAGTTCGTATTGGCGAAGGAATTTCGGCCGAGGCTTCGGCGCTTCAGTCGGCGTGGCAGGAGCCACAGACGACGACGCGCCCGATTCTGCATCGGGCGCGCGTTGGGGTGAAGCGGTCGGTTCGACCGCTTCCAGGGTCAGAGGGTCTGCGCCTTCGGGGCTCAGTACCGCTCCTCCTGACCGCCGTCGCGGTCGCTCTGCAGAGCGCGGACCAGTTCCAGTTCGCTCATCTGCATGTGGCTCGGATCAGCCAGCAGGGCCAGGGTTTCGGCTTCTTCCTCGGCCTCGGTGTGCTCATCGACGCGTTGCAGCGTGCTGATGAGGTGTTCCTTCAGGGCCTCGTGATCGATCACGTCGTCGGCGATCTCGCGCAGGGCGACGACCGGGTTCTTGTCGTTGTCGCGGTCGACCATCAGGGCCGCGCCGGCCGAAATGCCGCGAGCGCGATGCGCCGACAGCAGGACGAGCGAGAAGCGGTTCGGAACTTTTTCGACGCAATCTTCGACGGTGACGCGGGCCATGAGTTCCTCGGGCTGCGGTTAGCTATCGCAAAATAGGCTTCCGTGCGGCGACACGCAACGCCGCGCACGATGTTCTAGCTTTCGCGAGGGGGCGCTTATGCCCCCTTCGCGAGTCAATGTCTACCCCGTTGGGTCTACCAGACCTTCACACGCTTCTCGGGCGGCAGATACATGGAATCCCCCGGCTTCACGCCGAAGGCCGCGTACCAGTCGTCCAGATTGCGCACGGTGAAGGCGCGATACTGGTCCGGCGCGTGACCGTCGGTGATGATCTGCTGGCGCAGGGCCGCCGGGCGCGAATAGCCCAGCCAGCTCTGGGCATAGGCCAGGAAGAAGCGCTGGTCGCCGGTCAGGCCGTCGATCACCGGCGCGGGCTTGCCGCCCAGCGAGGCGTGGTAGGCGTCCAGCGCCGCGCCAAGGCCGGCAACGTCGGCGATGTTCTCGCTGAGGGTCAGCTTGCCGTTCACCGCCAGGTCCGGGAACGGCTTGTAGGTGTCGAACTGGTCGGCCAGGGCCGCGCCGGCTTTCTGGAAATGATCCAGGTCGGTCGGCGTCCACCAGTTGCGCAGGCGGCCTTGGCTGTCGAACTGCGCGCCCTGGTCGTCGAAGCTATGGCTGATCTCGTGGCCGATCGTGGCGCCGGTCGCGCCATAGTTGGCGGCCGGGTCGTTGTTCAGGTCGAAGTTCGGCGGGGCCAGGATAGCGGCCGGGAAGTTCAGGCCGTTCAGCATCGGCAGGTTCACGGCGTTGACCGTCTGCGGGGTCATCACCCACTCGCCGCGATCGACGGGCTTGCCCAGCTTGGCCAGGGCCGTGGCGTAGTCGAAGGCTTCCGAGCGCTTCTGGTTGCCGAACGCGTCGCCGCGCACGACCGAATAGCCGGAATAGTCACGCCAGGTGTCGGGATAACCGACGCCGACCTTCAGCACGGCGACCTTCTTGCGGGCCTCGGCCTTGGTGGTCGGGTCCATCCAGTCCAGGCCGTCGATGCGCTTTTCGAAGGCGACCTTCATGTTGTCGACCATGGCGGTCACGGCCGCCTTGGACTCCGCCGAGAAATACTTGTCGGCATAGAGCTTGCCGACCGCGTCGCCGAGCGCACCGTTGGTCGCGTTCACCGCCCGCTTCCAGCGCGGCGATATGGCCGGCGTGCCTTGCAGCGCCGCGCCGTAGAAGGCGAAGCGCTCGTCCACGAACGCCTTGGGCAGGTAGTAGCTGTTGTGGTTCAGCAGGTGGAAGGTCAGATAGGCCTTCCAGGTCTCCAGCGGCACATCGGCCACGGCCTGCCCGAGACCGACGACCATCGTCGGATGCCAGACGATGAAGCGCGGCTGGCCCGACAGCTTGGCGGCGGCGAAGAACGCGCTCCAGTCCAGGCCCGGCGCATTCTTGGCGAAGTCGGCCGGGGTCCAGCTGTTATTAGCCTTCTGGACGTCGGCGCTGTCGGCGCGGGTCGCCGAGGCCCGGGCCAGCTGGGTCTCCAGGCCCATGATCGCCTTGGCCTTGCCGGCCGCGTCGACGACGCCGCCCAGGGTCAGGATCTTCTCGAGATGGGCCAGATAGTTGGCCCGCGCCTCGACCATCGAAGCCTTGTCCGAGAGGTAGTACTCACGATCGGGCATGCCCAAGCCGCCCTGCAACAGGAACGGCGCGTACTTGCTGGTGTCGTCGAACGACGGCGAGACCCACAGGCCCAGGACGTTGTCGGTGTAGAAGTCGGTGGCGTTCAGGGCGTCGACATCGGCGCGGACATTGCCGCCCAGCACCGTCGCCAGCTGCTTCTTGTCCTTGATGGCGGCGATGCGGTCGAGATCGGCCTTCGCCGGCGCCAGGCCTTTCGCCTCGATGCCGGCCTCGTCCATGAAGCTGGCATAGTAGTCGCCGACCTTCTGGCCGTCGCCCTTGCCGCCCTTGGCCGCTTCCTGGATCAGGTCGACCGTGCGCTTGCTGGCCTCCTCGGTCATCACCGCGCCGATGCCGTAGCGGCTGCGGTCGGCCGGGATCGGGTGGGCCTTGATCCATTCGTTGTTGGCGTAGGTCCAGAAGTCGTCGCCCGGCTTGATCGTCTTGTCGATCGAGGTCAGGTCGACGCCGCTTTTGGCTTGAGCGAAGGCGGCGGGAGCGGCGGTCAGCAGCGCGCAGGCGGCGGCGCAGGCGAGCAGCGAGCGGGTCAGGTTCATCGGTGAGCCAGTCCTATGAGCGTCCGCGACGCTTGGCGCGGAAATCTGGCCGGACTATGGGCGCCGCTCGATCCGATCGGGGATTAAACTTTGGCAATGGAGCGCGCGTCGCGCCCCACCGTGGCATTCGCGGCCAAGCGGAAGGCCGGCTCGCCGTTGACCGGATGGATCCAGGCCGAGGCCAGCTCCGCCAGCGGCCCCATCACAAACAGGCGCTCGTGGGCCCTGGGATGCGGCACCCAGACGTCGTCTTCCAGCACCGTGCGGCCATGGGCAATCAGGTCGAGATCCAGGGTGCGGGGAGCGTTAGCCTCTCCCCTCGCCCGGCCGAAGCTCTCTTCGATCCGATGCAGGGCCGCCAGGGTCTCGAACGGATCGAGTTCGGTGCGGACCACCGCCACGCCGTTGCGGTATTCCGGCCCGGCGGGATCGGGCCAGGCCGCCGACGCCCACCAGGTCGAGCGCGCCACCAGCGCCAGCCCCTCGCCCGGCAAGGCCTCCAGGGCGGCTTCCAACAAGGCCTCGCGACTCGTATAGGCTCCCGGCAGATTGCACCCGAGCGCCACGATCACGGCCTCGTCCAAGTCATTTCTAGAGACCTGATTTTTCAAGGGATTACCGTGACCTTCTATCCTACCGACCGACTGGCCCTGTTCATCGACGGGGCCAATCTCTACTCCGCCGCCAAGGCCCTGGGCTTCGACATCGACTACCGCAAGCTGCTCGACGAGTTCAAAAAGCGCGGCGTCCTGATCCGAGCCTACTACTATACCGCGATCGCCGAGAACGACGACTATTCGCCGATCCGCCCGCTGGTCGACTGGCTGGACTACAACGGCTTCACCCTGGTGACCAAGCCGGCCCGCGAATTCACCGACAGCCAGGGCCGCAAGCGCTGGCGCGGCGACATGGACATCGAGATCGCCGTCGACATGCTGCAGATGGCTGAAACGGCCGACCACCTCGTCCTGTTCTCCGGCGACGGCGATTTCCGCGCCCTGGTCGAGGCCGTTCAGCGCAAGGGCCGCCGGGTCACCGTGGTCTCGACCATGAAGAGCCAGCCGCCGATGACCAGCGACGACCTGCGCCGCCAGGCCGACAACTTCGTGGACCTCAACGACCTGGGAAACATCATCGGCCGCCCGCAGCGGATCCAGCCGCGCCCGACGTCCGACACCCGCACCCCGGCCGAACGCGAAGCCGACGACGAGTACTGAGATGAGCCAGCATTCCAACATCGTCGGCGAAGTCGTTCCCAACCCCGCCGAGCCGCCGCGTGACTGCCCGCTGTGCCCGCGCCTGGTGGCCTATCGCCGCGAGAACCAGGAGCTCTATCCGGACTGGTTCAACGGCCCCGCCCCCTCGTTCGGCGACAAGGACGCCCGCCTGCTGGTCGCCGGCCTGGCCCCCGGTCGCAAGGGCGCCAACCGCACCGGCCGGCCGTTCACCGGCGACTATGCCGGGACCCTGCTCTACGAGACCCTGATCAAGTACGGCTTCGCCACCGGCAAGTTCGAGGCGCGGCCCGATGACAGCCTGAAGCTGGTCGGCGCGGCCGTGACCAACGCCGTCCGCTGCGCCCCGCCCGGCAACAAGCCCGAGACCTCGGAAGAGAATAACTGCCGGCCGTTCCTGAAGGCGCGGCTGGACATGTTCCCGAACCTGAAGGTGATCGTCACCCTGGGCGACGTCTCGCGGCGCAACGTCCTCAAGACCCTGGGCCTGAAGGCCTCGGCGGGCATCCCCGGCCACGGTTCGGAGTTCCAGGCCGGCCCCTATCGCATCTTCAACAGCTATCACTGCTCGCGGCTCAACACGAACACCGGCCGCCTGACGACGCCGATGTTCGAAGCGCTGTTCGAGCGGGTGAAGGCTTATCTGGACGAGAACCCCTAACTAGCGGGGCTTCATCCAGCCGTTGTCGTTCAACCAGTCGACCAGCAGGTTCGGCCAATGCTTGAACGAGGCCTGCTCCTTGCGCAGGCCCATGTTGAAGGCGTGGCCGCCGGCCTGGAACAGGTGCAGCTCAACCGGCACCTTGGCGGCGCGGAACTTGGGCAGCAGGTCGACCAGCGGCGCCGAGCAGCACTCGTCGTCATTGGCCGCGACCATGAAGGCGGGCGGCGTATCGGCCGGGACCTTGTCGGGCACGCCCAGCGGGCCGGGATAGACCAGCACCTGGAAATCCGGCCGCGCGCTGACCTGGTCGATCGCGTCGACCTTCGGGTCGCTCGGCAATGCGCCCTGGTAGACCTCGAGATTGGCGGTCTCGCCGCCGGCCGAGAAGCCCATCAGGCCGATGCGCTTGGGGTCGACCCCGTACTCGGCGGCATGGCTGCGCACCCACCGCACGCCCCGAACCGCGTCTTGGCGGGCGTGCTCGATCGTGTAGGGCGAGCCCTCCTCGCGAAACAGCCGGTACTTGATGATAAAGACCGCCACGCCGGCCGGGTTCAGGACCTTGGCGACGTCCGTGCCTTCCGAGCGGATCACCAGGATCCTGTGACCACCGCCCGGCAGCACGACCAGGGCCGCGCCGGTGGCGATCTCCTTGGGCGGCAGATAGACGGTGACCGACGGGTTGTTGATGCTCCTGAGCCAGTAGTCGCCGGGGATCTCGGGCATGTCCTTGCGGCTCTCGAAGCCCGGCGCGCCGTTGGGCCACAGCGGGATCTGCTGCTGGGCATGAGCCAGGCCGGGCGCCAGCAGCGCCAAGGCCAGGACCAGAGCCCTCACAGCTTCACCGTCCGACCTTCGCGGGCGGCGCGGTAGATGGCCTCGATCACCCGCAGGTCCTTCAGCCCCTCCTCGCCCGACACGATCGGGTCACGGTTCTGAAGGATGCATTCGGACAGGTGGTCCAGCTGGGCCGAGAACTGGTTCTTGGGCTGCGGGGCCGGCTCGCGCGGGCCGTTCTGGCCGCTGAATCGGGCGCGCATCGACTGGCCCTCATAGCTGGTCGCCGGCTCGCAATCGACGAAGCCCTTGGGCCCCGTCACCCGATAACGATTGAAGTTGGCGCTGTAAGCCGAATAGCAGTTGGCCGTCGCGCCCGAGGGGAACTTCAGCTGGAAGCTGATGATGTCTTCCACCTCCTTGAAGCGGATATCGTTGTGGTCGGTGGACTCCACGGCGTTGACCGCAATGGGCTCCTCGCCGGTCAGATAGCGAGCGGCGTTCAGACTGTAGATGCCGATGTCCATCAGGCTGCCGCCGCCGGCCAGGGCCTTGTTTAGCCGCCACTGCTTGGGATCGCCGATGGTGAAGCCGTGGTCGGCCACCACGGTGCGCACCGGGCCCAGCGCCCCGTCGCGGATCAGCTTGATGGCCTCGATGTTGTGGGCCTGGAAACGGCTGCGATAGCCGATCATCAGCTTGCGGCCGGCCTTCTTGCAGGCGGCGATCATCGCCTCGCAGTCGGCGACCGTATTGGCCATCGGCTTCTCGCACATCACGTGCTTGCCGGCCTTGGCCGCCCGCTCGGTGAAGGTGCGGTGCAGGCTGTTGGGCGTGATGACGTAGACGATATCGACGTCGGGATTGTCGATGATCTTGTCGAAGGTCTCGTAGCTGTAGCGGTGGCTTTCCGGGACGCCATACTGCTCGCCGAAGGTCTTCAGCTTCTCGGGCGTGCCGCTGACCAAGGCCACCAGCTTGGAGTGCTCGCACTCGGCGAAGCGCGGCATGATGATCCTGGTGGCGTAGTAGCCCAGCCCTAGGATCGCGTAGCCCAGCTTGCGCCCGGGCTCGGCGGCTTTCGCGCCCAGAGGCAGAGCGGCGGCGAGACCAGCCGCCAGGAATGTCCGCTTGCTGATCTCGTCCATGATGCTTCTCCCCTTACCAGGCTAGTCCGGAGGTCTTGGTGCGCACCTTCGCCACGACGTGGTTGGAGGTGATGAACAGCGTCTTGCCGTCCTCGCCGAACGTGCAGTTGGCGGCCGGCCCACCCGTCTCGATGACGCCCAGCAGCTTGGCCTCCGGCGTCAGGATCAGGATGCCGCCCGGCCCGCTGGCGAACAGCCGCCCCTTGGCGTCGACCTTCATGCCGTCGGGCAGACCGGGACCGCCGGCCGCCTTCAGCTCGGTCGCGTCGAAGAACACCTTGGACGAGGTCGGCAGGCCGTCCGCGCCCAGGTCATAGGCCATGATCACCGGCCGCTTGGGGTCCGAGATCGCGACATACAGGCGCTTGCCGTCCGGCGACAGGCCCACGCCGTTCGGGAAGGTCAGCTTGTCGTCGACCAGCGCCACCTCGCCATTGGGTCGCAACAGGTAGACGCCGTTGAACGGCAGCTCCTTGGCCGGCGAGGCGTCGCCGCCTTCCAGGCCATAGGGCGGATCGGTGAAGTACAGCGAGCCCTTCAGCGGCCCGTCGCGGACCTCTACCAGGTCGTTGGGGCTGTTGAACTTCTTGCCCTTGTAGGTCCCGGCCAGGATCGTCTTCTTCTTGGTCGCCAGGTCGATCTTGGCGATGCCGCGATTGCCGCAGTCGGCGGCCAGCAGCTCGCCGGCCAGGCTGATGATCGCGCCGTTCGTGCCGGCCTCGCGGAAGATCTTGGTCGGCGGGCCGTCATAGCCCGAGGGCCGCAGGAAATCGGTCTTGCCGCTCTTGGCGTCCCAGCGGTGCATGACGTTGCCGGGCACGTCCGAGAACAGCAGGTACTTGCCTTCCCACACCCAGGTCGGGCCCTCGGCCCAGGTGATGCCGTCGGCGATCTGCTCGATGGGCGCATTGGCGTCGAGGATCGCGTCCAGCTCCGGCGAGAGGCGGCGGATGCGGCCAATCTTGGGATAGGCCGTCGGAACGGCGAAGGCCTGGCTCGAGGCCAACAGGGCGGCTCCAGCGCCCAGCACGGCGCGGCGGGTTGTCATGATGAGTTCCGCTTCTTGATTGGTCTGACCTTTATGCGGAGACAGCGTTGTCGCTGCAATCCGCAGTACGACTAAAGTCGTATACGGGGCACCGCGTCCAGCCAGCGGGCGTAGGCCGCCTCGCGCTCGTGATCCTTGATCGAGGGTGTCAGGGTCTCGGCGGCGGGGCTGACTTCCGCCGCCTCCTCGACCGAGGCGTAGAGCCCCGCCCCCACCCCGGCGAACAGGGCCGCGCCCAGCGCCGTCATCTCCTGGTAGCTGGCCCGACGGACCGAGATGCCGGTCAGGTCGGCCAGGCGCTGCGAAAACCAGGCGCTCTTGGACATGCCGCCGTCGATCCGCAGCTGCGCCGCCTCGCCGAACGCCGTGGGCGCATCGGCCCGCATGGCCTCGATCAGGTCGCAGCTCTGCAGGGCGCAGCTGTCGAAGGTGGCGGCCGCTATCTCGGGCAGGCCGGCGTCGCGGGTCAAGCCAAAGATCCCGCCGCGCGCATTGGCGTCCCACCAGGGCGCGCCCAGGCCGGTGAAAGCCGGCACCACGACGACGCCGTGATCGGCCTTGGCCGCACGCGCCAAGGCCTCGGCCGCACGCGGGCCGCCAGTGATGCCCAAGCCTTCGCCCAGCCACTGGATCGCCGCGCCGGCCACGAAGATCGAGCCTTCCAAGGCGTAGGTCGTCTTGCCGTTCACCCGCGCCGCCACCGTGGTCAGCAGCCGCGAGCGCGAGATCGGACGTTCCTCGCCGGTGTTGATCAGCATGAAGCAGCCGGTGCCATAGGTGGCCTTCATCTGGCCGGGTGCCACGCACCCCTGCCCCATCAGCGCCGCCTGCTGGTCGCCGGCCACACCCCGGATCGGCACCTCGCGGCCCAGCACCTCGGCCTTCGACGCGCCGTAGTCGTCGACACAGTCCAGCACCTTGGGCAGCAGCGCCGCCGGCACGTTGAAGAGCTCGAGCATCTCGGCCGACCAGTCCTGGCCGGCGATGTCGAACAGCAATGTGCGCGAGGCATTGGTCGCGTCGGTGGCGTGCACGGCCCCGCCCGTCAGCCGCCAGATCACCCAGCAATCCATGGTGCCGGCCAGCAGCTCGCCCGCCTCGGCCCGAGCCCGCGCGCCGGGGACCTTGTCGAGGATCCAGGCGATCTTGGTGCCCGAGAAGTACGGATCCAGCAGCAGGCCCGTGACCTCGGTGACGCGCGGCTCGTGACCCGCGTCCTTCAGCCGGGCGCAGACCTCGGCGGTGCGGCGGTCCTGCCAGACGACGGCCGGATGGATCGGGCGACCGGTCTTGCGGTCCCAGATCACCACCGTCTCGCGCTGGTTGGTGATGCCGATGGCGGCGATGTGCTCGGCGCGGCCCGACTTCTCCGAAGCCTCGCGCAGCACCGCCACGCAGGCGGCGTAGATCTCCTCGGCGTCGTGCTCGACCCAGCCGTCGTTCGGATAGCTCTGGCGCAAGGGCCGCGTAGCCTCGGCCAACGGCTGGCCGGCGCGGTCGAACAGGATGGCCCGGGTGCTGGTCGTGCCCTGGTCCAGGGCCAAAATCAGATCTTGGGCCACACGCGCCTCCGCTCAAGCTTGCGACATCTCGACGCGATACGCTGCGTCGGCGTCTTTGTTCCGTTTAAGCATGTTTTCATTTGGGGACGGCAAGGTCATCCTCATCCGGTCTTCCGGATTCGAAGGAGGCGGGCCATCCAAGCCGTCGAGATCGCATCGCTCTTGAAGCTGGCCCGCAGTCGCGAGGCCGGAGACCGTGAACGTCTGCTCACGGGGATCATCGACCTGTGCGAGGCCGGCCAGGCGCGTGGCGAGCCGACCCACCCCGACATCCAGGCCCTGCTGAACTCGATCTTCATGACCTTGGTGGTCGAGGCCGAGCGCGACATCCGTCATCGCCTGTCCGAACGCCTGGCCGACGCCGACTGGGCGCCCTCGGCGCTGATCAACATCATGGCGCTGGACGAGATCGACATCGCCCGGCCGATCATCGCTCGCAGCCCGGTGCTGCAGGATCACGACCTGATCCGCCTGCTGGTCCAGGCGACCCTGGAACACCAGATCGAGATCGCCCGCCGCCCGCGCCTGCCCGGCGCCGTGGTCGAGGCGATCATCAGCCGCGACGAGCCGGCCGTGCTGACCGCCCTGGCCTCCAACGAGACCGCCGAAATCTCGCCCGACGCCATGGGCCGCCTGGTGAGCCGCTCGCGCGAGGTCGTCGCCCTGCGCTCGCCCCTGGCGCGCCATCCCAGGCTGTCCAGCGACCTGGCCGAGCAGCTCTATCTGCTGGTCGGCCGCGCGCTGCGCGACGCGCTGGCGACTCGCTTCCACCTGGATCCGGCCAAGATGCAGGCGGCGGTCAACGACGCCCTGCGCGCCGCACATCGTGGCGAGAACGATGACGAGGTCGGCCCGGTCGAACAGGACGAGGACCGCGAGGAGATGGAGCGCTCGTTGATCGAGAAGCTCGACTCCGCCGGCCAGCTGCGCCCCGGCTACCTATTGCGCGTGCTGCGTGAAGGCCGGCTGCAGCTGTTCGTCATGGCCCTGGCGCGCCTGGGCAAGTTCGAATCCGCCCAGATCCGCCGCGCCATCGACAGCGGCCGCCCCGAACTGCTGGCCCTGGCCTGCTCGGCCGTGGGCATCGACCGCAGCGTCTTCCCGACCATCTTGGAACACGTCCGCCAGTTGAACGGCGGCCGTCCGGGCGGCGGTGACGAGGGCGTGCGCCGCGCCGCCAGCGCCTTTGGCCCCTTCACGCCGGACATCGCCGGCATGGCCTTCCGCCAGGCCGTCGGCCAGGCCTGATCTGTGGTTTGACAAGGCGGCGGCGTTCCCGCCACTTGGCCGCATGTACCAGCCGCAACCGATCGTGACTCGCCTGGCGTTCAAGGCCAGCGACCGGCCCGAGGCCATCGAAGCGCGTGAACGCCTGACCGCCCGCTACGGCGACGTCGGCGACGAGAACGCCCAGGTCATCGTGGCCCTGGGCGGCGACGGTTTCATGCTGGAAACCCTGCACGAGGCGATCGCCACCCAGACGCCGATTTACGGCATGAACCGCGGTTCGGTCGGCTTCCTGATGAACGAGTACAGCGAGGACGACCTCCTGGAGCGGATCAACGCCGCCGAGCGCGCCGTCATCCATCCGCTGGCCATGGTCGCCATCGATTCGCGCCGGACCCAGCACCGGGCCCTGGCGATCAACGAGGTCTCGCTGCTGCGCCAGACCCGCCAGACCGCCAAGCTGCGCATCTCGATCGACGGCAAGGTGCGGATGGGCGAGTTGGTGTGCGACGGCGCCCTGCTGGCCACCCCGGCCGGCTCGACGGCCTACAATCTGTCCGCCCACGGCCCGATCATTCCGATCGACGGCCAGGTGCTAGCGCTGACGCCGATCTCCGCCTTCCGCCCTCGCCGCTGGCGCGGCGCCCTGCTGCCGCAGTCGTCCCGCGTCACCTTCGAAATCCTGGAAGCCGACAAGCGTCCGGTTAGTGCGGTGGCGGACAATTTCGAGGTCCGCGACGTGATCGAGGTCCACATCTCCGAGGATCGCGGCACCTCGCTGTCCATGCTGTTCGACGCCGGCCGCAGCCTGGAAGAGAGAGTGTTGGCCGAACAGTTCTCGGCCTGATCTGAAGATCTCGCCCGCCCCCTGAGACGTTGGGTCGCGGGAAACGACGGTCTCATCCAATGTTAACGCCTGCTATGTTAGCGGTACTCAACTATCCGCCACTGGGGAGGCGCTCCGTGACGAACAAGACCGCTGAAGTCATTCAGGTGCCGAATATGCTCAAGCTCAAGGTGGGCGGGCGTGGCGGCATCGACATGGCTGCCATCGCCAAGGCCGAGGCCGCTCTGAAGAGCCTGTCGGGCAACTTCGCCCAATGGCTGAACGACGAAATCACCAAGCTGGAAGCCGCTCGCCTGGGCGTTCGCACCGAGGGCCTCAACGCCCAGACGGTCGAGACGCTGTACCTTCGCGCTCACGACCTGAAGGGCCTCGGCGCGACCTACGAGTTCCCGCTGATCACGCGCCTGTCGGCCTCGCTGTGCAAGCTGATCGACGATCCGGACACCCGCCTGTCGGCGCCGATGTTCCTGGTCGACGCCCACATCGACGCGATCAAGGCCTGCGTCCGCGACGACATCAAGGTCGACACCCACCCCGTGGGCAAGGCCCTGGTCACCGAGCTGGAAGCCCGCGTCACCGAATATCTGGGCGCTGCGGCCTGATCCGCTAGGACAGGCCGAACAGCCCCTTCAGATACGGATTGAGCATCCGGCCTTCCGGATCCAGTTCCTGGCGCACGGCCAGGAAGTCCTTCCAGCGCGGATAGATCGCCGCCAGCTGGCCGCCGTTCAGCGTGTGCAGCTTGCCCCAGTGCGGCCGGCCGTCGTAGCGGCGGAAGATCGGCTCGATCAGTTCGTACAGGAACGTGAAGTCGTCGCGGTAGTAGGCGTGCACCGCCACCGAGCCGCGCACCCCGCCCTGGAACGGCGACAGCCAGGCGTCGTCAGCCGCGATGCGCCGCACCTCGATCGGGAAGAAGACGTCGGGACGCTCCTTCTCGATGGTCGCGACAACCTCCTGCAGGGCCTTGAGCTGGTTCTCGACCGGCAGGTGGAATTCCATCTCGTTGAAGCGCACCGGACGCTCGGTCGACAGCAGCTTCCAGCCCTCGTCGACGGCGGTCTCGGGCTTGGCGGTCGACAGCAGCGCCTTGGCGGCGGCCTTGCGCAGCGGCGTGGCGAAGCCCAGCAGGTTGCGCAGGCCCCGCAGCGCCAGCAGGAACTCGGTGTCCTGGTCGGGACCCCGGTCCAGGGCCGGATCGTCGGTCTCGTCGTGGCTGATATTGGCCGCCAGCCCCGTGAACGGCACGGCGTAGAACTCGAAATTGCGGTGCTGAGCCCAGCGGGCCTCGGCGTTGGCCAGGGCCTCATCGAACGGCTCCAGCCAGACCTTGCGGCGCAGGCGGCGGTTGGCGCTGGTGCGCATCCGCACCTGGCTGATCACGCCCAGCGCGCCCAGCGAGACGCGAGCGGCCTGGAAGACCTCGGGGTTCTTGGTCGCGTCGGCGTCGATGACCTTGCCCGAGGGCGTCACAAGTCTCAGGCCTGTGACGTCGCCGTGCATGGCCATGATTTTCTGGCCCGTGCCGTGGGTGGCGGTGCCCAGGGCGCCGCCCAGCGACTGCTTGTTGATGTCGGGCAGGTTCGGCAGCGCCCGGCCCTTCTCGGCGAGCAACGGGCCGAGCGCCCCGAGCCGCGTGCCGGTGCGGATGACCGCCTCGTCGCCTTCCCAGCCAACGATGCCGGACATGGCGTCCAGCGACACCAAGGTCCCGCTGGTGGGGGCCAGCGCGGTAAAGGAGTGGCCGGCGCCAACGGGCCGGATCGGGGCCTGGGCGACCTTGAGCGCCGTGGCCAATTCGTCCTCGTCCTTGGGGGCCAGGCGGGCGGCGGGATAGGCGTGCTGCACGCCCGACCAGTTTCGCCACAAGAGCTTGCCCTCGGCGTTTACCGAGGCCGGCGACGGCGGTTCGGGCTTGTCCCCGGTGGCGACCTTGTAGGCGGCGACACCGCCGCTCGCGACCACAGCCGCTCCGGTTCCGCCCGCTATCAGGGCTCCGCGCCTGGAGATCATGCCCGCTCCTCGCCTATTTGCCGGAGTCTTCGCGCCCCGCCATGAATCGGATCAGACCCCGGAAGTCGTCCGGTGTGCAAGCCACGCACTGTCCGGTGGCCGGCATGGCGTTGAAGCCCTGGATGGTGTGGTCCAGCAGCACCGCCTCGCCCTGCTTCCAGCGCGGGTCCCAGGCGGCGTGGTCATGGACCAGCGGCGCGCCCGTACCCGGCGTGGCGTGGCAGGCATGGCACGAGGTCTCGTAGAGGCCAGCCAGCTTGGCGTTGGTCGGGCGCAGCGCCGCCGCCTGTTCAGGCGTAGGCGGCGGCGGGGTCTTGGCCCCGCAGGCGGTGAGAAAAAGGGCGGACGCGAGAACGACGAACGCCCTCCGCATCAGGCGATCCCCGACAGGCGTTTGGCCGCCGTCAGCGTGTTGGCCAGCAAGCAAGCGATGGTCATCGGCCCGACTCCCCCCGGAACCGGCGTGATGGCGCCGGCGATTTCCCTAACCTCGTCGAAGGCGACGTCGCCGACAAGCCGGGTCTTGCCCGCCGCGGCGGCTTCGGGATCGCGGGCCGGGAAGCGGGTGATGCCGACGTCGATAACGACCGCGCCCGGCTTGATCCAGTCGGCCTTGACCATCTCGGCCCGACCGACGGCGGCCACGACGATGTCGGCCTGGCGCACGATCCCCGGCAGGTCCTGGCTGCGCGAGTGGGCGATGGTCACCGTGCAGTCGGCGGCCAGCAGCATCTGGGCCATCGGCTTGCCCATCAGGTTCGAGCGGCCGATCACCACGGCGTTCTTGCCCTTCACGTCGCCGATCACGTCCTTGATCAGCATCATGCAGCCCGTCGGCGTGCAGGGCGCCAGGGCCGGCAGGCCGCTGGCCAGGCGACCGGCATTGGTCACGGTCAGGCCGTCGACGTCCTTGTCCGGCGACAGGGCCGCCACGACGTCCATCTGGCTGATGTGCGGCGGCACCGGGAACTGCACCAGCACGCCGTGGATCTTCGGATCGGCATTCAGCTTGGCGACCACGGCCAGCAGCTCGTCCTGGGTGGTCTCGGCCGGCAGGCGGTGGGTCTCGGAGTACATCCCCGCCTCTTCCGTCTGCTGACCCTTGCTGCGAACATAGACCTGGCTGGCCGGATCCTCGCCGACCAGTACGACGGCCAGGCCGGGGGTCAGGCCATGCTCGGCCTTCAGCGCCGCGACCTCCTCGGCAACCTTGGCCCGCAGATCGGCCGCGAAGGCCTTGCCGTCGATGAGTTTGCCCTGGGCCATGGTCGATCTCCTGCTTGGCCCGTCCCTACCGTTTGGAGACGAGACTCGCAACGCCGAGGGGTTGACCATCCTCCGGCGCCGGCGTGTGCTCGGGCCATGACCCAGCCCTCTCCCGACGCCCATGCCCGCGAATTGCTGAGCAAGCTCGGCGTCCCCGCCCTGCCCGCCGACGGCGGCCATCCAGTGCGCAGCCCGATCGACGGCCAGGTCCTGACCCACGTCCCCTTCGACGACGCCCGCGAGATCGGCGCCAAGGTCTCGGCCGCCTGCCATGCCTTCGCCGCCTGGCGCATCGTTCCCGCTCCGCGTCGGGGCGAACTGGTCCGCCTGTTCGGCGAAGAACTGCGCGCCGCCAAGGCCGACCTCGCCGCCCTGGTCACCCTGGAGGCCGGCAAGATCGCCTCGGAGGCGGCCGGCGAAGTCCAGGAGATGATCGACATCTGCGACTTCGCCGTCGGCCTCTCCCGCCAGCTGCACGGCCTGACCATCGCCTCCGAACGCCCCGGCCACACCATGCGCGAGACCTGGCACCCACTGGGGCCAGTGCTGGTGATCAGCGCGTTCAACTTCCCGGTCGCCGTCTGGGCGTGGAACGCGTGCCTGGCGCTGGTCTGCGGCGATCCGGTGATCTGGAAGCCGTCCGAGAAGACGCCGCTGACGGCGCTGGCGACCCACGCCATCCTGCAGCGCGCCCTGGACCGCTTCGGGGACGCGCCCGACGGCCTGACCAGCGTCGTCCTGGGCGGCCGCGATGCCGGCGAGCGCCTGGCCCGCGACCCGCGCATCCCGCTGGTCAGCGCCACAGGCTCGACCCGCATGGGCAAGGCGCTCGCGCCCCTGGTCGCCGAACGTTTCGGCCGCTCGATCCTGGAGCTGGGCGGCAACAACGCCATGATCGTCACGCCCTCGGCCGACCTGTCGTTGGCCCTGCGCGCCATCGTCTTCTCGGCGGCCGGCACGGCGGGCCAGCGCTGCACCAGCTTGCGCCGGCTGATCGTCCACGAGAGCCTGGTCGACAAGGTCGCCGACGCGGTCGATACGGCCTTCCAGCGCCTGCCTGTCGGCGATCCGCGCGAGACCAACACGCTGCTCGGCCCGCTGATCGACAAGGCCGCCTATGACGTCTTCGTCGAAGCCATAAACCAGGTCCGCGCCGAGGGCGGGACCGTCAGCGGCGGCGAGCGCCTGCTGATCGACCAGCATCCGGACGCCTTTTATGTGCGCCCTGCGCTCGCCCGCCACGCCGCTCCCGCCCCGTGCATGCAGCGCGAAACCTTCGCGCCGCTGCTGCACGTCTTGCCCTACAGCGACTTCGACGAGGCCGTGGCGATCCAGAACGACGTCCCGCAAGGCCTGTCCTCCTGCATCATGACCAACGACGTCCGCGAGGCCGAAGCCTTCCTGTCGGCCGCCGGCAGCGACTGCGGCATCGCCAACGTCAATATCGGCCCCTCGGGCGCCGAGATCGGCGGCGCGTTCGGCGGCGAGAAGGAGACGGGCGGCGGCCGCGAGAGCGGCTCCGACAGCTGGAAGCAGTACATGCGCCGCCAGACCGCGACGGTGAACTATTCGGGTGCCCTGCCGCTGGCTCAGGGGGTGCGGTTCGATCTGTGAGGCGCTCTTGCCGTCCGCCCCGGCAGACGGCATAAGCCCTGCCTCGGGTCATCGACCCATGAAACGCCGGCTTAGCACAGCGGTAGTGCAGCGGTTTTGTAAACCGAAGGTCGGGGGTTCGATCCCCTCAGCCGGCACCATTCTCTTCCAGGTCCCCTTTCCGGTAGGCTTCAGGTCGATGACCGCCATCCTCTTCATCGACGCCGACGCCTGCCCCGTCAAGGACGAGGCCTACAAGGTCGCCGCACGCCACGGCTTCAAGACCTTCGTGGTGTCCAACAGCTGGATCCGCGTGCCCGCGACCCCGGTGATCGAGCAGATCGTGGTCGACGCCGGCCCCGACGTGGCCGACGACTGGATCGCCGAGCGCTGCGGGCCGGGCGACGTGGTGGTGACCAACGACATCCCCCTGGCCGACCGGGTGCTGAAGGCCGGCGGCGCGGCGCTGGCCCCGAACGGCCGAGTGTTTAGCCCCGACATGATCGGCTCGGCCCTGGCCTCACGGTCCATCGGCGAGCACCTGCGCTCGATGGGCGAGGTCACCAAGGGCCCCGCCGCCTTCGCCAACGCCGACCGCTCGCGTTTCCTGCAGGCCCTGGACCAGCTGGTGGTCAAGGCCAAGCGCGCGGGCCCGCCGCGATGATCGAGATCACCTCCTGGCTGCGGATCGACGAGGACGAGCTGGTCTGGAAGGCCACGCGCGCCTCGGGTCCCGGCGGCCAGCACGTCAACAAGACCTCGACGGCGATCGAACTGCGGTTCGATGTCCGCAACTCCCCGGCCCTGCCCGAGGACGTCAAGGCGCGGCTCGAGACGCTGGCCGGCAGCCGCCTGACCCAGGACGGCGTGCTGATCCTGTTCTCGCAAGGCTCGCGCTCGCAGGAAATGAACCGCCAGGACGCCCAGGAGCGCCTGGTCGACCTGATCCGCCGCGCGACCGAACGGCCCAAGCCCCGCAAGGCGACCAAGCCGACCTATTCCAGCAAGCTCAAACGCCTGGATGGTAAGGCCAAGCGCGGGACCGTGAAGTCCGGACGCGGACGGGTGAAGTTCGACGACTAGGCCGTCGCTTTAGGCGGTTTCCGGCGGCGCCGGGGTGCTGAACCCGATCACGTCCTGCTTCCATTCCGGTTCGACGATCAGGCCGGTCAGCATCTTCTGCAGGTAGCCGGTCATGGCCGCCTGCTCTTCCGGGGTCAGATTGGCGCAGATCTCGCGGTTCAGCGGACGGATCTCGCCGCGGATCTTTTCCAGCAGGTTGCGACCGGTGTCAGTCAGGCACACGACGACGATCCGACGGTCGCTGGGCGAGGCTTCCCGCGCCACCAGGCCGTCGGCGATCAGGCTGTCGATCGAACGGGTCAGCGTCGTGCGATCGGTGGCCGCCAGCTTGGCCAGCCGGGTCATCGACAGGTCCCCAAACCGACGCAGAGAGATCATCGCCACCCACTTGGCGAAGGTCAGGCCGTGTTGCGCCAACAGGTCGGCGGCGACCGCGCGGCGATGCTGCTCGGTCTGATAAAGCAAGTAGCTCAGATAGCTCGGCAGCGGCAGGGCGTGGTCCTCGACCAAGCCGGCGCGCTCATCCCCCTTACGCATAGTCGTTTCGCCCCCCAAAGCGGCGCTCTGTGTCTCATAAGGTTAACGGTCACGCAATCTGCGGCGCCCCTAGGCCAAACGAAAAACCCCGCGAAAGGCTTCGCGGGGTCATCTGTTTCAATTTAAGCGCGAAACCCGAGCGGTGAAATGCGCTTGCCCGGTGTTACCGGTCTCAGGCGCGAGCCCCTAGGTCAGGCGGCGGCGCGGTTGCGGGTGACGCCGCGGGTCAACCAATCGTCCGGATACGTCTCACGGACGGTGATCGACTTGAACTGGGTGACGGGGATGCTGGCGTGGTCGCCGGGGTTCAGATCGCGCGACACCGAGTGGCCGGCGAACTCCTCGATGATGGTGATCACTTGGCTGCTGCCGGCGGCGTTCTCGATCAGGACCATGTTCATGGGGGTTCTACTCGGTGATCTCGAGGAAAATGAGAAAGTCGTGCGGAAGGAAGGGAGCCGAGCCTAGATCTGGCTGGGCTGGACGCGTTCCTTGAGGCCCTTCAGCGCCCAGGCCTCGACAGCCTTGGCGTTGCCCAGGCGGCGGAAGGCGCCGGCCGTGTGCTGCTCGCAGTAGGACCCGCGGCTGGTCAGCTTGGGGCGGCCGCAGAAGCCGAAGTCGTCGCCTTCCGGATTGCCGATCGGCCAGCGGCACGAGTGGGCGCCCAGCTCCAGGATGCCCGAGGTCGGCAGCAGGTCTTCTTCGGTGCGTTCCAGGCGCGGCGCGACGTGGGGCGCGGCGGTGGTCTCACGGGTCGGCCGGCGCGCCGGGATCCGCGACGGAACGCGGACGCTGGTGACGCGCTGGCGCACCGGAACTTCGCGGACGGTGATGCCCAGGCGGTGGACCTTGCCGATCACCGCGCTGCGGCTGACGCCGCCCAGTTGACGGGCCACCTGGCTCGCGCTGAGGCCTTCGAGCCACAGCTTCTTGAGGGTGGCGGTCCGCTCTTCGCTCCAGTCCATGGTCGTTCTTCCCTGCCCGTCCGGAGCCAGCCCGCTCCGGTGAGAAAAGTGGTAGATTTTATGGTTAACGCTCGTCAAACAGTTATGTGCAGACCCACGGTTTGCGATTTCACTTTTCGTGTGAAGAATCACGTAGATACCGGCGATTGTCGCAGGGGCGCGGCCAAGCTTAGATTAAGGAACATTGTTCCGTGACAAGCCCGCGGCCCTGATTTTATAAGGGTTTGGAATGCGTCGCGCGGTCGCAGACCGTGCGGCGAAACGTCAGTCGGGGACCATCATGCGTACTGTGAAACTGGCCGTCGTCGCGGCCCTCTGCCTGACCGTTTCAGCCTGCTCGAAGGACGGCGGCAGCTCGGCCGACGCCCCCGCCGACGCACCGGCGTCCGCGCCCAAGGTGACCGACGCCGACCAGACCGCGGCCCTGGCCGCCCTCCCCGCCCCGTACAACACCGGCGACCTGTCGAACGGCCAGAGCAAGTTCGCCTTCTGCCGCTCGTGCCACACCATCACCGAAGGTGGCCCGGACATGACCGGCCCCAACCTCTATGGCGTTTTCGGCCGCAAGGTCGGCTCCAAGCCCGGCTACGCCTATTCCGAGGCGGTGAAGAGCGCCGGCTTCACCTGGGACGCCGAGCACCTGGACAAGTGGCTGTCGAGCCCGCGCGAATTCCTGCCCGGCACCAAGATGACCTTCGCGGGCATCCACGACGCCAAGGACCGCATCGACCTGATCGCCTATCTGAAGGTCGAGACCGGCTACAAACCGGCTCCGTAAGCGATGCGCCCGGCCCCGCCCGAGATCGAGGCGCTGGTCCAGCGCCTCTACGACGCCAACCAGCGGCGCGACTTCGCGGCGTTCAGCGCCCTGGTCGCGCCGGACCTGCAGTGGCCGGACGCCACGCGGGGCGGCGTGCTGACCTCGCCCGAGGCGGTTCGCGCGTACTGGGCCTATAACGACGCCGCGATCCGGGTGGAGACCACGCCGGTCGAGGTCCATCTGGATGACGACGACCGCATCATCGTGGACGCCAACCAGGTGGTCTGGAACCGCAATGGCCAGCTGTGGTCGGACATGTGCGTGCGGCATTGTTACACGCTCCGCGACGGCCTTTTCTGGCGCATGGATGTGGGTTCCAGGGGGGACTCGGACTGAAGGCCCATGACGCCCGACGAAGATCGGATCGCGCAGCTGCTAAGGGCCATCAACGCCCGGGACCTCGACGCGACCGTGTCGTGCTACGCGCCTGACGCCCGCTTCGCCGATCCGCTCGAAGGCGGCATGCTGGAAGGCCTGGACGCTATCCGCGCCCACTTCGTCCATCTGTTCGAAGCCGTTCGCGTGGAGCTGACCGCGATCACGCTCACGCGCGAACCCGACGACCGCGTCCGCGCCCGCCTGCACATCGTCACGCGCGGCCCCGGCGGCGGGCTTTGGCAGGACGATGTGATCACGGTCTGGTATCGTCTGGACCGGGGGCTGATCGCCGAGCAGGACGTCGACGACAGCGGTCGGGACGGAAACGAACCATGAGCGCGCTGCTGGCCGTGCTGGAAGAGGCCTATGAGGCCTTCAACGCCCAAGACCTGGCGGGCATCCGCGCGGCGCTGCATCCCGAGGTGACCTGGCCCGACACGCTGGAGAGCGGCTCGCCCTTCGTCGGCCTGGAAGCCACGATGGCCCAGTTCGCCCACATCTTCGCGACCATCGTGCCGAACATCCAGCTGATCCGGGTGCTGGAAGAGACCGCCGACGCCCTGACGGTCGAGGCCCAGTACTCTGTGGAAAGCCCCGACGGCCACGTCTGGACCGACACCCGCGCGACCCTGACCTATCACTTCCGCGACCGCCTGCTGACGGGCATGACGATCGTCGGCGGGTTCTAGGCCAGCAGGTCGGCGCAAGCGTCCAGGATGGCTTCAGCGTCCAGGCGGTACTTCCCGTACAGATCCGGCAGGTCGCCGGACTGGCCGAAGACCTCCAGGCCCAGGGCTCGCACCCGCTGCCCGCGCACCGAGCCCAGCCACGACAGGGCCAGCGGCGAGCCGTCGGTCAGGGTGACGAGGCCGGCGTCGCGATCCAGCGGGGCCAGCAGGGTCTCGATCGTGGAGACGCGAGCGCCCTCCCCGGTCCAGCGGGCGCGGCCCGAGGCGGTCCAGTCGCGATGCAGCACGTCGGCCGAGGTGACAGCCAGCAGGCCGGCCTCGGGCATGTCCTCGGCCAACGCCTCGAACGCCGCCAGGGCCTCGGGGGCCAGGGCGCCGCTGTAGACCAAGGCGAGGCGTGCACCGGGCGCCGGAGGCTTCAGCCAATAGGCTCCGTCGATCACGCCCTGGCGCCAGGCGTCGTCCGTCCGCTCGGGCTGCTGCAGCACCCGTGTCGACAGGCGCAGATAGGTCGAGCAGCCGTCCGTCGCCTGGATACGCTCGAACGCATGCGCCATCAGCACCGCCGTCTCGTCGGCGAAGGCCGGCTCGTAGGTGTCAAGGCCCGGCTGGGCCATGCCGATGACCGGCGCATTGATCGACTGGTGCGCGCCGCCTTCGGGGGCCAGCGTCAGGCCCGAGGGCGTGGCGACCAGCAGGAACCGGGCGTCCTGGTAGCAGGCGTAGTTCAGGGCATCGAGACCCCTGGCGATGAAGGGGTCGTACAGGGTCCCGACCGGGAACAGCCGCTCGCCGAACAGCGGCGCGGTCAGGCCCAGCGCCGCCAGGGCGATGAACAGGTTGTTCTCGGCGATGCCCAGCTCGACATGCTGACCGGTCTCGGCCTTGGACCAGACCTGGGCCGAGGGGATGCGGCGGCGCTTGAAGACGTCGTCATGGGCGCGGCGTTGGAAGACGCCCCGGCGGTTCACGAAGCCGCCCAGGTTGGTCGACACCGTCACGTCCGGCGAGGTGGTCACCACTCGGCCGGCGAACTCGTCCTTGCGAGCGGCGATCTCGAACATCACCTTGCCGAAGGCGGCCTGGGTCGACTGCTCGCCCCCGCCGGCGACGGCGGCCAGCAGCTCGTCGGCCGCGGGCGTCGGGATGGCTGGCGCGATATGCTGGCGCTCGACCTCTTTGGCGAACGGCGCGCGCGCGACCAGGCCCTTCAGGGCCGTGCGTTCGGCAGCCGACAGGCCCGACAGCGGATCCCACTCCTCGCCCTCCACGACACCGAGACGCTCGCGCAGCT
This sequence comes from Caulobacter sp. GW821-FHT12D05, assembly GCF_058807295.1. Taxonomy (NCBI): domain Bacteria; kingdom Pseudomonadati; phylum Pseudomonadota; class Alphaproteobacteria; order Caulobacterales; family Caulobacteraceae; genus Caulobacter; species Caulobacter sp. GW821-FHT12D05. Next base: position 1,543,069 of record NZ_JBXAQO010000001.1, read on the forward strand.
CGGCGATCTGGGAGGGCGTCATCAGGCCGGCATGGTTGTCCTTGTGGCCCTGGAACGGCAGCCGCAGGCCCTTGACGGTGTAGGCGATGAAGAAGCGCGGCCGGTCGTCCTGTCCCGCCTTCTCGAAGGCCTCCAGCAGGGTCTCCAGGCAGTGGCCGCCCAGCTCGGTCATCAGCTCAGCGAGGTCCACGTCCTTGTAGGACGCGATCAGGGCCAGGGTTTTGGGACTACCCTCCAGGTCGGCATTCAGTCGCTCACGCCAGGCCGCGCCGCCCTGGTAGGTCAGGGCCGAGAACAGGTCGTTCGGCGCGGTTTCGATCCATTCGCGCAGCTTGTCTCCGCCCGGCTTGGCGAAGGCCTCGCGCTGGCGCTTGGACCACTTCAGCGTTTCGACCGTCCAGCCGGCGGCCTCGAAGATCTCGCCGTAGCGGGTGAACATCCGGTCCTGAGTGGTCGCATCCAGGCTCTGGCGGTTGTAGTCGACGATCCACCAGGTGTTGCGGATGTCATGCTTGCAGGCCTCGATCAGGGCCTCGTAGATGTTGCCCTCGTCCAGCTCGGCGTCGCCCAGCAGCGAGATCATCCGGCCCATCTTCTCCGGCTTCACCGCGCCGCGCGCCGCCAGATAGTCCTGGGTCAGCGAGGCGAAGGCGGTCATGGCCACGCCCAGCCCCACCGAGCCGGTCGAGAAGTCGACGTCGTCCACGTCCTTGGTGCGCGAGGGATACGACTGCGCCCCGCCCAGCGCCCGGAAGCGCTTGAGGTTCTCAAGGCTCTGGCGGCCGAACAGGTGCTGGATGGCGTGGAAGACGGGGCTGGCGTGCGGCTTGACCGCCACCCGGTCCTGCGGCCGCAGCGCCTTCATGTAGAGGGCCGTCATCAGCGTGGTCATCGAGGCGCAGGAGGCCTGGTGTCCACCGACCTTCAGGCCATCGCGGCTTTCGCGGAGATGGTTGGCGTTGTGGATCGTCCACGCCGCCAACCACAGAATCCGTTCCTCGAGACGGCGCAGCAGAGCGATTTCCTGCCGCTTGGCCGTCAGATGGCCATCAGCCATGCTTCCTCACCTGCGTTAAGCGGGCGAGGTTTGCCCCTCGCCGTTCTTCTCGGCGGCTTCATACTCTTCGATCTGGCGCGCCGTCCACTCCGGCGACTTCGTGAAGCGCGCGAGCAGGTCATAGAACACCGGAACGATGAACAGCGTCAGCAGGGTCGCGAAGATCGAGCCGGTGAAGATCACCGAACCGATGGTCTTGCGGCTTCCCGCGCCAGCGCCCGCCCAAAGCATCAGCGGCAAGGCGCCCATGGCCGCGGCGATCGAGGTCATGATGATCGGACGCAGGCGCAGGGCCGCCGCCTCGATCACCGCCTCGCGCACGGTCAGGCCCTCGTCGCGCAGCTGGTTGGCGAACTCGACGATGAGAATGCCGTTCTTGGTGGCGATGCCGACCAAGATGATCAGGCCGATCTGGCTGTAGGTGTTGATGGTCGAGCCCATGACCAGCAGGCCGAACAGGCCGCCCAGCGCCGCCAGCGGCACGGTCAGCATGATCACGGCCGGGTGGATCCAGCTTTCGAACTGGGCCGCCAGCACCAGGAACACCAGCAGCAGGGCCAAGCCGAAGGCGATGGCGATACCGCCCGAGCCTTCCAGATAGTCCTTGGCCTGGCCGCCCCACTTGATGCTGACGCCGGGCGCCTGGCGCTCATTGGCCAGGTCCTGGAAGAAGGTCACGGCGTCACCGACGGTGTAGCCGGGGTTCAGCTGGGTGGTCAGGGTCACCGAGCGCAGGCGGTCGACGCGCGGACGGTCCGGGGTGTCGCCGCGCAGCTGAGTGGTCACCACGGTCGACAGCGGCACCAGGGCGCCGGAGCTGGTCCGCACGTTCAGGCGGTTCAGGTCCTCGACGCTGCGACGCTGGTCCAGGTTGGTCTGCAGCAGGACGTCGTATTCCTGGCCGTTCTTGATGTAGGTCGTGACCTGGCGGGAGCCGAACATGGTCTCCAGCGCTCGGCCGACCGACTGGGCCGAGACGCCCAGGGTGGCGGCCTTGTCCAGGTCGATCTGCACCAGCAGGCGCGGCGCGGTCGGCTCATAGTCCAGGCGCGGACGCGACAGGCCCGGATTGTCCTGGGCCTCGGCCAGGATCGGCTTCAGCCAGTCGGCCAGCTGGATGTAGTCGTTGCCCACGGCGATCAGGTCGACGTTGGTGCCGCCGCCACCGCCGCCACCGCCGCCCCGTTGGAACGGACCCCGGACGCTGGCCACGGCGCGCACGCCGGTGATCTTCGACAGCTCCTTGTTCAGCTCGGCGGCCACCTGGTCGGCGGTCTTCTTGCGCTCGCCCCAGGGCTTCATGACCACGACGGCGTTGCCGCTGTTGAACTGGTTCTGGCCAAAGCGCGGGATGGTCAGGATGGTGCGCTCGGCCTCGCCGTTCTCGCGATACTTCGAGATGATCTTCTCGACGCGCGAACCGATCGAGGCGGTGTAGTCGTAGCCCGCCCCTTCCGGCGCGCTGATCTGGATGTCGACGCGGCCACGGTCTTCCGGCGGCACCAGCTCCTTGGGAATGTGGGTGAACAGCAGGAAGGCAAAGCCCGCCAGCAGCACCACGATGCCGCCGGCGATCGCCGCCGACCAGCCGCCCAGGATGCTTTCCAGCGAGGCGCGGTACGAGTTCTTCAGCGCGTCCATGGCCCGATCGACGCGACGAGCCAGCCAGCCCTCGCCGTGCGCGGGCTTGAGCAGCTTGGACGCCATCATCGGCGACAGCGACAGCGCCAGCAGGGCCGAGAAGCCGACGGCGGCGGCGATGGCCACGGCCAGCTCGACGAACAGGCGGCCGATATAGCCGGGCAGGAACATCAGCGGCGCGAACACCGAGATCAATACGATGGTGGTCGCCACGACGGCGAAGAACACCTGGCGGGTGCCGCGCTCGGCGGCGACCAGGGCCGGCTCGCCCTCGTCCACCCGGCGCTGGATGTTCTCGACCACCACGATGGCGTCGTCGACGACCAGGCCGACGGCCAGCACCAGGGCCAGCAGGGTCAGGAGGTTCAGCGAGAAGCCCAGCGGGGCCAGGACGATGAAGGTCGACAGGATGCAGATCGGCGCGACGATCGACGGGATCAGCGCCGAACGCCAGCTGCCCAGGAAGATCAGGTTGACCAGCACGACCAGGCCGATCGACATGCCCATGGTGATCCACACCTCGTGGATGGCCTCGGCGGTGAACATCGAGTTGTCCACGGCCACGACCATCTTGGTGCCAGGCGGCAGGCTCTGGTTGATGACGTCCACTTCCTTGCGGACGGCCTCGGAGATGGCGACGTCGTTGGCCTGCGACTGGCGAGTCAGGCCGATGCCGACCTGATCGATACCATTGCCGCGGAACTGGCGGCGGCGCTCGTCCGGACCTTCCTCGATGCGGGCCACGTCGCCCAGGCGCAGCACGAAGCCGTTGGCGTCAGCCGCGCGCAGCGGCAGGCGGGCGAACTCTTCCGGCTTGGCGTAAGCGCGGGCCACGCGGATGGTGAAGTCCTTGGACGCGCTTTCCAGCGAGCCGGCCGGCAGTTCCAGGTTCTGGGCGTTGAGGGCGTTCTCGACGTCGTCCACCGACACGCCGCGGGCGGCCATCTCGTTGGCGTCCAGCCAGATCCGCATGGCGTAGATCTTGGCCCCGAACAGGTTGGCCTGGGCCACGCCGTCGATGGTCGACATCCGCTCGACCAGATAGCGGTCGGCATAGTCGGCCAGCTGCAGGGGATCCAGCGTGGTCGAGGTCAGGTTCAGGATGATGATCGGCGATGAGTCGGCATTGGCCTTGGCGATCTGCGGCGGATCGGCCTGGTCCGGCAGGTTGCTGGTAACCCGGCTGACGGCGTCGCGCACGTCGTTGGCGGCGGCGTCCAGGTCGCGGTCCAGGTTGAAGGTGATGGTGATCTGCGAGCGGCCGTCACGGCTGCTGGAGTTCACGCGGTCGATGCCCTGGATGCCGGCCACCTGGCGCTCGATCACCTGGGTGATGCGCTCTTCGATGACTTCGGCCGAGGCGCCGCGATAGGCGGTCGAGACCGAGACCACGGGCGGGTCGACATTGGGCAGCTCGCGGATCGCCAGCGACGAGAACGCCGCGAAGCCGATGACGCAGAGAATGATCGCCGCGACGGCGGCGAAGACGGGACGACGGACGGAAAGGTCGGACAGCATCAGCCGGCCTTGCCTTCACGCTTCTTGCCTTCGCCCTTGCCGCCTTGGCCGCCACCCTGCCCGCCCTTGCCGCCGCCCACCGGAGCGCCGTCCTGGATACGGTTCAGGCCGTCGGCGACGATCTTGTCGCCGGCCTTCAGGCCGCCGCGGATCTCGACGAAGCCGTTCTGGGTGATGCCGGTGTCGACGTCGGTGCGACGGGCGACCATGCCCTTCGGACCCTTGGCGATGCGATAGACCGAGGCCTGGTTGCCTTCGAACTGCACGGCCGCTTCCGGCACGGCGGGGGCGTTGCGCACGCCCTGGTCGATGGCGACCTTGACCAGCATGCCCGGCTTCAGGCGGCCGCCGCCATTCGGGAACTCGGCGCGGGCCTTGATGGCGCGGGTGGCGGGATCGATGCGGGTGTCGATCTGGGCGATCGTCCCTTGGAAGGTCTCGCCCGGCAGGGCGTCGGGACGCGCCGCGATCGGCAGGCCCACGCGCAGGGTCGAGAGGTAACGATCGGGCACCGAGAAATCGACGCGGATCACCGAGGCGTCGTCCAGGCTAACGATCGGCGTGCCGGCGGCGATCAGCATGCCCGGCGCGACGTCCGAAATGCCGACCCGGCCCGAGAACGGCGCGCGCAGCACGCGGTCCAGCTTCTGGGCCTGGGCGGTGCCGACCGAAGCCTTGGCGACTTCAAGGGCCGACAGATATTGCTCGGCCGTGGCGCGCGGGGCGATGCCCTTGTCGGCCAGGGTCTTCCAGCGGGCGTAGTCGCGCTCGGCCTGGGCCAGCCGGGCCTTGGCTTCCGAGACGCCGGCGTCTTCCTGGTCGGCCTTCAGCGTGACCAACACCTGGCCGCGCGTGACGGCCTGGCCGTCGCTGAAGTGAACCGAAGTGATCAGTTCCGGCGTGTTGGAGGTGATCGTCACCGACTGACGGCCCTTGGCCGCGCCCAGCACTTCGATGCGGTCGGTGAACGCCTGCTCGGCCACCACCGCCTGCGAGACGTTGGTCGCGCGACCGCCGCCGGCGCCGCCCTTGGCCTCCTTGTCGGCGAAGGCGAGTTTCCAGCCCCCGATCACGACCATCAGGACCACGGCCACCAGGGCCACCACGAGGAAGAAGTGCCTGCGGATCAAGAAAACGCTCCGGGCGCCGATGACTCGGCGAAGCTATAAGTGCGGCGAGATATGCACCGCAGCCTAAAGCGGCGTCCAGTGACACGCGGATGACCAACTGTTTCAGTTTTGAAACAAGCTACAGACGTCGCCACAAAGCGAGCACCACGCCGCGATCGCGGGCGGTTTCGCGTCCTGACAACGTATCACGCCATCCGGCCTGGACGCTCCAGTTTCCAAGCGATCGGACGACGGAGAGTTCGGCCTTCAGCCAGCGCGCCTTGATCGTGTCGCGGTCGGCCTGGCCGCCATAGGTCTGGGCCAGCAGCAGCCAGTTCTTGGCCGGACGCAGGCCCAGGGTCGTGTCGATGCGGGTCTCGTCGGCCAGTCCCTGGCGTTTCAGCCGCGCGGCCTGCAGGTCGACATAGACCTCGCGGCCCTTCCAGACGCCCGAGCGGCCGTAGAGCACGCGGGCTTCCAGATCCAGGCTCCCCTGCCCCGGCGCGGCATAGCCGGCGTTGCGGCCTGCCCCCGCCTCCCCCGCGCCGACATAGACCGCCAGGGCAGAGCGGTCGTCCTGCCGAACGGTCCAGCGCAGCCCAGCCTCGACCGGTCCGCGCCCGGAGTACTCGACCCACTGGTCGTGGCCGCGCGTGACACCGGCCTTGGCTTGCAGGGTCAGGCGCGGGGTCAGGCCGTGCTCGACAAAGACCGACAGCGCCTCGTCGCGGCGATGGCCGATGTCGACCAGCACGGCGTCAGGGTCGAAGCCCTGGTTGGCGGTGCTCTGTTCGTATTTGGCGATGAAGAGCGTACGCCCCTTCTCCACCGGCCAGGCGCCCGCCAGCGCCGCGACCGGGCACGAAAAAGCCGCCGCGATCGCCAGGACCGCGACGGCTTTCAGGATCTTGGAAACGCAGCCTAGTCCGCGTAGCCCGGCAGCTCGCGATCCAGCTTGCGCAAGCAGCCCGGCCACGCCAGGCCGCCGATCATGCCCATGCCCATGCCGACCTGCTTGCGCACCTCCTCCTGCGCCGCGTCGGGCGCCAGGAGGACGTTCTCGCGTCCGATCGACAACGCCATGACCTGCTGCGCGCACGCCCGCTCCAGGAAGAACATCCCCAACCAGCACTCAGCCGCCGAGCTGCCCACCGACAGCGTACCGTGGTTGCGCAGCATCATCAGCTTCTTGGTCTCGCCCAGGTCGGCCACAAGCCGTTCCCGCTCGTCCAAGTTGAGAGCAATGCCTTCATAGTCGTGATAGGCGAGCTGAGGCAAGACAATCAGTGAATGTTGCGTCAGCGGCAGCAGGCCCTCGGCGTGCGCCGAGACCGCCACGCCCTGGTCGCTGTGCAGGTGCATGACGAAGTGGGCGTCCTCGCGCGCGGCGTGGATGGCCGAGTGGATCGTGAAGCCCGCCGGATTGATGTAGTACGGCGTCTTGTCGATGACGTTGCCGTCCAGGTCGACCTTGACCAGGCACGAGGCGGTCATTTCGCCGAAGAACATCCCGTACGGATTGATCAGGAAATGATGCTCGGGACCCGGGATGCGGGCCGAGATGTGGGTGAAGATCATGTCGTCCCACCCGTGCAGGGCCACGAGACGATACAGGGCGGCGAGATCGACCCGCGCCTGCCACTCCGCTTCGCTGACCTTGCCCTTGAGGGACGTGATAGGCAGGGCGCCATCGGCCATGGTGAGCCTCCCGTAGGTTATCATTGTTACCTTGAGGGTCGCGCCGAGGCGAAAGGCAGTCAAGAGGGCCGATGAACCCGCCTGCCCGCTTGCCAGCCTGCTCGGCGCATCGGACCGTGCCTTCGAACGAGGGGACGAGTCGGACCAAATGCTGACGCTGTTGGGCGTGGCGGTGATCGTGCTGGGCTTTGCCCTGCGCTTCAATCCGCTGCTGGTCGTGATCGCCGCCGCCCTGACCTCGGGCCTGGCCGCCGGCCTGTCGCCGGTTGAAGTGCTGGCCGCCTTCGGCAAGGCCTTCAACACCAACCGCTATGTCACCGTCGCCTGGCTGGTCCTACCGGCCATCGCGGTGCTGGAGCGCGCCGGCCTGCGCGAACAGGCGCGCCGAACGATCCAGGGGCTGAAGGCGGCCACGCCGGGCCGGCTCCTGATCGCCTATCTGGCCCTGCGCCAGATCTCGGCGGCCCTGGGCATGACGCAGGTGGCCGGCCACGCCCAGACCGTCCGTCCGCTGGTCGCGCCGATGGCCGAGGCCGCCGGCGAGCCGCTGGACGAGGACCAGCGTGAACAGGTCAAGGCGATGACCGCCGCCACCGACAATGTCGGACTGTTCTTCGGCGAGGACATCTTCCTGGCCATCGGCTCGATCCTGCTGATCGTCGGCTTCCTGGACCAGAGCGGCATCACCGTCGAGCCGTTGCATCTGTCCATGTGGGCGATCCCGTCAGCGATCGCGGCTTTCGTCATCCACGGCGGCCGACTGCTGCTGTTCGATCGAAAGCTGAAGTCATGATCGGCCTGCCGCTCGTCTATCTGCTGGCCGGCCTGATGTTCGCGGCCTTTGCCGCACTGAGCGCCGCCGATCGCGAGAACCGCAAGCGCTTCGGCAACGCCGCCTTCTGGGGCCTGTTCGCGGCGAGTTTCCTGTTCGGCGACCGCTTCGGCGACCTGGGCAACGGCTTCCTGGCGCTGGCCCTGGCCCTGATCGCCGGAACCGGCCAGCTGGGCGTCGGCGCGCCGAAGACCACTTCGCCCGACGAGCGCGAGAGCCTGGCGGCGACCTACGGCGCGCGGTTGTTCATCCCGGCCCTGGTCATCCCCGTGCTGGTGCTGGTCGGCTCCCTGACCCTGAAACGCCTGTCGTTCGTCGATCCCAAGCAGGCCACCCTGGTCTCCCTGGCCCTCGCCGCCCTGGTCGCGGCGATCCTGGCCAAGGTCATGTTCCGCCAGCCGGCCTCAGCGCCCCTTCAAGAAGGTCGCCGGCTGATGGACTTGGTCGGCTGGGCCGCCCTGCTGCCCCAGATGCTGGCCGCTCTGGGCGCGGTCTTCGCGCTCGCGGGCGTCGGCAAGACCATCGGCGAGCTGGCCGTGCAGCTGACGCCGGTCGACAGCCGCTTCGCCGTCGTCGTCGCCTACTGCCTGGGGATGGCGGTGTTCACGGTGATGATGGGCAACGCGTTCGCGGCCTTCCCGGTGATGACCGGCGGCATCGCCCTGCCCCTGGTCATCGGCCGTTTCGGCGGCGATCCGGCCGTGGTCTGCGCCATCGGCATGCTGTCGGGCTTCTGCGGCACGCTGCTGACGCCGCTGGCGGCCAATTTCAACCTTGTGCCAGCCGCCCTCCTACAGTTGAAGGACCGCTACGCCGTGATCCGCGCCCAGGCGCCGACCGCGGTGCTGATGCTGGTCGTCAACGTGGTCCTGATGAACGCCCTCGCTTTTCACAAATGAGCCTCGCCCGATCCACCGCCTCGCGCTTCGCCAAGATCGCCCTGGGCCACCTGACCCGCGAGTATCCCAACAAGCTGGACCATGTGATGGCGGGGCCGGACGACGTCCGCTCGCCGCGCGAGCTGCATCCGATCTTCTTCGGCAGCTTCGACTGGCACTCGTGCGTGCACGGCTACTGGCTGTTGGCCACCCTGCTGCGCCTGCGCCCCGAAATGGCCGAGGCCGAGACCATCGTCGCCCTGTTCGACGACGCCTTCACGCCGGACAAGGTCGCCGGCGAGGTCGCCTACCTGGCCCGTCCCGGGAGCCGAGGCTTCGAGCGCCCCTACGGCTGGGCCTGGAGCCTGATGCTGCAAGCAGAACTGCTGCGCCATGACCGGCCCTGGGCCAAGGCACACGCGCCCCTGGCCGCCGCCTTCAAGGCCCGCTTCGAGACCTTCCTGCCCATCGCCGACTATCCGGTCCGCACGGGCACGCACTACAACACCGCCTTCGCCCTGGTGCTCGCCTACGAATATGCCGAGATGACCGGCGACCAGCCGTTCTTCGACCTGCTGCAGAGCCGGGCCCTGGTCTGGTATGGCCAGGACGCCGCCTGCCCGGCGTGGGAGCCGTCGGGCGACGACTTCCTCTCGCCCGCCCTGATCGAGGCCGAGGCCATGCGCCGCCTGCTGTCGCACGAGCGGTTCCAGATCTGGTTCCCCCGTTTCCTGCCAGACCTTGGCCAAAAGCAGCCCGCCACGCTGTTCAACCCTGTCCGGGTCAGCGACCGCAGCGACGGCAAGATCGCCCACCTGGACGGCCTGAACCTGTCGCGCGCCTGGTGCTGGCGCACCCTGGCCAGCGCCATGTCCGAGGCCGATCCGGCCAAGCCCCACGCGGTCAACGCGGCCCTCAACCACCTGGCCGCCGCCATCCCGCACGTGTCCGGCGACTATATGGGCGAGCACTGGCTGGCCACCTTCGCCCTGCTGGCGCTGGAGAACGGCTAGCTAGACCATGCAACCCTGACGATAAGATCGCTTGCACGAATGTCCGCACACGGTTTACAATCGTTGACAATGCAAGGCGACGGGTACGCGTTAAGGATGAACGCGCGCTCAAGCTCAGGGGCGCGATTCTAGTTCGGGGAGTTCGTCGTCATGCCTGACGCCGCCCACTGCCAGCGTATAGAAATCGCCCACGTCTCCGAAGGTTGGGTCGTCACCGAGGACGGTCGACTGGCCGGACACTTCGACAGCGTCGAAACCGCCTACAAGCAGGCCCTCGCCATCTGCGGCGACCTGTTCGAACGCGGCGTGGCTTCGAAGGTCTACGAAGTGCCGGTCCTGGCCTGAAGTTCGCAGCATCAACCTCCAACCTCCGTCATTCACGCTTTTGCGGCGGGAATGACGGCCGGTGGGAGACTAGATCGGCTCAAGCATCTCGGCGAGCGCCAGCACCGCCGTCCACGGCCGACCGGTGATCCGCGTGCTAAGGGTCTTCTCGACCAGGCTGTTGGTCAGTTTCGAGCCGCCGACGCCGTCGGGATAGATCGCATAGATCTGGCGGCTTTCGGCCCGCGCCTGCTCGGTCCCGCGGATTGCCGCACGCAGGGCGCCCATGGCCTTCTTGTCGGGGGTGTCCTTGCAGAACAGGGTCATCAGCCAGCCCGGATCGGTCGCCGCGAAATCCGGGAACGGGTTGGCCGCGACCAGGGCCCGCCAAGCCTCGGCGCTGCGGACATAGACATCGGTGCGCAGGCCCAGGCGCGCCATCAGCTCGGTTTCGATCTGCGTCTGAAGTTCTGTACCCGTGCGCTCCCCGCTCTCGAACACCAGGTCGCCGGCCTTGGGGCCCATGCGGACTTCGGTGTGGCCGAGATCGGTCAGCAGGCCGGTCAGCTCGTCGGCGGTGATCAGGCGACCGCCAGCGGCATTAACGCTGCGCAGCAGGGCAATGTGGAGAGACATGGTCGGGCCTTTCAAACGAGACGGCTGATCTACTTCTTCGGCGTCGAAAGCGGTCGCTAGTCCTGAGGACGGACGAACACGTAAAGCCCGTGCAACACCCCCCAAGCCAACCCTTTACAATCGTTGACAATGTTTCGCCGCTGGTAGGGCTAACATATTCATCAGGGACTGATTTGCCGCGCCCGGGATGGCGCGACCTGATGGAGCCTAGCCATGGCCCAGACCACGCGTAACCAGTTGCGTACCGAAGTCCGAACCTACCTCCTGGTCAGCGCCGGCGCGTTCGCCCTGGGCCTGGCCATCGGCTTCGTCACCCTGGGCGGGCTCTCCTAAGGGAGAGCCGCTCAGTCGTCTCGGCCGCCGCTCTTCATCAGGCGGGCCTTGTCGCGCTGCCAGTCGCGCGCGGCCTCGGTCTCGCGCTTGTCGTGGTTCTTCTTGCCCTTGGCCAGGCCGATCTCCAGCTTCGCCAGGCCCTTCTCGTTCCAATAGAGCTTCAGCGGGATCATCGTCCGGCCGTCGCGCTGGACCGCACCGATCAGCTTGTCGATCTGCTTGCGATGCAGCAGCAGCTTACGGTGCCGGCGCGGCTCGTGATTGAAGCGGTTGGCGTGGCCGTAGGGCGGAATGTCGGCGTTGATCAGCTTGATCTCGCGCCCTTCGACCGACGCATAGGACTCGGCGATATTGGCCCGGCCGACGCGCAGAGACTTCACCTCGGTGCCGGTCAGCATGATGCCGGCCTCGAAGACCTCCTCGATGAAGTAGTCGTACCGGGCGCGCCGGTTCTCCGCGATCGGCTTGGTCATTACTCGAGGCCAGCCTCGCGCATGGCTTCCAGAATGATCGGACGCACGGCTTCGGCGCAGGTGGTGATCGGCAGGCGCGCCTCGTCCGAGCACAGGCCGAGCTGGGCCATGGCGAACTTGGTCGGGGCCGGCGACGAATCCAGGAACAGCGCCTTGTGCAGGCGCACCAGGCGATCCTGCCAGTAGAGGCCGGTTTCCCACTGGCCGGCCATGCAGGCGTTCATGAAGGCCGCGCAGGCCTCCGGGGCGACGTTCGAGGTCACCGAGATCACGCCGTGGCCGCCATGGGCCATGTAGCCCAGGGCCGAGGGGTCGTCGCCCGTCAGCAGCACCCAGTCGGGACCGCACAGCAGGCGCTGCATGCTGATGCGGGTCAGGTCGCCGGTGGCGTCCTTGATCCCGACGATGTTGGGCAGCTTGGACAGGCGCGCCAGGGTCTCGTTGGAGATGTCGACGCCCGTGCGGCCTGGCACGTTGTAGACGAACACCGGCAGCTCCACGGCGTCGTTGATCGCCTTGTAGTGCTGGTACATGCCCTCTTGGCTGGGACGGTTGTAGTACGGGGTCACGACCAGGGCGGCGTCGGCGCCGACAGTCTTGGCGTGCTGGACCAGCATGATGGCTTCGTCGGTCGAGTTGCTGCCCGCGCCCGCGATCACCGGCACGCGGCCGGCGGCGGTCTTCACGCACAGCTCGACGACGCGCTTGTGCTCCTCGTGCGACAGGGTCGAGGTCTCGCCGGTGGTGCCGACCGGCACCAGGCCATGGACGCCGCCCGAGATCTGGCGCTCGACCAGGGTCACGAACGCTTTTTCATCCACCTCACCGTCCCGAAGCGGCGTGACGAGGGCCGGAATGACGCCCTTGAAGTGAGACTGGACCATGACTTGCAAATTGCCGTGAGGAGACGCCGCATCGGTTGCGGCAGGATGATGGGGGCGGACAATATGTCCCTGCCCCTCGGTCCCGCAATGGGCGCCTCGGGGCAGGTGCGGGATTTGATGGGCCAAGCCGGTCCGGTCAAGCCCCGCCAACCGGTCTTTAAACCTATTAGGGCCTGAATCGTCGCATAGGGGACGGCCCGAGATTCGAGTACAAGCTCTTCGGGGGCTTGGTTAAGGAGAGTGGTTTGGTGTCTGTGGCGCGTCGGATTCTGCTCGGGGGAGCCTGCATCGTGGCCTTGGTCGTCGGGGCCGCGGACGCCCAGACCACGTCGGGCTATGCGACTCCGTACCAGAGCCAGCCCGGCCTGATCACCACCCCGCCGACCGCCGTCCCGGGCGCCCTGTCCGACACCGACTCGGCCAACCTGCAGACCGCCCTGGCCGCCGCCAAGCGTGGCGACGTCTCGGGCGCGCGTATGGCCATGGACAGCCTGCAGGATCCGATCGCCAAGAAGATCGCCCAGTGGCAGCTGGTCGACAGCAACGCCGAGGCGCTGAGCTTCTTCGAACTGGACGCCGCTCGCCGCGATCTGTCGGGCTGGCCGCGCGGCGCCCGCCGTGACGCCGCCGCCGAAAAGGCGCTGTCGACCTCGGGCCTGGATCCGGCCCGCATCATCGCCTGGTTCGGCGGCGCCCAGCCGGCGACGGCCGACGGCGCCATGGCCCTGGCCAGCGCCTGGCAAGCCACGGGCCGCAACCAGGACGCCACGAACCTGATCCGCCGCACCTTCCGCGACAAGGTGTTCGAGGCCGACGCCCAGCGCAGCATGATCGCCCGCTTCGGCGGCATGCTGACCGCCGACGACTACGCCCGCCGCGCCGACATACTGCTGTACGGCCAGCAAGGCCCCGCCGCCCGCGACATCGTCGCCATGCTGTCCGACACCGGGCAGGCCACCGCCCGCGTGCGCATGGCCTATCGCTCGAATTCGGCCAGCGCCAACACGCTCTACAACGGCCTGACGCCCGACCTGCAGGCTTCGCCCGGCGTGGTGTTCGAGCGCGCCGCCTATCTGCGCCGCGCCGGCATGGACACCCTGGCCCTGCCGATGGTGGTCAACTTCCCGGTCCCGCCGACCGAGGAAGCCTCCACCGCCATCTGGAAGGAGCGCAAGCAGCTGATCGTCTCGGCCCTGAAGGCTGGCAACAGCGCGGGCGCCTACGCCGCCGCCGACAACACCCGGGCGCTAGCCCCCGCCGACATCGCCGAGAGCGAATTCTACGCTGGCTGGATCGCCCTGACCCGCCTGAAGAACCCCGACGCCGCGGCCGCCCACTTCGCCGAGATCGCCGCCGTCGGCGCCTCGCCGATCACCCGCGGTCGCGCCCTCTACTGGCAGGGCCGCGCGGCCGAGGCGCAAGGCGACCTGATCGCCGCCCAGGCCTTCTATGGCGAGGGCGCGCGCTACATCACCACCTTCTACGGCCAGTTGGCCGCCGAGAAGGCGGGCATCAAGGAACTGCGCCTGGACCGCGACCCGGTCATCACCCAGGCCGACCGCGCCCGCTTCTATGGCCGCGAGCAGGTCCGCGCCGCGCGGATCCTGGCCGACAACGGCCAGCGCGACCTGTTCCGCAGCCTGGTTCTGTATATCGACGACACCCTGCCCAATGCCGAAGAGTCGGCCCTGCTAGTCGACATGGCGCGCGGCTACGGCGACCAGGACCTGGCCATGCGCGCGGTCCGCACCGCCGCCCAGCGCGGCATGATGCTGCCCGAGCGCGGCTATCCGCTGCTGGACCACCACTTCACGCCCGGCGCCGGCGCGGCCGAGACGGCCTTCGTCTATTCGATCTCGCGCCAGGAAAGTAACTTCGACCCGGCCGCCCGCTCGGGTGTCGGCGCGCGCGGCATGATGCAGTTGATGCCGGCCACCGCCGCCATCGTCGCGCGCAAGCTGGGCGAGGCCCACACCGTCGATCGCCTGTCGGACGCGCCCTACAATATGCGCCTGGGCTCGGTGTATCTGGGCGACATGGTCCGCAGCTTCAGCGGCTCGTACATCATGGCCGCCGCGGCCTACAACGCCGGTCCGGGACGTCCCGCCGCCTGGGCGGGCCTGTGCGGCGACCCGCGCGGCGCCCAGACCGACCCGCTGGACTTCATCGAGTGCATCCCGTTCTCCGAGACCCGCAACTACGTGATGCGGACCCTGGAGACGACGATGGTGTATCGCGCCCGCCTGAACGGCGGCGTCAGCCCGCTGACCCTGTCGTCCGACCTCAAGCGCGGCGGCTATGTCTACACGCCGTCGGTAGCCTCGGCGGACATCGGGTCGGCCCAGCCCTAGGCGCGTTTCGCCGCCAGCACCGGCCCGACATCGGTCTGGACCAGCTCGCCGTCCAGCCGGAAGACATGGCTGAGGATGAACCGCGACAGCGCCTCGCGCGGCTTGCCCTCGGCGACGATGCGGCCGTGATCGACGACGATGATCCGGTCGCAGGACCGGGCCGCCAGGCCCAGGTCGTGCAAGGTCACTACGACGGCCGCGCCACGCTTGGCCTCGGCACGTAGCAGGTCCAGGGTCAGCAGCTGAGCGTCCGGATCCAGACCCGCCACCGGCTCGTCGGCGACCAGCAGCGGCGCCCGCGTGGCCAACAGGCGCGCCAGCAGCACCCGAGCGCGCTCGCCGCCGGACATGTCCAGCACGCCGCGATCGGCCAGGTCCCTGGCGCCCACGCGGTCCAGGCATTGCAACGCCAGGAGGTCGGCCGCCGTGTCGGCCAGGTCGCTGGCGCCCAGCGCCGCGACCATGCGGGCCGGCAGGTTCCAGGCCACGCGGCGGTCCTGCGGCAGGTAGCCGACCAGCTTGGCGCGTTCGTCCGGCTTGAGGGCGGCCAGGGCCTTGCCCGACAGTTTCGCCTCGCCGACGCTCAGCGGCAGCAGGCCTAGGCCCGCGCGCAACAGACTGGTCTTGCCCGCGCCGTTGGGGCCGACCACACCGACCAGCTCCCCGGCGGCGACGCTGAGAGACGCGGCTTCCAGCACCGTCTTGCGCCCCTGGCGGGCGGAGAGGTCCGTGAGGGTCCAGGCGCTCATGCCCGCCAGCTCCGCGAGGCGCGCCAGGCCAGCAGGGCGAAGGCCGGGGCGCCAAACAGGGCCGTCACGACGCCCAGCTTCAGCTCCTGCTCAGTCGGGATCAGGCGGGCTGCGAGGTCCGCCAGCACCAGCAGCAGCCCGCCGGCTAAGGCCGAGGGCCACAGGATCCGGCGGGGATCGTCCTTGACCAGCGCCCGCACCAGGTGCGGCGCGGCCAGACCCACGAAGCCGATCACGCCCGCCGCCGCCACGGCCGCGCCGGTCAGCAGGGCCGAGCCGGCCACCGCATAGACCCGCAGGCGCGACATCGGCAGGCCCGACATCCGCGCGGCCTCCTCGCCCAGGGTCAGCATGCGCAGCCCCTGCCCGGCCCGCATGCACAGGGCCGCCCCCAGCGCCATCGGGATCAGCGCTCGAGCGGCGTCAGTCCAGTCGCGGTTCTGCACCGAGCCCATCAGCCAGGCCAGGATCTCGGCAGTCGCCACCGGCGAGGGTGAAAGGTTGAAGACCAATGCGGTCAGAGCGCCGCCGAACGCCGACAAGGCCACGCCGAACAGGATCAGCGCCTCAGGTTCCTTGAACCGCGCCGCCAGGGCCACGACCATGGCGCCGGCGGCCAAGGCGCCGACCAGGGCCGACAGCTCGATGCCGCCGGGAACCAGGGCCAAGCCCGCCGAGATCGCCAGAGCCGCGCCCAGGCCTGAGACTGCCGAAACGCCCAGCACGCCGGGATCGGCCAGCGGGTTGCGCAGCAGTCCCTGCATGGTCGCGCCCGCCAGACCCAGAGCCGCCCCGACCAGAGCGGCGACGGCGACGCGCGGCGCGCGGATGGTCCACAGCACTTCACCCGGCGGCGAAGCCGGATGGCTCAGGGCCAGGCCGTACTGCGCCATGGTCAACGGCGTTTCGCCCAGCGACACGGCCAGGATCGCCGCGCCAGCCAAGGCCAGCAGCATCAGGAGACAGAGACGCAGCAAGCTCATCGCGCCGCCCTCGCCAGGGCTTCGGTCCCATCGGCGGCGAACCAGCCGGCGCAGCCGACCACGGAGCCGGGCAGCGAGGCCACGGTGCGGGTGCTCACGACCTTCTGGAGCGCGGCGTGGCGGCCGGGTCCCCAGCGATCGGCGCCAGCACGGACCATGTCGAACAGGCCCAGCACCACCGCGGCCGGCGGCTGCATCACCATCCGCTCCAGCGACACCGGCGCGAAGTACGTGTCCTTGGTCGCGTTTGTGTATCCGGCCGCCTTGAACATGGCGTCGATCAGCGTGCCCGAGCCGGCCGTGAAGCCGCCCGGCGTCAGATAGAGGGCCGCCCGTCCCTGCCCCGCTCCGGCCGAACGCGCCAGCTGGGCGTCCATGCGGGCGATCAGCGCCTCGCCCTGCGACTTGCGATCCAGGGCGACGGCGACCTTGCGGACATTGGCCCGCAGGCCGTCGAAGTCAGCGGCGTCGTCCAGGGCGACGGTGGTGATGTTCTTCTTTTCCAAGGCCTTGGACAGCCGCGCGTCGCCGCCCCACAGGCGGACCACGACCTCGGGCCGCGCCGCCACCAGGCTCTCGAAGGTGGCCCGCCGCAGCGGCAGTCCGCCGGCCCGGTCGCGCATGTAACTGTCGCGCGAGACGGCCCGATGCGAGAGGCCGACGATGGTCTCGCGCGGCGCCAGGGCCAGGACGTACTGGTCGGCGCACGAGTCCAGCGACATCACGCGCGGTCCGGCCAGCACCGCACTGGGCGCAACCGCCATCGCCGCCAGAAGCGCTAGCAAGGCCTTGGCGGCGCTCATGAAATCAGTCCGTGACCAAGCCGTACAACAGGCCGTCCAGCATCACCTTCATCAGCTGTTCGGGATCGGACCACCCGCGCGAGGGCTTGGTGATCAGCAGCGAGACCAGCCCGTGGCAGCCGCTCCACAGCACCTCGGCGGCCTCGACGGCCGAACCCGAGCGCAGGCGGCCCTGGGCGGCGATCTGGTGCACCGGCTCGCTGAACTTCTCGAAGCACCGGTCGCCCAGCGCCATGACGTCGGCGCTCTTGTCCTGCGAGACGTGCTCGCCGGTGCTGCAGAACACCAGCTGGTAGGTGTTGGGGTTGTCCAGGGCGAACTGCATGTACGCCTCCAGCATCACCCGCACCCGCGAGACCGGGTCGATCGGCTGGGCGGCGATCTGGGTGTTCAGTTCCAGCAGACGCTCGATCGCGTCGTTGCTGATTTCCAGCAGGATCTGGTCCTTGTCGCGAAAGTGCATGTAGAGCGCCGTCGACGACACCCCCACGGCATCGGCGATCTTGCGGATCGTCGCGCCGGCATAACCTTCGGCGATGAAGATCTTTTCAGCCGCCGCCAGGATCTCGCCTCGACGCAAGTGCCCGTCACCCTTGGGCTTTCGCGCGGACTTGTGAGGCTTCTTCAGAACGACCGTCACGGACTTGGCTTCCCCTGCATTTCCCCAGTCCGACACTAAACGGGAATCACCCAGCCGTCGCAAGAACGTGCGTCGCAGGAGAATTTCGGGCGAGCCTCGCCTCGCGCGCGCGAGGAACACGTCGCAAAACGCGCATTTTTCCATTTGACAGCCTTTGGTTGCGATTCCGTTATGCGCGCCGTTGGGGCGAGCAGCGTTCGGGAACTTCCATGGCGCGCGAGGAAAGACGGCTGGACTTCGCGTCCAGGCCGATGGGCGGACCTGTGCCTGCCGCACAGGAAGGACCGGCGGAAACCGGCGCGCGAGACGGCGCGCACATGACGCTGTCACGCGTTCAGGCGGCCTTTGTCGCCCTGGCCGGCCTGCTGGCGGCGCTGGGCGTGGCGCTGGATCCGAACGGCGCCATGACCGTAATCCACCACCTGTTCTTCGGCGTCTTCCTGCTGGGCGGCTTCACCCGGTTGGCGGCGGCCTGCACGCCGCTGCCGCCCGTCCACGTCCCCGCGTTGGCCGAGGCGGACCTGCCGACCTACACGATCATCGCCCCGCTCTATCGCGAGGCCGAGGTCGTGGCCGAGCTCGTCGAGAACCTGATCGCCATCGACTATCCGCGCGACCGGCTGCAGGCCCTGATCGTGCTGGAGGCCGACGACGAGGTCACCAAGGCCGCCGTCCGCGCCATCGACCTGCCCGCCTTCGTCCAGGTGCTGATCGCGCCGCCGGGCGTCCCCAAGACCAAGCCGCGCGCCTGCAACCATGCCCTGGACCGGGCGCGGGGCGAGCTGGTGGTGATCTACGACGCCGAGGACATGCCCGATCCGGGCCAACTGCGTGAAGCCGCCGCCCGCTTCGCCGCATCGGACGCGCGGGTGGCCTGCCTGCAAGCGCCGCTACGGATCGAGGATCCTGGCTTTTCGCTGTTCCTGCCCTCGCAGTTTCGCCTGGAATACGCCGCCCATTTCGAGGTGCTGCTGCCGGCCCTGGCGCGCTGGGGCCTGGCCTTTCCGCTGGGCGGCACCAGCAACCACTTCAAGACCGCGCCGCTGCGCGCGGTCGGCGGCTGGGATCCCTATAACGTCACCGAGGACGCCGATGTCGGCTTCCGCCTCGCCGCCGCCGGTCATCGCCTGGGCGTGATCGGCCGCCCGACGTGGGAAACCGCCCCGACGACCGTCGAGCAGTGGTTCCCGCAGCGGGCGCGCTGGATCAAGGGCCACATGCAGACCCTAGCCGTCCATGCGCGCGGCCCGGTCCCGCGCCAGCCACGCAACGCCTTGGCGCTGATCCTGACCCTGGCTCAGTCGGTGGCCTCCTCCCACCTGCACGGGCCCGTCATGGCCGTCGCCATCACAGCGGCGATCATCGACTACCTGCCCGACGCGGCGTTCGGCATCCCGGCGTGGGACCTGATGCTCTACGTCCTGGGCTGGGGCTCGGCCGCCATCGCCGGGGCGCGCGGGGTGATGCGGGCCGGCGGCCTGCCAAAGTCCCTGCACCTGCTGGGCATGCCTGCCTATTGGCTGTTCCAGAGCGCTGCGGCGGTGAAGGCCCTGCATCAGTTCATCACCGCCCCGCACCGCTGGGACAAGACGCGGCATGCGCC
Source organism: Caulobacter sp. GW821-FHT12D05 (assembly GCF_058807295.1). Lineage (NCBI taxonomy): Bacteria > Pseudomonadati > Pseudomonadota > Alphaproteobacteria > Caulobacterales > Caulobacteraceae > Caulobacter > Caulobacter sp. GW821-FHT12D05. Next base: position 1,562,594 of record NZ_JBXAQO010000001.1, read on the forward strand.
GCGCTCTGGACCTCCCCACCCGTAAGGCGGTATGGGCGGGCGATGGCTCCGAAGATTGCTCCCGCCCCCATCGTCATGCGCACCACAGGTTGGGCGGACTACGCCCTGCTGGACAGCGGTAACGGCAAGAAGCTCGAGCGCTACGGCCGCTACACGGTCGTCCGCCCCGAGCCGCAGTGTTTCTGGGCCCCGCGCCTGGACCAGAAGGTCTGGGACGACGCCGACGCCGTCTTCGATCCCAGCGACGAGGACGAGGCCGGCCGCTGGCGCTTCAAGGGCAAGCCGATCGAGAAGTTCGACCTGGCATGGGGCGGCGCCAAGTTCCATGGCCAGTTCACGCCCTTCCGCCATCTGGCCTTCTTCCCCGAGCAGGCCGCCAACTGGGCCTGGCAGGATGAGCGCGTCCGGGCGCTGTGCAGCGTCTCAGGCCCTCAGCCGAAGGTCTTGAATCTGTTCGGCTATACGGGCGTGGCCTCGCTGGTCTGCGCCGCCGCCGGCGCGGCCGTCACCCACGTCGATGCCTCCAAGAAGTCCGTCGGGTTCGCGCGCGAGAACGCCGCCTTCGCCGGCCTCGCCGACAAGCCGATCCGCTGGATCGTCGAGGACGCCCGCAAGTTCGTGGCCCGCGAGGTCCGGCGCGGCAACACCTATGACGGCATCATCCTGGACCCGCCCAAGTTCGGCCGCGGCGCCGACGGCGAGGTCTGGCGCCTGTTCGAGGACCTGGCCGCCCTGACCAAGGACTGCGCCGCCCTGCTCTCGGATGACGCCTCGTTCCTGCTGATGAACGCCTATGCCGCCCGCGTCTCGGGCGCGGCGATGTCGGGCCTGTTGGCGCAAGAGCTGGAAGGCCGCGGCGGCGTCATCGACTGGGGCGAGCTGTCGCTGGTCGAGGAAAAGGGCGACCGCCAGATCGGCCTGTCGTTCTTCGCCCGCTGGTCGTCGGAAGGTTAGATGAACACCAAGACCGTCACCTCCCTGACCAACAACACCGTCAAGGCCGTCCGCGCCCTGCACATGCGCAAGGAGCGTGAGGAGAGCGGCCTGTTCCTGGCCGAGGGCCTGAAGATCGTCATCGAGGCGATCGACTGCGGCCACGCGCCCAAGATCGTCATGTACGGCCCGGACGCCGCCGATCACCCGATGCTGAAGAAGGCCGTCGCCTCATGCCTGAAGGCCGGCGGCGAAGTCATCGAGGTCAATCGCGAGATCCTGGAAAAGGTCTCGCGCCGCGATAACCCGCAGGCGGTCGTGGCGGTGTTCCAGCAAGTCCACACGCCCCTGTCGGCGATCATTCCTGAGAGCGCGCCGTGCTGGGTGGCCATGCAGGCCGTCCGCGATCCGGGCAACCTGGGCACCGTCATCCGCACCGCCGACGCGGCTGGCTGCGGCGGGGTGATCCTGGTCGGCGACTGCGTCGACCCCTATTCGGTCGAAGGCGTGCGGGCGACCATGGGCTCGATTTTCGCGGTCAAGATCGCCAAGGCCACCATCCAAGAGTTCCTGGCCTGGCGCGAAACCTGGCCCGGCAGCGTGGTCGGCACTCTGCTGACCGCCACGGTCGACCACAAGTCCGCTGACTATGTGAAGCCGTCACTGATCCTGATGGGCAACGAGCAACAGGGCCTGCCGCCCGAGCTGGCCGCCGCCTGCGACGTCAACGTCAAGATCCCGATGCGCGGCCGCGCCGACAGCCTGAACCTGTCGGTGGCCACGGGGATCATGATCTACACGGTCACGGGGTAGCGCTAGACGGCGGGAACGGGTGGGAAGCGCCGGCTATTGCTAGCGCCTTCTTGCGCCGTGGTACGCGGAAAAGGCGGCCCACAGGGTGGTCGCCCCTATGACGAACATCGTGCCGAGCCCTTCGGCGAACGGCGCGATAGCGAACGCGATTCCCGCAATCGCGAGCGCAACGGCGAAATACACCCACATCGGGAACATCAGCGGTCCTCCCCAATTCGCGCCAGTGACGCTACGCCTCGAGGTTGCTGGGAGCAATGTCTACAACGGGTCGAAAGCGGCCGCTCAGGTCCCGCGTGGCTTGGCCCGCGTCGTCGGCGCTGTGTTGGCCGGGTCATCCGGCCAGACGTGGCGGGGATAACGACCCTTCATTTCGACCTTCACCTCGCGCCAGGAGCCCTTCCAGAAGCCGGGCAGGTCGCGGGTGATCTGGATCGGCTTGTGGCCGGGCGACAGCAGCGACAGCACCAGGGGCACCTTGCCGCCGGCGATGCTGGGGTGTTCGGTCAGGCCGAACAGCTCCTGCACGCGGATGTCGATGCGCGGGCCTGCGTCGGCGGCGTAGTCGATGGCCACCGTGGTGCCGGTCGGGGCCGTGAAGCGCGCCGGTAGCATGGCCTCGACCTTTTGCTGCAGGTCCCAGGCGACCAGCGAACGGATCGCTCCGTCCAGGCTGCTTTCATCGACGCTGGCCAAGGAGGAGCGGCCGTGCAGCAGCGGCTCCAGCCATTCGTCCAGGCGGGCTATCAGGGCGGCGTCCGACAGGTCGGGCCAGGCCGTCTCGTCCAGCGCCCGCAGGAAGGCGACCCGGCTACGGAAGCCCTCGACACCCTTCCCAAGGCGCAGGGTCGAGAGGCCGTCGGCGCGGACCTGGTCCATCAGAGCGCCGGCGATCATGGCCGGGTCGGGGTTCTCGATCAGCCGCTCTTCCAGCACCAGCCGGCCCAGGCGCAGCAGGCGCTTGGCGCGGACCTTGCCGCCGGCGGTCTCCAGGCGGTCCTCGGCGACCAGGCGGTCGGCGAAGGTCTCGCGCAGGTCGGCCTCGTCGACGGCGGCGGCTAGCAGGATGCGGTCACGACTGTCGCCGCCGCCCAGCTCGCCCACCGCCAGCCAAGCCTCGCGGGCCAGGGGATCGGTCGGTTCCAGATAGACGCCGCGCCCGCCGGCCAGCTGGAACTCGCCGGGCTTGCCGCGCGCCTTGGCCACCCGTTCGGGATAGGCCTCGGCCAGCATCAGGCCGGTTTCCAGCACCTTGGCGCCGGAGGGGCGGCCCGCCGCGCGGCTCCAGCGCTCGACCAGGGCCATGGCGTCGCGGCTGCGGGGCGAGCGGTCGCGGTGCAGGTTTTCCAGCCGTCGGCGCAGATCGACATCCTTGCCGCCGAGGCCCTGCTCGGTCAGCGCGGCGGCGATCTCGGCGGCCTCGCGGGCCTGGCCCGAGGCGGCTGCGCGAACGACCATGTGGGCCAAGCGCGGCGGCAGCGGCATCTCGGCCAGGGCCTTGCCGTGAGCGGTCAGGTCGCCCTGCCCGTCCAGCGCCTGAATGCGAGTGAGCAAGGTGCGCGCCTCGGCGAAGGCGGCGGCCGGCGGCGGGTCCAGGAAGGTCAGGCCCGACGGATCGCGCGAGCCCCAGCGGGCCAGGTCCAGGGCCAGGCGCGAGAGGTCTGCCTCCAGAATCTCGGGCCGCGCGAAGGCCGGCAGCGCACGGGTCTCCGGCTCGTCCCACAGGCGATAGCAGACGCCAGGCTCGGTGCGGCCCGCGCGGCCTCGGCGCTGGTCGGCGGCGGCGCGGCTGACGCGGACGGTCTCCAGCCGGGTGATGCCCGAGGCCGGGTCGTAGCGCGGCACGCGGGCCTGGCCGGCGTCGATGACGACCCGGACGCCCTCGATGGTCAGGCTGGTCTCGGCGATCGAGGTGGCCAGCACCACCTTGCGGCGGCCGACCGGCGACGGGCTGATGGCGCGGTCCTGGGCGGCGGGCTCCAGCGCGCCATACAGGGGCGCGATATCGACGTCCGGCCGGCGCAGACGCTCGTTCAGCCAGCTCTCGGCGCGGCGGATCTCGCCCTGGCCCGGCAGGAAGACCAGGATCGAGCCGCTCTCCTCCGCCAAGGCGCGCTCGACGGCGCGGCCGACGCGCTCTTCCAGGCGCTGGCGTTCGTCGCGCCCCAAATAGCGGGTGTCGACCGGGAACATCCGGCCCTGGCTCTCGACCACGGGCGCGTCGTTCAGCAGCGCCGAGATGCGGGCGCCGTCCAGGGTGGCCGACATGACCAAGAGGCGCAGATCGTCGCGCAGCACGCTCTGCACGTCGCGCGCGAAGGCAAGGCCCAGGTCGGCGTCCAGGCTGCGCTCGTGGAACTCGTCGAACAGCACGGCGGCGACGCCGTCCAGGCCCGGGTCGTCGAGAATCATCCGGGTGAAGACGCCCTCGGTGACCACCTCGATGCGTGTCCTGGCCGAGACCTTGGACTGCAGGCGCACGCGGAAGCCGACCGTTTCGCCGACGGATTCGCCCAGGTTGGCGGCCATGCGCGTAGCGGCGGCGCGGGCGGCCAGGCGGCGGGGCTCCAGGACGATGATCTTGCGCCCTTCAACCCACGGCTCTTCCAACAACGCCAAGGGAACGGCCGTGGTCTTGCCCGCACCGGGCGGCGCGACGAGAACGGCGGTATCCCGTTCGGCTAGGGCGCCTTTCAGCGCCGGAAGGGCCTCGAAAATGGGCAACATCGCGCCCGCTTTAGCCGCAGCCGCTCCCGCCGCCAAGCAGCGCTGGACTAGCCAGGGGCGCGGAGAACATTTACGCGCATCCGCTGCTCGACCTTGACCCCATGCTCATAAACGGGTCACGGTCCGCAAAATTTTCTAAAGGCGACCCCCGGGGGGAGTCTTGCCTATCAGGAGGAACTATGTGGCGCGTTAAATCGCTTGATGCGATCCTAGCGACGGCTGAGAAAAAATCCCTTCACCGCTCGCTTGGTCCCATCCAGCTGACGCTGCTGGGTGTCGGCGCGATCATCGGTACGGGTATCTTCGTTCTGACCGCCGCCGCCGCCCAGAAGGCCGGCCCGGGCATGATGTGGTCGTTCGTGATCGCCGGCGCCGTCTGCGCCTTCGCCGCGCTCTGCTACTCCGAACTGGCCTCGATGGTCCCGGTCTCGGGCTCGGCCTACACCTATTCCTACGCCGTGATGGGCGAGCTGCTGGCCTGGATGGTCGGCTGGGCGCTGATCCTGGAATACGCGGTCGCCGCTTCGGCCGTGTCGGTCGGCTGGTCCGGCTATTTCCTAGGTCTGATCGAGAACGCACTAGGCTTCCACTGGCCTGACGCCCTGCGACATGGTCCCGCCTGGTCGATGAACGGCTTTGTGCCGGTCGCCGACTTCAGCGCCGGCATCGTCAACGTCCCGGCCATCATCGTGGCCCTGGCCGTGACCGCCCTTCTGGTCATCGGCACGACCGAAAGCGCCCGCGTCAACGCCGTCCTGGTGGCCATCAAGGTCACCGCCCTGACCGTGTTCGTCGTCATGGCCCTGCCGGTCCTGAAGACCGGCAACTTCTCGCCCTTCACCCCGAACGGCTGGTTCGGCCCGACGGGCACGACCGGCATGGGCGTGGTCGGCGCCGCCGCCTCGATCTTCTTTGCTTACGTCGGCTTCGACGCCGTCTCGACGGCCGCCGAAGAGACCAAGGACCCGCAGCGCAACGTTCCGATCGGCCTGATCGGCTCGCTGGCCCTGTGCACCATCTTCTATCTGCTGGTCGCCGCTGGCGCGATCGGCGCCGTCGGCGCTCAGCCGGTGCATGGCCTGGACGGCTCGATCGTCCAGCCGGGCTCGGCCGCCTTCACCGCCGCCTGTAACCTGGCCGCCAACAAGGAACAGCTGGTCTGCTCGAACGAGGCCTTGGCCCACGTCCTGCGCCAGATCAACTTCCCGGTCCTGGGCAACCTGCTGGGCCTGGCCGCCAACCTGGCCCTGCCCTCGGTCATCCTGATGATGATCTACGGCCAGACCCGGATCTTCTTCGTCATGGCCCGCGACGGCCTGCTGCCGCAGAGCTTCGCCACCATCCACCCGAAGTGGAAGACGCCTTACATCGTCACCATCTTCACTGGCGTCTGCGTCGCCATCGCCGCCGCCTTCTTCCCGGTGGGTCAGCTGGCCGACATCTCGAACTCGGGCACGCTGTTTGCCTTCTTCATGGTGTCGATCGCCGTGATGGTGCTGCGCGTGAAGGATCCGAACCGTCCGCGTCCGTTCAAGACGCCGCTGGTGTGGGTCATCGCCCCGATCGCCATGCTCGGCTGCGCGGTGCTGTACTTCAACCTGCCCTTCGAGGCGATGGCCGTGCTGCCCGTCTGGGGCGCGATCGGCCTGGTGATCTACTTCGCCTATGGCTTCCGCAAGAGCCACGTCGGCAAGGGCCTGCGCGGCGAAGTCCACGAACTGGACGACGACGCTCCGCCCACCGGCCTGCCCGGCGCGGAATGATCTTGATCTGCGGCCACTAGGCTTTAGGTCAAAGAGGGCGGGCGCTTCGGCTCCCGCCCTTTTTCTTTTGGAGTCAGGTCCCATGACCATGCCCATCGGCGCCGTGATCGCCCCGGTCACTCCGCTGCAGCAGAACTGCACGATCGTCTGGTGCGCCAAGACCATGAAGGCCGCCGTGATCGATCCGGGCGGCGAGGTCGACCGCCTGCTCAAGGCCATCGCCGACAAGGGCCTGACCCTGGAGAAGATCTGGATCACCCACGGCCACATGGACCACGCCGGCGGCGCCGCCGAGCTGAAGGTCCGCACGGGCGTGCCGATCGAGGGACCGCATGAGGACGACCAGTTCTGGATCGACCAGATCCAGCAGTCCGGCGAGATGTACGGCATGCCCGAGGCCCGGATCTTCGTTAGCGACCGCTGGCTGAAGGACGGCGACACCGTCACCCTGGGCGAGACCGAGTGGGAGGTCTTCCACTGTCCCGGCCACACGCCCGGCCACGTGGTGTTCTTCCACCGCGAGACCAAGTTCGCCCAGGTGGGCGACGTGCTGTTCCAGGGCTCGATCGGCCGTACCGACTTCCCGCGTGGCAACCACCAGGACCTGATCGACTCGATCACCCAGAAGCTGTGGCCGCTGGGCGAGGATGTCCGTTTCGTGCCGGGCCACGGGCCGATGTCGACCTTCGGGGCCGAGCGGCGCAGCAATCCGTTCGTCGGGGATCGGGTGGTCGCGGCGATGCAGGCGCAGGGCAGCGCCTATCAGGCTCCGAAGAACCACTCGCCGGGCTAGCGGGATCATCGAGGCCCGACCCGCTCAAGGGGGGCTAAAACGGGCCGAGCCTCAACGCCTTCGGCCCGCTTAGGGTGGGGGAAAGCGGCCCGCCGGTGCGACATCAGATCGCACGACCGGGTTGCGTCGCTGTTTCAGGCGTGAAATCTGAGCGTGACGGGGACGTGACAGGAACGACGCATGGAAAATGTCCAGAACACCGTCCCAGGGACCACGGGCCAAGGCGACATCGACGCACCGCGCGGCGCGGCCCCCCGCATCCTGATCGTTGATGACGATCCGGGCATCCGCGACGTCGTCTCCGACTTCCTCACCCGTCACGGCTACGCGGTCGAGACGGCGCAGGACGCCCGCACCATGGAGCAGGTCCTGGCGCGCGGTCCGATCGACCTGATCGTGCTGGACGTCATGTTGCCCGGCGAAGACGGCCTGGCCATCTGCCGCCGCCTGTCGGCCGGCGCCGACGGTCCGGCGATCATCATGTTGTCGGCCATGGGCGAGGAAACCGACCGCATCGTCGGCCTGGAACTGGGCGCCGACGACTATCTGCCCAAGCCCTGCAATCCCCGCGAACTGCTGGCCCGCGTCCGCGCCGTGCTGCGCCGCCGCCAGGAGCCGCGCGCGGTGGACGACGCCATGGGCGCGGCCTGCGAGTTCGCCGGCTGGCGCCTGGACCTGGTGCGCCGCGAACTGCGCTCGCCGCAGTCGGTGGTCGTCAACCTGTCCAGCGGCGAATTCTCGCTGCTGCGCGCCTTCGTCGAGCGCCCGCAACGCGTGCTGACCCGCGACCAGCTGCTGGACCTGGCCCGAGGCCGCGACAGCGACGCCTATGACCGCGCCATAGACGTCCAGATCAGCCGTCTACGCCGCAAGCTGGACGACGGCGGCGGCAGCGAGCTGATCCGCACGATCCGCAGCGAAGGCTACATGTTCACCGCAAAGGTCGTCCGCACCCCATGACCCTGCTCCGGCGCGGCGCGCCGCTGTTCGTCCAGGCCCTGGGCCTCGTCATCATCACCCTGGTGGCGGCCCAGCTGATCTCGATCGCGGTTATCTTCAACCTGCCCCCGCCCCCGCCGGAGTTCTACCGGTCCAGCGAGATCGCGCGCGCCCTCAAGTCGGGCCAGTCGGTCCCCACGCGCGACGGCCGCGCCCTGGTGGTCAAGCATCACGGCTCGGTCCGCGCCATCGGCCCCGACAATCCGCGCCGCGCCGAGTTCAAGGCCGAGATGAGCCGCCTGCTGGACGTCCCGGTCAATCGCATCGAGATCCAGATCGACAACGGTCCGCGCTTCTTCGTGCGACGCCAGCCCGTCACCCCGCCCAAGTCCGACCCCACGCCGCCCCCGAACCGGGCGCGCGAGCCCTTCGCCCGTGAGCCCGGCGGTCGCCCGCAGGGCAAGGACGAGCAGCTGATGTTCGGCGACTTCAAGCTGGGCGTCCGCCAGAGCGACGGCCACTGGCTGATCGTCGAGCCCAAGCCGACCTTCTTCCGCTTTGACAGCTGGCAGCAGCGCGTGCTGCTGATCCTGTTGCTGTCGGTGGCGGCCGTGACGCCGCTGGCGTGGCTGTTCGCCCGCCGCCTTGCCCAGCCGATCACCGCCTTCGCCGACGCCGCCGAGCGCCTGGGCAAGGACCCGCGCACGCCGCCGCTGAACATGTCCGGCTCCAGCGAGGTGCTGGCCGCCGCCACCGCCTTCAACATGATGCAGGAGCGCCTGCGTCGTTACGTCGAGGACCGCACGGCCATGGTCGGCGCCATCGCCCACGACCTGCGCACGCCGCTGACCCGCCTGAAGTTCCGCATCGAGTCCACGCCCGACGACGTCCGCCCCAAGCTGGCCGCCGACATCGACCAGATGGAGGCGATGATCGCCGCCACCCTGGGCTTCGTGCGCGACACCAGCCGCCCGGCCGAGCGCACCAAGCTGGAACTGTCCTCGCTGCTGGAAAGCGTGATGGACGAGGCCGCCGAGACCGGCGGCGACACCACGGTCGACCGCTCCGAGAAGGTGGTCATCGAGGGCGATCCCGTCGCTCTCAAGCGTCTCGTCACCAACCTGGTCGACAACGCCCTGAAGTACGGCGGTGTGGCGCGTGGCCGAGTGTATGCCGAGGGCCACATGGCGATCATCGAGATCGAGGACGACGGCCCTGGCATCCCCGCCAACGAGCAGGAACGGGTGTTCGAGCCCTTCTATCGCGGCGAGCCCTCGCGCAACCGGGAAACGGGCGGCATCGGCCTGGGCCTGGCGGTCGTCCGCTCGCTGGCCCGCGCGCACGGCGGTGACGTGACCCTGCACAACCGCACGGGCGGCGGCCTGCGCGCCTGCGTCTTCCTGCCGGCCTGATAGGCTTCGGCAAGTTTCGGCAGCGCTTTGCGGCGGAACCGGGGCGGATGTTGCCGCCGCGCAAGGCTCACGGCCAAGCCTGACATCGCCGGGACATCCAGATGGGCTTCAAAGCTCGACTGACTGGAGATCCTTGGCGCATGAACCTTCGCTCGCTCGGCCTGACCGCCATCCTCGCTACCTCGCTCGCCGCCTGCGCCTCGGCGCCGCCGGAGCGGCCACACGGACGGAGCGGGCCGCCAGGAGAGGACGCTGGCCCGATGCGTGGCCCTCAGCTGTTCATCAGCCCGGCCGGCGAGCCCTTCCGCGCCCCGCCCGGCGCCCCCTACCCCGTCAAGGCCTGGTTCGACGGCGCCGACGGCAATCATGACGGCGCGCTGAGCCGCGACGAGTTCGTGGCTGACGCCCTGCGGTTCTTCGCCGTGGTCGATACCGACAAGAACGGCGTCATCGACGGCTTCGAGGTCTCGACCTACGAAACCCGTATCGCGCCCGAGATCGTCGGCCTGCCCGCGCCCGGCGCGATGCGGCGCGGACCGATGGGCCAGGGTCCGGGCGAGGATGGCGGCGGCGATGACGCTCCGCGCCGGCGTCCGCAGGGGACCAATGTCCTGCAGGGCGCGGCCCTGTTTGGCCTGATCGCCGAGCCCGAACCGGTCATGGCTTCAGACGGCAACTTCGATCGTCGCATCACCAAGGACGAGGCGGCCAAGGCCGCCAAGACCCGCTTCGCCCTGCTCGACACCGACAAGGACGGCGTCCTGAAGCTGGAGGAACTGCCCAAGACCCCGGCCCAGACCGGCCTGCGCCCCGGCGCCAAGGGCAACAAGGGCAAGGGCGGCGGCATGGGTCGTGGCGGCGGTCGCGGGGGCCGTGGAGGCCACGGCGGTGGCATGGGCCGCCCCGGCTAGCCGCCGATCAGGCTGGCGATGATGTTGATGCCCAGGGCCAGGATGGCGGTGTTGTAGAAATAGGCCGCTGCGGCGTGGGCGGTGACCAGCTTGCGCAGCTTGCTGGTCAGAATGCTGTTGTCCGAGACCTGGAACGTCGCCCCCACGCTGAAGCCCAGATAGGCGAAGTCCATGTAGCTGGTCGGCGGCTCGCCCGGAAAGCCGATGCCGCCCTTCCCTTTCCCGTCGCCGAAGTGGCGATGGGCGTAGTGCAGGACAAAGGCCGACTGCAGCACCAGCCACGACAGCACCAGCGTCATGCCGGCGCAGACGCCGATGAAGGCCTTGGTGGCGTCGGCGGCGTTCTTGACGGCGATCATGGCGTCGACCACCGCCCCCAGGCTGGCGACGATGGCGGCCAGGACGATCAGCAGCAGGATCGGCACGCCCTCGTCTTCCTGAGCAGCGCGCGAGCGAACCTCGGCCTCGTCGGCCTTGAGAAACAGCAACCACGTCGTGAACAGATAGACCAGGGCGGCGGCGTCCCAGCCCAGCAACAGGTGCGATCCCTTCGGCGCGCCAAAATATTTCGCCGCGCTCCAACTGATTATTCCGGCGACGAAACCGGCGGCCAAACGCCAGTGGGATGCGGCGCGATCGACCATCTGCTTGGACTTGCGGGCCATTCTCCGACGACTCCTTAACCGCCGGCTCGTCCCGGTGCGGCGTAATTAGTGTGATCTGGGCGTGAACCGAAAGCGTCTTCGCTGGTTACTTCACCGGAACGCTCAGGAAACGACACCAGTGACCGACCCAGACGCCCCGCCTCCGCCCGAGCCCAAACCGCCCGAGTACGAGCCTGGCGTCATCCCCGTCGAGGAGCCCCCCACCTCGCCGCCGGTCGATCCAGGGGACGACCGTCCCTATGGCGCCGCGACCTAAACGTCCGCCCAGTACAGACCCGACTAGGAGCCCCCACATGGACATCGATAGCGAACGTCCCCGCGGTCGTCGCGGTTTCGCCGCCATGGACCCGGAACGCCGCCGCGAAATCGCCAGGAAGGGCGGAGCTAGCGTGCCCAGCGAAAAGCGCAGCTTCGCCAAGGATCGAGACCTGGCGGCGAACGCCGGACGCAAGGGCGGTTCGTCCTCGCGCGGCGGTCGTCCCGGCGAACGCGCTCTCTAAGAGAGCGGCGGAAACGAACTTAACGCGCCGGTCCCGATCTTCGGAACCGGCGCGTTTTCGCGCGTGTATGGCAGGCGTAGCGCCTGACCGCCTCAGGCGGTCAGGGCGTAGACCGCGAAGGTCGGGTCCTCGCTGACCCAGCGCTGGGCCACGGTCCAGCCGGCGCGACGGGCGATCGCCTCGAAGGCCTCGGCCGGATACTTGTACGAGTTCTCGGTGTGGATGGTCTCTCCGGCGGCGAACCGGAAGCCGTAGTCGCCGACCATGACGATCTGGTCGCGCGTGCTCTCCAGATGCATTTCGATGCGGCTCTCTTCCGCGTTCCACACCGCCTTGTGAGCGAAAGCCTCGGGATCGAAGGTCCCACCCAGCTCGCGGTTGATGTGGACCAGGACGTTGCGGTTGAACGCCGCTGTCACGCCTTGCGCGTCGTCATAGGCCGGGATCAGCACGGCCGGATCCTTGGCGACGTCGGCCCCGACGATGAACAGTGAGCCCTCGCCCAGCAGCACGCGAGCCTGACGCAGCAGCGCCTCGGCCTCGTCCGGCGCAAAGTTGCCGATCGTCGAGCCGGGGAAGAAGCCAACCGGCGTGTGGCCCTTGACGCCTTGCGGTAAGGTCATGGCCTTGGTGAAGTCGTCGACCAGCGGGGCCACGGTCAAGTTCGGGTAAGCCTGGCGCAAGCTGGCGGCGGCCTCGTCCAGGGCAGTCGGGCTGATGTCGATCGGCGCGTAGACGGCGATCTGCGGCGCGGCGTCCAGCACGATGCGGGTCTTGGTGCTGGCCCCGCTGCCGAACTCGACCAGGGCCGCGCCGTCCGGGATGCGCGCGGCGATCTGCGGCGCGATCTGGCGTAGCAGCGCCGTCTCGGTGCGGGTCAGGTAGTATTCCGGCAACTCGCAGATCGCCTCGAACAGGCGCGAGCCCTCGGCGTCGTAGAAGTACTTGGCCGGCAGGGTCTTCGGCGACGCCGACAAGCCCGCGATCGCCTCGTCTAGGAAGGTGTCGCCCGGCTTGACCTCGCTCAGGCGGTCATCGTCGGCCAGGCGCACCCCGCCGAACATCCAGCGGCTGCCGGGGTGGAAGAAGTTGCGATAGGTCGCCCGCGTGTGGCCAGGCGGCGTGGCCTCGCAGCCGCCACGCAGGGTCATCTGGCTGACCATGAACTTGCCGTTGTACTCGCCTAGGGCGCCAGGACCGGGCTTGAAGCCGGGATAGGGGCTGTAGGCGCTGGCGGTCCACTGCCAGGCGCCGCCGTAGAGCTGGCGCAAGGCGGTCATGCCGCTGGCGGTGGCGGCGGCCTCCCACTCGGCCTCGGTCGGCAGGCGACGGCCGCTCCAGGCGGCGTAGGCGGCGGCTTCGTAGTAGCTGACGTGGACGACCGGCGCGTTCGGATCCACCGGATGGCGGCCGCGCAGGGTCATGGTGGTCCAGGCGCCGGTCTCGTCGCGGCGCCAGTAGCCGGGAGCCTCCCAGCTCTCTTCGTTGACCTTGGCCCAGCCCTCGGACAGCCACAGGTCGGCGCGGCCGTAGCCGCCGGCCTCGATGAAGGCCAGCCACTCGCCATTGGTCACCAGGCGGTCCGACAGGCGGAACGGGGCGACATAGGTCTTGTGGCGCGGACGCTCGTTGTCGAAAGCGAAGCCCGCCTCGCAGGCGCCGATCTCGACCAGGCCACCGGCGAAGCGATGGAAGCGCTGCGGGCCGGGATCCGGCCGCGCGGTTGCGGCGCCAGGCTGATAGGCCGGGCTCAGCGGCGACTGGGCGAAGAGATGCAGGATGTCCATCAGGATCAGCTCTTGGTGCTGCTCCTCATGGTTCAGGCCCAGCTCGACCCGCTCGCGGATCTCGGGCGTCAGCGGCCCTTCCAGCAGGCGCACCATGGCCGCGTCAACATGGGCGCGATAGGCGCCGACCGCCTGCGTTGAGGGACGGGTCAGCAAGCCCCGCTGCGGACGCGGCTGCCGCGGACCGACGGCCTCGTAGTATGAGTTGAACAGGTAGCCGAAGCTGGCGTCATAGACCGTGTAGCCCGGCAGGAACGGCGTCAGCAGGAAGGTCTCGAAGAACCAGGTCGTATGGCCCCGATGCCACTTGGTTGGGCTGGCGTCCGGCATCGACTGGGCCGACTGGTCCTCGGGCGACAGGGGCGCGGCCAGGGTCTCGGTGCGCCGGCGCACCATCTGGTAGCGATCGACGAGCGCTTCAACGGAACATTCCGCGATGGTCATCGCGGGCATATCGTCCGGGGTCATGAGCACTCCTGCGGGAAGAGCGGGCCAAGCTTCAGCCCAGGCGACGACAACGTTCCCGGAACTTCGGTGTTCCGCCCGTCCGTGACAAGGACGCTACCCGCGCGCTGCTGCCAGGATGTGACAGGAGCCGACACGCAAGGCTTGGACGGAAAAACTCAAATCGAGCGCAAAAACCCTGGAGGGCGAAGGTTTGCGGAGACGTCTACGTAGTGGAGGACGTCGGCAGCCCCTTACGTCGACGGACCTGCCGGTCGGAGAATTGAGCAGCTCCGACCGGCGATCCCACCCCATCAAAAGCTAATCGGCCAGAGGCGCATCTAATAAGGCGTCGATCATCGCCTGCAGCACTTCGGTGGCGCGCTTGGGCGACAGCTCCTGGTCGCGGCGCAGCCGGTTCCAGGCGTCGAAGCTGAGCAGCAGGTCGATCGCCTCGAAGCGGACGCGGTCCTTGGCCAGTTCCGGCGGCAGCTGGCGACGCAGAATCTCACGCGAGATCTCGACCATCTTGGCGTTGTCCAGGGCCAGGGCCGGCGAATGATGGCGGTGGGCCTCGGAGGCCCGCTTGAACGGCCCAACCTTCTCGTAGGCCCCGCCGCGGCGCTCGACCAGCTCCAGCACCCGCTCACGCCAGGTAATGCCCTTGAAGGGCGTATACACCAGGGCCATCAGCTCGGCCTCGATCACCGCCGACATCTCGCGGTACAGGCTCTCCAGATCCTTGAAGTGACGGAAGACCGTACGCAGGCCGACGTCGGCGCGGGTCGCGACCAGCTCGGCCGACGGCGAGGGATCGCCCTCGCGGACCAGCTCCAGCATGGCGGCGACGATACGGGCCCGGCTGTCCTGCGAGCGGCGGCGACGGCCGTCCTCGGAAGGGGCCTCGACGTCTGGATGGACTTGGCGCTTGGCGGCGCTCACGACCCGGCTTCTCCCTGCTGCTGTGCTTTGAGTAGACCGCTCGCGCGCGCTCGGCCACCTCAAAACGGCAGAAGGTTCAGCCTGTTCGACCATAGGATGTCCGAGCTACCCGCCGGCAGGGAGGCGAAGTCACCGTCATGGCCGACCTTCAACGTCCCGCCGAAGATGGCCCGCGAGCGGCCCAGGAACGGCCCTTCCAGCGCCTTGACCGGCAGCGGCGGGATGATGTGGTAGAACATCAGCGCCTTGACCCCTGCGTCCTTGGCCTCGCGCGCGGCGACCTCGGGCGGGGTGTGGTAGCTCAGGATATCGTGGAAGATGCGGGCGTAGTTCTCGCGTCCCGCCGCCAGGGCCGCCGCGCGCTGGTCGGCGACCAAGTTCGGCGCCAGGCCTTCGTGCAGCAGCAGATCGGCGCCCTTGGCGGCGCGGACCAGGCGCTCTGACGGGCCGGTGTCGCCGCTGATCACGACGCTGCGCCCCTTGTATTCGAAGCGGTAGCCGACCGCCCCCTCGACCGGGTGGTGCGACACCGGGAAGGCCCAGACCTTTAGGTCCGGCTTTTCCAGCACCAACACGTCGGGCGCGTTGGGATCGGCGGTAAAGGCATGAGGCGTCCCGCCGAAGCCCGACGGTGGCGCGACGGTCTCGCCATGGTGGGCGATGCGATAGCCGCGATCGGGGCCGTAGGCCTGCTGGAAGCCGTTGACCACCGGCTCCAGGCCCGGCGGACCGTGGATCGGCAGCGGCGCCTTGGCCGCTCCGGCCGCCCAGCGTTGCAGCATCAGCTCGCCCAGATCGCCGATGTGGTCGGAGTGGTAGTGGGTCAGGAAGACGTCCGAGACGCGCGGCGGCGGCAGGTTCATCAAGAGCAGGTTGCGGGTCGAGCCCGGCCCGGAGTCGACCACGAACAGGTCCCTGCCCGCCACCACCGCCACGCAAGGCCCTGACCGCGTCGGGTCGGCCATCGGCGAGCCCGAGCCGCAAAGGCCGACATGCAGCCCGTCCGGCAGCGCCGCGATCGGGTCCTCGGCCATGATCTGCCGATAGACCTTGCTCATCCCCGCCTCGGCCAGGCGACCGCGCAGCAGCCAGCCGCCGCCCGCGACCAGCGCCGCTATGGCGCCCACGACGCCAAGACCGATCCAGACCTTGCGCATGCTGGTTCCTCCCCTTCTTGACCGCCAGTCTTGACCGAATGACCACATAATGACACTCATAGTGTCAATATGAATCCGCCAAGCGGACGGGAGGAAACGCCATGGACGTGTTGCGGACGCCGGACGATCGGTTCCAGGGATTGGCCGACTGGCCCTATGCGCCGCGCTACACGCCGGTGTTCGACGCCGACGGCACGGCGCTGCGCATCCACCACGTGGATGAGGGCCCCAAGGATCAGCGGCCGATCCTGCTGATGCACGGCGAGCCCTCGTGGGCCTATCTGTACCGCCACGTCATCGCCGACCTGAGCCAGCGCGGCCGCCGGGCGATCGCGCCGGACCTGGTGGGTTTCGGCCGCTCGGACAAGCCGGCCGCCCGCGCCGACTACACCTATGAGCGGCACGTCGAATGGATGAGCGACTGGCTGGTCCGCAACGAGCTGACCGACATCGTCCTGTTCTGCCAGGACTGGGGCGGGCTGATCGGCCTGCGGCTGGTGGCGGCCTTCCCCGAGCGGTTCGCCGCCGTGGTCGTCTCCAACACCGGCCTGCCGATCGGCGTGGGCAAGAGCGAGGCCTTCGAGGCCTGGCTGAACTTCAGCCAGAACGTCCCGGAGCTGCCGATCGGCTTCCTCCTGAACGGCGGTTCGGCGCGTGAGCTGACGGAGGCCGAGCGCGCCGCCTATGACGCCCCCTTCCCCGACGAGACCTACAAGGAAGGCGCGCGGATCTTCCCCGCCCTGGTGCCGATCACGCCCGAGCACGCCTCGGTCGCCGAGAACAAGGCCGCGTGGCAGGTGCTGGAGCGGTTCGACAAGCCGTTCGTCACCGCCTTCAGTGACGCCGACCCGATCACGCGCGGCGGAGAGGCCGTGTTCCAGAGCCGCGTACCGGGGGCAAAAAAGGTCGCCCACACGACGCTGAAGGGCGCCCACTTCATCCAGGAGGACAGTCCGAGCGAAATCGCCGCCCTGCTGGACGCCCTGGCGGGGTCGCTACCCGTTTCCAGTTCGGATGCGCTGGAAACCGTCTAACTTCACCGTATACCCCGTTTTGGGGTCGCGCCGCTCACAGCGCGATCCAAAGCGTTCGCGGAGCCCGCTGAATGAAGGTTGTCAACGCCGTCTTCCCGTCCTCCGACCAGTTCGAAGACTTCTTCGGCGCGCCGGATGACGGTCCCTTCGTGATGGTCAACCTGTTGAAGTTCAAGGAAAAGGCCGAGTATGCCGACGGCTCGGACGCCGAGCTGTCGGGCCGCGAAGCCTATGGCCGCTACGGCGCAGTCGTCACCGGCCTGATCGAGGCCCTGGGCGGGCGAATCCGTTACAGCGGCGCGGTCACGGGCCTGTTGCTGGGCGAGGTCGACGACCTGTGGGACGCCGTGGCCCTGGCCGAGTACCCCTCGCTGGCCGCCTTCCAGGCCATGGCCGTCTCGCCCGAGATGCACGCCATCGAGCATCACCGGAAAGCCGGCCTGGCCGGTCAGTTGAACATCCGCACGCGGCCCGCCGCCGGCTACGAGCCGCGCGGCCTGCACAATGACGACCGGATGTGGAAGCCTGAGCTGGCGGGCGCCCTCAACTAGTCCCGCAACACCGTGCGGAAGCCGACGTGCGAGGCCCCGCTGTCGGGCGGTCCTGGCGTGCGCGCGGCGGGCCGGTAGCGGAAGCAGAAGTCGTCCGTGCACAGGAACGAGCCGCCCTTGACCACGTGCTTGGGCGTGTTGGGTTCGTCGGGATCCAGCGCCCGCGCCTGCGGCGGGCCGCCGGTCTCGACCACCTCGGCGGGCTCCAGGCCCGGTCGGAACCAGTCCTTGGTCCATTCCCAGACGTTGCCGGCCATGTCGACCAGGCCAAAGCCGTTGGGCGGATAGCAGCCGACCGGCGCCGGGCTGGCCTTGTAGCCGTCGGTTCCGAGGTCCTGCGCCGGGAACGGCCCCTGCCAGGTGTTGGCCTTTGGATGCTGGGCATCCTGCGGCTGGTCGCCCCAGGCGTAGCGTTTGCCTGTCAGGCCGCCGCGCGCGGCGTATTCCCACTCGGCCTCGGTCGGCAGGTCGCGGCCCAGCCACTTGGCGTAGGCCATGGCGTCCTCCCAGGCGATGTGGACGACCGGCCAGGCGTCCTTGCCCCTGATGTTCGAGCCTCGCCCCGTCGGGTGTCGCCAGTCGGCGCCGGGGACCACCTGCCACCACTGTGAGGGATCGTCCGACCTCGCCGCCTTCGTCCCCCCGACGAAGACAAGCGAGGCCGGACGCCGCTGCGCCGCCGACAGCTGGGCGTAGCGCGCGGGATCGAGCGGCCGCTCGGCCACGGTGCGATAACCCGTGGCCTCGACGAACCGCGCGAAGGCGGCATTGGTGACCTCGGTGCGGTCGATCCAGAACGGCGCGACCTTCACCGCCTGCGGTGGCCCCTCCTCGGCGCGCAGCGGCGCCGCGCCCATCAGGAAGTCCCCGCCCGCCAGCCGAACCATGCCCGCCGTACGGTGGGTGGGGTCGGCGACCGGCAGGTCCGCCAGGCATGCCTTGGGCGCCGGCTTGCACGCCGTCAGCGCCAGGATCGCCATGACCGAAAGCGTCCTCAGTTGTCCCAATAGACGTACTCGTCACTGGGCTTGGGCTTCTGGCCGCCCGGATGGTCGATATAGAAGGCGCCCGAGATCAGCGACGGCCAGGCCGGCTTGACCATCTGGCCATCCAGCTGGGCCAAGGTCGCCTGGAGCTCGCGCAGCTTGTCGGGCCGGGCCTTGGACAGGTCGTGGCGTTCAGTCGGATCAGTCGACAAGTCGAACAGCCAGGTCCGGTTCGGCTCCTGCGCCACTTGCAGCTTCCAGCCGCCCGCCAGCACGGTCTTGTAGCGGCCCGAGCGCCAGTAGATCGCCTTGTGCGGATCGCCGCTGGCTTGGCCCTTCACGAACGGTACGAGATCGACGCCGTCCATCACCCGGTCCTTCGGCGGGGTCGCGCCAGCCGCTCCGGCGGCGGTGGCGAAGATGTCCACGTGGCCCACGGGGCTGCGATAGACCGCGCCCGCCGGCAGCTGATTGGGCCAGCGCAGCAGGAACGGCACGTGGATGCCGCCCTCGAAGAAGGTCGCCTTCCAGCCGCGATACGGCCGGTTGATGTCGGGCAGGCCGATATAGTTCGCGCCGCCGTTGTCGGAGGTGAAGATCACCAGGGTGTTGTCGTCCAGGCCCTTGTCCTTCAGCGTCTGCAGCACGCGGCCGATGTTGCGATCCAGGTTGCGGACCATGGCGGCATAGACCCGCATCCGATGGTCCTTGATCTGGCTCAGGGCGTCATAGTCGGCCTTAGGCGCCTGCAAGGGCGTGTGGACGGCGTTGTAGGCCAGATACAGGAAGAATGGCCGGTTCTTGTTGGCGTCGATCGCCTTGACTGCCTCATCCGTCAGGTAGTCGGTCATGTAGGTCGACGGGTGGAACATCTTGCCGCCGTTGTACTGCACGGCGAACGGCAGAGCGCCCCACAGGAACTTGTCGATCGGATCCCAGTCCTGGCGCGACTCCTCGACGGAGTTGTCGCCCACCGGCGCGAACAGCGCGGCGCCGGCCATGAAGCCCAGGCTCTCATCGAAGCCCTGGTCCTCGGGCCGCGAGCCCTTGACCCCGCCCAGGTGCCATTTGCCCAGGTGGATGGTGTGGTAGCCGCGGGTCTTCAGCGCCTCGGCGATGGTGATCTCGGTCGAGGGCACGGCCTCGGTGTTGTCGTCCTTGGGCGTGTTCTTCACCTCGTCCTTGTTGAAGTGCGAGGGATGCAGCGGGTCGCCCGCATGGCCGCCGACGACGCGTGAAAAGGCCACCGGCGTAGGGGTGAACTCGAAGCCGAAGCGGGTGGCGTAGCGGCCGGTCATGATCGCCGCCCGCGACGGGGCGCAAGTGGCGTTGCCGCTGTAGCCGTTGGCGAAGGTCACGCCCTGGTGGGCGATCGAGTCGATGGCCGGTGTCGGTACAGCCCCGCCCGCGACGCCGCCGCCGTTCAGGGTGATGTCGTTATAGCCCAGGTCATCAGCCAGGATGAACACGACGTTGGGCGGCCGCTGGCCTTCCGGCGGCGTGGCGGGTCCCTGGACCCAGGTCACCGGCTGATTGGCCTCGACCTTGGGCTGCTTGGACTTGGCGATCAGGATGATCAGGTCGAAGCGGAAATGCCAGGCCAGCGCGCCGGCCACGACTAGCGTCCCGACTGTCGCCAGGAGCCCCTTCCAGGCCTTCATCACGCGCCTCCCTGTTTGAGTCAGAGCATATATTGACATTCATCGTGCCGCTAGATGTCATTCCCCTCGACACGAGGAGGACAGCCATGTCCCTGCGCACCACCCTCATGCGCGGCGCGACCGCCGCCCTGACCAGCCCGACCCGGCGCAAGCTGGCCCGCGACCTCGCGGCCTTCAAGGCCACGCTGCGTGGCGAGAAGCCGACCGTCCGCTATTTCCACCAGGCCGACGATCCCTATTCGCACCTGGCGGCCCAGATGCTGCCTAGGCTGCGGGCCCGCTACAACGTCGAGGTCGTCACCTGGCTGGTCCCGCCGCCCGAGGACTCGGCCGCGCCGGATCGCGAGCGCCTGCGCGATTACGGCCTGCGGGACGCCGCTCGCCTAGCCCGCGCCCGGGGCCTGGGCTTCCCGGCCAAGGCCGCCCTGCCCGATCCCGAGGCCGCGCGCCGGCTCGAGGTCGTTCTGGCCGACGCCCTGGAACGCGGCCGGTTCGAGGAGGTGGCCTCCGCCGCCGGCGCGGCGCTGTGGTCTGGCGACGCCCGCACCCTGGCCGGCATGGCCGCCTGGGCCAGCGGCCAGGACCCGCGCCTGGTGGACGACATCCTGATCGCCGGCGAGGCCCAACGCGCCCGGCTGGGCCACTATCTGGGCGGCATGTTCCACTTCGAGGGCGAGTGGTTCTGGGGCGTCGACCGCCTGGGCTGGTTGGAGCGCCGCCTGGCCGACCGGGGCCTGGACCGCGAGGCCGGAACACCGCCGCTGGCGCCGGCTCTGGAGCCGACGCTCAGCCCACCGCTGGGTCTGCCCGCCCCGACCATCGAGCTGTGGTTCTCGTTCCGCAGCCCCTATTCCTGGCTGGTCCTGCCGCGCATCCGGCAACTGGCCCAGGCCTATGGCGCGAAGCTGGAGCTCAAGCCGATCCTGCCGATGGTCATGCGGGGCCTGGCCGTGCCGCGCGTGAAGACCCTGTACATCGCCCTGGACTGCAAGCGCGAAGCCGAGCGCCTGGGCCTGCCGTTCGGCAAGATCGTCGACCCGGTCGGGGCCGGCGCGGAGCGCGCGCTGGCGGTGCTGCACCACGCGATCCCGCTGGGCCTGGGCGAGCCGTTCGCCGAGCTGGGCCTGAAGGCCGCCTTCGCTGACGGGATCGCCCTGGCCGAGGACAAGGGCCTCTATGCCGTCGCCCGTCGCGCCGACCTGACCGACGCTCAAACCGCCGCCGCCCTGGCCGACGAGAGCTGGCGCGACCGGGTCGAGGCCAACCGCGCCGCCCTGCTGGACGCTGGCGTCTGGGGCGCGCCCAGCTTCCGGGTCAGCGGCCAGCCGGCCCATTGGGGCCAGGACCGCCTGTGGATGCTAGAGGACGACATCCGGGCGGCCATGGAGCCGCTGCGGGGTTACGCCCCGAACGGATTGTCCGGATAGACCGAAGAGCCCTTCGCCGCCTCGCTCAGCTCGGCCCGGCCGCAGATTTCCAGCGCCGTCAGGGCGTAGACCAGGGCGCTGTCGGCCAGGTCCTTGGGCGTCGGCCGCCAGCGGCGCGGGCCGGTGGTGATGGCCGGTACGCGGTGCATGTTGAAGACGTTGTGGTCGCGCCACATGCTCGAATAGACCGGGTTGGCGCGTTCGACGGCGTGGCCCAGGCCCAGCCGGGTGGCGGCATCCACGGCCCCGACCAGCGGTGCGACCTCGTCCGCCTGAGCTTCGAAGCCGTGGCGCACGACCACCGGCTCGATCTCGACACGACCGACGCCGGCCGCGCGGGCCATGGCCTCCAGGGCGTGCTGCACGTCGGCGGCCTTCTGGCGCGGGTTGAGGCCCACTTCCAGATAGAGGCTGACCACCTCGGTCCCGTCCCCGAACTGGAACGGCACGCCGCCGCGGATGGCGCACAGCTGGACCTTGGGCTCGGCGATCCCGCCGGCGCTTTCGTAGCGGCTGGCGGCTTCCCACGCGCGGGTCCAGGCGTGGATGGCGTCGGTCAGCTTGCCGACGCGATAGATCGGGTTCGGATGGTCGCCGGCGACCTCCGGATGGCGCAGCAGCGGCGTGAAGGTCCCCTCGCCCCAAAGCCTTAGCCGGAACACCGCATAGCCGCAGCCGACGCTGGTCCAGCCGAGGTCGCAGCCCTCGGCGGCGATGGCGTAGTCGGGCGCGACGCCGCCGTGGTGGAACAGGTAGTGGGCGCCGATGTCCTTGCCGAGATAGGCGATCCCGCTGTGCTCCTCGATCGGCTCGGGCCCGATCTCGCCGGGACAGGCGGTCAGGTACATCTTCCCGGCCAGGCCGTAGCCGGCGGTCTTCAGCGCCTTGGCCGCGATCAGGAAACAGCTCATCGGCCCGCGATCATTGGCGATCGGGTAGCCGCGCAGTTCGCCGTCCTCGAGCCAGCAGCGCTCCCACTCCGGATCGGCCAGAGTGGCGGGGCTGTACTTGTGGACGTCGAGATCGGGGTTTCGTGTGGGGCTCTCGGTGTCCAGGTGCGCCGTGAACAGCAGGTTCTTGCCCACACCCAGGCCGCCATAGGTTCCGATGACGTTGAAGCGCTCCGGCGTCGCCCCGACCTTGCGCGGCGAGAAGCCCTCACGCGCCATCCAGTCGTGGACGAAGTCGCCGGCCTCGCGCTCCTGGCCCGAGCGGCTGGGGATGTTGCCCAGGGTCAGGGCCAGTTCAGTCAGTTCGTCCGTATCGATAGCGGCGGCGATCACGTCGCGATCCGCTTGGCTGACCATCAAACGCCCCAGGCTTCAGCGATGCTGGCCGTGTCGGTCAGGATCGCGGTGTTCAGGTCCAGCATCTTCAGCGCCCCGGCATGCAGGTCCGGCTCGTAGGCCGCGCAAGCGTCGACGGCGATGAACACATGATAGTCGTGGTTGAAGGCGTCCTTGGCGGTGTCGGCGACGCAGCACTCGGTGGTCAGGCCGGCGATCACCAGGGTGTCGACGTCCAGGATCTCCAGCTGGGTATGGATGTCGGTGTCCCAGAACGGGCTGTAGCGGGTCTTGCGCAAGACCAGTTCATCCGGTTGAGGCTGAGGACCGACGAAGTCGCTGCCCCGCGCGCCAACGCGGCAAAGCGCCGGGCCGGCCTCGGGGTCGTTGCCCCGCCGGCGCATCCGCTCGTCCCAGGCGTCGGAGTCGGTTTCCGGCGTCGTGAACAGGCCCACGAACACCACCGGGACCGCTGCGGTTCTGGCCGCGACGACCAAGCGTTCGGCCGCGGCCAGGGCCGCCGGCACGGTCGAGAGATCCAGCCCCCACTGACCGCTCAGCCCCTCGGGCAAGGCGAAATCGACCTGCATGTCGACGATCACCAGCGCTGTGCGATCCGGCGCGATCCACTCTTCGAGGCTCACGAGAACACCGTGCGCAGCTGCGGCAGGATTTCGGACCCGAACATCGACAGCCCCTCCACATAGTCCGGGAAGATCAGCATCAGCCCGTCCAGCTCGCACTCGGTCATGAACGCTTCGACCTGCTCGCGGCAGGTGGCGGGCGAGCCGACCATGGTCTGGGTCATGAACGCACCCTGCTTCTGGGCCACCGCGTCCAGGCGTTCGGGCGGCACGCCCCAGCTGGCCAGCATGGCGACGATCGCGCCCATGTCAGCGCCCTCGGCATACCGCTGGACCAGGGCCTCGGCCCCGGCGTCGCTCTCGGCGTGGATGATCGTGCACATGGCGTAAGTGCGGACGGTCTTGCC
Organism: Caulobacter sp. GW821-FHT12D05; assembly: GCF_058807295.1. Lineage (NCBI taxonomy): Bacteria > Pseudomonadati > Pseudomonadota > Alphaproteobacteria > Caulobacterales > Caulobacteraceae > Caulobacter > Caulobacter sp. GW821-FHT12D05. The sequence goes on from NZ_JBXAQO010000001.1 coordinate 1,586,313, forward strand.
CAACTGGGCGGCCAGGGCCTTGGCGCGGCGAGAGGCCTCGCGGTGCTCTTCTCGCGAGCGCCCACCGATGAAGCAGGCGTCGGCCTCGCGCACCGAGAACTGGAAACCCCGGTCGGACATGCCTGCGCAGATCAGCTCGGGACGCGGCGCCGACAACGGCTTGGGCTTGGACTGGCAGTCCTTCATCGTGAAGTACTTGCCGGCGAAGTCGACGCTGTCCTCGGTCCACAGGCGCTTGACGATGGTCGTCCATTCCTCGGCCAGGCCGTAACGATCGTCGTGGGACAACGAATCGTCCCAGGCGCTCATCTGGTCGAACTCGGCCTTGTAGGCCCCGGCCACGATGTTCAGGCCGGCTCGGCCGCCGCTGATATGGTCCAGGGTGGCGATCATCTTGGCGGCCACCGCCGGGTTCTGCAGCAGCGGATGCACCGTGGCCCAGATGCGCACGCGCTTGGTCGCCTCGGCGATGGCGGCCATCAGGGTCACCGACTCAAGCGAGGTCCCCCAGTGGTCGGTCTCGCCGCCGAAGCCGCGAAACTTGCCCATCGACATCACGAAATCCATGCCGACCTCGTCGGCCTTGATCGCGGCGGCGCGGTTCTGGGCATACAGCCCGTCCAGCGTGGGCGTGGTCTTGGAGACGATCCACCCGCCATTGGCCACCGGCAGGAAGACGCCGAAATCCTTGTGTTGCGCGGGTCGATCGAACATGGCGGGGATCATCACGCGCTTCGGTGACGCAAACAACCGCACTTGACCGGACGTCAACGACCGCCATCTGCATGGCAAATTACATGCGCCAGGACCGCGCACCGGAAAACAAAGGTCTTGGGCGAACGGCGGCGTAGGACTATCCATTCCTCAAATGCTCACCCAGACCGATGGCGTCTCCGCCGTCCCCCCCGTTGAAAGCGCCGCAGAACGGGCCCGCAATCGCCGCCGGGCGCCGGTCCGTCGCCTGCGCTTCGCCCTGGCCGTCTTCGCCATCGGCGTCGGCGTGGCCGTGGTCGGCCAGGCGGCGCTGCGCAGCTTCGCCTCGAACAAGCTCCAGACCCAGGCGGCCAACACGCCCCTGGTGCTGGACAAGCCGCGCTTCACGGGCGTGCTGAAGGATGGCCGGGCCTTCCTGATCACCGCCCAGCACGCCGAGCGCGACGCCAAGGACCAGAACCTGGTGCGCCTGACCGCCCCGCTGCTGGTGCGCGGCTATGGCGCCGCCGATCCCAGCCAGGCGATCGCCAAGACCGGCCTCTATCGCGAGGCCGAGCACACCCTGCTGCTGTCGGAAGACGTCAAGATCACCAGCGCCGAGGGTTATACCTTCGACGCCCCGCAGGCGCTGATCGACATGCGCACCGGCGAGGTCAGCGGCAATTCGGGCATCGCGGGCGAAGGCCCCAAGGGCAGCACCCAGGCCAACAGCTACAACGTCACCGACAAGGGCGATCGCGTCGTGCTGAAAGGCCGGGTCCGCACGCGGCTGGAGCCCGGGCGCTGACGTGGCCGCCGCCAAACGCGTCTGCTTCCTCTACATCGCGCAACACCATCAGGTCTGGCACAGCCTGTCGGTGGCCGTCGCCATGGCCAGACGCTGGCCGACGATCAAGGTCGAGATCGCCGCGACCACGCCCGAACTGATCGACTATGTCGCCAGCCTGCTGGCCGAGCTGGGCGGCGCGCCGATCGAGCTCGTTTTGCTACCGCCGGCCTGGCTGCGCCGCTTAAGCAGCGGCGCGCCGCCCAAGGCGCCGATGCTGATCGCCAACGCCCTGCGCCTGGCCCGCTATGACGCGGTGATCACGCCCGAGCGCACCACCGCCCTGCTCCGCCGCATCGGCGTGCGCCATCCGCTGCTGGTCTACACCCAGCACGGGGCCGGCGACCGCGAGGGGCCGTTCGAGCCGCGCTTGAAGGTCTTCGACCTGGTCATGGCCGCCGGTCGCAAGCAGTACGACCGTATGCTGCACGAGGGCTGGGTCACCGAAGACACCTGCGCCATGGTCGGCTACCCCAAGTTCGACCTGGTCGACGAGTTGCCCCAGCGCGACATCCCGCGCTTCGACAAGCCCGGCCCGGTGGTGCTGTACAACCCACACTTCCACGGCGAGCTCGGCTCCTGGCCCAAGTGGGGGCAGCAGGTGCTGGAATATTTCGCGGCCAACGACCGCTACAACCTGATCTTCGCCCCACACATCCGGCTGTTCGAAACCGCGACGATGGATGAACGCGGCGCGTTCAAGGCCTTCGCCGAAAACCCGCGCATCCATATCGACCTGGGCGGGCCCGCTGCTGCGGACATGACCTACACCAAGGCCGCCGACCTCTACCTCGGCGACGTCTCCAGCCAGGTCTATGAGTTCCTGCGCACGCCCAAGCCCTGCCTGTTCCTCAACAGCAGCGGCGCGTCCTGGTGCGGCGATCCCAGCTTCCACCACTGGCTGTACGGGCCGGTGCTGGAGACTATCGACCATCTGGGCCAGGGACTGGACCAGGCCTTCGCCACCCACGAGGACTATCGCGAGACCCAGGTCTGGGGCATCGACGAGACCTTCGACGTCAGCAACACGCCCGCCTCGGTGCGCGCGGCCCGCGCCATCGTCGACAAGCTGGAACGCGCGGCATGACCGACGCCGCGCCTGTGGTTTCCCCGCTCAAGAAGGTGCTGGGCAATGCCGGCCAGCTGCTGAGCGGCCGCGTGGTCAACGCCGTCGTCGGCCTAGCCTATATCGCCCTGACCGCCCGCAGCCTAGGCAAGGAAGCCATGGGCGTGGTGGTGCTGATCAACGCCTTCGCCCAGTTCCTGGGCGAGGTGGCGCACTTCCAGTCCTGGCAGCTTCTGATCACCTATGGCACGGCCCCGGCCATGGAGGGCGACAAGCCCAAGTTCCACCAGGTTCTGCGGCTGTCGCTGCTGCTGGACCTGATCAGCGGGATCCTGGGCACCGCCCTGGGCGTGGCCGGCGCCTTCCTGTTCTGGCACCAGCTGCAATGGCCGGCCGACGTGATCGGCTTCGGCGCGCTCTACGCTCTCTCAATCGGGGTGATGACTTCGGCCACCGGTGTCGGGCTGCTGCGCCTGTTCGACCGCTTCCGCTTCCTAGCGGCCCAGCAGGCGGTCAGCTCGCTGGTGCGGATGATCGGCTGCGCGATCTGCGCCGTGACCGACGCGCCGATCCAGTGGTTCCTACTGGCCTGGGCGGCCGGCACCTTCGTCTCGTTCTTCTACATCGCCGGCATCGCGATCTGGGACTTGAGCAAGCGCGGCCTGCTCACGGGCTTCACCCTGGCCGGCCCGACCAGCCAGGGCATGCCGGGCGTCTGGCGCTTCGCCATGGCCACCAACTTCTCCAGCACGGTCGATGTCGGCTTCACCCACGTGCTGACCCTGGTGGTCGGCGCCATGCTGGGTCCGGTGCAGGCCGCCTACTGGCGCATTGGCAAGCAGGTCGCCGACGGCATGGCCAAGCCGGCTCGCCTGATGGTGCCCGCCATGTACCCCGAACTGGCCAAGATGCGCACGACGGGCGGGCAGCAGGCCATGACCAAGCTGGCCATGCAGATCGGCCTGATCGGCGGCGGCGCGGCCGGCGTGCTCTTGCTGGTCAGCCTGGTCGCCGGCAAATGGATCCTCGAGATCGTCATGGGCAAGGCGTTCGGCGGCGCCGCCGGCGTGATGAACTGGCAGGTGGCCGCCGCGGCCATCGCCATCCTGTCCCTGCCGCTGGAGCCCATGCTGGTCTCGATGCGCGCCGCCGGCGCGGCCTTGGCCGTGCGCCTGGTGGTCGTTATCGCCTATCTCGCGGCCCTCGCGCCCCTTATCAACGCCTTTGGCCTGACTGGCGCGGGCGCCGCGCTGGTTGCGTCCGCTTTGGCTATGGCCGTGGGCATGTATTTCATGGCGCGTCACAGGCTCGCCCGACTCGCGACGGAGGAAGGCTCCGCGCGCACCGACAAAGACGATGAAAGACTATCTTATGATCACCCCCACGGCGTCTGAGCGTACTGTCCGGTTCGCCGACTTCCCGACCCTGACCCAGGCGCTGGATTTCGCCGCCACGGGTGAGACGGGCGTCAACCTGTACTCGCTGCGCGGCGAGCTGGTCGAAGCCATCCCCTACGCCAAGCTGCGCGAGGACGCGCTGGTGCTGGCCCGTCGCCTGCTGGCCACGGGGGCCAAGGTCGGCGACAGCGTGGCCCTGCTGGCCGAGACCGACGCCGACTTCGTGCGCGCCTTCTTCGCCTGCCAATATGCCGGCCTGCTGCCTGCGCCGATGGCCCTGCCGACCCCGCTGGGCGGCCGCGCGGCCTATATCGAGCAGATCAAGAACCTGACGATCTCGGCCAAGGCCAAGATCCTGATCGGCCCGGTCGGCCTGAAGGACTGGGTGGCCGAGATCGGCGAGGCCGCGGGCCTGGACTTCGCCGGCGTCCTGGCCGACCTGCCGGAAGACGGCGGCGCCGAACTGCCGACGATCAAGCCGGAAGACCCCTGCTACCTGCAGTTCTCGTCGGGCAGCACCCGCACCCCGACCGGCGTCCTGGTCCTGCACAAGGCCCTGATGGCCAACTGCGTGGCCATCACCCGCGACGGCCTGCAGGTGGTGCCCAGCGACCGCGCCATCTCGTGGCTGCCGCTCTATCACGACATGGGCCTGATCGGCTTCCTGCTGGCTCCGCTGAGCTGCCAGATGACGGTCGACCTGCTGCCCACCGGCGCGTTCGTCCGCCGCCCCCTGCTGTGGATCGACCTGATCGGCCGCAACGGCGCGACGATCGCCTACAGCCCCACCTTCGGCTACGAGCTGTGCGCCCGCCGCGTGCAGGGCCAGCCGCTGGACGCCTATGACCTGTCGCGCTGGCGCAACGCCGGCCTGGGCGGCGACATGATCCGCATGCCGCCGCTGAAGGCCTTCGTCGAAGCCTTCGAGCCGGCCGGCTTCTCGCCCAAGGCCTTCGTGGCCAGCTACGGCATGGCCGAGGCGACCCTGGCCCTGTCGATGGCCCCGCTGGGCAAGGGCCTGCGCGCCGAGACCCTGGATGTCGAGCGCCTGGAGCGTGACAAGGTGGCCGCCGACGCGCCGGAAGGCTCGGACCGCGCCCGCGACTTCGCCCGCTGCGGCCCCGCCCTGCCCGACCACTTCCTGGAAGTGCGCGACGACGACGGCGCCGTCCTGCCCGAGCGCGGCGTCGGCCGCATCTTCGCCAAGGGGCCCTCGATCATGAGCGCCTACTTCGCCAATCCGGACGAGACCGCCCGCGTGTTGTCGGCCGACGGCTGGCTGGACACCGGCGACCTCGGCTTCAAGATCGAGGACGAGATCGTCATCACCGGCCGCGCCAAGGACCTGATCATCCTGAACGGCCGCAACATCTGGCCGCAGGATCTGGAGTGGACCGCCGATCACGAGATCGACGGCCTGCGTAGCGGCGACGTCTGCGCCTTCGCCATCCCCGCCGAGCCGGAAGACCAGATCGTGGTGCTGGTCCAGGCCCGCGGCGGCGACGCCGACACCCGTGCGGCCCTGGTCGAGCAGGTCACCACCCTCCTGCGCACCCGCCATGGCGTCGACGCCAAGGTCAAGCTGGTCGGCGCCCACGCCCTGCCCCAGACCTCGTCGGGCAAGCTGAGCCGTTCGAAGGCCAAGGTCGCTTACCTGGCCGGAAACTACGGTGACTAACCGGATCGTCGCCGTCACCGGCGCCACGGGCTTCCTGGGCCGCCACCTGGTCCGCGCCCTGGCCCGGGACGGCTGGACGCCGCGCGTCCTGGTGCGCCGTGATCCGGTGCACCCGTTCTGGCGCGACATCCAGGTCGAGGTCGTCGTCGGCGACCTGAAGACCCCCGGCGCGCTGGATCGCCTGGCTCATGGCGCCGAGGTCGTCATCCACGTGGCCGGGCTGATCAAGGCCGCCTCGCTGGAAGGCTTCAACGCCGTCAACCGCGACGGCGCTCGCGCCGCCGCCCTAGCCGCCAAGGCCGCGGGCGCGCGGTTCATCCTGGTTTCCAGCCTGGCCGCCCGCGAGCCCCAGCTCTCGAACTACGCCGCCAGCAAGCGCGCCGGCGAGGACGCGGTCCGCGAGGTCCTGCCCGACGCCCTGGTCGTGCGCCCGCCGGCGATCTACGGTCCCGGCGACACCGAGACCCTGCCCCTGTTCCAGCTGGCGGCGAAAAGTCCGGTCCTGCCGGTGCTTTCGCCCGACACGCGGATCGCCATGATCCACGTCCAGGACGCGGCGGCCAAGCTTGCAAGCTACTGCAAAAAGCCGATTTCAGGCTTGGTCGAGCTGTCGGATGTGCGGCGCGACGGTTACACTTGGGCGGAAATCATGAGCGCGGCGGGTGCGACAATGGGCGCAAACCCGCGCCTGGCAAGGCTTCCCGACGGGGTGCTGGCATTCGCCGGAACCCTAGCGGACGCTTGGTCTTTCGCCACCGGAACCCCGACAGTTTTCGGTTCTGGCAAGGTTCGGGAGTTGCTTCACGCCGATTGGTCCCTATCTAGCGCTCCGATGGCTGAGGGAGTACCCAGCGTGTTCGGCCTGATCGATGGGTTTGCTCATACCGTCGATTGGTACCGTACAGAGGGCTGGTTGCCTGAAAATATCGTCGCCTAATTCGATTAGGGCGGAAATCTGACAGACTCGCCGTTACAGTAGTGTCACGGGTGGGGCTCCCGGAGGTTTGATTTAGAATGGAAACGGTGACGGATCTCAGCTTGCGCGAGATCGGTGTGGCTGCGAGCAAGGTTCTAGGACGGCCCGTCGAAGTGCGCGCAGAGTCGCATATTGGCCGTGACCTCGCTGTCGACTCCCTGGCCCTCATGAACATCATCATGGAGCTCGAAGACACCTTCGACATCTCCGTTCCCCTGGATCGCCTGGCCTCTGTCGAGACCGCCGGCGATCTTTCGAAATTGATCAACGATCTCCGGACTAGGGCTTAACGAATGGGGCTGTTTGATAAGCACCTGGCCTATCGCGACGCGTACAAGGCCATTCAGGACGCGGGCGCCGACCCCTTCAAGGTCCGCTTCGACAAGGTGATCTCGCCGACCGAAGGCGTCGTCGACGGTCGCCCGACCATCCTGCTGGGCACCAACAACTATCTGGGCCTGACCTTCGACCAGCAGGCGATCGACGCCTCGGTCAAAGCGGTCCAGGAACGCGGCACCGGCACTACCGGTTCCCGCATCGCCAACGGTTCGTTCGAGGCGCACGTCGAGCTCGAGACCGAGCTGGCCAAGTTCTACGGCCGCAAGCACGCCATGGTCTTCACGACCGGCTACCAGGCCAATCTGGGCGTGCTGTCGACCCTGGTGGGTCGCGGCGACCACCTGATCCTGGACGCCGACAGCCACGCCTCGATCTATGACGCCTCGCGTCTGGGCCAGGCCGAGGTCATCCGCTTCCGCCACAACGACCCCGAAGACCTGGCCAAGCGGCTGCGTCGCCTGGGCGACGCGCCCGGCGAGCGCCTGATCGTGGTCGAAGGCGTCTATTCGATGATCGGCGACGTCGCGCCGCTGAAGGAAATCGCCGCCGTGAAGCGTGAGCTGGGCGGCTACCTGCTGGTCGACGAAGCCCACTCGATGGGCGTGCTGGGCGCGACGGGGCGCGGCCTGGCCGAAGCCGCCGGCGTCGAAGACGACGTCGACTTCATCGTCGGCACCTTCTCCAAGAGCCTGGGCGCCATCGGCGGCTTCTGCGTCTCGAACGTCGACGACTTCGACGTCATGCGCGTCGTCTGCCGCCCGTACATGTTCACCGCCTCGCTGCCGCCGGCCGTGGTCGCTTCGACCATTACCGCCCTGCGTCGCATGATCGAGCAGCCCGAGCTGCGCGACCGCCTGAACCGCAACGCCAAGCGCCTGTATGACGGCCTGACCGCCATGGGCTTCCACACCGGCCCGACGGCCAGCCCGGTGGTCGCCACGACCATGCCGGACCAGGAGCGCGCCATCGCCATGTGGAACGGCCTGCTGCAGGCCGGCGTCTACCTGAACCTGGCCCTGCCGCCCGCCACGCCCGACAGCCGTCCGCTGCTGCGCGCCAGCGTCAGCGCCGCCCACACCGACGAGCAGATCGACGCCGTCCTCAAGACCTTCGCCGAAATCGGTGCGGCCTTGGGCGTCATCGAACCGCTGAAGCGCGCCCGCGCCTGACAGCGTTCCCATAGTTGAAACGAAGACGCCCGGGGCTCCTGCCCCGGGCGTTTTTGTTTGTCAGGCCGCCTTGCGCCGGCTCTTCCAGACCTTCAGCAGCACGCCGGGCGCCGCCAGGATCGGATGCCGTTCGCGCCAAGGCGTGACCTCGACGGCCACGCCGGTGTGGCGCTCGATCTTCCAGGCGGCGTAGCGCGCCGCGCCCTGGAAGGTGAAGGACGCCTTCATCAGCCGGGCGGCGTTCAGCGGCTTGCCCAGCAGCTTGCGTGGGGTCCAGGCTTGGCGGACACGGGTCCGCTCGCCCTCGCCTAGCGGCCCACCTTGGTCGGCCTGCACGGCCTCCATGACGCGGTCGTAGCGGCCCGGATCGAACGTCAGGATCGAGACCTCCCGGCCGGCCTTCTCGACCCGCAGCTCGGCCTTGTAGGTCTCCTGGAACAGTGCGGTCCACAGGGCCTGTGGCGCACCGCCGACAGGGCCCAGGGCCTGGGCGTAGCGGGCGGCCGTGCGACAGGCGTCGGTCACGGCGTCGATCACCGTCTCGCGCGCGCCGTCTGCCGCCCAGATCAGGGCGCAGGGCTGGACGAAGCGGGCCCAGATGGTGGTGTCGTAGTCGCCGCCGCCCGCGGTCTTGCGAAACTGGCTGAGGGTCATTGAGGCGACCTTGGCCCGCAGCACTTCGCCGCCCACTTCCAGCTCGTGATAGCTGACGTCCGGCCACAGGATGCGCGTGAAGAACCCGCGCCAGCCCTTGGGCGGCTTCTCGGTCAGCACGTAGTAGTCGAGCACGCCCGACAGGTCGCCGGTCCGCAGGATCGAGCCATAGAACAGCACCGCCCGCGCATCGGGAAAGATCTCCGCCAGATGCTCGGCGAAGGCGGTGATCGGCGCGGGGGTCGAAACGGACAGCTCGGCCGCGACCAGGTCGCGAAGGCGGCTCATCCGACCAGGAACCTCAGCGATGGACCGAGGCCGATCGTCAGCTCGCCGCCCTCGAACACCTCGCCGTCCAGCACGAACGGCGCGCCGCCGGCCAGGCTGATCTCGCGCGGGTCGCGACGGCGATAGCCCATGCCTTCCAGGGCCGGCACGACCTTGCCGCTCAGCACCATCGGGAAGGCCTTCAGCAGCCGGTGCGGGGGCGCGTCGACGTCCAGCAACTTCAGTCCCTCGCGCGGCGCGCCGAAGGGCATGACGCCGAACGGCAGGCGCTTCAGCGCCGTGGCCAGCACCGCGAAGCGCTCGCCCTCGGGCTGGGCTTCGCCGTCCAGGGCGATCTTGGCCGGCACGCCTTCGCGCCACTCGTCGCGCGAACCGCCGAACACGGCCCGCAGCGCGGCGGTGACGATGGTCACGGCCACGGCCAGGTTATGGAAGAAGCCGACCTTGTGGACCCGCTGGGCCAGGGTCGTGGCCTTCACCGGCGCGCCGATGCCGAAGAAGAAGCCCTGCAGGCAGGGACGATGACCGTCGGCCCAGGTGACGCGCAGCGGCGGCCGCGACTTGACCGTTGGCTCGGCGCGGCGGGCGGCGATCAGCACCTCTTCCAGTCGCCAGTCGTCGGGGGCGCCCAGGTCGATGGCCAGCACGTTGGTCTTGCCCGAGGGCAGCACCGCCAGCATCGGCAGGTTCTCGCCGAAGGTGTGGGGCAACAGGCTGATGACGTCGCGCACCGTGCCGTCGCCGCCGTCGATGACCAGCAGGTCCAGGCCGTCGCGGGCGAAGGTCTCCAGCTCGGTCCGCAGGGCGTCGCGGCCGAACGGCTCGACCAGGATCACGCCCTCGGGCGTGGGCCCTGGCGGATGCAGCCGGTTGCCGTGGCTCTTCGGATTGCGGACGACCCCGATACGCGTCATTTCGACAGCCAAGATTGGATCGAGCCCTTCGGTGCGGCCAGCCCCTGCAGAATCTGGACGGCGTGCACCAGGAAGCACACGGCGGTCCAGATAGCCACCAGGGTGAAACCGACGTCCGGACGGCCCACGAGCACGCAGGCGGTCATCAGGATCAGGTTCGGGTTCCGGCGCGCCGTGATCAGGCGGAAGAAGCTGTCGAACGGCCGCCAGGCGTGCATCTCCAGCTTGAAGAGGGACAGGAAGATCCCCTCCTCCACCCGCTGGGCGACATAGCCGGCGATGACGATGAAGAGGCTCAGCTCCGGATACGGGATCTTCTGGCCGACCACGCCGACGCCGACGAACCACGCCCACCACCAGAACGGCGGGTGCAGCAGGTCGATGCCGTGATCGAAGACATTGCCCCACTTGGACGAGGTCAGGGTCACGCGGGCCAGCTTGCCGTCGACGGTGTCGAGGAAGGTCATGATCCAGGCGCAGACCAGGCCCCAACCGAACTGGCCATGCCAGAACAGCCAGGTGGCGGCCAGGGTCAGCAGGAAGCCGATGAAGGTCACCTGGTTCGGCGTCATCTTGGCGATCGCCGCCCAGCGGGTGACGACCCGGGCCGGGGTCGGCCAGACATACTTGGTGACGAGGTCGGTGACGCCCTTGTACGAGCCCTGGAACAGGCGCTTCTCGACAGCGCGGACGGTCTCCGGCGTCAGGCGCTCCAGCACCGGCGGCTCGCGCTTGCGCAGGGCGCTGTTATAGGCCGAGCCCAGCTCCAGAGCGGTCAGGCGCACCAGGCGCGGGTCCAGGCCCGACGGATCCTGGCCGGCGTTCAGCGCTTCGGTGGCGGCATAGGCCAGGTCGGCGGGCGCGTGCACCGCCACGGCGCGGCCGGCGTCGTCCACCAGCACCGCGCCTTCGCGGCCGGCCAGGGCCTTGATCAGCGACTCGTCAAACACCCAGCCGGCGTCGACCGCCACGACGGCGTTCGACAGGTCCACGGCCGGCGTCTCGACCAGGCCGATACGACGATAGATGCGCGACAGGCGCTCGGGCGAGCTCATGCCCCAGATGCGGCCGCCGGCTTCGCCGACGGTCAGAGCGCGCGGCCCGTTATGAATTTCGCTGCTCAAAGACAGATATACCCCTTGAATCTCGACCCGATTGATACGCAGCTTCGCCCGCTTCGACCAGAACGACCCGAACCGTCTTGTCCATATATCGCATCGCCCACCTCTCCGACCCCCACCTGCCGCCGCCGCCGGGCGCGTTTCGGTGGAAGGACGTCTTCACCAAGCGCCTCCTGAGCCGCATCGCGTGGCGTCGGAAACGCAAGGTCCATAGGCCCGAAGTGCTGGCGGCGCTGGTCGCCGACCTCAAGGCCGCTGGCCCCGATCATGTGGTGATCAGCGGCGATCTCACCAACTTTGCTTCGCGTACGGAGATCGCGGCCGCGCGCACGTGGCTGGAAACATTGGGCAATCCGGCTGACTTCACCGTCAGTCCTGGCAATCACGACGCCCTGGCCGGCTCGGCCGAGGTCGAACGCTTCGCCACCTGGACGCCCTGGCTGGGCGACGCGGGCGAGACCGTCTTCCCGCAGGTGCGGGTGCGCGGCCCGGCAGCGATCTTCAACCTGTGCTCGGCCGTCCGCACCGCCCCGCACCTGGCCACGGGCCGCCTGGGCGAGGATCAGCTGCAGCGCCTGGACGCCCTGCTGGGCGACGCGGCCTACAAGAATCTGTTCCGCCTGGTGACGCTGCACCATCCGCCGCAGACGGGCGCGGTGGCCAAGCGCAAGGAGCTCGAGGACCAGGCGGAGCTTCGCGCGATCCTGGCCAGGCACGGCGCCGACCTGGTCCTGCACGGCCACGCCCACGAAGCCCTGATCGGTTCGGTCCCCGGCCCGAACGGCGCGGTCATTCCGGTGCTGGGCGTGCCGTCGGCCTCGGCCCAGCCGCGCGGCCACTCGCCCGCCCGCTGGCACATGATCGAGATTGAGGACCGTCACGTTCGCGTCGTGGCGCGTGGCGTCGAACCCGGGCGCGAGAGCCTCTCGGAGCTGGGCCGCTACAGCCTGGCCGACATCAGCGGCTAGACGGGTAGCGCACCTTCACGCGGATGGTGGTCTCGCCCACCGGCTTGACCCCGAAACGCACCGCGTCGAACGATGGCGAGGCGAACTTGGTCGGGGCGTCGTTCGAGAAACCGTAGCCCTCCGTGGGCATACCACCCGGGCTGCGGCTCAGATCGCCGTTGCCGTCGGCGTCGTGATAGACCTCGACCGCATAGGCGTCCTCGGGCGACGGCAGGAAAAAGCAGGCCTGGCTCATCGGGGCCGACGTCTTGATCTTGGCGCGTCCCACCTTGCCGCGCGCGGTCATGAAGCGGCTGGGATCGCCCGGATAGACCACGATCACCACGTCGCCGGCGTTCGAGCGCAGCGCCCCCACCTGCACGGTCAGACGGGTGGCGGTCTTGCGGCCCATGCACTCCTTGTCGACCAGCGCGCGGGCCACGCCCTGGGCGCGCGGGGTCCCCGTCGTCGCAATCATCGCGAACATTACGCCGACGAGAACGGAACGTACTTTCATCTAAAAGGCCGCGTCCTTATTGTTACGCGCAGGTGATATCGCCTGAAGTTCCGGCTTTCTCATGACCAATCCCACCGCCCTGGCGTTCGGCTATCCCGCTTCGAAGGTCGCGGAGACCGATCACTGGCTGATTCTGGTTCGTCCCAAGCAACCGACATTTGGGTCTTTGGTCCTTGTGTGCAAGGAAGCTGTCCAGGCCTTCTCAGACGTGAGTCCCGCCGCCTTCGCCGACCTGCAGGTCGCCGTGGCCGGGATCGAGCGCCTTCTGAAAGCCAAGATCGCCTACCAGAAGATCAATTACCTCATGCTGATGATGGTCGACAAAGACGTCCATTTCCACGTGCTTCCGCGCTACGACGGCGTTCGCGAGCATGACGGGCAGTCTTTCCCTGACGCCGGTTGGCCCGCCGCCCCCGCCCTGGGCGCGGCCGTGGCCCTGTCGGACGAGGCCGTGCAACGCCTCGCCCAAGACTTCGCGCAAGCCTGGGTCCAAGCGTGAGCGCCAAGGACCTGACCGCCGGACCGATCCGGCTGCTCGACCGCTACCTGCTGCGCATGCTGGTCTGGCCGCTGGTCGGCTGCCTGGGCGTCACCGTCGTGGCCCTGCTGCTGGAGCGCGTCCTGCGCCTGCTGGACGTGCTGTCCCAGAGCAGCGCCCGTTTCGGCTACGTCACCCAGCTGGCCGCCAACCTGGTGCCGCACTATCTGGGCCTGGCCCTGCCGGTGGCGTTCTTCGTGGCGCTGTTCATCGTCATCACCAAGCTGTCGGACGGCTCCGAGATCGACGCCCTGCTGGCCAGCGGCCAGTCGCTGGAGCGCATCGCCGCGCCGTTCCTGGCCGTCGCCGTGTTCCTCAGCGTCTTCAGCGTCGGTGTGTTCGGTTACATGCAGCCCTACAGCCGCTACGCCTATCGCGCCGTCATGCACGCGGCGATCAACGCCGGCTGGAACGGGCGATTGGCAGGCGGCGCTTTCATCGACGACAAGGGCTCGCTGCTCACCGCCGATAGCGCCGACCTGGCCGGCCAGCGCCTGACGCGCGTGTTCATCCGTCGCCTGGACACGCGCGGCCAGGAAGAGATCATCACCGCCGCCTCGGCCGACCTGAAGCTGGATACCGGCGGCAAGACCATCACCATGGACCTGAAGGACGGCCGCCGCATCGCCCGCGACGCCAACGGCCAATACCGCAACCTGGCCTTCAACAGCCTGACCACCCAAACGCCGCTGGCCGCCGCCGCGGTGCTGCTGCGCGATCGCGGCAGCGACGAGCGTGAGCTGACCCTGGGCGAGCTGTACCGCCAAGCCCATTCGCCGAACCCGGTGGTTCCCAAGGCGAACCTGCTCAGCGAGTTCTACGGCCGCTGGGCGCGGGCCATCTTCCTGCCGTTCCTGCCGCTGCTGGCCTTCCCGCTGGGCCTGGCCTCCAAGCGCGGCAACCGCGCGCCGGGCCTGGTGATGGCTGGCCTCCTGCTTCTGGCGTTCCAGCACTCGCTGCTGATGGGCCAGGGCTTGGCCAAGGCGGGCAAGCTCGCGCCGTTCCCGGCCATCTGGGTCCCCTTCACTGTATTCGCGGCCTTGGCGGTCTGGCTGTTCGTCGGCAGCCGCACGCGACCGGGCGACACCCCGGTCTCGCGCACGGTCCGCCGGGTCAACAAGATCGTGGCGAACATTGTTCGCGCCCTGCCCCTGCCAAAGAAGCGACAAGCCGCATGAGATTGCAGCTCTACGTCCTGCGGACCATCGCCACCCATATCCTCGGTGCGGCGCTGATCCTGATGGCCATCCTGCAGGTGCTGGACCTGCTGGACGTGACGCCCGACATCCTCGACCGAGGCTTAGGCATGGCCGGCGTGGCCTACTACGCCTTCATGCGCCTGCCGCGCCTGTTCGAGCAGGTCGCCCCGATCGCGGTGCTGGCCGGCGGCCTGTTCGCCTTCTCGGGACTGGCCCGCGAGAGCGCCGTCGTCGCCATGCGCGCCACCGGCATCTCGGGCTATCGCATCGTCGGCATGGCCGTGCCCGCCGCTATCGTGGTGATGCTGCTGGACGCCCTGTGCGGCCAGTACCTGGCCCCCCGCGCCGATCCGACCCTGGCCGACTGGTGGAAGAACACGACCCCGGTCGCCGAGCGCAAGGTCCCCGCCCCGCGCACCTTCCGCGCCGGCGCCGACCTGGTCATCGGGGCCAGCGCCTCGGCCAGCGGCCGCGAGATCGACAACGTCACCATCTTCCGTCGCGACCCCAAGGGCATCCTGATGGAGAAGGTCGAGTCTCCGAAGGCGCTCTATGCCAACGGCGCCTGGACCCTGGACCAGCCCAAGACCACCCGCTTCACCGGCGACCTGGCCCAGACCTCGACGGCCGCCTCGACCAGCTGGCCTAGCGGCCTGCGGCCCCGGGATGTTCAGAGCCTGTTCGGCGACGACGCCGTGCCCACCGCCGCCTCGGCCCAGCGCGCCCTGCAGAACGGCGCTTCGGACCGGCCGGAGAGCTTCTACGCCACCCACCTGCAGGCGGCCTTCGCCGGGCCGTTCGTGTCGCTGGTCATGCTGCTGCTGAGCGCGCCCGTCGCCCTGGCCAACTTCCGTAGCGGCCAAGGCGCGATGCTGCTGACCGGCGGTCTGGCCGCCGGCCTGATCTTCCTGGTGGCCAACGGCATGCTGACCGCCCTGGGCGAGTCCGGCTCCCTGTCCCCGATCCTGGCCGTCTGGGCCGCCCCCGCGATCTTCGGCGCTCTCGCCATTCGCACATTCCTTGCCCTGGAGGGGTGATGCCTTTCGACTCCGCGAACGCCGACCTGCAGGTCATTCCCGTCCAGACGCCGGACGAGCTGAAGCGCTTTATCGCCCTGCCCGCCCGCCTGAACGCCAAGGATCCCAACTGGATCACGCCGCTGTTCATGGAGCGCACCGAGGCCCTGACGCCCAAGACCAACCCGTTCTTCGCCCACGCCGAGGTCCAGCTGTTCCTGGCCACGCGCGGCGGCCGTGACGTGGGCCGGATCAGCGCCCAGATCGACCAGCTGACGCCGCAGCCCACGCCGGGTCGCCTGGACGGCCACTTCGGCATGATCGCCGCCGAGGACGACGCGGCGATCTTCCAGGTGCTGTTCCGCGCCGCTGAGGACTGGCTGCGCGCCCGCGGCCGCACCCACGTGGTCGGTCCTTTCAACCTGTCAGTCAACGAAGAGGTCGGCCTGCTGGTCTGGGGCTTCGACACCCCGCCGATGATCCTGATGGGCCACGACCCGGCCTATGCCGGCAAGCGCGTCGAGGAGCAGGGCTACGCCAAGACCCAGGACCTCTTCGCCTATCGCGCCGACGAGACCGGCGACATCCCCGAGATCGCCCAGCGCCGGGTCAAGCGTGGTCTGCCGGCGGGCGTGGTCCTGCGCCAGCTGGACATGAAGCGCTACGACGAGGAGGTCCAGACGCTGACGGACATCCTCAACGACGCCTGGCGGGAGAATTGGGGCTTCACCCCCACCACCGAGGCCGAGACCGCCCAACTGGGCAAGGCTCTCAAGCAGGTGATCGACAAGCGCCTGATCTGGTTCGCCGAGATCGACGGCGAGGCGGCCGGCGTGGTGGTCTTCCTGCCTAACGTCAACGAGGCCATCGCCGATCTGAAGGGCAAGCTGCTGCCGTTCGGTTGGGCCAAGCTGCTGTGGCGTCTGAAGGTCAAGGGCGTGAAGTCGGCCCGCATCCCGCTGATGGGCGTGAAGAAGAAGTTCGCCTCCACCCAGCGTGGCCGCATGCTGCCGTTCTGGATGATGAAGGCCAGTCGCGATATGGCGATGAGCCTGGGCTACAATCGCTACGAGATCTCGTGGGTGCTGGAGGCCAACAAGGCTATGACCCACATCGCCGAGAATGTCGGCGGCACGCACTACAAGACCTATCGCCTCTACGAGAAGGCGCTTTGAACAGCTTCAAAGCCCTGATCCTGGCCGGCTCGCGCGGCGGCGAGGTCGATCCGGCCGCCGCCTATGCCGGGGTCAGCCACAAGGCGCTGATCACGCTGGAAGGCCGGACCTTGCTGGACCGGGTGCTGGACGCCGTCCGCGCGGCGGGTCCGGAGACGATCGGCGTCGCGGCCAATGACGAGGCGATCAAGGCCCGCCTGGCCGACGCCGGCGTGGTCATCCTGCCCACCGCCTCGGGCCCCAGCCAGAGCGTCGAGAACGCCGCCCATCAGCTGGGCTTCCCGCTGGTGGTGACCACCGTCGACCACGCTTTGCTCAAGCCCGAGTGGATCACCCAGTTCCTGGTCGACACGCCTGACTGGGCCGACGTCGCCGTGCTGCTGGCGCCGGAAGAGCGGGTCCAAGCCGCCGCCCCCCAGACCAAGCGCACCTATCTGCGCTTCCA
The DNA here is from genome assembly GCF_058807295.1 of Caulobacter sp. GW821-FHT12D05. NCBI lineage: Bacteria > Pseudomonadati > Pseudomonadota > Alphaproteobacteria > Caulobacterales > Caulobacteraceae > Caulobacter > Caulobacter sp. GW821-FHT12D05. The sequence goes on from NZ_JBXAQO010000001.1 coordinate 1,603,292, forward strand.
GGACGGCCGCTATTCGGGCTGCAACCTCTTCCTGCTGCGCAACGAGACCGCGCTGCGCGTGGTCGAGACCTGGCGCAAGGTCGAGGCGCTGCGCAAGCAGCCCTGGAAGATCGCCGCCATGCTGGGGCCGTCCTTCCTGATCCGCTACCTGCTGAACTGGCTGACCCTGGACCAGGCCGTGCTGAAGCTGGGCAAGCTGGCGGGCGTCAAGGCCGCCGCCGTGCGGGCGCACGATGGCCTGGCGGCTGTCGATGTCGACAAGCCGTCGGACCTGGATCTGGTTCGGGAGTTGGTGGGCGAAACCTCGCCCACCGCCTAGGTCAGGCCGAGACCGTTTCCTTGGCCGCCCACTGCGCCGTCAGGGCGCGGTTGTGGATCAGGTCTTCCGGGAAATCCATCTCGGACCATTCCAGGCCCTGGATCGAGCGCACGCGCACCACATCGTGGGCTTGAGCGATTTCGTTGATGACGCTGAGGTACCAGCGCTTCAGGCCTTCCGGCGTGCGCATCAGCCCTTCCAGGGTCTCGACGAACAGCTTGGAGCCTTCGGCGTTGAAGCGCAGGAAGCCGATCGACTCGGCGTCGTACTCGGTGATCGTCTTGCCGATGGCGCGCAGGGCGTCGCCGTCGGTCAGCACCTTCATGTCGTCGCTGTCGTAGACCCCGTCATCCTTGCGGTCGACGGTCACGGTGATCGGCGCGTCCGGCGCGCTGATCAGACGCTCGGCGATGCCCGGCTCGAACAGGGTGTCGCCGTTGAGGATCATGAACGGCCCGCCGCGCATCTCCTCGCGCGCCAGCCAGCAGGTCGCGAGGTTGTCGGTCACGCTGTAGAACGGGTTGTAGAGCGTGCGGATGCTCATGCCGGGCAGATCCAGGCGCGCGACCTCGGCCTCGACCAGGTCGGCGCGGAAGCCGGTGACCACCACCGCCTCGGTCACACCCGCCTGATGCAGGTGGCGCAGCTGCCATTCCAGCACCGTCTTGCCGGCCAGCTCGACCAGGCACTTGGGCCGGTCGTCGGTCAGCGGCGACAGTCGCTTGCCCTGACCGGCGCTGAGGATGAGGGTCTTGACCGGCTGCATGACGTTCTACAAATCTCGCTGGATCGGGGCCTTAATTCGCCCCTTTAGGAATCGCGGACCGCGACCTGGGCGGCCGCGAGCGCATAACTGAGCACGAACCCGCCCTACGGCAAGTGCGCACGGCCCGCCAGAAGCCTGTCATGACGTCGCGGCGCAACCCCCTCGAAAGACCATGGGCGCGCTTTTTCCAAAACCGCGTCCAACGGGTGACGGTCGGGCCGAGTTCCCGTCCCCGTCCTGTGACACGCCTCATGGTTCAGCTTGGGTTCAGCTTGACCTGAAGATTGTCCGCTCTCCGACACAAGCGCCCCTTCCGGAAACTGAACCATTCCACCATATGCCCATTGTCATACGGAGGATTGGGCGGGGGCCTCGGAGTAACCAACGGAGGCGTCGTGCAGCGCGCGGACAGATTCAGCCGTCAGTTCACTGATGAAAAACCAGCCCAAGGCCTGCGCCTGGCCCTATTCTCCGGCAACTACAACTACACGCGAGACGGCTCCAACCAGGCCCTGAACCGCCTGTCGGCCTATCTGATCAGCCAGGGCGCCGAGGTTCGGGTCTATTCGCCGACCACCGACACGCCCGCCTTCGAGCCCTCCGGCCAGCTGGTCTCGGCCCCGTCGGTGGCGATCCCAGGGCGCGGCGAGTATCGCCTTGCGCTGGGCCTGACCCGCGCCCTGCGCGCCGACCTGGCTGAGTTCCAGCCGACCGCCGTCCACCTCTCGGCCCCGGATATCCTGGGATCGCAAGCCGGCAAGTGGGCGCGCCGCCAGGGCTTGCCGCTGGTCGCCAGCCTGCACACCCGGTTCGAGACCTACCTCTCCTACTACGGCCTCGACTGGCTGCGCCCGCGCGCCGAACGTTATCTGGACGGCTTCTATCGCGGCTGCGACCGCGTGCTGGCCCCGAACGCCCCGATCGCCGACCTGCTGCGTGAACAAGGCCTGGGTGAGCGCGTCGCCGTCTGGGGCCGCGGCGTCGATCGCGACCGCTTCTCGCCCGCCAGGCGCGACGCCCAGTGGCGCCGAGCGCAGGGGATCGCCGACAATGAGATCGTCGTCGCCTTCCTGGGCCGCCTGGTCATGGAGAAAGGCCTGGACGTCCTGGCCGAAACCATGGTCCGTCTGCGCGGCCAACCGATCCGCCCGCTGATTATCGGCGACGGTCCGGCGCGGAGCTTCCTGGAGGAACGTCTGCCCGAAGCCATCTTCACCGGCCACCTGGACGGCGAGGCCCTGGGCCGCGCGGTGTCCAATGCCGACGTCCTGTTCAATCCCAGCCTGACCGAGGCCTTCGGCAACGCCACGCTGGAAGGCATGGCCGCCGGCCTGGCCGTGCTGTGCCCCCGCGCGCCCAGCACCAGCGCCCTGGTCGCCCACGGCCAGGACGGCGTGCTGGCTCCGCGTGCCGACGCCGAGACCTATGCCGCCGCGATCCTGGCCCTGGTCAACGAGCCGATGCGCCGCCTGCGCCTGGGCCGCGCGGCTCGCGCCTCCAGCGCCCGCTACGACTGGAACGCCATCTGCGCCGCGGTGCTGGACGTCTATCGTGACCTGGGCGCGGCCCCGACGCTGCGCGCGCGCTCGGCGGCATGACAGCAGAGGTCGAGAAGAAGGCCTCACCGCTCAGGGGTTGGCTGCTGACGATCGGCGTCGGGCTGCTGGCGGTCATGCTGGCCACCCACGGCGTCGGTGCGGTCCGTGAGATCCTGGCCCAGGTGGGCTGGCAGACGCTGATCGTCATCGCCGCCCACCTGCCCGTCACCTTCCTGGCCACGGTCAGCTGGCAGGTCCTGCTCCCGCCCGATCGCCGTCCGCCGCTGTCGTTCCTGTTCCGCGTCCGCTTCATCAAGGAAGCCGTCAACGCCCTGCTGCCCGTCGCCCAGGTCGGCGGCGACGTCGTGCGGGCCAAGCTGTCGGCCCGCAACGGCCTGACCCTGGCCGAGGCCACCGCCAGCTGCATCGTCGACGTGCTGGCCGGCACGGTCGGCCTGGTCATGTTCGTGCTGACCAGCCTGATCGTGACCATGGTCACCCTGCACGATCCTCGCCTGGCCCAGGCGGGCCTTGCCCTGGTCGGCATCATCGTGGCCATCGTCGCTGCGGCCTACATCGCCCACAAAGCCGGGGTCGGCCGACGCCTGGGTCAGTTCTCGCAACGCTGGACCGCCCTGGCCGGCCGGGTCGACGAACTGGGCGAGGCCTTCCGCGTCATCGGCCGCCAGCGCAATAACCTCTTCGCCTCCTGGGCCTGGCACTTGGCCGCCTGGATCGCCGGCGCGTTCGAGACCTATGTCTCGATGTGGGCCCTGGGCCTGAACCCCACCCTGCTGCAGGCCCTGATCGTCGAGGGCCTGGCCCAGACGGCCAAGGTCGTCGGCTTCGCCATCCCCGGCGCCCTGGGCGTGCAGGAAGGCGGTTACCTGCTGCTGGGCGGAGCCATGGGCCTGCAGCCCGACCAGGCCCTGGCCCTGTCGCTGCTGCGCCGCCTGCGTGAGCTGATCCTGGGCGGCATCGGCCTGGTGCTGTGGCGCACGACCCGCCCCGAGGCGACGATCGCTAAAGAATCCGACAGCGAAGCGGCCCCCGCCTGAGGTCTATCGGGCGGGTCAGCAACCCCGCCGGATAGCCATGCGCCCTCTCCTTTGACGACCTAGCCGCGACGAAGCGGATCGACCGGAGCCGGGTCGGGCGGGATCGCGATCGCCCTGGCCGTTCCGCGTCCGTCGCCCCCTCCCCCGATCACGTCCTTTCAAGACATCCCCTCAGGGGACAATCCATGGAGCGCCCTATGGACGCGAAGACCTGCGCCGCATGCGACTGCGAGCTGGAGACCGACATCATCACCGTCACCATCGGCGGTCGGGCCGTCGAGGTCTGCTGCCAGGAATGCGCCCTGGCGCTGGGCGAGGCCCAGGCCGCCATCACCGGACTGGAGGCCCGAGCCCAATGACCACAGACATGACCCGCCGCCGCTGGCTGACCGCCTCGACCTGCCTCATCGCCATGACCCTGTCGAGCCTCGAGGCTCGCGCCGACCAGCTGGATGCCGCCTATGACGCCCAGACCGCTGAGCGATGGACCCGCGAGCGCCGTTTCCAGGCCACGCCCTATGGCCGCACGGCCTATATCGATCGCGGGACCGGCCCCATCGCCCTGTTCCTGCACGGCTTTCCGCTGAGCAGCTTCCAGTGGCGCGGCGCGATCGACCGGCTCGAGAAGCACCGCCGCTGCCTGGCGCCCGACTCCATGGGCCTGGGCTTCACCGAGGTGCTGCCTGGCAAATCGGTCACACCCGACGACCAGGTGAAGATGCTGATCGCCTTTTTGGACGCCCTCTCCGTCGACAGCGTCGACCTGGTGGCCAATGACAGCGGCGGCGCGGTGGCCCAGCTCTTCGCCATCCGCCACCCCCAGCGCGTGCGTTCGATGCTGCTGACCAACTGCGATGTGGAGACCAACAGCCCGCCGCCGGCCCTGACCCCGGTGTTCGAGCTGGCCGAGATGGGCATCTGGCCCGACGCGTGGCTGGATCCGTGGCTGAAGGACCCGGCCAAGGCCCGTGCGCCCGACGGCCTGGGCGGCATGTGCTTCAGCAATCCGGCCCACCCGACCGACGCGGCGCTGAAGCAGTATCTCGGCCCCATCCTGCAGTCGATCGAGCGCAAGGACCTGGCCAACCGCTACGCCCTGGGCCTGAAGCCCAACCCGCTGGCGGGGGTCGAGGCGTCGCTGCGCCAGCTGGACATCCCGGTGCGGATCATCTGGGGCCAGAGCGACCCGATCTTCCCGCCGGCCGACGGCGAGTACCTGGCCCGCACCCTGCCCCGCGTGGAAAACATCCGCCGGATCGCGGAAGCCAAGCTGTTCTTCCCCGAGGAGTATCCCCATATCGTCGCCGAGGAAGCGCGGCTGCTGTGGAAGGTCGCGTGAGGGTCCGATGAGCGGATACGCCGTCCAGCAACTGCTCGATACGCCGACCGTGTCGCTGTACGACGTGGTCTGCGACGGCGCGTGCCGGCACAAGAGCGGCGAGGAATGCGCCCACGGCGCGCATCTCGTCTTCCCCTATCGCGGCGTCTTCATGCACCACCTGGGCGGCGACCGCGACGCGGTGGCCGAGCCCAACCAAGTGATGTTCTTCAACGGCGACGAAGGCTTCCGCGTCAGCCATCCGGTCGACGGCGGCGACGCCTGCCTGTCGCTGTCGCTGAGCCCTGACATGCTGGCCGAGCTGGCGCCCAAGGACCAGACGCGCGGCGGGCCGGAGGTCGCCTTCGAGGCCCAGCGGCGCGGCATCGATCCGCGCGCCCAGGCCCTGGTCGCCCTGCTACGCCACAGCCTGACGCGCGGGACGATCGAGACCCTGGAGGCCGAGACCCTGTCGCTGACCCTGGTGCGCCGCGCCCTGGGCGAGCGCACTTCGCACGCCAGCGCCGGCAGCTGGGGCCGCACCAAGCTGGTTGACCGCGCCAAGCTGGTTTTGGCCTCCGACCTCGGCCGTCGCTGGACCCTGGCCGAGATCGCTGAGGAGGTGGGCGTCTCGCCGGTGTACCTGACGCAGGTCTTCCAGCAGGTCGAGGGCGTGCCCCTATACCGTTATCAGCTGCGACTACGGCTGGCTCGAGCGCTTGACCTGTTGGACCAGTACGACCATCTGACCAACCTGGCCCTGCATCTGGGCTTCTCCAGCCACAGCCACTTCAGCGCCGCGTTCAAGCAGCACTACGACCGGACGCCGGCTCAATTTCAGCGCTCGGTTCGCGCGGGAGCTTAAATCCCACATCACAGGACAATGTCCTGCATTTTGACATTGAACCCCTCCCCTGGCGGCGTTACCAAAGCGCTCGGACTCTGCACGCGATAGGGAGGCGGCATGATCCTGGATCGGCGCACGCTGCTGGCTGGCCTCGTTCTCGCGCCGAGCGCCGCGCTCGCCAGGGAGGACGCCCCCGTGTGGGCCTTCGATTTCACCACGACATCCATCGGAGTCTATGACCCCGCCGTCGGCCACGGCTTCGAGCCGGGTCCAGGCAAGCTGTTCTCGGTGAAAGTTCCCGAGGGCGACTACCAGATCACGCTGGAGCTGGGCGGCGACAAGGCGTCCGAGACAACGGTCAAGGCCGAGTCCCGGCGGCTGATGCTGGAGACGGTCCGCGTCGGCGCCCGCAAGACCGAGACCCGCACCATCGTCGTCAATGTCCGCCGGCCCGAGCTGGCCCCGCCGCCGCCCAACGCCCCGGGCGGCAAGCGCGTGGCGCTGAACGCCCGCGAGGACGGCAGCTACGACTGGGACGACAAGCTGACCCTGGAGTTCTGCGGCCCCACCGCCGCCGTGCGCCGCCTGAAGATCGAAGCCGTCACCGTGCCAACCGTGTTCCTGGCCGGAGACTCCACCGTCACCGACCAGCGCTTCGAGCCCGCCGCCGGCTGGGGCCAGATGCTCCCGCGCTTCTTCAAGCCCGATCTGTCGGTCTCCAACCAGGCCGAGTCCGGCGAGACGCTGAAAGCCTTCCTGGTCGAGCGGCGCTTCGACAAGATCCTCAGCAAGATCAAGCGCGGCGACTGGCTGCTGATCCAGTTCGGTCACAACGACCAGAAGGCCCAGTGGCCGCAGACCTATGTCGAGGCCGCCACCACCTATCGCGACTATCTGCGCGCCTATGTCGGCGAGGCGCGCCTGCGGGGCGCGACACCGGTGCTGGTCACCTCCATGCACCGCCGCAAGTTCGATGAGGCCGGCAAGATCGTGAACACCCACGGCGACTATCCGCAGGCGGTGCGCGAGACGGCCCGGGCCCTGAACGTCCCGCTGATCGACCTGCACACGATGAGCGCGGCCTTCTATGAAGCCCTGGGCCCCGACAACGCCTGGAAGGCCTTCAACGACGGCGGCAAGGACGCCACCCACCACAACAACTACGGCGCCTATCAGCTGGCGCGCTGCGTGGTCGAGGGCATCCGGGCCAATGTGCCGGATCTGGCCGCCCACCTCGCCACCGACCTGCCGGCCTTCGATCCGGCCAGGCCGCCCGCGCCCGAGACCTTCGCCGTGCCCGCCAGCGCCGCCTCCAGCCAGGAAATTCCTCGTGGAAACTGATCGCCGCGCTCTGCTGGGTCTCGCCGCCGGGCTAATGGCCGCCCCGACCCTGGCGCGCGCCGCCGAGAGCGCCGTCGAGACCGTCGACCTGTGGCCCGGCGCGGCGCCCGGCGGCGAAAAGGTCACCGTCACCGAAAGCGTGATCCTGCGCACGCCCGGCGGCGATCCGAACGACACGGCCTTCCTGAACGTGACCAAGCCCTGGCTGACCATGCGCCGGCCCGCCAAACCGAACGGCGCGGCGGTGCTGATGATCCCCGGCGGCGGCTATGTGCGCGTGGCGGTGGGCAAGAACGGCGGATCGATCGACGCCTGGCTGGCCAGTCTGGGGATCACCGCCTTCGTCATGGACTACCGCCTGCCCGCCGACGGCTGGGCGGCCGGCCCCGACGTCGCCTTGCAGGACGCCCAGCGGGCCATGCGCCTGATCCGCGCCCGCGCGCCATCGCTAGGCGTCGATCCGGCCAAGGTGGCGGCGATCGGGTTCTCGGCAGGCGGCCACGTCGCCGCGCGCCTCGCCACCCAGTTCGGCCGCGAGACCTACGCCCCGGTCGATGCGGCCGACACGCTGCCGACCCGGCCGTTCGCGGCCGGCCTGTTCTATCCGGTGATCACCGGAACCCTGCCCTATGCCCACGGCCAATCGGTGAAGCAGCTTCTGGGCGCGACCCCGACGGACGCCCAACGCCAGGCGATCTCGGTCGAGCTGAACACCCCCGCCGACACGCCGCCGGTGTTCATCGCCGCGGCGGCGGACGACAAGACCGTGCCGGTCGAGAACAGCATGCTGATGTGGCAGGCCCTGCGCGCCAGGAAGGTCCCGGTCGAGATGCACCTGCAGGAGGTCGGCGGCCACGGCTTTGGGCTGAAAGACCGCAGCGGCCAGATCGCGCCGGTCGCCCTGGCCCTCGACGCCTTCTTCAAGCGCCACGGCCTCTACGCGTGACGCTGGCCACCGACACGATCAACGCCGCCATCGCCCACGCGCACGCGCGCGGCGGCGGCGAGGTCGTGCTGCCGGCTGGCCGCCACCTGTCGTTCTCGATCCGCCTGCTCAGCGGCGTGACCCTGAAGCTGGAGGAAGGCTGCGTGCTGGAGGCCGCCGATCCGGCCCTGCACGGCGGAACCTACGACGCCGCCGAACCCAATCCGCACGACCTGTGGCAGGACTTCGGGCACAGCCACTGGCGTAACAGCCTGATCTGGGGCGAGGACGTCGAGGACGTCGCTATCCTGGGTCCCGGTCGCATCGACGGCGCCGGCCTGACCCGCGAAGGTCCCGGCTCGCGCTGGACGAAACAGGCCGGCGAGTTCCCGCTCAGCATGGCCGGCCTCTCGGCCGAAGCGATGGCCGAGCTGTCGCCGCAGGTCGAGGCCATGGCCGGCCTGGGCAACAAGGCCATCGCCCTCAAGCGCGCCAAGCGGGTGCGGATTGAGGGCCTGACGATCTTCCAAGGCGGACACTTCGCGGTGCTGGCCACGGGCTGCGAGGACCTGACCCTGCGCGACCTGGTGGTCGACACCAACCGCGATGGCCTGGACATCGACGCCTGTCGCCGCGTGCTGGTCAGCGGCTGCCGAGTCAACACGCCCAATGACGACGCCATCGTGCTGAAGAGCTCGCTGGCGCTGGGCGAACTAATCCCGACCGAGGACGTGACCATCGAGCACTGCGAGGTCAGCGGCTTCGACCTCGGCACCCTGCTGGACGGGACCTTCGGTCGGACCCAGCTGGTGTCGCCCGACCAGGACCGGGTCACCGGCCGCATCAAGCTGGGTACGGAGTCCAATGGCGGCTTCAAAGACGTGACGATCCGCGACTGCCGCTTCGTCCGCTCGCGCGGCCTGGCGCTGGAGGTCGTGGACGGTGGCACGATGGAGAACATCGTCTGCGAGCGCCTGCACCTGCAGGAGGTGACCACCGCCCCGATCTTCCTGCGGGTCGGCGATCGGCGACGCGGGCCGGAGGGCACGCCGCTGGGGGCGATGCGTAACATCGTGCTGCGCGACATCGAGGCCTTCGACGTCCTGCCCGACTATGCCGCGACGATCGCGGGCCTACCGGACTCGCCGATCCAGGATGTGACCCTGTCGAACATCCGCCTGTCCTATCGCGGCGGCGGGCCGGCCGAGTGGGCCGAGCGGCGGCCGGGCGACCTGCCGCAGGCCTATCCCGAACCCAGCATGTTCGGCCCCTCCCCGGTGCATGGCTTGTGGGCGCGGCACGTGGACGGCCTGAAGATCGACAACCTGGTCATCGAGACCACGACCCCGGACGCCCGTCCCGAGCGTCTGTTCGAGAACGTTCGCGAGGTCGACGCATGATCCTGGACCGCCGCGCAGTGCTGACCGGCCTCGCCGCCACGCCGTTCGCGGGCCAGGGCAAGCGGCTGCATGCCGACGCCTTCCGCGACCGGAAGCACTGGACGATCGAGGCCGAGAAGCCGGCGACCATGACGACCAAGGGCGGCGTGCTCGACATCGTCGCCCCGGCCGGCCTCACCGCCTGGTTCAAGTCGGAGCTGGTCGGTCCCGTGGCGATCACCTACCAGGCCCAGGCCGTCTCGGAAGGTGGTCCGCTCGACCGGGTCAGCGACCTGAACTGCTTCTGGATGGCGCGCGAGGCCGATGGCGGCTCGCCGCTGGAGCATCCGCGCTCGGGCGCCTTCGCCGACTACGACACGCTGAAGACCTACTATGTGGGTCAGGGCGGCAATACGAACACCAGCACCCGCTTTCGCCGGTATGTCGGCCGCGCTGGCGACCGGCCGATGCTGCCGCAGCACGACCATTCGGTCGCCGACGAGCTGCTGACGCCCAACCACTGGACCACCGTGCGGCTGATCGCCGACGGCCAGCGCATCGAGTACTGGAGCGACGGCCGCCAGCTGTTCGAGCACCAGGACCTGGAGCCGTACACCCGAGGCTGGTTCGGTCTGCGGACCACGCAGAGCCATCTGCGGGTCCGTCAGTTCGAGGTCTTCAGCCTACTCCCAGCCGGCCGGTAGGCTGTCCGGCGCGGCGTCGCCGACCAGGGCCAGCAGCTCGAACAGGTTCAGCGCCCACTGCGCCGATTGGTTGGTCGAGACGCCTTCCATCTCGTCGATCGGGTTCAGCACCGTCGTCCCGGTCACGCGGGTGATCGGCTCGGGGCTGTTTTCCTGGCCGGTCTTGGTCTTGGCCAGGAACTCGGTCCAGGCCCGCTTGGCCAGCACCGGATCCTTCAGCTTCACCGCCGCCCAGGCCGTCAGGCGCGCATGCCAGACGGGATAGGCGAAGTAGCGGTCGATGGCCGCCGGTCCCAACGCGGCCTGCCGCTCGGCCAGGGGCGCATTGTAGTAGGCGCAGAAACGGACCCAGGCCTTGCTCCAGGCCGGGTCATCAATAAGCCCGTCCAGCTCGAACACCAGCTCGGCCCCGCCCATGATCGTCACTAGGTGGTAGCTGGTCGTGAAGGCCGTGCCGAGGTCGTACAGGGTCGCCGTGGCCGGGTCGTAGCCAAAAGGCGGGCCGGTGAACATGCCGTGGGACGAGGCCGCGATGGCGTCCAGGCCCTTGACGATCTTGTCGCGCCACTTGGCATCCCCCGTCCGCTCCCAGGCCACCAGCCAGTTGCTGGCGAAGGCGAACCAGTCCGGACCCGAGCGGGCCTGGGTCGGGTACTTGGTCTTGGCGGCGACCTTGCGCACCGGATTGACGGCCAGCAGCGCGTGATCGCCGTCGTACAGGTCGGCCATCAGGTCGCCGGTCCGCTCGTCGGCGGTCAGGTAGTAGTAGTGGCGGCGCAGCAGCGACTGGCTGATCCGCGCCTCCTTGGCCCCGTCGCCCCAGTGGCTGACATTGTGCCGCGAGCCCAGGCCCTTGAACGGACCCAGGTGGTGGACGTCGACCTCGCCGGTGTGTCGGGTCATGGCCTCGGCCATGCGGAAGACGTCGGCGCGGCCGGTGCGCATGAAGGCGGTCCACAGCCACAGGTCCGGCACCAGCTCGCTGTTGGCCCAGGCATAACCGCCGACGTCGTAGCGCCAGACGTGCCGGTCCTGGTCGTAGGTGTGCATCACGTCGCCGTGGTCCCAGAACCCGTACCAGCGGCGCTGCTCGATCTCGTGCTGATAGAAGCCCAGCAGGCGCTCGTGGGCGGCCTCCAGCTTGGCCTTTACCGGCGTCGAGGTGTCGACCGGGGTGAAGACGCCGCCGAACGCGCCGACGCTCTGGTAGTAGGTCGGCGCGGCGACCGGCAGGGCCGGCTCAGTGGTCGCCTTGGCCATGGCCGACAGCGCCGCGCGCGTCGGGGTGGCGGCCACGGGCCACAGGAAGACCTGGTTGGTGCGGGCGATGCCCAGCGGGGTGCTGTGCCCCTCCTCGACGTCTTCGTACTGGATCTCCAGGCCGTGGGCCTTGTCGCTGTAGTGGCGCAGGTCCATCGCCCCGGCCTGCGGCGACCACAGCCACAGGGTCACGGTCGCGGCGTCGGTCGTCGCGCCGTCGATCTCCAGGCCCGTCGGATGCCTTTGCCAGAAGTGGCGCAGGCCGAAGGCGACCCCGCCCGAGACGCCGCCGACATAGCCCAGGCCCGGCGCGCGGCCGCCGTGGTCGGCGCGCAGCCAGCTGCTCTTGGTGTTGGTCCGCTTGTCGATCGCGAAGGCGTCGGCATCGCCCTGGAACAGGCGATAGCCGTTCCAGGCGGGCACGGTCAGCAACTGGTCGCGAGTCTTGGCGTCCATCGCGGCCAAGTCCGGGACGCGCTCGCCGCGCAACTGGTCCTGGAACTTGGCCGCAAGGGCGAACTTGGTCGGCTGCCAGCCCGGGATGTTGCGAACGGCCTCGCCCCACATCCCCTCGCCTTCGCCAGCGAAGCGGACATGGCGGTTGTGCAGCTCGTCGGTCAGCGGGACGTCGAAGCGGATGCCCAGTCCGGCGATGAAATCCTTGTTCCCGTCGCCATCGAACGTGAAGCTGTGGGTCAGGGTCAGTCGCCCGTCGGCGTCGACCGCGACGCGCAGGGTGAACGGTAGCCAGTCACGACCCGCGCCACGATGGCGACCTTCAAAACGCACCACCGCCCGCACCGGGCCGCGCTGCTCGACGGTGACGGCGTCGATCACGCCGTCGAAGACCTGGGTCTCGCGCGGCGACAGGTCGCCGGGCGGGGTGTTCTGGTTCAGGGCAACGAGGCGTCCGCCGCGTAGGGTCTCGCGGCCGGCCAGGCTGACGCTCTCGATCAGCGCTCCACCCGTCCGCGCGAACCGGCAGATGAGATCGCCGGCGGCGATCTCGATCCGCTCCGGCGTCTCACGCACCGCGACAGACTTAGAAGGAGTAACTGGCTTACCCGGCTTGACCTGGAAACCCTTGGGAGCCGGTCCCGCCAGCGCGTGACCCGTCCACTTCAGCGAACCGTCGGGCCAATACGCCAAAGGCCAGGTCTGCAGAGGCAGAGCCTGGCCGTCGGCGGCGATCGCCGTCAGGGTCGTCTTGGGCTTGACCGCCCCGCGTGGCCAGGGCGTGCCCCAGACCGCCGCGCCGGGCGCGGTCGGCGGGGCGTCTCCCAGCCAATGGAAGTCCGCCGAGGCTGGCGGAGACTTGGCGGCCTGCGCCACGCCTCCCCCGGCCAGCGCCGCGACGGGGATCACCAAACTCGAACCCAGCAAACCCCGTCGCGATACCGTCACGCTGCTACTCCCAACTAGTTCTTGTAGACAAAGCCGATCGCGAAGCGCGAGCCGCCGTACTGCACCGACCAGGGGTTCGGGGCGTTGGCGAAGCCGGCCCGCTCGGAGCCGACGCTGAGACGCGCGGCGTTCAGCAGGTTGCGACCTTCGGCATAGATCTCGAGGTTCGGATTGATCTTCCGCGAGATCTTGGCGTCCAGGTACTCGTACTTTTCCGAATAGAGCGGCTCGCCCGGATTGTACGGGAAGCCCACGAAGTTGCCGACATTGGTGTTCGGCGAATTGCGGACCGGCGAGCTGGCCGTCGAGGTGCACGGCGAGATGCAGGTCAGCACCCGGTCGCGGGTCTGGTAGGCGATCCGGATCTTGGTGACGTTGTCGTCGTACCACAGCACCAGGTTGGCGAAGTACTTGGACTGGCCGGCCGGATCCAGCGACTCCGCGGTCAGCGGATCGATATAGGCCGCCGCCGTGCCCGACTTGGTGGTCGAGATGTTGAAGTCCACGCCCGTGTGCTTGAACTCCCACGGCAGGAAGGTGAAGGCCGTCCGCGCCACGAACTCCCAGCCCGACTGCACGTAGCCCGGACCGTTGATGAAGGTGTTCACGCCGAACTCGTAGTCGGACAGCTTCTTGTTGGTGCCCGGAACAACCTCGTCGCTGCCGGCGAAGATGTTGCCGTTCTTCAGCGGCACCTGGACCGGCGCGCCGATCCGCACCTTCTGGCGGTAGTAGGCCAGGCTGAACGAGGTGTCGCGGTTGGGGTACCACTCGATCGAGGTGTTGTTCTTGGTCGCCGTATAGGGCTTCAGGTCCGGATTGCCGAAGGTGTTGGCGCAGGCCATGTCCTGCTCGCTGCCGTCGCTGTCCTGGAAGCCTTCGCGGCGTTCGTCATAGGTGCACGAGCCGGCCGGGAACAGGCGGTTCAGCGGCGGCGGGGCGATCGTCTTGGCCCACGAATAGCGGATCACCAGCTTGTCCGGGATGGTCCACAGGGCCGCGTTATAGGCCGGCATCCAGCCCGTATATTCGCGGTTGATGCTGACCGGCTTGGTGAAGGTGGCGCTAGTGAATCCCAACGGATTGGTCGGGTCGGCGGCGTTGAAGGCCGGAGTCTTGAGCGTATAGGTCAGGCCCACATAGCCCGAGCCCGACACCTGGGTCTTCAGCATGCGCATGCCCAGGTTGCCGTTCAGCTCCATGTTCAACGGCAGCTGCTGCTCGAACTCGGCCATCCAGTACCAGGACGTGTACTTCTCCAGCGCCTTGTTGACCGGCTGGTCGTAGACCTTGCCGTCACTGCCCTTGCACGACTTCACGCAATCGAAGTTGTAGTTGGCGGCGCTGGCCAGTTCGCTGAAGGCCTTGGGCACGTCGATGCTGTCCCAGACCGTCAGGCCCTTGGTGCCCTCATAGCCCTTCATGAAGGCGCCCGAGTTGTCCTGCAGGCTGTTCTGGAAGATCGAGATCAGCTTGGCCTGCGGCACCGTCTCGATGCCGTACAGGAAGGTGTTGCCCGTGGTCGGGTTGGGCGCATAGCCGTAAACGCAGGCATTGGCCGCCGTCGTGGTCGGCAGGTTTTCGCAGGCGCGGACGTCGCTGCGCAGCGCCATGGTCGGCACGAACACCCCGGCCGAGGGCGTGTAGCCGCCTGCGCCCCACGAGTCGGTGTTGGCTTCGCGATAGAAGCCGCCGATCTTGAAGCGGGTGAAGAACGGGATCTTGCCGTCGGTCAGATAGCTGACGTCCAGCTTGTACTGGTCCTCGCCGCTCTCGACGATCCGCGGGTTCCACTGCAGGCGCGACAACGCGCTGTAGCTGGCCATGCCCGGCGCCGTCGGAGCCAGCATCTGCACGAAGTTCGTCATGTTGGTTTCGTCGAAACCGGCCGGGGTCTTGATGTCCCAGATGCCGTTTTCCAACGCCGTCATGGTGGCGTTGCCGTAGGTGTAGCTACGCGCGAAACGACGGTCGTAGCGGGTGTAGCTGGCCTCGGTGCGGCCGCCCCGGAACTCGACGTTCAGCGGCCCGCGATTGTAGTCGGCGCCGTAGGTCAGGTAGTTGGTCTTCCAGTCCTGGGTGTTCTCGATGTGGTCGATGCCGATGGCGGCGTTGGTGATGTCGAACGAGGTCAGGTGGTGGGCTTCATCGACCTTGATCGAGCCCGGGATGATGTTGGCGGCGATGCCGTAGATCGGGAACGAGTTGTTGGTGACCACGGTCCCCGGCGTCGTATCGATCGCCGACACCCCCGTCGGGATCCCGCTGTTGTAGATGTAGTAGCCCGAGCCGGCGACCGGCGAGAGCGGGTTGATCGTGCCAGTCGGATAGAAGGTGTTGGTCACCAGCGGCGAGGTCACCTGGTTGGCGGTGGCCACGCCCAGCGAGGTGATGCCGCCACGCGTGCGCTGGCGGTTGTCCTCATGCTGGCTGCGATTGGCGACCTGGTACTTGCCGAAGATCGTCAGGTTGTCGGTGACGCGGTAGTCCAGGCGCAGGTCCCACTCCAACCGCTTCTCGTACTGCGACCAGTTCTGATCGCGGATCAGGTTGGGCGCGTAGTCGTTCCACTGGTTCAGGCAGCTGATCTGCGAGTTGATCATCGCCGCTTGGGCCGCCTGGCGGTTGGCGTTGCTGGTCCCCGGCGAAATGGTGTTCAGCTGGGTGTCGGTCAGCAGCGGGAAGGCCGCCAGACAGTCGGCCTTGGTCTTGGCGTTGGCCGACTTGGTGACGATGTCCAGCGGCGTCGGGGCGTTGAAGTTGCCCGAACCGCTGGCCAGGGCCCAGGTGCCGACCGGCGTGCTGGCGTCGGGACCATTGGTCGCCGCGGGATTAAAGGCCCAGGTCTTGTCGGGCGAATTGTCGAAGTCGGCGAAGCGCGTATAGCCCTGCTGGTTGTTCGAACCGGCGCTGTTGAGGGCGTGGCTGTCGTTATAGCGCTTGGTCGAGTTGATGTTGCCCATCACGCCCAGGCGGTCGTCGAAGAACTTCCGCGTGGCGACGACGCCGATCTCGGGGCCGTACTTCTTGGACAGGGTGTTGCCGGCGGCCGCGCCGCGCACCGAGATGAAGGGCTTCTTGAAGTCGAGGCCCGTGCGGGTCTGGATCTGCACCGTGGCGCCGAGACCGCCGGGCGTCATGTCGGCCGTCTGGCCCTTGATGACGTCCAGGCTCTTGATCATCTCGGCGGGCAGCTCGCGCATGTCGGCCGAGCGGCCATCGCCGCCGCCAGCCGCCAGGCTGAAGCCCGAGGCCGCGACGCCCAGGCCGTCCAGCTCCACGCGGGTCAGGTCCGCGCCGTTGCCACGGATGGCGAAGCCATCGCCTTCGCCGAAGCCGTTACGCTCGATGGCCACGCCGGCGATGCGCGACATGGCTTCGTTGACGTTGCTGTCCGGGAACGAGCCGACATCGTCGGCGACGATCGAGTCCTGGGCCGTCTTGCTGCGCTTCTTGCGCTGGATCGACGACTGCTGCGAGGCGCGAGCGCCGACGACGATCACCTCGACGGTGTTGTCTTCCGCGCCGGCGGCTTTGGCGGGCGCCGATGATTGCGCCGAGGCTGGCTGGGTCATTGCGATGCCGGCGCTCAAGGCCAGGATCGATACGGTGGCGGCGGCCGCGCGGCGGCGAGCCCGTGTGAGCTGCATGGTGTCCCTCCCTGTATGGCCGGAGCCCCGTCCCCACGCGGCTCCGCACGCCTCCCGACCCAAGGCGGCCCCGAGGGACCGCACCGGACTCGACGGCGCATTATTAGTACAAATACCGTAGTGCCATATGTTGAGATGTCAATGCAATTTGTGGGAAGACATAACGTAGGTTTCGTGATGTAAACCTCAGCGATCCTGAAACACGCCCTCGCGGGCGTGGATTCTAAGAAGCCGCTGAGCGCGGCCTGGGATCGCACAGGGCTTTCAGGGAGGGCGCGTTCATGGCTCCGAGGAAGAAGACGCTTGTGGCGACCGTCTGCATGGTCGCGCTGCTGGCGACGGGAGCGGCCCACGCCGCCCCACGCTGGATGGAATCACTGGATCGCGGCGTGGTCGCTGTCCCCGCCAAGGACGGCGGGGTGCTGGTCAGCTGGCGATTGCTGGGCGACGACCCGGCCGGCGCGACCTTCAATCTCTACAAGGACGGGACGAAGCTGAACGCCAAGCCGCTGAGCGGCGGCACGGACTTCGTCGACAAGACCGCCGCCGCGGGCGCCTACACGGTCCGCCTGGTCGCCAAGGGCAAGGAAGGCGCGGCCAGCCGCCCCGCCCAGGTCTGGACCGACGGCTATCTGTCGATCCCGCTGGATCCGCCGCCGGCCGGCGTGACGCCCACGGGCGAGGCCTATTCGTACACCGCCAACGACGCCAGCGTCGGCGACCTGGACGGCGACGGCCGTTACGAGATCATCCTGAAGTGGGACCCGACCAACTCGAAGGACAACGCTTTCGGCGGCTACACCGGCGACGCCTATCTCGACGCCTACACCCTGGAGGGCAAGCGCCTGTGGCGCATCGACCTGGGTCGCAACATCCGGGCCGGCGCGCACTACACCCAATTCCAGATCTTCGACTATGACGGCGACGGCAAGGCCGAGCTGGCCGTGCGCACCAGCGACGGCACGATCGACGGGACCGGCAAGGTCCTGGGCGACGCCAATGCCGACTGGCGCGAGAGCGGTGGCGAACGGCCCCAGGCCGACCGCACCGGCGCCTTCGTCCAGCCGGACGGAACCAAGGTCGCCAAGGTCCAGGGTCGCATCCTCAAGGGCCCCGAATATCTGACCGTCTTCGAAGGCGCGACCGGCAAGGCCCTGGCCAGCGCCCCCTATGCCCCGCCGCGCGATCCGCGCACCGATGCGCCCAGCGTCGAGCAGATGACCGAGATCTGGGGCGACGGTTACGCCAACCGTTCGGACCGCTTCCTGGCCGGCACCGCCTATCTGGACGGCCAGCGGCCCAGCATCGTCATGGCGCGCGGCTACTATGGCCGCTCGACCCTGGCGGCCTGGGACTTCCGGGGCGGCAAGCTGACCCCGCGCTGGTTCTTCGACAGCGCCGCGCCGGGCAACGAAGCCTTCGGCGGCCAGGGCAACCACCAGCTCAGCGTCGCCGATGTCGACGGCGATGGCCGCGACGAGATCGTCTACGGCTCGATGACCGTCGACGACAACGGTAAGGGCCTGTGGAGCGCCCGCCTGTTCCACGGCGACGCCATGCATGTCGGCGACCTGGACCCCACCCATCCGGGCCTGGAGAAGTTCGGCGTCCACGAAAGCCCCCGCATGAACGGCGGCATCGGCGCGGCCATGCTGGACGCCAAGACCGGCAAGGTCCTGTGGAGCACGCCCACCGACAAGGACACCGGCCGGGGCCTGGCCGCCGACATCGATCCGCGCTTCCCGGGCGACGAAGCCTGGGGCACGAACCAGGACGCGCTCTACACCGCCCAGGGCAAGGCCATCGACGGCGTGAAGCACCCGCGCCAGACCAACTTCGCGGTCTGGTGGGACGGCGATCCTCTGCGCGAGCTGCTGGATAAGAACCAGATCAGCAAGTGGGACTGGAAGACCGGCCAGGCGCAGCCGCTGCTGACCGCCGAGGGCATGACCTCCAACAACGGCACCAAGGCCACCCCGACTCTGTCGGCCGACCTCTTGGGCGATTGGCGCGAGGAGGTGATCTGGCGGGCCGAGGACAACAAGTCCCTGCGGATCTACACAACGCCCTACCCCACCGACCGCCGGCTGGTGACGCTGATGCACGACCCGCAGTACCGCGTCTCGATCGCCTGGCAGAACACCGCCTACAATCAGCCGCCGCACACCAGCTTCCATCTGGGCGAAGGCATGAAACAGCCCAAGCCCACGGCCATCGTCACTCGTAAGGCGTCGCAATGAAGTCGTTTGTTCTTGGCGGTCTGGCCGCCCTTCTCCTGGTCGGCGGAGCCTCGGCCCAGGACGTCATGACCCTGGGCAAGCCCGGCGCGCCCGAGCCGCCGCTGGAGTGGGTGGACAAGACCACCGGCCACCGGATCGTCCGCCTGTCGCGCGAACCGGGCAGCTCCAGCCTGTACTTCAACTACAACGGCTACACGCCCAAGGGCGACCGGCTGGTCTTCGCGACGCCCACCGGGATCGTCGCCATGGACCTGAAGACCCGCGCCCTGACCAAGATTGTCGAGGGCAAGGTCCGGCTGCTGTATGTCGGCCGCAAGACCGGCTCGGTCTATTACGAGAAGTCGCTGACCGATAACCCCGGCGGCCCCAAGGCCGTTATGGCGGTCGATCCGTATACCAAGGCGGTCCGCGAGGTCGCCAAGATGGATCGCGGCAGTCTCCAGACCATCAATGCCGACGAGACCCTGCTGGCCGGCGTGGTGGTGCGCAACGACGTGCCGATCCCGCCCAACATGATGGACGCCCTGCCCCGCAATCCCGACGACGTGAAGAGCGCCGACGGCAAGGAGCTCTCCTATGCCGAGGGCCGCGAGGTGCAGCTGAACGCCCGCCTGGACAGCCGCATCCCGATGGAGATCTTCACGATCAACACGGTGACCGGCGAGCGCAAGATCGTCCACCAGGCCACCGATTGGCTGAACCACCTGCAGTTCTCGCCGACCGATCCGGGCCTCCTGATGTTCTGCCACGAGGGTCCCTGGCACAAGGTCGACCGCCTGTGGCTGATCCGGACCGACAAGGCCGGCGACCAGCCGGTCAAGATCCACACCCGCACCATGAACATGGAGATCGCCGGCCACGAGTGGTTCAGCGCCGACGGCAAGACCGTCTGGTACGACCTGCAGACCCCGCGCGGCGAGGACTTCTGGGTCGCCGGCTACGACGTCGCCACCGGCAAGCGCAACTGGATGCACGTGCAGCGCAACGACTGGTCGGTGCACTTCAACAGCTCGTCGGACGGCAAGCTGTTCGCCGGCGACGGCGGCGACAGCGAGATGGTCGCCCATGCGCCGGACGGCAAGTGGATCGTACTGCTGAAGCCCCGCACGGTGCCGGACGTGGCCGGGATCCACGCGCCGGGGGCCGAGCACCTGATCGCGCCGGGCGTGCTGGACTCGGAGCGCTTGGTGGACATGCGCGAGCATGACTATCGGCTGGAGCCGAACGTGAACTTCACGCCCGACAACAAGTGGCTGGTGTTCCGCTCGAACATGCACGGCCAGAGCCAGGTGTACGCGGTCGAGGTGGCGAAGGCGCAGCCGTAAGGCCGCGCCTCGGCGCACTACTTCACCCGCCGGTGGAGCTCGGCCTCGATGATGCCGAGGCCCCCACCGGCCGCGACCTTTTCCGCGCCCGTATCTAGGCCAGCCCGCGCGCCGGTGATCTCGACGATCTTGCCGAACGCATCGCGGTCCACCGTCGGCTCGGTCAAGGAGATCCGCAGGCGCGAGCCCTTCACCGCCTTCAGCGGCAGCACCACGTAGCCCAGGCTCTTGGCCGGCACGCCCTCATAGACCACCACGCCGTCCATGGTGATGCGCAGCGGGTATGAGCGCAGGCGCCAGCCGATCAATTTCAGCTCCAGCTCGTCGACCACCTGGGGCTTGTCCAGGCGGTACTCGATCCAGGCGTTGGCCAGCTGGCCGTCGCTGGCCCAGTGGGTCATCTCGTCATCGTCCTGGGCCAGGGCGACGGTGTCGGCGTTCGAGCCGGCGATGGTCTGCGCCGGACGCACACTCACCCGCCAGGGCTTGAACGACGGCGTCGACGGTGTGGGACCGCGCGCAAGGCTGACCGGCAAGGCGTCGTCGCCCACGGGCCAGCGGCCAGCGGCCTTGGGCGGCGCGGCGGCGTCCAGGGTGATCAAGGCGTCCGGCAGGCCCTCGGCCTTGGCGGTAACGGTGACCTTCCCTGCTTCCAGTGTCGAGCGCAGCGACACGCGGTTGATCCCCGCCTCGACCGGCAAGGTCTTGGACAGGATGAAGTTGTCGTCCGAGCGCGCCGCGCCAGGGAACTTGGTCACCTGGTCCGCGCCGGCGGCCTTCTCGGGCTCGGTCGAGGCCGGCGGCGCGGGCTTGCGGCCCAGGCTGTCGCCCTGGGCGATGCCTCCGCGCCATTCCACCGGTCCCGTCGTCGAGAAGCTGATGGTGTTCAGCGCCGTCGGAACGCGCCGGCCCTGCTTGTCGACGACCTCGACATCGACCAGCGCCAGGTCCGAACCATCGGCCTTCCAGCCGCCCGGCCCGGTGCGTGGCGTCAGGCGCAGGGCAGCCGGCTCGCCAGTCGTCTCCAGGGCGTGGCGCGAGACGACCTTGCCCTTGGCGTCGTAACCGACCGCCTCCAGCTTGCCCGGCATCCAGGCGACCTGCGGGAACGTGAACAGGAACCCGTCGCTCTTCTTGCCGAAGCCCAGCGAACGGCCGTTCAGGCTCAGCGCGACCTTGTCGGCGCTGGAGACGACCAGCACGTCTTTCACCGTGCCCGGCGCGTAGTTCCAGTGGCCGATGATGTGGCTGCGCGGCCGTTCGACATCGACCCAGCCATCCCACATCACCTGGTGGGCGTAGAAGCCCTCCTTGGGTAGGCGCATGCCGTCCACCTCGCCGCTGCGGCGGTAGTTGTTGTCGCCGCGGAAGTGGGTGTTGCTGTCGGAGAAGACGATGTTGACGCCGCCCGAGCTGACCCGGTCGCCACCGCCCGGCCGCGCGCGCCAGTAGTCGTACCAGCGGCGGACATTCTCGGCCGCGTGGCTGTCCTGGTTGCGGTTGTAGTCAGGGCTATCCTTGTGGAACGGTGGGGTGAAGTCGTCCTGGAACTTCCGCGCGCCCTCGTCGCGCGAGTACTCCATCGCCCAGACGGGCTTGGTGGCGCTCTTGTTGATGTAGAGCATCTCGCCGCCGTACTCGGCGACCTTGCTGGACAGCATCTCGCGCGAGCCGATGGCGCGGCCGCCGTGCGGGTCCAGCTTGTCGCGGATGGCCTTCAGCTCGGCCATGTGCTCGTCGCTGATGTTCTCGTTGCCACCCTCGTAGAAGACGATCGAGGGGCTGTTGCGGAAGCGGACGATGGCGTCGGCCATGACCTCCTTGCGCTGGTCCCAGCGGCGGCCGGTGACGTCGCTCTCGGCGTCGCCGGCGGGCATGGCCTGCAGCAGGCCCACGCGGTCGGCCGAGGTGACGTCCTGGCGGGCCGGCGTGATGTGCATCCAGCGCACCAGATTGCCGCCGCTCTCGACCATCAGGGCGTTGGAGAGGTCACTGATCCACGGCGGGATGTCCGTCCCCAGGGCCGGCCACTCGTTGCTGGTGCGCTGGGCGTAGCCGTGGACCTGGATCACCCGGTCGTTCAGCCGGACCATGCCCTGGCCGAAACCGGTCTTGCGGAAGCCGGTGCGGGTGGTGACTTCGTCCACCGCCTTGCCATCCTCCACCAGGGACGTGCCGATCGCGTAGAGATAACCGTAGCCCCAGCTCCAGAAGTTCAGGCCTGACAGGCGCTGCTTGGCCGAGACGACGCGGGTCTCGCCGGGCGCCAGGGTGACCGTCGGCCCGGCGAACTCACCGACCGCCTTGCCGTCGATGTCACGGACGGTGACGCGGTAGCTGAAGGTGCGTGGGCGATCGGTCTCGTTGCGGACCTCGGACTCGGCGTGGACGGTCGCCGCACGGCCCTTGATGTCGAAGTCGTCGGCCCAGATGTAGACGCCCGTCGTGCCCAGGCTGGCATACAGCGGCAGGGTCTGGTGCAGGCCACCGGTCAGGTGCAGCCGCACGGCGCGGTGGATGCCGCCGTAGTTCACATTGAAGTTGTTGTTGTTCCACTGGAAGCCGCTGCCGGTGGCCTTCTCCTTGTACTTCCAGTCGCTGTCGACGCGCACGGCCACGACGTTCTCGAACGGCGCGGGCCGCAGCAGCTTGGAGGCGTCGACGCCGAAGGCCGTGACGCCGTTCTCGTGGCCGCCGGCCAGCACGCCGTTGACATAGACATCGCCGGCCTGGCGCACGCCCTCGAACTCCAGGAACGCCTTCTCGAAGCCGGCCGGCACGACGAAGCGCTTGCGGTACCAGGTGATCCCGCCCTTCAGGTCGTGGATGTCGACCTTGAAGGCCTCGTCCTCGTTGAAGGCGCGCGGCAAGGTGATGGCCTTCCAGGCGGCGTCGTCGAAGTCGGGTTTCTCGGCGCCGGCGATCTCGCCCGTCGCCATCCGCCAGCCGTCGTTGAAGGTGTATTCGGCACGCTGGGCCAGGGCCTGGGCCGGGACGACAGCGGCCAGGATGGCGCAAGCGAACGGCACGGGCCGGAACGGGCTCGACATACGACACCTCCCATTGGTCAGGCCACTTTAGGCTCTCTCGCACCTTTGGCTTGACACCCGGCAAGCTGTCAAGCAATCTCATTATATCGGATGATATCTCATATTTTGAGATATTCTCTGTCAGCGGTCTGTCGCCTCCTCGGGCGCCGCTGCGCACTTTTCACCGGCCATCCCCCGTGCCGGCCTATGGAGCGTCTCCCTCCCGGGACGCTCCATTTTTCTATCTATGGGCAGCTTGGCCCGCCCAGCCGGGCCTGATTGTCCAGCGGCGCGGGATGGACGTAACGCGAGAGCGGCAGCTTCAGCTTGGCCAGCCGGGTCGCCACCAGAGCCGCGCCCAGGCGCGCGCCCTGCTCGTTGATGTGGGTGTCGTCCTTGATCCCCTCGGGGAAGCGGGCGACGCCATCGTAGGGCTGGTACTGCAGATAGAGCCCGCGCGAGGCCATCTGCCCCCTCGCCTTCTGCGCCGCCATCATGTCGCCGTCCAGGTCGACCAGCGGGACTTTCAGGTCGGTCGCCACGCGGTGGATCGTGGCGGCATAGGCCGCGTGTGCGTCCTTAGGCTGACCGTTCTCCCACAGCCAGCGGGCGATCGGGGTGACCAGCACCGGCTCCCCCTGCTTAGCCCGCACCTCAGCCACGAAACGGCGCAGATTGACGTCGTAGGCCCCGTTCGGATCGGTGAAGCGGACGATCTTCTTGGTGTCGGCGTCGTTGTGGCCGAACTGGATCAGGACCGTGTCGCCGGGCTTCAGCTGGGCCAGCAGCTGGTCCCAGAGGCCTTCTTCGATGAAGGTCTTGGTCGAGCGGCCGCCGCGCGCCAGGTTCACGACCTCGACGCCCGGCTCCAACGAGCACTTCAGCACCATGCCCCAGCCCATCTGCGGGTACTGGGACGGGCCGTAGTTGGCGGCGGTGGAGTCGCTGGCGATGACCACCCGAGGGGGCGCTGGCGTCACGATCGTGACGCCCATGGCCATCGCCAGCGCGGCGATCACCGCTCCAGCTCGGCCAGGATCGACCGGTCGATCGAGGCGACGTCGCGCACGCCCGTCAGGGCCATGGCCACGCGCATCTCCTTCTCGATCAGGTCCAGCAACTGGGTCACGCCGGCCTCGCCACGCGACGCCAGGGCGTAGACGAAGGCTCGGCCCAGCAGCACGCCCTTGGCGCCCAGGGCCAGCATCCGCACCACGTCCAGGCCCGAACGCACGCCGCTATCGGCCAGCACAGTCAGCCGGTCACCGACCGCCTCGGCGATGGCCGGCAGAGCGCGGGCCGACGACAACACGCCGTCCAGCTGGCGGCCGCCGTGGTTGGAGACCACGACCCCGTCCGCGCCGATGTCGGCGGCGGCCTTGGCGTCCTCGGGATCGAGCACGCCCTTGATGATCAGCGGGCCCTTCCACAGGTCGCGGATCCACTCCAGGTCCTTCCACTGGATGGAGGGGTCGAAGTTCGCCCCCAGCCAGCCCATGAAGTCCTCGAGGCCAGAATTGGCGCCCAGCACCGGGGCGACATTGCCCAAGGTGTGCGGACGGCCCATCAGCCCGACATCCCAGGCCCATTGCGGCTTGAACATCGCCTGCACCATGCGGCGCGCGGCGGCGTTGGGGCCGCTCATGCCCGAGTGCGCGTCACGATAGCGAGCGCCGGGCACGGGCATATCCACCGTGAAGACCAGAGCCGTCGCGCCCGCCGCGCTGGCGCGGGCCAGCAGGTCGCGCATGAAGGCCCGGTCGCGCAGCACATAGAGCTGGAACCAGATCGGCGCGGACGAGGCCTTGCTGACCTCGTCGACGTCGCAGACCGACACGGTCGACAGGCAGAACGGCACGCCCTTCTTGGCCGCCGCGCGCGCCGCCTGCACCTCGCCCCGACGGGCGTACATGCCCGTCAGGCCGACCGGGGCCAGGGCCACCGGCAGGGCCTGCTTGACGCCGAACAGCGTGGTCGAGGGATCGCCAGCCGAGACGTCCTTCAGCACCCGCTGGCGCAGGGCGATGTCGGCCAGGTCCGAGACGTTGCGGCCCAGGGTCCGCTCGGCATAGGCGCCGCCGTCGATATAGTCGAACAGGAAGCGCGGCAGCTTGCGCCGCGCCGCCTCGCGGAAGTCCGTCGTGGACGAGACGATCACCGGACTACTGCAGGTTCACGAAGGCGCCGCCGTCGACCAGCAGCGCCGCGCCGGTCACGTACTTGGCCAGGTCCGAGGCCAGGAACACGATCGGGCCGGCCAAGTCGTCGGGCTCGCCCAGGCGGCCCAGCGGGATGCGGCCGGCCATGTATTCGCGCTTGGCGACGTCGGCCAGGTCTTCCTTGTTGATCGCCGTCTCGATGGTGCCCGGCAGCACCGAGTTGCAGCGGATGCCGTACTTGCCCAGCGCGATAGCCGTGGACTGCATCAGGCTGTGCACGCCGGCCTTAGTCGGGGTGTAGTGCGTCTGCATGCCGCCGCCGACCAGGGCGCTGATTGAGCTGACGGCGATGATCGCGCCGCCATTGCCCTGCTTGACCATCTGGTTGGCCGCCGCCTGCACCATGTAGTAGGCGCCGAACAGATTGACCTTCATCGTCCGCTCCATGACCTCGGGCGGCATGTCGAGGAAGGCGTGGAACGGGCAGATGCCGGCATTGTTGACGAACACGTCGACCTTGCCGAACGCGTCGACAGCGGCCTGCACGAAGGACTTGGAGGTCTCGACATTCGCCACGTCGCCCTTGATGGCGATGGCGCGACGGCCCAGAGCCTCGATCTGGGCGACAGCGTCGGCGGCGCCGGCCTCGTCGGAGTGGTAGTTGATCGCCACGTCCGCGCCGTGCTGGGCGCAACCGATCGCGGCGGCCTTGCCGATCCCCTGCGAGGCGCCGGTCACCAGCACCACCTTGTCCTTCAGCAGCATAACTACCTCTTGTTTGTACTCATCAGCGGGCCAGCCGCTTTCCGTTCCAGCCCAGGTCACGACCGATGGCGTTGGCCGTGTCGCGCACGTCGTCGACCAGCGTGGTCATGCGGCCGTCGTCCATGTATTGCGCCGCGCCCGAGACACTGATCGCGCCGACGATCTGGCCCGAGGCCCCACGGATCGGCGCGGCGACGCAGCGGATGCGGTCTTCGTTCTCTTCAAGGTCGAAGGCGATGCCGCGCTTGGAATAGTCGCGCATCCAGTCGATCCACTGCTTCTCGTCCGGAGCGCCCGGCAGGGCCGCGCCTTCCGAGCGATACAGGGTGCGCCAGCGGTCCTCGGTCTCGTCCAGCACCAGCGCCTTGCCCAGGCCGGTCGAGCGGACCGGCTGGCGATCGCCCACGCGCGAGCTGATGTTGATGCGGCGGCGGCCGGTCAGCTTGTCGAGATAGAGAGCCCGGTCATCGTCGAGCACGCCCAGGTGCACGGTGTCCTCGGTCTCTTCCCACAGCTTTTCCAGGTGCGGACGCGCGATACGCGGCAGGTCCATCTGCTGGCTGGCCAGATAGCCCAGCTCCAGCAGCTTGCTGCCCAGGCTGTAGCCTTCGCGCGGCGCCTGCGAGAGCAGACGGCGCTCGACCAGGGCCGTGGCCAGACGGTGAGTCGTGCTGCGGGTCAGGCCCAATTGCTTGGCCAGGGCCGGCAGCGCGATGGTCCCGGACTCGGCGACCACATCCAGCAGATCCAGGCCCCGGAACAGGGTTTGGCTGCCGCTGGGAGACTTGGTCGTCGCGTTTTCGTCCGCCGCCACCGGTTCCGCTCCCCTTGACGCTGGTTTCATTTTGTAGCACTACCTCTCATATTGTGGAACGCAAGGCAAGCGGAACGACGGCGACTCTGTACGAGCGCGCCGGCCTCGCGAACCGATAGCGTGACATAGGTTATGTTGGGGAGGTAGGCGCGGTCTAAAGGCGGCGTCACGGGCCTGCCGGAACGCTTCCGGCAAGCGCATCTCCCTTGTCCCCAGGCGGCGCTAGAAGCGACCGCCCCAAGGTTGGAGCCTCGTCGTCCATGGCGTTTCCGGTCATCAAGCATGTGCGTGCGTTCGTGGTCCGAGGGGGCGGCGCCGACTATCATGACCAAGGCGAAGGCCACTGGATCGACGACCACATCGCCACGCCGATGTCGCGCTACCCGGAATATCGCCAGAGCCGCCAGTCGTTCGGCATCAACGTGCTGGGCACGCTGGTCGTCGAGATCGAGGCCGCCGACGGCACGATCGGCTTCGCGGTGACCACCGGCGGCGAACCCGCCGCCTACATCGTCGAAAAGCACCTGGCCCGCTTCCTGGAAGGTCGCGACCCGACCGAGGTCGAGAAGATCTGGGACCAGATGTACTTCTCCACCCAGTACTATGGTCGCAAGGGCCTGGTCGTGAACGCCATCTCGGGCGTCGACCTGGCGCTCTATGACCTGCTGGGCAAGCTGCGCCAGGAGCCGGTCTACGCCCTGCTGGGCGGCAAGGTCCGCGACGAGCTGACCTTCTACGCCACGGGCGCGCGCCCCGATCTTGCTAAGCAGATGGGCTTCATCGGCGGCAAGATGCCCCTGCACCACGGCCCGGCCGAGGGCGAGGAGGGCCTGCGCAAGAACATCGAAGAACTGGCCACCATGCGCGAGCGCTGTGGCGAGGACTTCTGGCTGATGTTCGACTGCTGGATGTCGCTGGACCTGAACTACGCCACCAAGCTGGCCCACAAGGCCCATGAGTATGGCCTGAAGTGGATCGAGGAAGCCCTCAGCCCCGACGACTACTGGGGCTATCGCGACCTGAAGAAGAACGCCCCCAAGGGCATGCTGGTCACCACCGGCGAGCACGAAGCCACCCGCTGGGGCTTCCGCATGCTGCTGGAGATGGAATGCTGCGACATCATCCAGCCGGACGTGGGCTGGTGCGGCGGCGTCACCGAGCTGATCAAGATCGCCAACCTGGCCGACAGCAAGGGCGTGATGATGATCCCGCACGGCTCGTCCGTGTACAGCTACCACTTCGTCATCACGCGCCATAACAGCCCGTTCGCCGAGTTCCTGATGATGGCCCCGAAGGCCGACGAGGTGGTGCCGATGTTCCACCCGCAGCTGATCGGCGAACCCGTTCCGGTGAACGGCAAGCTCAAGCTCTCCGACGCGCCGGGCTTCGGCGTCGAACTCAATCGCGAGGTCGGCTTGCACCGTCCTTACGCCCGCTGATTCATTTGAAAGCGTAGACCCATGAAACTGCTCCGCTACGGCCCCAAGGGCGCCGAGAAGCCCGGCCTGCTCGATTCCGAAGGCAAGATCCGTGACCTGTCGGGCCACGTGGCCGACATCACCGGCGCCCAGCTGTCGCCGGCCAGCCTGAAGGCCCTCGCCGCCATCGACCCGGCTACCCTGCCCGTCGTCGAAGGCTCGCCCCGCTACGGCGTGCCGGTGAACGGCGTGTCCAAGTTCATCGCCGTGGGCCTGAACTTCGCCGACCACGCCGCCGAGTCGAACCTGCCGATCCCGGCCGAGCCCGTCCTGTTCACCAAGGCCGTCAGCTGCCTGACCGGTCCGAACGACAACGTCATGATCCCGCGCGGTTCGGAAAAGACCGATTGGGAAGTCGAGCTCGGCGTCGTGATCGGCTCGCGCGCCAGCTACGTCACCGAAGACGAAGCGCTGGACTACGTGGCTGGCTACGTCCTGATCAACGACGTCTCGGAACGCGCCTTCCAGATCGAGCGCGGCGGCACCTGGGACAAGGGCAAGGGTTGCGACACCTTTGGCCCGGTCGGCCCGTGGATGGTCACCTCGGATGAGGTCGGCGATCCGCAGAACCTGGGCATGTGGCTGGACGTCAACGGCGCCCGCAAGCAGGACGGCTCGTCCAAGACCATGATCTTCCCGATCAGCAAGCTGGTCTCGTACATCAGCGAGTTCATGACGCTGGAGCCGGGTGACCTGATCACCACCGGCACGCCTCCGGGCGTCGGCATGGGCCAGAAGCCCGAGCCCGTCTACCTGAAGGCCGGCGACGAGATCCGCCTGGGCATCGAGAAGCTGGGCGAGCAGCGCCAGATCGTCGTGGCCTGGTCGAAGGACGGCGCCCAGTGAGCACCGTTTATCCCAATCGTTTCGCCGGCCGCGTCGCGGTCGTCACCGGCGGCGCCTCGGGCCTGGGCAAGGCCGTGGCCGCGCGCATCGTCGCCGAAGGCGGCCAGGTCTCGCTGTGGGACCTTGACGCCGATGGCCTGAAGGCAGCCGCCGAGGAAGTCGGCGCGACCCACACCGTCGCGCTGGACGTCTCGGACGAAGCCGCCGTCCTGGCCGCCGGCCAGGCGGCCAACGCCGCCCTGGGCCGCGTCGACATCCTGGTCGCCTCGGCCGGCATCACCGGCGCCACGGCCCCGGTGTACGAGTACCCGACCGACAGCTGGAAGCGCGTCTTCGACATCAACGTCAACGGCGTCTTCTACTGCTGCAAGTCGATCGCGCCGCTGATGATCGCCCAAGGCTACGGCCGGATCGTCAACGTCGCCTCGGTGGCCGGCAAGGAAGGCAATCCCAACGCCGGCGCCTACTCGGCGTCGAAGGCGGCGGTGATCGGCCTGACCAAGTCGCTGGGCAAGGAACTGGCCACCAAGGGCGTCATCGTCAACAGCCTGACCCCGGCCACCTTCGAGAGCCCGATCCTGGAGCAGCTGCCCGCCAGCCAGGTCGAGTACATGAAGGGCAAGATCCCGATGGGCCGCCTGGGCGAGATCCACGAGAGCGCCGCCATGGTCTGCTTCATGGCGTCGGAGGAGTGCAGCTTCACCACCGCCTCCACCTTCGACACCTCCGGCGGCCGGACCACGTTCTAGGAGTACTGGAGCCATGGCGTACACGGGCCCCATCGTCGATCCCCACATGCATCTGTGGGACCTCGATCGGCACTATTACGCCTGGCTCCAGGACACGCCGCTGCCCAGCAACCCGGCCGGCGACATGTCCGGGATCGCCTACAAGTCCTACCTCCTGGACGACTATCTGGCCGATGCGAAGGGCTGGAACGTCGTCCAGGTGGTCCATGTCGAATGCGGCCTGCCGCCCAAGGACCAGCTGTCCGAGACCGATTGGCTGCAGAGCATCGCCGACCAGCGCGGCGTGATCGGCGGCGTCGTCGCCGGGGCCAATCTGGATGATCCCGATGTCGAGGCGATGCTGGCGGCCCACGCCAGCCGCAAGGCCGTCCGGGGCATCCGCCAGATCGTCAACTGGCACGAAGATCCGACCAAGACCTACGGCCCGAGCGACAAACTCCAGGACCCGCAATGGCGCGAGGGCTTCGCCCTGCTGGCCAAATACGGCCTGTCGTTCGACCTGCAGCTCTACGCCTCGCAGATGGCGACGGCGGCCGCGCTGGCCGACGCCCATCCGGACATCCCGCTGATCGTCAACCACGCCGGCATGCCGACCGATCGCGACGAGGCGGGCCTAGCCGCCTGGCGCGAAGGCCTGGCCGAACTGGCCAAGCGCCCGAACGTCAGCTGCAAGATTTCAGGCCTGGCCATGGTCGACCGGTCGTGGACCACCGCCAGCCTCAAGCCGTTCGTGCTCCAGGTCATCGAGACCTTCGGCGTCGAGCGCTGCATGTTCGCCAGCAACTTCCCGGTCGAGCGCGCACACGGCAGCTTCGGCGGTTTCTACGCCGCCTATGACGCGATCACGGCCAGCTTCAGTGACGACGAACGCGACGCGCTGTTCGCCGGAACAGCCAGGCGGATCTACCGCCTGACCTGACGACCCAGAAAAAGAACAAGACGAATAACCAGGAGGAAGACGATGAGCACGACGACGGAAAGCCGCCCCCTCGCCTTCCGCATGCAGCTGAAGCCAGGCGTCGCCGCCGAGTACGAGCGCCGCCACGACGAGCTTTGGCCCGACCTGGCCGAGGCCCTGCGCGACGCGGGCATCCACGACTATTCGATCTTCCTGGACGAGGAGACCATGAGCCTCTTCGCCGTGCTGCGCCTGCGCCCCGACCACAAGAAGGACGCCCTGCCGCTGCAGCCGGTGATGAAGCGCTGGTGGGACTTCATGGCCGACCTGATGGAGGTCCATCCCGACAACAAGCCGGTCGAGTGGCCGCTGAAACCCGTCTTCTACTTCGAGGGCTGAGCATGCGCGCCCTCCCCGCTCTCGGCCTCGTGACGGCGCTGCTGGCGACCACCGCGCTGGCTGAGCCCGTCCGCTACACGATGACGGCGTTCACCAACGCCAGTCAGTCGAACATGAGCGTGTACGACTCGGTCGATGGTGCGCGCTTCACGCTGAAGAAGCCGCTGGCCTACACGCCACCCAAGGGCCTCATCCGCGATCCCAGCGTGATGAAGCATACGGACGGCTGGTACTATGTCGCCTACACCACCGGCTGGACCGGCGACACGATCGGCCTGGCCCGCAGCCAGGACCTGACCGACTGGACCTTCCTGCGCGACGTGAAGATCGACGTAGCAGGCGCGACCAACAGCTGGGCGCCGGAGTGGTTCGTCGACCAGGATGGGTCGATCAGCCTGATCCTGTCGGTCTCGACCACCGGCATCGCCGGCCAGTTCCAGCCCTACCGCATCACCTCTGATGCGTCGTTGACCAACTGGAGCGCGCCCAAGGTGCTGTCGGGCCTGGGTCCCAACTTCATCGACACCTTCGTGGTGCGCCAGGACGGCCAGTACCAGGCCTTCGCCAAGAACGAGACGACCAAGTTCATCGAGCTCTACACCGCCCCCTCGCTGGACGGGCCATGGGCGCCGAAGGGCACGGGCGACTGGGCTGGCTGGGGTCGCTACCTGGAAGGCCCGGCCATGAGCCGCACGCCCGACGGCGCGTGGCGGATCTATTTCGACGAGTACATGGCCAAGCGCTACTGGTACTCCGACAGCAAGGACGGCTTCAGGACCTGGAGCCAGAAGGCTGAACTGCCTGAGCTTTCCGGCACAGTGCGCCACTTCACGGTGCTGAAGGAAGGCGGTGACCAGGCCGCCGTCGCCAAACCCGCCGAAGCCCACAAGATCACCTGGGACAAGTACTCGCTGAAGGTCGACGGCCAGCGCATCTTCTCGTGGGGCGGCGAGTTCCACCCCTTCCGCGTGCCCAGCCCAGACCTGTGGCGCGACATCCTCCAGAAGATGAAGGCCAGCGGCTACAACACGGTCGCGATCTATTTCGACTGGGGCTACCACTCGCCCAAGCAGGGGGTCTACGATTTCAGCGGCGTGCGCGACATGGACCGCGTGCTGACCATGGCCAAGGAAGAAGGCCTGTACGTCATCACCCGCGCCGGGCCCTACGTGAACGCCGAGCTGACCCGCGGCGGCTTCCCCGGCTGGATGGTCAATCAAGCCGCCCGCGCCCGCACCGACGCGCCGGAATATATCCAGGCCTCGGACGAGTGGCTGACCCGCATCAACGCCGTTATCGCCCGCCACCAGCTGACCACCGGCCAGGGCACGGTCATCGCCCACCAGATCGAGAACGAGCTGGACGTCGTCGGCGCGCCCCAGCAGCGCTACATGCAGTGGCTGTACGACAAGGCGAAGGCCGACGGTATCACCGTCCCGATCTTCCACAACGACAAGGGCCGCAACGGCTATTGGGTGCCCAAGGGCTCGAACGTGCCCGGCACGGTGGAGGGGCCCAACGACCTCTACGCCTTCGACGGCTATCCGGGCGGCAACTGCCGCGTCGACAGCAAGCCGGCCAGCCCCGGCGTCGCCCCCGACTGGGGTATCTATGGCGCGAACGGCGCCAAGGGCGGGGCTCTGGCCAGCCCGAACACGCCCGGCTTCCTGGCCGAGTTCGGCGGCGGCTGGTTCGACTATTGGGGCAGCAACGGCGACTATGACTGCACGGCCATCCACCGCGGCGTCGGCTATCAGCGGGTGTTCTACGGGACCAACATCGCCAACGGCCTGACGCTGCAGAGCTTCTACATGACCTATGGTGGGACCAGCTGGGGCTGGCTGCCGGCCCCGGTGGTGTTCACCTCGTACGACTACGGCTCGGCCATCGACGAGACCCGGGGCCTGCGCGACAAGATCCGCGTCATGAAGCAGATGGGCGAGTTCATCGCCGCCGTCCCCGACCTGACCCGCATGGACAAGGGCGAGGCCGTCGTTCCGTCGAACGACAAGGTCCGCGTCTATCACAACGTCAACGCCGAGACCGGCAGCCACCTCTATGTGGTGGTCCACAATCCCAGCAGCGCCACCGGCGACGAGGCCCTCACCTTCAAGCTGAAGACCCGCGACGGCGAGTACGTCGTCCCCTCGCGGATCAAGGGCCAGGACAGCAAGATGCTGATGGCCAGCTACGACCTGGGCGGTCAGCGGCTGGTCTATTCGACGTCCGAGATCCAGACGCACCTGAAACAGGACGGCGGCGACGTGGCCCTGCTCTACGGCCGCGCTGGCGAGGCGGGCGAGGCGGTGCTGCGCTACACGTCCGCGCCGAAGGTCGAGGTGATCGAAGGCGAGGTCACCTCCACCTTCGATGCGGTCAAGGGCGACCTGAAACTGGCCTACGCGCACAAGGGCCTGGCCCGCGTGCGGATCACCGGCGGCGGTCGCCCGCCCCTGACTCTGCTCCTGGCCGACGCCGAGACCGGCCAGACCTTCTGGCGGCGTGACGAGGTGCTGGTGCGCGGTCCGGGTCTGGTCCGCAACGCACCGGTCAAGGGCGGCGTCCTCTCGCTCACCGGCGACACCGAGACCGACAGCCCGCTGGAAGTCTTCGCGCCCAAGGCCGTGACGTCACTCCGCTGGAACGGCGCCAAGGTCGCGACCAAGACCACCGCCTCGGGCAGCCTGCTGGCCGACAAGGTCCTGGCAGGTCCGGGCGCGATCGCCCTGCCCGACCTGGCCAAGCTGAACTGGAAAACTGCCCCAGGCTCGCCCGAGGCCGATCCCAAGTTCGACGACGCCGCCTGGCTCAAGACCGAAGGCCGCCGCAGCGGCTCGACCGTGCGTGGCCCCACCGGCCAGCCGGCGCTGGACATGAGCACCTACGGCTTCCACCAGGGCGACGTCTGGTATCGCGGCCGCTATCAGGGCCAGGCCGACATCGACACCCTGACCCTGCACTACGGCGCCGGCGGCGCAGGGATGCTGCAGGTCTGGCTGGACGGCCGCTTCCTCGGCGAGCACGAGCTGGACGGCGGCCTACCCCGCCCGATCACCACAGGCGTGGCGACCTTCAAGCTGCCCGCGGATCTGCGCGGGACCGGCGAGCACGTGCTGTCGGTCATGGTTCGCAACAACGGCCACAACTGGGACCTCGACGCCGACGACTTCCACAAGGAAGCGCGTGGCCTGGTTTCGGCCTCACTGTCGGGTCCGGGGACCTACAGCTTCGCCGTGCCGATCGCCTGGAAGATCCAGGGCAACAAGGGCGGCGAGGACATCCAGGACCCGGTGCGCGGCAACCCCAACAACGGCGGCCAGTACGGTGAGCGCGAGGGCTGGCACCTGCCGGGCTTCCCGGACACGTCCTGGGCCAAGGCCGACATGGGCGATACGAAGCCCTACGCCGGCACGACTTGGTACCGCACCAGCTTCGACCTCGCCCTGCCCAAGGACCAGGACACGACGCTAGGCCTGACCATCGGCGATCCGGACAAGCCGCGCTCGCCGAACAAGCGCTACCGCGTGCTGATCTTCGTCAATGGCTGGAACATGGGCCAGTTCATCTCCCATGTCGGCCCGCAGCGGACCTTCGTCCTGCCCAATGGCATCGTCGATCCGCGCGGCAAGAACACCATCGCGCTCGCGGTGACTAGCGACGGCGCCCCCGGCGACGCCCTGGAAGCCGTCAAGCTCGTGAACCTGCGGACCGTGCGCGGCGGCCTCCCCGTCGCCCGCGTGCCCGCCCCCGACTTCAAACCCTGATACCGAACTCCTGGAGACTACCGTGCCCAATCTCGCCCATGGCCTGGACGCCAAGGACATCAAGGCCAAGATCGCCTCGCTGATCAGCAACCTTGTCGACATCACCGACGAGACCGGCGAGTTCCTGCTGCGCCTGGACGACGGCCGGGTGATCGACACCAAGGGCTGGAACGACTGGGAATGGACCCACGGCGTCGGCCTCTACGGCCTGTGGAAGCAGTACGAGATGCACGGCGACGAGCGCGCCTTCGACATCATGACCCAGTGGTTCGCCGACCGCTTCGAGGCTGGCACCCCGACCAAGAATATCAACACGGTCTCGCCGTTCCTGACCCTGGCCTATCTGTACGAGGCCACCGGCGATCACACCTACATTCCGTACCTTGAGACCTGGGCCGACTACGTCATGTACGAGGGTCCGCGCACCGAGGAAGGCGGCTTCCAGCATATCGTCTTCAACAGCGAGAACCCGCAGCAGCTGTGGGACGACACGCTCATGATGAGCGTGCTGCCGCTGGCCAAGATCGGCCTGCTGCTCGACCGCCCCGACTTCGTCGAGGAGGCCAAGCGCCAGTTCATGGTCCACATCAAGTACCTGGCCGACCGCAAGACCGGCCTGTGGTTCCACGGCTGGACCTTCGAGGGCCGCCACAACTTCGCCGACGCGCTGTGGGCGCGCGGGAACTGCTGGGTGACGATCGCCATTCCCGAGTTCATCGAGCTCTTGGACCTCAAGCCCGGCGACGGCCTGCGCGCCTTCCTGATCGACGCGCTGGAAGCCCAGATCAAGGCGCTGACGGAGTATCAGGACCAAGAGACCGGCCTCTGGCACACGATCATCAACGACAAGACCTCGTACCTGGAAGCCTCGGCCACGGCCGGCTTCGCCTATGGCGTCCTGAAGGCCGTGCGCAAGCGCTATATCGGCAAGGAATACGAGGCCGTCGCCATCCGCGCCATCAAGGGCGTGCTGGCCAATATCGACGACAAGGGCGAGCTGCAGCAGGTCTCGTTCGGCACCCCGGTGTTCGACACGATCCAGGGCTACAAGGACATCCCGCTGACCTCGATGCCCTACGGCCAGTCGCTGGCCATGCTGGCCCTGGGCGAGTTCCAGCGCGCCTTCATCTAACTCACTCCACATCATCCGGTCCGGCCACAAGGTCGGACCGGTAAGGGGCGCCAAGACCCCACCTCAAAGGGACTAGAGACGACCATGGCCACGCCGGACATCCGCAAACCCACCTGGGTGAACTATTGGGGCTGGGGCTCCGGCGACATGCTGGGGGCCGGCGCGCAGGCCGTGATCACCGGCTGGCTGGCCTATTTCTTCATCACCTTCTGCGGGCTGTCGCCGGTGGAGACGGGCCTGATCCTGGGTCTGCCGCGCCTGTTGGAAGCCATCACCTGCCCGCTGATCGGCTACATCTCCGACAACCTGCGCCACACCTGGGTGGGGCGTAAGATCGGCCGGCGGAAGATCTTCCTGATCATCACCATCCCGCTGCTGCCGGCCTTCGCCCTGATCTTCGTCACGGGCCAGACCTTCACCTACTACCTGGTGACCTTCGTCTTCTTCGAGTTCCTGTACACGATGTTCCTGATCCCGTGGGAAACCCTCGCGGCGGAAATGACCAAGGATTACAAGGAAAAGGCCAAGTTCGCGGGCGCCCGCATGCTGATCGCCCAGAGCTCGGCGATCCTGGCCTCGTACCTGCCGACCCTGATCATCAGCCACTTCGGCGGCAAGGACTCGCCCAACACCTTCCTGATCATGGCCGGCATCTTCGGCGTGCTGTTCAGCATCGTCGTGACCATCGTCGTCCTGCTATCCTGGGAGCGCCCCTACACCGAGGCCGAAAAGCTGATCCAGCCCGAGCCCATGGACTGGTCCAAGGCGGCGCTGATCCCGGTCAACATGTTTCGCGACCTGTTCTCGACCCTGCGCATCAAGGCCTTCCGCCAGCACCTGTCGCTGTATCTGGGCGGCTACATCAGCCAGGACATCTTCAACACCGCCTTCCCGCTGTTCGTGGCCACGGTGATGCTGGGCTCGACCCTGCTGATCTCGCAGCTGATGACGACCATGTACGTCGCCCAGCTGATCTCGGTGATGATCGCCATCCGCGTCATCATCCGCACCGGCCCGACCGCCGCCTACCGCATGGCCATCAGCTTCGTGGGCGCGGCCCTGCTGCTGTTCCTGGCCTTCTACCTGATCAAGCCGGCGGGCTTCGCCGAGGGCGTGGCGGGCCTGGGCGGCAACATCTTCAGCGCCAAGGCGGGTCCAGCCGTACTGTTCTGGCTGTTCGTGCCGATCATCCTGGCGGGCCTGGGCCGCGGCACGCTGAACTTCGTGCCGTGGGGCGTCTACAACTACCTGCCCGACGTCGACGAGGCCGTCACCGGTCAGCGCCGCGAAGGCATCTTCGCCGGGGTCATGACCTTCGTGCGCAAGATCGCCCAGTCCGGCGCCATCCTCGTGACCACCACCCTGATCGGCATGGGTGGCTTCGTCTCGGCCGCCAAGGGCCAACCGATGCCCGTGCAGACGCCCTTGGCCATCCAGGCCCTGGTGCTGGTCATGGTCGGCGGTCCGCTGGTGGTGATGATCGCCGGCATGCTGATCTCGTGGCGCTTCCACCTCAACGCCCGCACCCACGCGGTGCTGGTCCACGAGGTCGAGCGCCTGCGCGCCGGCGCGACCGAGGCCGAGAGCGAAGAGTCCAAGAAGATCGTCGAGGACCTTACGGGCTGGAAGTGGGAGCGCCTCTGGGGCCGCGCGTGAGGGCTCTCGCGCTCGCGCTGCTGATCGCTCTGGCGGTCTCTCCCGTCCGGGCGCAGATGCGCCTGCCGGAGATGCCGCTGCACGATCCCTGGATCGTCGCGGACACGAAAGCGGGCCTCTACCGGCTCTACACCTCGAACGTCCCGGCGGTCAGCGGCACGCCGGGCCTCGGGACCATGATGTATGTCAGCCGCGACCTGAAGGACTGGGACAAGCCCCGGGCCGTGTTCGTCGCGCCGACGAACGCCTGGTTCAAGGGCGGCGCCTGGGCGCCAGAGGTCCATGCCTGGAACGGCCGCTGGGCGCTGCTAACCACCTTCCACGACGAGACCGCCAAGCTGTCGCCGACGGGCGCACGCACGCCCTATCGGCGCGGCACGGTTCTGGCTGTCGCTGATCGTCCTGAGGGCCCTTTCTCCCTGGTCCGCCAAGGCGAGCCGGTCGCGCCGAAGGACCTCATGACCCTAGACGGCACGCTGTACCAGGAAGGCAGCCAGACCTGGTTCGTCTACGCCCACGAATGGCTGCAGGCGACGGACGGGACCATGGAGGCCCTGCCCGTCTCCGCCGATCTCGTCCCTACCGGCCCATCGATCACGCTATTCAAAGCCAGTGACGCGCCGTGGGCCAAGGGACAGACCCAGCCCGAGGGCGACAAGGCCTATGTCACCGATGGCCCGGAGCTGTTTCGCACCCGCACCGGAACCCTGCTGATGCTGTGGTCCAGCTATGACGCCAAGGGCTACGTCCAGTCCCAGGCGCGCTCGAAGAGCGGGACCCTGGCCGGACCGTGGGAGCAGTTGGAGCCTCTGGTCCGCTATGACAGCGGTCACGGCATGCTGTTCCGCCGCTTCGACGGCCAGCTGATGATGATCGTCCATCGGCCGTTCAAGCGGGCGCGCGGCAAGCTCTACGAGATGCGCGACGCCGGCGACCACCTGGAGATCGTCCGCCAGCGCATCGACCTGGACGGCGATCCGGCCGAGCTGATCGGCGCCCCCTAGAGCCAGCCGTTCGAGCGGGCGATCCGGCCGGCCTCGACGCGGTTGGCCGCACCCAGCTTCTGGGCCGCTTCCGACAGGTAGTTGCGGACGGTGCCGGGCGAGAGGTCCAGCACCTCGGCGATGTCCTTGTTCGAACGCCCCTCCTCGGCCAGGCGCAGGATCTCGCGCTCGCGATCGGTCAACGGGTCGGGCGCGGCGTCCCAGATCGATTCCGACAGCTCCGGCGCGATGGCGCGGCCGCCCGAAGCGATGGTGCGCACGGCGGCGGCCAGCACGCTGCTGGGGCCGTCCTTCAGGAGGTAACCCTTCACCCCCGCCTCCATGGCCCGGCGCAGATAGCCGGGCCGGCCGAAGGTGGTGACGATCAGGACCCGGGTGCTGGCGCCATCGGCCTTCAGGCGTGAGGCGACATCAATGCCGGTCAGGTTCGGCATCTCGATGTCGGAGATCAGCACGTCCGGCTTCTCGGACCGCACCAGCTCCAGCGCTTCAACGCCGTCGGCCGCGCGGCCGACCACCTTGATGTCGCCCTCCAGTTCGAGCAGCGCGCTGAGGGCGCCCAGCACCATCTTCTGGTCTTCGGCGATGACGACGCGGATCACTGGGCAGTCTCCACAGGTGCGGTGGCCACCAGGCGCGTCCCGCTCTTGTCCGATACGATGTCGAGGTCGCCGCCGATGGCCGACAGGCGCGTGCGCATGCCCTTCAGGCCCGAGCCCTCGGCCAGGCCCCCGCCCTTTCCGTCATCGACGATGCTGAGCGTCAGGGCCACGGGACTGGGGGCCACCCGGATCTTGCAGACCGTCGCGCCCGAGTGGCGGATGACGTTGGTGATGGCCTCGCGCAGGGCCATGGCCAGCACCGCCTCCTGGCCGGGATAGCCGTCGATCTCGGCGGCCGAGACCTCGGCCTGGATATTGGCGGCGGCCAGCGCGACCTTGGCGCGTTCCAGCTCTGTGGTCAGCGAGGCGCCCTTCATGCCGACCACGGCGGTGCGGACCTCGGCCAGGGCCTCACGGGCGGCGGCGGCGACCGACTGCATCTCGCGCTCGGCGGCGTCGGCGTCGCGGCTGACCAGCTTGGCGGCCAGCTCAGCCTTTACCGCCACCAGGGTCAGGGTGTGGCCCAGCAGGTCGTGCAGGTCGCGGGAGATCCGCTCGCGCTCTGCCGTGGTGGCCAGGGCGCGGACCTCCTCATGGGCCAGGGCCAACTCCTCGTTCTTGCGCTCGATGTCGGCCTGCATCAGGCCCGCGAAGCCCGTGATGCCGCCAAACAGCACGCCCGAGGCCCAGACCGGCCAGTTGTAGTTCATGAAGAACGGACCCAGCGCCAGCAGCACCAGCTCCATGCCGATCATGGTCCGCACCGCCATCCGCCGCGAGCCCATCCGCGAGGCGAACGACATGGCGTAGATGGTGTAGACGCTCCAGCCGGTGTTGAAGCCCGACAGCGACAGGCCGATGGCGTAGAGCGCCAGCACCTGCCACAGCGCCGGTCGGCCCTTGCGCAGCCAGATGAGGTAGAACAGTACCAGGAAAGCCAGCAGGCCCCCGATCGACGCCGCCAGCTCCAACACCCCGGGCCGCCGGAACAGCCACGAGATGAAGTAGAACGGCACGTACGACAGGAAGACCAGACTCCAGCGGCGCCGGTTCGGGCCGTCCGCCAGAGGCGCGCTGCTGATGCGAGTCGAGGTTTCCATCTCGGCGATGTCGCTCGGTCGCTTCGCCACGGTCAAGCCGCCTGCCGCCGCCACGCTGCCCAGGCGCCGACCAGGGCCGCGACGCTGATCACCAGCAGGATCGAGACGTGCTGCTGGACGTCGGCCATCGGCTGCATGCCCGACAGCATCTGCGACAGCTGGCCCAGGTGATAGGACGGCATGACCTTGGCGATGCGGGTGAACCAGTCGGGCATCATGCTCAGCGGCATCCACAGTCCGCCGAACAGCGAGAAGCCCAGGAACAGCAGGTTGGCGATGGCGGTGGCGCCTTGCGAGCCGAAACGCAGGCCGACGTTCAGGCCGATCAAGGCGAACGGGATGGCCGAGGCCAGGCCGAGACCCAGGGTCGCGCCCCAGCGCCACGGCTCCATCTTCACGCCACCGAAATAGGCCAGCACGCCCAGCAACCCGACTGAGGCCGCGACCAGGGCCAGAGCGGCGGCCAGACGGCCGATCAGGTAGCCGCCGGCCGGCAGCGGGGCGATCTGCTTCAGTTCGATCAGCTTGGCCTCGCGCTCGGCGGCCACAGCCGCGCCGAAGCCGAACATG
Source organism: Caulobacter sp. GW821-FHT12D05 (assembly GCF_058807295.1). Lineage (NCBI taxonomy): Bacteria > Pseudomonadati > Pseudomonadota > Alphaproteobacteria > Caulobacterales > Caulobacteraceae > Caulobacter > Caulobacter sp. GW821-FHT12D05. The sequence continues at coordinate 1,644,331 of NZ_JBXAQO010000001.1, forward strand.
GCCGGGGCGATGGCGGCGAAGATCACATAGTTGGCCAGCATGAAATGGGCGACTTCCTCGCGCCCCTTGCTGAGGCCCAGGCCCATGACTCCGTAGAACAGCAGCGGCAGGGCCACGCTGGGGATCAGGAACTGCGGGGTGCGCCAGGTGGCCAGGACCTGGGCGCGGGCTTCACGGAAATAGACGGACAGGGTGTGCATCTCAGGCGGCCTCGGTTTGGCGTTGGGTTCCGACCAGGCGGGTGACGGCGTCCTCCAGCGAGGCGCCGGCGACGGTCAGGTCATCGACGGTTTCGTCACGCGCCAGCAGCTCACGCAGGGTGGCGGGGGCCGACGTGGTCAGCAGGGTCACGCGGCCGCCGTCGCGGCTGACGCCGGTGACGCGGGCCAGGCCCAAGAGCTCGGCGTCGGACAGGCGCGAGCGGCACCGGATGGCCACGCCCGACACCCGCGACTTGATGGCTTCCGGCGTGCCGTCGGCGATGACCTGGCCGTGGTCGATGACCACGATACGGTCGGCCAGGGCCTCGGCCTCGTCCAGGTGGTGGGTGGTCAGCAGCACCGCGCAGCCGCGGGCGATCTCGGCCCGGACGGCGGTCCACAAGGCGCGGCGAGCGTCGATGTCCATGCCGGTGGTCGGCTCGTCCAGCACCAGGAAGTCCGGCTTCCCGGCGATGGCCAGGGCGAACTGTACGCGGCGTTGCTGGCCGCCCGACAGCGCCCCGCAGCGGCGGCGCTCCAGGCCTTCCAGACCCGCCAGGCGGATGATCTCGTCCAGCGGGCGGGGCTTGCGATAGTAGCCCCGGAACAGGTCGATCTGCTCGCGGACGCTCAAGGTGCGCGGCAAGCCGGCCTCCTGCAGCATGACGCCCATGCGGCCACGGGCCGCCACGTCGCGCGGATCGCCGCCGAACAGGAACGCCTCGCCGGTGTCCGGGCGCAAGCGGCCGGTCAGCAAGGCGACGCTGGTGCTCTTGCCCGCGCCGTTGGGACCCAAAAGGGCCACGCACTGGCCGGGGCGGATGATCAGGTCCAGGCCGTTCAGGGCCAGGGTCGCGCCCCGCCGCTTGATCGCCTTGGAGATCGCCGCGATGGGCGGCGGAAGATTGGGTGACATGGTCAGCTCCCTCGAAGTGAAGCCAACATGCCGTCTCCTCGCCCAGCGCATCAGTGCCGGCCGTCACCGGGCCGACATGACAAACGTCACCTCTTTGCAAATCGCCGTTCGCCGACCTGCGCCAATCCGCCGCGCCCGCCTTTAACGACGATGACGGCGCCCGCCTCGTACGCTCCAGCCACCGTTAGTAGGATCGAGGCGCGTCTTAACCCCATGGACCTTCGCGAAGCCCAGCGCTTGGCCGCTTTGAAGGCCTACAAGGTCCTGGACACCCCAGCGGACGCGGCCATCGATCGCCTGACCGACCTGGCGGGCAACCTGTTCGACACGCCCATTTCGCTGGTCTCGCTGGTCGACGAGGAACGCCAGTGGTTCAAGGCCAAGGTCGGTCTGGACGCCCATTCGACCCCGCGCAGCGACGCCTTCTGCGCCCACGCCATCGCCATGGGTCCCGAGGCGGTCATGGTGGTTGAGGACGCCACCCAGGATCCCCGCTTCGCCAACAATCCGCTGGTCACCGGCGCGCCCGACATCCGCTTCTATGCCGGCGCGACGCTGACGACGAAGGACGGCCACAACCTCGGCACCCTCTGCGTCATCGACGACAAGCCTCGCGCCCGTCCCGCCGAGACCGAGCTGGAACGCCTGAAGCTGCTGGCCCGCATCGTCGTCGACGAGTTCGAGCTGGCCAAGGCCCATCGCGAGACCGCCGAGAAGCAGCGCCTGCTGGAGCTGGCCGAGAACGTGGCCGCCATCGGCCACTGGCGCATCGAGATCGCCACCAATCATCTGTCCTGGTCGGACCAGACTTTCCAGATCTTCGGCCTTAGCCCCGACACCTACACGCCGACCGTGGAAAGCTCCCTGACCCACTACTCCCCGGCTCATCGCTCTGTGCTGGAACAGGGCATCGAGCGGGCCATCGCCCAGAAGGGCGGCTTCGACCTGCGGGTCCAGCTGATCCGGGCCAGCGGCGAGGTCCGTGACGTCATGGCGCGCGGCCTGTGCGAACTGGACGACCACGGCGAGGTGTCGGCGCTGTTCGGCCTTCTGCAGGACGTCACCGACTATTCCAACGCCATGCGCGCGGTCGAGGCGACCGGCGAGCGCTATCGCCTGCTGACCGAGAACGCCAACGACCTGGTCACGCGTATGGGGCTGGACGGCCGGTTCAGCTACGTCTCGCCCGCCGTTCGCGCCATCTCGGGCTATGCGCCGGAAGAAGCCGTCGGCCGCCTGGCCATGGAGTTCATCCACCCCGAGGACCGCGCCCGCGTGGCCGAGATCTTCGACAGCGCCCTCTATGGTCCGCCGGGCTGGAGCATCGAGTACCGCATCCAGCGCAAGGACGGCTCGGTGCGTTGGGTCGAGGCGCGGCCCAGGCTGACCCGCGATCCGATGACCGGCGAGCCCAACGCGGTGACGGACGTGATCCGCGACATCACCGACCGCAAGGCGATCGACGACGCCCTGGCCGACAGCGAGGCCCGCTATCGCCTGATGGCCGACAACGCCAGCGACATGATCTCGCGCCTGGACGCCAAGGGCGTGATCACCTTCATGTCGCCAGCCTGCAAGCCGATGCTGGGCTTCAAGCCCGAGGAGCTGATGGGCCGGCGGGTCATCGACCTGACCCATCCCGACGATGTTCCCGGCGTCCTGGCCTACTACGCCGCCCTGATCGCCGCCGGCCCTGGCGCGGTGGCCGAGCCGCTGCAGTTCCGAGGCCGCAAGCGCGATGGCCAATGGCTGTGGCTGGAAGGCCAGCCGACCCTGTTCTTCAACGACGCCGGCGTGATGACCGGCATTCAGGACGTGATCCGCGACATCAGCACGCGCAAGGCGATGGAAGAGGCCCTGGAGGCCGCCCGCGCCGAGGCCGAGGCCGCGGCCAATGTAAAGGCCGAGTTCCTGTCGAACATGAGCCACGAGCTGCGCACGCCGCTGACGGCCGTGCTGGGCTTCTCGCGCCTGATCGCCGAACAGCCCGAGCTGACCCCGGCCACTCAGCGTTATGTCGAGCGCGTGTCCAGCGCCGGCAAGGCCCTGCTGTCGACCGTCAACGACATCCTCGACTTCTCCAAGCTGGAGGCCGGTCAGGTCGAGATCGTCCGCGCGCCCTGCGCGCCTGCCGGCCTGGTCGCCGAGACCTTGGACCTGTTCACCCTGCAAGCCGGCGAGAAGCGCGTGGCGCTGCGCAGCCAGGGCTTGCCTGCCCTGCCCGCCAGCCTGGACCTGGCCACCGACCGCGTGCGCCAGATCCTGCTGAACCTGGTCGGCAACGCCGTGAAGTTCACCGACCAGGGCGAGGTCGCCGTCGAGGCCTCGTACGCCGAGGGCCGTCTACGGCTGGCCGTGCGTGACACTGGCGCCGGCATTCCCGCTGATCGCCTGAACGCCCTCTTCGTCCGCTTCTCCCAAGTTGACGGCTCATCGACGCGTCGCCACGGCGGCACCGGCCTGGGCCTGGCCATCTGCAAGGGCCTGGTCGAGGCCATGGGCGGCGAGATCGGCGTCGAGAGCACGATCGGCGAAGGCTCGTGCTTCTGGTTCGACCTGCCCGCCACCATGATCGGCGCGCCCGTGGCGGCGAGCCTGCCGGAGCGGACCACCGACTGCGCCCCGGGCTGCCGCGTGCTGGTGGTCGACGACAATCCGGTCAATCGCGACCTGGTGTCGGTGGTGCTGCGCGGCCTGTCGGTCGACCTGACCGAAGCTGGCAACGGCGCCGAGGCCCTGGCCATCGCTCAGACCCGCGCCTTCGACCTGATCCTGATGGACCAGCGCATGCCGATCATGGACGGCGAGACCGCCGCGCGTCACATCCGTGACGGCGACGGCCCGAACCGCACGACGCCGATGATCGCCTTCTCGGCCGACGGCACGGCGCGCATCGACGAGCGGCTGTTCGACGGCCTGCTGGGCAAGCCCCTGGACCCGGCCGCCCTGCTGCGCGGCGTCGCCTCGGTGATGATCGGTCGCGGCATCTCGGCGGCCGCCTAGAACACCGTTATTGTCGGAGCCCTGACGCTCCACCAGCGTTCTCACCTCGCGTAACAACGAGGTGGCGTCATGAGCAGCTCTTCCTTCCGCCGGGACACGATCACCCGGCCGATCTTCCAATGGGCCAAGGGCGTGCTGCCCGCCCTGTCGGAAACCGAGCGCGACGCCATTGAGGCCGGCGACACCTGGTGGGACGCGGCGCTGTTCACCGGCGATCCGGACTGGAACGAACTGCTCGCCTTCCCCAAGCCTGAGCTGAGCCCTGACGAGAAGGCCTTCATGGAAGGTCCGGTCGAGACCCTGTGCGCCATGCTGGACGACTGGCGCATGACCTGGGAGACGCGCGACCTGCCGCCCGAAGCCTGGGACTTCCTCAAGCGCGAGAAGTTCTTCGGCATGATCATTCCCAAGGAGCACGGGGGCCTGGGCTTCTCGCACCTGGGCCACGCCGAGATCGTCCGCAAGATCGCCACCCGCTCGACCTCGGCGGCGGTGACGGCGATGGTTCCCAACTCCCTGGGCCCGGGCGAGCTGATCCTGCGCTTCGGGACGCAAGAGCAGCAGGAATACTGGCTGTCGCGCCTGGCCGACGGCCGCGAGATCCCCGCCTTCGGCCTGACCAGCCCCGAGGCCGGCTCGGACGCCGGCGCCATGACCGACGAGGGCGTGGTCTGTCGCGGGCTGTGGAAGGGCGACACCGTCCTGGGCGTTCGGCTGAACTGGCACAAGCGCTACATCACGCTCGGTCCCGTCTGCACGGTGCTGGGCCTGGCCTTCAAGCTGCGCGATCCCGACCGCCTGCTGGGCGGCGAGGAAGACATCGGCATCACCTGCGCCCTGGTCCCCACCGACACCCCCGGGGTCAGCATCGGCCGCCGCCACCTGCCGGCCTTCCAGACCTTCCAGAACGGGCCCAACTGGGGTGAGGACGTCTTCATCCCGCTGGACCTGATCATCGGCGGCGCCGAGCGCGCGGGTCAGGGCTGGAAGATGCTGATGACCGCCCTGGCGGCCGGACGCGGCATCTCGCTGCCGGCGATGTCCGGCGCGGCGGCGGCCTACAGCGCCCTGACCACCGGCGCCTACGCCCGCGTGCGCCAGCAGTTCGGCATCGCCATCGGCAAGTTCGAGGGCGTGCAGGAGCGCCTGGCCCGCATCGCCGGCAACGCCTATCTGGTCGACGGCGCGCGGCGGCTGACCTGCGCCGGGCTCGATATGGGCAAGCATCCCTCGGTGATCTCGGCCCTGCTGAAGTCCGGCGCGACCGAGCGGATGCGGGTGGTGGTCAACGACGCCATGGACGTCCACGGCGGCAAGGCGATCATGGAAGGCCCGCGCAACTACATGGGCAGCCAGTACCGCGCCGTGCCGGTCGGCATCACGGTCGAGGGCGCCAACATCCTGACCCGCAGCCTGATGGTCTTCGGCCAGGGCGCGATCCGGGCCCACCCGTACATGCTGCGCGAGATCCTGGCCTTGGGCGAGACCGACGAGGCCAAGGGCCTGGCGGCGTTCGACGAGGTCTTCTGGCGGCACGTCGCCCACGCCATCCGCAACGGCATCAAGGCCACGGCCCGCGCCTGGACCGACGGCGCCCTGGCGCCCGCCCCGGACGCTGGCCGCGCCAGCCGCTTCTATCGTCAGTTGGGCCGCTACAGCGCCGCCTTCGCCCTGACCTCCGACATCGCCCTGCTGACCCTGGGCGGCGAGCTGAAGCGCAAGGAGATGCTGTCGGCACGCCTGGGCGACATCTTGTCGGAGATGTACTTCCTGTCGGGCGCCCTGAAGCGCTGGGAGGACGAGGGCCGGCAGGACGACGACTTCCCGCTGTTGCAGTGGAGCGTCGACACCGCCTTCGCGACGATCGAGCAACGCTTCGACGAGATCTTCGCCAACCTGCCCAACCGCATGGCGGCCTGGTTATTGCGAGCGGCGGTGCTGCCGTTCGGGGCGCGTCGCCGGGGGCCGTCGGATCGCGTCACCCGCGCCTGCGCCGACCTGATCCTGCACCCCTCGCCCACCCGCGACCGCCTGGTCGAGGGTGTCTATGTCGGCGGCGAGGACGAGGCGATCGGCCAGCTGATCGACGCCTTCGAGCGGGTGGTGGCCACCCAGCCGATCCATGACCGCCTGAAGGACCAGGGCGTGCGCGCCTGGAAGGACGGCCTGGACAAGGGCCTGCTGACGCCGGACGAGACCGCCGCCCTGGCCGCCGCCGACCTGGCGGTGTCCAAGGTCATCGCCGTGGACGACTTCGCGCCCGAAGAACTCGCAGGCCCGTCGGTCGAACCACCGTCCGTGGCTCCGCCCAAGCGCCGGCGCGCCGCCGTCATCGCCGAGCCGACAATCGGTCGCGCCCCCGCCTAGAAACACGACCTTGGAGCCGGGCTCGGCGTCGCTGTACAAACACAGTTCGACGCTGAGTCCCGAAAGGTCTGTTCGCCCATGCATACGCAGAGAATTCTCGTCACGGGCGGCGCCGGTTTCGTGGGCTCGCATCTTTGCGACCGGCTGCTGGAGACCGGCGCGGAAGTGCTGTGCGTCGACAACTATTACACCGGCTCGCGCCTGAACGTGGCGCAGAACCTGTCCAATCCGCGCTTCGAGCTGCTGCGTCACGACGTGACCATGCCGCTGTATGTCGAAGTGGACCAGATCTACAACCTGGCCTGCCCGGCCAGCCCGGTGCACTACCAGTTCGACCCGGTGCAGACGACCAAGACCAGCGTCCACGGCGCCATCAACATGCTGGGCCTGGCCAAGCGGGTGAAAGCCAAGATCCTGCAGGCCTCGACGTCGGAAGTGTACGGCGACCCGAGCATCCACCCGCAGGTCGAGACCTACTGGGGCAACGTCAATCCGATCGGCATCCGCTCGTGCTACGACGAGGGCAAGCGCTGCGCCGAGACCCTGTTCTTCGACTACTGGCGCCAGCACAAGCTGCGCATCAAGGTGGCGCGGATCTTCAACACCTACGGCCCGCGCATGCACCCGAACGACGGGCGCGTGGTGTCGAACTTCATCGTCCAGGCGCTGAAAGGCGAGGACATCACCCTGTACGGCGACGGCAACCAGACGCGCTCGTTCTGCTATGTCGACGACTTGGTCGACGGCCTGATGCGCCTGATGAACACCGGCGACGACGTGACCGGCCCGATCAATCTGGGCAATCCGGTCGAGTTCACGATGAAGCAGCTGGCCGACCTGGTGCTGGAGCTGACCGGCAGCAAGTCAGGCCTGGTCCACCGCCCCCTGCCTTCGGACGATCCGCGCCAGCGTCAGCCCGACATCACCCTGGCCAAGCAGCACCTGGACTGGACGCCGACGGCGCCGCTCAAGGTCGGTCTGATGCGGACGATCGAGTATTTCGACGGGCTGCTGAAAGCCGCCTAGCGCTTCTTGAAGAGGTCCGACTCCGGACCGTCGCTCTTGCCGCCAAACCACCCCATCCAGAAGTGGGCGTAGTCGCGCAGCATGTCGCGTGGGATAAAGAAGCCGTGCTGGTAGGGCGTGTCGACGCCGATCACCAGCTTCGGGTCGGGCTTCTCCTCGTACCAGGTGCCGAACAGGCGGTCCCAGATAGGCATGATGCCGAAGTGGCCGGTCGGATGGGTCATGTCCAGCTTGTGGTGGGCTCGGTGGTGGTTCGGCGACTGGATCAGCCAGCGGCCCACCCAGCCCCAGTTCGCGTCGATCTTGCCGTGGATGATCAGGCCGATGCCCACGACCAGCACGTTGACATAGATCATCACCTCGGCCGGCGCGCCCAGCACGGCCAGCGGCAGGTTGACCAGGAAGATGGCCGTGAAGGTCGCCGGGTGCTGGCGCACCGAGGTCACCACGCCGAAGTCCTCGGCCGAGTGGTGATAGCGGTGCAACGGCCAGAAGAACTTGGTGTGGTCCGTCCGGTGGGTCCAGTAGTCGAAGAAGGTGTAGACCGCGAAATACAGCGGCAGCTGCAGCGCGAACGGCAGCGGCGGCGGGCCCAGGTTCACGCCCGTCGAGGCGGCGATGGCGTCGTGGATCCACGCGCCCGAGATCATCGAGACGCCCAGCATCAGCACGCGGCCGACGAGGTCCAGCACATGGCCCTGGCCCAGGATGAAGACGGCCAGGTCGGTGTTCAGGGACGGCGTGCGGGCGAACAAGAGCTGATGCAGCGAGCTCTCGCGCCAGCCGACCACGGCGGCCTCGACGCCCAGCGCCGTCGGCAGCAGCAGGAACACCAGGAAGATGTTGTTCAGGTGGGCGTGGGCCGAGTCCGTATGCAGGGTCTTGCCCAGGATAGTCAGGGTCAGCTCGGCCGGGATCAGCTGCAGCGACAGCCACCAGGCGGCGCCCGCCGCGGCGGCGTACAGCACGAAGCCGGCGATCAGGGCCGCGCGGCCCAGGCCATTCGACGGCGTCGGCTCGACGCCGATCTCGGCGGCAGGATGTAGCGCTGCGGGTTTCAAGACGTCCGCTCCCCAGGAAATCCAAGGCATTCATGCGCCAGGCGCCGTTAAAACTTGGTGTGGCGGAGCAACTGGAGGTCGCGACATGACAAACGTCACCCCGAAGGCGTGACCCCAGACACTGCAACGCTTCGAGTCGATCGGTCAGTGTCCTCGCCAACAGAGGAGACTTTCCATGACCTTCCCGACCCGCCGCGCCGCTCTGCTGGCCGCCACGGGCCTGGCCGCGCTCAGCACCGCCGCCGCCGCCCAGACCCCGACGACGACGCCTGCTCCGGCCAAGAAGGAGCAATCGACCCAGGTGCAGGGCGTGACCATCACCGCGCCCGGCTCGCAGGACATGAAGACCTCGATCGACCGCCGCAGCTACAGCCTGGGCAAGGACATTCAGGCCACTACCGGCTCGGTCGCCGACGTGCTGCGCAACGTCCCCTCGGTGCAGGTCGACGTGCAGGGCAATGTCAGCCTGCGCGGCGACGCCAATGTCACCATCATGATCGACGGCAAGCCGTCGGGCATGTTCCGGGGCGAGAACCGCGGCCAGATCCTGCAGCAGATTCCCGCCAGCCAGTTCGAGCGGGTCGAGGTGATGACCAACCCGTCGGCCGCCTTCAGTCCCGAGGGCACCGCCGGCATCATCAACCTGATCACCAAGCAGCAGCGCGGCGTCGGCACGACCGGCTCGGTCCGCGCCAATCTCGGCACCGGCGGCCGCAAGAACGCCAGCATCACCCTGGCCCGCAACACCAAGAACCTGACCCTGTCGGCCGACGCCGGCTGGCGCCGCGACAAGGCCAAGGGCGAGATCGTCGACGATCGCGAACGCTTCGACGCCCTCAGCGGCAAGTACGCGACCAGCCACCAGCAGATCAATTTCGCCAGCCGGGGCAATGCCTACAACGCCCGCGCCGGCGTCGACTATGACTTGGACAAGAAGACCCGCCTCAGCGCCGAGGCCCGCTACAACGACGTGACCTACGACACCGACGCCGGCTCGTTCTACGACGGCAAGGACGTCAATGGCGCGCCCAATGCTCGCTTCCAGCGCCGCGCCGACGGCCAGATGAAGCGCTCGGTGGCCGGCCTGTCAGGCGACCTGCGCCGCAAGCTGTCCCACCAGGACGAGGAGTTCACGCTGAACGCCAGCCTGGAGCGCACCCGCGACGCCCAGATCACCCTGGCCGACGCCTTCAACCAGCTGCCGGTGGTCTCGAACTATGTCGAGCGGGTCCGCGTCGGCGACGAGCTGGTCCAGGGCCGCGTGAAGGCCGACTACAAGCGCACCCTGGCCGGCGGCGCCAAGCTGAACGTCGGCTACGAGCTGCAGGTCGACGACAACGACTACGACAACTACGGCGCCCGAGGCCCGAACGCCGGCGCGCTCGTCGTCGATCCGGCCCTGACCAACCAGTTCCAGTACGACCAGGTCATCAACGCCGGCTACGTCACCTACAGCCGCGTGTTCGGCGACTTCACGGTGATGCCGGGCCTGCGGGTCGAGGAGGTAAAGATCGACACCAACCAGGTCACCTCGAACCTCAAGGACGGCTACGACTACCTGCGCGCCTACCCCTCGCTGCACATGCAGTACAAGGTCGACGACATGCGGCAGGTCAACGCCAGCTACAGCCGCCGCATCCAGCGCCCGTCGGCCACGGACCTCAATCCCTACCGGATCTACCAGGACCCCTACAGCTACCGTCAGGGCGACCCGCGCCTGAAGCCGCAGACCACGGACTCTTTCGAGGTCGCCTACCAGCGGCGCAAGGGCTTCAACTATTACCTGGGCACCCTGTACTGGCGCGAGGCCCGCGACGGCGTCACCGACGTGGTCCGCGACCTGGGCGGCGGCGTGCTGCTGACCACCAAGGCCAACCTGGCCAAGAGCCGCAGCGGCGGGCTGGAGCTGGTCGCCAACGCCCGGATCTCGCCCAAGCTCAGCTACACGATCAGCGGCAACGCGGCCTGGAACGAGATCGGCGCGACCGATCTAGGCTTCGCCGACAAGCGTTCGGCCTGGGCGGTCTCGGGCTATGCGGCGCTAAACGTGCAGGCCACGCCCAAGGACTTCATCCAGATCAGCGGCTTCGCCATCGGCAAGCGCCTGACGCCACAGGGCTATCGCGAGCCGACGGGGATGGTGAACCTGGGCTATCGCCACAAGTTCAACGACCGCCTGTCGGGTGTGGTCACCGTGCAGGACGCCCTGAACACCTTCGGCGACAAGCTGGTGATCAACACCGCCGCCCTGAAGGACCGCCGGACCATGGACCTGGACCTGCGGGCTGTGTTCATCGGCATCACCTACGGCTTCGGCGGCAAAGGCGTTCCCAATCCTCGCCGCGCCCGCGAGCCGGCCTTCGACTTCGGCGCGCCGGGCGGTGGCGTCAGCCCGATGTAGCGACCGCTACGGTCTCCAGCCCTTCAGCAGGTTGGAGACCGTGTAGGCCTTGGCCTCTCCCGCCGTCAGTTGACGACGCCGCTTGGACGGCTTGCCGGCTCGGGCCCCTTGCTGGCGTATTCGAACAGGCGGGCGTCCTCGGGCTGGTACATGGCCCGGCGTCCGCCTTTCAGATTGTAGTGCATCGGGTACCAGGCCTCGGGGACGATGTGCTCGTCCATCCAGCACCGGATGAAGGCGGTGTGGCCCACCGCGTCCGGATTGCCGTAGCGGCCGTCCGGGAAGGTCATGGTGTGCCGCCAGGGCCGCCCCAGGGCCATCGTATGCCTGGGCATGTCGGCGTCGCGCGTCAGGCGGCAGTCCAGGAACACCAGGCCATAGGGCTGGCGCCGGTCGGTGTCGGGCGCGGCGATGAAGCCGTGGAAGTCCTTGCCTGGCCGCGTGCGCGAACGGATCTCGCAGCGGTCGAACACCGCCACGCCCCGGCCGTAGATGAAGTCGACGCAGCCGCTGATAAAGCAGTTGCGGAACAGGCTGCGGCCGGCGTCGGTGAACAGGGTGTCCTGCCAGCCGGTCAGCGCCACGTCCTCGAAATAGGCGCGGTCGCTGCCCTCGCCCAGCTTCAGCGCCGTGGCCTGGGCCCCGCTGGCGCCGGTGCGGTCGTAGTCGACCTCGGCCGGCATGTTGTGCGGATAGTCGAAGTCGTTGGCGATCGTCAGGCGCTCGGCGCGGAAGCCGGGCGCCAGGACGACCATGGTCGCGATCTCGGGCGGACCGCCCGGACGGTTGCGACCGCCGGCATATTCGTTGAACACGATGACGCTGGCCGCCCTGCCCTCACCCACCAGATGGACGTTGGGCTTGCGGACGGTGACCTGCTCGCGCCAGGTCCCCTTCGGAACCAGGATGCGGAACGGCTGGTCGCCGGAAGCCGGCGCGGCGTCCAGCGCCTCGCCAAGGGTGGCGAAGTTCTTGGCGGCGCGGGGATCGGGCTTGGCCGAGAGGATGGCGTCGTAGCGTGCGGGTTTAGCCCAGGCCGGCGCAGCGGCTAGGCCCGCGAGGCCTGCCAGCACGACCGACCGGCGGTCAGGGAATCTGGACATCGGGAGCCTGTAAGCAGAAGCGGCGCGGCTCTTAAAGAACCGCGCCGCCTGTTGTCTTAGAAGGTGTAGCGGAAGCCGGCGAAGAACTCGCGGCCCGTCTCGTGGTAGAACGACACCAGCTGGCTGCTGTCGTAGTACTGGTCCTGCTTCTCGTTGGTCAGGTTGACCGCCTCGAGCGTGAAGGCCAGATGCTTGTTCCAGGTGTAGGTCAGCGAGGCGTCGAAGTTCAGCGTCGCGTTGGTGCCTTCCACATCCGAACCGTTACGGCCCGGGATCTGGGTCAGGTACTTGGAACGATAGGCGGCCGAGACGCGGCTGCTGATCTTCTTGTTCTCGAAGTAGAGCGTGGCGTTGTAGCTGTTCTTCGACAGGTTGGTCAGCGGGCCGACGGCCGCCACCGCCCCGGTCGAGGACAGGTACGTCACGTTCGACGTCACGTGGGTGTAGTTGGCCAGAACACCGAACTTGTCGAACGGCGCCGGCAGGAAGGTGAAGGGCTGCTGGTAGTTGATCTCGAAGCCCTTCAGCGGACCGCCGGGCGTGTTGACCGAGGTGCTGAACTGCCAGACCGGCAGGTTCGGCGCGCAGCCCGGCGTGGTGCCGCAGGCCGCGACCGCCGCGCTATCGGGCAGACCGAAGGGGTTCTTGTCGAAGGTCGACAGAGCCGAGGTGTAGCTCTGAACGAAGGTCGAGATGTCCTTGTAGAAGTAGGCGAAGGACAGCAGCGCGCCCGGCTGGAAGTACCACTCGACCGCGGCGTCGACGGTCTTGGCGCGGTACGGATCCAGGAACGGGTTGCCCGAGGTCACCGACTTGGTCGAACCCGTGCCGATGTTCACGCCGGGCGTCAGCGAACCCAGGTTCGGACGCGACATGACCTTGGCGGCGCCGAAGCGCAGCAGCAGGCTCTCGGTCGGCTCGACGACCACGTTCAGGGCCGGCAGCACGTCGGTGTACGAGCGCGTGGCGGTCGTGGCCGAGATCGTCTGGTAGTTCACGCCGCTGACGGTCGAGGGCACCACGCCGTAGCCGAGGGCCTTCTGGCGGGTGTTGACGTAGCGCACGCCGACGTCACCACGCACCGGCACGCCGCCGACGTCGAAGTTGAAGTCGCCCTGGACGTAGCCCGTCGTATCCCACTCATCGATCGAGTAGTTGCTGCCCAGGCTGGGCTCGCGGCCCAGGTTGTAGATGCCGCAGCCCGCGGTGAAGCACGAGTTGCCGAACGGGCTGGTCCAGACGGTGCCCGGCGTCGTCGTGACGGTCTTGCCGTAGTTCACATCGTCCATGTGCAGGGCCGCGATGGCCTTCTGCAGGTCGGGCGTGACCCACGAGGTCACGTTGCCGGCCGGAATGCTCAGGCTCGAGAAATCGATCGTCTGGGCGTAGGACGAGCGCGCGACGTTCTTCAGATCGTTCGAGCTGATCGGATTGATGTTCGACGTCGTGCCGTTCGAGCGGGCGAAGGCCGTGCTGTCGGTGTTGTAGGCCTTGTAGGCCAGGCCACCCTTCAGCTTGAAGGCGTCGCTCCAGTCATATTGCAGGTCGAACTGGGCGGTCTTGTAGCTGTTGTCGACATAGCCCTGGACCATGCGGATCTCGGCCAGGGTCCAGGCGTCGGCGTTCACGGTGTCGCCGGTGCCGTACTTGATCACCGGATAGGTGTCGCCGCCGCTGTAGTCGAAGCTGTAGCCCTGGACGTTGTACTGGTCCCACTGGACCGTGTTCTGGACCGGGTTGGAGAAGGTCGACTTCGAGAAGCCGAGCACGCCCTTGGCCTTGAACTTGTCGGTGAACTGATGCTCGCCCGACAGGGTGAACTGGCGGAACTCGGTCTCCAGCTCGTCGTAGCGCTGCTCGGTCTTCAGGTCGACATTGTTCCAGACGCCCTTGGTCATGACCGGGAAGCCCGACCGCGGGTTGGTCACCGTGTAGTCGACGACGTCGACCTGGTTGATGCCGCAAGAGGCCGGCGAGGTCGCCGTACAGGCGCCGGCCGTCTGGGGCGTGAAGGTCTCGAGGAAGTCCTCGTTACGCTTGCCCTTGAAGTCGGCGTACAGCACGTCGAACGAGACCGTGGTCTTGTCGTCCGGCGCCCACTGCAGCGCGCCGGTCATGCCCAGGCGGTCCTGCCGGTTGCGGTACCAGTCGAAGCGCGGGATGCGCGGGTGGACCGCGCCATTGGCTTCGGCGCAGGCGGCGGCGTTGGTGGCGCAGGTCGCGCCCTTCACGCTGCGGAAGCCCGGGGCCGTCGCCGTGCCGGTCTGCCAGCGCACGGTGCTGGTGCCTTCGTCCAGCAGGTCGCGCTGGGAATAGGCGACCGAGAACAGGGCCCCGATCGTGTCGTCACGCCAGGTGTTCGAGATCAGGGCCGCCACGCGGGGCGACGCCTTCTCGGCCTGGTCGTTGTAGCCCATCTTGCCCGAGACGGCGAAGTTGAAGCCGCGCTTGTCGAACGGATGGGCGGTGTTCAGGTCGACGGTCGCGCCCAGCGAGCCCTCTTCCGTCTCGGCCGAGGCGGTCTTCTGCACCGTGATGCGGTTGAAGAGGTCCGAGGCGAAGACGTTGAAGTCGAACGAGCGGCTGCGGTTGGTGCCGCCCGAGGCGTCGGTGCCGCCCGAGGTGGTCAGCGCTTCTATGCCGTTGATGCGCACGCGGGTGAACTGGGCGCCCAGGCCGCGAACCGAGATCTGGCGACCTTCGCCGGCGTCACGCGAGATGGCGACGCCTGGGATGCGCTGGATGGATTCCGAGAGGTTCAGGTCCGGGAACTTGGCCATGTCCTCGGCGTAGATCGCGTCCACGGCCGCGGCCGACTGGCGTTTGACGTTCAGGGCCTGCGCCAGGCTGTTGCGGAAGCCCGTGACGACGACGGCTTCGACGGTGTCGTCAGCGGCGGCCGCGGGCGGCGCGGCCTGCTGAGCGTTGGCGGCGCCGGCGGCCAGGACCGAAGCTAGAGCGGCGGCCCCGCAAAGCAGACGGGCGCGCAGATGTGATGCTGCCATTTCCTTAGTCCCTCCCAGAACGGTGTTCTTATGACACCGGTATCAATTGCCCACATGCTGCGATCGACTTCCATTTTTTGCAAGCCACTGTTCGTGAGGCTTAGTGACGCGGGCGGCGGCAAAAGCCGCTGTCAGCAAGGGCTGAGCAGCAGAAATCGAAAAAAAGCGAAACAAAACGAGGGCCAAGCCTAGGTGTCACCGCTAGGCCACAGCAGCAGCGAGACTCGCTTTTTCAACCCCTCCTTGTCCGAATGCGGCGCCTTTTTGTCGGAGGCGCGTTCATCGACTCGACGCATTCAGCGTCGCCGCAGGGTGTGATGCGCAGGTTTCGGTTCGAGATCGTCTCGCCTGAACACTTCCCGGATCCAGAAGGCGCGCTGTTGCGCAATCTGGACGAGGCAAAACGCGAGGCCTGGCGCTTGGGCGCGGCCCTGATCCGCGACTATCCGGAAGCCTTCGCCAAGCCAGGTCCCTGGCAGATGGTCATCCTCGACGACGCTGGCCACGTGCTGACCGAGGTCGACCTAGGACCGCAGGCGCGATCGCCTCTTCGTCTCGCCAATACGCAGCCCCCGCCGCTCCAGTCGGGGAAGCGTCTTGGGTCCTGGACCTTCAGCGGCGGCCAGCTTTATCTGAGCCAGCGACCGGGCAAGAAGAACGGATAAGGCATCCAGGTCGTGACGCGAAAAGCCGGCGAACACGCTCTCGTGGGTCGGTGCCAAGGTCATGAGCACCGCTTCCGCCAGCGCTCTTCCCGTCTCAGATAAGTCCACGACAACCAGCCGGCGATCCTCCGCCGGCGTCTTGCGTTCGACATATCCGGCCGTGACCAGGCCATCGATCGTGCGCGTCAGGGTCGTTCGGTCCGCGCCGATCACGGCCGCCAGGGCGGTCATCGACGAGAGGCCCTCCTTGTAGAGGGCGTCCAGCACCAGCCACTGGCCGAAGACGAGGCCATGCTCGCTCAACTGGTCGCCCACGAACAGGCGGCGCGCCTGTTCGGTCTGGAAGAGCAATCGGTGCAGGTCGTCGATAGCGAGCGGCAAAAGTCAGTTCCGGCGTTGTAGACAAGCTTTCAACGCAAAAACCGGGCTTTCAGATGACAGCGTTCCGCAACATTCTTTAACCAAGTTGCATAAGCGCCATAGGCGGGCCGTTCACAGCCGCGCCGCCCATCGCTTGAAGCCGTTCTCGATCAGCCGTTGAGGGCCGTCAGCCCCACCACCGCGATCACCAGCCATCCGGCGAGCAGGCTGCCGGCGAAGTTCCTGATCAGCCATTCGCGAGTCTTGTTCAACGCCAACATGCAACGCCCCTGAACGCACTTGGACTCAACTTGGCGAGTGATTCTATCCACAGGCAAGCATTCTGAGGCCTTCCCCCCAATCTTACCCAACGCAGTTATGTATTCAGGTCAACATCACATCGAATTAACCATCAATTAAGAATTTAGATAAGTCCGACATCCGACTTAACGTCGAGCTTGAGCATAAATTCTTCTTATTCATCAGCAATTTTGACGATGACAGCAAAAATAGATGCGCTGTCCTGCCGCATTACACTGAAACGGCGCGCCCGATACCAATTAACTACGTTGATTTGAACCCACGGACCTGAGGGGGCGTAGTGACGTTTGATATCGCCCGCCAGGCCCTGTTGCCGGCGATCGCCGCGGCGCTCTGCCTGCTGGCCGGACCCGTGGCCGCCCAGGTGCTGGAGATCGGCTCTGACGGCGCCGTCACGCGCTTCGACGGCCCGTCCGTGTTCACGCAAGACGGCGTCCAGACTCTGACGCCCGCCCCTGCCCCGCTGGCCGCCGCCACGCCGGACGTCGAGGCCGTGCGCGCGCAGATCTCGACCACGGCTGCCGCGTACGCCCTGGATCCGAAGCTGGTCGAGGCCGTGGCCTGGCGCGAGAGCCGCTTCCGGCCCAGCGCCCTGTCGAACAAGGGCGCCATCGGCGTCATGCAGCTGATGCCCGGCACCGCCCGCGACCTGGGCGTCGATCCGCACGATCCGGCCCAGAACATCCGCGGCGGCACGATGTACCTGCGCCGCATGCTGTCAGAATTCGGCGGCGACGTCCGCCTGGCCCTGGCCGCCTACAACGCCGGCCCCGGCGCCGTCCGCAAGCACGGCGGCGTGCCGCCCTATGCCGAAACCCAAGCCTACGTGACCTCGATCCTCGGCCGCATGGCCGCGACCGGAGCCACCCTCGCCGTTCCCGCCCTCGGAGCTCCCCAGTGATGCGTAAGTCCTTCCTGGCCCTCGCGGCCTCCCTTTCCGCCGCCGCCAGCCAAGCCCACGCCCAGGCCGTGCAAGCCGATCCGCAAGGCTCCAGCGCTCTGCTGGCCGGCGTGACCTGGCTGCAAGGCACGCTGATGGGCAATGTCGCCACCGCCGTGGCCGTCATGGCCGTAGCCGCCGTCGGCTTCATGATGCTGACCGGCCGCCTGAACTGGCGCTATGGCGCCACCGTGATCCTGGGCTGCTTCATCCTGTTCGGGGCCACCACGATCGTCAGCGGCATCCGCGCCGCCTCGGGCGCGGCCTAAGGCCATGGCCGCCCCGCTGGATCGCGACGTGGTGTTCGGCGCCCTGACCCGCCCGCAGATGTTCGCGGGCGTGACCTACAGCTACTTCGTGATCAACGGAGTGGTGACCGCCGAACTCTTCCTGATCACCAAGTCGTTCTGGGCCATCGCGGCCGCGCTGGTGATCCACGCGATCGGCTACGCGGCCTGCCTGCGCGAGCCCCGCATCTTCGATCTCTGGCTGACCAAGGTCAGCCGCTGTCCCCGCGTACCCAATTTCCGAGCCTGGCGATGCAACAGCTACAGCGCGTAAACCCGCGCAAAGAGGCGACGGCCGGCAAGCGCCTGCCCTATGCCCGCCATCTGGACGACGTGACGCTCGAGACCCGCGACGGCCTCCTGATGCAGGTCATCCACCTGGCCGGCCTGCCGTTCGAGACGGCCGACAGCGAGGAGCTGAACTACCGCAAGGCGGTGCGCGACGTGATGCTGCGTGGCCTGTCGTCCTCGCGCTTCGCCATCTACCACCACATCGTCCGCCGCCAGGTCGACGCCCGCACCCAAGGCGCCTTCGCCGACGCCTTCAGCGCCGAGCTCGACGCGACCTGGAGCGAGCGCCTGGCCGCCCGCAAGCTGTACGTCAACGACCTGTTCCTGACGATCGTCCGCCGTCCGCTGCAAGGCCACGGCGGCGTCATCGACGGCCTGCTGCGCGCCCTCAAGGGAACCGGCAAGGCCGAGGCCGCCGCCGTCCAGGCCGCCGACCGTCGCGAACTGGACAGCGCCACGGGCAGCCTGATCTCGGCCCTCGCCCCCTATGGCGCGCGGGTGCTTGGAACCTACGACGGCCCGACCGGCCGCTGCTCCGAGCCGCTGGAATTCCTGTCCTGCCTCTACAACGGCGAGATGCGTCCGGTGCTAGTCCCGCAAGGCGACGCTGGCGAGTACCTGCCCTATCGCCGCGCCAGCTTCGGCCTGGAGACGCTGGAGCTGTCCCGCGCCGGCGCCCTGGCGCGCGGTTTCGGGTCCATGGTCTCGATCAAGGACTACCCCGCCCAGACCACGCCGGGGATGCTGGACGACCTGCTGCGCCTGCCGTGCGAGATGGTCGTCACCCAGAGCTTCGGCTTCGTCGACCGCCAGCCGACCCTGGAGCGGATGAACCTGGCCCTGCGCCGCATGAAAGCAGCCGACGATGACGGCCTGTCCCTGCGCGCCGACCTGACCCGCGCCAAGGACGATGTCGTCTCGGGCCGCGCCGCCTTCGGCGAGCATCACCTGACCGTGCTGGTGCGCGGCGAGACCCTGGAAGGCCTGGACCGCTCAACCGCCGAGGTGATGTCGGCCTTCACCGAGATGGGCGCCATCGCCGTGCGCGAGGACATCAATCTGGAGCCCGCCTTCTGGGCCCAGTTCCCGGGCAACTTCAAAGATATCGCCCGCAAAGCTCTGATCTCGACGGCCAACTTCGCCGGCTTCGCCAGCGGCCACAACTTCCCGGTCGGCCAGGCCGAGAACAACCACTGGGGCCACGCGGTGACCCTGCTGGAAACGACCTCGGCCGGCCCGTACCACTTCAACTTCCACAAGGGCGACCTGGGTAACTTCACGGTCATCGGCCCGTCGGGCTCGGGCAAGACCGTGGTGCTGAACTTCCTGCTGGCCCAGGCCCGCAAGTACAGCCCGCGCATCGTGTTCTTCGACAAGGACCGCGGCGCCGAGATCTTCCTGCGCGCCATCGGCGGTCGCTACGAGACCCTGCGTCCGGGCCAGCCGACCGGCTTCAACCCGCTGGCCCTGGCCGACACCGCCGCCAACCGCCGCTTCCTGACCGAGTGGGTCGCCAAGCTGGTCTCGATCCCCGGCGAGACCCTCACGGCCGACGACGCCGCGCGGATCAAGGACGCGGTCGACGCCAGTTTCGACCAGGCGCCGAGCTTGCGCCGCCTGCGCTATTTCGCCGAGCTGTTCCGAGGCTCGCGCCGTCCCGACGCCGCCGACCTGGCCGCCCGCCTGGCCCCCTGGCACGGCGCGGGCGAGCACGCCTGGCTGTTCGACAACGAGGCCGACGGCCTGGATCTGGACGCCCTGACCCTGGGCTTCGACATGACCCAGCTGCTGGACGACCCGGCCCTGCGCACACCGGCCATGATGTACCTGTTCCACCGCGTGGAGCAGCGCCTGGACGGCCATCCGACCCTGATCGTCATCGACGAGGGTTGGAAGGCCCTAGACGACGACGTCTTCGTGGCCCGCATCCGCGACTGGGAAAAGACCCTGCGCAAGCGCAACGGCGTGGTCGGCTTCGCCACCCAGAGCGCCCAGGACGCCCTGGAAAGCCGCATCGCCAGCGCCATCATCGAGCAGGCCGCGACCCAGATCTTCATGGCCAACCCCAAGGCCCAGGCCAAGGACTACTGCGAAGGCTTCGGCCTGACCGCGCACGAGTTCGAGCTGGTCAAGACCTTGCCCGACACCTCGCGCTGCTTCCTGATCAAGCACGGCACCGACAGCGTCGTGGCCCGCCTGAACCTGGCCGGCGCGCCCGAGCTGCTGACCGTGCTGTCGGGCCGCGAGAGCACCGTGCGCAAGCTGGACGCCCTGCGCGAACAGCTGGGCGACGATCCGGCGACCTGGATGCCGCAGCTGGTGAGGGCCGCGTGATGGCGACCTGCGCGCAACTCCCCGTCGACGCCCCGATGGTCCAGGGCCTGATCGGCTCGGTCGACTGCCGGGTCCATGACCTGGCCCAGACCGGTTATGCTTCACTGGCCGGTCCGGGCTCGCCCGTCGCCCTGCTGCTGACCGGCCTGATGACCCTGTACGTGGTCTTTATCGGCTACCGGCTGATGCTGGGCCGTGGCGGTCTTCGCGTCGGCGACGCCACCATGTCGGTCCTGAAGGTCGGCATCGTCGTGGCCCTGGCTACCAACTGGCCGTTCTTCCAGACCCTGGTCTACGACACCCTGACCAAGGCCCCGGCCGAGGTCGGTGGCCTGCTGCTGGGTCAGGACGCCCATCCGTTCCTGGCTCTGCAGGACGCCTTCGACGGCCTGCAGAAGTCCGCCACCCTGATGGCCAGCCGCGCCAGCGTCGGCGCGGCTGCGACCCAGGGCGGACCGGGCTTCGGCGCCTTCGCGGTCAACACCGGCGGCATGACGCTGGTGCTGTCGACCCTGGGCGTGCTGCTGGCCTCCAAGGTCGTGCTGGCCACCCTGCTGGCCCTGGCCCCGCTGATCGCCGGCCTGCTGCTGTTCGAAACCACGCGCGGCCTGGTCGAAGGCTGGCTGAAGGCGATGATCGCTCTCGCGATGATCCCGATGGTCACTGTCCTGACCCTGTCGCTGGAACTGGCCATGCTGGCCCCGTCGCTAAGGGCCCTGGCCGAAGCGCGTTCGGCCCAGCAGTTCGCCGCCTTCGACATCGGTCCGGCTGTGACCGTGTTGGTGCTGACCCTGGTCTTCGCCCTGGTCATGGTGCTGGCCGTCATCGCCCTGGGCGTCATCGCCGCCGGCCTGCGTCTGCCGCGCGGCCTGGTCGGCGCCGCCTGGAACGACGTGGCCGCCGCGCCGGAAGCCCCGCGCTACACGACCTCGCAGGTCGAGCCGCTGAGCCGCGCCGCCACCGTCGCCGCGGCAGCCGCGGCGCTCGACCGTCGTGACGTGCCGACCTCGTCCGACCCGATCGGTCCGCGCCTGCTGACCATCGTCGCGGATCGCGGCCCGGCCGCCCAACCCGCCTACGCCGGCCCCAGCGCTCCGCTGGGCCAGACCTATCGCCGTACCCCCGCCCCCCGCCGCGCCGCCTCGGGCGCCCGGAGAGACCAGTGACCCTCGCTTACCCCCGCACGCTGCTGGCCGTCCTGGCTGTCGGCGCCGCCCTGGCCGGCCCCGTGATGGCCGCCGACGCCCCGCGCCCCGGCGCCGTCGATCCGCGCATCCGCACCGTCGCCTACGACCCCGACCAGGTCGTGCGCCTGACCGGCTATTTCGGCATCCAGACCATGCTGGAGTTCGCCCTCGACGAGCGGATCGAGAACGTCTCGATCGGCGACGCCCTGGGCTGGCAGGTCACGCCGAACAAGAAGGCCAACCTGCTGTTCCTCAAACCCCTGGACCGCACGGCCGCCACCAACATGACCGTGGTGACCGACCGTCGCCGCTATGTGTTCGAGTTGGTCGTCGCCGGCCCCAAGGCCACGACCAAGGACCTGGCCTATGTCGTCCGTTTTCTGGTTCCCGCTCCGGCCGTCGCGACGGTTGCAGCTCCCCCGCCGCCTTCCGCCGCGCCCGTGGCCCGCAACGCCGCCTACAGCGTCAAGGGCGACGCCGCCATCCAGCCGGCCAAGGTCTTCGACGACGGCGCGGCCACCTATTTCGCCTGGCCGGTCCAAGCCGACCTACCGGCGGTGTTCGTCGTGAATGCCGACGGCGTCGAGGGCCTGGCCAACGCCGTCGTCCGCGACGGCTATCTGGTCGTCGACCAGCTGGCGCCGCGCTTCGTGCTGCGCTCGGGCAAGTCCTCCCTGACGGTGACCAACGCCGCGTTCGCGGGAGGCGTCCGATGACCGATCCCCGCCAGTCCGCCCAGGTGCAGGAAGACCTCGCCGTCGCTGACGCCCAAGCCCAGCCTTGGGTCGCACGCGCCCATGCCGGCCTGCCAACGCCCGTGATCATGGCCGGCTTCGGCGTGCTCGGTGTCGGCGTGTTCCTGTGGATGGCCAGCCACCGCGCCGACGCCCAGCCGCGTCCGCCGCGCAAGGTCGAGGCTGTTGCCGCCACGGCCCTGACCGCGCCCGCTGCGCCGCCGGCCGTCATCCCCGGTCCGCAGTTCACCGAGAACAACAGTCTGCCGCCGACGCCGGCCCAGATGACCGCCATGGCCGCCGAACCGCTGCCGCCCGTTCCGGCCGTCGACCTGGACCAGCGCCGCCGCGCCCCGACCCTGGTGGTTGACTTCGGCGGCGCCCCGGCCCTGATCAAGACCAGCGCCGAGATGACGCCGGCCGCCGCGATGGCGACCAAGGCCGTCGACACCGGCCTGAACCCCGATGAAAAGTTCGCCGACCGGATCGGGACCAGCGACGCCGAGCCCGCCAAGGCCACGGCCCTGCGCGACCTGGACGCCCTGATCCCGCAAGGCGCGGTGATCCCGGCGGTGATGGAGACGGCGATCAATTCCGACCTACCGGGCCTGGCCCGCGCGATGGTCACCCGCGACATCAAGAGCTTCGACGGCTCCACCGTGCTGATCCCGCGCGGCAGCCGTGTCATTGGCCAGTACAAATCGGGCGTGGCCCAAGGCGCCTCGCGCGTCTTCGTGATCTGGACCCGCGTGATCCGTCCCGACGGCGTCTCGATCCAGATTGCGTCTCCGGCTGCCGACCCGCTCGGCCGTGGCGGCCTGGAGGGCAAGGTCGACCGGCACTTCTTCAGCCGCTTCGGCGGTTCGATCCTGATGTCGGTGCTGAACGCCGGCGTCGCCGCCGTCGGCAATGCCCGCTCGACCTCGCAGATCTATATCGGCTCGGCCGCCCAAGCCGCCACCCTGGCCGGCGCGGTCACGCCGATCGACAACAAGGTCTCGCCGACCATCCAGACCAGCCAGGGCGCGCCGGTGACGATCTTCGTCGCCCGCGACCTGGACTTCTCGGACGTGCGCAAATGACCGCGCTCGCTCACAAGACTCCGGCGCCCAAGTTCGGCGTCTATCTCGAGGCCTA
This sequence comes from Caulobacter sp. GW821-FHT12D05, assembly GCF_058807295.1. Lineage (NCBI taxonomy): Bacteria > Pseudomonadati > Pseudomonadota > Alphaproteobacteria > Caulobacterales > Caulobacteraceae > Caulobacter > Caulobacter sp. GW821-FHT12D05. Next base: position 1,667,669 of record NZ_JBXAQO010000001.1, read on the forward strand.
CCTCGCGCCCCTGGCGCCGTGGCTGGCCGATCCGGCGGTGACAGACCTCTACGTCAACCGCCCCGGCGAGCTGTGGGTCGAGCGCCTCGGCGGCGCCGCCGAGCGCGTCGAGGTTCCGTCCCTAGACGAGACCAACCTGTGGCGGCTGGCCCGCCAGGTCGCCAGCCTGTCCAGCCAGGGCGTCAGCCGCGAGCACCCCCTGCTCTCGGCCGTGCTGCCCGACGGCGCCCGCGTGCAGGTCGTGGCCCCGCCGGCGACGCGCGAGGGCCTGGCCCTGGCGATCCGCAAGCACGTGGTCAGCGATCTGTCCCTGACCGACTACGCGGCCAACGGCGCCTTCGCCGGGGTCATGCAGCCGAAGACTAATTCCGACGCCATCCTGCGCGCCTTCCTCAACGCGGGCGACATCCGCAACTTCCTGGCCGCCGCCGTACGAGCGGGCAAGAACATCGTCGTCAGCGGCGGCACCTCGACCGGCAAGACCACCTTCCTCAACGCCCTGCTCAAGGAAGTCCCCCTCGACCAGCGGCTGGTGCTGATCGAGGACGCGCCCGAGATCCGCCTGGCCCATCCCAACGCCGTCGGTCTCGTCGCCGTGCGCGGCGATCAGGGCGAGGCCCGCGTCACGGCCGAGGACCTGCTGCAAGCCTCGCTGCGCCTGCGACCCGACCGCATCATCCTGGGCGAGCTGCGCGGCTCAGAGGCCTTCAGCTTCCTGCGCGCGGTGTCCAGCGGCCACCCCGGCTCGATGACCACCGTCCATGCCGACGATCCGGCCGGCGCGGTCGACCAACTGGCCCTGATGGCCTTGCAGGCCGGCGCCAATCTGCGGCGCGCCGACGTGGTCGATCACGTCCGGCGTGTTGTCGACATCTTCATCCAACTCCACCGCCAAGGCGGCGTCCGAGCGGTTAAGGAGGTCACCTTCCAGGACCGCTAACCTACGACTTTTGTTCAGTTTCCAGTTTCAGGCGCGCGACACCGGTTGCGCGTCGAGGGTATCGTCATGCGTAAACAGTTCTTTGGCTCGGCCGCAGCGCTGAGCTTGTCGATCGTCCTCTCCGCCTGTGGCGGAGGGTCCAGCGACGGCGGCGGCGGCGCCAGCAAGCCTGCGTCCAGCCCGGCCATCCCGGACACCATCGGCGTGGCCCCCAATGGCGAGATCCTGCCGGACGAGGCCGCACGCTTCGCCAAACAGGCCAGCTTTGGCCCGACGCCGGAACTGATCGACGCCATCGTCGCCAAGCGGTCGGTCGCGGCCTGGATGGACGAGCAGTTCACGCTGTCGTCCAGCACCTATGCCGACCTGGCCGCCAAGCCCGTGCCCAGCACATTCTGCTCGACGTTGACTGGTCAGGACCTGACCAACTGCAACCGCGAGAACTTCTCGGCCACGCCGATGCAGATGCGGTTCTACGCCAACGCCATCGGCAACAACGACCAGCTGCGCCAGCGCGTGGCCTTTGCCCTGTCGCAGATCGTCGTGGCTTCGGCGGTCGACGTCGGCAACACCGCGGGCCTGGCGACCTTCAACCAGATCCTGCTGGGCAACGCCTTCGGCAACTACCGCGACATCCTCAGGGCGGTCACCCTGAACCCGTACATGGGCGAGTATCTCGACATGGCCGACTCCAACAAGAGCCAGCCCAACGAGAACTATGCCCGCGAGCTGATGCAGCTGTTTTCGGTCGGCACCGTCCTCCTCAATCCGGACGGCACGCCCCAGACCGACAATACCGGCGCGACCATCGCTACCTACAGCAACACCGACGTCAAGGAAGTCGCCCGAGCCCTGACTGGCTGGACCTATGCTCGTCTGGACAACGCCGCGCTGACCGACAACAGCAAGCGCGACTGGACGAGGCCCATGGTGGTCTACGCCACGCGTTTCGACACCAGCGCCAAGACCTTCCTGGGCAAGACCATCGCGGCCAACGCCACCCAGGACGCCAATGTCGACGCCGTGGTCGACACCCTGTTCAACCACCCCAACACCGCGCCCTACATCAGCAAGCGCCTGATCCAGCAACTGACCCTGGCCAACCCGACCCCGGCCTATATCGAACGCGTGGCGGCGGTCTTCGCCAATAACGGCGCGGGCGTGCGCGGCGATATGAAGGCCGTGGTCCGGGCCATCTATCTGGACAGCGAAGCGCGCACCGTCTCGCAGCTGCCGGGCAAGGTGAAGGAGCCGGTGCTGCTGGCGACCTCGCTGGCGCGGGCCATCGGCTACACGACTGACGGCTACGCCTTTGTCACGCGCGACGCCGGCATGGGCCAGGCCCCGTTCCGCGCGCCGTCGGTGTTCAACTTCTATCCGTACGACTTCCCGCTGCCGCAGGGCGCTGGGCTGGTCAGCCCGGTCAGCAAGCTGATGACCACCTCGACCACGATCAGCCGGCACAACTTCCTCTACGACTGGACCGCGGGCGGCGACGGCACGCGTAGTGAGTTCCAGAAGCAGGCGGTGATCACCTACGCGACCGGCACGGTTCCGAACTGGGCGTCGTGGGAAGCCTATGGCGTGGACGACGCCAAGATCATCAACCGGATCAATCTGGTGATGCTGAATGGCACGATGACCGCCGCCCAGCGCCAGTCGATCCTGACCGCCATGGCCGCCGTCAAGAACAGCAATGCAGCCCTGCAGACCCGCAAGCGCGCCCAGGTGGCCCTGTATATCGCCGCCTCCTCGCCCCTCTTCCAAGTCGATCGGTAAGCGTAATGACCGTCTCTCGTCGTGAACTCCTGCGCCTGACCGCCGGCGGTTCGGCCGTCGCCGCCCTGGGCCAACTCGGCCT
>NZ_JBXAQO010000002.1:0-569664 GCF_058807295.1 Caulobacter sp. GW821-FHT12D05
CACGCCAAGCAGACCTTCTTCGTCAGCCAGGGCGGTTACGACACCCACACCAACGAGTTGGCCGCCCACAACGGCCTCTATGGCGATTTGGCCAACGCCCTGGCCGGTTTCTACAACGCTATGAAGGCACTGGGCCTGCAGGACAACGTCACCGCCTTCACGATGTCCGACTTCGGCCGAGTGTTCAAAGGCAATGCCAGCGGCGGCACCGACCACGCCTGGGGCTCCAACCACCTCGTCCTCGGCGGCGCCCTGGCCAACGGCAAGGTGCATGGCCGGTATCCGGACATGACCTTCGGCGGCCCGGAAGACACCTCCAACGACGGCCGCTGGATACCCTCCATCGCCACCGAGGAGTATGTCGGGGCCATCGCCCAGTGGTATGGCGTCAGCCCTGCCGACCTGCCCTACATCTTCCCCAACTGGGCCAACTGGAATGGCGGCGGCCGAGGCCCCGTGCCGCTGTTCGGATAGCCGCCACGCGATCGCCTTCAAAAGGCCCAGGAACACTCACAACCTGCCCACCTCACTCATGTGAGGCGGAAATATGCATTGGCGCTTCCTACTAGCAGCAGCCCTCGCCTTCTCGACCAGCGTCGCTAACGGCTCCGTCGTGAACCGCGAGCCGACAATTGATGCGCTGGTCGATCGGGTGACCTGGGGCGTAACAACCCAGGACGTCACCATCGCGCGATCGGTCGGCGCGGACCGGTGGCTAAAGGCTCAACTGCGCCCCGCAGGAGAGGCTCAACTCCCCTCAGCCGTGCAGACTCAAATCGACACAATGCGCATTTCGCGGACGCCTATGGCGCGACTGGTCCTGGAGATGGACGCGCAGGACAAGGCGGGCTCCAAACTCCAGGACCTGACCGAGCGCGAGAATGCGCGCCAAGAATACCAGAAGGGGATGCAGAGCCTTCGCCAGGAAGCCGCGAAGCGGTCTCTGCTGAGAGACCTGTATTCACCGAACCAACTGCAAGAGCAGATGACGTGGTTCTGGATGAACCACTTCAACGTCCATGCGGACAAGCGCGATATCCGCGCCATGATCGGCGACTATGAGGATCAGGCCATCCGCCCTCACGCCCTGGGTAGATTTCGCGACCTCCTGAAGGCGGCCGATCTTCACCCGGCGATGCTACGTTACCTGGACAACGATCAGAATGCGGTGCGTCACATAAACGAGAACTTCGCGCGTGAAGTTCTAGAGCTACACACTTTAGGCGTCGGATCGGGCTATACCCAAAAGGACGTCGAAGAAATGGCGCGGGTTTTAACGGGTGTTGGCGTCAGCCTTTCCCCTGATCCTCCGAAGCTGAGACCAGAGCAGGCGGCCTTTCATGTCCGTCGTGGGCTGATGGAGTTCAATCCAGCTCGCCACGATTTCGGCGACAAGATTGTGCTGCGACGCAAGATCTCCGGCGCTGGCCTCTCCGAGTTTGAGACCGCGCTTGACGCCTTGGCTCGCGAGCCGGCCACGGCCAAGCATATCTCTGGCAAGATAGCTCTCTATTTTATGGACGAGGCTCCGCCAAAGCTTGTCGATCACATGGCCGCCGCCTTTCTCCGAAAAGATGGCGACATCGCCTACGTCCTGGAGGTCATGTTCAAGTCTAAGGAGTTCGAGGCTTCGCTCGGGGGGAAGGTCAAGGATCCTATCCACTACGCCGTTTCAGCCGTGCGGCTGGCCTACGACGGCAAGCAGATCGTCAACGCCTCCCCCCTCCAGAACTGGATCGCTCAATCCGGGCAGGGCCTTTACAGCCGCGACACCCCCGATGGCTACCCGCTGCAGGCCGCGGCCTGGTCGGGTCCGGGACAACTGACCGCCCTCTTCGATATAGCCCGCCAGGTCGGCGCGAATTCAGCCGGCCTCTTCAAGCCCGAGGGCCAAGGCGCCAGCGAACAACCCGCCTTCCCCCAGCTGCAAAACGCCCTCTACTTTTCCAGCACGCAGGCGTGGCTTGGCGACCGTACGAAAGCCGCACTCGCAGAGGCACGCTCTCCTGCCGAGTGGAACATACTTTTCCTGTCCTCCCCCGAGTTCCTACATCGTTGAGGCCGCCATGCATCGACGCGACTTCCTCACCGCAACCATCGCCACGTCAGCAACCACGATCACCAGCCACGCCTGGAGCACACCGGCGAGCGACCAGCGCCTGTTAGTGATCTTTCTGCGTGGCGGTTACGACGCGATCAATGTCGTGATCCCCACTTACAGCGACTTCTACTATGAGGCCCGGCCGAGCATCGGGATCGCACGTCCAGATCCGACAGACCTCAAGAGCGCTCTGACGCTCGATGGCCAGTGGAGCCTTCATCCGGCGCTTCGGAATAGCATCTACCCGCTCTGGCAGAGGAAGCAGGTCGCCTTTGTTCCTTTCGCCGGAACCGACGACATGACCCGAAGCCACTTCGAAACCCAGGACACGATCGAACTGGGCCAACCCGTTGGTGGCGCGCGCAATTATCGCTCTGGCTTCATGGCCCGCTTGGCCCAAGAGATTTCCGGGGCTCGGCCGATCGCATTCACGACCCAGGCGCCTCTCACCTTCCACGGTGCGCCAGCAACTCCGAATGTCGCGGTTCAGTCGGTGGACCGGCGCGGTGTCGGCAACCGCCTGGCTCAGGCCATCCAGGACATGTACCGGGACCACGACCTAGAGGATCAGGTCACAGAAGGCTTTCAGGTTCGCAATAAGGTCTATGCCAACCTTATCGGGGAGATGGAGGCGGCCAATCGCGCCGCCGCGCCACCCAGCGGTTTCGAGCTCGCCGCTCGCCGCGTCGCCCGCATGTTGAAGAATGACTACAATCTGGCCTTTTTGGACGTCGGCGGCTGGGACACCCACGTGAACCAGGGGGGCGCCACGGGCGTACTGGCAGATCGCATCGGCCAGTTTGGCAAGGGGCTGGCAGGCCTCGTCGACGAGATGGGACCAGACACTTGGGCGCGCACGACCATCGTGGTGGTCTCTGAGTTCGGCCGGACCTTCAAAGAGAATGGGGACAAAGGCACCGATCACGGCCACGGAAGCATCTATTGGGTATTGGGCGGATCGGTCCCCGGAGGTCGCATCGCGGGCGACCAAACGGCCATCGACTACAAATCACTGAATGCTCAGCGGGATTTGCCCGTCCTCACGGACTACCGCACCCTAGTGGCCCAGATCGCTCGCGAAAAATTTTCGATCAACGCCGCGGGAATGGAAAGGGTTTTCCCACAAATTGGACGAAACTCACGATCCATCTTGTGAACTAAGGCTCGAGAGCGCGCCCCAGGGCGCAGTACTCGGTCCATCGCCCATCAGCCTGATCGCCGAGCATCCACACTCTTCCAGCCATGGAAATGTAATAACGCTTCCTTTGGTCTGACTTCGATATCCCTCGCCCACAGACTACGTCGCCCTTCAGTGTTGCGGATACGACCTCGTTGTCGAAGTCCGCCGCACCGATAGTCTCTAGGATGAGATCCCGGCCTCTGCTCCGGAGCGCGTTATGCATCGGAGAAATCGTGGCGACGACATTGGCCTCAGGCGTCACTGTCGTTTGTTCTGATTCAGTCCGTCCACATCCACCCAACACGACGAGGATGAGGGTCAAGATGAATTTTATTTGACACTCCTCCAGCACGGTCCCCCTCAAAGCCATTCCTCCGCAAACATTAGCGCCGAGCAAACCGCCGACAGGCCGAGCGTTCATTCACGATTTCACGAATGATCCCCGCCCACAGAACGGATTAACCTTACCGGAGCCAACATCGCCCCTTTTTCGGTCGCTTCCATCTTTCATTGCGCTATTGCAAGAACAAGGTCGCATCAACAAAAAGCTTGCGCTATGACGCGACTACGCAAAGCGGAATAGCTGCGTTCTCGAAGGTGGGGATCTAATGACGGTTAATAGCAACGGTAAGGTTGCGCTCATCACGGGCGTGACCGGGCAGGACGGCGCGTATCTCTCTGAGCTACTGTTGTCCAAGGGTTATACAGTTCACGGCGTGAAACGGCGCTCGTCGTCGTTCAACACGGGCCGACTCGAACACATCTATCAAGATCCGCATGAAGCCAATCCGCGCTTCATCCTGCACTACGGCGACATGACCGACAGCACGAACCTGATCCGGATCGTGCAGCAGACCCAGCCGGACGAAATCTACAACCTGGCGGCTCAAAGCCACGTCCAGGTCAGCTTCGAGACTCCGGAATACACCAGCAACGCCGACGGCACGGGCACCCTGCGCCTGCTGGAAGCCATCCGCATCCTGGGCCTGGAAAAGAAGACCAAGTTCTATCAGGCCTCGACCTCGGAACTGTACGGCCTCGTGCAGGAAGTGCCGCAGAGCGAGAAGACCCCCTTCTATCCGCGCAGCCCCTACGCCGCCGCGAAGCTCTACAGCTACTGGATCGTGGTCAACTACCGCGAGGCCTATGGCATCCACGCCAGCAACGGCATCCTGTTCAACCACGAGAGCCCGCTGCGCGGCGAAACCTTCGTCACGCGCAAGATCACGCGCGCCGTGGCGGCCATCAAGCAGGGCTTTCAGGACAAGCTGTACCTGGGCAACCTGGACGCCAAGCGCGACTGGGGCCATGCCCGCGAATACGTCCGCGGGATGTGGCTGATGCTGCAGCAGGAAGAGGCTGACGACTACGTCCTGGCCACCGGCGAGACGACCATGGTCCGGGACTTCGTGGGCAAGGCCTTTTCGGAAGTCGGCATCACGATCAATTGGTCGGGCGAAGGCGTCGCCGAAAAGGGCACGTGCGCCGAGACCGGCAAGGTGCTGGTCGAAGTCGACCCGCGCTACTTCCGTCCGACCGAGGTCGAGCTGCTGATCGGCGACCCGACTAAAGCTAAGGAAAAGCTCGGCTGGGTCCACGAGACCAAGTGGGAGCAGCTGTGCGCCGAGATGGTCGCCGCCGACATGATCAATGTCGCTAAGGAGCAGCGTCGCAATGCCGAATGACGTGATCTTCCCTCTAGAGGGCAAGCGCGTCTGGGTGGCCGGCCATCGTGGGATGGTCGGCTCCGCCATCGTTCGCCGCCTGGCGTCCGAAGGTTGCGAGATCCTGACCGCAGGCCGTGACGTCCTCGACCTCGAACGCCAGAGCGCCGTCGAGACCTGGATCGCCAAGGAAAAGCCGGACGCCATCTTCATGGCGGCAGCCAAGGTCGGCGGCATCCTGGCCAACGACACCTACCCGGCCGATTTCCTCTACAACAACCTGGTCATCGAGACGAACATCGTCGATGCGGCCTGGCGCAGCGGCGTCGGCAAGGTGCTGTTCCTCGGCTCGTCCTGCATCTATCCGAAGTTCGCGCCGCAGCCGATCATGGAAGACGCTTTGCTCACCGGTCCGCTGGAGCCGACCAACGAGTGGTACGCGATCGCCAAGATCGCGGGCATCAAGCTGGCCCAGGCCTATCGCAAGCAGCATGGCTGCGACTTCATCAGCGCCATGCCGACCAACCTGTACGGCTTGGGTGACAACTACGACCTAAACAGCAGCCACGTGATGCCCGCGTTGATCCGTAAAGCGCACGAAGCCAAGTTGGCCGGCGCCGACAGCATCACGATCTGGGGCACCGGCACGCCGCGTCGCGAGTTCCTGAACGCCGACGACTGCGCCGACGCCTGCGTGTTCTTGATGAAGACCTATTCCGACTTCGAACACGTGAACGTAGGCTCGGGCGAAGACATCACGATCCTCGAGCTAGCGCAGCTGGTTTGCGAGATCGTTGGCTTCGAAGGTTCGGTCCAGGTTGACACCACCAAACCCGACGGAACCCCGCGCAAGCTTATGAGCGCGAACAAGTTACGGGGCATGGGCTGGTCGCCGCGCATCGAACTGCGCGATGGCGTTGCCCAAGCCTACGCCGCCTTCCTTGGGACGTGAAAAATGCAGGATGTCGCGTCGCGGAGCGATGAGAACTCCAAATGAGTAACGTCGAATTTTATTTCAACGCAAAGACTAAGCACACAAACCTCGGCGACATCATTATCAACCGCCAGCTGCTCGGACTTCTGAACGAGCAGGGCGCTGTCGTTGTTCATCCCGGCGCGATGCCGCAGGCGTTTCTCGAGCAGATCGAGATCGAGAAATACGCCACCGAAGAGTCGCAGAGCGCGTTCTTTCGCCGGATGATCGCGTCGTCCATGCGCTCGCGCTCCAAGGGCGGGCGGGTGTACTACGTGCTGAACCCCGGCGGCTTCACCGGCGCCCTCCCCTTGAAGGATGCCGTGGGTCAGGCCTTCAACATTCTGGCCTTCCTGGTTCTGAATGTTCTTGGCATCCGCATCGTGCGCCTTGGCGCGTCGATCGGCCCGTTCTCACCCAACCGGGCGCGTTTCGAGAAGGCGAAGAGCAAGTTCATCCACTTCATCGGCGCCCGTGACACCGAGTCCCAGCGCTACGCGAAGACTATCGGCATCACAAACCTCAAGTTCTTTCCGGACTTGGCGTTCACCATGCCGCCGCTGGCAGCTCTTGCACCGGCTCGCGAGCGAAAGATCGTGGTCAGCATCCGTTCGCGAAACGTGACTCCCGACTACGACCAAGTCATCCAACGCCAGATCATTTCGATCCTCGACACGGTGGACCCCAAGCGCGAGCTGGAGGTCGTGATCTCGGCGCAGGTCGACGCCGATCTGCGTTATCTCGACGATCTTGCCGCGAACCTATCGCCGGCGCGTCGGACGAGCGTCATTCGCCACAGGCTGAGCGAACAGGAAGCGCTGGAGCTCTATGCCGCCAGCCAAGCCGTCGTGAGCAATCGTCTTCACGTGCTGCTACTGGCGCTGCGCCAAGGGACGCCCGGTTTCGCGGCGATCAACCCAAAGGCCGACTCCAAGGTCGCCGGCATCTACACTGACATCGGTTTCGCTGATCTGATCGTCGCCAACCGTACTACGACCTCAGCCGCCCCCCCTGTCGCCGACAAGGCCTTCGCCAAACTATGCGACGCGATCTTCGCGGAACGAACCACGGAGGCCCGACAATTCCTGGACCAGGCTTTCCATGAGTAGGACGCTCAAGAGCATCCTTTGGTCCACCGCCGGCAGTTGGGGCCAGCAGTTCGTGGCCTTCGCCACGACCATGGTCCTGGCGAGACTGCTCGATCCCGCAGCTTTCGGCGTGATCACCACGGCAATGCTCGCGATCCTCGTGATCCAGAGACTTCTTATCGAGACCATCGGCCATGCCGTCGTTCGCTGGCCTGAGTTCACGCCCCAGGTCGCGAACACGGCGTTCTGGACCGCAGTCGTCACGGCGACCGTACTGGCGGCTTGCCTCTTCTTCCTGGCGCCCTTGCTGGCCACGCTGTTGCGCGAGCCGGCCTTGGCCAGCGTCCTGAAGCAACTCGCCATTCTGCCGGTTCTTGATGGCCTCTCCACGGTACAGACGGCAAAGCTGAAGCGCGAAATGCGCCACAAGGTCCTGGCGATGCGAACCTTCATCGGCAGCATCGCTGGCATGATCGTCGGCACGACCATGGCCTTCTTGGATTTCGGCGTCACCAGCCTGGTGATGCAACAGCTGGCCATGTCCTTCGTGTCGGTCATCACGCTCTGGAGCGCCAGCGGATGGCGACCGGCCTTCTCGGCTGACCGCCAGATCGCCGTGCGGATGTTCCAGTTTTCCTACCCGCTTATCGGCAGCTCCCTACTGTACGTCGTCGCCAATCGCCTCGACGTGATGGCTCTCACCACCACCATGGGCAGCGCACCGACCGGCCTCTATGCCCTGGCCAAGCGAATCTCGCGACTTCTGACCGACCTCATCGTCACGGGCACCAACACCGTCAGCCTCTCGACCTTCGCCTCTTCTCAGCATTCTCCGAAACTGATGCAGGAGAACCTGACGAAGTATCTACTGTTCTCGTCGATCCTTTTCATGCCCGCCTTCTGCGGCCTGTCGATCGTCTCGGATGACTTGATCGTCTCGCTGCTTGGCGAGAAGTGGCACGCTGCCGCGCCGGCTCTGGCGATCCTGGCGGTCGCCGGTCTGTTCCAATCCATCACCCTAATTGTCACGAACGCCTTGCTCGCAGCGGGCGCGACGGGCTCGATCCTAAGCAACAACGCGGCCTCCGCCACACTGCTCGCAATCTCGCTACTGTTCGGTTGCCGATATGGCGTCGCCGGGGTCGCCGCCGCGTTCGCCGCGCCGGCCGTCATGGCGACAGCTTTGGCCTTCTACCAATTAAAGCGTCGCCTGGGTGTCGAGATCAACGCCCTCCTGCAGGCCCTGGCCCCATCCGTCGCCGGGACCGCGTCGATGCTGGTCTGCGTTTTCGCCGTCCAGTTCTTCAGCGGCCTCCCCGCGTCTCCCCTGAGGCTGACGCTCTGCGTCGTGGTCGGCTCCCTGGCCTACGGGCTGCACAACGCGTTTCTGAACCGAGGCAACTTCAGGATCGTGACCGACGCCGCCTTCACCGCACTGAAGGACGTCCGTAAGCGGGTTGGATGACAGTCATGGACCAGAGGATCGTGAACGGAACAGGCGCAGCGTCCGGCCAGGTTCGGCAGAAATGGCGAACCGACATCACCGGCCTCCGGACGGTTGCGGTTCTCCCGGTCCTCATCTTCCACGCCTTTCCAAGTCTATTGCCCGGCGGCTTCGTCGGGGTGGACATCTTTTTCGTCATTTCCGGCTTCTTGATCACCGGGATCATCAACCGCGAGTGCGAAGAGAAGCGGTTCTCCATCCTCGGCTTCTACGAGCGGCGCTTCAAACGCATCCTACCGCCGTTCGCGCTGATGGCGATCGTCGCCACGATCGCCGCGGTTCTCATCCTGCCGCCGGCCGAACTGGCGCTATATGGCAAGAACCTAGCGGCGAGCGCGCTGTTCTCCGCCAATATCGCCTTCTACAAGCAGTCGGGCTATTTCGCGCCGAACTCCGACGACAATCCTCTACTGCATATGTGGTCGCTGGCGGTCGAGGAACAGTTCTACATATTCTGGCCGCTGATCGTCTTCTTGGGGCTGCGCTTCCTGTCTGGCCGCAACAAGGCGCTCGTCTGCATTGCTTTGATCGCGCTGGGTCTGGTCGCCGCCGAAATCGCGGCTCGCATCGATCCGTCGGCGGCGTTTTATCTTCCTCATCTGCGGGCATGGGAGCTCCTGCTCGGAGCGCTTCTGGCGTTCGTCCACGCCGAACCGCGACACCCGACCACCCGCACGTTGCTGACCTGCGCGGGCGCGGCGCTAATTGTCGCAAGCTTCGCCCTCTACAACGGAGACATGCGGTTCCCGGGTCTCTCGGCAGTAGCGCCTTGCCTGGGAACCGCGCTCCTCATCTACGCCGGCGGCTCGGGCGAGACCCCCGTCGAGCGCTTGTTGGCTACCCCCCCTTTCCAAGTGATCGGCTACTGTTCGTACGCCCTCTATCTCTGGCATTGGCCACTTCTCGTCCTTTGGCGCGTGCGTCTAAACGTCGAGCATCTGGGCTGGGTGGCGATCATCCCACTGCTGATTTCGCTGGCCCTGTCCTACTTCTCCTGGCGGGTGATTGAACGCCCCATCCAGTTCGCGCGCATCTCCAGAACGAAGGTACTGGTGGCGAGCATGGCTACCCTGGCGCTGTTCGCCGGCGTCGGCGCAGTTCTCTATCTGGGTAAAGGCCTGCCGGCGCGCGTTCCCGCCGGCGTACGAAGCGCCGAACGCTTGGCTTCTGAAAAGAACCCTCTTCGCGAGGCCTGCCATGTGCATAGCGCCCAGCCTTCACCCGCATCGGACTGCCTGAGCGGCGCTCCAGGTTCGCAAGCGACCTTGATGCTGTGGGGCGATAGTCATGCCGACGCGATCGCACCGGGGCTGAGCGCCATTTCCCGCCAGCACGGCCTGACCATGCGCCAAGTCTCCAAGAGCGGTTGCGCCCCATTGCTGGACGTGACGCAGAGCGTCATCGGCAATACCGACGAGCAGTGCGCGACCTTCAACCACGCGGTCATTGGCGAGATCGAGCGCAATTCCGACCTAAAATACGTGGTGATCGCTGCGCGCTGGCCGCTCTATGGTGGGCAATCGACGACAGCCGTCGGCGGCTCGATGTCGCTGCAAGACTCCTCGACAAAGGCGACCGGCGCGCAAGGCAACCTCGCCATGCTGAAGTTAGGCCTGAGCCGCTCAATCGCCGCGACCAGGGCCGCCAACCCCAGTGTCCAAATCATCGTGCTGGGTCCCATGCCGGAACAGGAGTTCTCGGTCGCCTCCTGCATCGCCCGGGCGCGGATGGCCAATGCCCTGGATCGCCGCTGCGTCGTCAATGTGGACGCCAAGGCTAGGCTCGAGGCAACAGAGCAACTCCTCGCTATCGTTGCTAGAGAGGACCGCGCGACCGTGGTCTATCCCAGCCAAATCTTGTGTTCGGGAAACAGCTGCACGTTCGAGCGGAACGGGACGATCGTGCTGGGCGACAACAGCCATGTCACTCCGGAAGGCGCGACGATTGTCGCCGGAGCGCTGTTCGCCCCCCTCTTCAAAAATGAAACCTTGAGAGAAACCAAGTAGTCGGATCGTCTCGCCCGCCATCGGGCGAGACGATCACCTGCGCATCAGCCCAGCATTTCCTGGACTTTGTTGGCGAGTTGTTGCGCGGTCGAGACTGGCGTGATCCGCTTACGTACAAAGATTTCGCTGTTCTTCCGCAGGCGCTCGCGCAGCGCGGGATCGGAACGCAGGCGGTCAATCGCACGCACCAGGGCGCCCGGATCTCCCGGCGGAACCAGAAGGCAATGCTCGCCATCGGTCAGCACCGAGGAGATCGAGCCGATGTCGGAAGCGACGATCAGGCACCCTTGCGACATGGCCTCATAGATCACGCGCGGGAAGCCCTCGGCCAGAGACGGCACCACCAGGATGTCCGCACTCCGATAGATGGTCACGATATCTGCGACGTTGGAGATACGGCCGACCAGTTGCACCTTCTCGGAGATCCCGTGCTGCTCGATGCGAGCCAACAAGCCTTCGACGAATGCGGGGTCGCCGTTGCCGACGATCTTGCAGGTAGTCGGGCGGCCGACCTCGTTCTGGGCCTTGCCAAGTGCGTCGATCAGCGTGTCCACGCCCTTGCGCGCGTTGAGCGTGCCGACGAACACGATGTCAGTTCCAGCCGTTTCAAGCCCCCGCCCGAAAGCGAACATGTCCGGCGTAATGCCGATCATGGGCGATACGTTGATCACATCGCGGTTGATTGGCACGAACTTCTGGTAGGATCGCTCGCCGTGCACGATGACGAAGCGCGCACCGGTGGCCGCGAAACGCTCCAGCCACAAGGTTACTGCCTTCCGGATCGGATAAAGGCGGGCCTTCCACGCAGACACGTTCTTGTCCTGCTCGAGAAGTTCTTCCCACGACATAGCGATGTAGACGCCATACGGCTTGCCGACCGCTCGGCAGATCGCCGCCGCCACCACGCCGCTGAAGACCGGCAGCGTGATGTAGACGAAATCGGACTGCTTGATCTGCTTCGCGAAACCAGTCGCCTTGCCGATCAGATTGCGGATTGATGACCCCAGGCCCAGGCTAGCCGACCCCGACCCTATCGGGATCGGATGGACGTTCGGGAAGTTAAGTTTCCGCCGGTAAAGGCTCTTGCCTTCCTTGTAGAACCTGCCGTCGCTCTTGCTCTCCTCCGTCCCGACGAAGTCGACATGACGAATGAGTTGAGAAAGATCAGTCAGAAGCCCGACATAATTGTCATTCGTATAAACCCCCTCCTCATCTCTCGTGATCACGCAGAATGTGATCAAAAGAAGTCTTGCATCGATCGTCACGATCTACCCCCCAACAACACTTGGCTGGCGCTTAAAGCCAGATACAACTTGCTGATAAATACGTTCTAGCGAAGAAAGGCTGGCCTCCGGGCTGTACAGAGCCAGATAGCGCGCACGCGCCGCGGCGCTCTGCGTCCCGTCGTTCAACATTTCGAACCGCTTGACCGTTTCGACGATCGAAGCTGGGTCGCCAGGCGTGAACAAACAACCGGAAACACCGTCCTCGACGAATTCCGACAAGGCTCCGATGCGCGACGCCAGCACCGGAAGGCCATGGGCCAACGCCTCGACAATGACCATCGGAAAACCTTCGAACCACAGCGACGGAACGATCAGCGCCGAGGCGGATCGCATGGCTTCAGACACCTGTTCCGGCTTGAGGGCGCCCAGGAACGTCACGTTTGGCGGCGCAGCTTGCCTGAGAGCTTCTTCCTCCGGGCCAGACCCAGCGATCAAGAGGTCGAACTTACCCAGGCGCACAGCCTCGATCAGCACACTGACGCCCTTCTCGGCCGATAGCCGGCCTACGAAAAGATAGCGACTTCTCTGCCGTTCCGAAGTCGACTCTCCAGGGTCCCGCGCAAAATTGCCTTTTACGGTCAGCTTCTGCGCCGGAAACCCGGCATCGCCATAGAGCTTTTTCGCGAATTGGCTGAGCACGATGAAGCGATCGACGTCTCCATCCCAAACCTTGCGCTTGGAGCGCGAGATCATGTGAGCCATGGCCGCAGATCCGACGAAGGAATCTCGATAGCACTTATGCACAATCGACCAACCAATATTTCTATCCAGACACTTCGTACAGACTTTGTCGTCACGAAACATCATGGCATTGGCGCAAAGCGGCCTATAATTATGAATTGTATGAACCGTAGCCACACCGAGATCGCGAAACATGCCGAACACGGCGGGCGACATCTTCGGAAAGTAGTTATGGATGTGGACAACATCCGGCCTTGTCGCCTGCACCACGTCCTTCACTGTACTTCGCATGCCATCATTGGCGGCGATATTTAGCGCAGCCTTGAGCTTCGCGGAAAAGCCGACGATGTCGTCGTTGCTCTCGAAGAAGGTATCAACCTGATATCCGGCGCCACGCAGAAGCTTAATTTCGTTGTCGACAACGGCGTCTTCCCCGCCGCGTTGCTGGTATCTGTTATGGGCAACGAGAATTCTCAAGGCTAAAGCCCTCGACAAGCTTCTTTTTCGGACTGACTGAGCGCGCAACACCCTCAGATGCGCAGCGAAGAATATTAGTCTATGGACTTTAAAAATGCTCTACTTTATTTTCAATGACAGGCACATGATTTAAACGAGCCGTCCATTGACAGCATACAGCACCTCACCTGCCGAGCCGGCGCGTCGTCGAGAGTATGACGTCATCGGGATGGGCATCGACACCGAGAACCTCGACGGCGTCGTCGACAAGGTCATCGGCTGGGCGCGTCATCACGAGAGCCGCTATGTTTGTGTCGCCAACGTCCACATGGCCGTCGAAGCTCGGAAGGACCCAACCTTCGCGCCTGTACTGACCGAAGCCGATCTCGTGACGACGGACGGCGCGCCGCTGGTTTGGATGGCGCGCGCGCTTGGCGTCGCCGGCAAACAGCGCGTACCTGGACGCGAGCAGATGCTGTCCATCTGCGCCGCCGCCGAACAAGGCGGCCTGAATATCGGCCTGCTGGGAGGCCGCCCCGAAACGCTCGCGAAGCTATCGGAAAAGCTGCAGCAGAAGTTCCCTAAACTGAAGATTTCCTACACAGAATCCCCCCCCTTCAAACCCGCGACAGCCGAAGAGCGCCTGCAGCGGATCGCCGCGATCAACGCAGCCGACGTGCGCGTGCTGTTCGTGGGTCTAGGCTGCCCGAAGCAGGAGCGCTGGATGGCCGAACATCGCGGCGAGGTGCAAAGCGTGATGCTCGGAGTCGGAGCGGCCTTTGATTTTCTCGCTGGCGATATTCCGGTAGCGCCCAGCTGGGTGCAGAATGCTGGCCTGGAATGGCTTCATAGACTGGCGCAAGAACCCAAGCGCTTGTGGCGACGATACCTTGAGACCAACTCGGCGTTTGTTGTCCTGGCCGCACAGCAACTCCTGCGCGGCCGAACAAAGGCCTGATCTTCAAACCTCGGCGCCGGTCGACATGCTTTTCTCACGAGCCCAGAGAGCAGCAGCGACCGCGAACAATACGATGTTGTGGTAATAATAGATCAGGGTGTTATCCGTGAACCACACGATAGCCGTGAACACCGACAGCGCGATCGTAGCTCTCTGGGCCCTGAACATAATCAACATTGACGAGATCACTAAACACGCGCCGACAAATCCATAGTCCAGCGCGATCTTCATAAAATCATTGTGCGGCTGCTTAATGCCGAACTGGTTGAATAGGAGGCTGGTCGTAAAGCCCGGCCCATGCCCACCGATCTTCTGCAGAATTGTGCCGTCGGACAGGATCCCCTCAAGGACCTTGTTGAATTCGAAGCGCCCCATAGTGAGAGCGTTCATCGACAGAGTAGTCGGCAAGAACTTGTAGACGATGGCGATAATCTGGGTCATCCGCGTGCCAATGGTCAGGCCCAGCAGGAATACGACCGCAGAAATCGCATAGACTAGCGTCTTCGACTTCGAAACTTTTGAAGGCATGAGGAAATAGACGGCGCTGGCGGCGATCAGCGCGAGCAAAGCCGCGCGCTTGAACGAAATGACCGCCAGAAATCCGAAGATCAATGAGAGCTTTTTATCACCCGTAACCAAGAAGTAGAACGCCAGTAGCGATACCGGGAAAGCAAAGCCAGATTCCGTGCCGAACCCCTTCGAGTCAAACAAGCCGAAGTGGGAGAAGTCTAGTGCAACCCCTTCTCGCGAGAAGAAGAACGTCTTGACCACCGAGCATATGCCCACAGCATAGGCCAGTCGCCGAACGAACCTGTCGTCCGCGTTGAGACTGACCAAGAAGGTCAGCGGAGCCAGCACGATGAAGAGAAGCTCTTTCCAGGCGCCAATCGGCACCTGTGTTCCAAGAACCGAAACCAGAGCGCCGGCCGCGAATACGCTCACGGCGGCGACTGCATAGCGCTCGATCGGTAGGACACCCCGATAGATCGCTACAGCGGCAACGAAGACAAAGAGTGGAAATATGTACCAAGCAAGTCGAAACACACTTCCGTATGATGCGCTGACGACTAGGCCGATGAACAGATAGAGGAACGGATACAGCCCGCGCATTTGCTCGGAGCCGGGATTATCGGTTCTCAGTTTGGCTGCCAGCATTTCAAACCAGTCGATCTTTGAAAACTCAAGGTGGCGCGCCCACGCAGCGCCCGATAGTGTAACGAGATAATTAGGCGCTACCCCTATTGCGCGCCCCCGCCTTGAGAGCGCTTAGAACGCCGTTGGAGAAGAGCTCCGCCATTTTTTCGATCGTGTAGTATTCGGCGGCAGAGCTTGCACCAACCGATAAACTAGCCAATCGCTTGCGATCCTTCAACAGATTGACGATCGCATCGACATAAGGACCCGTATCCTGCCAGGGCGTGACGATCAGGCCGTTTTCCCGATCCTTCAGATAGGCGATTTCCGGGCTGTGGTAGGGATAGTCCGTGGTGATCAGCGGTAGCGCCGCGGCGGCGCTGTCAAGGATGCCAAGACCCACCAGACCTGGCATCAAGAACAGATTGCTCATGCACATGAGTTCGGTTTTCTCGTCGCCAAAGCGCGCGCCCAGAAAACGGAGCCAAGGTCTATCGCGGGCAAGATCCTCGACAAGGCTGCGGTCGGGACCGTCGCCAACGATAACGAGGTGGAAGTCGGGAATCGCCAACCTGATCGCGTCCGCGGCCTCGACGAGGAAGCTGATACGTTTATCGGCATAAAGCCCGCCGACGAAGATCGCGACATCTTCGCCATAAATTCCATGTTCGGCCTTCAGCGCAGCAATACGCTCGGACGTCATCTTGCGAGCAAGCGATCGGACTTCGCCGGTGTCCACCGCGTTATTGAAGACCGTGATGCGGTCTCGCGGAAACCCCAGCGCACCAACCGTGCTGGCGGCCTGCTCGGTGTAGGCGAACCACCAGTCGCAATTCGTCGCCCAGATCCGCTTCCATCGTTCGGCCGGGCCGTTACCGCCCCTGGCTTGGTAGTTCTTGCCATGCCCCCACAGCGCGAGCATGCGGTCTCTCGGCTTCAAAAGCTGGAGCGGATAGTTGACCAGTAGGCTGTTTTCCTGGCCGAGGATAACTAAGTCCGCGTCGAACGCCTCGCGGAACACGGGCTGATAAACGACATCGCGCCCACGCAGACCGAGATAGACGTTCTCGATCTTTTTGCCCCACGAGAGATCTGAGAAACCACCTCGCGTCGCTTCAGCCTTGCTGGGTTGCCCATAGATGAGTTCGTAGGCCACGCCGCTCTTCGCGAGGTTCTCCCGCACCCGCTCGTGAAACGGGATCCTGTAGTGGGTCAGGACGCGCGTGATCTGAACAACTTTCATCGCGCGGCCTTGGCGCTCCAGCCAGCGGAGCAGCCACGTCGCCATTCGACGAAGCGCGCCAGGCCCTCGGCAAGCTTGACCTTCGGCTTGTAGCCGCAGAGCGTCTTTAGCTTGTCGATATTGGCGTAGGTCGCCGGAACGTCGCCCGGCTGCATAGGCAAGAAGATCTTGCTGGCCTCGATCCCCAATGCCGCTTCCAGCGTCGAGATCATATCCATCAGGCCAACCGGATCGTTGTCGCCGATGTTGTAGACTTCGTGCCCGCCTTGCGCCGGCGGATTGTCGAGCACACCCAGGATGCCGTCGACGATGTCGTCGATATAGGTGAAGTCGCGGGCCATCTTGCCCTCGCCATAGACCTCGATCGTCTCGCCCTTCAGCATCTTCTCGGTGAAGCCGTAATAGGCCATGTCCGGCCGCCCCCAGGGGCCGTAGACGGTGAAGAACCGCAGGCCCGACTGCGGAAAGCCGTACAGCGCCGCATAGCTCTGGCTCAGCAGCTCGCACGAGCGCTTGGTGGCGGCGTACAGCGACACCGGTTCGTTAGCCGGATCGGTCTCGCGGAAGCCGTCGCCGTTCAGCGGCCGGTCGCCATAGACGCTGGACGAGCTGGCATAGACCAGGTGTTCGACGCCAGCATGACGGCAGGCTTCCAGCACCGACAGGTGGCCAGCCAGATTGCTGCGCTCATAGGCGAACGGGTTTTCGATAGAGTAGCGAACGCCGGCCTGGGCGGCCAGGTGGATCAACTGTTTGGCGCCCGAGCTCTTCACCAACTCGGCGAAGGCCTCATGCTCGGCGATGTCCATGCGGACCATCTCGAAGCCGTCGCGGCCTTCCAGCCGCGCGGCGCGAGCATCCTTCAGCGTCGGATCGTAATATGCGTTGAAGACGTCGACCCCGATCACCGCCACGCCGCGATCGAGAAGGCGCTCGGCCACATGGTAGCCTACAAAGCCGGCCGCGCCGGTGACGATGATCGCAGTCGCCATGGATCAGCCTCGGCCGATCGAAGCGTAGGTGAAGCCGTGACGGACCATCTCGGCGGCCTTGTAGACGTTGCGCAGGTCGACCACGGTTGGCGACTTCAGCAGCAGCTTCAGGCGGTCCAGGTCGAGCGCCCGGAACTGGTCCCACTCGGTCAGGATCACCAGGGCGTCGGCCCCTTCGGCTGCCTCGTAGGCGCCTGACTTGAAGTTGACACCCTTCAGCATGTGGGCCGCTTCCTTGGCGCCCTCCGGATCGAAGGCCTGGACCTTGGCGCCCATGGCCTGCAGGGCCGGCAGAATGTCCAGGCTCGGCGCGTCACGCATGTCATCGGTGTTGGGCTTGAAGGTCACGCCCAGCACGCCGATCGTCTTGCCCGACAGGTCGGTAGAGCCGATGGCGTCGGCCACCTTGGTGGCCATGGCCTTCTTGCGCGCGTCGTTGACCTCGACGGTCGTCTCGATCAGCCGGGTCGGGGCGCCGTATTGCTGGGCCGTGCGGACCAGGGCGATGGTGTCCTTCGGGAAGCACGAACCGCCATATCCGGGACCGGCGTTGAGGAACTTGCTGCCGATCCGCTTGTCGAGGCCAATGCCCTTAGCCACCGACTGGACGTCGGCGCCGACCTTCTCGCAGAGGTCGGCCATCTCGTTGATGAAAGTGATCTTCATCGCCAGGAAGGCGTTGGCGGCGTACTTGATCAGCTCGCTGGTGCGGCGGCCAGTGAAGACAATCGGCGTCTCATTCAGCGACAGCGGGCGATAAAGGTCGCGCATCACGGCCTGGGCGCGCTCGTCCTCGGTGCCGACGACCACGCGGTCGGGGCGCTTGAAATCCTCGATGGCCGCGCCTTCGCGCAGGAACTCGGGGTTCGACACCACGGCGAACTGGGCGTCGGGGCGGACCTTCTTGATGATCGCCTCGACCTCGTCGCCAGTGCCGACCGGCACGGTCGACTTGGTGACCACGACGGTGAAGCCCTCGATCAGGCCGGCGATCTCCTCGGCGGCGGCATAGACGTAGGAGAGGTCCGCATGGCCATCGCCGCGACGCGTGGGCGTACCGACAGCGATGAACACCGCGTCGGCGTCCTTGATCGCCTGGGCGCCCTCCAGCGTGAAGAACAGGCGGCCTTCACGGACGTTGCGCGCCACCAAGTCATCGAGGCCAGGCTCGAAGATCGGGATCTCGCCGCGTTCCAGTCGCTCGATCTTGCTCGGATCCTTGTCGATGCACGTCACCACGTGACCGAAGTCGGCGAAACAGGCCCCCGACACCAAGCCCACATAACCCGTGCCAATCATCGCTACGCGCATCGAAGTATCCTGATCTGACGGGAGCGCTCAAAAGCGCTGCTGTCCGCGTTGTTGTAAAAGTCTGAATTTCTTGTTTTGGCCGTCATCAGGCCTGACCCGCTTGTGCCTGATGCCAACGCCAAGCGCTGGATAGGATCACATCGAGATCTCGCGACGGCGCCCAACCCAATTGCTCACGAGCCTTGGTGTTGTCGCCGACGAGGACCGGCGCATCGCCCGGCCGGCGCGGCGCCGTCTGGACTGTCAGCGGCGCCCCCGTCGCCCGGCCAACCCCGTCGACCAGTTCGCGCACAGTCGTGCCCGCGCCGGTGCCGAGATTGTAGGACTCCGAGGACCCGCCGGCCAACAGCCGGCGCAGCGCCGAGACGTGGGCGTCGGCCAGATCCTGCACATGGATGTAGTCGCGCACGGCCGTGCCGTCGCGAGTATCGTAGTCGTCGCCAAAGATCGTGAAGTGCGGCCGCTGCCCCAGGGCTACCTGGATAGCTAGGGGGATGGCGTGGGTTTCCGGCTCGTGCCACTCGCCGATCCGACCTTCAGCATCCGCGCCAGCGGCGTTGAAGTAGCGAAGAACCGTGCTGCGGAAACCGGCATAGCGGTCGTAGTCCGAAAGGGCCTGCTCGACCATCAGCTTGCTGCGGCCGTAGGGGTTCAGCGGCGCCTGAGGATGGCGCTCGTCCATCGGCAGGGTCACGGGATCGCCGAAGGTGGCGCAGGTCGAGGAGAAAACCAGTGCATTGACGCCCGCCCGGCGCGTAGCCTCGATCAGCGTGATCGTGCCGCCGACATTGTTGTCGAAAAAAGCGCCAGGATCCTTGACCGACTCGCCCACCTCGATCCGGGCGGCGAAGTGCAGGACGGCGACCGGCGCGTGCGCGGCGAAGACCGCGTCCAGGCGCGCGGCGTCACGGATGTCGCCGACCTCGAGCGGCCCCCACCGCACATGCTCACGATGACCGTTGGACAGATCATCGAAAACGACGGGCCGAAGACCGGCTTGAGCCAACGCCAAGCAGGCGTGCGAGCCGACATACCCGGCCCCACCGGCTACCAGAACGGTTTGCATAGATATCCCCGACACGGAGCAACGACCAACGGCCGCTTCTCCGCCACCAACTAGTAAGCGTTTTCCGCCATCAGCAGATGCGGCACGGTCAGCAACAGAATTTTGACGTCGCCGCCGAGCGTCCAGCGCTCGATATATTCGTTATCCGCATCGATGCGCGCAGCCATCGCCTCCACCGCGCTGGTGCCACCGCGCAGGCCCTTGATCTGGGCCAGGCCAGTCAGACCTGGGCGTGTACGAAAACGCAGGTGGTAGTTAGCGATCAACGCGCCGTACTGCTCGTCATGAGCTAGCGCATGCGGACGCGGGCCGACGATGGACATGTCGCCCTTCAGCACGTTGAGGAGCTGGGGAAGCTCGTCGATGCTGGTCTTACGGATGATACGACCGAGCGTGGTGATCCGGTCGTCGTCGCGCTTGGCCTGGACGACCTTCGTCCCGTTCTCCTGGCACCGCATCGAGCGGAATTTGAAGATCGTGAAGGCTTGGCCGTTCAACCCACCGCGGGACTGCCGAAACAGCACCGGACCAGGAGACTCCAGCTTGATCAAGACGGCGACGAGGGCGAGGAGAGGCGCGAAGAACAGCAATGCGCCGCCCGCCACCAGAATATCCATCGCTCGCTTGAGCGGATCTTTGGCGACCGGCGACGCTTTCACGGCGCAGGTTCGCTGATCCGCTGACGGATTAGATACGATCAGCACGTGGTCCCCACCAGTGTATGTGTCCGGGTCTTTGCCCGATGATTTAGGAAGCCTTTACTAAATCAGCGTTCCGCAAACAACCGCTCGTCGTGGTTGTTAACCAACCTTTTTTCGCAACGCAGCGATTCTTGCGCGTTCAAGGCACATTGCGCGCCCTATTGAGAGGCGCCCTGCTGGACCAAGACGGCCATTTCCACACTAGTTCGACGATCTTTGCCATTCGGACTGTAATTAAATGCACGTCCGCACCTTACGCCCGGCACGTCCGAGCCTCTCGCGTGTCGCGAGAAATTGCGACAACTCTGTGGGTGCGATGCTTCAAATACTTCAGCGCCCTCTCTGAGGCCGTCGCGGCGCTCTGTCATTGACCGCGTGTCCAGAGATCCTTGCCGCTGGGTCCAGGCGCCCCGAATACCCGAGGCCAGAAAAGGATAAAGGCCAGCGAAGCGGAGTGTAGTTCACTCTTTCGAGGCCTCTTCCGTGCCCAAACCAATATCCTTCTGGCCAGCGCCCAATGGCGACTGGCAGTTTCCGACTGCCTTGATCAACCAGATCCATGCTGAGATTGCCGGGCTTTCCTACACGCGACGTCGAAGCTGCAGCGCCACAACCTCATCCGGGCGCGCATGCTTCGGTTTGGCGATCGCCTTGGATTTGATGCGCGGGTGGAAGTTGCGAGCGGCCATCGCAAGATGTCTCGGACAGGTCGGTTCGATGTCGCCTAGTTTCGGGCTTCGAGGCTTTCGCGCCTCCAGGGAGGCCCGATTTTGGTTTGCAGAGGTCGGCTAAGCCTTTGATTTTGCCAGGGGCCGAAATCGGACTCTTTGCGACCAAGCCATTGAATTCACTAATTCGCACGGGCGTGCAAATCAGCGCCGCAATCCGGACGGCCGCAATTTGCTGTTTTGGAAAAGCGGGGATGGCGGAGACGGAGTCCGCCAAGGCGAACAAATTTTCTTTATTTTTCCTGCACTTAAAGCGCCCACCCTTCGCATTCTACCCCCGCTCCTACCCACGGTCCGGCCAGCGACCTGGCGCCATTTCGTCCCGTTGCCGGGCGCATCTCAGTTGAATTTAGCCGTCGCCCACAAGCGGCTTGGGCGACCACATTGTTATTCTATAACACTTGCGCTCTAAAGCGGGCCTCCTCCGTTCTGGAACTCCGGATGCTCAAGCCGCTCGCCGCCCTCGCCCTTGTCCTATCGCTCGGGGCCTGCGCCACCACGCCGGCCATGCCGCCGCCTCCCCTTCGCATCGCTACCTGGAACATGGAGCACCTCTCCGAGGACGGCGCCCAGGGCTGCAAGGCGCGTACGGACGCGGACTTCGCGCTGATGCGGGCCTACGCCGAGCGCATGAACGCCGACGTCATCGCCTTCGAGGAAGTGGAGTCGATCAAGGCCGCCGCCCGGGTGTTCGATCCGGCCAAGTACCAACTGATTATCGAGGAGCGACCTGCGGGCAACCACTTCCCATGCGGCGGCCAGGCGAATCGCAGGCTGACACGCCAGGCCGTGGGCTTCGCCATCCGCAAAGGCGTGCGCTTCGAGCGCGCGCCTGATCTTGCCGATCTGGCGCTCGGCAATCCGGATCTACGCTCGGGCGTCGACATCACCGTCCGAGCGCGAGGACGCGCGCCGCTTCGTCTTCTCGCCGTCCATCTGAAGTCGGGCTGTTTCAACGGGCTAAAGGGCGATGCCTGCGAGACCCTTCAACGGCAAATCCCGGTTCTCGAAAAATGGATCGACGCCCGCGCCGCCGAGCCCATCCGCTTCGCCGTGCTCGGCGACTTCAACCGTCGCCTCGCCCGCAAGGACGACACGCTCTGGGCCGAGCTTGACGACGGCCAGCCCGCCAACGCCGACCTTTCGCTCGCCGAGGGCGCCGCCACGCCCAAGTGCGACCCGCGCTTCAAGGAATTCATCGACCACATCGTGCTGGACGTCCGCGCGGCGCGGGACCTGGCTGGGTTCGAGGAGCAGACCTACGCTCCGGCCGATGGCCACCCTTCCGACCATTGCCCGGTCGTCGCCTCCCTGAGATAGCGACACCGACGGGTATCGGTTCACGTGAAGGCCATTCGGCTTAGCGGCCAAGCTACGGCAGAAAGGCGCTCCGGCTTGTCGGCGTGACGCAGACGAGAGCCTGGTCAACCCACGACCGTGTCCAGCAGCCGAACATATTGCTGGCCGCTGTGCATGTCGCGCTCGACCACGCCGCCTTGCGGCGTCTTGCGGGGATAGGAGATCTTCACCACCGCCAAGCTGTCGACCGCGAAGCGCTTGATCAGCGCCGGATCGGTGTCGAACGCCTCGCCGATGGCCTCCTGGGATAGCGCCGGCGCGTCCTTGTAGCGCACGTAGTTCTCCGGGCCGTCGAAGAACAGGTCGACCGTCACCCAGAACGGCCCGGCGTTCTTGGACCGCACCTGGTGGCAGACCTCATGCAGCTTGACCATCGCGGACCTCCTTATCTTGAACGCCAGATTTTTCCGAAGGGGCGTCGACCCAGCGGATGCGGACCAGCTCGAACGGATCGGCCGTCTCGACGACGTGATTGAGCTTGAACTCGAAGACTTGGCCGCGCTCGACCTCGGCCGGCGAGAACGGGAAGGCGTAGCTCGGAAGCTCGATGTCCCTGCGCACAGGGAAATGGAAGAAGTATGGGTTGCAGGCCTTGGCGATCTGGGTGGCCAGGGCTTGGTTCTGCGCGGTGGCGACGAACAGCAGACCCACCTCCAGCGGTGGCGGCGTACCTGGCGGTCGGGTGATCCCGGAGACGGCGTTCCAGCCATAGGCCCGCAGCGAGATGTCGAAATCGCCGGCGGCCTCGCCGATCGAGCGGCGCACGCGCTCGCGCAGCGCCTCGTCCATGCGGGCCATGAAGCCGTCGAGATCGGCCAGCACCGCGCGGTCTTCGATGCCGACCATCATCATGGTCTGGAATGGCCCGCCGCCCGCGCCTTCCAGTTTCATGGTGTAGGGGCCCGGCTCCCAGCGCGAGCCGGTGACGCGCACGATGCGTGCGTCCAGCGCCTGATATTCCGAGGCGGTCACATCCAGCACGCCGCCGGGCTCGATCAGGCGGAACGGGTCGCTGTTTTCGTAGAGCATATGGGCGGCCACGGTGTGCGGCTCGCAGCGATTGTCGGGCGACAGCGGTACGACCTCGAAGCCCTCGGCGTCGACGCAGAACATGATGCCGGGGTTCATCGGATTGACCGTGCACTGGCCGCCGCACTCGGCGACCTTGGCGCCGTGCCAGGCGGGCCCTGCGGCCGCGCCCAGCATCAGCGGCACGGCGGCCAGAACGGCGGTGTCGGTGGTGCGCCCGCCCAGGACGATCTCGGCCCCGCCCTGCAGAGCCGAGATGTAGGGCTCGGGGCCTAGCAAGGCGACGATGTGGGCGCAGGCGTCGACCGTGGCGTCGTCCAGCGGACCCAATGGCGGCAGCGGTCGGATTTGCCCCCCGGCGTTCTTGGCCTTCAGGGTCGCCTTGTCCTGTTCGGAATAGAGCAAGGCGATGCGCGGCCGCTGGCCCAGTTCTTCGGCGACCTCCTGGACGATCTCCAGGGTCCAGTCGACGGCCTCGTCGCAGCCGGAGGTGCCGCACGAGCCGATCAGCAGCGGGATGCCCGCCCGGTCGCGGGCGTCCATCAGGATGGTGAGGTCGCGCTTGACCGCCGCGCGGCTGTACTTGGACTTGCCGGTGCCCAGATAGGCCGGACCGCTGTCGGTCGAGCCGGCGTCGAGGGCGATGGCGTGGGCCCCGGCGGCGAGACCGGCCTCGACCTCATCGGGTCGCACGCCCCCACCCAGGGCCCCGCAGGGCACCAGGACCTTGACCCCACCGTCGGGGAGCTTGCCGTCGTGCATCGAAGACTCTTTCGGAACAGAGGCGGTCATCAGGCCGCCCGCAGGGGGAAGGCGCCGGTCGCCAGGGCGGCGATCAGCAGCAACAGGGAAGCGGCGATCGCCCATTTCAGCGAGAAGCGCTGGGCCGCGCCGACCTCGACCTTCAGGAGGCCGGTGACGAGGTAAATGGCCGCGATCAGCGGGCTGAGACCGTGGACCGGCTGGCCGACGATCGAGGCGCGGGCGATGGCCTCGGCCGGCACGCCGAACTTGGCGGCGGTCTCGGCGATCACCGGCAGGACGCCGAAATAGAAGGCGTCGTTGGACATGAAGAAGGTCATGGGCATGCTGATCAGGGCGGTGATCGGCGCCAGATAGGGTCCGAGCTGCGGCGGGATCGCCATCAGGGTGGCGTCGGCCATCGCCTTGACCATGCCGGTTCCCGACAGGATGCCGGTGAAGGCCCCGGCCGCGAAGATCAGCAGCACCACGCCCAGCACGTTCTTGGCGTGGGCGGCCACCCGCGTGCGCTGGGTGGCGATGTCGGGATAGTTGACGATCACGGCGATCGCGAACGCGCCCATCATCAAGGCCGGTAGCGGGGCCGCGCCGGTGACGAGGCCGCCGACCAGGGCGAGGGTCAAGGCGAGGTTGAACCAGATCAGCTTCGGGCGCTTGGCCTGCGCCTCCCCGGTCTCGACCAGCGGCGCGTCGGCGGACACGGGGTCGAGCGGTTCCAGGGACAGGCGCCCCAGACGCCGGCGCTCGCCCAGGCCTAGCCACCAGGCGAGCGCGAGGACGCCGGCCAGGCCCGCGACCATGGCCGGGATCATCGGCAGGAACACCGCGCTCGGCTCCAGATGCAAGGCGCTGGCGGCCCGCGCGGTCGGCCCGCCCCAGGGCACCAGGTTGACGATGGTGTTGCTGAGCCCCAGCAGCAAAGCCAGGATCAGCGGATTGAGGCGCAACCGCCGATAGACCGGCAGCAGGGCCGAAATGGTCACCAGGGCCGTGGTGGCCCCATCGCCGTCCAACGAGACGACCATGGCCAGCAGCGCCGTGCCCAAGGTCACCCGCGCCGGATCATCGCCGACCATCGACAGCACCCAGCGCACCAGCGGGTCGAACAGCCCCGCATCGATCATGATCCCGAAGTAGAGGACCGCGAAGGCCAGCATCAGGGCGGTGGGCGCCAGCTGGGTGACGCCCTTGACCATCATCACGCCCAGCTGCGGCCCGGCCCCGGCCAGGAGGCCGAAGGCGATCGGCACGATGATCAGGGCCGTGATCGCCGACAGGCGATTGGTCATGATCAGCGTCATGAAGCTGATCACCATCAGGAAACCCAGCACCGCCAGCGTCATCGTCCCCTCCCCGTACCGATCGCCGTCACGTCAGTACTTCCAGCGCAGCGTGGCGCCGACCGTACGCGGCGGTGCGTAGATCGCCAGGTTGGTCCCCTGGAACACGACCTGGTGGGTCTTGTAGATGTCGTTGGTCAGGTTCTTGCCCCAGACCGACAGGCTCCAGTGGCCCTCGGCGCTGTCATAGACGAGGCGCCCATCGACCAGCGACCTCGGCTTGCGGGTGATGATCTGGTTGTTGTCGAGATCGTCATAGACCTTGCTCTCGAAGGTGGCGTCGATCGCCGCCTCGAGCCGCGCGCCGGACGCCAGCGGCTGGGTGAAGCTGGGCGACAGGGTCAGCTTGTGGCGCGGGCTGCGGGTCATGCGATTGCCGGACCGGTCGGCCCCGCGATCGAACAGGCTGAGGAACTTGCCGTCGGTGTAGGCGTAGGTCGCCGACAGGCGCAGATGCTCGTCGACCCGCGCGTCGAGCGAGGTCTCCACGCCCCGGATGCGCGCCTTGCCGGCGTTGGTGGTGATGGTGTCGAAGCCCCGGGTGCTGCGCACCTGCAGGTCCTGGTAGTCGGTCTGGTAGATCGAGGTGTTCCAGGTCAGGCGGCGATCCAGCAGCGTGGTCTTGGCCCCCAGTTCGTAGAGTCTCGCCGTCTCCGGATTGAACGGCGTGGCCGCCGAGGTCGCCGTCGACGGGGTGTCCTGGAAGCCGCCGCTCTTGAAGCCGGTCGAGATCACGCCGTACAGCATGACGTTCTCGCTCGGCGAATAGTCGCCGCCCAGCCGCCAGGTCAGCTTGTCCCAGTCGTGGCTGGCGGTGATGCCGTACTTGGCAGAGGCGCGCAGCAGGGCCGTGGAGTCCTGGTTGCTCAGCGCATAGTCCTTGTCGTCCTTGGAGTAGCGCAGGCCGCCGAAGACGTTGATCTGGTCGGTCAGCGGCCAGGTGGCGTCGCCAAACACCGCGTAGCTTTTGGTCCTCGCGGCCTGGATGAAGCGGTCGCGAGCGGCGTAGGTCGCTGGCGGTGTCGGGCGGGACTTGATGTCGCCCCACAGCGTGTCGATCCGGTCGGTGTCGCCGCTGTAGGAGTAGCCGCCGACCACCCAGCGCAGCTTCGAGCTGGGCAGGGCCGACAGCCGCAGCTCCTGGCTCTGGAAATGGCTCTTCTCATCCTGGGCGCCGCGGAAGTTGAGGGCATAGATCGTCGGGTTGCCGCCATCGAAGTCCTCGGCGTAGTGGTAGGCCAGATGCCGGTACGAGCCGATATAGGTCAGCGTCGCCACTGGCAGGTCCCAGGTCAGGTTGGCGCGCGCGCCCCAGGTGTCGCGATCGTTGCGGCCGTTGCTCTCGGCGTAAAACTGGTCGCGCTGGCGGTTGACGCGCCACAGGGCGCTGGCCGGGGCGGTCGGGTCCAGCTCGAAGCTGTGGCGGGCGTCGCCGGCGCCGCGATCGCGCGTGCCGTCGATGGCCAGCAGGGCCGTGAAGGTCTCCGTCGGCTTAAGCAGCAGCTGCGCGCGGCCGCTGGTGGTGTCCTGGTCCTCAGCCGCGCCGCCAGCGAAGGCGTTCTTGGTATAGCCGTCGTGGGTGCGCTTGCTGAGGCTCAGACGCACGGCCGCCTTGTCGCCGACCGGGGCATTGATGAAGCCCGCCCCTTCCCGCCGCGAATAGTTTCCGACCGTGACCGCCGCGCCGGCGTCAAAGGCGTCCAGCACGGGGCGCTTGTTGAAGACGCTGACCGCGCCGCCGACCACGTTCTTGCCCAGCAGCGTGCCTTGCGGTCCTTTCAGGACCTCGATCCGGTCGACGTCGAAGGCGTCGAAGGCCACCGCCGAAGGCCGGCCGTAATAGACCTCGTCGACAAAGACCGAGACCGACGGGTCGCCGGCCGCGCCGCGATCGGACGAGCCGATGCCGCGCAGGACCGGACGTGGCTGGCTGGACGGGAAGTTGTCGAAGGCCAGGCCCGGCGTGCGGTTGGCCACATCCTGCACCTGGACAATGCGGGCGGCCTCGATCTGCTTGGCGCCAAACACCGACAGGGTCAGCGGCACGTCCTGCAGGTTCTCCGAACGCTTCTGGGCGGTCACCACCACCTCATCCAGCTGAACCGCCGAAGACGCCGGGGACGCGGTCTGAGCCATCGCCAAGGATCCGGAGCAAAGCGCCAGGACACAGGCCGATCCCAGCAAGCCGTAGCGAGCATTCATGGTCATTCCCTCCGTTGCGCTTTCACATTGACGATTCTCATCAATGCGTATTTTCTTGATGCGCTTGAGATCATACGAGCCACCTGTAATTGGCCGCGTCAATCTGTACGGATTTCGTCAATATGAAGAGCGACGACCTGTTCATGTCCGCGGACGAAGCCGCCGACGCCCTCGGCGTCAGCCTGCAGACCCTGTACGCCTATGTCAGCCGCAAGGGCATTCGCTCGGAAAGGCAGCCTGGCTCCAAGAGCCGCCGCTACTGGCGCGCCGACATCGACCAGGCGCGCGGTCGCGGCCGTCCGGCTGATCCCTCCGCCGGCCTGATCAAGTCGACCTCCGTCACCCTGATGACCGCCAAGGGGCCGTTCTATCGCGGCGTCTCGGCGATCGACCTGGCCGAGACCGCGACCCTCGAAGAGGTGGCTTGCCGCCTGTGGAACGCGCCCGACGCCTTCGCCGACCTCTCGCTGACGCTGCCCGATGGCTACGAGGCGGCGCGACAAGCGTTCGCCGCCCTCCCTCGCATCCCTCGCGCCATCGGCCTCCTGGGCCTGATCGAGCACGCCAACCCGCGCGCCCACGACTTGACGCCGGCCGGCTACGCCCGCGCCGGGGCCGGGGTGATCCGCTGCTTCGCGGCCATCGCCTGCGACGGCGACCCGATGGAACCGGGCCTGCTTCATGAGGTCCTGGCCCGCTCGCTGAACGCGCCGGCCGGCTATGAGGATCTGATCCGGCGCTGCATCGTCCTGGCCGCCGACCACGAGCTGGATCCGACGACCTACGCCGTGCGGGCCGCCGCCAATACCGGGGTTACGCCCTACGGGGCGGCGATGGCGGGCCTCGTCGCCGGGCGTGGCCGCCGCCTGCACCTGGGTCGCGCGGAGACGGTGTCGCGCTTCCTGGACGAGGTCATGACTGGCGCCCCGAAAGAAGCGGTGCTCTCGCGTTTCCGGGTCGGCGAAGCCCTGCCCGGCTTCGGGGGCCACCTCTACGCCGACAAGGACCCTCGCGCCCAGGCGCTGCTCGCCGCGCTGGAACGCCAGATCCCCGAGGCCGTGTTCGCGCCGCTACGCCTGGTGATCGAGACCATCGACGACCTGACGGGCGCTGCTCCCGACTTCATCGTGCCGACGATCTTCCTGGGCAAGGTGCTGGGCCTCAAGGGTGAGGAGCTGGCGGTCTCGACCGTCGGCCGGATGGTCGGCTGGATCGCCCACGCCCTGGAGCAATACCAGGACCACGCCCTGTTCCGCCCTCGCGCGGCCTATGACGGTCCCCTCCCCGCCTAACCGGGCAGCCCATCACGCACAGGCGCCTGGCAGGCGCTGACGCCAGACCGAGAAGAAACTGCACCTCTTCCGGTGGCGAATTGCGCGCCTATCTAACGGTCCAGCCGCGCCCGACGGCTCCGAAAAGGACAGAGTGCACCCCATGAGCGTTGTCGAACTTGGACTGGATACTTTCGGCGACGTGACGACCGGGCCGGATGGGACGCTGCTGCCCCACGACCAGGTCATCCGAAACGTCGTCGCCGAGGGTGTGCGCGCCGAGGCCGCCGGTGTCGACTTCTTCGGGATCGGCGAACACCACCGCGCCGACTTCGCCGTCTCCTCACCCGAGATGGTGCTGGCCACGATCGCGGGCCAGACCTCGCGCATCAAGCTCGGCTCGGCCGTCACGGTGCTGAGCTCGGACGATCCCATCCGCGTCTTCCAGCGCTATTCGACACTCAATGCGGCCTCGAGCGGCCGGGCCGAGGTGATCCTGGGCCGCGGTTCATTCACCGAGTCCTTCCCGCTCTTTGGCTTTGAGCTGTCGCAGTACAATCAGCTTTTCGAAGAGAAGCTCGACCTCTTCGCGGCCCTGCTCCGCGAACGGGCCGTCACCTGGCAGGGCCGAACCCGCCCGCCCCTGGTCAATCAGGAAGTCTTCCCGCGCCAGGGCGACCAGCCCTTCAAGACCTGGATCGGCGTCGGCGGCAGCCCGGAATCGGTGGTGCGCGCGGCGCGCTACGAATTGCCCATGATGCTGGCGATCATCGGCGGCGATCCCAAGCGCTTCCTGCCGTACGCGGATCTCTACAAGCGCGCCTTCGGTGAGCTGGACAAACCGGTCCAGCCGATCGGCGTCCACTCGCCTGGCTATGTCGCCAAGACCGATGAACAGGCGCGTGAGAACCTTTGGCCCGACTACAAGGCCATGCGCGACCGTATCGGGGCCGAACGCGGCTGGCCGCCCATGAGCCGGGCCGAGTTCGAGCAGGAAGCCGCCCATGGCTCGCTCTATGTGGGCTCGCCCGAGACGGTCGCCCGCAAGATCGCCGCGACGGTCAGGGCCCTAGGCGCCTCGCGCTTCCAGATGAAGTACAGCGCCGGCGCCCTGGCGCACGACAAGCTGCTGGACAGCATCGGCCTCTATGGCGAGCAGGTGATCCCGCTGGTCAGGGACATGCTGACCTAGCCGCCACGGCGCTGCGCCGATACGCCGCCCTCGGCGACGCCATGGCCCGTCGTTAGTGGCCCGACCTTCCCCGTCCCTCAAATAGGCTCCAACGTCGGACGAGCCGCGGCCTCAAAAAGCCGCGGCTCAGACTTGGTCCCAGCTTAGGGCCTGAACCGGTGTCGACGTCCAATATCGGCAACGCCTGGACCTTGCGATCTTCGTCAAAGGCGGCAACTGAGAGCCTGTGACCGACGCCCTCGACCTTGAGTCCCTGGAAGCCATGGCCGCCCAGCTTGCCGCCAGTGGCCGCTATCGCCTGCTGCGGCGGTTCGAGGGCTGCACCCTGTTCACGGGGGCCGATCCAGCGACGCTGAAGCGCGGCGTCTATCTCGACACCGAGACCACGGGCGTTGATCCGCGCCGGCACGAGATCATCGAACTGGCGATGCTGCCGTTCGACTACGATCCCGAGGGGCGCCTCTGCGCGGTCGGCGAACCGTTCGTCGCCCTGCGCCAGCCCGCCAATCCCATCCCGGCCGAGATCACCCGGATCACCGGCATCACCGACGCCATGGTCGAGGGGCAGGCGATCGATCCGGACGAGGTCGCCGCCTTCATCGCCTCGGCGGTGATCGTGGTGGCCCACAACGCCGCCTTCGACCGCCCCTTCGTCGAGCGCCTTTCCGACAGCTTCAAGTTCAAGGGCTGGGCCTGCTCAATGCGCCAGGTCGACTGGGCCGGGGAAGGCTTTGAAGGAACCAAGCTCTCCTACCTCGCCAGTCAGTGTGGCTTCTTCTTCGACGGCCATCGCGCCGAGAACGACTGCCTGGCAGGTCTGGAGATCCTGGCGCGGCCCCTGACAAGCGGCCGCACGGCCCTGTCCCATCTCCTGGAAGTCGCCCGCGCGCCGACCTGGCGCATAGTCGCCGACCGCTCCCCCTTCGAGATGAAGGATCGGCTGAAAGAGCGCGGTTACCGCTGGAATGGCGACGAGGCCGCTGGACCAAGGGCCTGGTACGCCGACGTCACTGAGGAGGATCGCGACGCTGAGCTGGCCTACCTCGCGCGCGAGATCTACGGCTACGACCCGGGGCTCTCGCCAAGGCGCATCACCGCATTCGAACGCTTCTCGGATCGAGGGTGACGGAGCGCCCATCACGCCTTTCCGACGCCGGCAAACACCCAGACCTCTAGCCTCTTGGCTCAAGATCCATGAAGGCCTTTCCCTCGTCGCCCGCCTCCGCGCGGTTGAGGACCTTGTTTTCGTGATCGCGGCTGATCACAACCCGAATACCGCGATAGCGGATACCGACGATGGTGCTGAGGCAGGTCGTCGGCAGATCCGCGCCCGACATCTTCACCCAGGTGTCGGAATTGAAGGTGATGGCGCCAGGCAGGAACTGATCGTCCCCTTTGGCCTTGGCCTCTTCGGCCATGAAATCCAGCAGGTGGTCGATCTCGTCGCGCTTCATGATCCCGCGCTTAGCCGAGTCGACCGCCGGATGCGGTTAAGGCCACGCAGATCCCCAGGGTTATCGACAGAAGAGTGGCTGCGAGGGGCGCATGTTCGTTGAAGCCTAGCCGACCCGCCGCAGGTCCGCGACCGATGGATCGGCCGGCAGCTGCACGTAGAACCACGCCAGCTCGGGGTGGCGCTCGACCAGATCGGCGAAAGCGCGGCGGATACGTGGGGTGAGCGCAGGGTTCTTGACGCACATCGAGACCACGAGGGCGGCGCTGTTGCGCAAGGTCGGGTTACGCAGGGCCGTGCGCTGCTCCTCAAGCCGACGGCGATAGCGCGTGGCGCCGAACGTCTCCGGCAATTGGGCGATCGATCGGTCTATGTCCTTCAGGGTCTCGGCGACGGCTTGCGCCAGGCCGATCTCCAAGGCCAGGGTCAGGAACTCCCCTTCGATACGCGACACGCTACAACACTCCCCAAGGCCCCCACGATGGACCAGCCAGACGGCCCTTCGCGCTGCGACGCGGCGTCGCAAGACCCCGGTTTCACCCGATCCTGGCCGCCCGCTCAAGGAGAAAGTTCCCGTTTCGTTCACAGAATGCTAGTTAACTGGGGACATGGAGTCGCCGCCTCGTAAGATCATCCACATCGACATGGACGCCTTCTTCGCGTCCATCGAACTGCGCGACGATCCCAGCCTCGCGGGCAAGCCGGTGGTGGTCGGCTCGCCGGCCGCGCGCGGGGTGATCGTGGCGGCGACCTACGAGGCCCGAAAGTTTGGCGTGCGCTCGGCCATGCCGTCCAGCACGGCCCTGCGCAAATGCCCTGGCCTTGTTTTCGTGCCGCGCCGCATGGAGGTCTATAAGGCCGCCTCTCAGCAGATCCAGGCGATCTTCGCCGACTACAGCGATCTGGTCGAACCGCTGTCGCTGGACGAGGCCTTTCTCGACGTCACCGCCAACAAGGCCGGGATCGACACCGCCACCCAGACGGCCCGGATGATCCGGGCGCGGATCCAGGAAGAGACGGGCCTGACCGCCTCGGCGGGCATCTCCTACAACAAGTTCCTGGCCAAGATGGCCAGCGACCAGAACAAGCCCAACGGCCAGTTCCTGGTCGCGCCCGGCCAGGGCGAGGCGTTCGCGCGCACCCTGCCGATCAGCCGGTTCTACGGCGTGGGCGAGGTGACCGAGCGCAAGATGAAGGCGCTGAAGATCGAGACGGGTGAAGACCTGCACCGCCAGTCGCTGGAGTTCCTGATCCACCACTTCGGTCGGGCCGGACCGTGGTTTCACGACATCGCCCGCGGCGTCGACGAGCGCCCGGTCATCCCCGATCGCGAGCGCAAATCTTCGGGCTCGGAGACCACCTTCGAGACCGACCTCTTCGACACCGCGCGCATCGAAACCGAGATCGCAGCCCTGGCCGACCAGGTCTTCGGCTGGTGCGAAAAGGCCCAGAAGTTCGGACGCACCGCGACGATCAAGGTCAAGTACGCCGACTTCGAGCAGGTCACGCGCCGTCGTTCGCTTCCCGACGCCATCACCGACGGCCAGACCCTGCGGCTGCTCGCCCAGGACCTGGTGCGGGCGGTCTATCCGCTACGGGCGGGGGTGCGGCTGCTGGGCGTCACGGTCTCCAACCTGGAGACCAAATCAGCCGAGGCCGCCGACCACACCGCCCTCCTCGTCTAGCCAAAGGTCCAGGGGCGCACGCGCACAACGGCGACATGTCCTGGGCGCGCCGCGGTCGAAATTTCTGTTGAGACGCCGATGATCGACAACCAGCCCTCGCTGTTCGACCTACCGCTGGCCCCCAAGAAGCCTCTGCCCGATGGCTTCCGCTATCAGGCCGAACTGATCAGCGCCGCCGAGGAGCGCGACCTCGTCGCCAGCTTTCAGGGCCTGCCGTTCAAGGCCTATGAGCATCTGGGCTATTTCGGCAATCGCCGGATCGCCGGCTTTGGCTGGCGTCAGGACGAGGCCGGCCGCATGGTCGAGACCGGCGAGCCGATCCCGGATCTGCTGCTCCCCTTGCTGGACAGGGTCGCGGCCTTCACCGGCCTGGCGCCGGAGAGCTTCCGCCACGCCCTTGTCACCGAATACTCGCCCGGCGCGGGGATCGGCTGGCATCGCGATCGACCGCCGGCCGTGGCGATCGCCGGGGTCTCCCTGTTGTCGCCATGTCATTTCCGCCTGCGGCGCAAGACCGGAGACCGTTGGGACCGCGCCTCGATCATCGCCGCGCCACGCTCGGCCTACCTCATGGCCGGGGCGGCGCGCAGCGACTGGCAGCACAGCATCCCCGCCCTCGAAGCGCTGCGCTATTCGGTGACCTTCCGGACGGTACGGCGCTAGGCGCCGGCAGCAGAACAGCCCTGGGAACGTGCGTTCCACGGCCGCGCTTTCCCTCCGTGCGCATCGCCACCCTCAACATCAATAATGTGATCAGCCGCTTCGACAGCCTGATCGAATGGCTGGACGACGCCCAGCCCGACGTCGTCTGCCTGCAAGAGTTGAAGGCCGAACAGGGCCGCTTTCCCGCCGAGGCGCTGGAGCAGATGGGCTATGGCGCGGTCTGGAAAGGCCAGCGGACCTGGAACGGCGTGGCGATCCTGGCCAAGGGCATGACCCCGGTCCTGACCCGGACCGCCCTACCTGGCGATCCAGACCTGACCCAGTCGCGCTATATCGAGGCGGCGGTGAACGGCGTGCTGATCGGCTGCCTTTACCTGCCCAACGGCAACCCGGTCCCGGGTCCCAAGTTCGACTACAAGCTGGCCTGGTTCGAGGCGCTGCTGGCCCATGCCCACGGCCTCCTCGCCACCGGCGCGCCCGTCATCCTGGCCGGCGACTATAATGTCGTACCGACCGAGGCCGACATTTATCCCAACCACTCGTATAGCGGCGACGCCTTGCTGCGCCCTGAAAGTCGCGCGGCCTTCCAGCGCCTTCTGGACCAGGGCTGGACCGACGCCCTGCGCGCCATCCACCCGTACGCCGCGCCCTGGACCTATTGGTCGTACCTGCACGAGCGATGGCCCAAGGACAAAGGCCTGCGGATCGATCATCTGTTGCTTTCGCCCGACCTGGCCAGTCAGCTGACGGACTCTGGCGTCGATCGCTGGGTCCGGGGTCTGGATGGCGCCAGCGACCACGCCCCGGCCTGGATCGAACTCTCCCGATGAAGGCCCCGCCGCCCATCACGCCGGACGGCCGCTACCTCGTGGTGCGCGGCCGGCTCTGGCGACGGAGCAATCCCGATCTGTCGCCAGAGCACCGCCAGACCCTGGTCGACGCCTTGATGGACGCCCGCCGCGCGGTTCTCACGGCGCTGGCCAAGGGCGACCCCCAAGCGCTCGCGAAGGCGCGAAGCAGGGTCAACACGGCCAAGGTCGGCCTGGGTGAACGCGGCCCCGTGTGGTGGGACGACGGCGCGCCGGACCTCAACCGCCATATGGCCCGCAACACACCCTATGGCGACTGGTGGGCCAATCTCGACCGCGCCTAGCGCCGCCGTGAGCGGCGCCATATCATGGCGCCATGCCCGCTCGCTCCCGCCCAACCGCCCGCCTGCTGACCCCCGCCGGCTGGGCCGGCCTTGCCGCCCTCGCATTGCTGACCGCCGGCCTGGTCTTCATGCTCATCCAGGTCCTGCCCCGCGCCTAGCGTGTTCTGAAAGCACGGACCTGTGCTTTAGATCGTAGGGACACCAAGGTCCGCGACGCCGCATAAGGCCCAGGCTAACGAAGACCCGCTTGGCCAAATTCCTGGTCGAACCAGAGCTCGACGTCGTAGCGCACCGAAATGCTGGATCGGAAGTTCAGATGGTGCGGAGAATTGGCCTGCAGCCAGCTCCAAAAGTCGCCAAAGCTCAGGGCCCCCGCCGGCGTCTCCAGATGACCCTCACCGCGTCTCCAAGCGTGGCATAGATGACGAATGGCCGGCTCGGCCTCAGACTTTCGCATATTTTCCTCACGGGACTGGCGCATGGCGCCGTGAAGTTCGCCAACGTCATCTGCGGTCGCAGGACCATGCATGGTGAACGACCAAAGGCCGCCAAGGACGTTCCATTCACGCCTCGCGCCGAGCACGTCCCCGCACGAACGCCCGATCCGTCGCCATGAACTGGTCGAGCATGGGCACGACCAACCGCACGGGCTCGGCAACCTTGCCGCCGGTCTGGGCCGCATGGGCCTGGGCGTAGGCCACGAGATTGCGATAGGTGCTGGGCGGCACGTCGAGGGTCATCTTGACGCTCGCTTCGTCCTCCAGCGGACGCAGCTTCAGCTTGTTCATCGGCGCACTCCCACGCGGTAGGGCTCTAGGACGAGGTCCTTGGTCAGCAGGACGCGCAGTAGCGCGCCGGGACGGATGGTCAAGGTCGGGGCACGGTCGAGGCTGCGGCCAACGATCTGCCGGCCCACGTCACTGACCGCGTCGGCGCCGCCCCGCCGGATGGCTCGGACAAGATCGGACGCCTCGCGCGATGAGCCCGTCTCGGCGCCGATGGCGAGCACGGTCGAAAGACCCGCCGCCGCCAGGACGCGGCCACTGTGGCGATCAACGCCGTCCTGCAGCCCGGCCATGCCCTGCACATCGGCGGCCGGCAACTTGTCGAGGACGATGGAGCGGCCCGACGGCATGATCAGCCGGGTCCAGGCCACGCGCAGGCGGCTCTGTCCGACCTGGATCTCGGCCTCATAGTCGCCAATCAGGCGCGCCCCGGCCGGGATCAGCAGGAAGCCACCGCCGAGGCTGTCATAGACGTCCTGGGTGACCTGGGCGATGGCCAGGCCCGGCGCGTCCGAGCGCAGACCCGTCACCAGGGCGGCCGGGATCACCGCGCCGGCCTGAAGGACATAGGGCGACGCTGGCGCCTGAAGACGCTCCACACTGGTCGTCCGGACATCCTGCCCAGCCTCCTCGGTCTTCGCCGGCGGCAAGGCCTCCCCGCGTCGATCGGGCTGCCCGGCCACAAAGAGGCCGCTCTGCTGGGCGGCGCGGCGCACGGCGACACGGGCCTCGCGTTCGGGGTCGACGGCAGGCTGTCTCGGCCCGGGGGCCGCCGCCGCCGCGGCCTGCTGCAGCCCAGCGCTTTCCATGGGCCTGGCGCCCGCCCGCTGGGCGGCCAGGATGGGGCGGCCCAGATCGCCGGGCAGCGGCGGACCGAGCGCCGGCACGCCGGCCGGACCGGCATAGCCGCGCGGCAAGGCCGTCACCCGCTCCGGCGGCGTCGCGGTCGCGGACGGCTCCACCGTCTGAGGCGCCACACGCCGATGGCCCAGCATCGACCAGCCGACGGCGCTGAACAGAACCAGGGCGATGGCGGTGCTGGCGATGATCAGGGCTC
Organism: Caulobacter sp. GW821-FHT12D05; assembly: GCF_058807295.1. NCBI lineage: Bacteria > Pseudomonadati > Pseudomonadota > Alphaproteobacteria > Caulobacterales > Caulobacteraceae > Caulobacter > Caulobacter sp. GW821-FHT12D05. The sequence continues at coordinate 37,024 of NZ_JBXAQO010000002.1, forward strand.
GGCGCGACAGGCGGGCCACCGGCGCGGGCGATCCGCGCAGCCGCAAGGTCTTGGCGATAGCTTCCTTAGCCTCGGCGTCTTCGCTCATCGGCCCGCCTCCGGGGCGCCCATCAGCCTGATCAGCCTTACGCGCTGGGCCTGACGCTTGATCCCGAGACGCAGTTCGGCGCGGTCGAAGAGGCGCTCTACGACGATCCGCCGTCCTTCAACCCGGTAGTTGATGATCTCGGCGGACTTGCTATCGACGCCCACACGGTAAAGCGGCGGCAGGTCGTCCAGAACGACGCCTGGCCCGAACTCGACATAGGCGCGCCGTCCATCATCGTAGACCGCCACCGGCCGCCAGGGCGGATGATCGCCCTTGATACGGTAACGGCGATTGACCCGTGATAGGTCTAACACAGCGGGCGGCGCATCGACCAGCACGGCCTCCACCGGCGGATAGCGCCAAGACACCTGCGCCTGCCAAGTTCGGGCCGAGGCGCGAAGCTCCAGGTAGTAGGTGCGTCGGTCGGTGTTGATCAGGAGATTGGTCGCCAGGTCCGGCGCGGTCGGCTTGACCAGCACATGCACACGACGCCCGGGCCCGACGCCGCTGCTGGTGGCGCCGATCAACCAACGGGCGGTGTCGCCCGCCGCGATCGCACCGGCCTCGACCAGAGCCTCCCCTGGCTCCAGCACGATGTCGGTGATGCGGCCCGGCATAGCGATCACTGGGTATACGCTGGTGTCGACCCAGGCCGAGCGATGCATGCCCGCTGGCGTGGCCAGGCGCGGATCGCCGCCTGGCGGCCCAGCCCAGGCAGACGGCGACAGCAGGACGCAGGCGAGACCCGCGGACAGGGTCAGACGGATCATGCGCCGAACTCCTTCGACCAGGACAAGGCCGTGACGAAGACGCCAAGCGGATTGACCCGAAGGCCCTCGGCGGTGCGGGGCGGCCGGATGGTCACAGTGAGGATCGCCGTCCAGCGCTCGGTGGCGACGAGCTGGCCGCCCTCGAAACGCTGTTCGGTCCAGGCCAGACGGAAGCTGTCGGGCGAGGCGCGCACCACGCTGGTCACCGCCACCGTCGCCTGGGCCTTGCCGACCTGGCTGAAGGGGTCTGCGCGCCGGGCATGGTCGGACAGGGCCGCCGCGCCGTCGGTCGAGGTGAAGTCGTAAGCCCGCAGCCAGGCCTGGCGCATCAGCACCGGGTCGGTGGAGAGGGTGCGCACGTCGGTGATGAACCGCGCCAGGGTCCAGGCGATCATGGCGTCGGTCGGCCGTGCGCCCTGAACGGCCGGGGCGACGACGCGCGGCTCACCCAGGCGGTCGACCTCGATCACCCAGGGCGTGACGCCGCCGCGCAAGGCGAGCGTGACGAGGCCGGCCGACAGGCCCCCACTGAGCGTCAGGAGGCCCAGCGCCATCAGCCGCCAGTTGAACGCCTGGACGCGCGCGGCCCCGAGCCGCTGGTCCCAAGCCTGACCGGCCCGCTGGTGGGCGGTCTCCGGCGCGGGGGTCGCGCCATAGCGCGCCGATCCCTTGAGCAGGGTCATGATCTATCCTCCGAAAGGCTGGGCGCCGCGCCGGCGCTGTGATCGTCGCCGCTGCCGGCGGCGTGGACGGCCATGGCCGCGCCATGGGTCATGGATTGGCGGCGTTCGAGATCGCGGGCCCAGGCGGGTTGCTCGCTCGTATCGCCCCGGCCGGCCGGGGCGTTCGCGGCGCGGGGACCACCCTGCCCGCCTGCCCCGCCAGACGACGGCGGCGGTGGCGCAGGTATCGAGGACGCACCGGCCGAGGACGCCGCGCCGCCTCCGCCCTGCGGACCGTTCGGCGGCGAGCCGCCGGCCGGGGCCGCGCCGGCCGCTGGCGGAGGCCGCCCCCCGCCCCCCGCCGCTGCGGCCGCCCCCGCTCCGGAGCTTGCGGCGCCGCCGGCGACCATTTGGGCGGCGGCCGCGCCGGCCATGGCCATACCGCCAACCACCAGGCCCGCGCCAACGGCTGCGCCGGCGCCCAGCTGCGGCCCGCCCGACACCAGGCCTGAGGCTACGCCGGGCCCGAAGATCGACAGGCCCAGCAAGGTCAGGGCGGCCAGGGCCATGGCCAGCACCGCTTCCAGGGTCGGCTGGCCGCTGGCGGCGCTGGTGAATTCGGAAAACAGCGAAGAGCCGATGCCAACGACGATGGCCAGCACCATGACCTTCACGCCGCTGGCGATGACATTGCCCAGCACCTTCTCGGCCAGGAACGCGGTGCGGCCAAAGAGCCCGAAGGGCACGAGAACGAAGCCGGCCAGGGTGACCAGCTTGAACTCGATCAGAACCACGAAGACCTGAATGGCGATGATGAAGAAGGCGACGATCACCAAGAGCGCCACCACAAGCAAGATGACGATCTGGACGATATTCTCAAAGAAGCCCGGAAAGCCGCCCAACTCAGCCGCCGCTTCCAAGATCGGCTTGCAGGCCGACACCCCCAGGGCCGCCAGGCGCCCTGGCCGCAGGAAGTCCTCGGCCGAGACCCCCGCGCCCGAAGCTTTCAGGCCCAGGCCTGAGAAGCTCTTGAGCACCACGAGCGACAGGGCTTGGAAGTTGCCGATCAGGAAGGCGAAGAACCCGACATAGAGGGTCTTCTTGATCAGACGGGCTAGGACATCCTCGTTCGACGCCCAGGCCCAGAACAGCGCCGCCAGGGTGACGTCGATCGCCACCAGGGTGGTTGAGAGGAATGCCACCTCCCCGCTGAGCAGCCCAAACCCAGAGTCCAAGTAGCGGTTGAAGGTGTCGAAGAAACGATCGATGACGCCAACGTCGTTCATGACGCCGCTCCGCCGAAGAACCGCGCCCGCGCCTTGGCCCAGGCCGCGCGGCATTGCGCGTCCTGCCCGCCGGTCTCGCCCAGCGCCTGACAGCGGGCCAGCTCTGAATCGCGCGCCGCGGCCCTGACCACCGGGGCGGAAGACGGCTGGGGCGCCCCGTCCTTCAAGACCGCCGCGCCCAGCAAAAAGATGAGGGCTATCCCCCAGACGAAGAGCCGGGTCATGGCGCGCCTGCGCTCCCCATGAACTTGGAAAACCGGGCCTTGGCGTCGGCGCGCGCGGCGGCGCGGTCGGCCGCCTCCAGGGCCTGAGCCCTGCCCTGGGCGGCGCTGAGGGCAAGCAGGTCCGACAGCTGCTGGGCCTGGAGGGCGAGGAGCTGATTGCCGGCCTGGGCGGCCTGCAGGCCGCCGACGGCGCCCTGGCTTTGTCCCACCAACGCAGTCAGCTGATCGCGGCTGGCGCCCAGGCCACCGACGACGCCGGCCTGCACCTTCAGGGCGTCCTGGAACCCGGCCAACGCCGCGCTCCAGCGAGCGTCGGCGCGCTGGGTCAACACCGCGTCGCTCATCGACAGGTCCGCCGCGCCGTACTGGGTGCGAAAGGCTTCGCGGATCTGGGCGACGTCGAAAGCCAGGCCTTGAGCCTGCGCCAGGAGCCCGCGCGTGCGATCAACCTGCGCCTTTAGCGCCGCCAGCGAAGAGTACGGCAAACTGGCCAGGCTCTTGGCCTGACCGGTCAGCATCTGCGCCTGGTTCTGCAGCGAGGTGATCTGGTTGTTGATGGTCTGCAGGGCGCGGGCGGCCTGCAGGACGTTCTGGGCGTAGTTGGTCGGGTCAAAGACCGTGAACTGGGCAAAGGCCACGGAAGAGGCGGTCGGCCCAGCCGCGAGCAGGCTCGCGACCAAGACGAGCGCCAGCCGGCGGCGGGTAGAGGTCATGACAATGTCTCCGGGGAGGCGTCAGGCCGGGCGGCCGATCCGCCCGGCAAGAGGTCGGCGGCCCAGGTCAGGTGCTTGGCGCGCAGCCAGGCGGCGGCGAAGCCTTGCTTGCCGTGGCTCCCCAGCACCTTGCTGATCAGGGCCTGGTCGGCCTTGCCCGAGGCCGCGCAGAAGGCCAGGGCCACGGGCCCGAGACTGAGGTCAAACAGGCGATCTCCTGCCCGCGATTGCAGGTAGTAGTCACGAGCCGGGGTCGCGCGAGCCAGGATCTCGATCTGGCGGTCGTTGAGGCCAAAGCGGGCGTAGGCGGCCGCGCCCTGCGGCTCGAGCGCGCGCGGATTGGGCAGGAAGATCCGGGTCGGGCAGCTTTCGATGATCGTCGCGGCGATGGCGCTGCTGGTCACGTCCGCCAGGGACTGGGTGGCGAAAACCACCGAGGCGTTCTTCTTGCGCAGGGTTTTCAGCCACTCGCGCAACTGCGCCCCGAAGGCGGGGTCGTCGAGCGCCAGCCAGCCCTCGTCGATCAGGATCAGGGTCGGCCGGCCATCCAGGCGCCGGGCGATGCGATGGAAGAGATAGGTCAGGACCGCCGGCGCGACCGCCGCCCGGGCCAGGCCCTCGGTCTCGAAGACCTGGACATCGGCCTCGCCGAGCCTCTCACCCGCGCCATCCAGCAATCGCCCATGCGGGCCGCCCAGGATGAACGGGGCCAGCGCGGCTTTCAGCGGCGGACTGGCCAGCAGCGCCACCAGGCCGGTCAGGGTGCGTTCGCGCGCCGGCGCGCTGGCCAGGCTGCCGAGCGCCGCCCACAGATGTTCGCGCACGGCCGGGGTGATGGCGACGCCTTCGCGGGCCAGGATCGCCGCCAGCCAGTCGGCGGCCCAGGCGCGCTCTTCGGGTCCATCGATCATCGCCAGCGGCTGAAGCTTGGCGGCCTTGCCGCCCTCACCGGCCAGGTCGTGGAAATCGCCGCCCATGCCCAACACGGCCGCGCGACTGGAGGCGCCAAAGTCGAAAGCGAAGATCTGCGCCCCGGCATAGCGGCGAAACGACAGGGCCAGCATCGCCAGGAGCACGCTCTTGCCCGCGCCGGTCTGGCCCACGATCAGGGTGTGACCGACATCGTCGACATGCAGGCTCAGGCGAAACGGCGTCGAACCGGCCGTGCGCGCGATCAGCAGCGGCGGCCCGTCCAGGTGTTGGTTGCGCTGCGGCCCGGCCCAGACTGCTGACATGGGCGCCAGGTGCGCCAGGTTCAGGGTCGAGAGCGGCGGCTGGCGGATGTTGGCGTAGACGTGGCCGGGGATGGTCCCCAGCCACGCCTCGGCGGCGTTGACGGTCTCGCGAATGACCGTCAGCTCGCGCCCTTGGATGACCTTCTCGGCCAGGGCCAGCTTGGCGTCGGCGCGGGCCGGATCCTCGTCCCAGACCACCAGGCTGGCGGTGACATAGGCATAGGCCACCGCGTCGCCGCCGAGATCCTGCAGGGCCAGGTCGGCTTCCGCGGCCTTGTTGGCCGCGTCGTTGTCGACCAGGGCCGAGGGTTCCTGGGTCAGGGCCTCGCGCAGCAGCACCAGCACCGACCTGCGCTTGGCGAACCACTGGCGGCGGATCTTGGTCAGCAGGCCCGTGGCCAGCGTCTTGTCCAAGCACAGAGCCCGGGTCGACCAGCGGTAAGCGAAGGCCAGCCGATTGAGGTCGTCGAGCAGGCCCGGCGTCGTCGCCGGCGGAAAACCGACCAGCGTCAGGACCCGCAGGTGGGCGCGGCCCAGGCGCGGTTCGAGCCCGCCAGCCAGGGGCTGTGTCGCCAGCAGGCTGTCGAGATAGATCGGGGTGTCGGGCACGGCCACGCGCTGGCGCGTGGTCGAGACCGCGCCGTGCAGCATGCTCAGGGTCGCGGCGTCATCGAGCCAGGCCAGGCGCGGCATCAGTCCGTCGAGCAGGGCCAGAAACCGGTCGGTGCGATCGACGAAGGCGGCCAACTCGGCGCTCCAGTCGATGTCGGCGCCACGGCGGCCTTCGACGAACAGCCTTTCGAAACGACCCCGCTCCTGGGCTGGCGGCAAATAGCTCAGGGTCAGGAAGTAGCGGCTCTCGAAGTGGTCGCCGCTGTGCTGGAAATCGGCGCGCCGCTCTTCATCGACCAGAGCCGAGACCGGGTCGGGAAAGACGCTCTCGGGATAGGACGCCGAGGGATCACGGCGCGCCTCGATGAAGATCGCCCAGCCCGAACCCAGGCGCCGCAGGGCGCCGTTGAGGCGGGCGGCGACGGCGCCCACCTCGGCGTTGGTTGCGCTATCGAGGTCGGGGCCCCGGAACTCGGCGCTCCGCTGAAAGCCGCCGTCCTTGTTGAGCACCACGCCGGGCGCCACGAGGGCGGCCCAAGGCAGGTAGTCGGCCAGCCGCGCGGGGCGTGTGGCGTATTCGCGAAGGTCGAGCACGCTCTAGACCCCCAGATGGGCCGGCAGACGCACGTGGCGGCGGCCGACCTCGAAGATCTGCGGGTCACCGCGCGCGGCCCACACCGCCAGGCCATGGCCAAGCAGCCAGACCAGCAGGCCCACGAGCCACAGGCGAAGACCCAGCCCCAAGGCCGCGGCCAAGGTGGCGTTGACCAGGGCGATCGCGCGCGGGGCGCCGGCCAGGAGCATCGGCTCGATCAAGGCCCGATGGACGGGCGCTGCGAACCCCAGGGCGCGATCACCGGCCATCAGACCAGCGCTCCGCCGCCGAACGAGAAGAACGACAGGAAAAAGGAGCTGGCGGCGAAGGCGATCGACAGGCCAAAGACGATCTGGATCAGCTTGCGCGATCCGCCCGAGCTCTCGCCGAACGCCAAGGTCAAGCCCGTGACGATGATGATGATCACCGCAATGATCTTGGCCACCGGCCCTTCGACCGACTCCAGGATCTGCTGCAATGGCTCTTCCCAGGGCATGCCCGAGCCGGCTGCCTGCGCCTGGGGGCTGATCAATGTCAGGCCCAGGGTCAAGCCGGCGAAGATCCAAGACTTGGGCCTGGGAAGCCGGTCACGAACGGACGTGCGGGACGGCAGGTAAAACGCCCTGCGGGCAGGCATGGGCGCGCGCGGCAAGGCAAGGCGCGTGGACACGAGGCCATCTCCTTCAACGATGTCTGGGGTTTGAGGCTCTTAGGGCCTCAGGCGGGGCTGAGCTGATAGGCGCCGTCGGGCGCCTGGCCCTCCAGGCGGACAAGGTCGATCAAGCGTCGCTGTCGGCCACGCCCGGCCAGCACGGCGATGACGTCGATGGTCTGGGCGATCAGGCCACGCGGCACAGTGAGCACCGCTTCCTGGATCAGCTGCTCCAGGCGCAGCAAGGCGCCCAGGGCCGAGCCGGCATGTAGCGTGGCCACGCCGCCGGGATGCCCCGTGCCCCAGGCCTTGATCAGGTCCAACGCCTCGGGCCCGCGCACCTCGCCGATGATGATGCGGTCGGGACGCAGGCGCAGGGCCGAGCGCACGAGGTCGGTCATGCTGACGAGGCCGTCGCAGGTGTTCATCGCCACCTGGTTCTGCGCGGCGCATTTCAACTCGGGCAGGTCCTCGGCGATGATCACCCGGTCGCCGCTCACCGCGATCTCGGCCAGCAAGGTGTTGCCCAGGGTGGTCTTGCCGCTCGAGGTCTGGCCGGCGATCAGGATATTGTCGCGGCCCCGCACGGCGGCGGCCAACACCTCGCCTTCCCGCGCCGTCATCACACCGTCGCGGACATAGTCGTCGAAGGAAAAGAGCAGGCTGGCGGGCTTGCGGATGGCGAAGCTCGGGGCGGCCACGACCGGCGGCGCCCAGCCCTCGAACCGCTCGCCCGAGCCTGGGAGTTTGGCCGACAGTCGCGGCCGGCCAGAATGAATTTCGGCGGCCACATGGTGGGCCACCAGACGCAGGATACGCTCGGCGTCCTCCGGAGAAACTGTCAGGCCAGTATCGATCTGGCCGCCCTCGAAACGGTCGACCCACACCCGGCCGTCAGGATTAAGCATGACCTCGGCCACGCCGGGATCTTCAAGCCGCGCCAGCAGCAGCGGACCAAGGGCGGTGCGCAGCATCTGGCGGCTGCGCTCACGTCCTGTTTGGGCTTGGGCGGCTTGGGTTTCGGAAAGGTCCACGGCAGGTCCCCGTTGGCTACGGGGATGAGTAAGAAGACCTATGCTTGGCCGATCTCAACAGCCAAATCGGTCGATCGTACCGTGGGCGTACAAAGACAAGCTGAGATCGGTGGCGTCTGTGGCCAGTCTAGGCCGACAGCACCCGTACGGCGGCGACACCCCCTGCCTGTCTGCGCGGTCCAACGGACCGATGCGCAAACGACCACGCAGCCGCCAGGAGTTCGACGGCCACGGCCTCATCGATCTTCGCCAGCTGCAGGAGCACGATGCCCGCCTTGCGTCGCCGGCCAGGTTCTGGCGCGACGCCGCCCCCCAGGGACAATGCCCAGGCCTGACGGGCGGGCGATATCTTCGCCCCTCGAAATGTCCCGCGCACCACTTCGCATCGCGCAGCTTCGCCAGCGAGGGAAAGTGTCGCCATACAGCGCTACAAATAAATTGACTCACGCACCATAAGAAGTGAGCGTAGGGTCGAAATCTAAGACCGCTCCCAGGGCGGCCGGGTCAGACAGGGAGAAAACGATGACCTATTCGAAGGGGCGCGTGATCCACGACGCCGACAGCCACACCATGGAGACGGCCGAGTGGCTGGAGCCCTATCTGGAGGGCGCGCATCGCGAGAAGCTGGGCTCGCTCTATTCGGAGCGCGAGACCGGCCGCCGGATCGTCAAGCTGATCGACCAGGCCAAGGCGCGCAAAGGCGACCCGGCGGCCGAAGCCGCCGCCGCCGAGAACCCGATCGCCGGCGCCAAGGGTTGGCTGGGCTACGGCGCCTTCGACACCGACGAGCGCATCAAGGCCCTGGACTGGCTGGGCTTTGGCAGCCAGCTGGTGTTCCCGACCTTCGGCCTGGGCGCGGTCACCAAGGCCGAGGACGAGGAGACCATGTACGTCGCGGCCCAGGCGCTGAACCGCGCGCAATGCGCCTTCTGCGCCGTCGATCCGCGCCTGGTGGCCGTCGCCTTCGTGCCGCTGGACAATCCGCTGCGCGCGCTGGCCGAGCTGGACGCGGCCCTGGAGATGGGCGCGGGCGCGGTGATGTTCTCGGCGTCGCCGGTCGGCGACCGCTCGCCGGGCCACCCGGACCTCGACCCGTTCTGGCGTCGCCTGGAGGCGGCCAACGTGCCGTTCATGCTGCACATCGGCCCGGGCACCCGCACCCAGCCCAAGCCCTTCCACAACAACGGCCGCGAACGCGCGCCCGACCTGCACGGCGGCGGCGAGAACCTGCGCTTCGCCGACTACATGTGCCTGTGGTACGCGCCGCAGGAGTTCCTGACGGCGATGATCTATGACGGCGTCTTCAACCGCTTCCCGGCGCTGCGCGGCGGGGTGATCGAGTCGGGCGCCGGCTGGGTGCCGGACTTCCTGCGCCAACTCGACTATTCCTACGCCTCGTTCCGCAAGACCGATCCCTACCTGCAGGAACTGGACTTGAAGCCGTCGGAATATCTGCGCCGCGCGGTGAAGTTCACGCCCTTCCCCAGCGAGGATGTCGGCCGGATGATCCGCGACGCCGGCGCCGACCTCTTCCTGTTCTCCAGCGACTATCCGCACCCGGAAGGCACGCCCGACCCGATCGGCCGCTTCGAGCGCTCGCTGGGCGGGCTGGAGGAGGCCCAGCTCGACGCCTTCTACCGCCGCAACTACGAACAGATGATGGGCATGCAGGACAGCGCGGCCAGCATCGCCGCCGAGTAACGTACCGGCACCGCGGGATTGCAATTGGCGGTCCCGCGGCCCAACCTTGGCCCATGCGCGAAAAGACCTCGGCCAAGTATTCCCGCCAGCAGCTCTACGACCTCGTCTGGTCCAAGCCGCTGGCCGGCGCGGCCGCCGAGGTGGGCCTGAGCGCCAACGGCCTAGCCAAGCTCTGTGACCGCCTATTGATCCCCCGTCCCGCCCGCACCCACTGGACGCGGCAAGGGGCGGCCGCCGCGCCCGCGCGACCCGCGCTGCCGCCGGCGCCCTCCAGGACCGCGCCCGAGATCATCGTCGGCGCCGAGCAGTTCACCGCCCGCCGCGCCCGCACACGTCTGTCGCCCGGGGACCGGCGCGACCAGCTGATGGACACCGCGGTCGGCATCATCCTGGCCGAGAGCCTGGCCGAGGTGACCCTCAAGCGCGTGGCCCGTGACGCCGGGATCAGCGAAGCCCAGGCCCACAACTGCTTCGCCGGCCGCGCCGACCTGCTGGCCTCGCTGGCCCGGCGCGAGCTGGCCGCCCTGGAGCAGCGCCGCCAGCTGCAGATCGCCCGGGGCGAGGACAACCTGACCCGCATCATCCTGTCGACCCTCGGCTATTTCCACGAGGCCATCGCGCGCGGCCCGACCCTGCAGATCCTGATGCGCGACGCCGAAGTGCGCGAAAGCCTGCAGGACGAACGCCAGAAGGCCGCCGAGATCGCCGTCGAGCCGATCGTCGAGTCGCTGGGCGCCCGCTACGGCATGAGCCGGTCCGTGGCCTATGGCTCGACGGCGGTCCTGACCGCCGTGACGCGCCGCGCCGGCGGAATGCTGGCCTCGGGCCGCACGACCCTGGAGGTCGCCGAGCGCCTGTGCCTGCCGGTGATCATCGCCGGCGCCAACAGCAACGCGGCGGCCGCGCGCCAGGACGCGCCCTAGGCCGTCCGCGCTCCGCGCGGGCGAACCGAATCGATCCCGTTGGACATCAGGCGCGCGCACAGCGCCCGGGCCTCGCCAAGGTCGAGCGCCCCCTCGAACACCAACCGCCCGGCCTCCTCGGGAATGGCGACCAGCAGCTCGATCAGCACCAGGGCCTCATGCGCCGAAAGCCGCAGGTCGCGCCGCGCCGCGCGCGCCAACCGGGCGATCGCGGCCACATGCCCCCGCGCCTTGCCGCCGCGTGCGCGGGCCTTGGGAAGGTCGCGGACGGCGACGTGCACCACCGGGCCATGGCGCGCGACGTGATCCAGATAGACCCGCGCGGCGGCCATGGCGCGCGCGCCAAACTCGCCCGACTCCAGCGCCGTGGCGAGGCCAGCCTCGCCCAGCCACTGCATGCGCCGCTCCAGCACGGCCTCGGCCAACTGATCGGCGTCGGGGAAATAGGCATAGACCAGCGCCCGGCTGGCGCCCATGGCGTCGCCGACCCGCTTCATCGAGATCGGCAAGCCTCCGGTCTCGATCACCAGCCCATCGGCGATGTCGAGGATCTGCGCGATGCGCGCGGGCGCGCTCTTGCGGCTGCGAAGCTCTTCCTGGACGTCCATGGACCCGATGTTGGCCACCGCCGCGCGATTGTCAAACCCCGCCACGCGCTCCGTCAGCTCCGGATACCGTCCGCACGAAACGCGCCACTATTGGTTTGCATGTAAACTCTCTTGACGAGGACCTCATCCGTACCTTCTATTCGAAATCAAGGCCGCGCACATCGCGCAAGAAGGCCACGGGGAGGATCATATGACCTTGTCTTCGCGCGCCCGCCTGTGCTCCGGCGCGGCATTATTAGCGTTTGCGTCATTTTCAACGGCGCAGGCCCAATCCAGCTACGCCCGCCCAGCCTCGCCCGAGCAGGTCGCCCAGGTGGACGAGATCATCGTCACCGCCACGCGCCGCGAACAGGCGCTGTCCGACGTGCCGCTGGCCATCTCGGCGGTGGGCGCGCAGGCGCTGCGCAACTCCGGCGCCACCGACGTGCGGGCGCTAAACCAGCTGAACCCGTCGCTGCTGGTGTCCTCGACCGGCTCGGAATCCAACACCTCGGCCCGCGTCCGCGGCATTGGCACGGTCGGCGACAACGCCGGCCTCGAAAGCTCGGTGGCCATCTTCATCGACGGCGTCTACCGCTCGCGCACGGGCGTGGGCCTAAACGAGCTGGGCGAGATCGAGCGCGTCGAGGTGCTGCGCGGGCCGCAAGGCACGCTGTTCGGCCGCAACGCCTCGGCCGGCCTGCTGCACATCATCACCCGCAAGCCGCAGTTCCAGACCGAGGGCTACGCCTTCGCCAGCGTCGGCGACTTCCGATACCGTCGCCTCGAAGGCGGCGTCACCGGGCCGATCACCCCCACCCTGGCCGGCAAGATCGAGGGCGTCTGGGAAAAGCGCGGCGGCTTCTACACGGACGTCAACACCGGCGCCGAGATCAACACCCGCGACCGCTACTTCCTGCGCGGCCAACTGCTGTGGGAGCCGACCGACACCTTCTCGGCCCGGCTGATCGCCGACTATTCCAAGCGGAGCGAGTCGTGCTGCGGCGCGGTGTTCGCCACCGACAAGATCGCGCCCGGCAACTCCGCCCTGCTCGACCCGAACGTCAACGCCGCGGTACGGGTGCTGACCTTGGTCGCGCCGGCCACCGTCGATCAGCTCTATCCCTCGCGCAACGATCCCTATGACCGCAAGGTCGCTGTCTCGCCGGGCACGACCTTCGCCGGCACGACCAAGGATCGCGGCGCGTCGCTGGAGCTGAACTGGAAGCTGGCCGGCGCCGAGGCCACCTCGATCACCGCCTATCGCAACTACAACGGCGCCCAGGGCGCGGACGCCGAGTACAATCTGGTCGACATCCTGCACATCGACCGCGAGGGCTCGGGCCGCACCTTCAAGACCTTCTCGCAGGAGCTGCGCCTGCAGGGCGACGCGTTCAACGACCGCCTCGACTGGCTGGTCGGCGGCTTCTATTCGCACGAGACGCTCGAGGTCGGCAGCACGCTGAAGTTCGGCGCGGAGTACGGCCCGTTCTCCTCGTGCCTGATCGTCAACGGCATCAACCGGGCGCTGGTCGACGCCAACGCCGCCGGCTGCCTGACCCCGACCGGCCGCGCGGCGCTGGGCGGCGCGGCCTCGCCAACCGTCCAGGCGCTGGACCTGCTCTATTCGATCCAGAACATGGGTGACGACCGCACGCGCTACAGCCAGACCAGCAAGAGCGCGGCGATCTTCACCCACAACATCGTCCACCTCACGCCAACGGTCGATCTGACCCTGGGCGCCCGCTACACGCACGAGAGCAAGGATTTCTCGGCGGCGTTCCGCAACACCAACACCGTCTGCCCGCGCGTGCGCGCGCTGCCGGGCGTCAGCGCCGGCATCGTGGGCCTGGCCTGCCAGGGCAACTCGACCTCGGAACTGAACAGCCTGAACCTGGCCGACAGCCACAAGGAGAGCGAGATCACCGGCACAGCGGTGCTGTCGTGGAAGCCGTCCGAACCCTTGATGGTCTATGGCAGCTACTCGAAGGGTTACAAGGCCGGCGGCTTCAACCTGGACCGCTCGGCCCTGGGCCCGGCCACCACGGTGCTGACCAACGCCTCGGTGGCGAAACTGCGCTTCGATCCGGAGAAGGTCGACGCCTTCGAGCTGGGGGCAAAGTACAGTCAGGGCGGCCTGTCGCTGACGGCCTCGGCCTTCTACCAGCGTTTCGACAACTTCCAGCTCAACACCTTCGACGGCACGGTCTACATCGTGGCCACCATCAATGGCTGCGGCGCGAACCTGAACGGCGGCGACCGCGATACCAGCGCCACGACCGGGGCCTGCGCGCCGGGCGACGTCAAGGCCGGCGTCATCGCCAAGGGGGTGGAGCTGGAAGCCGCCTGGCGGCCGATGCAGCATCTGAGCCTGACCTCGGCGGCCACCTATGCCGACACGAGCTATGCCGACCAGCTGGTCGGCGACGCGATCGGCTCGCCCCTCAGCCCGTCACTGTCGCGCCTGCCCGGCCAGCAGATGTCGAACGCCCCGCGCACGGTCTTCACCAACGCTGTGACCTGGACGCCGCCGATCGGGTCGTCGGGCTGGACGGGCCTGGCCTATGTCAACGCCCGCACCAGCAGCCATTACAACACCGGCTCCAACCTGGCGCCGAACAAGGTCCAGAAGGGCTTCACGGTGGTCAATGCGCGCCTGGGCCTGCGCGCGCCGGACGAGAAACTGGCCATCGAGCTGTGGGCGCAGAACCTGCTGAACCAGGACTACGCCCAGGTGATCTTCGACAGCGCCTTCCAGGGCTCCTACTCGGCCTATCTGGGCGATCCGCGCACCTGGGGCGCGACGGTCCGCGCGCGCTTCTAAGACCCCTACCTCGGGGATCACTCGGGCCTCGGCGTTCGCGCCGAGGCCCTTTTCTTTTGGATGTTTACGCGACCGAACCGAGGTCCAGCAGCTCCAGCTCGTGACCGTCCAGGTCGACAACGAAGGCCAAGCGCGCCGCGCCCAGGCTGCACGGCGCCAGACGGCTGGTCCCGCCCGCCGCGAGGACGCGATCATGGACGGCGTCGACATCGGTGACACTGAAACCGATCGGACCACTGGCGTTGCCCAGCGCCAACACGCGGCCGTCGCGCCAGCGGCACAGCACGATGCTGCCGCCCACTTGGCCCGCCGGCGCGCGCAGGATCAACTCGTCGAACGCCGGCGCGGCCATTCGCCCGCCCGGGACCAGGCCCAGCGCGTCGGCGTAGAAGGCCGCCGACCGGTCGAGGTCGGCGACGAAGATCTTCAGGAAGCTCTGGGCGACACTCATGCCTTCACCGCCGACAGGATGGCCGCGACGGCGGGCTGGGCGTCAGAGGCCTCAACAGCGCCCGCCTCGCGCTCGGCCAGCAGGCGCACGTTCTCGGCGTGGCGCTCGCGCGTGATGCGATAGCCCAGGAGGCAGGCCATGCCGACGCCGTACAGCACCACCAGGGTCGGGGCGTAGACCAGCACCAACCGCGTGACGACCTGCGGGTCCACAGTCGCGGGGCTGGCGCCCTTGGGAAAGGCGACGACGCTGAGCAGCAGGCCCGAGACGAACACGCCCAGGCCAGAGACGCACTTCTGGACGATGCTGTTGGCGGCGAAGAACAGACCTTCGGCCCGGCGGCCCGTGCGGACGGCGCTGTCGTCGATGACGTCCGACAGCATGGCGGTGATCATGATCACCGACACCACCCCGCAGGTCCAATAGAGGGTCTGGATCGCCAGCAGCGCGGGCACCAGAAGCTTTGAGCCCTCGACGGGGAACCAGCCGGCCATGCGCAGCGCGAACGGCAGCAAGCCCAGAACGACAGTCACCGCCAGCAGGACGATCGCCGCCTGCTTCTTGCCCAGCAGCCGCGAGAGGCGCGGGGCCAGCGGCAGGGCCAGCAGCGAGCCGATCAGGGCGTCCAGCGCCAGGAACGCAATCTGGCCCGAGCTCAGCTTCCACCAGTAGGTGGCGAAATAGAGCGCCAAGGCGCTGACCACCCCGGTGCCGGTGAACTTGATGACCCCATAGGCCATCAGGGCCAGGAAGGAGCCGTGCCCGAGACTCTGGCGCATCTCGCCCAGCACCGCCCCCAGTGTCCGGCGGGGCCGCGCCGGCGGCTGGCGGAAGGTGGCGATCCGGCCGTGAGTGCCGGCGGCCGAGACGAGGATCGACAAGGCCATGACGATGGCCGCGGTGACGGCATAGCGCCACCACCCCTCCGGATTGAGCAGGCCCACCGCGTGATCGGCGTCAGGGCGCAGGAAGACTTTCAGGGTGACGATGTAGAGCAGCGATCCGCCGACGATCGCGAACATGTAGCGATAGGCCATGATCGCGGTGCGCTCGTCATAGTCGGCGCTGAGCTCGGGGCCGAGGGCGGAGCTGGGGATCTCGTAGAGCGCGATGAAGCTGCGCACCAGGATCGAGGTCACGACGATGTAGCCGAACAGCGCGCCATGCGACCAGCCGGCGGGCGGCATGAACAGCAACAGGAAGCTTCCTGCGGTCGGCAGGGCCGAGGCGTACATGAACGGATGCCGCCGCCCCCAGCGCGAACGCAGGCCGTCCGACAGCTGACCGATCAGCGGATCCAGCAGGGAGTCGGCGACCAGGGCCAGCAGGATGGCGCTGGCCACCAGACCGGCCGGCAAGCCGACGACCTGATTGTAGTAGATCAGCAGGAACGACTTGAAGGCGCCGTCCTTGACCCCGTAGGCGATCGATCCGAAGCCGTAGAACAGCTTGGCCCCGATCGGCAGACGCTCACCGCTTGCTGCGCGCATCATCGTTTCCTCCATCGCCCACTTAGCGTGGACATTGAAGGAAACGATGGCATTTATGGTGCGTGAGTCAAACGACTTATCTTAGAGAATTACCGACATTTCGACAGCCAAAACCCCAAGAGCCCCGCTCCATACTTGAGCGATTGACAGTCACCGGACCACCGGCTTCCAGCCACCCAGCACGAACTCGGGCCGGCGATAGTCCTCAATCGTCCGAGCGTCCTTCGGCAGCGCCAGCATGCGCATCGCGGGATGCCGGCTGGAAAGGTCGACAGGCTTGCCCGCCAAGTCCCTGGTGTTGAACTCCAACAGCCGCAGGTTCGACCAGTCGAAGGTGGCGCGATCCTCGACCGCGCCCCAGCCCTCGGGTGGAATGCCGTCGATCTTGCTGTCGATCAGCACGAACTCCGCGTAAGGAAAATTGGCCATCGGCGAACTGGCCGGGCCGTTGCGCGGCAGGCGGCCGAACGTGCCCTCGGTCTTGCGCCCTTCGGGATTGGACGCCGTGATCGACCAGGGCAGCGGCTTGTCGACATAGATCAGCTTGGAGTCGACGAAGACGTTGCCGTGCTGCCCCTTCGGCGTCCGGGTCCAGGTGAAGGGCCCTACGGACTTGATCGTGCAGCGCAGGCAGTACAACGCCGCGTAGCCGAGGATCGTGTCGCCATCGCCCGTCAGCGTGCTGTCGACCATGTAGATCGAGCCGTAGGTCGTGAAGGCGTCGCCCGAGCCGTTCAGGGTCATGCGGTCGACGATGTTGCGCTCGCCACGCAGCAACAGCGCCTCGGCCTGGCCGATGAAGTCGTTGCGGATCGTGAAGGTCGACAGCTGGATGTCGCTCGCCTCAGTCACCGTGAACGCCGGGCGGATACGGTTGAAGGCGCTGTTGTTGGGATAGTGCACGACCACGCCCTCGCGGCTCTCGCCGCGCAGGATCAGGTTCGACTTGCCCTTCAGATAGACGATCTCCTGGTAGTCGCCGTTCTTGATGAAGATCGTCAGCGGCTTGGCCGAGGCGGCGGGCGCGAAGTCGATCGCGCCCTGCACGGTGTTGAAGTCGCCCTTGCCGTCAGCCGAGACGATCACCCGGTCGACGCCGGCCTTCGGTGGCGTGGCCTTGGTGGTGAAGGTCCAGGTCCTGGGGGCCTCCAGCGGTTGGCCGTCCACCGTGGTCAGGACCTGCGGATCGAGCTTCACGACATAGGTCCGGCCGTACTTCAGCGCGCCGTTGTGCGGATGGATGGTCGCGCGGCTCGCCTTGGCCGTGACCGGGAAGAAGTGGAACCACGCCCCACCGACCTGGACCGCCTGGAACTCCGGATTGTCCGGGCCTGCGGGCTTGGGCGGCGCGGGCGACTTGGTCTCGCCCGTCGCGCTCTTGGGCCGGCCATCCGGGACCGGCGAGGCCGGGATCGCCAGGTCCAGGACGTCGACCACGCTGTTGTCGGCGGCGTCGAGGATCTGGACCTTCCCCGAGGTTCCGACCTTGGGCGGCGCAGAGAAGGACAGGACCAACTGGGTGTCCGGGTTGACGTTCTTGGCGCCCGCGGCCGGGAAGAGTTTCGGCGCCGCCGCGCAGGGCATGGCCAGCAAGAAGGCCGCCGAAGCGATGAGGGTCGTACGCATGATCGTTTCCATCAGAAGGTCATCCGGACGCCGACGTTGAACTGGCGCCCGGTCGAGGCGTACTGCGTCACGACCGGATTGCCGTCGAAGGCGAAGCGGTTGGAGGTCTGGTTGGTCAGGTTCAAGGCTTCGACCACCAGCGACGCGCCCTTGAACAGCTCGTAGCTGAACGAGCCGTCGATGTTGGTGGTGGACTGGCTGCCGGCAAAGTCGTTGATCAGCGGCGTCAGGCACATGCCCGGCTGGCAGCTGCCGCTCTGTAGCGGATAGGTCGAATAGTACTTCGAACGATAGGCGGCCGAGACCCGGGCCGTCCATTTGGGAGTCTCATAGTAGAGCGTGGCGTTGACCGAGTCCGGCGAGGCCCCCAGGAACGGCGCCTTGCCGATCTGCTGGGGACGGACCGGCGCCGTCGCCGAGCCTGTGTCGATGATGTACTTCAGCTCGCTTTCGATGTGGGTGTAGTTCACCTGCGCGCCGAAGTTCTTCAGGAAGCCCGGCAGGAAGGTGAAGTTCTGCTGGTAGTTGATTTCGACGCCGCGGATGTAGCCGCCAGGCGCGTCCAGCGGCAGGCTGAAGGCAAAGTCGTTGTTGCCATCGATATAGGCGCGCTGGGCGTCGCCGGCCGCCGTCGAGGCCGTGATACTGGCGCGCAACTGAGCCACGACGCCAGGATCGAGATAGTCGCCCAGTTTGCCCTGAGCGAGAACGGTTTGCGGGAAGGACTTCACGTCCTTGTTGAACACCGCCACCGAGATCAAAGCCCCACGAGCAAAGTACCACTCGTAGCTCAGGTCCAGATTGTTGGCCCGGAACGGCGAAAGCTTGGTGTTGCCGCTGGTCACGGCCCCGCCGGTGATCGCCCCCGCGGTCGTGGGCACGGTGAACGTGGTGATGCCCGGCGCCAGTTGAGCCAGCGACGGACGCGACATCACCTTGGCCGCGCCGAAGCGGACCAGCATGGTCGGCGTCAGTTCGAACACCGCGTTCAGCGACGGCAGCCAGTCGTTGTATTCATTGGTGTTGGTGATGCTGGCCAGCGTGGGTGTCAGGCCGTTGGCCGTCACCTTGGTGTTGGCGTAGCGCACGCCGACATTGCCGCGCACGTCGATGCCCAGCAGCGAGCGGCTGTAGTCGTACTGGACGTAGCCACCCGTGTCCTTCTCGGTGATCTGATAGTTGAGCCCCGGGCTGCCGCCGTACGACAGGCGGAAATCGCCGTACTTGTTGACGCAGTCGCAGTCGAAGCCGAACACAGCGGCCATCTTCTTGTTGTCCGGCGCCCAGAAACGGGTGGTCGTGCCGGCCGGAACCTTCAGCCCCTGCCCCCATTCGATGACCCGCCCGGTGGCCGCCACGGTGCTGCCAGCTTCCAGCAACGTCGGCGAGACCGCTTCGTTGGAGGCCCGACGCAGCTCTGAGGTGTCGAAGCCGAACTCGCGGAACGCGGCGCCCCACTTGATGTGGTCCTCGCCAAAGGCGCGCCAGTTGAAGTCGGCGCGCAGGTTCTTGAAGGTGTTCTTGGTCTCGCGCGCCTGAACCCGCAGGACCGACAGCCCCTTGATCGTATCCCAGTTGCTCGGATTGGCCGCGTCGAACCCGAAGTTCAGGATCGGCATGGGCCCATCGCCCCGAGCGTCATAGACGAAATAGTCGTTGCCCGGCGCGCCCTGGCCGCTATCCAGGCGGCTGAGGTCGGAGAGCAGGCCCAGGCTGCTGTTGCTCGACTCCGAATAGCCGCCCACCACGCTGAGCTTCAGGTCGTCGGTCAGGTCCTGGTCCAGGGCCACCGACAGTTGCTTGAAGGTGGTGGTGTACTGGTTGGCGTCGTTGGCCGACCGGTAGTCGATATTGCCCAGCTTCATGTAGTCGGCGACGGGCGTCTTGGGGTTCGAGGTGTCGACGTGGGCGTCCATGATCCGCGTCGTCGGCTTGCCGATCAGGGCGTCGAACAGCGCCAGCCCATTGGTCGTGGCGACGTACCCCTTGGATTGCGGGTTGTTGTAATAGTCGTAGGCGTTGAGGTTGTACGGATTGGTGCTGTTGGCGAAGCCCGGCAGCACCGCGCCATTGCCACTGGTCCCCTCGCAGGCGATGGGCCGCACCAGGCCGGTCGTCGAACACGACGAATAGAGCGCCGCCGAACCGGTCGTGGCGGTGTTGTAGCCCGTCACCGTATTGCCGAACCGGTTCAGGCCGATCGTCGAGATCTGGTAGTAGTTCGACGACTGCTTCAGGCGCGAATAGACCCCGTCGACGCTGATCAGCGTGCGATTGGTCGGCTTCCACTGCGCCGAGGCGGTGAAGCCCGTCCGTTCGGTCTCGATCTCCTGGTGGTTCAGGGTCGGCAGCGTCGGAACGATGACCGTCGAGCCGGCCGTTGTCTGGGTCGCAACGCCGTTGACCAGTTGGCGGATCGCCCCGCCGTTCGGATAGATCAGGGCATAGGCGGCCGGATCGGAGCCCCGCTGGGCGTTACAGGCGTCCAGGCGCGTGATGTTGACGCCCGGAATGACGCCATTGAGATTGGGCGCGATGGCCGTGCCGCCATCGCAGACGGCGGTCGACGGCGCGGCGAAGCCTTCGCGCTCGGGAATGCCGGCGGCCGGCGAACCCGCGGTCAGGGTCGGCGTCGCGAAGGGCCGCGAATAGGCATAGTCGTAGGAAGCCGGCCCGCGGCTGTAGCCGTCGCTCGAGCGCCGCGCCTTGTTGTAGACGCCCGAAACTGAAAGCCCGACGCGGCCGATACCGGTGTCCCATTGGTCGGCGATCAGGCCAGCCAGGCGCGGGTTATGGTGCTTGCCGTTCTCGTAGTAGCCGTCCTGCACCGACAGGCTCAGCTTGCGCCCCTTGTAGTCCAGCGGCCGTCCCGTGGAGAGATCGACGGTCGCGCCTAGCGACCCCTCGTCGACCTCGGCCGAGGCGGTCTTGCGCACGGTCAGCGAACTGAAGAGTTCGGAGGCGAAGGCGTTGAAGTCGAAGCCGCGCGAGCGATTGGGCGTGCTGCCGCTATCATTGCCGCCGGAGGTCGACAGCGCCTCCAGCCCGTTCAGGCGAACGCGCGAGAAGTCCGGACCCAGGCCGCGGATCGAGATACGGCGGCCTTCGCCGTTGTCGCGGTCGATCGAGACGCCCGGCAGGCGCTGCAGGGACTCCGCCAGGTTGGCGTCGGGGAACTTGCCGATGTCCTCGGCCTTGATCGTGTCCTGCATGTCGTTGGCGCGGCGTTTGGTTTCCAGCGCGCTGGCCACCGAGGCGCGATAGCCGGTGACCACCACCTCGGTGACCGTCTCGGCTTGGTCGGCCGCCGGCGGCGTGGTCTGCGCCAGAGCCGGCATGGCGATCGTCAGGCCGCCGGCCGCGATCAGGGCCGCGCACGAGGCGCGTGTCATCAGTTGGTCGAGCATGGAACTCCCCTTCCCTTTCGTGTGTCGTTTCCTCGCCGGTCCTTGGTCGGACCGGTCGTCGTGGTGTTGGCGTGTCTTGACGGTCAGTCGCCGTGGGTGCGGGCCCACTCGGCGTAGCGGGCCAGCACCGCCGCGCCCCAGTCGCCGTACCAGCCGTACCCGCCACGGCGCTCCTTCTCGACCTGCGCCAGCTCGTAGCGGATGACCCCGTCGCGGCCGGCGAAGATCGGGCGGTTGGTCCCGATCTCATAGAAGCGGGCCCACAGCGGCGGAGCGGTCTGGTCCTCTCGCACGAGACGGTCGCCGTTGCCGTACTCGACCCGGATCCCGTTGATCTGGGACCTGCGGTACCAGCTTGCCCCGGTCCTGATCGCCGCCTTCACGGCGGGGCTGGGCTTGTCGAGACTCATCAGCAGCATTAGCACGCCGGCGCTCTCGCTACCGCTGATCGCCACGGGCTCGAAGGCGCGCGCCGGGCGCGGGACCAGGCTGATCTCGTCATATTGTTGGGCCCAGGCGGTCGAACCGATCTGGGTCTTGAGGATGAAGCCCAGCGCGCGGTCGAAGGCGGCTTGCGCGGCGCCGCGACGTGGCGTCGACAGCACCTTGAAGTCCGGCGCCGTCGCCACCTCGCGCAGCAAGGTCATCAGATCGACCACCTCATCGTCATTGAAGGTCGCCTGGTGGTCGTAGGCGTTGACGAAAACCGGCCAGGAATGGGGCCAGCCGCCGGTCGGATACTGGGCCTCCAGGATAAAGCCGAGGCCGCGATCGATCGCCTGGACATAGTTCGGATCAGGCTGCGCCTTCTGCAGGCGGGCCAGGAAACGCATCTCGTTGACGGTGGCCTTGATCAGCGCCGCGCGGGTCCCCCAGGGGCCAACGGCGGCGGGATCACCGATGTTGGGCTCGCTGACCGTGTTCATCAGCGGCCAGCCGCCGCTGATCGGATCCTGCCAGGACAGGATGTTGTCGGCCATGACCCGCGCTTCAGGACCGGCGTACCAGGCTTCGGGCTTGGCCTTCGCCGCCGCCCACCAGGCCGTCGGCATATTGCGATTGGCCTTGCGCGCAGCGTTGGCGGCGGCGACCGGATCGCCGGCTGGCGGCGGAGCCTCGGCGAACTGGCGGGCCATGAAGTCAGCCATGACTTGAAGGTCCCCCGGCAGCAGGGTGTGGCCGCCCTTGTGCATGTAGAAGGCCAGGTCTCCGCTCGGCGCAGCCTCGGCGGCCGGCTGGACGTCGCCGACGCCGGCCTTGCCATAGAGGGCGTAAACGGGGCTGGCGGCCTTGGCGGCCAGATATTCGCCGCGCGGGTCCGACCAGGTGTCGGTGTCGCCCGTCACCAGCAACATCGGCCGCGGCGCGATCAGCGACAGCAACATGTGACTGTCGACCGGCAGGTCCTTCACCCGGTGGGCATAGGTGCGATAGCGCGGCGCGAACCAGTAGCCGTAGCGGCTCGGATCGGTAATGGCGGCGATGGTCTCTCCATAGTCGCGCCGACTGAGCGCCGCTCCGCCCTCGCCCGAGATCACCGGCATGACGAGCGCGATGCGAGGCTCCTGCGCCGCTGCCCACAGGGTGGTCTTGCCCAGACGCGAAGCCCCCGACAGCGCGATCCTGCGCGCGTCGATGGCCGGGTCGCTCGAGAGATAATCAACAACGCGCGACAGACCCCAGCCCCACGCGCCGATCGCGCCCCAGGCTTCGGGACCGACCTGCGGACGGAACAACGTCCGCACGCCAAAAGCCGCGCCGCCGTCGAAGTCCGGCTCGACGTCGCCGTAGTAGACATGGGCGACGGCCAGGCCGCGCTCCAGGAACGGCTTGGGGTCGAAGCCCGCCAGCAAGGTCGCCTGGCGGCCGAGCACGCGTTTCTTCTCGCGCACGTTCCAGCCGAAACCCTCCTCGATCCCCGGATCGTCGAACACCAGGACGTTGGGCGAGAAGCCGATATGCAGCAGCACCGGAACCGGCCCGTTGGCGGCGGCCGGCGTGTAGAGCACCACGCGGATGGTCGGATCGGCATGACCCGCGAAGGTCAACCGCGCCTGCGTGCGCTTGGCCAGGCCGCCGAAGCTCGTGACGCCGGTCTCCCAGGCGTCGGTCTTCATGGGGACGTAGGTCTTTGGCGTGCGGCCGAACTGGTTGGCGCGGAACAGCTCCAGCACCTCAAAGCGTCGCGCCTTGGCCCAGGTGGCTGCGTCCCCCACCAAGGCGCCGCTTTCCAGCCTCAGCGGATCGGGCAGGACATAGGCCCCCACCTTGCTCTCGTCGGTGTTGCCCTTGACTGCGACAGCCTGGGCGCAGACCGGCGAGACGCCCAGGCACAGGGCCAGCGCCAAGCCCCTCAAAGAGTAGGGACCGGCCGGAAGGCGACCGGTCCCCAGTCGGAGGAGGAAATTCGAAAAGGCAGCGACGGACACCCCGGACCGGCCAAATACAGTCGAAGCTGACGCCAGAAGCAGGATCGCTGGCGCGCGCGCCGTCCTGGTCGTGTTCCTCATGCCCGCCTCCCCTTTTCGTCTTCGCCGGACCCAAGAGACGCGCATCCGGCGCTTTTTGCCGCCAGATCAGGGCGACACCGGTGTCAGAGCCTCCCAGAAGAGGAGCCGAACAACCGTTTGAGACAGACAAACACGAACACGGTTTGCCGTCAACAGTGACCGCCAATCGCGCCCTTTTACCAATCCAACTGGACAGAGATTGGGAATTGCCCTCATTTGCCGTTCAAGATGACGGCAAATTCAGATTCAACCCTCGGTCGAAACGGCAAGGTGCGGGGTCCGCACGCCGAACGCAGCGCGGCCATGCGCCAGCGGCTGGTCGATGCGGCCATCGCCTGCCTGCATCGGGTCGGCTACGCCGCCACGACGACCCAGTTGGTCATGGAGGAGGCCAGCGTCAGCCGGGGCGCCATGCTCCACCACTTTCCGACCAAGGTCGATCTGATCATCGCGGTGGCCGAGTCCGCCGCCGCCCACCAGGATCGCTACGTGCGCCGCCGACTGGCCGCCGTGCCCGAGGGCATCGATCGCTATCTGGCCATCACCGAGGCCACCTGGGAGGTGATGCGTGAACCGCCGGCCATCGCCCTGATCGAGATCATCATCGCCTCGCGCAGCGATCCGGCCTTGGGGGAGCGCTTCCCAGCCATTGCCGGCGCGTTCGAGACCAGTCAGCGCGAAGGCGTCTGGCAGATGGCCAACGCCCTGGGGGTCCGCGACCAGGACGCGATCGAGCGCATGGTCCGCCTACACCGCGCCGCCATGCGCGGCTTGGCCATCGAAATGCTCTTCACCAGCGACCGCGCCGCAGCCGAGGACGCCATGGCGCTTCTGGAGTGGTACAAGCAGTATCTGACCGGAAATTTGCTCACCCGAGGAGAGGCGCCGCTGTTTGGTGGCTCGGAGAGACAATAGCGCCCAATCCGCCTCTAGCCGACATTGCTCCAAGCCCGAGGGATCGAACGTTCACCGCGCAAATCTGCACTGCGCCAATTGCTGCCATTGGCGTATTTGCTGGACCTGGTCATTCCGACGGCTCGTCGCCCGTCCCTCCCTCGCGCAGGTCAGCCTCGCCTTCGCAGCATCAACCGTCGGGATGGAGCAATAATCCGCCAGGAATCTCGATCGAAATCGTGGTCTTGGGGGCGTCTATCGCGTCGGCGAGCGCCTCGCTTTGCGCCCCCCCAGATCTGCGATCTAGGCGCCATCGACGCCCCCGATGATCATGCCAGTCTGGACGTGCACGACAGTAGGGTTTCCGACCAGCCAGAGCTCCAGGGCGGCCATGAACTGCGCGTGCGCGTCACTGGGCTCGAAGCCCTGCGTATGGGCGGCCAGATCACGCCATTCAACCTGGAGAAGGTAGAGATCCGCCTCGTCGAGCGTTCGCACGAGACGATGCCGCAAATAGCCGTCTGCATCGGCCAGTAAGGAAACGACGCTGGCGAAGGCCGCCTCGAACTTGGGGCCGCAGCCCCGTTCGACGCCAAACAAAGCAAACTCCGTCACCATTAGAGTTCTCCAGAGCGCTGGCCATCCGGCAAAGCCAGGGTCTCGCCCACGACGTCGATCACGACCTTGCCCCGCAAGCCCCTGGCGGAGCCGTTCTCGAGAAGATCGTGGGCCTCACCGATCCGGGCGAGCGGCAGTGTCGCCCCGATGACCGGCTTTACGAGACCGCGCTCGACCAGCGCCGTGAGCGCATCCAGCTTGCCCTGGTTCTGGCGGGTGAACACGAAGTGGTAAGAGGCGTTCTTTCCCCAGGCCTCAATGAGGTTCTGTGGTTGAGCGATGTCGACGAGACTGACCACGCGGCCGAACGGAGCGAGGGCCAGAGGACTCCTGGCGAGGGTGTCGCCCCCGATGGTGTCGAACACAACATTGACGCCGCGGCCGTCCGTCATCCGGGTGACTTCCTCGACATAGTCGTTCGTGGTGAAGTCGATCGCCTCATCAGCACCCAGAGACCGCACGAAATCATGGTCTTTGGCGAGCGCGGTCGTGATGACCCGCGCGCCAATCGCCTTGGCGACCTGGATCGCGAGCGTGCCCACGCCCCCTGCGCCGCCGTGAATGAGGATCACCTCTCCCACGCTCAGCTTTGCGCGTTCAACAAACGCCTCCCAGACCGTTCCGCCCGCAAGTGTCAGGCTGGCGGCCTCGAGATGGCTGAGGTTACGCGGCTTGCGGGCGACCAGGTCCACATCGACGACATGCTGCTCGGCGTAGGAACCGGCGGCGCCGAAGATCTTCGGCGTGTAGTAGACTTCATCGCCGGGCGCGAACTTGGCGACCTCGGATCCGACCTCTTCAACAACGCCCGAGACATCATGGCCGGTGATCGCGGGCAGTTGCACGTAATCTTTGTAGTCACCGCGGCGGATCTGGTAGTCGAGCGGGTTCACGGCGGTGGCATGGACGCGCACCCGAACCTGCTGGGGCCCGACAGCTGGCACGGGCGCGTCCCGCAGCTCGAACGCATCCGGCCCGCCAAAGCGGGTGAGCACGGCGGCCTTCATGGTCTTGATCATCGTGTTTCCTTCTCTTTGAACGGACTTGCGGCTCAGTGCTTCTGGCCAGGGCTCGCAAAGCCGGCGGCGCCCGGCTCGCAGGTCTGAACCTGCCGATCGACGAACATCGGCGGAGACTTGCCCTGCGGACCGGCCTGGCGAAGTTCGCGAACGGTTTCTGCGCGGCATTCCCCGCGCGCCGCTAGGGCGGGCCCGGCGGGGGGCGTGGCGCAGGCGCTGAGCACCGAGACGGTCGCGATCAGCCCCATGCCCGATTGCGACAGCCACGACCGAACCGAACGCCGCTCCCAAGGCCTGCGCGTGGACGCCTGGCCGACGACCGGAGGATCGGCCGCTTTTGTCTTCTGGATAATCATCGCCTGTGCCTTTGACTTTACGGCCGGCTGTACCGGGGCCGTGTTCGTCGCTATCTGACTTCTCGGGGCGATCGACGGTAGTTGGTCAAATCCAGAAGCATCTTCAAGAAAACATTTAAAGTGGCGCATGGACGTCGATGATCTGAACCTGTTCGTCCGCATCGCCCGGCTCCGGAGCATCAGTGCGGCCGCCCGCGATATCGGCGTGACGCCGGCAAGCGCCAGCGCCCGGCTGGCGGCGCTGGAGCGGCAGCTTGGGGCCCGCCTTCTCCATCGAACGACCCGGCAAGTGACCTTGACCGAGGACGGCCTGGCCTTCCTGCCGCACGCCGAGCACATGGTGTTTGCGGCCGAAGTCGCTCAAGCTTCGCTTGGACGCCAGCATGCCGCGCCTCGCGGCACGTTGCGGGTTGCAGCGCCGGCGTCCTTCGCACGGTTGCATATCGTGCCGGCGCTGCCCGATTTTTGCGGCCGATATCCCGACCTGGCCATCGACCTGCGCATGTCCGACAGCGTCGTCGACCTCGTCGAAGGCGCCTTCGACGTGGCGGTCCGGTACGCCGAACTTGGGGACTCGTCCTTCGTCGCGCGCCGGCTCGCTCCAGACCGGCGCGTACTGGTGGCCTCGCCCGACTATCTGGAACGACACGGTCGCCCCAAGACGCCCGACGATCTTGTCGATCATGCCTGCCTGGTGGTCGGCACGCTCGATCTGTGGACATTCAGGAGCAAGGACGGACAGGCGATCGAGCGGCGGATTAGCCCTTGCCTGCGGATCAATGACGGTGTGGCCGTGCGCGACGCCGCCAGCGCGGGGCTCGGGATCGCCCTGATGGCGACCTGGTGCGCCCCAGACGAGCTGCGTTCGGGCCGCCTCGTGCCGGTGCTCACGGAGTATCCGCTGGTTTCGACCCAGACCCTTTGGGCGCTCTATCCCAGCTCGCGCGAGTTGGCGCCGAAGGTGCGGGTTCTGATCGACTGGCTGACCGAGCGCTTTGGTCCTGAGCCCTATTGGGACCAGGACCTAGAAAACATTCTTCAGCCCCGATGACATTTACGAACGGCGATGGCCGTCGCTGAGCGCCTGGATGCGCGCAATGACCTTGATCTCAAAGCACAATACACTCGACCGCCTCGACAAGTTCGTAGCGAAAGCGGACATTGGCTCACGTTGGCCAATATGAGCCCCAGGCCCCCAACTTTAGCAGTCAACCGCATCGGGCGGAGATCCACGCAAGCTTGCGAGGTTGCGCTACCCAACGACGGCAGCGCGCTCACTCAACGCCTTACGAACAGCAACCGCCAAGTCGCTGACCTTGAAGGGCTTGCGCAGCACCGCCTCCGAATTGACCAGCTCGCGGATGGCGCCCGCGTCGGCGTAGCCGGTGATCAGCAACATGCCGAGGGCGGGAATGACCTGCCGCGCCTGCCTGGCGACCTGAGCGCCGTCCATGCCCGGCATGGCGAAGTCGACGACCATCAGATCGGGTCGATCCTCGATAAGGCGCGCCAGCCCCTCCTGCCCGCCCGACGCTTCGGTGACTCGGTAGCCCAATGATCGCAGGCACTGGACCAAGAACCGGCGGACGCTGGGATCGTCGTCGATCACCAGAACGCGCTCGCCTTCGCTGAGCGGGGTCTCGTTCGGCGGAATGTCGCTGGGCCGGATGCGATCGCCGGCTTCGGTGACCGGCAGCCAGATCTCGATCGTCGTGCCGACGCCGACGGTGCTATCGATCCGCACCGTGCCGCTCGACTGAGTAGCGATGCCATAAACCTGGCTGAGGCCAAGCCCCGTCCCCTTGCCCACGCTCTTGGTCGTGAAGAAGGGGTCGAAAACCTTCTGCAGCAGCGCCTCGGGAATGCCGTGGCCAGTATCGCTGACCGCGATAACGACGTGATCGCCGGGCTGCAGGCCCTCATGCCACTCATCTGAGATCCGACTGGATATGGTCACCACGCCGCCGTCGCCCATGGCGTCACGGGCGTTGATGGCCAGGTTCAACACCGCCAGCTCCAGCTGGTTGGCGTCGGCCTTGGCCCGCGCCGCGCCGGCGGCCAGCGCCATGCGAACCTCGACCGTATGCCCCAGGGTCCGGGTCAGCAGATCGTCCATGCCGGTGATCAGCGTGTCGACTTCGACCGGCTGCAGGTCCAGTTGCTGACTGCGCGAGAAGGCCAGGAGCTGCGCGGTGAGTTTGGTGGCGCGCTCCACGCCTTCTCGGGCGTTGGCGGCCATGCGCTTGACGCGCTCATCGTCGCTACGCCGCTCGATCATGTCGATATTGCCGACGATGGCGGTCAGCAGATTGTTGAAGTCGTGGGCAATGCCGCCGGTCAGCTGGCCGATGGCGTCCATCTTCTGGGCCTGAACCAGGGCAGCCTGGGCCTGCTCACGCTCGCTGATCTCGGCCAGCAGGCGCTCGTTGGCGCGCTGGAGGTCGCGAACACCGTCGGCGATGCGCTCCTCAAGCGTCTCGTTGAGCAGCCGTAGCTCCGCCTCGGCGGTCTTGCGTCCGGTAATATCGAGGCTGACCCCCGATATCCGGCGCGGCTCACCGGTTCGAAGTCGGTTGAGGCGGCCGCGCACCTGCACCCAGTGCAGCGAGCCGTCCGGCCAGAAGATCCGGTACTCGACGTCGTAGTCCTCGCCGCGGGTGATGGACGCATTAACCGCTGTGGCCCGCAGGGCCTCATCATCAGGGTGGACCGCCGCCTCGATGCTGGCCATTGTCAGGGGCTGATCGGGACCATGGCCAAAGTGCGCGCGGGTCGCCGCCGAGGTGGTCAGGGCGCCGCTGTCGACGTCGAGATCCCACTCGCCCAGCTTGCCGGCCTCAAGAGCGAAGCGCAGCTGCTCTTCGGCCTTCGCTTGAGCGTGCAAGTGATCGCGGGCGATGTACTGGCGATGGCGTGCGCGGATCGCCGAGTGCGCCGCACTGATCAGGGTCTCGGCGTTGATCGGCCGCTCCAGCAGCACGATGTTGCCGATGCCGCGCAGACGCTCTGCGTCGGCCTGGCCGCGCTTTCCCGGCTGCTTGGTGACCAGCACGATGAACGGAAAGTCCGACCAGCTGGGCTGATCGGCAAGCCAGTCTGTCAACGCGTCCGTAGCCCCTTGGGCCAACGCCTCTTCGGTCAGGATCGCCGCGCCGGCCTCGTCGCCCAGCGTTTGGGTCAACATGGTCAGGTCGCTACAAATCTGCGAGGCGTGACCGACATGACCGAGGGTCTCGGCGATGACAGCCGCGTCGCGCCCGCGCGGCGCCAGGATGAGGATCGGCTTAGGCATCAACCGGCCGAGCATTCTCCTCGCCGAGCATGTCGATCTTGCCCTGATAGGACGGCAGGCCAGACATCACGCCTTGGAAGTCGGTCAGCGCCTGGCCGACCTCGATACCGTGTTCGGTCAGGCGGATCTCGCGAATGGTCTTCTCGTGGGCGGCTGTGCGGCTCTTGACCGCCGAGATCGCCGTCAGCACCGAACCGGCGGCTTCGAAGAAGCGAAACAGCAGGATGCCGTCGCTAAGATAGCTGAGATCGATGTCACTGCGGACTTCGCCGATAAAGCCGTGCTGACCCAGGATCAGCAGGGTCACCACGCCCTGCTGGTTGAGATAGGTCAAAAGCTCGTGCATCTGCAGCAGCAGGAACTTCTGTCCGGGCATGGCCTGCAGGTAGGCGTTGAGGCTGTCGATGACGATGGTCCGAGCGCCTAGGCGCTCCACGGCGTCACGGACGTGGAAGGCAAACTCGCCCGGCGACAACTCGGCTGGATCGACAGCCCGCACGACCATGTGGCCACTGTCGATGTAGGGCTTGAGGTCCATGCCCATCGCCTTGGAGCGCGTCAGCAGGGTCGTCAGGCCCTCGTCGAACAGATAGTAGGCGACCGTCTCGCCCCGCTCGAGCGCGGTTAGGGCGCAGCGGATCGACGTGGTGGTCTTGCCCACGCCCGACGGCCCGCTGATCAAGGTGTTGGTGCCCCGGGAAAGCCCGCCGCCAATCAGGGCGTCGATACCCGGCGAGCCCGTGGACACCATCTCCTGGGCGAAGGTCCTCCGATGGTCGGCCGCCACCAGACGTTCGAAGACCTGGATGCCGCCGGTGTCGAGCGAGAAGTCGTGGAAGCCGCCACGGAACTTGATGCCCCGCATCTTGACCACTTCGATCTGGCGACGCTGCGCGCCGTATTCCTGGGTCATGCGGCGCAGGCTGATCACGCCATGAGCGATGCTGTGCAGCTGCAGGTCACCGTCCTCGGCGGTCTGGTCGTCCAGCAGCAGGACCGTGCATTTGCGAGTCGCGAAGAAGTGCTTCAGCGCCAGGATCTGGCGGCGATGGCGTAGCGGGTTCTGGGCCAGCAGCCGCATCTCCGACAGGCTGTCGAACACCACGCGCAGCGGCTTGGTCTCCTCGACCTGCTTCATCACCCCACGCGTGGTCTCGCCCAGCTCCACGTCGGAGGGGTGCAGCACCGACTGCTCGCTGTCGGGGTCCAGGCCCTCTTCGCTGACCAGTTCGAACAGGTCGATGCCGTCCAGCGACCAGCCGTGGCTGGCGGCGGCGGCCTTCAGCTCAGGCTCGGTCTCTGACAAGGTGATGTAGAGCCCGCTTTCTCCAAGCTCCCGCCCCTTCAGTAGGAACTGCAGCGCCAGGGTAGTCTTGCCCGAGCCGGGCGTGCCCTCGACTAGATAGATGCGGTCGCGCGTCAGCCCTCCGCCTAGGATGTCGTCAAGGCCAGGCACGCCCGTGCTGACGCGCGCGCTTTGGCTCTCGGCCCTTACTTCAGACATAGTCGCTCCGCGGATGACGCGCCGGACCCCCGAGGCGACGCACATCGGTTCAACGCCGAAGCTCAAGCTAGGTTCAGTCATCGCCCCCGAAGCGGGGTCACGGCGTCGCCCGACCGCAAGGAGCAGCGCCCGATGTGTCGGATGGCCGACCGCAACCTCGGCTTGCGGCCAACGTTAGCCCTGCACATCCATCCAATCGAAAGACGCTCATGGCCACCCCGGCGAAGACCAAGGCCTCGCGCGTCAGCGCCAAGCCCCCGACCGCACTGAAGATCCCCCAGCCCGCCGGTCCGTCGACCGAGGGCGAAGTCCTAGTCGCGCCTGGCGGCGAGACGCACCAGCAGGCGGACGGCCCGGACACCCAGCTGACCACCAATCAGGGCGTGCCGATCGGCGACAACCAGAACTCGCTGAAGGCCGGCGCGCGCGGTCCGGTGCTGCTGCAAGACTTCATCCTGCGCGAAAAGATCATGCACTTCGACCACGAGCGCATTCCCGAGCGCGTGGTCCATGCCCGCGGCTCGGCCGCGCACGGCTTCTTCGAGTGTCTGGACTCGTGCGCCGACGTCACCGCCGCCGACTTCTTGCAGCGGCCGGGCGAGCGGACTCCGGTGTTCACCCGCTTCTCGACCGTAGCCGGCAACAAGGGCTCGGCCGACCTGCCGCGCGATGTGCGCGGCTTTGCGGTCAAGTTCTATACCCAGCAGGGCAACTTCGATCTCGTCGGCAACAACATGCCGGTCTTCTTTATCCAGGACGCCATCAAGTTTCCCGACCTGATCCACGCGGCCAAGCAGGATCCCGACCGCGAGTTCCCGCAGGCGGCGACGGCTCACGACACCTTCTGGGACTTCATCTCGCTGACGCCCGAGAGCATGCACATGATCATGTGGGCGATGAGCGACCGGGCCATCCCGCGCTCGCTGCGGATGATGGAAGGTTTCGGCGTCCATACCTTCAGGCTGATCAACGCGGCGGGCGACAGCACCTTCGTCAAGTTCCACTGGCGGCCTAAGCTGGGCGCCCAGTCGGTGGTCTGGGACGAAGCCCTGAAGATCAACGGCGCCGATCCCGACTTCCACCGCCGCGACCTGTGGGAAGCCATCGAGGGCGGCGACTTCCCTGAGTGGGAGTTCTGCCTGCAGACCTTCACCCAGGAACAGGCCGACAGCTTCGACTTCGACGTGCTGGACGCCACCAAGCTGATCCCCGAGGAGGTCATCCCCCTGCGCGTGGTCGGCCGCATGGTGTTGGACCGCAACCCCGACAACTTCTTCGCCGAGACTGAGCAGGTCGCCTACTGCGCCGCGCACGTCGTGCCGGGGATCGACTTCACCAACGACCCGCTGCTGCAAGGCCGGCTGTTTTCGTACCAGGACACGCAGCTGAAGCGCCTGGGCGGGCCCAACTTCCACCAGATCCCGATCAACCAGCCCAAGTGCCCATTCCACAACCTGCAGCGTGACGGCCACATGCAGATGGGCGTGCCCAAGGGTCAGGTGAACTATGAGCCCTCCAGTCTCGGCGCCGCGGTGGCGCGGGAGTCGCTGGAGACCGGCTACCAGACCTTCCCCAATCCCGAGGCCGGCGAGCAGCTGCGTCTGCGGCCCGAGACCTTCGCCGACCACTACACTCAGGCCCGCCTGTTCTTCGCCAGCCAGACCAAGCCCGAGCAGGACCACATCGTCGCGGCCCTGGTCTTCGAGCTCAGCAAGTGCGTGACGCCACGCATCCGTGAGGCGGTGCTGTCGCGGCTGGCCCATATCGACGACTTCCTTGCCCAGTCGGTGGCCGAGGGTCTGGGCTTCCCGGGCAAGATCGTCCCCGCCCCTGCCCCGATCCCGGCCAAGGACATGGAGCCTTCGCCGATGCTCAGCTTGCTGGCCAAGGCCGCGCCGACCCTGGAGGGTCGCAAGATCGGCGCCCTGGTCAGCGACGGCTGCGACGACAAGCTGATCGCCAAGTTGAAGGCAGCGGTCGAAGCCGCCGGCGCCAAGCTACAGATCATCGGCCCGACCATCTATGGCGTCACCACGGCCAGCGGCGCGGTGCTACCGGTCGATCACAAGATCGACGGTGGTCCTTCGGTATTGTTCGACGCGGTGGCGATCCTGCCGTCCGACGATGGCGGCGAGCAGCTGGCGATCGAGGCGGCGGCGGTCAACTTCCTGCGCGACGCCTACGGCCACCTGAAGGTCATTGCCTACCTGCCCTCGGCCGCGCCGCTGTTCGCGGCCGGCGGGATCATCGATGTCGGACCCGATGACGACGCGGGCCTGATCGCCTTGCCCGACGCCAGCCTCGACGACTTCATCGCCGCGGCTTCGGCCGGCCGCGTTTGGGCGCGCGAGCCCCTGGTGCGTCCGCCGCCCAAGCCGCTGGCGGCGGCGGCCTAACGACACCTCGGAACGAAGCCCAGCCGGGCGGATTAGCCCGACATCGCACGCCTCGCGTGAGACCTACAGTAGGATTTACATGAGCATCTTCAGCAGCATCCTGAACAAGATCTTCCACCGCAACCCGGCCTCGGAAGCGCCGCACCCAGCGCCTCAGGCCGCGCCCGCTGCGACCACCCCAGCAGCGCCTTCGTCCACTCCGGCGCCCTCTGCGCCCGTCGACGTCGAGGCCGTTCTGACTGACCTGGCGGCGCAGAAGGGCGGTGGCGGCAACTGGCGCACCTCGATCGTCGACCTGCTGAAGCTGCTGGACTTGGACTCCAGTCTCCAGGCGCGCACGGAGCTGGGCCAGGAGCTTGGCGTCCATGTCGGCGCCGACGGCAGCGCCGAGCAGAACATCGCCCTGCAAAAGGCGGTCTGGGCCAAGCTGGCCGAGAACGGCGGCCATGTTCCGGCCAGCCTGAAAGACTAGGCGGTCATCCTGGCCGGCATGATCGATTGCCTGATCATCGGCGGCGGGCCTGCCGGCCTGACCGCCGCGATCTACGCCGCGCGCTTCCACCTGTCCGTGCAAGTGGTCGACGCCGGCGACAGTCGCGCAGCGCAGATCCCGCTCACCCGCAACCACGCCGGATTTCCCGAAGGGATCTCCGGCGTGGCGCTGCTGGAGCGGATGCGCGAACAGGCTGTCCTGTACGGAACCGAGCTGATCGCCGGACGCGTCACCGATCTTAGGCGCGGCGCCGATGGCTTTTTCGCCACCCTGGCCGATCGCGAAATCTCGGCCCGCACGGTCCTGCTAGCCACCGGCGTGACCAACCGCCGGCCGTTCATGAACAACGACCTTCATGCCGAGGCGCTCCGGCAAGGCCGCCTGCGTTACTGCCCCGTCTGCGACGGCTACGAAGTCACCGACCAGGTTGTAGCGGTTGTCGGCCGTGGTCCACGAGCGGCTCGGGAGGCCGAGTTCTTGCGCAGCTACACCGCCGACGTCAGCTTGATCGGTTTGACCGGCGAAGATGGGCTGGACGAGGCTGCCCGCGCGCGTCTCGACACCCTTGGCGTCAAACGCTTCGCCGGCCCGGTGTGTGACTTCCACCTTGAGAGCGACGGTCTTGTTGTGACCTGCACGGCGGGACGTCTGCGCTTCGACGCCGTCTATCCGTCGCTGGGATCGGACGTCCATTCCAACCTTGCGCGGGCCCTGGGCGCGGCGGTCACCGAGGACGGCTGCATCAAGGTCGACGCTCATCAGCGCACCAGCATCCCCGGCCTCTACGCCGCTGGCGACGTGGTGCTGGGCCTGGACCAGATCAGCCACGCCATGGGCGAGGCCGGCGTCGCCGCCACCACCCTGCGCAATGACCTGGCGGCCATCAAGCCCATGCTGCGCTGACGGCAAGCCAGGCTTTCCAGTGACGATGCCTGTGTAAATCTGGGCCTTTGCGGTCTGCTACGCGTTGCTTGCATATGAACCTGACCGACGCTCAACGAAACGCCCTTGAGAACCTGGAGCGCAAGCGCCAGGGCAAAGAGGTCCCGTATATCAACATCTCCAGCGCTCGGGCCTTAACCGACCTCGGCCTTGCGGAGCGGAATGCTCAGGGATGGGACATCACCCCGCAGGATCCGAGATCCTTCGGGTAAAGGCAGAATCAAATATCTGAATTTACATCGCTTTAGAATTTCAGATTCTTCACAATTCATAACTTCATTTTGGTTCCACGCATAATTACTTTCTTTAATTCTTGAATATATAAATGAAGCAGACTATATATCCCTTCTGGAAAGAGTACGCCTCTTCCCTAGGAACCCCCACAAAATGCGAATTCAAACCCTGGTCGCCGGCGTCTGCGCCGCGGCCCTGATCCCCACCCTCGCGCTCGCGCAACAGACCTGCGAGCAGCGGCAAGGCGCCCGCGTTGTCGGCGCCCTCGCTGGCGCGGGTATCGGCGCCCTCGCAGGCAGCGCTATCGCTGGTCATGGCAATCGCAATGAAGGCGCGGTCGTTGGCGGCGTCGCTGGCGCCCTGATCGGCAATCAGGCGACGAAGGGCAAGCAAGACTGCGCTCGCGCCTACGGCTTCTATGACAACCAAGGCGCCTGGCACGCCAACACCGTCGCCCGAGGCGACGCCACCGGCTACTTCAACCGCGATGGCGGCTGGGTCGACGGCGCGCCGCGCGGCTACTACGGGCGCGACGGACGCTGGGTGCAGGCCAACACGGACGCCTCGGCGAGCGGCTACTATGCCAACAACGTCTGGGTCCCGGCTTCGGCCGGCGGCTACTATGCCCAGGACGGACGCTGGATCACCGCCGCGTCAGGCTATTACGACCGGTCCGGGCAGTGGATATCGGGCCCTGCCACGGGCCGTTACGACGCCGACGGCCACTGGATGGAGGGCCAGGCCAGCGGACGTCGCGACGCCAACGGCGCCTGGATCGCCGATCCTCAGCCGGGTTATTATGACAAGGGCCGCTGGGTCCGTGGCGAGGCAGTCGGTTATTATGACGCGCGCGGCCAATGGTTCGCCACGGAGGCGCGGGCGCAACACGCCAACATGCCCCAAGGCCCCGAACGCAAGGGACAAGGCGCGCCCAGCATCGACGAACGCCAGGCGCAGCTTGCCGAACGGATCGATCGCGGCGCGCAGAACGGCCGCTTGAGCCGGGCGGAGGTCAGCCAAGCCAGACGCACGCTCGTCGCCATCGAGCGCCAGGAGCAATCTTTGCGCACCCGCCAGGGTTATCTCGGCCCCAAGGGACAGGCGATCATCATGGCCAGGCTCGACGGGTTGAGCAAAAGCCTCAGGGTCGACGTCCGCGACATCTATTGACCCTGCACGATCGCAAGCGCGTGGCGGACGTCGCGCGCTTGCGACCTCGATACCTATGATCTCCGCCTCCGGACGCTCGCCGATTTCCCACGGCGTCGCCGTCAACGCGCCCTTTGCCTGGCGCCTTTTGGAAAACCTAATGATCTGGCTCTTCGAACTCTCAGCCGGCTTGCTGGTTGTGGCGGCCTTGATGGCTCCGCTCTGCAAGCTCTTCGCGCCCGTCTGGGCCGGAAACGAACCTCGGCGGACGAAGACGGGGCGCTCACCGTCCAAGGCCCGCTGAGCCAGGCAGTGAACCGGCGTCGCCTTATCCTAGAGATCCAGACCCAGAGCATGGCGGCGGCAGTGTTCGAGGTAGGCCGCCTCGTGCGCCGCCGTCAGCTCCACGACGCTGGACCATAGCCAGGACGGCGCGTCGAGCAGGCCCGAGCGATTGCGGGCCAGTTCGGCCCCCCAGGTCAGGCGGGTCTTCTCATCCATCTGCCGGCCGTGCGCGTCACCGACCACGCGCGCCAGGGACTGGGCCGCGGCCATCGCCTCGTCCGGCGTCAGGCCGACCAGCTCGATCTTCATGTCTTGCGGCATTAGCTCGCGGACGATTACCGACTTGCCCAGCAAGCGACAGGCGGCCATGCGCTCGCCCAGGTTCGGTGACAGCGCCAGCGCGCCGGCGACGATGCGCTCGGCATTATCGCGCGGCATGTCGGCCTTGGGATCACGCGGCGCGGCGGCCTTCACCGCCTCCTTCAGGTCCAGGAAGCAGATGTCGGGCGCGCCGTCGCCGCCGTCGACCTCGAGTAGGACAGCGTAGCGCAAACGCCCCAGGGAGCTGCAGCCCTTCATCCAATAGGCGGCGTCGAGGAGACGGATCTCGGCCTTGCGATCGCGCGACTTCAGGGCCATCACCAAGTCGCGGATCGGCTGGCTGAGACACAAGGTTTCAAGCTCTCGCCGCTCGCTGCGGTTCACGGGCCAAAAGCGTTTGCCGATCGGGATTTCGGGCCGACTGCCGTTGAGGCGCTCGGCCGCCAGATGCTTCCAGGTCCGGTTGGACGCCTCGCCCAGGACCGCGCCGATCATCGGCGGATGGCGCGACTTGGCGTCGAAGTCCTCGGCCAAGGCGTCCTCGTAACCTTCGATCAGGCCTTCGAGCATGCGGGCGGTGATCACGCCGGGCAGGTCCGAGCCGCGCGCCGCCGAGGCCAGGGACAGACCCAGGCGGATCAGGTCGTGGGCCGGATTACCGATCACGGTCTGGTCCAGATCGCGGATCTGGATGTCGACGCGGCCCTTGGCGTCGGCCAGCGGGCCCATATTGCCAATATGACAGTCGCCGCAGATCCAGATCGGCGGACCACTGGGCAGCTTTCCGCCGCTCGCCTCCAGCCACTCGTAGAACTTGACGGTGCTGCCGCGCACATAAGCGTGGGCAGAACGCGCCATCTTCAGATTGCGCATGCGCGTGAGAACGGGCCCGCGTTCGGAGGGGCGCGGCGCCTTGCTGGCCTTGCCCGGTTGCGATTGCCCCATGATCGATCCCCTGACGCCCTCCCTGAACGAGACGCGCGGAAGACGACAACGGCGCGCGCACGGCCACGTTCCTGTGTCGGCGACTCCACGGAACAAATGTACGCCAAACCGCAGTGCAACGACCTGGAACGCGCGGTGTTTGCTCCCTGCGCGGCCATTCTGAGGTTCGCGCGGGGGAAGGACTTCATGCCCACGACCGAAGACGTCGAACCGCCGATCGGCGATATTCTCACCCCCGGCGCGCGGCCCGAACGTCCTCGCGCCAACGCCGGGGCACAGGCTCCGGCCGCGGCGGTCGCTGTCGCCTTGGCCGCCAGTGTCGGGCGTGGCGTCAGCATTCACATCGCCTCCAGCGAGCGCCGGGCCGAGGAGATCGGCCGAGCGCTGGCCGGCCTGACCAACGACTTTGAGGTCCTGGTCCTGCCGCCGTGGGATTGCCTGCCCTATGATCGCGCCTCCCCCTCGCGCGACCTCATGGGACGGCGGATGCGGACCTTGCGCGCCCTGGCCGCCAAGGCCAGCGTCCCACGCATCGTCGTCACCTCGCCCGAAGCGCTGGTCCAGAAGCTTCCGCCCCGGACGATCCTGGACACGGCGTTCATGACACTGGAGCGCGGCGCGCCCCTCGATCTCCAGGCCCTGGCGCGGTTCGCCGCCTGCACGGGCTATGTCGTGGACGACCGCATCGACGAGCCCGGCGAAATCGCCTTCCTTGGCGAGGTCACCGATATCTTTCCGGCCGATGCGGCCCGTCCAGTGCGCATCGTGCTGGACAAGACTGGAGCGATTAACGAGATCCGTCTCTACGACCCGCTCACCCAGCGCTCCGAAGGCCAAGCCGAGGCCCTGCTGCTGGGCCCCGCCAGCGAGTGGATCGACGAGGCGCAGGAGGGCGACGAGGCTTCGCCGCCGCGCTCGCAGGGCCTGGAGCATGCCATGGCCGACCGCTACGGCGCGCTTGAAACCCTGTTCGACATCCTGCCCAAGGCGCGCGTCTCGCAGGACAACAAGACCCCTGCTCGCCTCGCCGACGTCGAACTGCACATCGTCGAGGCGTTCGAGGCGCGGCAAAGCCTTGGCGGGATCGATGGCCAGACGCCGCCCGCCCCCGCTGGCCTCTACCTGTTCGGCGAAGCGCTGGCGGATGGACTGGCCAGTTGGACGCCTCGAGTCCTCGACCTCGACGACGTCACCTCCATCCCCAACCTGGCGACCCAGCGCAATCCGGGTCGGGCGTTCTGCGATCTGGTCGAGGCGCAGCGCCAAGCGCATCGGCGCGTGGTGCTGACCGGCCTCAAGCACGAGCAGCGGCCGCTGGCCAAGGCCCTGGCGCGGGGCCTCGACCTCAAGCCCACGCCGGTCGCCGACTGGGCCGCCGCCCTGGCCTGCGATCTTGGCGAGGTGGTCAGCCTGCAGCTCGATCTGGACACCGGCTTCGTCGACGCCGCAGCGGGCTTGGCGGTGATCGCCGCCAGTGACGTGGTTGGCGGCCGCATCGCCGCCCGCAGCGCGACCAGCGCCTCGGACCTGCTGGCCGAGCCCGACCTGCGGATAGGCGACGTCATCCTGCACGAGGACCACGGGGTCGGCGTTCTGCGCGACCTCAAGAGCGTGGCGATCGACGGCCTGGAGCGCGACACCCTGCAGCTGGAATACTATGGCGGGGCCAGCGTTCTCGCGCCCGTCGAGGAGATTGGACGCATCTGGCGCTATGGCGCCGAGGACACCGCCGTCACCCTGGACCGTCTGACCGGCGACGGCTGGACAAAGCGCCGAGCCGAGGTCAGCCGCCAGGTCGACGAGGCCGCGCTGCAGCTGGTCGCCCTGGCCAAGGCCCGCGAGGCGCGCACGTGCGAGCCGATCGTTCCCCCCAAGGCGGCCTACGCCAAGTTCGCGGCGCGCTTCGCCTATCCGGAGACGCCCGATCAGTCCGCCGCCATCGAGGCCGTGCTGGCCGATCTGGCCTCTGGGCGGCCGATGGATCGGTTGATCTGCGGCGACGTCGGCTTCGGCAAGACGGAGGTGGCTCTGCGCGCCGCAGCGGCCGTGGCGTTGGGCGGACGCCAGGTCGCCATCGCCGCGCCGACCACGGTGCTGGCGCGGCAGCATTTCGAGACCTTCCGCCGCCGCTTCGCCGGTACGGGCATCGGCGTCGCCCATCTGTCGCGCCTGGTAACCCCGGCCGAGGCCCGCGCTGTCAAACATGGCTTGGACAGAGGCGAGATCGGGGTGGTGATCGGCACTCAAGCCCTGGCTGGGAAGGATGTGGCCTTCGACAATCTGGGCCTGATGATCATCGACGAGGAGCAGAAGTTCGGCGCCGCGCTGAAGGCGCAGCTGCGCGACTTGGCGAGGGACGGCCACCTGCTGACCCTAACCGCCACGCCGATCCCGCGCACTCTGCAGGCGGCGATGGTCGGGATTCAGGACGTCAGCCTGATCGCCAGCCCGCCGGCGCGCCGTCGGCCGATACGCACCTTCCTAGCCCCGTTCGATCCGGCCAGCCTGCGCACTGCCCTGCTGCGCGAGAAGCGGCGCAGCGGCCAGAGCTTCTTCGTCGTTCCGCGCATTGAGGACATCGAACCGTTGACCGAGCGATTGGCCCAACTGGCGCCCGAGCTCTCCGTGCTCGTCGCCCACGGAGGCCTTTCGGCCGAGGACGCTGACGCGGTGATGGTCGGCTTCGCCGACGGCCAAGGCGATGTCCTGTTGGCTACCAACATCATCGAGAGCGGTCTCGACGTACCGCGCGCCAACACCATGTTCGTCTGGCGTCCCGATCGGTTCGGCCTGTCGCAACTGCACCAGCTGCGGGGTCGGGTCGGGCGTGGGCGCGTCCAGGGCATCGCCTATCTGCTGGCCGATCCCCACGACGATATGTCCGAGGCCACGCGGGCGCGACTCTCGACGCTTGAAGCCTTCGATCGGCTGGGCTCCGGCCTAGCGATCAGCGCGCGGGACCTCGACCTGCGCGGCGGCGGCGATCTGGTCGGGGAAGACCAGGCCGGCCACATCCGGATGATCGGGGCGGCGCTCTATCAGCGCCTGCTCGAACGCGCGGTGCGCGTGGCGCGCGGCGAAGCCAAGGCCGCCGAATGGACGCCCGTGCTGAACCTAGGCGAAGCCGGCGCGATCCCGCTGGACTACGTCCCCGACCCGGTCACGCGGATCAACCTCTATGCACGGTTGGCTCGGCTGGAGGGTCTGGCCGAGATCGACGCCTTCGAGGAGGAGCTGGAGGACCGCTTCGGCGCCGTGCCACCGGCGACCGTGAACCTGCTGGGCTTGACGCGTCTGCAGATCCTGGCGCGCGCCGCCAATGTCCGCCAGGTCAGTGCGGGGCCCAAAGGTCTGGCCCTGACCCTCGACCCGGCCGAAACTGCCCTCGCGCTCGGCCGAACGGCGCGCGTCGCTCCGCAAGCTCGGCTGGAGGACAACCGGCTGCTGATCGCCGCTCCCACCGAAGACGGAGACGCGCGTCGCCTGCTGGTGGAGCGTCTCCTACTGGCGTTAGCGAGGTGACCCCTTACGGCGGGGCACGGCGGAATTTTGTCCTTCCGTTCTATTTCAGCAGGCCAGCGGCCCGTAGCGCCTTGGCGATGGTCTCCTGAACACCGGGCGCGACCGCGCTGACCGCGTCCATAACCACTTGGCCCAGGTGACCACCTTCCGAATCCCCCGATACGGTCGGCATCGCCACGGCTTCCGCGGCAGGTTGAACTGACGCCGCCCGTTTGATTGCCGTATCGATCCCCCAGAACCTGATAATCTCGAGCGACGAGGAGACACCCGCTTCCAACATGAACGGCGCCACCTTGCCAAGCGGGTCCTCGCCCTTGGTCGACAGCGGCGTTCCATGGCCCAGGCCCCGTACGAGATTCATTTCGACCAGTGGTTCTCCCACCGCCGATCGCCAGACCGAGCGTGTCCCGAAGGCATGAGGCTCGACGCGATGCGGGGCCGAAGACAAGCCATGGACGGCGCTCCATTGCTGGGCCAGGTCATGCGCATTTCCCGACTGAACGGTGAAGTCGGCCTCGCCATGCCAGATGGACAGGCGCGGGGGACGCCCCTTCCCTTGCGGCCTGGGGACCAGAGCGCCCAACTCCCCGGCCGCGCGGCCGTCGGCGCGGCTCATCACCCGCAACGCATCCTGGACATTGCGCGCGACGCCATAGGGCAAGCCGCCGATCACCGCGCCGCCCGCGAAGACGTCTGGATAGGTCGCCAACATGGCCGCGGTCATCGCGCCGCCCGCCGACAGGCCGGTGATGAAGACTTGGTCCGCGTTGAGATCATGGGCCGCGACCAGATGCGCCACCATGGACGCGATCGATGCGGCCTCGCCCTCTCCCCGACGAACGTCGCCCGGCGAGAACCAGTTGAAGCAGCGATTGGGGTTATTGGACGCGAGCTGCTCGGCGGCCAGGACCATGAAGCCGAAACGGTCGGCCAGCGTAAGCCAGCCGGCATTGACGGCGTAGGTCTCGGCCGCCTGTGTGCAGCCGTGCAGGACCACCACCAGGGGCGCGCCCGGGAGCAGCCGCGCGGGCCGATAGCTCAGCAGATTCAGCTGGCCAGGATTGGGCCCGAAGGACTCCGTCCGTTCTAGAGCTCCGCCGGATCCTGACGAGAAGGACGATGTCTTGCGCAGCCGCGCCAGCATCGCGGTCGTGTCACCTAGGCCCGGCATGCCGTCATCCTGATCAGCGCAGCCAAATGCTGCATCGCAGTATAATGCTGCGATGCAGCAAACGTGGCATCACGCTTGATCACGTCTTTCGCGCCGCTCCCAGAACTCCGGGAGGCGGCGCATTTCGATCAGTAACCTGGGCGGATCGGGTCCGTCGCCGGACGCTCGGCGCGACGCGTGTCGTCATCGACGGCGACATCGTCGGTCGGCGAGAACGAGCGCGACTCGCCATACAGCGCCCGCTCGCGGCCGATATCGTCCGTGCTGTAGGGCGTGGCGGCCGGATCGAAGCCCGTCCAACCGGTCTGGCGGTAGGCGTCGCCGCGCATCGCCGCATCCACGCCGCGGCGATCGCTCAGGATGCTTTCGACCGTGGCGATCTCGTCGTCATGCGCCTTGACGCTAACGAGGCTGCCGCCGCGACGAACGCCTTCAGAATAGACATTGGCTTCGTCGTCGCTGTGACCCGCGTCCTTCAGCGCGCCCAGGAGGCCGCCGGTGGCCGCGCCGGCGACGGCGCCGACCGCCGCGCCCACGGCGGTGGCCGCCAGCCAGCCGGCCGCCACGACCGGGCCAAGACCTGGAATCGCCAGCATGCCGAGGCCGGCCAGCAGGCCCGCGCCGCCGCCGAACAGGCCGCCAGTGGCTGCGCCCTTGCCCGCGCCATCGGCCGTGTCGTTGTCGCCATCGGTGTGCTTATGGCCGTCGTGCCACTTGTCGGCATTGTTGGAGACCAGACTGATCTTGTCGTGGTCGATGCCGCGCGCTTCCAGATCGGAGATCGCGTCGAGGGCTTGGGTATGGCTATCGAACAGCCGGGTGATCGTCTTGCTCATGATAGGCGTCCTAGGTGTGATGTGATTTGGAGACGGCGACGCGTCGAGACCTAGAGCGCGGTGATCGCGCCCTTGTAGTCGATCGACACGCTGACCTTCTTGCCGTCCTTCATGGCCTCGCCCTGCCAAAGGCCATTGGCGTTCTGGTTCAGCGGGCCAAGCTCGGTGTAGCCGGCCTTCTCGATCGCCATCCGCGCCTGGTCAGCGGTGTAGGAGCTGGCGCCCGGCGTCGGGCCGCTCTCGCCGGTGGTGGGCTTGGTGTCGACGGCGACATTGGTCGGCGCGGCGGCGGCCGACACGGCCGGCCCTTCGACCTTATCACGGTCGGCGTTCTTCTGGCCGCACGCGGCCAGCAGCATCGCGGCCAGCGCGACGCCCATAATCGGTCTCAACATGTCTTGGATCTCCCAGAGGTGGGAAGGGAAACCCTCGACCACCACATGGTTCCAACCTTAGCGAAGCCCAATCTTTATTAATAAATTCAAATTCTTGCGGAACGATTCCCTTGGGAACCTTGCGACCTGCCACCAGTTGCCGTCCCATGACCCATCCCAATCACACCCTCGTTTTGCTGGTCGACGACGAGCCCGTTGTTCGGATGGTGGCGTGCCAGAGTCTTGAAGACGCCGGCTTCCAGGTTATCCAGGCCAATTGCGCCCAGGAGGCCCTGGATATCCTCAAGTCGCGGGCCGACGTGGGCGTGCTGTTCACCGACGTCAACATGCCTGGAGCGTTCGACGGCCTGGAACTGGCCGCGCTCGTCCATGAGCTCTGGCCCTGCATCCAGCTCGTCGTAACTTCGGGACAGGCCTTGCAGGCTCCGGTTCCGGACGATGGTCGCTTCATGGCCAAGCCCTACAGGCTCGACGAGATGGTCGACACGGTCACGTCGGTCGCCCTGCGCCTGGCCTGAATTGAGGGCTACGCCAATTAGGCTCGGCGCGGGTCGCTGGCATTGGCCTCGATCGAGGCGGCCACAGCGGCCGCGTCCGTCGGCTTGGCCATATCCTCGGACTCCGGATCGAAGCGATTAGCCAGACTGGGTTCGTCGCGGCGCAGCGCTTCCAGAAGCTCGATGATCTTGGCGTTCTTCTTATCGGCCAGCAGCGCCAGTTCCAGGGTGAGCTGGGCGCGGCGATCGGCCAGCAGGTCCTCGCGCCGCTGAGTGACAAGGATCAAGAAAGCGACCAGCAGGGCCGCGACCGTTGCCGCCAACTCCAGCCAGGCGAAGGACGGCTGATCGACCTGTCCGCCGCCGCGCCAGGCCGCCAGACCCGCCCAGGCGCAGACCACAATGAGAAGAACGATCACCGCCGCCGGGCGGCCCAGACGATCAGTAACGGCGTCGATCGCGCGCTGCAGGCCGGTGGCGCTGCGATAGTGCTCGCGGTGAAAGCTGGCGACCGCTTCGACGGACTCGGCGACGTGGTCGGAGCGGTTGACGCCGCTCCCATCCTTTTCGGACCCGCTCATGGCGCGACCGTGGCGCGCGCCGCGCGTTCAGCCTTGGCCTTGTCGGCGACCCTGGTGCTGCGCTCGGCGGCGCGTTCACAGCGCAGGTGCAGGGCGGCGAGCTCCTTGTC
The DNA here is from genome assembly GCF_058807295.1 of Caulobacter sp. GW821-FHT12D05. Classification (NCBI taxonomy): domain Bacteria; kingdom Pseudomonadati; phylum Pseudomonadota; class Alphaproteobacteria; order Caulobacterales; family Caulobacteraceae; genus Caulobacter; species Caulobacter sp. GW821-FHT12D05. The sequence continues at coordinate 81,974 of NZ_JBXAQO010000002.1, forward strand.
GGTCAGCTTCTCGATGCCCATGAACTCGTCCTCAGCGTCGGAGGCGCGGATCAGTTCGTCGAGCTTGGTCTGGAGGGCGACGCCGTCACGGTTCTGGGTGTTCTGGATCAGAAACACCATCAGGAAAGTGACGATGGTCGTGCCGGTGTTGATCACCAGCTGCCAAGTCTCGGAGAACTTGAAGATCGGCCCGGTAACGGCCCAGATCAGCACGGATGCGACGCACAGCAAAAAGGCGACGGGGCTACCCGTCGCCTTCGCCGTGGCGTTCGCGAACTTCGCGAACAGCTTGTCCATCAGTGGGCCGCGAGCACCGTGCCTTGCAGGGTCGGCGTCTCGGGGACCGGTAGACCGCCGGCCTTGTAGCTGGCGACCAACTCGGCCTTCTCGGCCGCCATCTGCTCGCCCAGGGCATCCATGTCGAGGCCGGCCTTGCGGGCTTGGCTGAACATGCCTTCGACGCGCTGTTCTTCTTCCTTGACGTGGTGCTCGATCATTTCCGAGAGCACCTTGATCTTGGCGTCGTAGAATTCGTCGTTCGGGCCGCCCGCTTCGATCTCGGCGATCAGCACCTTGGCGCCGTCGTGCTCAACATAGGCTTCCTTCAGCAGGTCCGCCTCCACCTTGCCCTCGCAGGCCGGGTAGAAGATGTCCTCCTCGATCTTGGTGTGGACGGTCAACTCCATGCAGATCTGCTCGGCCAGGGCCTTCTTCTTGCCGTCGCCGGTGGCGGCTTCGAATTTGGCGAAAAGATCTTCGACCTTGCGGTGATCGGCCTTCAGCAGGGCCACGGCGTCGAGTTTGGGGGCGTCAGCCATCGTGTTAGTCTCCATGAACAGCCAGGGAGACTGTCGAGACAAGCAACGGGGCGCTTAGGCGGTCGTTCCGCCTTCGGCAGGACTTGCGATACGTTCGCGAATACCAGGCTTAACGGAGCGCTCGCTAGGCTGGGGCGGTCTCGAAAAGGTCGCACAGAAATGCACGGATGATCTCGTGCAAGGCTTCAAAGCTGCCCAGCCCCAGGACCAGCGCGAAATAGCCGCGCGTATTGATCTGGCGGACGCTGAAGTCGACATGGATCAGCAGGACCACGCGGCCGTCTTCGGCGGGAAACAGTTCGTCCGCCACCAGGATCGAGACGGTCGGTATGGCCACCTTGAAGGTTAAGTTCAACATCGAGCCGATGGTGGCCAAAAGCCCCAGAAGCAGGACGTTGCCGATCTCGCCCAGCGTATCGTCCTGCAGGTCCGCATAATCCTCTTCGGAATAGCCTTCGCCCAGGACAGCCCGCGCCAGCGTATGGCCGTCCTCAGGACCGAACAGCAACATCGTCTGACCGTTCAGTCGCCCGGAAAATGCCTGGCGCACGGCCGTCAGCGTCTCGCCGTTGAAACTAACAAGCGCCCGCGCGGCGTCTTCAGCTTCGTGGACCTCGACGACCGGGACCTTCAGAGACACTTCCGAGCCGATCATGGCCCGCAGTCGCGTCGCCGCGCCGCTGACGGCAATATTGACAAGCTCCGTCAAGGCGTCGCGTTCGAGTTCGGAGAGACTATCGATCGCCATGCTGATGCCTCCCGATCAACGGGGCCCTTCGGATGGCGCCTCAAAGCACCATGCGCGCCGAACCTAGGCCCGCCAAGGACAATCTCCGCCTTGGCAAAATGCACGGCGCGAATCTCGACAGACCTTAAATGAGGAACAGTACGACCGCTTGCTCGTGGCTTGTGCGCCGCGCCCAGCGGGTCGGCGAAACGGCACGGTCGGGCCGCCCTCGAGAACAGCGAGCCGCTCGCGGCGCGGTACTGGCGACATCGCGCCACGAGCTGTCCTTGCCGCTCCTCCAGGAACTAGACATTCGAGGTAGCGCGCGCACCCAAAAATTCGCACAGCCTACCCGTTACGGGCGGGGCGCGGCTCCTGGATGTCACAGCCTCCAACTTGGAATCATGACCGCCGAAACCGCCGACCAGACACCCGCTTCGTCTAGCGAAGATCCAGGGCCGCTTGAGACGTCCTCATCCCGGTACCAGGACTCGCCGCACTCAGACTTTCTGCTAGGTTGGCGCTTAAGGAGTGACCATGCCCGAGACTTGGACCTACATCCTTCACGGCACCACGCCGGTCCCCGAGCCCAACGCCGCAGCCTGGGAGGCCTGGATGAGAGCCTCACTGGCCGACGGCAGCCGCATCGTCGCCCAAACCAATATCGGCGGCCGGTTCAGGGTCTCGACCGTATTCTCCGGCATGGACCAGGACCTGGACGTGCCCGACCGGCCAGATTTTGATCAGCCCGTGGTCTTCGAGACGGCGGTGTTTGAGAATGGGGAGCTCACGGAAACGTATCTGTACGATAGCTGGCAAGGCGCCCAGGCGGGCCACGCCAGGGTGGTCGCCGAGCTAAACGCCAAGGCCTAGGACTCCAGGTTTGGATTTTCTGCCCAACGAACTCGACCACACCTAGCGTCGCCATGATCAGGCTCTAACATAGCCCCATGCTCGCTCGTCTTCTGCGCTCACACGGCAACTATACTTTCGGCGTTACTAGCCTTAACCGAACGCCTGTCGCCGGCCGAGACGCGCCATCAGCGGACATTAGCTTGCTTCCAAGGATTGGACGTTCGGTTGGTCGCCCTCGCAGCCAGCTTGGGTCTTCGGGCACTATGCCAGCCAGCCAAGCGGCCGATAGCAAGCAGCTGTGAAGCCACCGCGCCTGGGATCTCCCCGGCGCTAGAAGGCAGGGCAGCGCCACTTGCTACATTGGCGCGCCTCCAGGCATGCGGCGTTCATCGGAGGGGCGCTTAACTCTCGCCCCGACTGAACTGGCGCCCTAGCGCCTTAGAGATCGATCTGCTCGGACATCTCGAGAGCGTCGTCCGCGTCAATGCCAAGATGCCGAGCGGCGCTCTCGAGCTTCCCATGTCCGAGTAGCGGTTGGCATGCACTCGGGTTGGCGATCATCTCGCAGGTCAGCGCATTGAGGGGCGCCACCTCTCATGACGTTCAGGAGTCGGTGTAAGCGTCCGCGGGCCTGTCTGGCTCCCAGTCAGACCCGAAGTCCGGCCGATTAGTTCCGCCGGCCACGCGGTCGAGATCCGCATCTGTCAGTTCGGAGATAATCTCGGCGCGGCGGCTGCGATCTTCGGGTGTGGTTTCAAGAGCTTCAGACCGGAGAATGAAAGGCCGATCCTTCGGGTTTGATGACATGAACAACCTCCTTTTTTGGGCTGAGAAGAAGCGGGTGTTTGGCGAGAAGGCCTACCTTCCAACGCCCGTGCAAGGACCATAAGTCTTGTCGAGATTGGCCAGATACTCGCTCAAAGGCTCCAGACCCACTTGCCTTCGACGAGCATCGACTTTAGCCGGATCCTCCAGGTTCGCCGGGGGCGTACTCGTCCCCGAAACGCACTGGGCTGCTTGCGTGGCGTAGCGTTGCGGGCGCCCTTCCTGCACGGCGACACGGTCATAGAGATTGGCGTAGCCGTTCGGCGTTTCGACACCCGCGAGCGGCTCCATCTTGGCCAGCATTTGCTTCTGGAACGTCAGATCGTTGGAGTGGTTGACGATCGATACGGCCGCCCGTTCGGCGATGGGTCCGATCTGGTTGCGGCTGAACCAGGGTCCATCGCCGATCAAGGCCTTCAGGCGGTCGGCATGAGCCCGATCAATGGGGGCGTACTTGGCCTTCCAAATCAGGTCGAGTTGCACGCGCTCGGGCTCACTGGCCACTTTACGCAGGGCGATGAAACGCTCGCGCATCTCACGGTCGACCGCACCCATGCCGGCAAGTTCGCTGATCAAGGCCTGATCGGCCTGTATCTGGGCGATTTCAGCTGTCGCCTTGGCGACGATATCCGCCGCCGCCAAGGCGGGCGCGACACCGACCGCTCCGGAGAACACCAGCAGCGCCAGCCAAAAACAAACTCGCTCTCCAAAGCGGCGTAAGCTCATGCCCTGCTCCGGAAACCTTAAGGCGTGGAATCCGCCATGCGCCCCAAGGGCTCCAGATCGCCGCCTGTGGCCGCTTCTGTGAGGCGCGCGGCGATCACGTCGGCGAAATGGCCCGCGACCTCATTCATGTTGAAGAACGACGCGGCGTACCACTGCCCCTCGGGGTTACATTCGATAAACGACCAGCGGCCTTCGTCTTCAATCAAGTCGAAGGCGCCATATTGCAATCCGCTCTCGGCGAGAAAGCGCGAAGTGGCCTCAACGACAAACGGCGGGGTTTCAACATAGCTGTACTGGGCGCCATAGATTTTCCGCCCGCGCGCTTCGCCGCCGTAAAGAATACGCTCGTCAGGACGGAGTTTGTCCTCCAGGCGCCCCTTGATCGCGTAGCTGAAGGCCCGGCCGCGAAAGGCAATAACGCGGTGCTCTACCCCGCGCGGCAGCCTTTCCTGGAAAAGCGTCGGCGCTGCCTCAAACTCGGTGTCCGGGATCGCAGGAACTTCCGCGCCTTCGACGCCCATGGTGAAGAGAACGCGGTAACTGTCTATCTGACCTTCCAACTTCGGGACGTTGCGCACGGCGATCGGCTTGGCCACGATCCGAGCATGACGATCGGCAAACCGCGTCGCTTGGGCCTTGCCGACAAACCAGTTCGACTCTGGGATCACGAAGCCGCATCTGGCGGCGATCTGCATCTGTCGTATGCGGCTGCCGCTCTCGGCCACCGCGCTCAGCGTGTAAATGCCGACATCGTTGAGGGCGGCGGAAATGGTCGACATGAAGCCGCGCCACTCCGAGCGGCGGATAAACTCATCGACTGTTTCGGGAGTCCACACGCTCACCAAGGCGTTGATCTTGACGCGTGTCCAAACCACGCTAGGGCGCGGCAACTCCTCGCCGTCAAACCAGAGCCGTAGACGGCCGTCCTCGCGGACATCAAACCCTATGTCCTGGCTGGCGCAGTGATCGAGGAAGACATAGGGCGCGCCGCGCGCCTTCAACGCGCTGAGCACCGCCATCAGCTGGCCATCGTCGGATCCGCCCATAATGAGCGCGTAGGGTTCTGTTTGGCGCATGCGATCCAGTCCGAATGAGACCGAGGTGAGGGTCGGGGAGGCCCGACCCTCGTGTTTTCTCAGGAGTCTTGACCGCTGCTGGTGTCCTTGCCGCGATCGGGATCCCACTCAGGCGCATAGTCCGGGCGGTTAGTCCCGCCGGCCACGCGGTCGAGATCCGCATCCGTCAGTTCGGAGATGATCGCGGCGCGGCGGCTGCGATCTTCCGACGTCGTCTCGATGGCTTCGGATCGGAGAATGAAGGGCCGATCCTTGGGGTTTGATGACATGAACAACCTCCGTTGTCGTCACGGTCGGAGACGAAAGGCCTCCACACGGAAGGCTAGAAACGAAACCCCACACCAGTCAATCACAAATTGTGATTGACTCTCACTCATTCCTGAGGCGCAATTGCTCTTGACTGTCTCCGAAGCCGAATGGCGACGCTTTCGGATATATTGTTAAGCTTATAATTCCTCGCGCCGCGTAATCCGGATCTTTGACGCGTATCAAGGCTGGCAAAGACGAATGCTTCAAGAATCCGTTATCTGGAATGATCTTTCGTCGACGCCGACACTTTCTCAGATCAATGGATTATTCTCATCTCAATTCGAGGGTTCAGCGTTATTCGCACAGTCTAGCTGCATGGCCAGCGGCTATGGAGTCGAACTCAACCTATCAGGTTCCCTCGACCGCCTGCTGGCCTCTGCCCACGCTGATTTCGGCCCGGCCTGGCGGGTGCTGGGCGCGCTGGCGGACGAGGCCGGACAGGATCTGACCGACCTTGCACGGTCATGCTGGAACCATGCGGCGGCTTTAGGCGAACCAATCGCGCGCGCCCTGGCGGCAGACCCCGACGCATCGCCTCTCGACGACGCGGCCCTGCGCCTGCGGGCGGTGGAGGCGCAGGCCGACGCCCTGCTGCTAGCTCCGCCAGCGCGGGTCGAGCAACTGTCGGACGCTCCAAGGCTACACTATGCTGAGCGCCTGATCGGCGAGAGCGGATGCCGCTACTTGATGGCTATGGCGCGGGGGCATCTGCGGCCGGCGACGGTGCGCACGCGCGATGATCGCCGCGGGCAGCAGCACGGCGGACGGATCGCCGAGGATGTCGGCTTTTCGCCCTGGCGCCAGGACCTGCTGATGAACCGCCTTTCGCGCCGCATCGCCGAAGCTTGCGGCGAGCCGGCGGCCAATGCCGAGAACCTGACCGTGGTGCGCTATCCGCCGGGTGGACTGTTCGAGGCCCACTATGACGCGGCTGAGGCCTCCTACGGCGACGATGGCGTCGGTGACGACGCCTTCGGCCCTCGGACCGTCTCGGTGATCGTCTATCTGAACGAAGGTTATGGCGGCGGCGAGACAGCGTTTCTCGCCCCGCGGCTGAAGATCAAGGGGTTCGCGGGCGACGGCGTCTTCTTCAGGAACCAGCGCCCGGACGGCGCTCACGACGATGACGCCCTGCACGCGGGCATGCCGGTTGAGAGTGGTGAGAAATGGATCGTAGTCCAGTGGTTCCGACGCAACCCCATTCACAGACTGACGATGGCGAACGCCCCGCGAGCCTCATTCGCGGACGATCGCTCCTCCCCGGTCGTTACCGACGCCTTGAGCGCGTGAACCAGTCGTTCGTCTGGACCTGGAATGGCGAGGCCGTGGAGTGTTTCGACACTCAGTTCCGCGACGACGCAATTGGCGAGACGACCTCGCGCGGCAACCGCTCAGGAAATGACTTCGTCAAGGCGCGCGCGGAGGCCGAACGCGCGCATACGACATGGTTCGACGCCGCCGGCCCGGCCCTGGAGCGCCGCTGATGCTCAAGAACCTGATCGGCATCGACGCCAAGACCTTCGACCGCGAGGTCAGAGGGCAGCGGTTCTATAAGGGCGCGGTCGCACCCGAAATCGTCAATGGCCTGTTCAGTTGGAACGAACTGAATGGCGTGCTCGACAATTCCGCCAAGTATCTCAATCGGATCAGCCTGGTGCGCGAGGACTATCGCGCCGATCGCCGGACCTTCGTCGACACCTTGGGCAGCTACGGCAAGGACCGATTGTCGGCGCCCGCCGTGCGCAAGGCGCTGAGTGAGGGCTACTCGATCCTGCTGGACGAGATCCAGGAATACTATCCGCCCGCACGGCTGCTGACCGAGGCGCTGGTCGCCGAGGTGGGCGAGCAGATCGGCATCAACGTCTATGTCTCCTGGACTGGCGACAAATGCTTCCGGACCCACTGGGACGAACACGACGTGTTCATCATCCAGACAGAGGGCGAGAAGGAGTGGACAGTCTATAAGCCGACACGAACCCACCCCACGGCGCACGACGTCGAGTTCGAGCGCCTACGGGACGACCTGGAGATCGCCTGGCAGGGCGCGATCAGGCCTGGCGACGTCCTCTACATTCCGCGCGGCTGGTGGCATCACGCCAAGTCGACCGGGGCAGGCTCGATCCACCTGACGGTCGGCTTCACCGGTCGCACCTGGCTGGACCTGATGAACTTTCTGCGCGATCGCGCCTGCGAGGCGCCGGCGTTCCGCACCGAGCTCGCGCGACCATCGCAGGACGGCGACTATCTCCAGGCCCAGAACGCATTCAAGACGCGCTTCCTGGCGTTCGTCGAGCAGCAGCTCGACCACCAGCTGGTCGATCGGTTCTGGCAGCGCCACTATGCCAGCCTGCCAACACGCTCCCACCATGCCCTGCCCCACGTCATCGAGTACGAGATCTTTCGGCGCACCGACTTCGACGTCCAGATCGCCAGCTTGGCGCCCACCATCGTACTCGAACGGCAGGTCGACAGCGTGGCCCTGGCCCTGGGCGGGAAGCGTTGGGATTTCGCCCTCGAGGCCTATCCCCTGCTCGACGCGTTAGCCGAGGGCGCGCGCAAGCGGGTCTCAGACCTGGCGGCGCTGACCCAGGACGTAATGTCCGCCGACCAGGTCTGGTCCTTCGTCTTTGAATTGGCGAATGAAGGCGTGGTGTGGCTGAATGAGCTTGGCCCGCTGGCCCAGTCCCAGCATCTCGAGACAGCTCGCTAGCGCGAGGCAGACGGAGACGACAGCCAGTGGCAGGCCTTTTCCGTAAGGAGGCTGTCGAGCACGCGACCCGTCGGTTGACCGGGGACGTCGTCTTGACGACGCCGCGATCGCTGAATGCGCTGTGCCTGGGCTTGCTGGGCTTGATCCTGGCGGTGGTCGCAGCACTGAGCGCAGCGCGGTTCGTCCGGTATGAGACCGTCTCGGGCTGGATCGTCCCCGATGCTGGCCTGATCCGCGTAACATCGCGCGGCGACGGCGTCGTGACCCAGGTGCTGGTCAAGGAAGACCAGGCCGTCCGGCCGGGAGCGCCGATCGTGCTCATCAAGCGCTCGACCGACCTGACGGGCGGTGATGCCGGTCCGGTGTTGATGACGGCGTTGGAGGACGAGAGCGCCGCCGAGATCGCCGGCGTCGACGCCGAGCAGCGGCAGGCGCAGAACCGTGGCGCTCAAATCGCCACGAAGATCGCCGACCTGCGGCGCGGGCTGGTCGAGGCTCAAGCCCGCGTCAAGATCGGTGAAGAGCAGGCGGCCATCGCTCAAGAACAGGTGCGACGCGCAGAGTCGCTTCGGCTCCAGGGGTTCCTGTCCGACGCGGCGATCGATCTGCGACGCTCCACGGCGCTGTCGGCCGCGGACAACCTCTCGCAGATGCGCGCCTCGGCCCTCGAGTATCAGAGGCAGATCAACGAGGCCGAACGCGAGGCCGCCAACCTGCCCACGACGCTGGCGGGCCTGGCGGCGCGCACCGAACAACTGAAGGCCGCGGCCGCGCAGAAACGCACGACCCTGGCGGCGGCCAACGCGGTGGCGGTGACCGCGCCGGTGGCCAGCCGCGTCGCCGCTCTGCCGGTCGAGGTAGGCCAAGCCGTTGCAGGCGGCGCCACCTTGGCGGTGCTAACCCCCGCCGGTTCGGCGATGGCGGCCGAGCTCTACATACCCTCGCGCGCCGCCGGCTTCATCCGGCCCGGCCAGAAAGTCCGGCTGATGTACCAAGCCTTCCCCTACCAGACCTTCGGGGCCGGGAACGGTATCGTCCGCACGGTCTCGCGTACGGTGCTGAACCCCACGGAGGCGCCGCCAGGCCTCAAGATTTCCGAACCGGTCTTCCGGGCTCGCGTCGACCTGGATCGGGCGACGGTCCAGGCCTATGGGCGAAGCATGCCCCTGCAGGCGGGCATGTTGCTGGAGGCCGATGTGATCCTGGATCGCCGCCCGCTGCTCGCCTGGGTGCTGGATCCGCTCTATGCCGTAGGGCGGCGTCGTTGACCGAGGCGGTGATCCCCTCCCCCTTCGGCCGCTCGCGCCTGCCCGTGATGCTGGTCTCCGAGGTCGCCGAGTGCGGCCTGGCCTGCTTGGCCATGGTGGCCAGCTTCCACGGTCACGACGTCGATCTCAATGGCTTGCGCCAGCGGTTCAGCATTTCCAGCGCCGGCGCCAATCTGCGAAGCCTGATGTCGATCGCCGACCGTCTGGGGCTTAGCAGCCGCGCCGTCCGGCTGGAGCTGGACGGCCTGGCCTCGCTATCGACCCCGGCCATCCTGCACTGGAACCTCAATCATTTCGTGGTGCTGCGCGAGGTTCGCCGCGGGCAGGCGATCATCCACGACCCAGCTTACGGCGAACGGCGGCTGCCACTTTCCGAGGTCTCCAAGGCCTTTACCGGCGTGGCGCTGGAACTGTTCCCAAGCGCAAACTTCGAGAAGATCCAGGCTAAGGCGCCGCTGCGGATGTCTATGCTCTGGAGCAGAACGCGCGGCTTGGTCGGCGCTGGGGCGCGAATCCTGTTCCTGACCGCAACCCTGCAAATCCTGGCCTTTCTGGCGCCGCTGCAGATTCAGCTGACAGTCGACCAGGTGATCGCTCACGGCGACACCGCGCTGCTGCTGGTCCTGACCCTGGCCTTTGGCGCGGTCGTGGTGCTGCAGGCCCTGACCGACGCTCTTCGCAACTGGGCCGTCCAGCTGTTTGGGAACATGTTCGCGTTTCAGGTGGTCGGCAACCTGATCCGACACCTGCTGCGTCTGCCAACGACGTTCTTCGAGCGGCGGCACGTGGGCGACATCATTTCCCGCATCAACTCCACCTCGGCGATCCAGGACCTGCTGACGCGGGGCATTGTGACCTCGCTGCTGGACGGGGTGATGGCGCTGGCGGCAGCGGCGTTGCTGTTTGCCTACTCGCCGATGATGGCCCTGGTGGTGGTCGTCGCCATGGCGATCAATGGCCTGCTGAGCGCGGTCGTCTTTCCGATCGCGCGCGCGCGCAACGAAGAGCACATGATCGCCGCCGCAAACGAGCAGTCGAGCCTGATGGAGACGGTCCGCGCGGCGACGACGATCAAGATGCTGGGCTGCGAGGCCGAGCGCGAGAGCGCTTGGCGCAATCTCTATGGCCGGGTGATCAACACGACGGTCGCCCTCCGCCGCATCGAGATCATCGGCGTCTGCCTGCAGGCGATCGTGACCGGCCTGCAAACGGTGCTGATCATCTATCTGGGCGCCAAGCTGGTGATCGAAGCGCGCGGCTTTTCCCTGGGCATGCTGTTTGCCTTCTTGTCGTTCCGCCAGACCTTTACCGACCGCACACAGTCTCTGATCCTACAGTGGTCGCAGTTCCGCCTGGCCAAGCTCCATCTGGAACGGGTGGGAGACATCGTCGCGACCAAGGCCGAGACCTTCGAGCGCTCGAGCGAAACGGAATTTGAGGGTCGTATCGTTCTTTCGGAGGTCGCCTTCCGCTACAGCGACGCCGACCCTTTGGTCTTGCGTGATCTCGACCTGAGGATCGAGCCTGGAGACTATCTGGCGATTACGGGTCCTTCAGGCGGCGGCAAGACCACCTTGCTGAAGCTGCTCCTCGGCCTCAATGAAGCCACCAGCGGCGAGGTGCGGATCGACGGGCGGCTGGCCAGTCCCCAGGCTTGGCGGCAACTGCGAGCAGCAACCGGCGTCGTCGCGCAGGACGATCGCCTGATGTCGGGATCGGTCGCTGACAATATCGCCTTCTTCGATCCGGAGCTGAACATGGAGGCCGTGCAAGCCGCCGCGACAGCCGCCCGCGTGCACGATGACATCATGGCCAAGCCGATGGGCTACATGACCATGATCGGCGACATGGGATCGGCCCTGTCGGGCGGCCAAAAGCAACGCATTCTGCTGGCCCGAGCGCTCTATCGACGCCCGCGCTTGCTGATCCTGGACGAAGGCACCGCCAACCTCGATCCCGAGACCGAGGAGATGATCGCCGATCTCGTCGCCTCGATGCCCATCACCCGCATCGTGGTCGCGCACCGGCCAGCGCTCGTCCGCCGAGCCCACCGCGTCATCAGGATCGTCGACGGCCGCATCGCTGACGAAGACGGCGCGTCCAGCAAGTTGTCACCGCTGCCGCTGAAACGCGACCGCTAGCCAAGGCTCAGCGGCAAGGGACCGCAAGCGGCAGTGGTCCAGGCGAAGGCGTCGATGTCCTGGAGGATCTTGGCGGCGCGCCGCAGGAAGGGCGTCGGATCGACGGCGCCCTCGACGATCAGGCGCGAAAACTCATCGTCCAGCGCCTGCGGGAAACAGCCCTTGCGCACCGCCCAAGGTCGTTCGAAAATCCAGCCTCCCTGCCGCACTTGCCAATAGTCGCACAACAGGTCGAGAAACCGGACGCTAGCCCCCAGGAAGTCCGCCGTCCGCGTGGCCTTGCCGCATTTCATATAGGCGTTGACCAGGGCCACGCGCTTGCGGTGCGCGCGCCAGCTCGGCGCGGGGGCGGGCCCAGCCGCCATCACCCGCCGGGCGAAGTCGGCGAACAGGTCGTAAGTGGCCCGGTCGCCGGCGACGTATAGGCTTTCGGCCACGCCAGCCACGTAGAACGGATTAGCCGCCTTTTGGCCTTGCTGCACCAGAAGGTAGGCGTCGGGCAGGCTGACGCTTCCGACTTGCAGGCACATGCCCTCGAAGACCACCTGCTCGCGCAACATGGGCGGCGCGCCGGCCTCGACAATGTAGAGGTCCAGGTCGGAAAGAGCCGACTGCTGTCCGCGGCTAAACGATCCAGCGAGAAAGGCGAACAGGAGAGCCTCGTCGCGCGCGGCGGCGTAGCGCCCGCATATTGCCGCTGCTGTCTCCGACGTCACGACATCGGGCATGTCGATAGGCCAATCGTCGGGAAGAATAGCGCCGTCAGGTCTGGGCTGAGCGAAATTGGACTTCGTCAAACGCTTGCATCTCCCGGACCGGCCGATGCGATCATCATATAAACAGTCGCGCCAGTGACAACCTGAAGTCGCTCAAAAGCGATCACTCATCTCCGCCTGCAAATAGCTGCAAGCAATCGACTTGCAACTCAAAGTCGTCCATGTTTCGATTAGTACGTAGCGGCTCGCGGCTGCCGATTTCGAGTTTCGTGGGAGCATAAGCGTTTGCGGTTTCGAGTGCTTGTGGGCGGCGCAGCGTGACAAAGCCCCTCGCGCTCGTCGCCAATCCAAAAGGCGCACTTGGTTTCGGCGAGCAGGTTGCGCGCCTTTACATCGATACCGCCGCAGGTGCGCGAACGTTTCAACTCGACCACGCCACTGTGGAAATCCTCCAGCGCTTTGCCCAGCCCACCACCGCGCAGCAGGTCATGGCTGAGACGGATGTCGAGGAAAGAGCCTATGTCTCGGACGTGATCGCCGCATTGGTGTCATGCCAGGCCTTGGTCGACGCCAGCGCTCCGCCCCTCGCCGACCCGACAGAAGGGTTGCGGCTCATGGCGCAAATGGCGCGCGCCCTGGATCGGATGGCCGGAGACCTGGCGTGTCTCGACGCGACACCCCAAACCCTCGCGCCGTTGGTTGAGCGGTTGCGCCAACTCCACGCCGATATGGGGGCCTTGGAAGCCGACGGCGATCACCATGCCAGTCACCAGGCCCGGCGCCAGCTCGAAGCGCTCGGACCAGCGACCGCCGATGTAAAGCTCAATCTCGGCGCCGGCGGAGAGCACATCGAAGGCTGGATCTCATTGGATGCGAGCCACGGCGATGTGCGCCACAACCTGATGCGTCCACTGCCGTTCGCTGACAAGTCCGTGGACTATGTGTTCGCCTCCCATGTGCTCGAACATTTGCACCACCCTCAAGGCGCACTGGGTCTGCTGGCCGAGATCGGGCGCGTGCTGAAGCCAGGGGGCGCAGCGCGCATCATCGTCCCTGACATCGCGCTCTGCCTGTCGGCCTATACGCGTGGCGATGGGCCTTTCTTCGCAGAGCGTGAGATGGCCTTGTTCGGCAGACAGCCGCGCGATGCGCCGCTGCTAGAGCGGGTCTTGCACTACGCGGGGGCTGAAGCCACGCCTGGCCTGTTCATGCGCTCGCACAAGTTCGGCTACGATCAAGCCACGCTCGTCGCCCTGATCAAGCAGGCTCGATTGGAGGCACAGCCCAGCGCCTTCATGGCGTCCAACTTTCCGCCATTGCGAATCGATGACCACAGTCGCACCGCGAGCACGGTCGTGGACGGACGCCACCTGTCGCTATTTGTCGACGCTGTCGCACCGCCGGAGCGCCTTGTCGGGCCAGGACAAACATCATGAGCCAGCTTTCGGGTCTGATCACGGCGCGCCGTTTGATGTTTCGTCTTCGACCGAAGGACCAGCGCATAAGGCTGGACGACGCCATGCCATGGACCGCCGAGGCCATGGTCGACCACTGGCGCGAGGATACGCCCCAGGATCCCGGCCGCGCCGTCAGGATCCTTAAAACCGGACGCGCCGCACCACGTTTCGAGGACGAGCAGTGATCGAACTTCTGACCGGCGTCGCCCCCGCCAGCTTCGACCGCGATATCCGGGGACGTACCTGGCGCCTGCTGCGCGCCCAGAGCGCCGACGTCAGCAAGCTGTTTGACTGGGACGGGCTCAACAGCGTGCTGGATATGTCGGACACCTATGTCAGCAAGATCATGGTCCGAAAGGAAGGCGCGGCGCTGGAGCCAAAGCTCTATACGACCCCGAACGCCCAAGGCTTTCCCGCCATTTCCCCCGCGGCGCTCAGAAGGTGTCTCCAGGAAGGCTATTCCCTGGTGCTCAATGAACTGCACACCTATCACCGCGCCACCCGTCGCCTTTGCGAGGCCCTGACCGAGGATCTCGGCGAGAGCGTGGGTGTGAACGCCTATGTATCGTGGAAGGCGGATCGTTGTTTCACGACCCACTGGGATTCGCACGACGCGCTAATCATTCAGACGGCCGGCGCCAAGGAGTGGTCTGTCTTCAAGCCGACGCGTCAGTTTCCGATGGCCACCGATGTGGCCTTCGACCGAGATGTGGAAGGCCTCGAACTGTGTTGGTGCGGCGTGCTCCGCCCCGGTGATGTGCTCTACCTGCCGCGGGGCTGGTGGCACCATGCCAAATCGACAGGCGCGGGATCGATCCACCTGACGGCGGGCTTTCGCAATCGCCGCGTTGTGGATCTGGTGAGTTATCTGATCGCCAAGGCCTCGGCCGAACCGGTGTTTCGCGCTGATCTTTTGCGCCCGAGTTCAGCCTCCGACGAGGCCTGCGGGCACGTGATTGACGATCTAGCGGCGTTCTTCACCAAGCAGCTGACACCCGCGCTCATCGACGAATTTTGGAACCACGCCTATGGCGAACTGCCCCGACGGGCCGCCAATCGCCTACCCGCCCTGATCGATCCAGAAACCTTTCACGCCGAGGACCGGCTTGTGCAGTTCGCCGGCCTGGCCCCGCACACGGCGCTGGAGGTTACGGAGACAGACTTCAACTTCTGCCTGGGCGAGCGCAAATGGCACCTTGATCTGCGCGCCTATAGCCTTGTGAGCCAGCTTCTTGACGGTGAATCCCATTGGGTCTCGCACCTTGTGCGCGACGCGCCCGGCGGGCTGATAGAGGAAGAGGTGCGCACCCTGACCTACGAGCTTGCGAACGAAGGGGTGCTGATCCTGGCTTAGCTTTGCCACACCGTACGGCCCCGCCGCAGCTTCTCGGCAACAGATCATGGGCCGGCGCTACGCCAGACGCTACCCGCCAAGACGCGCCAAAAGCGATCTTAGGACCGCTTCCAGGAACCGGACGTTCAGCATCAAGGTCGAGAAGACTGGTATCGCCCTTGTTAGGCCTTGCCCACGACCGGCCGCGTGCTGATGAGAGAGGCGACGCAGATGATTGTTGTTCCTGTTCGTAGTCTTGTGGGCTGTACGCTTGCCCTTGCGCTGATCGGTTGCGGAGGCCCCTCGAGCGATAAGAGCGCCGCGACCGACCACGACCCGGTCAAGAGCGAGGGAAAAGCCCAAACAGCTTCTGCGGAGGCCCGGGCCTATGTCGCCCAGTTCACGAAGAAGGACCCGGAGGCGTGCTTCAAAAAGGATGTGGCGCTTCAACAGCCGACGCTGAAAGGCCCCGCTGGGGCCATCGGCGCACGGGTCCCGCCGACGCGCGTGATCGTGATGATCGACGGTTCCGGTTCGATGGCCGGACGAATGGGCGGCCGGACCAAGCTCGAACTGGCGCGGGAGGCGGCGCTGGGCTTTGTCGATGGACTGCCCGCGTCGGTGCAGACGTCTCTGCTGGTCTTCGGCCAACAGGGAAACAACAGCCAGGCCGGCAAGGCGAAATCCTGCTCGACCATCGACGTGCTCGCGCCGATGTCGGCGGACCGGGGGAGCCTCCGCACGGCGCTGGGACAGGTCCGCGCGGTCGGCTGGACGCCGCTCGCCGCCGGGCTCGATCGCGCCGAGGCGCTGCTGGCCGCCTCCGCCATCCCCGGAGAGCAGGTCATCTATGTCGTGTCGGACGGGGAAGAGACCTGCGGCGGCGATCCCGTAGACGTCGCCCGTCGGATCAACAGCGGCCGCACGCGGGCGATCGTCAATGTTGTCGGTTTCAAACTGCCGTCGGGCGAGGCCGCCAAACTGACCGCGGTCGCGCGCGCGGGCGGCGGCGGGTTCGTCAACCTGTCCAACGAGACGGAGCTCGAGAGATCGGCGCAAATGCGGGAATGGATGCGGCGATCGGACAACCACGTCGCGACCTGGACGGCCACCAGCGACAATCACGTTGCGACCAGCAGCGCCATCAGCGACACCCATGTATGCATCAGCGGTCTCGTCTCCGAAGAGCATGTCGCTATGTCCCGTGACCTCTCGGATCGCCAGGTGGCTGGCCGACCCTTATCCTTCGCGGAGGAAGCCAGAGCCTTATTGAAAGCGCGCCACGATGCGCTGCGGGCGAGGGACGAGGCCTATCGGGCCGAACTCACCAACGCAGAGGCTAGGGCAAAACGGAGCATCGGTTCAGCGGCGAATGCGAACCGCTGAACAGCCCTCCTATCCTCCAGGCAAGGTCCACAGCCCACCCTGCCCTGCAATCTCAAAGGCTGCTCTGCTCCTGAGCCGCGCCAATTCTGACATTGGCGCAACTCCATAAACCTGCCGTTCAACCCTGGGCCCTGATCGTACTCCATTAAAACGCTGAGTTTGATCTTCACCGGCGCACGTATGCTCAGCGGCTCGTCGCCTCAGGTCCCAAGCGCAAATGCCAAGGGAGGCCGCGCGCTCCGCACGGCCTCCCATTTTGAGTTATTCGCCCGAGCCGCGCCTAGTGGCGGCCTTCGGCGAACTCCTCGACCATCTTGGTGCAGAAGGCCGGCAGGTCGTCGGGCTTGCGCGAGGTGACCAGGCCGTCGTCGACCACCACTTCCTGGTCGACCCAGTTGGCGCCGGCGTTCTTCAGGTCGACCGCCAGAGACGGCCACGAGGTCATGTCCTTGCCCTCGACGGCGCCGGCGTTGATGAGGGTCCAGGGCCCGTGGCAGATCGCGGCGATTGGCTTCTTGGTCATCACGAAGTGCTTGATGAAGTCGATCGCCTTGGGCTCCAGCCGCAGGGCGTCGGGGTTCATCACCCCGCCCGGCAGGACGATGGAATCGTAGTCCTCGGGCTTAGCGGCCGACAGTTCGCGATCGACAGGCACCGTGCGGCCCTTGTCGTGGTGCTCCCAGCCCTGGATCTGCCCGCCCTTGGGCGAGATGACCTCGACAACGGCTCCGGCGGCCTTCAGGGCCTCGACCGGCTTTTCCAGCTCCGACTGCTCGAAGCCGTCGGTGGCGAGCACGGCGACCTTGCGGCCGGCCAGGGTTTGATCGGTCATGGGAGAGTTCCTCGGTAGGCGACGGGGGCTAAGTCTTGGCGGAAACCCGGGCAGGCGAGCGTCGGTTCCGCTCGACCCCATCAACGCTTGTCAGGACGCCATTTTGGGGACGGCCGACATGATCGCCCCCATGGCCCCCGATGGCGGAACTTGATCGCGAGGAAAGGCGCCCGTTTCCAGAACCCGTTGCAGCTCCATTCGCGCGCGGCAGACCCGGCTCTTCACGGTTCCGATCGCAACGCCCATGATCTCGGCGGCCTCTTCATAGGACAGGCCGCCAGCTCCCACGAGGATCAGGGCCTCGCGCTGGCTGCCGGCCAGGACGTTCAACGCCTGGCGCACATCGTCCAGCTCCAGGACCCCATCCGTTTGAGCCACGCCCACGAGCGTGGCTTCGGCGACCGTGGGCTCAAGGGCGCACCATCGCCAGTCGCGGCGCTTCTCTGAGAAGTACTGGTTGCGCACGATCTGGAAGGTCCAAGCCTTCAGGTTCGTGCCCATCTGGAAACTTTCGCGACTTCTAAGCGCCTTCGCCAAGGCTTCCTGGACGAGGTCATCGGCCCGTATCGGATCCCCGCACAGCGAGCGGGCGAAGGCTCGCATCGACGGGATGATCGCGATCAACGCGTTTTCGAAGTTATTCTGTGACGATCCAATCGTGCCCATGATTCAGTGCGCCGTCTTGCCAATCCAGCAACGCCCGCCCCTTTTTGCGGACCTTCAGGCGCTCTCCCTAAACGCCAAGCCGGGCCATGGCGGTTCCAAGGGGACAGCAAAATCTCCATCGCCGTGACGCTGACGTCCAGCGCGCGCAAGTAGATCCACGCGCTGCTTGAGGCGTGGATGCGAGCACCAACGGGATCGTCAGGCAGCGCGGCGCAACGGTCGCGCGTGCCCCGATTAGTGTTGCGCGTGATGCTCGGCGTTGCGCTTGCGCGTGGCGGCCGCCTTCTTGGCCGAGCCGAGCGCTCGGCGGCGCTGCGGTGGGCCGAGGCCTCGCCACCCGCCTCGCCGCCCTTGTGGGCTGCGGGATGGACCGTGGACTTGCCGCGTCCAGAGCCCCCTCCTTCTTGCCGCCGCCGTCGTCCTTGACGGTAGCCCAGGCTCGGCGTTCGGCTTCCGTCTCCGACACGCCCTTGGCCTCGTAGCCTTCGGCGATGTGATCGGCCTTACGTTCCTGCTTGTCGGTGTACTTGGATTTTTCGCCTTGCGGCATCTGGCGTCTCGGTGGATTGGTGTCCAACGCCCACGAAATTCTTGATCAGCCTGCCTGTTCCTACAGCAAAGTCAGTCCCTTACGGCGTTTAACATGTCGCATTTCCGACAGAGGAACATGCGGCTGACATCCATCGTTTGCCCTCTCGCCACGTCCATCGGCGCGGCCCAGCAAGATGGGAAGCAGACGACCATGAACGAGAACCGCGACAATCAAGGCTTGCAGCAACAGCCCAACGACGCCCAACGCCAGCAGGCCGGGCAGCAAAACCAGCAGGGCGGCACGCGCCAACCCCAACAGCAAGACCAAAACCCCCAACAGGCCCAACCGGGCCAGCAAAACCAGCAGGCCGATCGTGATCGCCGCCCCAACGAGGGAATCGAAGGCACGGATCAAGACGGCCTGAACGACGGTGGCGTCACCGGCGGTAACGGCGACATCCGTCCGGGCCGCACCGGCGATGGCGGCGCCGAGCGCTGACGCTTTGAGGGGCCGCTCCTAGAGCGGCCCCATCCACGATCCCGAAACATGGCCCTGGTTGGCGAGCGACGCCGCTCACGCCATCCGCGGGCGAAACCGAGGCGACAATGACCTGCGTTTTTGAGGTCTCCCCGTTTGAAGGGGGCTGGTCGGTCAAGCTCTGCGACACCGGTGAAGTTCTGTTCTTCGAGACAGGCGGCCAAGCCGAGCGTGAAGCCAGGCGGCTGGCGGCAAAGCATCCCGGCGGCGCGCGCGTTCGTGTCCTGGACCTGCGTCGCCGGTTGGCCGGAGAGTGGTCGTCGCAGGGCGAAGCGATCGTACCCGCAGTCGCCACCCTAGGGTCGCAAGCCCTGGCTCAGCCGCACGCTCATCCAGAGATCCAGACGAAGCCGAGGTCCACGGCGACTTCACCGCGCTCGGCGGGAAGAGGGCCGTCGAGCAGACCGGAAAGCGGTCATAGTCGAAGGCCGGGCCAGATGGCGGAGACGCCGCGGCGGTCGGCGACATGTTTAAGAGCGATGCGGCGCACCGGTGAGGCTTCTTGACGGGATGAGCCGCCAGGTGCGCGTACCGTTCGGTGGAGTTGTGGCTCCGGTGCCCAAGAGCGCGCCTGTGACCAGAGACTGTTCCCAGTATTGGCTCCGAAGCTGGCGAAGGAGTGCCGCAGATCATGGATCCGCACACCCTCGCCACTGGCAGACTTGCGGACGCGAACCCAAACCTTCTGCAGGCTGACGATGTGCCCTGCCCCTCCAGGGTCAGGCAGGAAATATGGGTTTCCGACAACCTCTGGAACCGAGCGCAGCAAGGTCACCACCGTGTCGCCGATATGTACGACCTTCGCGCCGGTCTTTCTGCCTGGAAGGCGCAGGCACTTGTTGGCGACGTCGAGATAGCTGCGCTTGAGCGTGAGGATCTCGTTTCATCGACATGTCCGCCGCCTTCTAACGAAAGTATACCATAAGTACTAAAGCAAACGCCTGTCGGCTGGCGCCGCGTGGTGGAAAGCTGAATAGCGAAGATAGGTTTTACCCTTGTCAGGGGGCCAGCCGCTGCGACGCGAAAAGGTCGCTCAGCGCCAATTGCTGCCGTTGGCGTAGCTCCAGGAACACGACATTCACGAGCCGGCGTGCGGGGAACTTCGCCGCTACGCGGATCGAATTCGCGAGCTAGAGGTCGATCTGCTCAGACATCTCGAGGGCGTCGTCGACCTCGATGCTCAGATACCGAACCGTACTCCCCAGCTCTGGCGCCCAAGGCGTAACTGGCAGGCGCGCAGATTGCCGGTCTTCTTGTAGATCAGCGCGACCTTGGTTCGCCTGAGACTGCGAGTCCCGTAAGTCCGCGGTTCGAGCTCAATCATCGTTACCTATTTGCCCACCAGCCGGGCGTTCTGACGTGATCGCCTGATCGACTAACGTGAGGCTCGCCATACCTATGCGTGCGCGCCCTAGTGGAGCCCAATATTCTGGCGCCACGCCTCCAGCATCTCAGCCACCTTCACATCAGGCGTGCCGTCCCGGCGGAACGCCCACCAGACAAGAGCGCCCTGCCACAAGCTTAACATCTGCCAGCCAAGCTGAACGCTTCTTGCTGGGTCGTCACAGAGGCGCCGCCCGAGCGTGTGGGCAAGGCGCGCACCCCATTCAGCGCCCCGTGCGCGCAGGACGGGATTAAGGATATCCTCGCGCAGCAGCAGCAGCCCGTCGGTGAAATCGTACTCGGCGGTCTTCGAGTTAGTCAGGCGCGTCAGAAGCCTGATCGCCCCGGCAGGATTTAGCGCGGCCTCCGCGTCAGCGTCGGCGGTCGCTTCGTCCAGTTGATCCCATGCCCGGAGAAGGACGGCCTCCACCATCCCCGCGCGGGTTCCGAAGCGTTGCACCAAGGTCGCCGCCGCCAGACCGGCGGCCTCCGACGCCTTAGCGAAAGTTAGCCCCGAGGGACCGTGCTCCATCATGGCGGTCATGAGGTTGCTGAGCAGAAGCTCGTCGGAAATGGTCTTGCGTCGGCTCACGATTCAATAATAAACGAATGATCGTTCATAATCAAGCGAGGGACGGAATGGCCAGGATTCTCGGCTATATCGCGGCCAGCCTCGACGGCTTCATCGCCGCGCCAGACGACAGTTTGGACTGGCTGTTCAAGTACGACGGCATGGACCTGGGTGAGCACGACTACAGCCTCTTCCTGCAGCAGATCCGCACCGTCGTCATGGGACGCGGCACATACGACTTTGTCGCAAAGCAGCCGAAGCCCTGGGCCTATGATCAACAGAGAGTGATCGTGGTCACGTCCCGACCGATCACCAATCCGAAAGGCCCTCTCGAAACCCGCAGCGACATTGACGCGCTGATCGCCGAACTCCGGAGCCTGGAAGATGGGAATGCCTGGATGCTCGGCGGAGGAACTTTGCAGATGGCCTTCATGGAGCGCGGCGCGATCGATGAGATCGAAGTCTACGTCATGCCCGAGCTCATTGGCGGCGGTAAGCCGCTCTTTCCCCCAACCGGTTTCCAGGCGAGCCCGAAGCTCCTGAGCGCGCAAGCCTTAGACAAGGGCTGCGTTCGCCTTCACTACACGTTCTCGGGCATTGGCGCGGGCTGAGGTTTCGGCGATGGATAGTGGTAGATTTGGCCGAGGGCCTGATCACCACCCTTCCCTACTCATCTCGAAGTCCGCCTTTTCGGCGCGGTCGCGCCAATTGCTGAGGCAAGCGCCGCAGCTGACGCTGTCGGTCGCCTAAGCCGTCAGTTGGCCTATCCGCCCATCTCGGCGATGGGTTGTCGATTGGGCCTGCGGATCCAGAAATGACCTTGGACGGCTAGCGAGGGTAGCTACGCCATCCCCTAGAATTCTTCCCAGTCGTCGCGGCTTGCGCCGACGGCCTTGGCCAGCTTGGCCTGGGCGGCGGCGACCGGATTGGCGCCCGGACGATGGGTCGCGCCGGCCAGGGACGGGCCCTTGGAGACCGGAGTGTGAGACGGGCGCGCCGGGGCCGGAGCGGCCGGGCGACGGGGCGTCGAGCGCGAGACGCTGGCCGAGCCACCCGAGGCGCCGACGCGGAACTTCGAGATCATCTGCATCAGATTGCCGGCCTCGCCCTTCAGGGCGTGCGAGGCGGCGGTCGATTGCTCGACCATGGCGGCGTTCTGCTGGACGGTCTGGTCCATCTGGTTGACGGCGGCGTTGACTTGGTTGAGGCCGGTGGCCTGCTCCTGGCCCGAGGCCGCGATCTCGCTGACCAGGGCGTCGATTTCGCCGACCTTGTTGACGATGGCTTCCAGGGCTTCGCCGGTCTGGCCGACCATGCTGACGCCTTGGTTGACCTGCTGCGACGAGGTCGAGATCAGGATCTTGATCTCCTTGGCGGCGTCGGCCGAACGCTGGGCGAGAGCGCGAACTTCCTGGGCGACGACGGCGAAGCCGCGGCCGGCTTCACCCGCACGCGCGGCTTCGACGCCGGCGTTCAGGGCCAGAAGGTTGGTCTGGAAGGCGATCTCGTCGATGACGCCGATGATCTGGCTGATCGACTGCGACGACTTCTCGATCTGGTTCATGGCGTCGACGGCGTTGCGGACCACGACGCTGGAGCGTTCGGCGTCGCCACGGGTCGAGCCGACCACGCGCGAGGCTTCCTGCGCGCCCGACGACGAACGGCGCACGGTGGCGGTGATCTCGTCCAGGGCGGCGGCGGTTTCTTCCAGGCTGGCGGCCTGCTGCTCGCTGCGGCGCGACAGGTCGTCGGCGGCCGAGGCGATCTCGTCCGAGCCGGCGCCGATGCTGCTGGCGGCGTGGACGATGGTGCCCATCGCCTCTTCCAGCTGGGCGATGGCGCCGTTGAAGTCGTTCTGGACGCGCTGGTAGGCGGCCGGGAACTGTTGATCCAGGCGATAGGTCAGGTCGCCGTCCGACAGGCGGGTCAGGCCGGTGGCGATGGCTTCCATGACGAAAGCCTGTTCCTTGGCGGCGGCCTCGGCGACTTCCTGGTTGCGGCGACGCTCGGCTTCCGTCTCGGCGCTGGCGCGCTGCTGGGCGGCCTCGGCGGTGCGCAGGGCCAGGGCGTTGTCCTTGAACACCTGGACCGAGCGGGCCATGGCGCCGACCTCGTCCTTGCGCTCGGCGCCCTTGACCTCGACGTCGACGCTGCCTTGAGCGAGGACTTCCATGGTCTTGGACAGGTTGATCAGCGGCTTGGCGATCTTGGAAGACCCGACCCACAAAGCCAGCACAAGCGATGCGCTGGCGGCGACGAGGCTGGCGATAATGGTCAAAAGCGTTTCGCGCGCGGCCTGAGCCCGCGATTGTGTCACGATCGCCTGAGTCTGCGCACCATGACGGTCGATCCAAGCCGCCACATCCTTGGTCAAGGCCACGATCTGAGGATCGATATCGCCCATCAGCATCTTGGCCGCATCGTCGGCGTTCTGCAGACCCATGTCGGCGCCCTGTCGAGCGCTGGCATGAATCGATTTGAAGCGGTCGCTAAACGCCTTCAGATCGTCGGCCGTCGTCGGGTCGGCGGTCATGGCCTTGTCTAGGAAGCCGTTCCCCTTGGCGAAGGCCGTGTCAATCTCGCCAGAAGCCTCTCGCGCGGTCGCCGAGCCGCCGTCGTAGGCGATAGTGCGATAAGCCGCGTATCCCGTCGTCGCCACCTGCCGGCTGAATCGCGACACCGCAAGCTCGGCCGGCGCACGCGCATCGACGATACTTTGGGCCGACCGTTCGATACGGCGTGCTTGCAGGACACCCCCACCGACGCAGGCCAAAGCCACAACGGCCAGCAAAATCGCCGGCAACATGACCTTGGTGGCCACCTTCAAATCGTCGAATCTCATGGACCAACTCCGGCGCTTTGGGCGCCAAAGAGGGACTTCAACACATAAATCTTCGTTAAAAACACTAACGAACACCCCATTCCGGGTGCAACTAGACTTATTCTCAAAGTACTAGATCGACAAAACTTCGCCACATTAACTATTTCACGCTGCATATAATCTTAATGCTCGAATGACGATAGCGACTGCCCCCGGGAGATTGCTTTATGCGGCGTAACGTCGCGCGTGCAGTAACTTTAACCACTCGCTTGGCGCGACCTCGTTAACTTGGAGCGAGAGGTCACCTGATGCGCCGACAGACTCCGCAGAAGACACGATGGGATATCCTGCGGCTGGGCCTTCTGGCCGTCGGCTTGGTGATTGCTGGGGCTGTCGGCCTTTTTGCCTATATCTGGGCGGACCTGAACCAAGCCGAGGCGCGACAAGAGACTTTGCTGGTTGAGCGTAAGGTCGAGAGGAACCTCGCGCGCCTGCACGAAGAGACCGTTTCGGTGACGGCGTGGGACGAAGCCTATTTCAAGACAAAAGGATCGTTCGACCCCAGCTGGATCGATGAGAAACTGACCGAATACTACCACCTCTCCTTTGACCATGATGTTACGTTGCTCTTCGATGGGCATGGTCGCCTGCAATATGCCGCCCGTGACGGCCAACGGGTTGTGCTTGGCCAGGAGGAGGATCTCGAAGCGTCGATCTTATCGACCGTGCGCTCGGTGCAACGAAGCGAACTCAAGCAACGTGATCTCTATGCGGCGCAGGGCGGACGGCGAGCGAAGGCTGCGGCGCAACGCTCGGTCGTCGTGGCGCCGGATGGGCGCGTCTACTTCCTCGCCGTGGCCGCGATCTTACCGCGCAATGGCCAGATGCGCGACGCGCGAGCGGCAAGCGTCGTGGTGACCGGCTGGCTGCTGGACCGCCAGCTTCTCACCCAGCTGTCGCAGGACATAGGCGTGCCGGATCTGCGGTTCCAACGCGCGCCTTCGTCCATCTCTGCGCCTGGCGTTGTGCCCCTGGTCGATCCGGACGGGCGCGGCCTGGGGGCGCTAGTCTGGACGCCGAGCAAGCCCGGCGTCGACGCGCTTCGCAAGCTGGCCGAGCCGGCGATCGTCGCGGCGTTGATCATGGCCTCGGTCTTTAGCCTCCTTGGCATACGTATCGGCCGCATGCTCCGTGAGCTGAGCGCGCAGGAGGACGCGCTGCACGAAACCCTGAATGCGCTGACCCTCGCGCGGGACGACGCTCGCGCCGCCAGCGTCGCCAAAAGCGAATTCATCGCCAATATTAGCCACGAAATCCGCACACCCTTGAATGGGATCATGGGCATGGCGCAGGTCATGGCGCGAGACGATCTCACCGCGCCCCAGCATGATCGCATCGATGTCATTCTGCAGTCAGGCAAGGGACTGCTCAGCATTCTCAACAGCGCCCTTGATCTCTCGAAGATCGAGGCGGGTCGCCTGGAGATCATGGACGCACCCTTCGAGCTGGCGCCCTTGATGTCGGAGGTCTGCCGCACCTATGAGGCCGTGGCGCAGGGCAAGGGCCTAACGCTGGCCTGGCGCCCGGGCGAGGCTGCGGGAACTTGGATCGGTGACGAAGGCCGCATTCGCCAGATCCTTCTCAACCTGGTCTCCAATGCGGTGAAGTTCACCGATCTCGGCTCAGTCCAGATGGATGCCGAAGTCCTGGATGACGGGCTGCTCGTGCGCGTCCGCGATGATGGCCCTGGTATCGCGCGCGAGCGCCTAGGCGAGCTATTCAACGCGTTTTCGCAGCTCGACAACTCCAGCACCCGCCGCTTTGGCGGCACGGGTCTTGGCTTGGCGATCTCCCGGCGTTTGGCGACCCTGATGGGCGGCGACATCAACGTTGAAAGCACCGAAGGCCAGGGCTCAACCTTCACCTTGCGGTTGCCGCTCGCGCGGCCGCTGACCCGAGAAGCGGCGATGGAGCGCCTTTCGCCGGAACCTGTCGTGTCAACAGGCCTTCGCATTCTCGCTGCCGAGGATAACGCCACGAACCGGCTCGTGCTGCAGGCGCTGCTGGCGCCCCTCGAAGTCAACCTGATCCTGGCCCGGGACGGTCAGGAAGCCGTCTCGCTCTTTGGCGACCATGCCGTCGACATCGTCTTGATGGATATCCAGATGCCCATCATGGACGGCTTGGCCGCCACCAGAGCGATCCGGGCCATTGAAGACCAAGATGGTCGCCGCCGAACGCCGATCCTGGCGATCACAGCCGACGCGCTGCAACATCAGGCCGAGAGCTATATCACGGCGGGTATGGACGGCCACGTCGCCAAGCCCCTAAGCGTCGAGCTGCTGTATGCCGCCATCGAAAACGCGCTCACCCTGTCGGCAGAACGTCTTTCTAACTCACCTATCATGAGCGAGGCTAAAGAAGCTGCGGCCACAGGCTAAGCCTCGGACGACGAGCCGCAGCTACAAAAAAGGGAATCGATCAAGCTTCGACCTGAAGCCGAACTTTCCGCAACAGGCGCGCCAGGTCTTGCCGTTCGGCCGCATCGAGACCAGCGACGACCTGATCAGCCTGCTCGAAATGCGAGACGATCGCCGTGTCGATCAATGCCACGCCCTTAGGGGTCAGCGTCGCCATCAGCGACCGCCGATCGCTGCCGTCGGGGCTGCGGCTAACCAATCCGCGCCGCTCGAGGCGATTGAGGCAGGCGGTCATCGCGCCGGACGTGAGCAGAACGGCCTTGCGGAGCGCGGTGGGGCTCAACCGATACGGCGCGCCCGAGCGCCGTAGCGTCGCCAGCACGTCGAGTTCGGTGTAGCTGATCCCGTGGGCTCGAAGCCGCTCGCCGGCCCGGGCGTGCAGCAGCCCACCGAGATGCAGGAGGCGGCCGACCACCGCCATGGCCGTCACCCCCAAATCCGGCCGTTCACGCGCCCAATCCTCGAGGAGCAGGTCGACGACATCCGCATCAGGCCTGGAGAGTCGCTGTTCAGGCATGATGATAAATCTTCACATGAAGTAACTTGACGTGAAGTAATACATCAAGGAGCCTTCCGTCGCAATGCACGCTCCGGGAGTTTCCATGCGATCGCTTCAGATGCTGGTCTGCGCGCTCGCGGCGCTGACGGTTCAGGCGTCGCCCGTCCCGGCGTGGGCCCAACAGCCGGCGCCGAATGGGATCGTGATTGAGCAGGGAAGCGTCAAGCTCCCGACCGGGCAGACCGTCCCCTACGAGATCGGCACTCTTTACGTGCCGGAAAACCGTAGCAAACCGGATAGTCGCAGGATCAGTATCGGCTTCGCGCGGATAAAAGCGCCCCACCCCACCGGCGCGCCACCGATCTTTTGGTTGCCCGGCGGCCCGGGGCTAAGCGTACTAGACGCCTTCACCGATCCGAGCCCAGCGGCGCAGAGTCGCCTGCGCTCCTGGCTGACCTTCGGCGCGGCCGGCGACCTCGTGGTGATCGAGCAGCGCGGCTATACCGGCCGCGGCGAGATGCTCGTCGAGAGCGCTGATGCTTCGCCGCTTGATCAGCCAGCCTCGGTTCAGGCCGATGCCCGCGCCATGCTGGCGCTGGCTAGACGCGCCATTGCGCACAATCCAGACAAGGATCTGTCCGGCTATACTATTCAAGCCTTTGCGGACGATGTCGACGATCTTCGGCGCGCGCTTGGCTACGACAAGATCAGCTTGTTCGGTGGCAGCTTCGGCTCGCAATGGTCGCTAGCAGTGATGCGCTTTCACCCCGAAAACGTGGCGCGCGCGGTGCTCTCCTCCGTGGAGCCGCTGAACAACGGTTTCGACATGCCGTCGCACGTGTTCGCGGCCCTCCAGCGCATCGCCTTCGATGCTGATCTAGACCCCGGCCTGGCGCCCTGGCTGCCCAAGGGCGGTATGATGGAGGCGGTCCGCACACTGCACCAACGCTTTGCCGCCGGGCCGATCCACGTCACCATCCGCGAAGATGCCGGTAAGGCCCAGACGGTCGCGCTCGGAGCGGAGGACCTGCAGCTTGCCCTGTTGGCGCATACCGACGAGGCCGAGCATTGGCCGGCCTTCATCCTCTCGCTCTACCATGGCCATTACGACGAATGGGCGCGCCAAACCCTGGAGGATCGGCGCGCGAGCCCGGTCAAGCTGATTGGCCCGCTCGCCGATAGCAGCTTGGGCGTGACCGCCGAGCGCGAGCATCTCATGCGCACCGATCCGGCCGCGGCCTGGCTCGGCGCATGGAATTTCGAGGCGAACTTGGCGTCGGCGCCCGATTGGCCCACCCCGGACATGGGCGATGCGATCCGACTCCCGCGCGTGACGCCGATCCCGATCGTCTTCGTTCATGGCGATTGGGATACCTCTACCCCAATCGAGAATACGCTCGGCCTGCTGCCGTATTTTCCCAACGGCCACGCGATCCTCGTGCACCGCGCGGGACACGACGGCGCCTTCTACCAGCTGCGCGAAAGCCCCGCCGTCAAACAGGCCATCTACGATTTCCTGCGCACCGGCCAGACCAGCGGCCTTCCCACCGAAGTCACGCTGGCCACGCCAAGGTTCGAGGCGCCTAGCTTCGCTCCGCCGGTTCAGCCGGCGCGCTGATCGCGGCTTAGCCCGCATCCGAGGCAGCGAACCAACGGCGCAGTGGCGCCAGAAGCGGTCATTGACCCACCTCCGAAAACTTGACCTTCCGGCCCGCCAGACGCCTCCATCGCTCCTCGCGCTGACCGTTTCTCTGGCCGGACTTACCGGGCAAGAAGGATATGGGTCGCATATTCACTGGCTTGATGCTCAACAACGCGAAAGCCCAGGCTGGGAAGGTCGATTCCCGTGAACAGAGCCTCTCCCTTCCCAAGCAGAACCGGCGACACGGCGACGTGAATCTCGTCGATCAGCCCGGCGCGCAGATATTGACGCACCGTGCTGACCCCGCCGCCAATCTTGACGTCCAGGCCGGCTGCCGCCGCCTTGGCCTGTCGAGCGCCGCCTCGATCCCTTCCGTCACGAAGATGAAGGCCGTGCCGCCCTCCATCTCGATCGGGTCTCGGGGATAGTGGGTCAGGATGAACGTTGGTGCGTGATAGGGCGGATTGGATCCCCACCAGCCCTTCCAACTCTCATCCGACCAGGGACCTCGGTGGTGACCGAACATGTTGCGGCCGAGGATGTAGGCGCCAAAGCCGGCCATGGCGCGGCTGGCGAAGGCTTGATCGACGCCGTCAGATCCGCCGTCTTGACCGATCATGGTCCGGAAGAACCGTGTGCCGAACATCCAGGTGTGCAGTTCCTCTCCTCCCTTTCCGAGAGGGTTCTTCAGGCTCTGCTCTACTCCGGCGCCGAAGCCGTCGAGGGAGATCGAAAAGCCGCCCACACGCACTCGTGACATCGATGTCTCAATAATTGTCAGTATGGTTGCAGCGCCGGTTCGGGACCTACGCCGCGTGTCGGTCACCAGACGCGAACCCGTTGCGCTGGCGGAAGGTACAGCGCCTGGTCGCCGGTCACGTCGAAGGCCTCGTACCAGGCGTCGAGATTGCGCGCCGTCCAGACCCGCTGCGGCGCGGGGGCGTGAGGGTTGGCGAGCAGACGCTGGCGCAGCTCGGCCTCCCGATAGTTGAGGCGCCAGATCTGGGCCCAGCCCAGGAAAAACCGCTGATCGCCCGTGAAGCCATCTAGCACCGGCGCCGGTCGACCGTTCAAGGACAGGCTCCAAGCGTCATGGGCGATCGCCAGGCCTCCGAGGTCGGCGATATTCTCGCCAAGGGTCAGGGCGCCGTTCACAGTCAAATCCGGCAGCGGCGCATAGGCGTCGTACTGGCGGACCAGGGCCTGCGTCCGCGCCTCGAACCGCGTCAGGTCGGCGCGCGTCCACCAGGTCGCCAGACGTCCCTGCTCATCATACTTGGAGCCCTGGTCGTCGAACTGGTGGCTGATTTCGTGGGCGATCGAGGCGCCGATCGCGCCGTAGTTGACCGCTGGATCGGCCGCCGGATCGAAGAATGGCGGCTGCAGGATAGCAGCCGGAACCACGATTTCGACGGCGGTGAAGTTGGCGAAGGCGTCGACCGTCATCGGTGTCACCCGCCATTCATCACGATCGAACGGTTTGCCCAACTTGGCGATCTCGCGGTCGAACGCGAAGGTTCTCGCGCGACGCTGATCGCCGAAGGCGTCGTCGGGGCGAAGCTCTAGTCCAGCATAGTCACGCCATCGATCCGGATAGCCGATCTTAGGCCGGAATGCCGCGAGCTTGGCGCGCGCCCTCAGCTTTGTCTCCGGCGCCATCCAGTCCAGCGCCTGGATGCGCCGGTCCATGGCGGCGATCAGATTGCGCACCAGGGCCTGGGCCGCGGCCTTGTGGCCAGCGGGAAAGTAGCGTTCGACATAGGCCTTGCCGACGTCGTCGGGCGCGGCGTCGACGGCGAAGGCGACCGCTCGACGCCAACGCGGTTCCGGCGCCTCGGCCCCGCTGAGCAAGCGGCCGTGAAAGGCGAAACGCTCTTGGGCGAAAGCCGCGGGCAATACATCCCCATAGGCGTCGAGCACCGCCACGCGCAGGGCGTCCTTCAAGACCGGCAGCGGTGTGGCGCCCACCAATCGGGCGATGGCGCTGATCGCGTCGGGCTGCACGAGCACCAGTTCGCCCATCCGAACCCCCAGCGCGTCGAGATAGACCGCGACGTCGAACCCCTTCATCCCCGCGAGGATCTCGGCGCGTTTGCGACGGTTGTAGGTCTTGGCCGCGTCGCGGCTATCCACGCGGTTCCAGCTGACCTTGGCGATCTTGGTCTCGAAGGCCAGCAAAGCGTCCGCGCGGCGCCCAGCCTCCCGTTCACCGACGCCCAACACCCCCAGGAGACGCGCGAGGTGATCGCGATAGGCCGTTCGCGTCCCGGCCATGGTCGCGTCCTGGCGAAGGTAGTAGTCGCGATCGGGCAGGCCCAGCCCCGCCTGGGCCAGTTTCAGCACGTAGGCGTTCGGATGATGATCATCCTGGACCACCGAGACCTCGAAAGGCCCGGCGACGCCTTCACGAGCAGCTTGCGCGGCAAGGCGGGCATAGCCTGCCCGGGACGCGGCGGCGTTGATGCGATCGAGCCATGGGCGCGCCGGCGTCAGAGCCTTGGCCTCGATCGCGGCCTCGTCGAGAAAGGCGGCATAGGCGGCGCCGGCCCGACTGCTCGGCGCTTTGCGCTGAACCTCCAGGAGGCTTCTCATCCGCTCCCGATTCAGATCGTCCAGGCGCGTGAACATGCCCACGCTCGACCGGTCTGACGGTATTGGCGTCGCCTTGGCCCAGCCACCGTTGGCGAAGGCGTAGAAGTCATCCCCGGGCGCGACCGCCCGATCCATCCCAGCGCTATCGAAGCCGAAGGTCCCTATCTCTGGAGTGGTCGTCGATTGGGCCTTGGCTGGCGAAAAGGCGTTCGCCAGCATCAGCGCCGCGACCATGAACAGGCCAGTCCTCCACGCCGCGCGATCGTCCAGACAAGGCGGAGAAGATCGCATCTAGCGGGCGCCAGCCAGGGCGGCGACATACGCCTTCAAGGTCACATCGCCACGCTCAGAATCCTGCGGCAATTCGAAGCCACCGTCGGCTATGACCCCCGTCATCCTGGCGTAGGCCTCCGCCGCGGCTTGGGAAAAGCCTTGGCCGCGATAAGCCTGGACCCATTGGTCACGGGGCGTGACGACAAGCTCGACCGGATGCCCGAGCGCTTCAGCGAAAGCATCGGCGACGTCCCGCGCGCAATAGCGCTCCGGTCCCTCCACCGCGCCAATTCCGACCTGGCCAAGCGGCGCTTGCAGGCGACGCGCCGCGGCCTTGCCCAGATCCTCAGGCGCGACCATCGGGATCTTCAGATCGGCGGGCAGCATCGTCGTCAGGGTTCCGCCTCTGGCCTCCTCCAGCTGGGCGTCGAAGTTGCTGAAGTAGTAGCCAGCGCGCTGGATCGCGGCGGGGATCGGCTGGGCGGCGAGGGCTCGTTCGAAATCGTAGAGGACGCTCAGGTCCCCATAGCGTTCACCCGGCTGCGCGCCGATGGCCGATTCCAGCACCACCTTCTCGAGCCCTGAGCCTTCGAGCGCCGCTAAGATGCTGTCCAGAGTGGCGTGCTCGCCCGCGTCGGTGTCGGTCGCGACATCGGCGGGCGGGTTGAGCAGGAACGCGCGCCTACCGGTCTTGAAGACTTTGCGCAGGGCATCGCTGTCATGAAGATCGATCACCGCCGTCCGCGCGCCTTGCGCCTCCCAATCGGCCGCCTTGGCCTGGTCGTGCAGTACGGCGGTGACCGGCTGGCCCGCGTCGAGCAAGGCCTTGGCCGTCGCTGAACCGACGTGACCGCTCGCACTGAGGATGATGAACATGGGAGCCTCCTTGTTGCGTGTGACCTAAACCCGTCGGCGCGGCCGTCGTTCGGCTTGGCCATGGGGCCGCGCCACCAGCGACCTCACCCGCGTAGACGCGCGTAGGTGAGCCTCACTGCGCCGGTGTCCATCTGCCGGACATCCTCGAGCGCCAGGGCGATGGGCGTGTGCGGATGCTTGAAGACCGAATGGCCGCCGCCAAACAGGTGCGGCGTCACCAGCAGGCGGTACTCGTCGACGAGATCCTCGGCCAGCAGCGCCGCGGCAAGGGAGACGCCGCCGACGGCGTTGATGTCGCCCTGGAAGCTTTGCTTTAGCCCCGCGACCGTCGCCTCGAGGCTGTCGGCCGAGACCGTCGCGTTCCATCCGGGGTCGCGCAACGTGCGGGAGACGACGACCTTGGGCAGCCCGTTCATCGTCCGGGCCAGGGCGCGAAAGGCCGCCGGATTGCGCTCGTCCTGCTCCATCGCCGGCCAGAGCGGCGCGTTCTGCTCGAACGCCCGGCGGCCGTAGAGCAGCAGGCTGCCCGGCGCGACGTTCGGCGCGGACCAGTGCTGCTCCAGGTCGTCGGACCAGTCGGGGCGGATCATCGCCCCGTCCGGCCCCTCGACGAAGCCGTCGAGGGTCATGAACATGCTGAGGATCAGTTTGGACATCCGGTTTCCTTTGTTTGGACTAGAGGCGCAGGCCGCACAGCCCGGCTATGATCGCCGCCGACAAGGCCGCCGCGCCGGCTAGGCCCGCGCCCCACACACGATCCGCCACTGCCTGGCGCAGGCCATGCGCGAGCAGCACCTGGCGCAGGCCGCAGAACAGGTGCGCGACGATGAAGAAGACGCCCAGGGCGTAGTGCGGGACGAGGCGGATGTTCCACGCGTCGAGCAGCAGGCCGTCGGGCGCGCCCGTCGCCCACGCCCAATTGGTCTGGATCTTGTGGACAGCCCGGGCCGACACGAACGCCGAGTTCATGTGGGTGACGATGAAGGCCGCCAGATAGGCGCCTGATCCGACCTGGATCGTGCGGACCAGATCCGTCGGGCGGGCGCTCCAGCGCCAGGCCATGATGCCGCCGCCGGCGACCTGGAACAGCAGCAGGATCACGAGCACGGGTTCGACGAAGCGCGACCGGTAGACCACCCGCCCCAGGGCCATCACGCGGGCATGCATGTCGGGACCCAGAAGGCCCATCAAGTGGTTGAACAGGTGAAACGCCACGAACAGCAGGATCAAGACGGCCGCCACGCCATGGGCGATCCGAAGGCGGGGGGATGACTCCACCTCCCCTTCCGTCCGGTCCGGTTTGACGAACGACGAGATCACGCCGAGGCCGATCCAGAGGCCGGTCCAGATCCAGAGGTCCTTTACGGGCGAATGCAGCAGCCCAGCCAGGACGCCGGTCAGCACGAACAATGGCGGCGCGGCCAGTCCGGCCAAGGCCAGACGGCGCGCGGCGACGCCGACCTGCGCGAGACCGGGCAACGTCAGCGCCAGGCACGAGAGCGGTAGGGCGAAGACGACGAGCAACCGGATGCACGCGCCCAGCGTCAGCCCGCCGGCGCTCGCCGCAGCGCCTTGGAAGGCTCGAAGCGCCCATGGATACAGAAGCGCCGCGGCGACCGGCAGCCAGAGTGCGCCGCGAACCGCTAGGTCCGTCGCCGCCAGGTTCAGCCTTGAATTCGTCGAAACGCTTGTCGACACGCCACACGTCCCTGCTGGTTCGCCATCGTGGCGACGGCAGGACTAGAGGCGCCCCATGGCCCATTGCACAGAGCCACTTTCGATGAAAATTAGTGAGCCATGAATGCTGCGCCCCATCTCGACGCCTTCGTCATCGACCGCGCCTCGGCGATGCCGCTGCATGATCAACTCTATGAGCGGATCCATGGCGCGATCCGCGATGGGCGTCTGGCGCCGGGCGCGCGGCTGCCCTCGACGCGCAGCCTGTCCACCCAATTGGGCGTCGCGCGCGGGACCATCGACGCGGTCTATGCGCGCCTGGCCGGCGAGGGCTGCCTGACGGCCCGCCGCCCCGGCGGCACGATCGTCAGCCCGAGCTTTCGGCCGCCATCCGGCGCCCCTGCCGCACCCAAGCTCCAGCCTTCATCCGAGCCCTGGCTTCCCTTGCAATTGGGCCTGCCGGCTCTGGATCTGTTTCCCCGCAAGACCTGGACCCGGATCCTCGCGCGGCAGGCGCGACAGTTGCCGATCGACGAGATGGTCGCGCCCGATCCCATGGGCCTGCCGGCGCTGCGCGAGGCGATCGCCGCCTATCTGGCCGTGTCGCGCGGGATCACTTGCGACGCGCGCCAGATCGTCGTCACCCATGGTTATCAGGACGCGCTTAACCTGACTGTCGACCTGGTGCTGGCCATGGGCGACACGGTGTGGATCGAGGACCCTGGCTATGGCTTCGTCCAGCGAACCCTGAGCGCGCGGCTGATGACCGTCGTCGCCGCGCCCGTGGACGAGGAAGGTCTGGATGTCGACCAGGCCCGGGCCAAAGCGCCTGACGCCAAGCTCGCCATCGTCACGCCGGCCCATCAGTTCCCGCTGGGCGTCACCCTGTCGTCAGCGCGGCGGCGCGCCCTGCTGGCCTGGGCCGCGGAGGCTGACCGCTGGATCTTGGAGGACGACTACGACTGCGAATTCCACTACAGCGGCCATAAGCCGGCGGCGCTGAAGACGATGGACGTCGACCAGAGGGTTTTCTACGCCGGCAGCTTCAGCAAGTCGCTGCTGCCCTCGCTGCGCCTGGGCTATCTGGTTCTTCCCCCCCACCTCGTGGACGCGGCCAGGACCGCTCAGCAGCTGCGTCATCGCGGCGTGGCGATGTTCGAGCAATTGGCTGTCGCCGAGTTCATGCGCCAAGGCCATTTCGCGAGGCATCTGCGGCGCATGGCGGTCTGCTACAAGACGCGCCGCAACGCTCTGGTCGCCGCGCTGGAACGCGCTTTCGGCGACCGCATCGCCCTCACCCACCGCGCTGGCGGCCTGCATGTGCTGGGTCGGTTTCCAAGCCTGAGCGAGGATGTCGAACTGGCCCAGCGGGCGGCGCGGGCCGGTCTCAGGCCAAGCCCGCTATCAGGCCAATATATGGAGCGGGGCCGCGACCAAGGCCTGCTGATGAGCTTCACCAACATCCCCGAGGATCGGGCCGACCAGGTCGCCGCCGCTTTGGCGAGCGTCCTCATTTGAGACGCCGTGAGACCTAAAAGCCCGCCGACGGCCTCAGAGCTTGATCCGATGCGCATACACCAGGCTGCGACGCCGCGAGTGGCTGCTCCCGGGCCGGTTCAGCCCTGGACGCCGTAGAACGACGCCGCATTGTTGTAGAAAATGTCTCTTTTTTCCTCCGTCGAGAGATAGGACGCGGTTCCGATGCGCTCGACAGCGAGAGCGATGGCGTCGGGCCAGAACATCTGGTCGGAGCCAAACATTATGCGCTTGCCGAAGCCGGCGTCGATCATACGACGGAGATAGTCGCGGAAGGCCGGCGCCGGCAGCAGCCACGAGAGGGCGCCGGTGTCGATATTGACATTGTCGTAGATCATCATGACCGCCATGGCCTCCTCGACGTGGGGCCAAGCACTGTGCATCAGGTTTATCTTAAGCTTGGGATGCCGATTTATCGCCTCCTCGATGGACTCGGGATGCCCAAGTCCGGACCGCGCGAGACGGCAGCAGGGATCAAATGTCGTCTGGCCCGGCATTGTGCCCAGGTGCACGGCGACGGGAACGCCTAGGTCTTCGGCCAGAGCAAGATAGGGCTCATAGATTGGATCACCCAGCGTCTTGCCGGCGTATTGCGCTGTGACTTCGCCCAGGACCCTTAGGTCGCCATTGGCGAACAGCTGTCGCAATGTATCGATGGACGGCAAGGGCGCGTCCTCCGAGCCTCGGATCCCCGCTCCACCGATCACCTGATCCGGATAGGCGCGGCGCCATTCGAGCGCTGCGCCTATCCTGTCGCCGTCACCACCGCTCACCACCGCGCGGGCGACGTTGAGCCGCCTCATCTCATTGATGCAGGCCTGCATATGATCCGCGCCGTTGCGGATCGAACTCTTTTGCTTTGTGATCGGATTGACGATCGGGCCATCGAACCTCATCGCTGCGGGATAGGCGTGCACGTGCACGTCGATGATGGGGTTGGCCTTGACGCCTTCTGGATGTGGCCAGACCGCGCCGGCATAGCCGCTGGCGGCAGTCACCGCCGCGGTCGCCAGAAAATTTCGCCGATTTATGGTCATGCTTGATCTCACTCTATGGCGGTTCGGCAAGGATCGCGGCTTGCTCATCCGTTCAGCGCGCGCGGTCGACGATCAAGGACCGCCGCCGGACGAGAAGCCTTCCGGGGCCATGGACCGCGGCGAACAACATCCCCGCCGCGAAGGGGAAGTGGCTGACGAAAGCGCCGAGCTCGAGGTTCTTTGCGTCGGTCCAATGCGACGCGCCATGGAACGCGAAGGCAAGGAACAGGACGTAGATCGCGCCCAGCAGCATCATCTCGGAGAAGAATGCTCCGGTCGCGAGCGCGAGAATCAAGCCCAGCTCGAAAAGCGCGGCGAGGACCGCCAGGACCCACGGGACGGGGAAGCCCGCTGCGGCGATGGTCTCGGCGATCGTGGCGAACATCATGACCTTCGAGGCAAACGCCATGAGAAAGACAAGCGCGAGCGCGAAGCGGGCCAAGAGCGCGATCGCGTCCGACCATCGCGCTAGGGGGAGATTATCGGTCACGATTATCGCTCTCCCTCGCTCTGTTCCCTCGCCTCGGATGCGGCCGTTTGCCCTCTGGGCGGCCGTGCGATGGCGTAGCGCAGGTGGGTCGCCGCGCGCGTGGTGACGACCGAGCGGGCCTCCAGAGCGACGACGCGCCCGAACGCATCGTCGAACATGCGCGTGCCGCCACCGAGAAGAACTGGCGAGACATGAAGCGAAACTTCGTCGACAAGCCCGGCGCGCAGGAACTGCCGGCCGATATCGGCGCCGCCCATGATGCAGATGTCCTTGCCGCCCACCGCGACGCGGGCTGACGCCAGCGCGGACACGATGTCGCCGGCGAAATGGTAGACGCCATCGGGGATGGCGGCAGGGACCGTGTGCGAGACAACAAACAGTGGAAGGCGGGCGGCGCCGGTCGGCCCGTCGGCGCCCCAACTTGGGAGAGAGTCGTCATAGGTCCGGCGACCGCAGATTATGGCCCCTGCCCCGCCGACGCCGTCGGCCAACAGGCGGCGGTCTTCCTCGGTGGCGTCGCGGCCAACCCAGGCGTGGAGCGCTTCGCCGCCATCGCCGAGGATATTGCCGGGGCCTGGGTTGGGACCGCGCATGAACCCGTCCACCGACAGGCTAATATCGAATACCACGAGGCTGCTCATCGACGCTTCTCCTTCAACTGTGGTGGCCATGACGCGCTCCCGCGGAGGTCAGGCCGCCGGAGACCGCCTCTCCGTGCCGCCCTGAGCGCCCGCGGATGCAGGAGCGCGGCGCCGATCGGCGGCCAGGGCGAGACCGAGGCGGCTCGGCCCGATGTGGCGAAAGCCAATCCCGAATTTGCTGCAACCTCTGTCGACACCGCGTACATCCCTGTCGTCGCCAGGTTCGACAACGGTCGCACTAGAGAGGTCACATGGACCACTGCACAGGGCCATTTCTGGTAAAAACGAGTAGGCCATGAACCAGGCGTCCGATCTCGACGCCTTCGCGCGGGATCACGCTTCGGCGCCGCCACCGCATCGCCAACGTTGTGCGCGGAACTTGGCCCGGCGCGCCGATACCGTCGACGCGCATCCCACGCTTCTCAACCGTCTGGAGCTTAAGCGACGCAGCTTTCGTGGCGGCTGGCGCCGGCGCCAGACTCTAGCTTTCAACCAACTCGCGGACGTTCAGCCCAGCGCGCCTGCAGAGGCTAGGGCGCCCACTGCCTATGACTAAAGAATTCGATAGCGACCAGCCCACAGCGCGCGAATGATCCGGGTGGCGACACGCCGCCCCTGGGGAGAGAACATGACCAAGAGCAACCTGCTGCGGATGGACAACGTGGGCATCGTGGTGGAATCCCTTGATGATGCCGTGGAGTTCTTCACCGCGCTTGGCCTGACGTGCGAAGGACGAGGCGCGATTGAAGGTGAGTGGGCCGGACGCGTCACCGGGCTTGGCGATCAGCACGTCGAGGTCGCCATGATGGTCACGCCCGACGGCCATAGCCGCCTTGAGCTGTCGCGGTTTCTCAGGCCATCCGTCATCGCCGATCACCGCAACGCTCCGGTCAACGCCCTCGGCTACTTGCGGGCTATGTTCACCGTAAGCGACATCGACGAAACCCTAGCCAGTCTTCAAAAGCACGGGGCGCGGCTAGTCGGCGAAGTGGTTCGGTACCAAGACGCGTATAGGCTCTGCTACATCCGCGGCCCCGAAAACCTTCTCATCGGACTGGCGCAACCGCTCGCCGGTGGTCAGTAGCATTGGGCGCAGCGGCGCCATGAGCGGACATTGAGCGCAGCTCCAGAAGCAGACGTGCTCAAACGGACCTTCTGCTCTGAGCCAGAGGTGATTGCCCAACCCTCTTCCCGCAAGCTTCAGCTTAGCTCGACGTACCTAGCGAGCTCCTCAGGCGCGCCAGTTGGGAACGTGGCCTTGAGATGATCCAGAAAAGCTGAGACCCGCGCGCTCAACAGTCGCCGGGACGGATAGAGCGCCCAGAGCGCGATCCTGGATTCTGCGACCTCGCCCCAAGAGACCAAGCGGCCCGCCTCCAAATCGTGGCTGACCAGCGAGATCGGCAGCCGGGCAATCCCCACGCGCGCGCGCACCGCGTCGCGCACCATGATCATCGACGACAGCCGCAGCACCGGCTCGACTGCGATGCGGGAGGCGCCTACTTGCCAAGTCTCGGCGTCATTGGCCGCGCCGCGCACGACGGCCCGCACCGGCGCGCCGTCCATCGGCTGCGTCAGATCCGGCGAGGCTACGACCACCAGTCGGTCGTGCAGGAAGACTCGGCCGATCAGGCCCGCGTCCGGGTCGGGGTTCACCCGGATCACCAGGTCATAGCCTTCCTCGACCATGTCGACCTGGCGGTCGTCGGTGGTCACCTCGAGCCTCACCTCGGGGAACTGGCCCGCGAAGTCGGCGGCGAGGCGGCCCATGGCGGTCTGCGAAAACAGCAGCGGCGCACTGATCCGCAGCCGGCCGCGCGGCGTGCCGCCGCCGGAGGCGATCGCCGCGGCCGCTTCATCCAGCTCGGCCAGCAGCGCGCCGGTGCGGGCGTAGAGCGCGCGGCCCTCCTCGGTCAGCTTGAGGGTGCGCCCGCGCTCGAACAGGCGCAGGTCCAGACTGGCCTCGAGCTCGGCCACCCGGCGCGACAGGGTGGCCTTGGGCCGGCCGGCTTCGCGGGCGGCGCGGCCGAAGCCGCCATGACGGGCGACCAGATTGAAGTCGGCGAGGGCCAGAAGATCCATACGTTCCGCCAGTGAGACGAGGCGTCCAGATATAGCGACTATTGGCCCACTTGTGGATCGATCATTTCTCTGGGCGTCAAACCACTGCAACCCGGAGATTTTCCATGACCATCCTCGTCACCGGCGCTACCGGCCGTGTCGGTCGCCACGTCGTCCAGCAACTGACCGATCGCGGCGCCAAGGTCCGCGTCCTGGCCCGAGCCCCCGCCAAGGCCGACTTCCCGACTTCGGTCGAGATCGCCAAGGGCGACCTGCTCGACATCGACGCCCTGCGCGCGGCCTTCAAGGGCGTGCGCACCCTGTTCCTGCTCAACGCCGTGGCCGGCGACGAATTCACCCAGGCGCTGATCACCCTGAACATCGCCCGCGAATGCGGCGTCGATCGCGTCGTTTACCTGTCGGTGCTGCATGCCGACCGCTTCGTGAACGTGCCCCACTTCGCGGTGAAGTCCGGGGCCGAGCGGATGATCCAGCAGATGGGCTTTTCCGCCACGATTCTGCGCCCGGCCTACTTCATCGACAACGAGCTGATGATCAAGGAGGTGGTCCTGAACCACTGCGTCTATCCGATGCCGATCGGGGCTAAGGGCATCGCCATGGTCGACGCCCGCGACATCGCCGAGGTCGCCGCGATCGAACTGATCCGCCGCGACCAGGCGCCGGGCAAGCTGCCGGTCGAAACCCTAAACCTGGTCGGTCCCGACTCGCTGACGGGCGCGGACGTGGCGGCGATCTGGTCGGACGTCCTGGGCCGGCCGGTCGCCTATGGGGGCGACGATCCCAGCGGCTTCGAGCAGGCCGTCTCGGCCTTCATGCCCAAGTGGATGGCCTATGAGATGCGGCTGATGGCCGAGCGCTATGTCAGCGACGGCATGGTTCCGGAAGCCGGCGATGTCGAGCGCCTGACCGCGATCCTGGGTCGCCCGCTGCACACCTATCGCGAGTTCGCCAACGCGGTCGTCGCTGACAAAAAACAGGCTTAGCTTCTGCGGAAAATTGGGGGCGGCTAGAGTCGGCCGCCCTCGTGCCGCTTTGTTTGGTATGCGCCATTAGCTGACTTTGGACGGCATCCGGGAAGGCGACATTCAGCTGATCGTCCGAGCGTCGAAATAGGCCTATCCAGAAGGTTATCTCACGTTGACGAGATGGAACATTTGCCACCGCAGCTTCGGGCAAGCCGACTAGTGGTTGGCGACAATTTCCCATGTGCCGCGACCTCGCGAAACAAGCCGAACGTTGTGGAGCAGAGCCAGAGAACGTCCGAACCGTGGCAGGTCGCCAGCCTTGAAACGCCCGCTGATCCGCAAGGCGGCCACGGCTGGATCGCGCACGAGAAGTTGGCCGCCGCCGCGACTACTGAGCACCTTGGCGGCCTCGCCCAAGGTGACGTCGTGGAGGACCACGAAGGCCTCGCCCTGACCGCCTTCCAGTGAAGGACGCAGGGTGGACGCCACCACAGGCGCCTGACCGGCGCGGGCGATGAGTTGCTGCCCCGCCGTCAGAATCGTGACGCCCTCGCCTTCATTGATACGCCGTACGGAAACCCGACCTTCCTCGAGGACGATCCGAACTTCGCCCGACGCCAGTTGAACGTCGAACCGGGTTCCGAGCGCTCGAACTTCCTGATCACCCGCTTGGACCACGAAGGGCCGCTCCGCGTCATGCGTCACGTCGAAGTGCGCCCGCCCGCGTCGCAGCTGCACATCGCGGTGCTGGGCGGTCATTTTCACGGTTACGGCGCTGCTTCTGTCCAGGATCATCCGTGAGCCATCGGCCAGACGAACGTTCTTGGCTTCAGCCGCGTTCGCCATGTAGTCGCGCGTCACCGGAGCGCCCGAGGTCAGGCTTGGAAGTCCGCGTTGAACCACAAGGCCCAGCGTCCCGCCCACCGCGAGCACGGCGACCGCAGCGATCGCGGCCACTCGCCTCGCCCAGCCGGTTCGTGCCGGCGAGGCCCCGCGCGCGTCGACGCGGAGAGCGGCAAGGATCTCATCGTCCTCACCGCCTTCGAACGCGTTCCAGCCTGTGCGAGCGGTCTCCAGGGCCAGACGATGGGCAGGATCAAGCGCCAGCCACTCCGCCAGAATGTACGCGTCGAGGCCTGCCGCGCCGTCCGCATGGCGATAGACGAGCAGCGCTGCGGCCGCATCGGGGTCCATGGCTACAAGGCGTTCTAGGGTCAGCACGTCATGCATCAGGTCGCCCTTCCCCGAACCAGGCTGATGTGTTGGATCGCGCGCACCATGTGCTTCTCGACGGCGCTAATCGATATTCCGAGTTGCACGGCCACCTCCCGCGACTTTCGTCCCTCTAGCCGGTGCAAGACAAAAACCGTTCTCGTGCGATGCGGCAGGTCCAGCAACGCCAGGGTCACGGCACGTAACGCCTCCTTGCCAGCCAGAATGCGGTAGGGATCGAAGTCCTCGTCGCCATGGCGCTCTGGGTCGAATGCGACATGGGCTTCGGCTTTGCGGGCGAACCGGCGTCGGCCGCGGTCAGCCAGGACGTTCGAGGCGACCTGGAACACGAACCCGCTGAGATGCGCGATCGGCTCTGGACTGTCTCGCGCTGCGATCCGGGCGAAGACCTCCTGCACCAGGTCTTCGGCATCGGCCGGATCGGGCACCCGATGGCGAAAATAGCGCGCCAGGGCCTGCCGGAGCGGGCCGGCCTCCTCTGCGGGCGAGGGTCTTGTCACCTGGGCTGGCCTGTTGCGGTCGCGGGTCTCGCCCGCCTCCACATCCGTCGCCCAGGTGGAAATCTGATCCATCTCACTGAGGTCGCGGCGAGGCGCAAAACCCGCATGCATTTTCCGCGCTGTCCTGCGGAAAGGCGATGCTCGACGGGGGCTGTCAGACCAAACCCGACCCTTCGCATATCCCGGCGGTCCCCAGCGCCGTGTCCCCCGGCGCTTTAGTCGACGCGCCCCAACCGAGAGCAAGAGTACGCGGCCCCGCATCGTAAC
This sequence comes from Caulobacter sp. GW821-FHT12D05, assembly GCF_058807295.1. NCBI lineage: Bacteria > Pseudomonadati > Pseudomonadota > Alphaproteobacteria > Caulobacterales > Caulobacteraceae > Caulobacter > Caulobacter sp. GW821-FHT12D05. Next base: position 124,453 of record NZ_JBXAQO010000002.1, read on the forward strand.
CCAGCGTGGCCTGTGCGACATGATGGATAATCGCCATTGGCGGACCATCCGGCGGATGAGGCTTCGTGACTTGCCCGTCGCGCTAGCGCGGGGCGCCAGGCAGGAGGACGCTTTGGGGGTCCACGGGCGATCCGTCGCGGCGCATCACCCACAGCTCGTCCAATACCGACCGCAGCAGCGTGGTGAGGATCTGGCAGGTCTGAGCGAGATCCTGACTGGGCGTCGCCGGGGGCGTCGCGGCGTCAAGCTCTTCCTGGCCCGCGATCCAGATCGCGCCCGGGACGTCTATCTCGGTCGCCATCATGTAGCCTCGGCCTGGCACGGTTTTCAGGAGATGGCGGTCTTCGCCCAGCGCCCGCCGCAGGCAGGACACCTGGAAGCGAAGATTGCCCTCGTCCACCGTGGTGGTCGGCCAGACGTGACGGAAAATCTCCGCCCTTTCGATGACGACGCCCCGCGAGCGCAGAAGCAAGTGCAGCAGGTCGAAGGCGCGACCGCCGATCTCGACCGGATCGCCGTGTCGAAGCAGGATGCGCGCGGAGGGCGACATCTGAAACCGACCGAAGCAGAGTGTCTCTGGCTTCAAGGGGGCAAGCGCGCCGGAAGGCGCCCAAGACGTCGACGTGCTTGCCGGAACAAGCACGTTTACTGATGCTCGATCCGGATCAACTTCGGCCGCTATCGCTCTGGCGTCCATGCCCCGCATCCCTCCTCAGACCTTGAGACTGAGGTCGGTCTCCACGTCGGAACCCGCACCCGATTTCTGAAAAAAGCTCTACGTCGGCTGTCTCGAAGACCGCGCCAGCGATCTGACCACACGGATCAATTGAGGAATTCGCGACATGGAAGGCGATCGCGCAAAGAATAGATAAACTCAACAACCAAACAAGAGCGGTAAAATCGTCCGGATCCGCAGGACGCTGAGGAAATAAATGGGCATCAGCGTTGAACTACAAAACTCTACTCGTAGGGCTTATTGCAATTCACGATTGAAATAACAGCGTTCGCTAAAGTTGACGCAAAATGCCATTCTAGCGGATGGGCACGCCTTGCCGCCTCGTCCGCAAGAAGTGGATACGCGTCCGGCATCGCCACGGCTATTGCGCCAGCCTGCTAGGCGTCCTGCTCGCGACCTCTCCGGCCACGGCTTCGCCAAGTGCGGTGCTTGTCGACGTCCGCGCGGGTCGGCTGGTCGAGGCCCTCAACGAACTGGCCCGCGAGAACGGTGTCGAAATCCTCTTCGAGGATAGTCTGGTCCGCAACCAGCGCACCAAGGCGCTAGCCGGGCGCGTTACGATCAGGCAGGCGCTCTCCACGCTGCTGGCCGGCACCGGCATGACCTATCGTGTGAGTCCTGACGGGGCTTTCGTGCTGGTGCGCCTTCCCCAACAGGCTCCTGTCGACAGCGACGATGGCGCCATCTCCGAGGTGCTTGTCATCGGTCGCCGGACACAGAACGCCGACATCCGCCGGACCCGAAACGATATCCAGCCCTATAATGTCATCGGGCCGCGCGAGTTATCGCTCCTCCAGCACGACAATTTCGACCAGCTAGCCCGGAGTCGGCTTTCCGCCAACGCCCAGGCGGCCTCACCAGGCCAAGGTGGCATCGCCCGCACGACGACGACTTCGGCGATCAATCTGCGAGGCGTAGGCGCGCAGCGGACGCTGGTGCTGATTGACGGCCGTCGACTGCCCGGTCTTCCAACCGTGGCTGCGGGTCTGGATCAGAGCGACCTCAACGCCCTGCCCCTGGGCGCGATCGAACGGATCGAGACACTCACCGCCACCGCCGGCGGCATTCATGGTCCCAGCGCGCTGGGCGGGGCCGTGAACATCGTGCTTCGCCGCGACTACCGAGGCGCCGACCTGACCGTGGTTTCTGGTCTCACGGATCGGGGAGACGCCGGCCGCTTCAGGCTGGAAGGTCGCATCGGCTTCACGCCGGACGGAGGGACCACCGACGTCATGCTTCTGGGAGCCTATGCCAGGTCGGAGCCCCTGACGGCCGGTCGACGCGATTTCGCCAGGCGCGCGCTGTACCGGGAAAGCACCGAGGATTCCGCCAATTTCCTGAACCGTGGCTCGAACGTCAACGCCGTCATCGTCCGCAGTTTGTCAGGGCGTCCCCTGCAGCTCGACGCCGCCGCCGGCGCCGTTCCGCTGGGCAGCGCCTACACCTTCCTGCCGCTAGACTTCACGGGCGACGCTCAACGCCGCGCGGCGGCCCTTGTCGCCAATGCCGGAAACCTGCCGACGGACCCGCCGCGCGGCGGAGCTGGATCCGACACCACCTTGCTGGCTGGAGCCGAGCTCGGCTCGGGCCTGATCAACCTCCGTCGCCGGCTCTGGAGCGGCGTCGAGGCGTTCGTGGACGGTCTCTATCTAGCGAACAGGGCAAGGGGGTCGGTTCCGACCGCTCCAGTGACGAGCTCGGTCCACGCCGATGCCCTTAGCAACCCTTTCACCGAGTCGGTGGCGTTCACCTTTCCGACGTCAGCGCTCCGCGACGATCGCGAAACCCGCGTGCGGACGCATCGGCTGACCGTCGGGCTCATTGGACAGCTTTCCCGCCGCTGGAAGGGTTCGGCCGACTACACCATGGGAGCGTCGAGCCTCCAGACCTTCCAGCAAACGTCCCGCTTCACCACCTTTCCAGCGACCTTCGCCTATGGCGTCCCCGGGCCAGGAGGCCTCCCGCCGATCTTCCCCCTTGCCGACGGCGCGTCCCTCACAGCCGCCACAGCCGCCTATACTGTCGATACGATCCAGACATCGCGGATCATCGACCGGTTCCAGAGCCTATCGTTGAGAGCCGCGGGGCCACTGGTCGAGCTGCCGAACGGTCCGCTGACCTTGACCCTGTTGGGTGAAGCGCGGCGCGAACACATGCCCGAAGGCGGCGGGCTCACCATTTTCCCAGACCGCACGACGGCCACGGTCACGCCCGATCGCACGCAGGTCGTCCACTCCGCCTATATGGAGCTGCGAGCGCCCCTCGTCCCACGCACCTCTCCCATCATCCCGCTTCGCGGCCTTGAGGTGCAGATCGCCGTCCGGCACGACGCGGTTTGGACCACCTTCCCCGAGAATGTCTTGTCAGGCGCGGAATTTCGCGAAGGCGAGACAACCATCCGGCATCGGGCCAATGTCTTCACGGTGGGCGGCCGCCTCTTTCCAGCCTCGTGGATGATGGTGCGCGGCAGCCTGGCGACGGGACAAGCGCCGCCCGATCTGCGGCATCTCCAGGAGCGGGCCGTCCCGGCTAGCTTCGACAATCCCAGCGAACCTACCGATCCGCTGCGCGGCGGCCGGCGGATCACTCAAGACGGCCCCTATCTGTGGGTTCGGGGCGGGTCGCACGCCGTCGATCAGGAGAAGGGACGCACGACGTCTATGGGCTTGGTGCTCAATCCCGAGGGACGCTCCGGGCCACGCCTGTCGATCGACGCTTCCCGCATCGACATCCGGGACGAGATCATCGCCTTTTCCCTCAGCCTTCAGCAGCTGCTGAATGCGGAGACGCAATTTCCGAACCTCGTCGTCCGTGAAGCCCTGTCCGCTTCCGACAAGGCCCAGGGCTACACTGCGGGCCGGGTTATCGCGCTCCGCACTGGCCTCATCAACGGGGGACGGACCGTCACTGAAACGATGGATGTCCAGTTGGACTGGAGCCTACCGCCCACACGCCACGGCCAGGCCCGCGTCTATGGCGCGGCCACCTGGCAGCCGCGATTTCGTGTACGCGACACCGTCGGTGGCCCCTTGATCGACCGCACGGGCTACAACGACGCGCCCTTGAAGTGGCAGGGTCACGCGGGGGTCGAGTGGACGCGCGGCCCGCTGTCTGTCGATCTGGATGTGCAATTCATCGACGACCGTCGAGAAGAGCCCGCCACGAGCCTTTCCGCGCTCAACGCGGCGAAGATCCGCACCACGGAAGCCAAGCGGATCCCAGCCCAGTCCTATGTTGATCTCGCACTCCGGCGCACGTTCGATCTTCCGCCAGGACACGCCGTGCGGGCCATCGACCTGCGGGCGGGCGTTCAGAACCTGTTCGATCGCAGCCCCCCGATCTTGGCCAACGCCAACGGCGTCGGCTACGACTTTCAGGGTGATCCTCGACGGCGTCGTTTCCAGGTCATGCTGTCCGCCAGGTTCTGACGCCCTGCCGGGCCCGCCCCCGCCGACCGCATCCGCCCTATCGCTATCTAACGACTGCTAACGAGCGCCCGTCGCCGCCGCCTGATTGGATGTCTGTGTGGCGAACACGGCGCGAATGGATGCGTCGAACGCCGCGCAGCGGCCCCGCTGGGGCCTTCTCGCGGAAGGATCAATACCGTGTCTGCAGAGTCCCCTCCCCCCACGCGGCGACGCCTGCTCGCCGCATCGACGGCCGGCGGCGTGTTCTGGCTCGCCGCGCCTGCGTTCGCTGGTATGGCCGGCCCCGCGGCCGTGGGCGGTCCGTTCGGGTCCGCGCTCACCCCGTCGACCGGCTCGACCGCGATCCGGCCGTTCCGGGTCAAGATCCCGGATGCGGTCCTGAGCGACATGCGCCGGCGGATCGCGATGACCCGCTGGCCCGAGCCCGAGACCGTCAAGGACCATTCCCAGGGCGTGCAGATCAACAAGCTCCGGCCGCTCGTCGACTACTGGGGCGGCGACTACGACTGGCGCAGGGTCGAGGCGCGCTTCAATGCCCTGCCGCAGTTCATCACCGAGATCGACGGGCTGGACATCCAGTTCATGCACATCCGCTCCAAGCACGCGGAGGCGCTGCCGCTGATCATGACCCACGGGTGGCCGGGTTCGCCGCTGGAACTGCTCAAGACTATTGGCCCGCTCACCGATCCCACCGCTCACGGCGGCAAGGCCGAGGACGCCTTCCATCTCGTGATGCCTACCTATCCGGGCTACGGCTTCTCCGGCAAACCCACCGACCAAAGCTGGGGACCAGAGCACGTGGCACGCGCCTGGGACGTGCTGATGCGCCGCCTCGGCTATGACAAGTACGTCTCGCAAGGCGGCGACTGGGGCGCGATCATCTGCGAGATCATGGCCGTCCAGGCGCCCCAGGGGTTGCTGGGTATCCACATCAACATGCCGGGCACCGTGGCGCCGGACGTGCTGCGGTTGATCCGCAATCGGGAGCCCGCGCCGGCTTCCTTCACTGAGGCGGAGAAGACCGCATTCAAGGGGCTGGAATACTTCTACCGCAAGGGCTTCGGCTATGCGGAGATGATGAATACGCGGCCCCAGACCCTGGGCTACAGCCTGGCGGACTCGCCCGTCGGCCTGCTGGCGTTCTTCTACGACAAGTTCGACGAATGGACTTACAGCGGCCACGACCCGCTGAAGGCGCTGACCCGCGATGAGATCCTGGACGACGTGACCTTCTACTGGGTCACCAACACCGGCACGTCCTCGTCGCGCTCCTACTGGGATGCCGCCCAGGGTAGCGGCGGCCCGTTCAACGCCTTCGACATCCAGCACGTGCCGGTCGCCGTGACCGTCTTCCCGGGCGAGATCTATCGCGCTCCGAAGGCCTGGGGCGAGCGGAGTTTCAAGAAGCTCATCTACTGGAACGAAGTCGACCGCGGCGGGCACTTCGCCGCCTGGGAAGAGCCGGACCTGTTCTCGGCCGAGCTGCGCGAGGCGTTCCGCCCGCTCCGCTGACCGCCCTATCGGAGCCTCGCCCCCCCGCCCGGCTCCGGTTCCGGCCCGCCGTCATTCCTCCCCCCTCGGCGGCGGGCCACCCCTTTTCATGAGGACTTCGCGACATGACCCAGACCGACAAGGTGCTCTACACCGCAAAGACCCACACGGCCGGCGGCCGTGAACATGGCGCGGCCCGCAGCACGGACGGCCGTCTCGATATCAAGCTGACCTCACCCGGCGCCCCCGGCGATGGGACCAACCCGGAGCAGCTGTTCGCGGCCGGCTGGTCGGCATGTTTCGAAGGCGCCATGGGCCTGGCGGCGCGCAAGCTGAAGGTCGAGCTGCCGCCCGAGACCGCGATCGACGCCGAGGTCGATCTCTGCCTCGTCGACGGCGCCTACTTCCTGCAGGCCCGCCTCAAGGTCAGCCTCCCCGGCCTGGCCAAGGATGACGCGCAGGCCATCGTCGATATGGCCCATCAGACCTGCCCCTACTCCAAGGCCACCCGCGGCAACATCGACGTCGTCATTTCGGTCGTCTGACCCCCTAACGACGGGCCGTAACGGCTCCGTCGTCTCGCCTCCAGCTGCGGAGCTCGCCATGATCCAACAGCCCCTCAATCCTCTCCTGGCCGAAGCGGTGGAGGCCCATGGCGGCTTGGCGCGGTGGCGGCAATTCGAAGGCCTGTCGTCGACGATCGTCACGGGCGGCCAGCTCTGGCCTCTGAAGGGTGTCCACCTGATCCCGACGCCTCGGCGCGCGGTCACTGACTTTCATCGCCAGAGGACCAGCGTCACCCCGTTCGGGGAACCGGATTGGACGATGACCTGGACGCCGCAACATGTGACGATCGTCGACGGCGCGGGCGCGATCGTCGCCGAACGTGACGACCCGCGCGCTGCGTTCGCGGACCATGGTTTCGAGACACCCTGGGATCCGCTGCACCTGGCCTATTTCAACGGCTACGCCATGTGGATCTACCACGCCGCGCCCTTTGTCCTGGCCGAGCCCGGCTACGGGGTGACCGACTTGGCCCCGATCGACCACGAGGGCGAGACGCTACGCGGGATCAACGTCCTCCTGCCGCCCAGCATCCACAGCCACAGCCGCGAGCAGCAGTTCTATTTCGGGGCCAACGGTCTCCTGCGCCGCCACGACTACGTGGTCGACGTCTGGGCGGGGACGCCCGCCGCGCACTTCGTCTCGGACTATGTCGATGTCGAAGGCCTGAAGCTGCCGACCCGGCGCAGCGTCTATCTGCGCAACGCGGACGGCTCGCTGCGGCGCGACTTCAACGCCGTCACCGTGGCGCTCTCCGACTACCGCCCGCGCAAGCCCGGCGAGCCGGACTGAACCAGCCAACCGATCGTCACAGCGCGGCGGCCCCTGGTCACGTCTGTTCCTTCCGCTCGGCAGTCGCCGGCGCTCTCCAACCTCCTCCCATTCAGGAGAGCGTCAGCCGCACAACGGGCCTGCGGTCCGTAGAAAAGGTATTCGCGCCATGAAGACTTACCTCATCAACCACCTACGCATTCCGGGCGACGTGCCCAACAGCCAAGGCCTCAGCTATCTCGAGCAGGTCGAGGCGACGGTCGCACCGTACGGCGGCAAGTGGCTCGCCCAAGGGAGTGGCGAAGTCCTGGAGGGCGCCTGGCCCGGCTCGGTCGTGCTGATCGAGTTCCCGGACCGTGACGCGGCCTCCCAATGGTACAGTTCGTCGGCCTACCAAGCGATCTTGCCCCTTCGGACCCGAAACGCGATCTCGGACGTCATCCTGATCGACGAGCTTCCCGAGGGCTTCACGGTCCAGGGCTTTGCTGCCGACATCCGCAGCGCCTTCAAGGCGGCGGGCGGCGTCCTCGTTGCTCAATCCCACTAGGCAAGGAAACGATCTTCGGTCCCGTGCTGTCGGTCAGCGCCTACGGCGACGATGACCAAGCGGTCTCAATCGGCAACAACAGCGACTACGGCCCTCACGCCTAAGTCTTCCCCCGGACATTTCCCATCCCCGCCACGAGCCGCGCCGAGGGCTCCACAAGATCAGATCTCGAAGGACCTGAAATGCGGATTGCAGCCCCCACCACGATCGACCCCATGCGTCGGGCCATCCTCGGCGCGGCGATAGCGACGGCCGGCGCAACGACGCTCGGCGTCGGCAGCGCCCATGCGTCACAGGCGTTTCTCGGCGATTTGAAACAGATCGACGCCGGCGTCCTGAAGATCGGCTACGCGGACCTGGGTCCGCAGGACGGTCCCGCCGTGCTGCTGCTCCATGGCTGGCCGTACGATATCCAGACCTATGCCGGCGTCGCGCCGCGGCTGGCGGCCAAAGGTTACCGCGTCATCGTTCCCTATCTTCGCGGCTACGGAACCACGCGCTTCCTTTCGGACAAGACCCTTCGCAACGGACAGCAGGCGGTGTTCGCAGTCGACGCCATCGCCCTGCTCGACGCGCTCGGCGTCGCCCGCGTAATCGTAGGCGGGTGCGACTGGGGTGCGCGCACGGCCAACATCCTGGCCGCGCTCTGGCCGGATCGGTGCAAGGCCCTCGTCTCCGTCAGCGGTTACCTCATCGGGAGCCAGGCGGCGAACAAGGCGCCGCTGCCGCCCAAGGCCGAACTCCAGTGGTGGTACCAGTTCTACTTCGCGACCGAACGCGGCCGGGCCGGCTACGCCGCCAACACCCACGACTTCGCCAAGCTTATCTGGCGTCAGGCCTCTCCGCGGTGGGCTTTCGACGATGCCACGTTCGACAAGACGGCGTCGGCCCTCGACAATCTCGACCAGGTCGACATCGTGATCCACAACTACCGCTGGCGACAGGGCCTGGCTGACGGCGAACGCCAATACGACGCGATCGAGGCGCGCCTGGCCGTCGGGCCGCCGATCGGCGTCCCGACAATCACTTTGGAGGGCGACGCCAACGCAGCGCCCCACCCCGATCCGTCCGCCTACGCCAAGAAGTACACGGGCGCCTACGCCCACAGGCTGATCACGGGAGGCGTTGGCCACAACCTGCCTCAGGAAGCGCCCGAGGCGTTCGCCCAGGCAATCCTCGATGTCGATCGCCTTTGAAGGAGACATCGCATGAAGACGCCAGGACTGCTGACCCTGACCATCATATCCGCGGCAGGCGTGACGCTAGTCGCGGGACTGGCCCCTGCCCCTAAGCCGGAAGAGGTCTCGCCGATCTTCGGCGTGAAGATCCCGACGGGCTATCGAGACTGGCCGCTCGTGGCGCCGGCGCAGGAGACCGCTCCTCTGGATGAACTGCGCGCCGTCGTCGCGAACCCCTCGGCGCTCAAAGCATACCGCGCGGGCGTCCAGCCGTTTCCGGACGGAACGATCCTGGTGAAGCTGGCCTGGAAGCACACGCCCTCTCCCGACTTCCCGCCGGCATCCGTCCCTGGCGCGGCGACGACAGTGCAGGTGATGGTCAAGGACTCCAAACGCTATGCCAGCACCGGAGGATGGGGCTTTGGCCGTTTCATCGGCGGCGGCGCGGTCGACAAGGCCCAACACGAGACGTGCTTTGCGTGCCATGCAGCACGCGTGAAGGATCGCGACTACGTTTTTACGCGGTATGCGCCGTGACACTTTCGATGACATCCCGATAGCGCCAGTTGCTGACATTGGCGCCACTCCAGCGTCCGGACATTCAGGCGCCGACGCTGAGGGCGAACTCCGACCCAGCTGAGAAGTTTGAAACGTCCGCTCGGCGTGCAGACCCGTCAGAGCCTCGCCCGTCTTCGGCGCGCTCGGTGAGATCACGGGCGGCGAATACCCCTGCCCGTGCATCGGACGCCGGCCGGGCTCTGCGCGGTGTGATAGCTCCGCCCGCCGCCCGACAGCCAACATCAGCGCCAGGTGACATTTCTAACTGGCAGACTCCGCGACATCTTTGTGCGGCGTCGACAATACAAGTCGCGGTTTTTGTCAGGATTTTCCCGCCAAGCCTCTAATGCCACATCGCCAGGAGGTGGTTCGCGCCTTCGATTAGCGAGTGAGACAGAAGCGCTAATACGCCGATGCTAAACGCGCCCACTAGCCATCCAACCAGGATGGCCAGTCCGTCGAACTCGATCATGCCGAACCCGAACGCCACCAGCGCCAGAGCAGGCAACAGGTGGCCAAACGGAATGGGCAGAAAGCTGGCCAAGGCCAGAACGAACGCCGCGATCCCGAGTAGGCGGTCTCCCACGGGATTGAACAAGCCCTGGAAACGCGGCTTCACCACCAGTTCGATGCGGCGCAGGGTCGGCAGGATCCGCAGGCTCATGGCGATGAACGTCGCTCGCGATACCCCGCGATCCATCATCGTCCGCGGTAACCAGAGCCGGGGTCTGCCGAACATGATTTGGAAGGTGATGAGCACGAGAGGCACGCCGATCACCAGCGATATCCCTGGCGGCATCGGAAGGGCGTTTGGAATGGAGAAGATCAGCAGAAGCGCCCCAAAAGCCCGTTCGCCGAAGTGGTTCACAAGGTCTCGAACCGTCACGGTCTCGTTGGCCGTGGCCGCCAGTTGAAGCATCACGTTCGAGATCGATTGGCGTCGTGAGAATATGTTGAACGCTGCAGGCGGCAGGTCCGACGGTTCGATCGGAAATGTCTCGCCACTTTTCACCCGCCGCACCTGGACCTCTGCATCTTCAGGCCAATCGAACCACGGCGCCGCAGAACGGTTCCGCTTTAACTGCCTGTCGGCGAGATGCGCTTCGCAAAACTTTCCTCTGTCGCGCGGACCAAGCCTTGTCCCCACGGGAACACGCCGATCATCCCGCTCGTTGACGACAGTCATTTGAAAGGACCCAGGCGATGGCCAACGGCGAACAGATCACGGAACACATGGAAATCATTGGCGCCGATGGCGTCCATGTCGGGACGGTCGACAAGGTCGAAGGCGGCCGCATCAAGCTGACCAAGGCCGACAGTGCGCACAGCGATCACCATCACTACGTTTCGCTGGGTCTCGTCGCGGACATCGAGGGCGACAAGGTTCGTCTTTCCGCGAACGCTGCCAACGCTCTTCTGCTCGAAGAAGAAGAGTCGGGTGAGGCAACTTCCGACTAGTTGCTGACACGCGCCGGAGCGACAAAAGTTGCTCCGGACAGCACGGGCAAATTGCCTAGGCGCAATAGCTCGCATCAGCACCCTGCACTCGCCGGCGTCTGCTTTGCGCCATGAGCTGACCTTGGCGGGCATCCAGGAAGCAGACCTTCGGGGCCTGTCCTGCCCACATCACTTTTCCCGAACTGGGCAAGAGGCCCGGACAACGCACGCGGACGCGGATGGCATTTATGTCGCCTCTCCGACAAATTATCCCTGATCGCCTTCCGCGTGGGAACGGTTTCCCAAATGAGCCGTACCCCAACCATGTCGCGGGCTCGCATACTCATTGTCGAAGACGAATACCTGGTCGCTTGCGACCTTGAGGCCTCGCTGGAAGAGCTTGGCTATAGCTGCGCCGGCATCGCTCCGGATCTTGAAACAGCCCTGACCCTTGCGGTGACGAAGCCGGATCTGGCGCTGGTCGATATCCATCTGCGCGACGGTCAGACGGGCCCGCAGATCGCCGAGCGCCTAGCCCAGGATCACGGCATCGCGGTCCTGTTCGTCACCGCCAATCCGCGCATGGCGATCGAGGCCAAACTGCCCGGCGTTCTCGGCGTGCTGAACAAGCCTTGCCAGGAGGAAGTCGTCGCTGCGGCGGTGGCCTATGCCCTTCAGTCCAAGCGCGGCGCGCCGCTACTATCGCCGCCGGCCGGCCTGACGCTCTTGCAGGGCGGGCTGAGCTAGAGATCGCGGCTCAACCGCTTGGTTAGCACGTCAACTTCAACGCACAGCCCGCTCGTCTTCCATGCGCGACGGATCACTCCGCCAAGCTGCTGGACCACACTCATCTCGGCGAGCCGCGTGCCAAAGCCCGTACGTGTAGGCTCTCCTGACACTTCAGGACCGCCGGTCTCGGACCACATGATGCGCACGGCATCGTCGCCGCAGGCGATTTCCACCTCGACGCGCCCATCGTGCGTCGACAAGGCCCCGTATTTGGCGGCGTTGGTCGCCAGTTCATGGAAGACCAGGGCGATCGGCGTGGCCCCTCGGTCATCGATGTCTACGTCGTCGCCGGCAATCACGATGCGCTGCTCGTCGAAGGCGGGATAGGGCCTGAAGATCTCCTCAAGGAGGCCCTTGAGGGTCGATCCGCCGAGCGCAGGCCGGGACTGTTCGCTATGGGGCCTGGCGAACTCGTGGGCGCGCCCCAGGGCGGCGATCCGCTCCTGAAGACCCTTGGCGAACCCCCGAACCGAAGGATCGTGGCGGCTGGAAAGGCCGATTAGGCCTGAGACCACGGCGAAGATGTTCTTGATCCGGTGGCTCAGTTCGCGACTGAGCAACTCGTTCTGCTCGGCCGCCATCTTGGCGTCGTGTATGTCTGTGCAGGTTCCGATCCAGCGCGCGATCGCCCCCTCGTCATTGAACACCGGCAGCGCCCGCCCCAGGGTCCAGCGGTACGTTCCTGATCGATGCCTTAGCCGGTACTCGATCTCGTAAGGCTCGCCCGTCGCTAGGCTGTGGCGCCAACGCGACCAGGCCCGATCCTGGTCCTCGGGGTGGAACATGCCGTTCCAGCCCTCCCCGTCAGTCGACCCTTCCGGAACGCCGGTGAACTCATACCAGCGTGCGTTGTAGTAGTCGTGGAAGCCGTCAGGCAGCGTCGACCACACCATCTGCGGCATGGCGTCGGTGAGCACTTGCAACTGCGCCCGGCTCTGGCTGAGCGCCTCGGCCGTGTTGGGCGAGCCGTTCTGCCATGGCGCGCGCATCGTCTCGGGATCTGCACTCACGTGTTCGGCGCTCGCATGGTTGTCGTCCCGGTTCAAAATTCACCTTCCAGCCAAGCTGGTGTCGGTTTCGTCGGCGTGGCCGCACCTTCAGGACGTGGCCCAAAACATAGCAGAAGGCGGCTGGAAAAGTTCCGCGTCGCTAGGTGGACGCCGCCCGTGGGACGATCGCGCGGAAGGCCGTGGGCAGGAACGTGATCTTAGCGTGCCGCTCGATCTGGACCTTTTCGCCGTCGAGGATGGCGGGGATTTCGCCATGGGCCAGGACATCGACACACTTGACCTTGGCGCGCGTGACGGACGGGTCATTGCGCCATCCATCGAACGCCGCGTGGAAGGCCAGGCCGAACAGTCCCGCCGCCGTCCCTGGATCTAACGCCACGGCTTCCAGGGCTGCCTCGTGACCATCCATGGCTTGCGATATCAACGGGCAGATAACAGCCACGGCGTCGGCCGAGCCATTCATGGTCCCGAACTCGTAGTCGATGGCGTCCGACAGACTACGCCGGGTCGCCGTCACCGCACGTTTCGCCGCCTCGACAAGGTCGCCCTCCCGCACGGCCTCGCGTAACTCTTGGAGTCAATCCAAAGAGGGATGGGCCTGGATCGCGCTCTGGCTGCGGGCTTCGCCGTTTTTGAATTCACACCTGAGGTCGCCGTGGCCGACCGTCTGCTCCCCCCTCTCCGCCAATCGCGGGGTCTGCTTCGACTGCGAGCTCGCGCCATGAGCGGACATTGCGCTCCGCTCCAAAAGCCGACCTGCTACTCGGCGCCAGAGTGATTGGTTGGTCCTCTTCCCACAAGCTTCAGCCTATCTCGACGTAGCTCGCGAGCTCTTCAGGCGCTCCCGTTGGAAACGTGGCCTTGAGATGATCCAGGAAGGCGGAGACACGCGCACTGAGCAGCCGACGGGACGGATAGAGCGCCCAGAGCGCGATCTCCGATCCAGCGGCGTCGCCCCAGGAGACCAGTCGGCCGGCGTCCAGGTCGTGACTGACCAGCGAAATCGGCAGGCGGGCGATCCCGACGCCGGCCCGCACCGCGTCGCGGACCATGATCAGCGACGACAGGCGCAAAACGGGCTCGACCGCGATCCTGGAAGGACCGTCCGAGGTCGTTACATCCCAGGTCTCGGCGTCAGATCCCGCGCCACGGACCACCGCCCGTACGGATAAACCGTCCTTCGGTCGCGCCAGGTCCGGGCTGGCCACAACGACCAGGCGGTCGCGCAGGAAGATGCGGCCGATCAGGCCCGCGTCCGGGTTCGGGTTCACCCGGATCACCAGGTCATAGCCCTCCTCGACCATGTCCACCGCGCGGTCGTCGGTCGTCACTTCCAGTCGCACCTCGGGGAACGCCAGGGCGAACTCGGCAGCCAGGCGGCCCATGGCGGTTTGGGAGAACAGCAGCGGCGCGCTGATCCTCAGGCGGCCGCGCGGCGTCCCGCCGCCGGAAGCGATCGCGGCGGCGGCTTCGTCCAACTCGGCCAGCAGAGCGCCCGTACGAACGAAGAGCGCTCGCCCTTCCTCCGTGAGCTTCAACGTCCGGCCGCCGCGCTCGAACAGACGCAGGTCCAGGCTGGCCTCCAGCTCGGAGACCCGCCGTGACAGCGTAGCCTTGGGGCGGCCGGTTTCGCGGGCGGCGCGGCCAAAGCCGCCATGCCGCGCGACCAGGTTGAAATCGGCGAGGGCGAGCAGGTCCATCTGTTCCACTAGTGAGACGGTTTGTCCAAATCTAGCGACTATTGGTCTCCATGTGGATCGATCATTTTCCGGGTGCCAACCACCCCAACCCGGAGATTTTCCATGACCATCCTCGTTACCGGCGCGACCGGCCGTGTCGGCCGCCAAGTCGTTCAGCAACTGATCCAGCGCGACGCCAAGGTCCGCGTCCTGGTCCGCGATCCCGCCAAGGCCGACTTCCCGACCCGCGTCGAGATCGCCAAGGGCGACCTACTCGACATCGACGCCCTGCGGTCCGCCTTCAAGGGCGTGAGCACGCTGTTCCTGATCAACGCCGTGGCGGGCGACGAATTCACCCAGGCGCTGATCACCCTGAACATCGCCCGCCAGTGCGGCGTCGAACGGGTGGTCTACCTGTCGGTGCTGCACGCCGATCGCTTCGTGGACGTACCGCATTTCGCCGTGAAGTTCGGCGCCGAGCGGATGATCCAGCAGATGGGCTTTTCCGCCACGATCCTGCGCCCGGCCTACTTCATCGACAACGACCTGACGATCAAGGACGTGGTCCTGAACCACGGCGTCTATCCGATGCCGATCGGAGCCAAGGGCATCGCCATGATCGACGCGCGCGACATTGCAGAGGTCGCTGCGATCGAGCTGATCCGCCACGACCAGTCGCCGAGCAAGCTGCCGGTCGAGACCCTCAACCTGGTCGGCCCCGACACGCTGACGGGCGCGGACGTAGCGGCGATCTGGTCCGACGTGCTGGGCCGTCCGGTCGTCTACGGTGGTGACGACCCCAGCGGCTTCGAGCAGAACGCGGCGGCCTTCATGCCCAAGTGGATGGCCTACGAGATGCGCCTGATGGCCGAACGTTTTGTCAGCGACGGCATGGTCCCGGAGAACGGCGACATCGAGCGCCTAACCGCGATCCTGGGCCGCACGCTGTACAGCTATCGCGACTTCGCCGGCGAAATCGCGGCTGAGATGAAGGAGGCTTAGTTGCAGCTGGGAATTGAGGGTGGCCAGCGCTGGCCGCCCTCTGCTCGCTTGGCGCCAAGAGCGGAACTTGCCTCACTATCGCAAAGCGGACATCGGGGTCCGATCGGAACAAGTAGCTTCCTACTCCCCTGCACGCTCGACCTTCTCGAAACTCCGCCGCGCTGCGACGTGTCGTCGCAGCCTGTGGAAGCATGCGGATCCTGAAACGCCTTGTGTCGCGGCGCTATTTGGCGATCTCGCAACTCACGCCTCGCGAGAGATGCGTGCAGCCGCTCGCCAATAACGTTGATCGCCCGATAGGCGGTCGATACGGTCACCCACCGGTTGCCGACGTGATCATCACATCGCCAGGGTGACCAGCCTTGGACCAGTGCATGAGCAGTCGCAACGGCGCCATGGTCGCGGAGGACACCGCCTTCCTCTCCGGGGGCGGCGAGATGGCGCGACTGATCGGCGAGACCGACTGGTCCAAGACGCCGCTGGGACCGATCGACACCTGGCCGCAAAGCCTGCGCACCACCGTGAGCCTGTGCCTGGCCTCGAACTTCCCCATCAACATCATCTGGGGGCCACAGCACTGCCAGATCTACAACGACGGATACCGCGTCGTGTGCGGCGCGGCCCACCCGCAGGCGCTGGGCGAGCCCTATAACGTGACCTGGGCCTCGGCCTGGCCAGCGATCGGCGCGCCGTTCCACCACGCCCTGGCCGGCGAGACCTCGTTCCTCGAGAACCAGCGGATGTTCCTGTTCCGCAACGGCTATCTCGAAGAGACCTTCTTCACCTTCTCTCTGAGCCCGATCCGCGACGAAAGCGACGGGATCGGCGGGCTCTTCCATCCGGTCACCGAGACCACGGCCAGCATGTTGGCCGAGCGCCGAGCGCGATTGCTGCGCGACCTCAACGCCAGCCTGGGCGAGGTCCGGGAAACCCGCCAGGTGTTCGAGAACGTCCTGGCGATCCTGTCTGAGCACGCCCTCGACCTGCCGTTCGTGCTGCTCTACACCTTGGATGTTCAGGACGGGACCTATCGCCTGACCGGATCCGTGGGCGTCAAGCCCGAGGATCCGATCGCCCCACCGGTCCTGACGGCGGACGCGCTGACGCCATGGCCCGTCGAGACCCTGGCCGACACCCGCGAACCGATCGAGGTCTCCCTCCCCTCACCGGCGGTCGGCGCCCTTCGCGGCCCGTACGAGGAGTCCCCGCACACCGCCCTGACGTTTGCGATCACCGCGCCCGACACGCCGCGCCCGCAGGCCTTGATGATGGTCGGAACCAGTCCCCGCTTGCCGCTGGACGAGGCCTATCGAGGCCTCATCGGGCTGCTGGCGTCGGCGCTGAGCGCGGGGCTGGCCAGCGCTCGCAGCTACGAAGACGCACGTCAGCGCGCCGAAATGCTGGCCGCGCTGGACCAGGCCAAGACCGCTTTCTTCTCGAACGTCAGCCACGAGTTTCGCACGCCGCTGACCTTGATGCTGGGCCCCATCCAGGACGCTCTGGAGGCGGGCGTCGATCTGCCGGCGATCCAGCGCGAGCGACTGGAGGTAACCCATCGCAACGCCCAACGCCTGCTGAAACTGGTCAACTCGTTGCTGGATTTCTCACGGGTGGAGGCGGGGCGGACCCGCGCAGCCTTCCAGCCCACGGACCTGCCCGGCCTGACCGCCGAACTGGCCAGCAACTTCCGTTCGGCTTGCGAGCGCGCCGGCCTGACCTTGACGGTCGACTGCCCGCCGCTGTCGCAGCCAGTCAATGTCGACCGAGAGATGTGGGAGAAGATCGTCCTCAACCTGATCTCCAACGCCTTCAAGTTCACGCTGGAGGGCGGGATCGCCGTTCGCCTGCATCAAGCGGGCGCGCGCGTCGAGTTGATCGTCGAGGACACCGGCCTTGGCATCGCCGAGGATCAACTGCCCCGCGTGTTCGAGCGCTTCCACCGGATCGAAGGCCAGGGCGGACGCACCCATGAGGGCAGCGGTATCGGCCTGGCCTTGGTCGAGGAACTGGCCAAGCTGCATGGCGGTCAGGTCTCGGTGCGCAGTCGCCCGGGCGAAGGCAGCGCCTTCACCGTCAGCCTCCCGCTCGGCGTGGCGCACCTGCCGCGCGACCAGGTCTCGAACCGCGAAGCCCTGACCGACACCGCCGTTCATGCCGAAGCCTTTGTCGCCGAGGCGTTGCGGTGGCTGCCCGATGTCGCGGACGCAGCGCAAGACGGGATGGTCGAGATCGCCAAGGACGTAGGCGCCGCGATCGAGGGTCGCCCTCGCGTGGTGCTAGCCGACGACAACAACGACATGCGCGCCTATGTCCAACGTCTGCTGGAAGCCGGGGGATATGAGGTCCAGGCGGTATCCGACGGACAGGCGGCCTTGGCGGCGGCGCTCAAGGGGCCGCCGCCTGACCTAGTGCTTAGCGATGTGATGATGCCGGGGCTGGACGGCTTCGGCCTGCTGGCGGCCTTGCGTTCGGAACCGCGGCTGGAGGGCCTTCTGGTCATCCTGCTGTCGGCCCGGGCCGGCGAGGAAGCTCGCGTCGAGGGTCTGGCCGCCGGGGCCGACGACTATCTGGTCAAGCCGTTCAGCGCCCGCGAACTGCGGGCCAGGGTCGACGGAGCCGTGCGGCTGGCGCGCCAGCGCCGCCAGGCCGCGCGCCGCGAGCAGGAATTGCGCGCCGAGATGATCGCCGAGCGCGGCCGCGCGGCGCTGCGCCAGAGCCAGGAACAACTGGAGTTCGCCCTCGAAGCCGGGCGTCTGGGCAGTTGGGAGATGGACGTCGCCACCAGCCGCATCGCCGCCTCCGACCAGTGCCGCGCCCTGTTCGGCCTGGGGACCGCGGACCCATTCGAGCACTATGACGATGTCGTCAGACGTGTTCACCCTGAGGATCGCGACCGTCGCGACGCCGAAGTCCAGCGCGCCATCGTTTCGGGGGAGGACATGGACGTCGAATACCGGATCGTGACTCCCGACGGCGAGGTGCGTTGGGTCCTGGCGCGCGGACGGGCGACCTATGACCAAGGCCGTCCGGTCAGCGTCGCCGGCATCACGTTGGATATCACAGAGCGCAAGGCCGCCGAGGTGCGCCAGAAGGCGCTGCTGGCGGAGGTGGATCACCGGGCCAAGAACACCCTGGCCAGCGTGCAGTCGATCGCCGTCCAGACCCTGCGACACACCCAGGACCCGCAAGACTTCTCGGAGACCTTCGTTGCCCGCATTCACGCCCTGTCCCGGGCGCACGAGCTGCTGACGGCCAGCGCCTGGGAGGGCGCTGATCTGATGGAGGTGATCCGCCGCACGGTGCGGGTGCACCTGCCCGACAACGAGCAGGATCGGGTGTCGCTCGCCGGGCCGTCCATCCGGCTAGGCCCCAACGCGGCCGTCACCATCAACATGGCGTTCCACGAACTGGCGACGAACGCCGCCAAGTACGGCGCGTTTTCGGCCGTTAACGGGCGTGTCGAGGTGGCGTGGTCGTTGGACCTCCACCGAAGCGAGGTCGTCGTCGATTGGCGTGAAACCGGCGGCCCGACCGTCAGGGCCCCAACCCGCCGAGGATTTGGCTCGCGCCTTCTCCAGGTAGGCTTGCCGCGCGAGTTGGGAGGAAGGGTCGATCTCCAGTTCCCGCCAAGCGGGTTTCGGTGCGTCCTTTACCTGCCGCTCTCGACCAAAATCGGTCTCGGCCAAGCCTCCGAGACTTGAAATCGGCGCCTGCCAAATCGCGCCAGGAGCCGACGTTAGCGCACCTCCAAGAACGCGACATTCGGCGCCTTGCCGAGACGGCCAACACCGAACCATGCGGATGATCGAGGGGGCCGCTTTGAGGCGTTGGCGCGCACCTTCTTTGACTAGCAAGGCGCCAATGTGCGGGTGGCGGCCGTTCGGATAGCGTGGGTAAGGTTGTCGAGGAGCCGGGCCGACAGTCTTGTGCGTTGCCAGTAGAGCGAAACCGAGATTCGATGCTTCGGCGAGAGCTCCACCAGACGGCCGGCGCTAAGATGTGGCGTGGCCAGAACCGTAGGGGTCGTCGCCCAGCCGAGGCCGGCAAGGGTCATGTCCAGCATGCCAGGCGTCGAGGGGGCCCAATGCGTCGGTGGGGAAATCTCCACATCCCAAGCCTCGCGAGCCCACCGCGCTTGCAATTGATCGCGTCGATCAAAACGCAAAATCGGCACTGCTTGAAGGCTGTTCGCACCGACGCCCTCGGCGAAGAAGCGCGCCATGAACGCGGGGCTGGCGACCGCGACGTAGTCGATGGCGCCGAGCGGGTAGGTCTTGCAGCCGGACACCGGCGACGGATCCGCCGTCACGGCCGCGAGCACTTCGCCCGACCTCAAGCGATCAGCCGTGTGAGCTTCGTCTTCAAGCACAAGGTCCAGCATCGCGCCCGTCTCTCGAGCGAAGAGCGCCGCGGCTTCTGGAAACCAGGTGCTGACGCTATCGGCATTGACCGCCACGCGGACGGTCGAAGGCTCGAGGGTCGGGCCGGCCAGGCTTGGCAAGTTGCGGATCACCTCACCTTCCAGGAGGCGCACCTGTTCGACATGGGCGCAAAGCTTGGCGCCCATGTCCGTGGGACGGCAAGGCGCGCCGCGCGTCAGTAGGATTGCGCCAACGCGTTCCTCCAGGCCTTTGACTCGTTGCGACACGGCCGAGGGGGTCACGCCCAGCACCGCCGCGGCCTTATCGAAGCTGCCTTCGCGGGCAACGGCGGCGACGGCGGCAAGCGAAGCATAGTCCAACATTAGCTTGCCTAATTTAACGTAAGGAACCTGAATTAGCCTACAGCGTCCACGTCGGGCATCAAGCGCCCATGACCCAAGACCTTCTCCCCGCCTTCACCAAGGGCTTCGTCCTCTCCGCCGGCCTGATCATTGCGATCGGCGCCCAAAACATGTTCGTGCTGCGGCAAGGCCTGAAGCGCGAGCACGTGCTGCCGATCGTGCTGTTCTGCGCGCTCGCCGACGCCACCTTGATCGTGGCTGGTGTCAGCGGGCTGGGCGGGGTCCTGGCGTTGATCCCGGGCTTGGCCCTCGGGCTCAGCCTCGGCGGCGCAGCGTTCTTGAGCTGGTACGGAATCTCGGCGCTGCGCCGGGCCGCCAGACCTTCAGCCCTGGTTGTCGGCCAAGAAGCCGGTTTGACCTTGGGCGCGGCCCTGGCGGGAACGGCCGCCTTCACCTTCCTGAATCCGCACGTCTACATTGACACCGTCATGTTGATGGGAGCGGTCGGCGCCAGCTTGCCGCCCCTGGAGCGCCCGCTCTTCATGGCTGGTGCAGCCCTGGCCAGCTTTGTCTGGTTTTCCTCGCTAGGCTTCGGCGCGCGCTTCCTGGCGCCGCTGTTCGCCCGGCCAATGGCGTGGCGCGTACTCGACGTCGCCATCGGGATACTGATGCTGGCGCTCGCCGCCAGCCTCGTGCACAGCGCCATCACCGGCTAGGTAGGGTCATTCCAATGTCGTTCGCGCCTGCCATCTCGCCAGAAATCTTCGCCCTACGACCGGACTTCACCGCGCTGAGCATCTATGTCGATGCGGCACGCAACACAGAGAGCGACGCCCAAAGCGCCGGCCTCTTGGACGCAGCATGCGGTATGCTGGACGCGGCCCCTTGGGCTGAGGCGCATCTGGAGGCTTGGCGAGACGCCTATCGCGCCTTCGGCGCCAAACCTCAACGTACACCGTGCTCGGCCGATGCCCTGCGCAAGCGCGCGCTTAAGGATGGCCGGCTGCCGACAGTCAACGCGGTCGTCGATCTTTACAACGCTATCAGCGTCCGCTTTGCGCTGCCCATCGGCGGCGAGGACGCGGACCTCTACGCAGGAGCGCCGTCCTTGATCCGCGCGATCGGCGGCGAGCCGTTTGACACCATCCAGGAGGGTCGGCCGCAGATCGAGCCGGTCGATCGTGGAGAGGTGGTCTGGCGGGACGCCCGGGGCGTCACGTGTCGGCGCTGGAACTGGCGGCAAGGTGTGCGAACCCGCATCGGCGTCGACACCACCAGCATGTGGTTCGTCCTGGAGCGTCTGGATCCGATGCCGATCAGCGCCTTTGAGCAAGCCGGCGCCGAACTCTTAAACGGCCTGAACGCCCTCAGTCCCGGCATTCGCGCGTCAACACTGATGCTCCGCGCATAAGCTTAGCGACGGCTTTCGCGCGTGGCTCTCCCAACCCTCCCGATCTGAAAGTTCGCGTTGTCGGCAGGGTCGCGCCAGGAGCGGACATTGTCGCATCTCCAGAAATACGATTCTCGTCCGTTTAGACGGCTAGGCCATGGCCGGCGTCGGCGTGCAGGATGGGGTGGGCAGCCATGGCTGTCCTTCGCCGACCAAAGGCTCGCGAAGCGAAAGCCATACCTGGTTTGGAATGTCTGAAATCAGGGCCGCGATTGTCGAAGTGCGGCTCGGCGAGAACCCTATCACGCCTAGCTTGAGCTGATGGTCATCTCATTTGACCAAGGGACGACTATCGCGGCGGACTATCGCTGCGGCGCGAGCATCGCCTGGACAAGCTCGATCAAATTGGAAGGCCGATAAGGCTTTTGCAGAAAGCGTCCGCTCGCCGGAAGATCGACGGGCTTCAAGACGGCCGCGCCCGAGGTGGCGATGATCGGCATTTTGGGCCAACGCAGAGCGACCAGCCGGGCTAGTCCCAGGCCATTGATCTCGCCGGGCATGTCCACATCGGTGAACAGCAAGGCGATGTCGGGTCTTGCATCCAGCAGGACGAGCGCTTCGCGGGCGTCCACCGCCTCAAGGGCGTCGTAGCCGGCGTCCTTCAGGATGTCGCAAGCCAGCATGCGAACCAGGACCTCGTCCTCGACGATAAGCACGACTTGTGGCGCCGCGCGGGCTCCGTCCGCGGCCTCGCGGCCTTCACTGCCCATCAAGATTGCCCCTGCCGGAGTCGCGCCAGAAGGCGCGCGGAAACGTCGGCTATCCGACTCAATCCGAGCCGAGCGTTTTAGTTTCATTCATGGCGCACGTTCAAGCTTGCACCGTGCCGTTGCCTCCCCCGAAAGGTGAAACAATGTAGAACCTGACGCGCCATCGCACCGCGCAAACCCTCTCTTGCGCGCCGCTCGCAACCCCCGCCAGACCCTAGCGTTGTCCTGCCCCGGACAGAGGCGCACCGGGCGGGAGGAAGCACTTGAGCGACGAGACCTTGTCCCTGGCGGACCAAGGCCCGATCGATCGGCGGGACCTTGTGTTCATCGCCGTGGATCGCACGCGCACGCCGATGGTGATCTGTGATCCGCGCCAGAGCGACAATCCCATCGTCCTGGCCAACCAGGCTTTCCTGAACATGACCGGATACACGCGCGACGAGGTCATCGGTCGAAACTGCCGTCTCGTGCAGGGCCCTCTGACGGCCCGCGCGGCGATCGAGGCCCTGGGCGCGGCCGTCACCGACGCGCGGGAGATCGAGGTTGAGATCCTCAACTACCGCAAGGACGGCTCGACCTTCTGGAACCGGGTCACGCTCAGCCCCGTGCATGACGAGGTCGGCGCGCTGCTCTATTTCTTTGGCTCGCAGTTGGACGTGACGCAACGGCGCCTGGCCCAAGCCACCCAGGCCGAGGACATTTCCGCCCTGATGCGTGAGATCGACCATCGGGCGATGAACGCCCTGGCCATCGTCGAAGGCATCGTGCGGCTCAGCCGCGCTCATGACGTCCAGCAGTACGCCGCGGCGGTCCAGCAGCGTGTCCAGGCCCTGGCCCGAGCCCACGCCTTCCTGTCCGAGAGCCGATGGCAGGCCGCCCGCCTGCACGACGTCCTGCGCCTGCAGATCGAACCCCACGCGCCCCACCGCGCGACCCTGGACGGCCCCGACATCCGCATCGGCGCCACCCTGGTGCAACCGTTGGCGCTGGTGCTGCACGAGATGATCGCCAACGCCAGCACGCACGGTTGCCTTTCGGAGCCCGCCGGACACCTGGCCGTGCGCTGGACGCCGCATGACGGCGGGAGCGGCCTTCGCCTGATCTGGGAAGAAACCGGCGGCCCGCCGCCGCCGCGACGCCGGATCGGCGGGTTTGGGTCCGCCATGGTCACGGCGATCATCGAACGGCAACTGCGCGGCCAGGCGCGCCTGGACTGGCTTCAGACCGGACTGCGCGCCGAGTTCATCGTCCCGGACCTGGCCAGCGAGCCCAAGCCGTTTCAGGTCGCCGCCGGCGCCTGATCTCGACGCGGGGCGCTAAGCCGAGGCCAAGCGGGCGCGGGCGTGGCGTCGCTAGTCTTGGATCGCACTTAGCGGCGCGGTCGTCATCCAGGCCAAGCCGTCCGGTTCGAAAGCTGTCCGATTACCGCCGCTCGCCGAGCCCGAGAGGCTGGTCTCGATCAGTCGTGAGCCGAAGCCCCGGCGGGTGGGCGCGGCGACAGGGGGGCCGCCGCGCTCCTTCCAGGTCAGCACGAACTGCGCCTGGGGTCCCTCGCCCACCACCGACCAGGCGATATCGACGCGCCCCGTGGCGTTGGACAGCGCGCCGTACTTGGCCGCGTTGGTGCAAAGCTCATGCAAGGCCATCGACAACCCCACCCCCGCCCGCGCCGAGATGAGCATGTCCGGACCGGTCGCGTGGATGCGCCCCTCGCCGGAGTCGTGCACGCAGGTCGCCGCTTGGATGATCGCCAAGATCGGCGCGGCCGCCCAGTTGCTGCTGGTCAGGATGTTGTGCGCACGGCCCAGGGACATCAGGCGATCCTCGATCGTGTTCTGGGCTTCCAGAGGCGTTGCGACAGTACGAAGCGACTGGCGGACGATCGCCTGAACCAGCGAAAGGGTGTTCTTGACCCGATGCTCAAGCTCGCTGGTCAGCATCTGCCGGTCGCGCTCGGCCGAGGCTTCGCTGATCTTCAGCGCCTCCTGCGCCAGCCGATACTCGGTGCGGTCCCTCAGGATCTTCAGGAAGCCGACCGGGACATCGTTATCGTCGCGCAGCGGCATCATCTCGCCGCTCGCCCAGAAGCGCGTGCCGTCCTTGCGCAGGTGCCAGCGTTCGTCCGACCCGCGGCCATGCGCGAGGGCCGCGCCCATCTCCTGCTCGGGAACCTGGGCGGCGCGGTCTTCAGGGGTGAAGAAGTCGTCGCAAGGACGTCCGCACATTTCCGCTTCCGTCCAGCCCAGGATGTTGGCGGCGCCGGCGTTCCAGCTCGTCACCAGGCCCTGCAGATCCATGGTGATGATGCCGTAGTCGATGGCGCTTTCCAGGATCCGCTTGTGGCGCTCTTCGCTGGAGCGCTTGTGCGCCAGCGCCTTGCGCAGCTCCAACTGGACCATGACCTGGCGCGCCAGGGTCTTGAGGGCGAAGACCTGCTGATCGTCGAGCTGGCGGGGCCGGTCGTCCAGAACGCAGAGCGTGCCCAAGGGCAAGCCTTCGGGCGTCTCCAAGGGCGCGCCGGCGTAGAAGCGAAGGTTCGGCGCTCCCGTGACCAGCGGATTGGCGACGAAGCGTGCGTCCAGCGTGGCGTCCTCCACCACGAAGGTCTCGCGCTGCTGGATGGCGTGGGCGCAGAAGGCGACCTCACGCGGGGTCTCGGCGACATCGAGACCGACCGCCGATTTGAACCACTGCCGGCGGTCATCCACCAAGCTGATCAAGGCCATGGGCATGTCGCAGATCTGCGCGGCGACCTTGATCAGGTCGTCGAACGCGTCCTCGCTCGGCGTGTCCATGATCGCATAGCTTTGGAGCGCGGCGAGGCGATCGGCTTCACGCCAGCCAGGGCCTTGAGCATTGGGTGGCGAACTCATCGCACACCCTTAGAGGTTCGGCCCCTCAAAGCCCAGCGTCGCACGATGTCGCGGCAGGTCTAAGCGGCCGCCGGCGAACCGGCGGCCGTCCAGAGGCTGTCGATGTCGGATCTCTGGCGCCTAGAGCGCTCGGCGGCGGAAGACCATGTGGTAGAGCAGCAGCACGACCACCGCGCCGATGAACGCCACGAAGATGCTGTAGAGATTGATCCCGGTCGGCGCCGAATGGCCGATGGCGTTGAAGATAAAGCCGCCCACCAGCGCGCCGACGATCCCCAAAACGATGTCCATGACCAGGCCCGAGCCGGTCTTGTTGACGACCTTGCTGGCCAGGAAGCCGGCGATCAGGCCCACGACGAGCCATGCGAGAATTGACATTGGAAACCCCTTCATTGCCCCAGCGGCAAGGAGGGAAGCCCCAGCGACCCCGCCCGTTCCATCCGCCCCTTGAAATTGCGCAAAACTACACAATCTTCTCGAAGGGGCTTCTGTGGAAGGATGAGATCATGACCACGGTCATCTACGTCGCGCTCGTTTCCGGCGGTCAGGCCGACGGCTACAGGGCCCACTTCCATGACCTGCCCGACTGCACCGTCAGCGGCGGCGGCTTGGCCGAACTCTTGACCAATGCCCGGCAGAACCTGGTGCAGCGGCTGGAGGCTTTCGAGGCGGCGGGCGAGGCCTGGCCGGCGGCGACGTCGATCGAGCAGATCCCGCCCCAAGCCGGGATCATGCCGATCCCCGTCGATGTGACGGTCGACGACCAACCTATTCGGGTCAACATCTCGCTGGGCGAGCGACTGGTGCAGCGCCTGGACGCGGCCGCCGAGGCCGGCGGCATGACCCGGTCGGGCTATATCGCCAAGGCGGTGCGCGTGAGCCTGGGCGAAGGCGCCCAAGCCCAGGGCGATTTCGACGCGGTCGGCCGGCGCCTGCAGGACGAGCTGAGCGCCCTGGGGCGCAGGATCAACGACAGCATCGGCCCGGAGTCGGCGTTCACCCGACGCATGAATGAACTGGACGAGCGTCTGTACGAAGGCGTCCGCAAGGCGGCGGACAATGTTTCGGCGGCGATGGCGCGAAAGCTTGACGGGGCCAAGGCGCCCGAGGGCGGCGAAAGCCCCGCCTCGGCTTGAGGCTCGCCGCGAGGCGCTCCGCGTCGGAGCCGAGACCCGGCTACGGCGCGACCGCCTCGGCTGGCGCGGCGATCGGATCGACCGGGATCGAGAGCGGCAGCTTGACGGTCATGGTCGTGCCGCTTGAGTGTGAAGGCGATGGATGGCGAGACGCACCAGCAGCGTCGCGCTTGGAACTTGAGAGCGGGTCAGTCCGACGGACGGATCAGGCCGGCGACCAAAGCCGGTGGGCTTGGGCGACCTGGATGGCGATATGGTCCTGCAACTGGCCGGGCGCCTTGACCTTGCAGTAGCAGAACCAGACGATTTCCCGTTCCAGCTCCTCGAAGGTCGCGCCCTGGACCTTGGCGGTCGCAATCATCGCCTTGGCGGCGGCCGCCTGTATCCAATGATGACCAAAGCCGGCGGCTTCGGGTTCGAAGCAATTGGCGATCGTGTCTTTCCACGACATCGGCGGTGTTCCTTGCCGAGCGGCTATGGCGCCGCGAGGCGCTCGCCAGGCCCGTGTGCGAACCCGTCGTCGAATGGTCGGTGACGGCCTCGAACTAGGCTGCCGCGACCGAAAGCTTGAACAGCTTGGGCGCGGCCAGGATCCGGTCGTCAGGCGGGACGATCTCGAAGCCCTGCACCCTGAGCCGATCGAGCCCCTGCTCGTCCATGCCCCCGACCAGCAGCAACTGTTCCCACGACCGATACGGCCGCCAGAACCCCAGCTCACGCGCGAGCATGGGATCAAAGCCTGCCGCGGCGAAGTCGGCGAAGCTGGCGCTGTTGAGGTCGGTCATGGCGATATAGCGCGCGCCTATGGTCAAGGTTCCAGAGCCGAGGCGACGAACTGGGCAGGCGGCACGTGGCGTCCTGCTTTCAGGCTTTACGAAGACGCTCTACTAGGGCTTCGCCAAACTCTTAGCCCCTCTCCGGCTAGGGGATGGTTCAAAGGTCGTCTCGCTTTGCCAAGCCTACTATCTGCTCGACAGCGCCTTATGGATTGAAGCTAAGGATCTCGAAGAGACGCTCTTCGAGCGTACGCTCAAACCCAATCCGGGCCGGCTCATCGTCTAAGGGGCCAACAACCGGACCTTCCCAAGGTCAAAGAAGAGTCAGAGACGGGCTCCCGCCTCAGGTGACCACACCGCCATTCCGACGATCAATCCCTTCCTGTGGACTGGAGATCGACAATGACACTGGCAGTGTCAGGAATTCCTTTTAGCAATCGAGCAAGTCGTCAAGGTGATAGCGTCGTGTTTATTGAGCGATCGTACAGAAAATGACGTCGTGAATCCAACATTACACTCGAAATATATTATCAAATATATTGCTTCACGCGCAACCGTGCCTGAGTGAAGCTGTAAGGAGCGACTGGAGAAGTCTGGGGCTTGGCGACCGGGCGACCACGCACACAACACTGTGGAACGATGTCCTATTCGCGAGCTCGGTCAAGGCGGGAGCGTTAGACGTGGTGGGACGGTTTTCGATCAGCGACCAAGCGTATGACGCGATCAAGGCTCAGCTGCTTGAGGGGGCCTATCGTCCAGGCGAGCGTTTGGACGCGGCCATACTCGCCCAGCACTATTTCTGGAGCATCACGCCCGTTCGCGCGGCGCTCGCCCGCCTCGTCGGCGAAGGCTTCATCGAAGCACGATCGAATGAAGGGTTTATGGCGCCGTTGGTGACCGAAAGCAGCCTGCGAGCGCTCTATGATCTTTCACGGGGCCTCTTGAGCCACGCCCTGAAACTGGCGTCGACGCAGGCGCCGCATCTTGCACTCCGCGCGCCGGAAGTTGCGTCATGGAATGGATCAGGCGGTCCGTCAGTTCTTAGAGAGACCGAGCAGTTGTTCGCCGCCATTGGCGTGGCCGGCAATATCGAATACGCGCGTGCGATCGTGCTGGTAACCGAACGCCTGCGCGTTGCGCGCCGGCTCGAACCGCAGCTGATACCAGACCTGGACGGCGAGTTCGCAACCCTGCGTACCTTGCTGGAGCAAGGCGCCTATGGCGCGCTCGATCGGGCTATCGGAGCTTATCACAAGCGGCGGGGCCGCCTTACGCCGACCCTGGTGGCGATGCTGCAGCAGGCTAGCGCGCCGGCTGCGTAGCTGACGCGCGACGCTAGAACAGCCTAGCGCGCAGGCCCTTGGCGTTGGCCTGATCCACCAGCGACGGTAATCGCTCGATGCGATTGGCGATCAGGCGTGCGGCGACCACGCGCGCCTGATCAGCGTCCCCTCGCAGCAGCGTGCGCGCGATCGCCTGCAGTCCCTCGGCCAAGCCCGCGCCTGGGGTGGCCTGCAGGTCGAGTTTGCGGGGCAGGTGCGTGCGGTCGATGAGACCCCAGGCCATCTGGGCCATCACCTGATTGCCGGCTGCGGCCGTCATGGCCTTGAGGTGATCCTCAAGCATCGTCGCGGTCATGGACGTGGACGCCTCGATCGCGGTCAGACGGATCAGAAGGTCGGCTGGCGGCGCCGGCGCGAGACGATCGAGCGCCGCGCCGATGAGCACCAGCAGCGCTTCGTGCAACTGGCGCTGCTCTTCCACCTCGAAAGGTTTGCTGAAGAAACCCTGACTGGCTTTCCAGTCGATGAGGCCTTCGACCGAAAGGCGCATGAGCGCGTCGCGGACGGGCGAGGCGCTCACGCCGAAGTAGCTGGCCAGATCTTGCGGTGATAGGCGCCGCCCCAGCGGTAGCTCACCTTCCAAGGCCAAGTGCCGAAGATGCTCGAACGCGGTCGCCGACTTACCCGCGATCTCCCGAGAAATAAGGAATCGGGTCATCGCTTGTCCTTAAGCCACCCGCACGCGCAATGGCTAAGTGTACGAGAAATACAACTTATAGGCAATATTGCTCGCTGCGATTTCGCCTGAGGGTAGTCTGACGGCGGATGAACCAAGTCGCCGCGCTGATAATCAGATTATAATCGTCGTCACCGCCGACGCCGACCACTAGCCTACCGGCATGACCCGGCCCTTCGCCCCATCGGTGAGCGCTTGGCGGACCCGGCTGGCTCTGGGCCTGAAATGGGCGCCGCGCCTGGTCGACACCGTCGTCGTGCTGTGGCTGGGCCTGGCCCTGCTGATCGTGTGCCTGGGCAGCCTGGCCGCGAGCCTTGCGCCCCTCGCCCTCAAGACGCTCGTCGACGACTTGGCCAAGACGGCGGGTGGGCAGGTTGCGATCGGCATGCGCCCTGCTCTGCTGGCGCTATCGGCCTATGTCGGCGCCCTGCTCTTTCAGCGTCTGTGCGAGCAGGTCCAGGCCCTGGCCTACGCCACGGGCGAACAGCGGCTAATCCGCCGGCTCAACAACCGAGCCTTCGCTCATATCCTCGCCCTTCCCCTGGGGGTCCATCTCGACGGCAAGTCGGGCGGCTTTTCCCAGACGCTGGCCGAAGGCGTCGCCGGCGCCAGACTGATCCTGACCCACCTGGTGATTTCGATCGCGCCGATGCTCGTCCAGATCTTCGTCGTGGGCGGCGTCCTGGCGGTGGTGCTGGGCCCTGCGCTGGGCTTGGCGCTGTTGGCCGCGCTCTTGGCCTATGCGGCGGTCTTTGCCTGGAGCGTGTCACGGATTCAGGCCGCCGCGCGCGGCGTCTCAGCGGCGCAGATCGATGTCGGCGGCGTCACAGCCGACGGCTTGATGAACATTGAGGCCATCAAGACCTATCAGGCCGAGGACCGTTACGTCCGGCGTCATGACGCGCTCTTGAGTGCGGCCGAACAGCGTTGGCGCGTGGTGTTTGATCGCCGGCTGCAAAACGGTCTGGCGGTGGCCAGCGTATTCGCGCTGGCTTTGGGCGGTGTGCTTGGCCTGGCCATCTTCGCCGTCGCGGGCGGTGCGATGAGCTTGGGCGCTTTCGTCATGGTCAACACCTACGTGCTCCAGCTCATTCGCCCCCTGGAGATGCTGGGCTTTGCCGTGCGCGACATCGGCCAGGGACAAGCCTATCTGGAGCGTCTGTTTGATCTGCTCGCTCGCCCTGCCGAAGCGGCGATGGCTGCAACCAACAGCAGCGTCGGAAACACACGCGGCGCGGGGCCGGCGGCGCTGGCCTTCGAGAACGTCGCTTTCGAGGTCGGCGGCAAGGCGATCCTGACAAAGATCAACTTTTCCGTTCGGCCCGGCGCGCGGGTGGCCATCGTTGGCCCTTCAGGGGCGGGCAAGTCCTCCCTGTTGCGCCTGGTGCTGCGCCTGTTCGAACCGACCGCAGGAACGATCAGGCTCGACGGCGAGGTGCTGGCGAACCTGTCCTTGGCGAACGTGCGCGAACAGGTGGCGCTGGTTTCGCAGGACACCATCCTGCTCAACGACACCATCGCCGAGAACATCGCCCTGGCGCGCGAGGACGCTGACCGCGCCGCTATCCTGGCCGCCGCACGAACCGCGCGTCTGGGCCCTCTGCTCGACCGCTTGCCCGACGGGCTCGACAGCCGCGTCGGCGAACGAGGCCTCAAGCTGTCCGGTGGCGAGAAGCAACGGGTCGCGATCGCGCGCGCGGCGTTGAAGGGCGCACGGTTGGTGATCTTCGATGAAGCCACCGCCGCCCTGGATCCTGAAACCGAGCAAGCGGTGTGGGCGGGCATGGTTGGGCTGTCACGCCAGGCCACCTGCCTGATCGTCACCCACAGGCTCGCGGCGCTGGCGGGCGTCGACGAGATCCTTGTGCTCGAGGCCGGTCGCATCGTTGAGCGGGGCGATCACCTTGCCCTGCTCGCCGTCGGCGGCCTCTACGCGCGGCTCTGGCGCGCTCAGGAGGCCGAGACCGCCAATCGTGGCCTCGGTGGCGGCGATATTGGGCCGCTGGCCACAGCGGGCTTGGTCTGAAGCTCTACGGCGGCCAGCGATGGGCCTGCTTGGGCCATGGCGCGGGCGATATCAAGAAGCGGTTCGCGCAGCGCGACCGGCATCCGCAGGAAGGTCTCGGCCAAACTGGCGCCGCCAGCCGCTTCCAGCAGGGCGCGCAGGCCTGGGGTAGTGCTGTCGCCGGGAGGCGCGCCGAACGGCGCGGCCAGATCCGCCGGCAGTCCCTCGAACAGCACGCCGATCGCCAGGCCAAACAGCGCCGCGATGCGGTAGAGCATGGCCGCGCTGATGCGGTTGGCGCCCTTCTCGTACTTCTGGACCTGCTGGAAGCTGATGCCCAGTTGCGCGGCCAGGGCTTGTTGGGTGAGCCCGTGGATCTTGCGCAGCACGCGCACCCGCGCGCCGACGAAGACGTCGATCGGGTCGCGGTCGTCGTGAATGTCGGGGTCCATGGCTCGTCTCCTGGTGTCTTCACGCCTCCCCGGTCAGAACCGGGCAGTCCGCAGACGTTCACACGCAGGTCTCGGGCGGGATGGACGGACGGCTTAGTCGGTAGCTTCCTTCAGTTGGGCAAGGCGCGCTTCGCAGAGCTCCTGGACGAGCGCGCGCAGGGCCTCGATGCGCGCCTGGATCCAGTCGAGTTCCTCGGTGGTGATCTTGTAGTGCGGTGAGTAGCGGGCCTTCACATAGGCCGCGCGCAGGAGCTCGAAGCAGCGCTTTTGGAACTTGGTCTCGGTGGGCCAGACCTCGGTCAGGCGTGGGTCGAGGGGCTCGGCTAGGGCGCGCAGGCGCACGAGGTTGTGGGACTTGGGGGCGTAGAGCGAGACGACCAGCAGGAGGCAGTAGTAGAGGCGCTCGGCAGCTTGGTGGAATTGGAATGCCGCTTCTTTTTCTCTTCCTTGACTAGCCACGTATTGCGCAGTGTCGAGAAAGCCAGTCGCGCTCTGGAACCACTCTTGATAGTAACCCTCGCTCCCGGTGAGGGCCGCCCGCGCCGAGAGCGGGGTCGGCTCCGGCAGCGCGTGGCCTGGCTCCTCGAACAGGGTGACGCCGTCACGCAGGATGTCGACGAAGAAGTAGCGGCCGCGGGCGAGCTGGTCGGTGACGTCGTTGAGGTCATGGACGATGAAATTGACGGGGGTGCGCAGGCGTTGGCCGGCCGAGAGCTCGGCGAGGAGCTGCTCTTCGGCCCCGCTCCAGAACTCCAATGTGTCGGCGAGCTTCTCCTGGTCGACGATCACCAAGAGGTCGTAGTCGGAGAAGTACCGCCCGACCGGATCTTCGACCCAGTCGCCGCGCGCGTAGCTGCCAAACAGGATGATCTTGAGGATCTTGCCTTGGTTCAGCTGCCCAGAACGCTGGGCGACCTCCTGGCCGAACCGATCCTTGAGGATGTCGACGACGAAGGCCAGTTCGCGCTGCTTGCCAGCGGGCAGGTGGTCGAGCGTGTTGGCCATGGCGCTGGTGTCGCCTGCGGCCCGTTGCATGGCAAGCGCCTCTTCGGCGCGGGCGGCGCGGTGATGCTCGGGCTTGGCCATGGAGACGCTTTCGACGACCGGAACAATATCGGAACAGAGTCTACACGTCGTGGTTGGAAATGACCACAACTGTCGTGTTAGGCAATGCTTAAGCTTCACCTTGTCAGGTCGCCGTGAGTGAACTTGAAAGACGGTGAATGGTGGATTTTTACGATGACGAGGATCCAAATCCTCCGCCGGAGCCCGATCCCGACCTTCGCGAGCCGACGCGCTTCTATCTAGACGCCACCGCCATCTTCTCACGGCTTGAACTGGTCGGAACCCAGGCGCCCGGCCTGACGATCGCCGTGATCAGCACCACGGTTTCACTCTTCGAGCGCAAGCACTGGCTTTACCTACCCGAACGCAAAGTCGCTCAGGCATTGGATATGGCCGTGACGCGTAAGCTCATCAAGCGGGAAGCGGCTTGGCGGGGGTATGCGCTAAACCGGCTTTCCGACGAGCAGGCCGACCTTCTTCGACACGTCGCTCTCCGCAAGCCCGACGCGGCCCTGGTCACCGACAATGGGCAACTGGCAAGAGCAGCGCGAGGGCTGGACATCACCACCCTCACGAGTGCGCAGCTGGCGCAGAAGCTGGAGGGGCGCAACGGCGTCGTCGTGGATCCAGACATCCAGAATAGGGCCCGCTATTACAAGGCGTTGACCCTGGCATTGGGCCTGATCGCGATCGTAGTCGCCGTGGGCGTCAGCATCCCCGTTGCCCTTTTCGCGCCGGTCGTTCTGGCTTGGATGCTGGAAAACCGCAAACCGCTCGCTTGGGCGGCGCCCGTTATCGGCCTTCTCCTCATCGGCTGGAAAAACAGCGAGCCAATTTCCTACGGCGCTGTGGAAGTGCTGGCCGGAACCGCTCTCGCCAGAGTGGCCGCCGGCGAGATCGACGTCGGTACAGCACCGCCTATCTCGAAACTTCTACCCTTTTTGACCGGGCTCTATGTCGTGGTCCGAGGCTTTGAAAACCTCTGGAAGGGAACGCGTTACAGCTGGTTGTCGACCGCCGTCGCACAGATCAAGGCTGGGCTGGGCCGGTTGCGTCGGCGGGCGCTTTTTGACCTGATCGTCACGCGGATCGCTGTCATCTTCGCTCCGACCCCGGCGCGCCCTTGAACGCGCTCGGCGGCGTCGGTTCAAGTAGAAGGATCTGGAGCCATGATTGTGGTGCTTGCCGCGCCGAAGGAGAAGCGCTCGACCTCAGGCAGCCATTGAGCCAGGGCTGCGCTGTCTGTGCTGACATCACCCTCGCGCATGGCTGTGTCCAGCGCGCTCTGCAGCCTGGCATGGGCTGCCGTCGCGGGCCCCTCGAACCAGGGCGCGGCGAAGGGGTCGCGCCGGGCCGCCAGGCGAGCCCTGAAGACGGCGAAGAGATCAAGCGCCGCCGAGGGTTCTCCGGTCAGTATGGCTAACAGGAGCATGGGGGTCCGAAACGCGCCGCTCTGCCCGCCCTCACCCTCGAAATCGGCCAGGTCGGCCAGGCGGATGGGCGCCTTCATCAAGCGGTAGAGATTGGCGAACCGTTTGGCCGCCCGGGGCGTGCGCACGAAGCCATGGAGCCGCTCGGCATATTCGCTTTCCACCGCGGTGATGGTCAGGGCTTCGACCTCGATCGGCGGCGCGGTCTGGTCCGGATCCGGGGCCTGAACAGCATCTCCGGTCGCCTCGGCAATCTCTGGCGCAACAAGCCGCGAGCGTCTTGAGGGACCGGACGCGGTTGCTGACCTTCCGCCGCCGACGGGCGGCGGGGCATCGGTTTGATTGTCCGTGGGCGGAAGCAGATTTTGCATCAGACGGGCAAAGCCTGCTTCGCTCATCGACCGCATCCGGAACGGAATCTGGAAAATCTTCTCCAGATAGTCTTGGGGTGTGGCTTCCAAGGTCTCGGCCGATGATGCGCCGTCTTGACCGCCGGGGTCGGGGAACTGCTTGCGCACCGATTTGGACAGCCAGCGTGGGTCGACCCCGACCACGACCACGAAAAGATCATAGGCCAAGAGAAGATGGACGGCCTGTAGCACCTCATTGACCTTGTCGGCCTCGCAGCGATCCAGGTCGTCGATATAGAGCACGATCCGCTCGATGCTTTGTTGCCCGGTCGTCGGATCGGGCCGCTTGAGGCGCTCGGTGAGGGTCTCGAAATCCTTGCGAATGATCGCGATCAGGCCCTGATGACGACGGTAGTCGTCCGAACCGACACGATCGGCCAAGAACCGCTCGAGGCTGGTCTCTTCGCGCAGTTGCGCCAAGCGACGCTCCAGGATCAGCACCTGGTCCGCCGCCAGTCGAACCTTGGCGGCGGCCGCATCCTCCTCGGCGCGTAGCCGGGCGACCTCGGCCTCGAGGGCTTGCTCGGTGTCGGAAGGCGTCTCACGGCGGGCGCGAAGCTTTTCATCGACCGCCCGCTTGGCCGCTTCAAGCTTGGCCAGTCCCGTCTTGACCTTCTCGGCCGCGCCGCGCACGGCCACCGTGATGGTGGTGGCGACCGCGCCGATCTGCGCGACAATCAGAGAGAGGCCGACAAGGTGCTGCTGAAGCCTAGCCAACGCCGCCCAGGCCAAGAACGGCAAGACGAGCAGCACGCCAAGCAGCAGCCACCCTTTCCAGCCCCATCCAGGCTTGCACAGATTGACCGCGAATGATCCGGCCCGTCCGACCAGGGAATTGGCTTCGGTGACGACGTTATCCAGATCTTGCAGCTTGGCCAGCGCGGCGGGCGCGCCCAGCGCATCGAGCGCGTCCTTGATCTTGGCGTTGAGATCCGGCTCTGCATCCAGGGCGCTCGTGAAGTCGGCTAGCCGCAGATCCAGCAGCTTGAGTTCCTGCCGTTGACGTTTCTGCTGCGCCGCCTGCAGCTTGCCCTGCTGATCTTTCAAACTCTCAGCGCTTGCGGTCTGCGCTTTGGTGAGGTCTTCGAGCGTCGCCTGGGCGCTGGCCAGGCCCGCCACCAGCTCGGCGTGTTTCAGGGCTGGGTCGTCGGGCGCGACGTACTTGGCGAGGCTCTCGAGAATATGCGCCACCAAGCTCGCCAGGAGATGAGCGTCGACATAGTGCCAGGCATTGAAGTCGATGGTCACGACGCGACTGCAGAACGGGGAGTTCGCGGTTGAGGCCGCCTCCGTGGTCAGCGTCCGCGTGACCCGCTTCATGGCCTGCATGAAGAACGACTTGCCCGAGCCCCAGTCGCCGAACAGGCCGATCGCCAATGGTGGAATGACCGAGTGGGCCAGCATGACCGCGACCAGGCTATGGACGTCCTTTTGGATATTCAGCTCATCGCGCTGGTCGCCGATGGTGTCGGCGCGATAACCCGCCACCGGCGTCTTACGAACATCAGCCTGGCCCGCATCATCGAGCCCCTCATCGATCAGCCGGTTGACGCTTCGGGCCAACGGCCGCAGGGAGGGCGTATCCTGTACGACGCGGGCAATAGTCTGCCGGGTTTCGGTACGCGGGAAGCCGCCCAGAAGCATGGCAAAGCGTCGTACGGCGTTTCGGTCCGAGACCCGCAGGATTTCCAACACCCGCTCGGTCAGGACCGGTAAGGGCATGGTCGCGGCGAGCGCCTTGGCGGCCGCCGGGATCATGCCCGGATGGCTGAGGGCGTAGAGCGCGTCATAAGCCAGCGGCGAGCGCTCGTCATGTTGGCCGACGAGGACGGCGAGGTCGGGGGCCAGTTGCGGTATCGGAAGGATGCGCAGCGTCCGAAGCACCGGCCAGACCTTGCCCTCGAAATCGCGCGATTTTAGCCAGCGGCGCAGGTCGTAGATCAGTTTTGCGGATGCGCCGGTGACGAAAACGCGCCGGAGCATCTGCACCTCGGGCGCCTTGTCATCCGCGACGCGCGCGATCGCCAGGTCAAGATAGGAAGGGCGTGTCTGGATCAGGCCCGCCAGGATCCAGAACCGCACGGAGGGTTGGGGTTCGATTTGCTGATCCAGATGATCAAGCAGCACCGTGCGGGCGATATCCGCCTCGCGCGCGCTCCAGATGAGCAGGCTCATCATCCAGGAGCGGACGGCCGGCAGCTGGCTGGGCTCGCGCGCCGCCGAGGCGCCGGTGCGCTCGGCCTGTGCGGAGAAGCGAAATTGAATTTCGTCGACCACGCGCCGCGTCAGCGCGAAATTACCTTTCCGCCGCCCCTCGATAAAGCCTTCCACCAGCCGCAGACGGGCCTCGACGCCGCCATCGGCGAGCTGGCTGATAATATCGTCGATCGATTGCTCGACGCCTTGGACGAGGACGCTCTGTATGGCCCGGGCGCTGTTCAGAAGGGTCTCGCTGGTGAGCTCAAAGACCGGGCCGTCGAGGTCGGTGGCTCGCAAGAGGCGGGTTGCGAGCGTATCGACCGCGACAAGGACATGCGGGCGTTTCAGGGCGGAGACGAAGGCCAGGTCCGCGCCAGGCGCGCCCTGGGACTGGGGGCCGACGACGAAGATGACGCCGGCGCAGGCTTCAAGGGCGTCGCGCGTCGGCGCCGCCAAGCGCGTCTCTGCCGTCGGCGCGGCGGGCAGGTCCACCACCACGGCGCCGCTTTCCCGCAGCCAATCCACCAGCGCTTGGCCCGCCGCTCCGGCCCCATCCAGGATGACGACGATATCCAAGGGCTCGCCGGGGCGCCCTGACCAGCCGTGGTTGCGCGTCTTCTCGTTCATTCTGCGCCCCTCAGAACCCCGCGCTATAGCGCTACCGTTGCGATTGGATAGTCAAGTTACTCGCTAGGCGCGTTGCCCTTCAGGCCGCGCTGACGATTGGAGGGCGTACCCGCGGCAGGCGCCGCACGGCGATTAAGCTTGTTTGCAAGGTCGGGATTTACCGCCCTGTTCGCACCGTCCGGGTTGGAGGCCTGATGTCGAAACACAAACCACACTGGATTTTTTCCGGCCGCGTGCTGCCGACCGGCTCGGCCCTGTCGTTCAATCCGATCGACATGACCTGGAAGGACCAGACAGGCTTGGTCAGTCTGCACGCCCATCTGAGGTTCATCGACGGCGAGGTCACCGTAGCGGTGACGATCCTGGAGGGCGCGCGGGAGATCGCCACCTTATGCAATGACGTGGCAGGCATGGCGCGACGGGTTCTCGACCTGCACGGGTTTCTGAGCGGGAACGCATATGGCCTGGAGATTTTTTCGGCGCGACGGTCCGATGGTCTAGTCTGTGTGTTCGACGCCGAACGACCCTACCTTGGCGATCTGACGCGCGGGGGAAATCTGACCGAGCTGCTGCTGCCACTGGTGGGCGCCGACCTGCACGCGGCCGAGGCCCTCTCCGCCTTCGCGCTGGCCCAGCAGCGATCCGACCTCGCTGACTTTCTCTGCTACCGGGCGCTCGAGAACCTGCGCCATGCGTTCGGTGAGGATGGTGACCAGGGGCGGCGCAATGCCTCCTGGGATGCGCTGCGCGGGGCGCTGCGCTTCGATACGAGCGTGGTTGACCGGATGAAGGCCCGCGCGACCGCGGCGCGTCACGGCGCGCGGCAAACCCAGGATCATCTGGAGCGGGGCGCCATGATGCGTACGATGCAGGTTTTGATCGATCGCTACATTCGCTATCTCGAAGCTGGTCGTGAGTCGCTGGACCCTACGCTTTACCCGCAGCTCACCGCCCCACTCGTCTATCGACAGGACGAGGAGTTGACGCCGCGCGGCAAGGTTTCGGCCTGGCGATCCTCGGGGCTGAACTTCACCTACTCGAGCTCAGATTCAACCGCTGCGCTTAGCCGCTCGGATCGCGCTGGGGCGTTCCTGTCCGCGCGATCGACGAGCGCTTCGATGCACGGTCCTCACGCGCGGCGCCCAGGTCATGCGGCAACTGCTGGTTCGGCGCCTTCCAGCTGAACGGCGGAGGTTACCGCAGGCCGGAGAGAGGCGGCCGCGCCCGATGTCTTAGCTGGGACCGCTGGCCTGCGCCAAGGCCGCCTCGATGCCTCCGACTCTGGCGGTGTACTCGCCATGATACGCCAGCTCCCGAGCGCGCATCAGCAAGCTCTTGGCTTCAGGCATGGCAAGTTTCAGCATGGCCGAACCCATGAGGGTCAGGGCCGCGATCTTGCGCATCTCCATGTCATGACGCGTGGCCAGGGTCAGGGCCGACTGAGCGAGCTCGGCGGCCACCCGATAGTCGCCCTGACGCAGATAGAACTCACCGCGCGCCTGGGCCACCGCGCAGGTCAGGCGCGGCATGCCCATCAACTGCGCATAGTCGCGGATGCGATCGAGACGATCTTCCAGCTCCCGTCGTGCGGCGACGTCGAAGCGACGACGCTCGTCGGCGATGATGATCCAGACCTTGGCCAGCTCAGCGATCTGTCGAATGTCCTCGTGGCCGCCCTCGGCGGCATAGTTGGCGCCCTTCACCGCCAGCGCCATGGCCTCTTCGGCCCGGTCCGACCCCAGGCCGCGCAGGCAATCGGCGTGCTGGACCGCAAAGATCGCCGCGGCGCGATAGCGTCCGATCTTCAGGAGGTTTCGCACCACCGCGTGATATTGTTGGTGGGCGGTGTCGGCATTGCCGCGAAGGTCACTGATCTGCGCCAGATAGCCCTGCGCAATCAGGTGTAGAGGACGGGTCTCATGATCGTCCTCGGCGATGATCCGCTGCAGCAGCGCCTCAGCGTCGCGCAACTGGCCGCGCTGGATATCGACCACGGCCTTGTTGAGGCCTATGCGCGCGAGCAGCGGACCCCAGCCGCTGGCCTCAACAAATTCGCGTGCGTAGCGTCCGGCCTGAGACAAAAGGTCGGCGGCGTCGTTCATGCGGCCTTCGGCAAGGCTGAGCACGCCACACTCATTGAACAGCCAGACAGACTCCTCGGCATGGAAGGTCGGGATGATCGGCTCGTCGGCGTCGGTCGCAACGTCCGGCGCCCCGTCCGCTGCAATCTCCGGCGCCGGCGCCGGCGCCGGAGTCTGGACCTCCTTGGCCTCCTTGGCCTCCTTGGCCTCCTTGGCCTCCTTGGCCTCCTTGGCCTCCTTGGCCTCCTTGGCGAGGGGCCTGTCGAGGTGCTTGGCCATGCGCAACATCCAACGCACGCGCAGGCGATGGCTTTCGAAGTAGCCGCCGTCGGGCGTCTCCAAACCCTCATCTTCGTAGCTGCTAAACCGTGAGACCACGGCGATCGAATAGACCGACCGTAGCGCCCCATAAGCCGCGCGCAGGCGACTGCGGGCAATGCGGTTTTGTTCGTTTTGGACGGCGGGGGTCGGGGTTTTGGCCGCAAGGGCGTCGAGATAAGGGTCGGCCGCGCCATGGGCGCGCGCGCCATCGGGCTTTTCAAAACGCGAGAGCTGATCGATCAGATGGCGGACGCGGCGATGGCCCTCGGCGGTTGGCCGCGGCAGGTCGCTCGGCTGGGTGGTGTAGAGCGATACCGTCAGTTGATCGACCTCTGAATAGTCGATGATCGGGGCGTTGAGCTGGCGATAAAGATGGCGACGCACAGACTTGTGGGTCGCGAAGCGATGGCGTCGCGCGATCTTGGCGATGGTCTCGTCGCCCTTGGCGGCGATGCGAAACACCAGACACCTGTGCACCAGCAGGTCCAGCACCGCCGACAGCACCCTGATCTTCTCGTCATGGGTCTGCGCCTTGACCCGCACACACAGCGCCTGAAGCGACTCGGCCACGGGACCGACCCCAGTCAGGACGGCCGCTTCCACCGGCTGTCCGATCAGGGCGAGCGCGATCAGCACCCTCTCCTGCAACTCGAACACCATCGGCGCTGGCGCTCGGCTCAGACGCGACCAAAGGCCATCGGGACCGCCGTCGGCGTTGGAGTCTTCTTTCTTCTTGGGCGCCTCGAAAGGCCAGGCGCCCAAGGCGTTGCCGAGGCTGGAGGTGGTGTCGGTCTGGTAGAGTTGCAGCACCTGGGCGATGGCGATGTCCTCGCGCACATCAGGCTGCTTGCCACTCGCCGCCAAGGCCAGGCGCTCGACGAACGCGCGAATGGCGGCCAGATCGACCAGGGCGGGCGGCAGCCCTGGGATGCGCCGGGCGATCATATCGTCGATCGCCGCCAAAACGATGGTCATGGCGTAGCGGCTGTGGCCGACGGCCGTCGCGATCGTCTCCAGATAGTGCGCCTTGCCTTCAAGCTTTTTGTATTCCTCCTCGGAATAGGCGCGATGCCTCTGGATCAGCCGCGTTACCCCTTGAGCCACCTCCGTAGCGGCCTTCTCCAGATTGCCGGTCTCCGCGCCGCTGCGGCCGGGGCGATAGACCAGCAGCGCCGCAAGCATAATGTTCTCGATATCGTCGCTGGCGAAGGTCACGCCTAGATGCTGACAGGTCTCGGCGTCGATCGGCGTGGACAGGCGTTCTTCGAAGACGGCGCGGATCTCCTTTTGGAACGCCAGCACCTCGGCGCTGGTCCCAAAGCCGAGGCTGACAGCCTTCCCCTCGGTGGATGGGGCGAACCGCACAAGCACCTTGCCCTCGGGCTCGCCTGACAGGTGAGCCAAAGCGATCGCCGCCCTCGGAAAAAAGCGCGCCGCCAGGGTGACGGGACGCATGGCTTGCATGAAGTGGACGAAAATCCGCGGGGGCGGCGGGCATGGCGTGGTGTCGGATAATGCGTTGGTCGTCTCGTCGTGCGGCTCTGCCGGGGCGACCAAATCGCGCCACTGGCTCGGCGTCGGCGATGGGACCTGACTTCCGAAAGCGTCATGAAAACGCTGGCGCAGCAGACGCTCGGCTTCTTCCGGCAGGCCCCGGGGCTTGAGCCAGAGCATTTGCGTCGCCGCCGTCACGCCATCCACACGGGCCTTGGCCCGCAGATCCTTCGGCAGATGCTGCTCGTTGAGCATGAAGATGAAGTCGATCGGGGCTTGATGACAGCTTGGATCGATCAAAGCCTCGTAGAGGTGGCGCACCTGGGCGTTCTTGGGCTCGCCGCTGCGCTCGAAAAGAACGCTGAGGTGATTGATGACGACGACCGCGCGAGGGTGTCCCCCGTTCGGCGGTGGCTTGTCGGCGTCCAGGGCCGGCGCGTGATCGTGGAGCGCGCGCATGGCGTGACGAATACGGCCGAGCCGATCGCCCCGCAGACTCTCGCAATCGCGGTTAAAGGCGGTTTTCTCCGCCTCGCTCTCCAATGCCCGACCCGCGATCGTCTCGAGGAAGGAGGCGAGCCGGTCGAAGATCGAGATTACCTCGTGAGACATACCCAGATTGAAGAAGGCGCTGTGGATGTTAGCCGCGTGGGCCTTGGCTTGGGCGTCCGGCGTTAGACGCGTTTTGGGCGCGTCGCGACGGTCCCTGGTGTCGGGCGACGTGAGGGCCAGCCAGTCGCAAAGATGAGCAAAACGCCTGGGCGAGCGCATGGCGGAAAAGACATGACCGCGTCCCGTGCCCCGGCGGCTGAGCAGATAGAACAGCCGCCGACCATCGCCAGGATGCCCGACCTGCTCATGCATCGCCGCGCGCAGGATTTGGAACGCCGGCGAGGGGGCGCCCGCAAAGAAGCGGTCGGTGGTCGGTGAGCCCCCGTCGCGGTGGGGGCGGGTGGGATCGGGGTTGGGGCGGGCCTGAAGATCAAGGTTGCGCAGCAAGGTGCGATGGCGAGACGCCTCGATATGGCCATCCAGCTCGTGCTCGACCCGGCCGTCGGGCTCGCGCCGATGCGGGGCTTCGGCCCAGTCACTGCGCCAGTCGTTCCAATGCACGGTCATACGCCGCAACCAAGCGGTCATGAACGTGGTCTGCAGCACCTGGCCAACGCCCAGGTTCAGAAGGCGTAAGGCCTCCATCTCCCGCGCATCCGGGGCCGGAGGGCGCGGTCGCGTTTTGTCTTCAGTCGATGCGGCGCCATGGCGAGCCTTGCCCGAGAGACGCTCCTCGATCCACCAAAGATGGGCCTGGGCCATATGCACGGCCGGCAACCCGTGGCTGCCGCCTTCGACCGCCAAGATCTTGCCGTTGAGCAGCTTTCGTTCGTCGGGGCTCATGCGCGGATAGCGACCTCTGCCCTTGGCGGCTTTGCTCAGGAAGGTCCAGTTGATGTCCTGACGCGCGAGCAGGCGCGCCATGAGCAACGGGTCCACCGTGGTCTTGGCGGTTGTTTCGCCTGCTTGGCGCG
Source organism: Caulobacter sp. GW821-FHT12D05 (assembly GCF_058807295.1). Lineage (NCBI taxonomy): Bacteria > Pseudomonadati > Pseudomonadota > Alphaproteobacteria > Caulobacterales > Caulobacteraceae > Caulobacter > Caulobacter sp. GW821-FHT12D05. The sequence continues at coordinate 166,940 of NZ_JBXAQO010000002.1, forward strand.
GCTCGCGCCGTTCGCCTTCGCCGAAAAAGAGATAGTAGACGCCGTAGCGTGAGAGGGCGTCGATCTGGGTCTGGCGCTCGCCGCCATCCATGGTCAGTCGCGGCAGCAGCGCCACGGCTGGGCGGTCGCAAAGTCGGGAAACATTGTCGGAAAAGGCGCGCAGCGGCCGCAAGATGTCTGGCTCGCGCATGCCCAGGCCCAGGAACAGCAGCGGATTGGCGGTGAACAGCAACCGCATGGCGTCATCGGCTCGCGCCCGCGGGTCGTCGTCTCGCGCGTAACGTTCGCGATAGTCGTGCTCGCTCAACACCAGCCAGCTGTCGGGGCTCCGGGCTCGGCCGTGGATATGCAAGGCTTGGATGCGCGACTCGCGCGTGTCAGCGCCATAGTCGAAGAGATAGGCTGCGGCCCCCGGCTCATAGGCCAGCACCTCGGCCCGGCTCGAGGCGCTGTCGACCATCAGCGATCGCGAGGGCGCCGTTTCTGTCGGTCGGGTCTCTGGGGTCGTGGCCTTCGCGCCGGCCTCATCGACTTCGCGGTAGCCGCGCGCGGCCAGGAGCCGGTCGATTTCGCCGTCGTAGTTGGTGGTCAGAATGCGTTTGACGCGCAGGTGGTCGAGGACCACGGCCAACGGATCACGATAGAGCGGCGTCATGGCGCGAACCACTTCGGGGCTTAAGCCCTCGCCTCGGCCCGTCTCGGCCTCGCTGTCGGCGTTAAGGGTGGCCGAGGCGATCAACTGCTTGACCACGTGAGCCATTTCCGGCTCCGACAGCAACGCGAACGCGGCCTCGATCATGTGGCGATTTTCGACCCCCTCGCCTTGCGTCAGCCACTGGGCCAGGCGCTCGCGGGTGCTCGCGCCCGATCCAGCCAACTCCCCCACCAGCAACGCCACGGCGTCCACGACGTCATCGGTGGCCTCGCCGCCTGGGCTCTGCCGTGGCTTAGGGCGTCGCCGCGCAGCCTGGCGCGAGGCGTTTCGATAGGTGAGATGGCCGATCCAGGCCGCCAGGCGATCTTGCTTTGCTGAGGGCGGTCCGTCCTTGGTGTCTGGGAAGGTCAAGTGACCGACGATGATTTCAAGCTGCGCCTTCGCAGCGCCCGTCGCCGCGGCCAGCAGCCTTTCGTAGAGCAGGCCGGCTCGGCCGCGATCGTCCTTGAGTTGCCACTTGAGCCGGTCGCGCAGCTCACGCTTGGTCTTTAAGGCTTCCTGGCGATGGCTGACCAGTTTGCGTTGGCTTTCCAGTTCATGGATGCGCAAGGCTGTCAGCAGGTTCTCGCACACCTCGAAAGCCACGCTCATCCGGTCGCCGGCAAACCTGTGCAGCGGGCCCTCCAAGCCCATTGTCACGAAGCTCTCGTAGATCGGGGCCAGATCGCCTAGGGCGCGTCGCGCCTGCGCATAGGCCGGGCTGCGAGGGGCTGATCCGGCCAATTCACGGCGCAGCCGAGCAATGTGGTCCTTGATGTCCTTCTGTTCGAGGCGCTGACGGACGAGCCGCGCTGTGCTGGCCAGCAGTTCGTTCCAGGTCGGCTGTCCATAGCCATTCGAAAGGCCTGAACCGACGACCGCGACAAGCCGACGGGAATTGAGCGCCCGCGCCAGCTGGGCGAAGGCGTGGCTTTCCAGGAGCGCTGCGTCGAACGACCCCATCAGGTGGCGTTCGGCATAGACCCAATCGTCCAGCACGGTTTTAAAGATCTTGTTTTCGTCGCTCATTTGCTCGCCCCCAGCTGGGCGCAACCGTCCGCAGCCCGAGCCCTCGTGCGGACGCTCCCCCCCAAAGCGCCTTAAGCACGTCATAGTTGTCGTGCACGGTCAACTGCCGCGTCGTTATCGTTCAAGAGTGTGCGCGGCGCGGAGGTGGTTGGCGCCGCCGGCGCCGATCCTCGATTCTGAACCGGTCATCGCCATCGTCAGGCCGGCCGCCACTAGCGGTTCGCCAGACGCGGAGAGCGATGTCAGCTAGGCCCCTGCGGATGACCGCGGCGAGGGCCCTGACGATCCGATCGCTTGACCAGCCGCCGTCGGCGACCGACCTGCATACAGCTGTCTATAGTCGTGGCGGAGGATTAAAGCAGGAAGTCGGAGGCGTGCAGCGTGTAGCCGCTTGTCATGCGCACCTCCATGTCCGCGACCCCATCGCCATTAACGTCGACCTGAAAACCACCGCCATGGAGGCGAAGTTCACCGGCGACCTTATGGAACGATTGGGTGTTGATGAAGGTGAAGGCCTGATTGCCGGCAACGCGCGTATTGGCGTCGATCGCCGAGACATCCAGGCGATCGCCTCTCTGGAAGTCGACGATCGTGTCGATGCCGCTGCCTTGGCGGCTTTCCACAACGTCGAGCCATCGAAACACATCAGCGCCCGTTCCGCCGATCAAGGTGTCGGCGCCCGAACCACCCATGATGACATCGTCCCCGCCTCGTCCGTCGATGATGTCGGCGCCCCAGAGGCCCATGAGAATGTTGCTGGCGGCCGAGCCGGAGAGCTGATCGTTGAAGCCGGTGCCTTCGGCATTCTCGATGTTCTTGAAGGTTAGGCCATAGCCAGTGGCCGAGAAGACGCCCGGCAGGGGCGGCGAATACGCCGCGCCACGGTCGAGATCGATGATCCAGCGACCGGGAGCACCGTTGGCGCCGGAAGGCGCCATGACGAGCGTGTCGCGCCCTCCCTGGCCGTCGATGAACTCTCCGATGCCGCGACCGACCAAGCGGTCGTCGCCGGGGGTGCCAATAATCGGTTTGGTGATTGCCATCGTGTAGCCTCTCTTGTTAAGCGGCGATTGGATTGCACGAAGATCCCGGTCGTCATGGCGACCGACGCTTCGAAGCGGCTAGCGCAGGGCGCGTCCGATGTTCTTGATCAGACCCGTGCCCCCAGCAGCAGCGCCGAGGCCGGCGGCCAGAGCCCAGCCGACGGGCGTCAGCGCCAGACCAGCCAGGCCGACCGCCAGCGCTGCGCTGCCGGCGACCCCGACGGCGCCGGCCACCGCGCCTTCGGCGCCGTCATGTTTCAGGGCGTGATCAAAGGCGTGGGCGACGTTGTGGGCTTTGTGCAGGATGCTCATGGCATGATCCTTTCAGCAGCGAGCAAGTGATGCCGCGAAGGTCGCTCATGGGCGAAATTTGACTATTTACATTGGCTGTTAAGTGACCCGAGGACCGGTCAGCCAGGCTTCAAAGCGGCTCTTCCCTTGGCGAAAGCCGAAGTTGAGGCCGTAGCGCAGAGCTAAAAAGCGGACCGTCTCCAGACCTAGTCCATAGCCGGCGCGAACCATGTCCGCTTCGTCGGTGGCGTCATCAGGCGGCAGGTTGGTCACCAGCAGGCGAAAACCAGGCGCTTCGGCCGCGCCCATGGACCTCAATTCGATCTCGATCGGACCGCGACCGCCATGTTTCAGCGCGTTGGCCAACAGATTGACGATCACGCCGCGCAAAGGGCCTTCGTGCGCTAGCACGCGCAGGTTCGCGTCGATCGACGCTTGGAGCGGGCGTCCCGCCGCTCGGGCCCTGACGCCAAAACTTTCGACCACCTCGGTCACTAGAGCAGAGGCGTCAATCACGACCGGCGCAGCTGGCGTGGCGGCGACTTGATCGAGCATGCCCCGCGCGGTTTCGACGACGCGGTCGATGTCGGCGTCGATGGCCTGAGCGGCCTTGGCGTCAATGTTAAGACCCGTCAGCCGCAGCTTCACCAAACCCAATGGGTCGATAAGGTCGTGGGCGATACGCGCCCCGATCAAGCGCAGCGCCGTGATCTGGCTTTCGAGGCGGCCAAGGGCGGAATTGACGTTGTCGGTCAGGCTACGCAGCTCCGCCACGCGTGTAGGTAAGATCACGCGCCGGCTCAGATCGCCCATTTCCACCGCGGCGAACACGGCGTTGATCCGGCGTGCGCCCTGGCGAAATTGTCCGCCAAGCCAGAAGACCAGCACGCCGCCGGCCGCGATCCCCAACCCGCAGATCAGGAGCGCGATGGCAAATTGCAGATTGGCCGCGCGCAGCCGCTCGTCGATTGAGTAGTGAATCTCGAGCTCACGCGCGATCTCGGTGCTGGAGTGGCTAAGATGGTCGCGTTGAGGCCAGCGCACGACCGTGCGTCCCACCACATAGCGTCGCCCCTCTACCTTCAATTGTGCGATCTCGTGCTCAACGAGAAGGCCATCGAGCTTTGCTGCGGCAAGATCTGGGCAGGTAGCTTCGCCGGATTTGAGGTGCCAGTCGCTGCGTCGTCCGTCGTAGACGTCATACACCGTCCGCCCAAAGGCGCGTTGGCCGTCGACGTCGAAAGCATAACGCATCGCGGGGATCCGAGAGGCCTCGGCATGCTTGCGCATCGCCGCGACAGAGAGCGGACGATTGGAGTTGGACAGCTGGGTCAGTTCGCCACAAACCAGTAGAGCCGCCTCGCGCTCCTGATCCTCATAGAGGTTCTCTCGCAGATCGATCATCTGGCCAATGAACATGGCGGCCAGAGCGATCAGCCCAACCAGCAGCAAAGGCGTGATGGACAGCGCTGGCGGCCGCGGCAGGATTGAACGCATGAGTACGCAGGTTCCCCTTTCCGCGTAGAGCCTCAATTTACAGCCGGGCCGCGTGGTGGCAACCTGTGCCTGCGAGGGGGCTCGTATGCACGGAAAACGGATTAGTCGCCGAACACTTGCCGTCCTGGCCGTCGCGGGTCCGGTGCTCGGCGCACAGACCTGGGCGCAGGAGCGAGCGCCCGATCCAGACGATCAGGCCGAAGACTTCAGCCTGATGCGCGATCTGGTTGATGAAGGGCGCGACCAAGCCGATCCTCTGGCTCTGTTGGCCGGCCTGCGGGCCGCCCGTTGGGCCGGCTTGGCCGGCGCTCCGATCACGCCCTACGACTTCGCAGCCGTGCAGGCTGAAGCACGCGGGCTGGTTGACCCGCACTCGCGCCTGCGAGGGGCGGTGGATGCTTTGAACCTGCCAGGGCGGAAAGGTGTTCTCCAGGGCAGCTACGGCAGTTGCATTCGGCTGGCGGCGAAAGGTTCTAGCCGCATCGGGCCGATCTTTTTCGAGCCGAAAGTCGCCGTCACGCTTAATGCCTGGTTGGAGCGGCCGCGGTTGCGTGAGGTCAGGCCTGGCGGTCCAGGGGCCGCCCTACGTGTGCGGCTCGAAAGCCGCAGCCTGACGCGCGACATCAGCGGCCCTTTGGTCAGTATCCCACCCTTTACGCCACGGGGCGGGGAGCCATTCCATCTGACGCTATTCAATCTTTGTACTCGGCCTGTCGACGCATGCTGGCAGGCCGAATGATGGAAGACCACCCAATCGCCGGGCGCCAGCCCGCAACGTCCCTCGAGCGCCTGGATCTGGCAGCTCGCGCCGCGTTGGCCGGGCGGCGTCGGCGTGATCCGATTTTGCTGGCGGCGGCCGCCAACATTGTCTGGCGTCTGAACCCGCGGTTCGTTCCTGCGCCGGCGGGTCTGCGTGGCAAGGGCCCACGGCGCGCCGCCGCTCCTCCAGAGGGCAACGCCCTGCTCGACTGGTCCAACTTGTTCGCTGAAGCGCGGGCAGTGTCTGCCGGGGAAGCGGCCCTGCTCGGCGAAGCGGGCGGGGCGTTGTTGCGCACGCCGCCTCAGGTGCAGGGGCCTACGATCTGGAGAGGCGAGGTCGCCGCGGGCGAGAGCCTGACTTTTGTTCGTCATGCCAAGGCTGGAACGGCTTGCGAACTCTGGGCCGCCAGCGACGGCGGGGTGAGGGTTGAGGTTGCGCGGGGCCTTCGCGAGCTCGTCGATCCACGCGGCTTGGCGACCACCTACCTTTGGTGGCGTGCCGGCCGATGGCCGCGCTATGCGACGAGATTGATCAATACGAGCACGCGGATCGCCCGCTTCGAACTGGCGATTGTCGATGGGGCAGAGCAATGACAACCGTGGGACAGCGCCTCGTGCTTTGGGCGATCGTTATGGTTCTGGCCGCACCAAGTTGGGCGCTGGGCGCCGAGCGGCGGCTGGCCTTGGTCATCGGGGTCGGCGACTACGCTAAAAGCGCGGCCCTGAAGAACCCGGTGGCCGACGCCACGGCCGTTGGAGACGCGCTGGGCGCCATCAAGTTCACGGTCACGCCCGTCATGGATCCGGGCACGCGCGCGGATCTTGGGCGGAGCGTTGACAAGTTCGCCGCTGACGCGCGCCAAGCCGTGGCGGCGGGTGACGATGTCACGCTCTTTGTCTATTTTTCGGGCCATGGCGTGGCCGGCGCGCGCGATCAGTTTTTGATCCCGGCCAAGAGCAGTCTCTTCGACGGCGCCAGCAAGGACGATTACGACTACGAAGCCCAGGCCTATGGCGCCGGCGTATTGCGCAACAAGTTGATGGAGACCAATGCGCGCCGGATCGTGCTGGTGTTTGACGCCTGTCGCACGCCGCCGATCGCCACTGGCCGCAAGGACGCGCCGCCACAAGGAGTTCAGGCGCTGCCTCTGGCCCCGAGTTCGGCCACCTCTGTGATGGTCATCTACGCCGCCCAACCGGGACGAGCGGCGTTGGACGATGTCAACGGTGACAACATCTTCGCCAAGACCCTGGTTCGTCTGCTCGCCAGCGCCACGACCCTCGCTGATCTCTATGGGGAGCTCGAAAGCGCCGTGCAAGCGGGCACGCAAGGTCGCCAGAAGCCCGATGTTCAGGGCTTCGTGAGGTTTGTTCTGGCGCCGACGGGAAGTTTGGCCGTCAAGGAAAACGCCGGTGTCACGGCCGGCGCGCCTGCGATCGAAGGCCGCGCGGTTCGAGACATGCCTTACGTGGACGCGATCAAGGAGACGCGCCAGTTTATCCAGGCCAACGGTGTTGCGGAGCTGCGCCGCCGCGCTGAGGCGCGTGATGCACGCGCCAGCTACTACCTGGGCTTGGCGCTTGTCGAAGGCATCGAGATGCCGATCGACAAAACGGAATCCGCGCAATGGCTGCGCCGAGCCATAGTTTTGGGCGAAGACCGCGCGCTGAACAGTCTAGGATACATGTATTACAACGGCGAGCTTGGGCCCAAGAACGAGGCCGAGGGCGTCAATTGGTTCAGGCTTGGCGTCGAACGGGGCGTGCCCGGGGCTATGAACAACCTCGCCCTGTCTTATCGAGACGGCGACACGGTCGTTAAACGCGATCCCAAAAAGGCTGCGGAGCTCTTCCGGCGCGCGGCGGATCTCAATCATATCGGCGCGATAACGAACTTGGCGATCATGCTACGCGGAGACGTGCTTGGCTCGCCAGATCCGACCGCGGCGCTGCGGCTCTATGATCGTGCCATCGCGCTGGGAGATGCAAGTTCCGCGGAGGCAAAGGCGCGGATGTACGCGACCGGCGACGGTGTCCAGGTCAATCCGGTGGAAGCCAACACGCTCTACGCGCAGGCGGCGAGTCTAGGTTCGGCAGCGGCCGCGAGGGCTCTGGCCGAGCGCTACGATCTGGGTTTGGGGGTGGCTGAATCGTCTCCCGCCATGGCGTTTAAATACTATGCTTTGGCCTCCGATTTGGGCGACTTGGACGCCACGCGCCTCTATGCGCTGCGTCTGCAGAAAGGACACGGCGTGGCCGCCTCACCGACAGCCGCCTTCTCTGTGCTCGAAAAGGGCGCGGCTGGCGGCAGCGTGGCGATCCGAAGCAGCCTCGCCGAGGCCTATTTCAAGGGCTTGGGCGTGAAGAAGGATACGGCGCACGCCTTGAATCTCTATTTCGAGATTATCGATGAGGAGAATGCGGGCGCCAAGCCAGCGGTTTGGCCGATGTACTACTATGAGGCTGGCCGTATGCTGTTGAAATTGCTGGACGAAGAACCGGGTGTGGCCCTGCCGCGTGACCGCAGTCTGAAAGATCTTGAAAAGCGCTATGGACGGGGAAAAGAAAGAAACTTCAATGTGCCGATCGACTGCTCGCCCCGAGGGTCAGGCGCGCCACCCTTCCTGTTTGACGTCTTCGTGTTTGATTGGTCACGCGAGGTTGACCCAACCTTGGCGCAGCTGGATTGGGTTGAACGCGAACGCGGGTGCCGCGCGCCCAAGGACGTCAAGGAAAGCTTCGCTAAGCTTTACAAGATCGCTGGCGAGAACAAGGTCAACTATGTTGATCTGGCCATATACGCGCTCGGTAATACTGAATCTTTAGAGAAGTTCAAAGCAGAAAACAAAGATATTGATACGAAGCCGATCGAAAAGACTGTCGCGACGCAGATGCCGATAGATGAGGCGCTCCTTCAGGAGAAAGTCGTCTTGCTTTTACAGGGAAAGAGCAGCGCGGGCGCGCCCATATTTACCTATCTTCAGCTTTCACTCGCCCAACTTGTCGGTTTGCGCGATACGATGCGCTCGCAGAAGGATTTCGAGCCAAAGGATTACGGAACGGTGCTGGCGGAAGGCGACGGTGATCCGTCGCCGGAGCTGGTCGAGCGCATGAACAAGCAATATAATATGCAGGTCGTGCCTAAGAAGGCTTCGCCCCCTCCGCAAGCAACCTCAACCGCCCCACCCTCCTAAGAAGGCGCGCTAGAACGAACCGGTCGACAAACCCTGCAATAGGCCCGCGTCCAGGCCCCAGCCGCGGTCAAGTTCGCGGGCCAGTTTCGCATCGTCTTTGTCCAGGCCGGAAAGGTCGCCGGCCGCCCCTTCGATCGTCCGCGTGACGATGACGCCATCCAGGCCCTTGTCTTTGAGTTTGCCGCGTAGTCGCGCCAGAGTGACATCGACAACGCCGCCGGGATTGAAGACGCGAGTCTGACCGTCTGGCCACACGCGCGTATTGTAGCGCCAAACCTTCAGGAGCAGTTCGCCCAGGGTGACTGGTTCGGGATGCCGTAGCACGAGCAGACTGAGGATGCTGAGCGGCGCAAGCGCCAATTCGAGATCGCGCCCGCGAAAGAACGCCTTGTCATGCGCAAAGTGGATTTCCAGGCGCCCAAAGTGCAACACGTCGCTCGCCTCGGCGCGACGCATCACCGCTTCCATGCGCGCCTGCATTTCGGCAGGTCGGAAGGGCTTCACCACGTAGTCGTCGGCGCCGTTGCGCAAGCCGGTGACCATGTCGGTTTCGCCGCCCATCGCCGTCAATAGAATAACCTGAGTGACAATGCGCTCGGCCCTCAGGGCGGCCAGGATTTCAAGGCCATCGTCGGGACCAAGTCCGCGATCGAGGATCACAAGGTCGAAACGGCGCGCGCCCAGCAGATGCTCTGCAGTCTCACGGTCTGGGGCGAGGAAGGCTTGCCAGCCATCGGTCTGGCCAATGAGGCCAAGGATCGCCTCGGCGTAGACGGGTTCATCCTCGACGACCAGAACCTGGCGGATTCGCGCGCGGCGCAGATCGTCGAGCTCGCGGAGCGAGCTGAGCGGTTGGCTCTTCATGAGACCCATGATCGTCAAGCATACCCTCGGCGTCCAGCTTCGGAACCGACTTACAGCCAACGTAAATTGAGACGAGCGTCGTTCTGGGGACCTCTGTCGCGGCGGGACACAACCCGCTTGCCCGCGCCGGGGGCCATGCCGGGCCAGAGGATGCCAGCCATGTTCAAGAAGCTCGTTTCCACCACCCTCGCCGCCCTGATCTTGCTCGCGTCGCAGACGTCGGCTCAGGCCTCCAGCGGTTGCTACGGCTGCAACATCGCCGATGAAGTCGGCGTCTCCAGCGCCCTCGTTGGCCGTACGATTTATTTGAACCGCACGCGTTTCGTGGTCCGCCAAGTCGACCTGAACAGCGGGCAAATCTACGTCGTCGGCGAAGATGGCCGGGTCGGTTGGGCCAATCCACGTGAGTTCTATTCGCCAGAGGCGCGCGGTGAGCGTGACATTGGCTGGGGGGCGGTGGCGTTGGGCTTTCTAGGCTTGCTGGCGGGCGGCTCTAGCAGCAGCGCGAACACCTCGTCTTCATCGGCAGACAGCGGTTCGCGAGCAGCCTCGCAGCCCGATCCGTATACTGTACGCTGCTACATGCGCCAGAACGGAACCAACGCCTGTTGAGCATGCTGGTTGGCCATACGAGCAAGCCCCAACCGCCGCTCGAGGCCATAGACGGCCGACTTTGACCGCCGACGTTTGGCTCTTTCGTCCAGATGCGCAATCGGGCCAGCGTACTTTTTTGTGAAGGATCGGCGACGGGCCGGATCTTACCCCATGAGACCCGCGAACGGCGGGCGCAGGAGGGGTTTGGAATATGGTCGGTTCTCGTGGTCTGGGGGTTCGGGCGTGGATGTTGGCGGGGGCGGCGGTCGCGGTGATCGGCGCGCCCGCCTGGGCAAACGAGATCCGGCGCTTTGACATTCCCAGTCAGGCTCTGTCGGGAGCGCTGGAGACCTTCGGGCGTCAGAGCGATCAGGACATCGTTTTCGATGCGGGGCTCGTGCGGGGCAAGCGCGCGCCGGCGGTGATCGGACCCTATCGTCCCGACGACGCTCTGCAGCGTCTGCTCTACGGCAGCAGCCTTGGCGTTCGGCGGATCAACGCCACCAGCGTCATCGTGGAGGCCGCCGCCCCCCAGGACGTCGCGCCGGCCGCGTCCGCTGAGCCGGCGATCGTCGCCGAGGTGGTCGTCACCGGCTCGAGGATCCGCGGCGCACCGCCGGCCGCGCCGGTGATCGAGATCACCGCCAAGGACGCACGAGTCGCGGGCCAAAGGGATCTCGGCGAGCTCATCCGCAGCGTGCCCCAGAACTTCACCGGCGGACAGAACCCCGGCATCGGCTCGGGCGCCCAGGCCTTTGGATCCCAAGACCTCAACGCCGCCTCGAACGTCAATCTGCGCGGCCTTGGTCCGTCGGCCTCCCTGACGCTGCTGAACGGTCGCCGGCTGGCCTACGGCGGCGCCAACCAAGGCGTCGATATCTCCGCGATCCCCCTGGCGGCGATCGAGCGTGTGGAGATCGTCGCCGACGGCGGCTCGGCGCTCTATGGTTCGGACGCCATTGGCGGCATCGCCAATGTCATCCTCAAGCGCGACTATGACGGCGTGCGGACCGATGTCTTGGTCGGCGGGGCCACCGAAGGTGGCTATTTCCGGCGTCAGGCCAGCGGCACGGCCGGCGACGCTTGGGGCTCGGGCGGCGTGGTGGTGTCGGGCGTGGTCGATCGTTGGAGCGACGTGACGGCTGGGCAGCGCGACTATGCGCGCCCGCTCAACGCTTCAGCCATTCTTTATCCGGCGGTCAGGACCTGGGGCGCCCTGGGCAGCGCGCACCAGGATCTCGCCGCCAGCGTAACGCTCAACCTGGACGCGCTCTACAATCATCGCAAGAGCACCAAGGCCGAACCCTCGACCACGACCGGCGCCGCCTCCTTCAACGGCAGCGTCTCGCGCATCGACACCCGCTCGTTCCTGCTCTCGCCGCACCTGGACTTCACCTTGCCTGGACGCTGGCAAGGCTCGATCGCCGGCACCTACGGCGAGGACAAGACCGCCACGGACGCCACCTTTGCTTCGGCGGGCGTCACCTCCCGCACCAAGCTCGACTATGCGAACCGGACGCGGGTCATCGAAGCCAATGCCGAAGGACCGCTGTTGACATTGCCTAGCGGCGACGTGCGCCTGGCGCTCGGCGCGGGCTATCGCGATGTTGAGCTGACGCGCACCAATCAGAGAATCCCGCAAGCCGGCGTCGTCAATGCCTGGTCGCGCGGCAGCGCCTACGGATACGGCGAACTCTTCGTACCCCTGGTTTCGCCCCAGCAGGCGATGCGCGGCGTCGATCGCCTGACGCTCAGCGGCGCGGTCCGGTATGAAGACCACGACGGCATGGGGGCGGTGACCACTCCGAAGGTCGGGCTGATCTACGCCCCCATCCAGGATCTTCAGTTCAGCGCGACCTGGGGCCGGTCCTTCAAGACCCCCACCCTATTTGAACAGTATCAAGGCTATCGCGCCGTCCTGCTGTCGCCGGCCGTCTTTGGATCGCCGCCGTCGACGCCAGGCGCGACCGCGCTTTATCTCGAAGGCGGCAATCCGGCGCTAAAGGCCGAACGCTCGACCAATTGGACGGCGACACTCACCTACAAGCCGGCGGTCGTTGATGGGCTGCGGTTGCAGGTCAGCTATTTCGACATCGCCTATCGCGACCGGATCATCGCGCCGATCTCGTCGATAGGCTCTGCCCTGACCAATCCAGTTTATGCGCCCTTCATCGTCCGCGCCCCCACCGTCGCACAACTCGACGCCGGCATTGCCGGATCGACGAGCGGCCTGCAGAACGCTAGCGGCGGAACCTATGTCCCGGCCAATGTGACGGCGATCGTCGATGCCCGTCTTGAGAATGTCGCGCGGCAATGGGCCCGCGGCGCGGATTTCCTGCTGGCCTATCAGGCCGATCTGGCTGACGGCCAGAGCCTCCAGACCTCGCTTGGCGCGACCTATCTCGATCTGAGCAACCAACTGCGGCCGGCCGATCCAACGATCCAGCTCTCGGGCACGCTGTTCAATCCGCCCCGTTGGCGCGGCCGCGGGGCGGTGACCTGGGCGTCGGAACGCACGACGCTCGGCGCCTTCGTCAACTATGTCGGCCCGCTCGATGACGTGCGCCCAGGGTCACTGCGCAAGCACATCGGCTCGCAAATGACCCTGGACCTGTCGGCCTCGACGCGGCTGCCGGCGATCAAGCTGGCGCAAGAGGTCGAGCTGCGATTGGCGGCGACCAATGTCTTCGACGCCAAGCCCAAGGCGATCTGGACGACGAGCGCGATCTCGACGCCGTTCGAGTCGGTCAACTACTCGGCCCTGGGACGGCAACTGACGCTTTCGCTCGGGATCACGTGGTGACGAGGGCGAGACGTATGCGCCAGAGCGTGATGATTGCGCTCTGGAGCCTCCTGGGCGCGGGCGGTGCGGCGCAAGCTGAGGAGGTCTGCGCGGACCTGCTGGCGCCGGTAGCGCCCGCCGAGCCCAGCCAAGCGCGGCACGCGATCACGGCCGATGACATCCTGCGCCTGCGCGACTTTGGCCAGCTGCCGTTTTCGACCATGCCCTCCCCCTTCGCCCTGTCGCCGGATGGACGGTCGATCGCGCTGATCGTCCGCCGCGCGGATCCGCGGGCCAACGCCCTGTGCATCGGCGTGGTGGTGATGGCCGCTGATGGCTCGGGAGGGCGAATCGTCGACCGGCAAAGCGCCACCGACACAACGGACGCCGGTTACGCCTTCAGCGCCCGTGCGGCGTTTCGCAACCCCTTCTATCTGACGACCACCCAGGTTCCCCGCTGGTCGCCCGATGGCGCCAGCGTCGCCTTCCTGAAGCGAGATGGCGGGGCGACCCAGATCTGGCTGGCCAAGGCCGATGGGGCGGGATCACGGCGCCTGTCGACGTCCCCCGTCGATATCGAGACCTTTGCGTGGACCAGCGACGGACGGGCGCTGATCTACGCTTCGCGGCCAGCCTTGCTCGAGGCCAATCGTAAGATCGCCGACGAGAGCCGCGCGGGCGCCCATGTCGACGCGGAGTTTCGCGCCTTGCCGCCGAACGGCGCTCGCCGTGTTCCCCCCACCACCCTGCCCTTGGCCTATACCGCCGTCGAGGCCCTGACGGGGGGCGAACGTCCCGCCGCCCCGGCTGAACGCCAAATGCTCATCGACGCTGCCAGCGTCGATCCGCGGCTGGGTCCGGCGCGGGTGCGAAACGATGGCGTGACCGCCCAGGTGGTCCGCGACGCGACAGGCTTTCTGGCCTCGCCCCGCCGGCTGAAGGTTACGACGGCCGCGGGCGCGCCGATCGCCTGCGACGCGCCCGCCTGCCGCGATGTGTCTGGCGTCTGGTGGATCGGTGAGGATCTCTATTTCATGCGCCTGGAAGGCTGGGCGCTTAGCAAGACAGCCCTCTATCAATGGCGACCGGGCCGGCAGACGCCTCGACGGATCTTTGCGACCGACGACGTCGTCGCCGGATGTCAGGCGCTGGACAGGCGGCTACTCTGCGCGCGCGAAGGCGCCACGACACCGCGCCGGTTGGTGGCGATCGATCCGGCCAGTGGTCGCATGACGGTGCTGTTCGATCCCAATCCTCAGGTGGGTCAATGGGATTTCGGGGCGGTCGAGCGCCTGACATGGTCAAGCGACCGCGGCACGCCGGCCTTTGGCGATCTGGTGCTGCCGCGGGGACATCGCCCCGGGCAGCGCCATCCCCTGATCGTGGTGACCTACGAGTCCCGGGGTTTTCTGCGCGGCGGGACGGGCGATGAGTATCCCATCCACGCGTTCGCCGCCCGTGGCTTTGCGGTCTTGAGCTTCGAGCGTCCCAAGGACGTTGGGCTGACCGATCGCGCCACCAGCGTCCTGGAGGTCGAACGCGCCAACCTCGCCGACTTCGCCGATCGGCGAAATGTCCAATCGGCGCTTGAAAACGGCGTACGGCTGGCGGTCGCGCGTGGCGTGGTCGATCCCGCGCGGGTCGGCGTCACGGGGCTGAGCGAAGGCAGCGCCATCGCCCAATGGGCGCTGATCAATTCGAAGCTCTTCGCCGCCGCCGCGATCAGTTCAGGGCCAATGGGGCCAGGCGTGCTCGCTCTGAGTGACACCCGTAGCGCCGAGGCGTTTCATGGCTTCGGCTATCCCAAGCTCGCCGACGATGACCGCGCCTTCTGGCGCCCGCTGTCTCTGGACATGAACATCGAGGCAATCCGCACGCCGGTTTTGTACAATCTTCCGGAGTCGGAATATTTGCTCGCCATGCGCGCCGGCGCCCTGGCGCGTGAGCTTGGCCGGCCGCTGGATCTCTTCGTCTTCGCCAATGAACAACACTTCAAGTGGCAACCGGCGCATCGTCAGGCGATCTATGACCGTAACCTGGACTGGTTCGATTTTTGGCTTCGAGGCGTGGCGTCGACGTCTCCCGAGAGAACGGCCGATCTCACGCGTTGGCGCGCCTGGCGCGCGACCCTGGACGGTTTAACGAGCGACCGCGCGCAGTAGGGAAGGAGTCTGGGACGCGCGATCGGTCCAGGTCCGCGCCCAGACCTCGGCGTCCAGCAACTGCAGCAGCCGGACATAGTCGGAGTCGCGATAGCTCCCAGATCCCGAGACATAGGCGGCGACCGCGGCAGCGTCGACGATGCCGTTGGCGGCCAGCAGGCCGTCCGACAAGGTCTGGGCGATAAAGCCTCGAGCCCCGTCGAAGACGCGATACATCTCCTCGTCGGGACCGCCTTTTGACGAACGGTCGATAACGCCCTTGGGCAGATGATCTTGAAAGGCCATCCGGGCCAGGGCGCGATCGCGCCCATCGGCACACCACATCCAGGTCGGAAACCGCGCGCAAAGCTCGACGATCGGCTGGGAAAGCAGCGGTGAAACCGTGGAGACGCCGGGCGCGACACTGGCTTCGGTGAAATTGTGGATGGTCTCGATCATACGGATATGAGCGATCTTGCCGGGCAGCCGATCGCCCGCAGAGTGCATCCAGCTCGTCGCCGGTACTGGCGGGCGCAGCGCCTTGACCTCCGAAGACAGGAAGCGATCGTCGACGCCCAGGCGAGGCGATCTGGCTTTGCGCAGGCGCCGCACGGTCTGGCTTATCGCCTGACCATAGGTGCAATGGGTCAAGGTCACGATGTCGTTGAGCGTGGTCCAGGCGCCCAAGGCGGGGCCTTGGACCCTCAGCCGATCGACCAGCGGCAGGACCGAGGTCATGGCGCAGAAGACGTTGTCGCCGCCGCCGCCGGTGAAAAGAGCGTCAAAGCCCTCCGTGTCCCGCAGCTCCGTGAGTGTCTGTCCGAAGGCCTGAGCGATGGCCCGGCCGTTGGGACGGGGCTGCAAGGCGGTATTGGTCTTTGACAGATCGATCCGGTCGAGCGGGTAGGCGCGCGCGACGAGCGGCAGGTTACACCACTTTGCCACCGCTTGGGCAAAGACGCGCTCATCGCCGATCGGATCATCCGACACCATGGTCAGGGCTGTGGTCGGTTTTGGCGGGTCGGCCAGGCAGGCGGCGATGATCGAAGAGTCCAGCCCGCCCGAGAGGCTCAACAGAATACGATCATGCGCCGACGCCCAGGCGCGGACGCAGCGCCGTGTCACAGCCTGCAAGGCTTCGGCGGCCTCGGCGGACGTGCGACTCCAGCCGCGATCGGCGAAGTCCCAAGGCGACCACAGGGGCGTGACCTGGGGAGCGGCGCCGGTGTCCAGACGCAATCGGCAGCCACGCGGCAGTTCGCGCACGCCAAGCAGACAGGTGGCGTCGCGCCAGGCGCCGGGCGTTTTCAAACGCAAGGCCAGATGATGCCAGTCGATCGATGGCGTTGCGCAACCAGCCCTCACCATCAGGTCGGGATCGGAGGCCAGGACCAGAGACCCGCCATGCCATGTCCAATAGCAGGGCATAGCCGCCGAAGGGTCGCGTACGACTGTGACAGCCTGATCATGGGTCTGGAACGCGACGTATCCGCCCCAGAAGCGTTCGAGCAGGGATCGGCCGTCCGACCGCCGCATTTCGAGCGTTTCGGGGCGTGGTAGGGTTTCGAGCCGCTCGCCCGCCGCGTCGAAGAGCGATCCCAGGATGACGCCCGAACCATCGGCGAGACGGCAAGGCGGTCCAGGAGCCTGACCGTACACCGATAGCGTAGGGTCATGATGAAGCAGGTCCATGCCCGCGGGCGGCCGTAGCGGCGCGGCGCGCTCGGGTCGGTGAATGGCCAAATAGCGCCACATCGTCAGACCGCCAGAATGGGCGTGTAGGCCCGCACATTGCTCCAGCTGTCGGTCAGGACGTAGCCGCAGGCCTGCACCCAGCTATGGGCCATGAACGGGTTTATGCGCACGCCGATGACCAAGGTCGCGGGGCAGCCGCGCTCACCCAGCGCCTCCATGACCGCCAGCGATCGTTGCAGGCAGCGGCCATTGGCGCTGGCCAGCCGATCGGTCCATCGGAACGCCCAGGCTGTTTCGAGCGCAATTTGGCGCGTCTGGACCTCTTCCAGCCTGGCCCGCGCCTTGCGTTGACCCGCGCGGGCCAGAAGGCTCTTGAGCGGGCGCGCGCGAAGCTGGCGGCCCGCGGCGAGATGATGGCGCAGGGTCCAGAATATCGACAGGAGATCGGTCTTGCGATCGGGCGACGGGAGCGTTGTGGCGGGGGCGAGAATGTCGACCGCGCGGATGCCAGATCCGTCGCGTTGGGATGGTCGCAAGACGCCTTGTCTCACCAAGGCCGCGAACGCTGGGTGATCTTCATCGGTCAGCGGTCCTCGCGACGCTAGGGCGCCGAACGCGGCGTTCGCCTCCGGCGGCAGGCAGAAGTAGCGATCCTGATCCACGTCCAGAAATACGGCCTGGGACCCGACAAAACAGACATGAAGGCCTGGGCGAAGGTCAAAGTTCATGAGGGGGGTCCGCCACAAGGGGATGGGCGCCGGCGAGCGTCGGCGCCCATCTGAGCCTTAGTCTTGGCTGAGGCCTTCGGGCGTGTTGCGCTCGCCGACCAGCGGGCTGTCGCTGAAGATGGCGACGTCGAGCGGGCCGCGGGTCTCGACGCTCGCGGCGCCCAGGTCGATCAGGTCTTCGGTGCGTTCCATGACAAGTCCTCCTTCTGAACATCGCGAACATTCGCGACATCATCAGGTTGGTCTCGGCATTGTCGAACGACAACGATGATAATCTAATAATAATCTTAACATCTTTGTTTATAATCAGATTATAATCTTAAAGGGATTGAGGGGACGGCAAATCGCCCAGCTGGAAGCTTGGCGATAGCGGCGCGGCAGGCTATACCAAGGGTAGTATTTTGGTCCGCCCTTTTCACGCGAGCCGGGTATTTCAGTGCGCCCCGCCCTAAAGTCCGATCCAGCTGCGCCACCAGCCGACACCGAGGCGGCCGCCACCTACTGGTCGGCTCGCCGGCGGTTGGGCCTCAATGATGCGGTCGATGAGGAAGCCTTCGCCGCCTGGCGCGCCGATCCGCGCCATGCCCACGCCTTTCAAACTGTGGAGGCGACCGTCGAAGCGGCCGGCGCCCTGGCCGATGATCCTGAGGTGACGCGTCTGCGGCGTAGAGCCCTGCGGGTGGCGGGACGTCGACGCCGCTGGATTGGGTTGGCCCTGATCTTGACGGGCCTGATCTTAGCCGCAGCCTTGATCAGGGTGACCCTTCACTAAGTTGTGAGCTGGCAAGGATGGCTGGCAGACGGCGCGGGATGCGCTTGAGCATCGCGCCCCTGTTCCGATCGCGATGAATTCTACCGAGGGTGATGGATGCGAGGCCTTCGCATTATGACCAAATGTGAACGCCGTTACGCGGGCGGGCATTTGGGGTGTGGGCTAAACAACCATCGGTCGAAAATGGTTTTCCGGCGCTGAAGTGCGCCGTGCTCGATGTCTGGATTGAATATGCCGCAAGACGAGATATTCGATTTGGTCATTTCAACTTAGCGGCGAAATCTGTGCTGCTTTTTCAAGCCGAAAACAACCACCTGCATGATCGCGGGGACACATGGCATTGACAGGCGTCGCACCGGCGCAACTCATGCCCGCTCGGATTCACGCCTGAACGACCGCCAATACAACTATGCCCAATACGGCTCTCGATGACCGCGCCCGGCTAGAACAGCTGGCCGGTGACTATGGCGCGCCGGTCAAGGTCTACTTCCGGCGCCGGGTGACCAACCCTGCGGACGTCGAGGATCTGGCCCAGGAAGTTTTCGCGCGCCTGCTTCGCCGCGCGGATCTGGGGGCGATCGACAATATCGAGGGCTATATCTTCCAAACGGCGGCCAATGTGCTGCGCAGACACTACGAGCGTGATCAACGGCGGACGGCCGTCGGGTCCGACGCCTTGGCCGAACTCGACGAAGATGTTGCACGCGGCGATGAGGATTTCTCGCCGGAGCGGATCTTACTCGGTAGGGAAGCCTACGGTCAGCTGCTCAGTGGCTTGCGTGCGCTTCCCGAGCGCGCTCGTATGATCTTCGTTCTCAACCGCTACGAACAGCTGCCCGCCCGCGAGATCGCCAAGCGGATGGGTCTGTCGATCAGCTTGGTCGAGAAAGAGATGATGCGAGCGGTGGCGTTTTTGCGCGACCGGGTGAAATAGAGGGCATGACCCTTTTGTGGTTCGACAAACGGCGGGGCCAGCCCGCCGCGCCGCGTGACGTGGCCGTTCAATGGGCGGCGCGACGGCGCCTGGGCCTGACCGCCCCATCCGACGAAGCGCGCTTCCAGACCTGGCTGGCCGATCCGGCCAACGCTGCGGCCTATGCCGAAGCCGATGGCCCTGCGGAGATGGCCGGTGACCTGGCGGGCGCCGACGAGATCCTGGCCCTTCGTAACATGGCGCTGACGCGCTATCCGGCTCGCCGCAGCGCGCCGGCCTGGGCGCTGGCGGCCGCAACGCTGCTCGCCGTCGTCGGAGCGGCGGGAAGCTGGGCCTGGATGCGCGAGCGGCCGGCGACCTTGACGCCACCCCCCACGCCGGCGAGTGCGGAGGCGCCTGCAAATGGACGCCGATACGCCAGCCGGGTCGGCGAACGACTGAGCGTACGTCTGGACGACGGCTCACGGGTCACGCTCAACACCGCCAGCCTGATCGAGGTGTCTTATGACGACCGCCAGCGTCTGGTGCGGCTGCTGCAGGGTCAAGCCTTGTTCGAGGTCGCCAAGCATCAGGCGCGCCCGTTCGTGGTCGCCGCTGGCGATCGTCGCATCACCGCCACCGGCACGGCCTTCGATGTCCGTCTCGACCACGACCGGGTCAAGGTGCTGTTGATCGAGGGCCGCGTGGTGGTCGATCCGCTGCGGCGCTCGGGCCTGGCCGGCCTTGTCCCGCTCGATCGGCAGGTTCTTGAGCCTGGTGAGGCGCTGAGCGCCGCCTCTGGACAGGCCATCAGCGTCGCCGCTGCCGATATCGACCGTGAAACCGCCTGGAACCGTGGACAGCTCGTCTTCCGCGATGAGCGTTTGGCTGACGCCGTTGCCGAGATGAACCGCTACGGCGCCCCCCTGATGATCGAGGATCCCCGCATCGGCGACCTGCGGATTAGCGGCGTCTTCGCCACCGCCCGCCCGGAGAACTTCCAGGCGGTTCTTACCGCCTACTATCCCCTGACCGTCACGCCCCGCGGCGCGTACGCGCGCGTCCTGGCCTGGCGCGACGATGCGGCTGGCCAGGCCAGGCCCTAGGAGCCGTTGATGAGTTTGCCTGCGAAGACATTGGGCCCCAACCCTGTGGATATCCACGTCGGCGCCCGCCTGCGCATGCGCCGCAAGATGCTGGGTCTTAGCCAAGACCAGTTGGCAACGGCGCTCGGCCTGACCTTCCAGCAGGTGCAGAAATACGAGCGCGGCGCCAATCGTGTCAGCGCCAGCAAACTCTACGAGACGGCTAAGGCCCTTCAGGTCCACCTGTCGTTCTTCTTCGAGGGGCTGGCCGACCCCTGCGCCGAAAATCCCGATCCCGCCGCCGAGGAGGCCGGACGCATGATCCAGGCCTTCCTCTCCACCCCCGAGGGCCTGGAACTGGCCGAACTCTTTCCACGGATCGGCCGCAACACCGTTCGTCGGCAGATCCTGGACCTCACCCGCGCTCTGGCGGCCGAGAGCGAACAGGACTGAACCAGCGGCCCACATAGTGCGGCCGCCCACCGTTTTCGCTACAGCCCAGCGCCATCGGCCCGGTCCTCCGGGATCTCCGTACGCAGCAATCTGCCAGCCGCCAAGCGCCGCCCAAGCGCCTCGAGAAACCCCCGATACCGCTCCTGGCCTTTGGCGGTCTGGGCCTTTTGGTCAGCCTCGGCCAGGACCGGCGTGGCGCTGAGCCAGGCCTTGATGAACAGGGCCGTCGCCTCATTGGTGATGGTCACATCGCGCTGAATGCGCTCGAGTTCGCGCGCCATGCGATCCAGCCGACGACTGATCGCCGCCTCACTGGCTTCGGCGCTGTCGGGTGAAAGATAACTGGCCAGCGCCGCCTGCATGACTTCCGACTTCGAACGCCGAAGGCGTTTGGCTGCCCCATCCAGCGCCAGGACGAGATCGCGCGACAGGAAGACCTTAGTCTGAACCTTCATGGGTGGACCTCAAAGCGGAATGCCATCGTCGGGATCCAGAGCCGCCTGGCGGGCGAGCGCGCTTTGGCGTTGGGCTTCACTGGCCTGCGAGGTCTCATCGCCCCCCTCCTCGACCTCGTCCCACGGCGTCTCTTCCACCGCTGTTTTCGGCGCGACCGCCTCGTCGCCCAGCAGCATCGGCTCCAGTTTCAGTCCGCCTTCGTCCCGCGGTCGCCCGCCCGTCTCAGGACGGCTGGCGCCGCCCGTGACCTTGGTCCAAGGACTGCCGACATCGCTCGCGATCGCCGCGAGCGCCTGTGGCGGCGCAAGCACCCGCTCGGCCAGACGCGCGTCGGTCCAGTAGCGGATCTTGTGGGCGCGGATGGGCGGCAGTCCCGAGACCAGCACCAGCGCCTGATCGGCCGACAACTGCATCACCTCGCCCGGGGTGAGCAGCGGCCGCGGCGTCTCCTGGCGGCTGACCATCATATGGCCCAGCCAGAGCGCCAGCCGGTCCCCGGCATAGTTCTTCATCGCGCGGAGCTGTGTCGCCGTGCCGAGCATGTCGCTGACGCGCCGCGCGGTCCGCTCGTCATTGGTCGCGAACGCAACCCGGATGTGACAGTTGTCGAGGATGGAATTGTTCTCGCCATAGGCGTCGGCGATCTGATTGAGGCTCTGGGCGATCAGAAAGGCCTTGATCCGATAGCCCGCCATGAAGGCCACGGACTGCTCGAAAAAGTCCATACGCCCAAGCGCCCGAAACTCGTCGAACATGAGCAGGAGATGCTGGCGCCTTGACACGTCCGCCAAGCCTTCGGTCAGGCGACGCCCGATCTGGTTCAGGATCAGGCGGATCAGCGGTTTGACCCTGCTAATGTCGGACGGCGGCACCACGAGGTAGAGGCTGACGGGCCGCCCCAGCCCCACCAGATCCTCGATGCGCCAGTCGCAACGCGAGGTCACGGCGGCCACCACCGGGTCGCGATAGAGCCCGAGGAAACTCATCGCCGTCGACAACACGCCCGAGCGTTCATTCTCCGACTTGTTGAGCAACTCCCGCGCCGCGCTGGCCACGACCGGATGAGGGCGATCACCCAGGTGCTTGGTGGTCATCATCGCCGACAGAGCAGCCTCGATCGGGCGCTGTGGGTCGGAAAGGAAGTTGGCCACGCCGGCCAAGGTCTTGTCCGCCTCGGCATAGAGCACGTGCAGGATCACCCCGACCAAGAGGCTGTGGCTGGTCTTTTCCCAGTGATTGCGACGCTCGAGCGCGCCTTCGGGATCGACCAGGATGTCGGCGATGTTCTGGACGTCCCGGACCTCGGCCTCGCCGCGCCGCACTTCCATCAGCGGATTGTAGGCGCTCGAGCCTGCGTCGGTGGGATCAAAGCGCAGCACAGGGCCAAGCCTGGCGCGCCAGCCCGCCGTCAGCGTCCAGTTCTCGCCCTTGATGTCGTGGACGATGACCGAACCCGTCCAGGTCAGCAGTGTCGGCACGACAAGCCCCGCGCCTTTGCCCGACCGCGTGGGCGCGACGACGATGACGTGCTCAGGTCCGTCATGTCGAAGATAGCGATCGCCCAGGCGGGCCAGGACGACGCCGTCTTGACCAAGCAAGCCGGCGCGCCGAACTTCCGCCGTGCTCGCCCATCGCGCCGAGCCATAGGTCGTCACATTCGACGCCTCGCGGGCGCGGCCGATCGACATCACCATGGCCGCCGCGATAGCCGCCAGCACGCCGCCGGCGGCCATCAAGGCGCCGCGTAGGAAGATCGCCGGCGCATAGGCCTCATAGACGAACCACCAGACGAAGAAGGCCGGCGGCGGATAGATCGGCCACTCGCCCAGTTCGAACCATGGCGGCCCCAAGCCGGCCTGGAAGCCCAGCCGCCAAGCCGTCCACTGCGTCGCGCCCCATACGCCAGCCAGCGTCAGCGCCAAGACGACGATCATCTGGCCCCATAGGACCTTGGTCCCGTTCATCGGGCTGGACCTTCTTTCAAAGACTGATCCCCCGCGTGCGCCCCAGCGCCCAATCGATGCCGCCGCCCGGCCGCGCGGTTCCGCGCACGACCTGGCCGCGCAGGCGTTCCAGCCCGCGCGTCCAGGGCACGAGCTGGAAGCCCAGACTGTCCTCCAGCATGGCAAAGCGTCCCGATGCCAGATCAAGCCGCCGGCTGTAGAGGCCGCCCACCGCCTCGCCCGCGATGGGCGTCTTGGCCGCCAGGCCCGTCTCACGCGCCAAGGTCTCTCGAGCGGCCGTAAGGTCCTCGCGCCGAAGCCGTCCTAGAAGGTCGGCGGCCGGTCGGCCCGCTTCATCAACAAGGCCGCGTTGCGCCAGCACGCCACGGCGCGCCTCCAAGGCTTGCCGCACCGTGCGCGCAAAGCCGCCGCCGATCGGCGCCGGCTCACCTGAGACCAACCGCCGATCAAGCCAGGTCGCGCCCCGCGCGGTCACCTGCCGGTAGATCGGAAGGTCGGCGCGATGGACAAGATCGGGCCTCGGCGCCTGCCCTTCCCGGCTCCAGGATCTCACCTCGACAAGCCCATCGAGACGGGTGTCGCCGGTCTGGTCTAGATTCGCAAACCGGATATGGTGCAGCCGGCCATCCAGGCCGTCGATGACGACATAGGCCTGGCCGCTGAGTTCATCCTGCAGACCCCGATCGGCGAGGCGGCCCAGGATCGCCGTTGCCGGCGGCTGGGCGTGCATCACCAGCTGAGCCGGGTCGCGCGCCTCGCCGCGCATCGCCGCGTGCAAGGTCTTGATGATGTCGCCCCGCAGCGCCAGGCCGCGTAGCTGCTCGGAGAGATCTTCGGCCAGTCGCCAGACGCCGCCCTGCTGCTGGGCCAGGCCCAATCGCTCCAGATGGGCGGCCCGGCCGATCAGGCGCGTCGGGGCGCCATCGCCATCCGGCCGCAGATCGATCTGGCCGTCCGGCCGCGCCATCGCCTGCAATTGTCGGTCAAGGCTCGTCCAGCGCTCGGCGGTGACCTCGCGGTCGAGACTGGCGTCGATCTCGGCTTGCGTGCGCGGCCCAAGCTCCAGCCCCACCAGCCGCTCAGCGGCCTGACGCAAACCCGTGGCGATGTAGTCGCGGTCGATGACGAGGTCGGTCCCGTCGTCGGCGCGGCCGCGGACCAGGACATGGACATGGGGATTGTCGGTGTTCCAGTGATCGACCGCCACCCAGTCCAGCCGCGTCCCAAGATCACGTTCGGCCTGGGCCATCAGATCGCGGGTATAGGCCTTGAGGTCCTCCAGCCGCTCGGCGTCCTGCGGCGAGACGATGAAGCGAAAGTGGTGGCGATCGTTCTCGCAACGCTGCGCGAACCCGTTGTGGTCAGCCGCCCCGGCGCGATCGAACATCTGGGCGGGGCGATCATCCCTGGTCACGCCCTCGCGCCGCAGGTAGCGCATGTGCTGGCCCAGGGAGGCGGCCCGATAGCGCGCGCCACGGTGACGGACGATACGCGCCTTGACGATCACCCGGCGCCCGCCGTTCAGCCCGGCCCGGACCGTTCGGCCCCGCCCGCCGCTACGCGGACGCCCAGCGGAGCCCAACGCCCCCTGCCCGGTCTTGCTTGCGCTCCCGAGCACCTCGCCCACAAAGCCGCGGGCTTGGCCGCCCGAGGCGCCACGATCGCCAATACGGCCAAGACGGACAAAGAAGTCGTCCTCCCGGTTCATGGCCGCCGATCCCGGCGGCAGGTCCCGGTCAAGTCATTGTCGGCAAACGAAATCAGCGAAAACCCGGGACCCGGCCGCATCGACAAGTCCCGGAAATTGGCCAGCACCATCAACGACCTGGGGCCGCAAGGTCCCGGTCCTTTTATCTTGCCAAGCCCCCAGCCACCCAGAACCGGCGCGCAGATCCCCTCGCAATTCCCTCTGCCCCCGCGACCCAGACGATGACGGCTCATGGCGACACCCGCCCTGGGGTCACCGGAAAGCCTGGGGTCACTGGAAAGAACGGCGCGGCCGTCTCGTCGGCGAAGGCAGCCTCGGTCTCGACGAACAGCCCCGCCGCGCGCCAATCGATCTTGGCCGGCGCTCTGAACGTCACGCCCGTCCCATACTGGGCCGCGATCAGCCGCTCGACCCGGCGCACATAGAGGAGGGTTTCGGACGGCAGACGGCGACGTCCCGCGCGAGCCTGGCCATAGCGCCCCGGCCCGGCATTGTAGGCGGCCAGGAAACCGGTCTGACCGAACTGGTCATGGAGCTGACGCAGATAGGCCGCGCCCGCCAGCACGTTGTCGCGAGGGTCGAAAGGATCAGCGCCTAGTCCATGTTGCGCGCTCATCGCGCGCCAGGTGCCTGGCATCAGCTGCATCAGCCCCATGGCGCCCTTGGGGGAAACCGCGCGCGCATCGCCGCCGCTTTCGGCCGTGATCACCGCCTTGATCCAGATCGGCGGCACCCCGAACCGCGCCGCCGCCTGGTCGATGATCGTCGCGATCGCCTGCGCGTCAGGCGCGCGCGCCGCGCTCTGCGCGGGCGCGGTCAGAGCAAGACTGATACTCATCGCCAGGCCGCCAAGCGCGCGCGTCAGGCGTGACGGATGGCCATGTCTGGAATGAAGAACGAGCGCCATCTTCAGCGCCCCCAGGTCCAAAGCGGCGTCAGGCGTCCGGCGACACAGCGCTGCGAGAGCGGCCCGAAATAGCGTCCGTCCAAGCTCCTGGGCGCGGCGTTGAGCAGGAAGATCTCGCCGTCCGCCAGACGCCGGCAAACCCTCGCAGCGCTCAAGGGCCGGCCCACCATGTCATGGTCCAGCACGGCGGCGACCATCGCCCCATCGATCGTTACCACGCCGTCCTTCACGCAGACGGCCTGTCCCTCGACGGCCGCGACGTGCTTGATGAGCCGTACGCCACGCGGCAGGTAGCCGCGCGCCGCCATCCAGCGGGCCAGATCCTCCGGCGGTCGCACCAGCGCCAGCGCCCCGACCTCAGGGCGTCGATAGGCCAGCCAGTAGACGCCCAGCGGCGCGCTGGCCGTGGTGTTGAGGATCAACCGCTCGCGCAGCGGCAGCACAGCGGGCGCAACGACCAGCGCGCAGCCCGTGATCAGGCTGGCCGCCGTCCACGCACGCCCGGTCACAGGGCCAGCTTCCGACGCAAAAGAAAGGCGCGATGGCGCGCGCGATCATAACCGCGCGGCGGCAGGCCAACCCCGATCCGCGCGCCGACATGGCGCCAATGGTCGGGCGCGATCGCGCCGGGCGCCAGCCCCAGGCGCTCGACCGCGCCGATCGCCTCCAACACCGCCTGGACCTTCGTCCCGCCGTGAAGGTTCAGCAGGACTTCCGCGCCCGGCGCGACGAAGGGATAGGTCGTGAAGGCCTGGCCCGGCGCGGGCGCGCGCAAGATGGCGATGCGCGCCTCGACCGATCCGCGCTCGCCGGCGCGCAAGCGAACGAAACCAAAGACGCTCCCCGGCGCGAACGCGACGATGCGCCGGCGCGCATCGATGATCCGTTCGGCGGCTTGGCGACCAAACCGGATCGAGCGTTCGATGCGCCCCTCGAGCCACAGGAGATCGACCTCCGTGTTCATGGCTGGCGCCCGCCGGGGCCAGTCGATTGGGCGGCATAGGCCGGCGCCAGGGCGGCGTGGCGCTTGGCCGGCGGAAGGACCTCAGCGTTTGGATCGCTGGTCGAAGTGCGCGCGCCGCGCGCCGACCAGGCTTGCAAGTCCTCGAGGGTATAGACCACCCGGCCGCCGATCTTGCGATAGACCGGGCCGGTGCCGTAGCAGCGATGCTTCTCCAGGGTTCGGTCCGACAGGCCCAAGAACCGTGCGGCCTCCGGCGTTCGCAGATGACGTTGGGGGACAGATGAGGTGTTGTTGCTCATGACAGATCCTCGGCGACGCTCGGCTAAGCCCGGCGTCGTCGGGATAGGCTGGCGCGGCGGCGGCGCCTGAGCGGATGACGAAGACGAGGGGCGCCCTTTTCGTCACCCCCTCTAGAGGCCTCCCCGCAGGATCTTCAGGTAGCCGCCGCGCATCATCTGGCGACCGGCCTGGACCAGGCGGATGGTCGAGGCTCTCACCGAGGAGGTTCGCCAGACTTCGCGATCGACCGCCTCGGCGCCGAACAGCAACACCGCGATGGTCCGATAGCTGGCGCCCGCCTGGGCGGCGTCCAACGCCAGGAGGCTTTTGGCCAGGCGCTCACGTTGGGCGGCGGTGAGGTGTGACGGCGGCGCGGCAAGGCCCGTCACGGCGCGGTGGAACCGCTCGACGGCGCGCACTCGAAGGCCAAGGTCCTGGTCGAAACCCAGCACCACCACGAGCGCCCCGCCCGGCCGCGCGCGGCCGCGATACTGCAGTTGGAGGCCCTCCGGCAGGCGGACATGGAGCCCGTCATCGGCTTGGCGCGCCCGGCCGGCCGGCCGCCAGGACCGGGCTTCAGGCGCAGGCCGCGCGCTGTCCTGGGCAAGTGGCACGACCAGGCCAGGCGCGGCGTCGGCGCGCCAGAAGACCTCGGCCAGCGGCGCGGCGACCGCCGGATCGGCGCCAAACCGCAGGCCCCAGCGCGGATCCACCTGGTCTGGCGCGCGCGCCACCCGCGCAAACTCCAGGTGATAGTCGCCATTACGGCGCAGAAACTCCCAGGCCAGCTCGGGCGCGCTGAGCTCCAGCCGCGCGCGCCAATCGCCCGCGGCGCGATCCGGTCTCGAAGGATCGAGCGGCGCGGCCATGACGCGCATGGCGCCAGAGGCGCGCGCCTCATGGACAGCGTAGCCATGGGCCAAGCTGTCCGCTTGCGGATGAAATCAGGCGCTCAAGGAAAACCCCGCGCGACGTCAGCCCATCCGCCGCGCGCCAAGGAACGGCTCGACGCTGGAAAGGTCACGCCGGCGTCTTGCGCCCGTTGGTCTTTACGCTTGGGTCGCGAGCGCGTTTCAGAACCGGACGCCTTGGTTCAAGCAGATCATTTTTGTGCTCGCGTCGACGGCGCGCGATATATTGTACTGAAGAAGATCATCGGTCTTTCGTATCAGCATGCGCCCGACCGGTTGGGCGCCGACGACACGCCTCTACCCTCCCGCGACGTTGGGCCTATGGAATTGTTCTTAGCGCGATGCGACCGGAGCAGCCGCGATGATTGAGGCGCCCAGCGAACCCATGAGCGTCGAACAACAGGCCGCGCAGTGGTTCAAGCGGCTCTTGAAGTCGTCCGTCGAGAACGAGGATCTGGCCGCGTTCGAGGCCTGGCGCTGCGACCCCGACAATCTCGCCGCCTACAATCGAGTCGAGGATGTCAGCCGCCAGGCGCTCTTGGCGCGAGACGATCAGGTCTTTGGCGACAGCCCCGAGGCAAGACTCCCCGAGCGCGCGCCCAGCTAGAAGCCCCGGCTAGAGACCCAAGACCGCGCACGCGCCTGTCTTCCGCCGTCAGCCAATTCCACAGCCAGGTCCAAATCGCCATAGGACGGCGCGGAGAAGCGCCCGTATCCGTAAGATCGGCCGCGCGCCCTTTGGCCAAACCCTGCCGAAAAGGACGCGGAAAATCGCCCCGCGTCCACGCGCGTTGCGACCTGCGCAATGCAATGGATTGCTGCGCGGGCAAATTCGTCATCCAGGCCGCACCCCACCTCGACGGCAGCGAGCGGCTCGCTATAGTCGCCCATAAGTTGTTTGCTTAAGTTGGAGCGTCGCATGGACGGTTCGCCGTCGAGACCGCTTGTGCGTCAAGCGCGACTGCTCTCCAAAATCCTCAGAACGCTGCGCAAGGACGAACGGCGCATGACGGTCGATGAGACCGCGCAGAAGATGGGCGTCGCCTCGCGCACCTATCAGGATTTCGAAGCCGGCGTGGGCCGCCTTGATCTCTACAAGGTCCGACAGTTCGCCACCGCCACGCGCAGCGACGCTATCGGCGTCGTCCTGGCCGTGACCTTCGAGGACCCGGACCTGGCGATCCAGACCATGGACAACAAGCTCTTCTCGACCTTCTGGGTGGCGTTCAAGGAGTTTCGCGAGCGGGTCGGCGCGCGCTTGGCGCTGGTGCCGCCCGCTCTGTTGTTGGCGGCGTTTCGGCGCGCCTTCGAAGAGATCGAGACGTATCTGACCAAGCGCACCGAAAGCACCGAGGAATGGCTGGAACGGGCGATCGCCGAGGCCTATCACCCCGCCCCACCACAGTCCGGGGATCCTTAAGGCCCCAGATCCTTAAGACCTCGAGATCAGCTGGGCGGCGGCTTGTCGACTGACGGCTTGAAGCGCCAGCGGCGCGGTCTGGCGGCGGCTCGAGGACATGCCCGGGGGAGGAAAGCAGGCCGTTCGAGCCGCCGCCTCACCGCACGCTCAAGGCGGCGAGCGTGGGCGACGGCGCGGATTTGCGAAACGGACGCCTGGGCGGGCGGTTGGAAGCGCCCTCGCGGAACCCGCAGGGCTGTTCTGAGCCGCCCAAACACCGGCCTCAAGACGCCTGGCGGGTCGGTCGGACAACGACAAACCCTGGCGCAACAACGGCGGACCACCTTGAGAATGAAGGGCCATCGCCGCATCCTCAAAAACAACCCGCGCGTCGCGCCCGCCCCGCCGGATCGGCGGGGCGGGCTGACGGCTAGTCTTCCTTGGGCGGCGTCCCGCGCGACCAGACCAGGGTGTGGACACCGTCGATGACGACGAGCGCGGCGTTGATCGCTGCGCCGAACGAGGGGTCGTCCATCCGAACCGACAGATATTCGTTCTGCTCCTTGCTGGTCTTCTTCCAGGCCGCGCCCAGGTCGGCCAGGCCGCAGGTGACGCGGTAGTCGGGGCTCTTGCTGCTGGCCTTTTCGGCGACGGGGCGGATCTGAACCTTCTTGAGGTTGATGGCCAGGGTGGCGATGTCGCCGGTGAACGAGCCGTCGGCATGGGCGGCGAAGGTTCCGATGGTCGTCATGATTGTCTCTCCGATCGTCTTGCGGGCCGCGCCGATCGCGGCCTCGATGGCGATCCAAGATCGGGGTCGATGTCGGCCCCGCAGTGCGCGCCCTGCCCGCAAGCTTGTGGGCGCGCTCCCGAAGCGTCAGCGAAGGACCGAAGGCCTTGAGTTTCTTGCCTCGCGAGGAATGGGACGCCC
Organism: Caulobacter sp. GW821-FHT12D05; assembly: GCF_058807295.1. Lineage (NCBI taxonomy): Bacteria > Pseudomonadati > Pseudomonadota > Alphaproteobacteria > Caulobacterales > Caulobacteraceae > Caulobacter > Caulobacter sp. GW821-FHT12D05. The sequence goes on from NZ_JBXAQO010000002.1 coordinate 196,993, forward strand.
CGTCCCAGGGGAAGAAAGGAAGAGGCCAAGGTTGCGGGGATGGACCGATCCCCGGTCAGATCAGGCCAGAAGAGGCCGCGTTCGACGCGACCGGGCGATGATCTCTTGGAGAGACAGCCGTGACGACCATCGAAACCTTCGCCCCTGCCGACGGCGTGTTCACCGGCGACATCGCCACCCTGGCCATCAACCTCAAGAAGGTTCAGATCCGCCCCATGGCCGAAACGGCTGGCAGTAAGCCCCGACTACCCCGTCACCCGCAGCTGGCCGACCGAGGCGCGGCCAGGAAGAAGACCAAGGAGTAGAACGAATATCTGTCGCTCCGGATGGACGTCCCCTCGTTTGGCGCGGCGATCAATGCCGCCTTCGTCGTCATCGACGGCGTTCACACCCGGGTCTGGTCGCACGGCGGGCCTCCCAAGGAAGACTAGCGGTCAGCCCGCCCGCCGATCCGGCGGGGCGGGCGCGACGCGGGCTCTTCTCCAGGGCCTTGGCCATGGCGAGCGCGCCAAAGCACCCTATACCCGCGCCATGACCGCTCTTGCCTTGCTCGCCGCCGGCCTGATCGCCTGCACCGCGCCGACCGTTCACGACGGCGACACCCTGCGCTGCGGGCCTGATCGCATTCGCTTGTTCGGGGTCGACGCGCCCGAGGTGCGAAACGGACAAAAGCCGGCCGAACCGCTGGCCTACGAGGCGCGCGACCTGCTGATCAGCCTAACGCGCGGCCGGGTCGGCTGCCGGGTGGTCGAGGAAGACCGCTACGGTCGCCACGTCGCCAGATGCTGGTCGAGCGCCAGCCCTGACGTCAACGCCGCCATGATCCGCTCGGGCCTGACCACCGAATGGCGCGCCTTCAGCAAGGGCGTCTATGCGGCCGCGCAGGAAGAAGCCCGCACCGCCGGTCGCGGTTTGTGGGCGCCCGGCGCTCCGGCCCGCCGCCTTCGATAGACCTGAGGTCTGGCCCGAGCGCTCACGCCTTGGGCCTGATCACAAGCGGTGGCAGCCGCCGCGCCAGCAACGCGGCGGCCGCCGTTTCAATATTCCTGCGCCAACATCAGGGTCAGCAGGCGCCGGGTGACAGCCTGGTCAGCCGGATCTGGCGAAGCGTGGACAAGGTCCAGGTCGTAATAGTCGATCTTCCAAAACAGCTTGGCGCCGCCGACGTCGATCGCCCCAAAGTCCCGTTCGCCATGCGGGTCGTTGTCGGCGTTGAAAGCCGTGAAGCCACAGACGGCGGCGATGACTTGGGCAAGGGTCCTTTCGTCCAGGGCGTTGACGCCCGACGTCATCACCCAGCCGACGTTGACGCTGCTTCGATGCCTATCGTTGAGCATCGCGATGGCTGCGGTGTGTTCTTCCTCGGTCATAACAGGAGCTCCTTTGGGGTCAGGGGGCCGGCGCAAAGCGCGCCTGCCTCCTTGCCCGTCGGCGAGACCGGGGGTGCAAGCGGAGGGGCGCCTTCGCGGGGACCCGGCTGCAGGGCGTCCCTGTCCATTGCCCAATCTTGCCCGCCTCGCCCGAAGCTGGGCGGAAGGCGATCCGAAGCGCGCCGGGGGCAGAGCCCCAAGTCCCGCGGCCGCCAGGCCGCCAACCAAGATGAAGCCTGCAAGGAGCCAGCGCACCGCGCGGGCGGGAAGCGGCGTCGAGCGGCCGGCGGCAGGCCCCAAACCCTTCTGGGGCCTGCCCGCCAGGCGTCGCGCCCGAGGGAGCGGCGAAAGCCGCGGGACCGAGCGTGACCGCCGGCCGCTCTCCGGTTCGGTGGAGCCGGCCGCGCAAGCGGCCGGCGGGAACCCCGCCCCCGCGCCCCCGGAACGGGGACCGTCATGCCTCATCAAGATTGACTCCCACGCGCCCCACGATGAGAACATTTGAAGAACGATCAGAGAGCCAATCATGCCACCCAAACGCGCCAGTCCGCGCGCGACGACACACGCCCCAAGGCTGCCCAGGGTGTTCCTGAAGACCAAGGCCCGCCTGACCCGCATCGCCGTCGACGAAGGCTACGGCGATGCGAAGACCCGCCGCACCCTGTACTTCCTGCTGCACACAGCAGGCGGCCTGAACAGTCCGGCCGGCTATGTGAACCCCGAACATGTTCCGGCCTTCGAGGGGGACGTGGCCTGGTTCGAGGTGGAGAAGACCGAGCGCGGCGGCGAGCACCGTTGGCCTTGGTGGCGGGCGGTCCGACAGATCGATCCGCCAGCCGAGGCGTCAGTGGGGTGACGGACACAAGGCCGCCAAGGAGGGCGTGTCGTCGATCGCCTGCCTTTGCCCCCGCCGCCACGACAGGGATCATCATCCCCTTTGCGCGCGAGACCCGCAACGCCAGGCTCCTTTTTCGAGGAAGGAGCCGCCGCGATGCCGCCCGAGAGTTTCCCGTCCGAACCGGCCCGAATTGAGAGGCTTGCCTACCGCGTCAAGGAGGCGGCAGACGCCTTGGCGATCAGCCGCAGCCGCTTCTACGAACTGGTGGCGGCCGGCGAGATCCGCGTCCTCAAGGACGGCGCGCGCACGCTCGTGCGCCGCAGCGAGCTCGAGGCGTTCCTCGAACGCCTCGAGCTGAACGCCAAGCCCGTCGCCCCTAAACCCCGGTATTGCCGCCGGCCAGGCCGATGATCTTCCGCGCTCAACCCTTGGCGGGCGCGCAGGCCTTGGCCCAGTCGGCCATCAGGGCATGGCGCTTGGCGAACTGGTCGCCGCGCCGGTAGGCGGCCTCGGTCTTGCTGGCGATGGCGTGGGCCAGGGCCATCTCGATCATCTCGCCGGGATAGCTGGTGGTCTCGGCGGCCCAGTCGCTGAACGTGCTGCGAAAGCCGTGGGTAGTCAGGTCGCCGCGCTGGAGGTTCTTGAGGACCTTGAGCATGCTCATGTTGGAGAGGCTTTTGCCCGCCCGCTGGCCGAAGAACACCGGCCCGTAGGGAGCCACCGGCTCCTTGGGCGCGTCCTTGCCTCGCCAACGACGCCCATCGACCTCGAGCCACCGCGCGCGCATGGCCTCCAGGATGACGATGGCCGGGGCGCTGAGCGGGATCCGGTGCTCCCGGCCCGCCTTCATCCGTTCGGCCGGAACGATCCACACCTTCCTGTCGAGGTCGAACTCCTCCCATTCGGCGCCCAGGACCTCGCCGGTCCGCGCCACGGTCAGGATCGTGAACTCCAAAGCCCGGGCCGAGACGCCCCCGACCCTGGCCAGGGTCTTCATGAAGGCCGGCAGCTGGGCGAACGGCAACGCGGCGTGGTGGCGAACCTTCTTCACCTTGGCCTTGGCCGGCAGGACATTGTCCAGGTGACCAGTCCATCGGGCCGGATTGTCGCCTGCGCGCTGACCCTGGACGGTGGCCCAGTCCAGGACGGTCTCGACGCGCCCGCGCACGCGACTGGCCGTTTCGGTTTTGGTCTGCCAGATGGGCTGCAGCACCGAAATGACATGCTGGGTTTCGACCGCGCCGACGGGCAACTTGCCTATCTTGGGCGACGCATAGGTCGTCAGCGTGTTCTTCCACTGCTGGCGATGCTTATCGTTGGCCCAGGCGGCCTTGTTGGCGGCGATGTAGGCGTCGACGGCGTCGTCAAAGGTGACGCTCTTGGACCGTTCGAGCTGTTGTGCGACCTGCGCCTTGCGCCGCTCGTCGATCGGATCAAGCCCCGCGGCCCGTTGGCGGCGCGCGTCACGCGCGGCGTCGCGCGCCTCTCCAAGTGAAACGGTATGGGTCGCGCCAAGACCCATCTGCCGTTCGCGGCCATCGGTCCAATAGCGGAAAATCCACGACCGGCCCGCCTCCCCCGTGACCTGGAGATAGAGGCCGCCGCCATCGGGGTGCAGGCCCTCTCCGAGTCGGCGCACCTGAAGGGCGGTCAAACGCTCTAGAAGCCGGGCCATTTTACCCCAGTTCCTACCCACGGTCTGTGCGTCGACAGTGCTGGATCAGGCTGGACGCGTCCAAACACGATTTTGCGATTATCCCTTACGGGACAAGGGTTTGCGGGACCTGCTCGGACACCGCTGGACAGCCATGGAAGGGGGGATGGCGGAGACGGAGGGATTCGAACCCTCGATACCCTTTTGAGGTATGCCGCTTTAGCAAAGCGGTGCCTTCAGCCTCTCGGCCACGTCTCCTCCTGAGAGGGAGCGGTCAGATAGCCTGTTCGCTTCGGGATGACAACGGCGGATGTCGGAAAATTCCGATGTTAACGTGACGCTCAGACGGCAGCGCTAGGTTGAACATGGTTTTCTCAATGAAGAGCGCCATGCGTCCTGCCTCTCCGACCACCGCCCACGCCGAAAACGCCTCGGCCTTCGTCGCTTCGACGGAGGGTTCCGCGCGCGTTGGCGGCGGCGGTGGGGGCGATCCTGGACGGGCGCGGCGGGGGCCGTTCCGGCCTGGCCAGCTGATCCCGACGCGGGCCCGGCTGGAGGCCCGTGTGCTGGCCCGCGCCTTCCGCGTCGCCGACATCCTGGCGATCGCCGCCTTCGCCGTCACGGTCACGGTCGAGGGCCATCCGATCGCCGCCGCTCTGTGGGCCGTGGCCACCCTGATCAGCCTGCGCGCGCTGCGCGGCTATGCCTTCCCCCGCAAGCAGACCCTGGCGCGTCACCTGGGTGAAGTCGCCCTGGCGCTGGGCGCGGGCCTGCTGGCCGCCGCCGTGGCGCTGCTGCCGCCGGGCAATGTCGACACGGTCACCGTCTGGACGCTGCTGGTCGCCGCCGGCACGCTGGCCGCCCTGCACGGCGCCTGGTGGAGCGTCATCGCCCGCGGCCGCCAGCAAGGCCGCCTGACCCCCAACATCGTCGTGGTCGGCGCCACGGCCAATGCCGAGCGCCTGATCGACGCGGCCATGCGCACGGGCGAGGTCAATGTGCTGGGCGTGTTCGACGACCGCCTGGATCGCGCGCCCGAAAACATCATGGGCGTGCCGGTGCTGGGCGACACGACCGCCCTGCTCGACCACCGCATCATGCCCTATGTCGACCGCGTGGTGATCGCCGTGCAGTCGACCGCCCAGAGCCGCGTGCGGCAGTTGGTCGAGAAGCTGGGCGTGCTGCCCAATCCGCTGAACCTCTTCATCGACGTGGGCGGCCAGGGCGACGACGACGCGGCTGTGGCCCGCATCGCGGCCGGCGGCGAGAACGAACTGTCGGGCGCCTCGGCCAGTATGCGCCACGCCTGGATCAAGCGCGCCCAGGACCTGGTCGTGACCCTGGCGGGCCTGCTGGTCGCCGGTCCGGTCATGCTGATCGTCGCCCTGGCCGTGAAGCTGGACAGCCCCGGCCCGATCTTCTTCCGCCAGCGCCGCCACGGCTTCAACAACGAGGAGATCCTCGTCTGGAAGTTCCGGTCGATGCGCCACGAGATGGCCGACGCCCAGGCCGCGCGCCAGATCAGCGCCAATGACGACCGCGTCACCAAGGTCGGCAAGTTCATTCGCAAGACCAGCCTCGACGAGCTGCCGCAGCTGTTCAACGTGCTGCGCGGCGAGATGTCGATCGTCGGCCCCCGCCCCCACGCCATCGGCATGAAGACGGGTGGCGTGGAGTCGGCCAAGCTGGTCGCCGAATACGCTCACCGCCACCGCATGAAGCCCGGCCTGACCGGCTGGGCGGCCATCAAAGGCTCGCGCGGCCCGGTCGATACGCCTGAGAGCGTGCGCCTGCGCGTCGCCCTGGACGTCGAATATATTGAGCGCCAGTCGTTCTGGCTGGACCTGTACGTCATCGTCATGACCATCCCCTGCCTGCTGGGGGATCGGTCGGCGGTGCGCTAGGCGGCCGGCGATGTTCTGGCGCGGCGTCCTTGGCTACTTGCCGGTCAACGTGGTGCAGGGCGTGGTGGGCTTGCTCACCATCGTCCTGTTCACGCGCGTGCTGGATCCCGCCCAATACGGCGTCTACGCCCTGGCCTTCTCGGTCGGCAGCCTGACCCAGACCATCCTGCTGACCTGGACCGAGGCCGCCATGGCCCGGTTCCTGGCGACGCGCAGCGAAGACGGCCGCCTGGCCGATCACTTCGCCACCCTGTTCAAGCTTTGGATCGGCGCGGCCGTGGTCGTGCCCCTGGCCTGCGCCGTCGTGGCGGTGCTGCCGCTCAACGCGCCGCTGAAGGTCGCCGTGGTCGCGGCCCTGGCCTCGACCCTGGTCAACAGCCTGATGAAGCTGGCCCTGGAGCGCCGCCGCGCCGCCGGCGAGGTGTCGGGCGCGGCCATGCTTACTATGGCCCAGAACCTGGGCGGATTCCTCGTCGGCCTGGCCCTGGCCTTCACCGGCCTGGGCGGCGCGGCGCCGATCCTGGGCGTCGGCGTGATCTCGGCCCTGCTGGTCGTGCTGGTGCTGCCGGGCGAGCTGAAGCGGATGGCCGGCGGCAAGTTCGACAAGAGCTTGGCCCGCGCCTACGCCGCTTATGGCCTGCCGGTGTCGCTGTCGCTGATCCTGGCCCTGGTGCTGGCCAGCACCGACCGCCTGTTGCTGGGCGCGTTCCTGGATGAGGCGACGGTCGGCGTCTACCACGCGGGTTATTCCCTCGGCAGCCGCACCCTGGACGTTGTCTTCATCTGGCTGGGCATGGCCGGCGGCCCTGCCCTGATCTCGGCGTTGGAGCGCGGCGGCCAGCCGGCCCTGACCGAGGCCGCCCGTGAGCAGGCCGGTTTCATGACCTTGCTGACCCTGCCCGCCGCCGTCGGCCTTGCCCTGGTCGCCCGCCCCTTGGCCGAGCTGATGGTTGGCGAGGACCTGCGGGTCGGCGCCAGCCACGTGACGCCCTGGATCGCCGCCAGCGGCTGGCTGTCGGGCGTGACGACCTACTACCTGCTGCAAGCCTTCACCCTGGCCCGCCGCACGCCGCTGCTGATTGTCAGCATGAGCGCGCCCGCGATCGCCAACGTCCTCCTCAACCTCGTCCTGATCCCGCGCATGGGCCTGGACGGCGCGCTGTGGGCCACCACGGTCAGCTACGGCCTCGGCGCCGTCGCCGCCTGGGCCCTGGGCCGCCGCGCCTGCCCACTGCCGATCCCGTGGGACGTGCTGGCCAAGGCCGGCGCGGCCTGCGTCGCCATGGCCCTGGCCGTGCGGCTCCTGCCCTCGCCCGGCGGCGTCCTGGAGCTGGCCCTCAAGGCTGGCGTCGGGGCGGCCGTCTATGGCGTGATCGTGCTGGGCCTGGACGTCGGCGGCCTGCGAGCCAAGCTTTCTGTAATCCTCCACCGGAGGGCCCAAGCGTCATGACCGCGCCCATCACCGAAATCCGTATCGAGAACGCCGCCTGGGCAACAGCGCAGCCGCGCCTGTCGGTCCTGATCCCGACCTTCCGCGATGACCCCGTCGCCCTGCTCAAGGCCCTGGACGATCCCAGCGCCGGGGCCGAGATCGTGGTGCTGGACGACGGCGGCGGTGACGACGCCCTGGCCGAACGCATCGCCCGCCGGGTCGAGAAGCTGCGCGTGCCCGTCCGCTTCGTGCGCCTGTCCAGCAACGAGGGCCGCGCCAAGGGTCGCAACCGCCTGGCCAGCCATGCGCGCGGCGGTCACTTCCTGTTCCTGGACAGCGACATGCTGCCCGATACGCCGGACTTCCTCTCGCGCTGGGCCGCCGTGGCGGACAGCGACGCGCCCGTGGCCTTCGGCGGCTTTACCCTGGACCAGACGCCACAGCGCCCCGAACACGCCCTGCACCGGGCCATGGCGCTGAAGAGCGACTGCACCCCTGCCCCCGAGCGCGCTAAGGAACCCGAGAAGCACGTCTTCACCTCGAACCTGCTGGTCCGTCGCGACGTGTTCGAGACCATCGGCTTCGACGAGGGTTTCTCCGGTTGGGGCTGGGAGGATGTCGAGTGGGCGATGCGGGTCGTGCGCCAGCATCCGATCCTGCACATCGACAACACCGCCACGCACTTGGGGTTGGACGCCGCGCCGACCATGGCCGCCAAGTACGAGCAGTCGGCGGCCAATTTCGCCCGCGTGGTGGCCAGCCACCGCGACATCGTCAGCGCCTATCCCAGCTACAAGGTCGCCAAGGCCTTGAAGCCGTTCCCCCTGCGCGGGGTTTGGCGGCCGATGCTGAAGAGCATCGCCCTGGCCGAGGCCGCTCCCATTTCCCTTCGCGCGTTCGCCATGCGGCTGTACCGCGCGTCCCTCTATATCGAGGCCGTCTGATGCAGACTTCGTTCGAGAAGGTCGACGCCTACGAGCCCGACCGCAGCCTGAAGGGCAAGCTGCGCCGCCGCCTGATCCGCCTGGCGCATCGCCGGCCGGCGAAGGTGGCGCTGGAGCGGCCGATGGTCTCGTTCAGCTTCGACGACGCCCCCGCCACGGCCTGCGAGGCCGGCGCCAAGGCGCTGGAGAAGCGCGGCCTGCTCGGCACCTATTACTTCGCCGCTGGCCTGGCCGGGCGTGACGGCCCCATGGGCCGCTTCGCCACCGGCGCGGACGCTCGCCGCCTGCACGACGCCGGGCACGAGATCGCCTGCCACACCTTCTCGCACCTGGACTGCGGCCAGTCGTCCAAGGCCGTGACTCTGGCCGATGTCGACCAGAACGCCGAGAGCCTGGCCCAATGGGGCACGCCCGATCCGGTCAGCTTCGCCTATCCGTATGGCGACGTCGGCGCGCCGGCCAAGACGGCCCTGGCCGGCCGCTTCAAGACCCTGCGCGCCCTGCACCACGGGCTGATCGCCGACGGCGCCGACCTCAATCAGGCCCCGGCCGTCGGCATCGAGGGCGAAGACGGCGAGAGCGTCGCCAACGCCTGGCTGGACAAGGCCAAGGCCCGCAAGGCCTGGCTGATCCTCTACACGCACGACGTGGCCGAGGAGCCCTCGCAGTGGGGCTGCACGACGAGCGCACTGGAACGGCTGATCGACCGGGCGGTGGCGGAAGGCTTCGACGTGGTGACGGTGGCCGAAGGGGCCAAGCGGATCGGGCTCTAGGCGGCGTCCTGCGCCCGGTCCGAAAAGGCGAGCTTCGCTGCCAGAGCCACGAATACGGCCCAGCGGAAGTCGTTGTACACGACCGCGATGCTCTCGGTCAGGCTGACCAGGGTGAAGACGATCAGGAACGGGAAGGCCAGCATGGCGCCCCGGTCGCGGAACACCGCGATCAGGGCCACGGCCATGGTCTGCAAGTAGAAGAAGCCCCAGGCGGTCAGCCCGACGACGCCCATGCCGACCAGCTGCTCGATCCACGAGTTGTGAGCGTGCTGCGGGGTGAACTTGGCGTCGTGGACGATCCAGGCCAGCGGGCCCCAGCCGGACTTGTCGCTCCACACGGCGGCGTAGCCATAGCCCAGCCAGGGCCGTAGCTCGATCTGGCGGAAGGCGGCCTCCCAGATCTGGGTCCGGCCGGTCAGGGTGGCGTCCTTGCCCAGGATCCCGAAGAAGACGTCCGAGGCGAAGACGATGAACGCCAGCAGCAGCAGGAAACCGGTCACCCCGGTCCAGGTCGCCGCCGCCGCGTAGGCCGGCCCACGCTGGCAGATCCAGACGAAGCCCAGCGCCATCAGGCCCAGCATCAGCGAGGCCAGCGAGGTTTTGGACTGCGACATCAGCACGAGGCCGATCGACAGGGCCGCGAAGCCCAGCCAGATCTTGGCCTTCGGCGGGTCCAGCAAGGCCGTGGCGCACAGCAGGCAGCAGCCCAGGGCCATCATGCCGCCTAACGAGTTCTTCTCCAGCCACAAGCCGCGCCAGGCGCCGGGGAACAGCTCGACCATGATACCGATCTTGGGAAAGGCGATGCAGGCGATGTAGCAGGCGACGATCAGCACGCAGAAGGTGATCGAGAACACCCGCGCCAGCTCCACCCATCGGAACCGGGCGGCCAGGGCCAGGCCCGACAGCGTGGTGCAGCCGACGGCGAAGCCCCGACGGATCGAGACGTCGGGCTGGATCGACCACATGATCGAGGCGGCGACCACGCCCATCAGGATGATCAGGAACGGCTGGCGCACGGTGGCGCGCACCACGTTCCAGGGCCGCCCCAGGATCAGCAGGAAGGCCAGGGCGTAGGCCGGCAGGAAGGCCACGCGCAGCAGGCCCGAGGCGGACTCGTCGGCCTTCTCGCCAAACAGCGGCAGTTGCCAGCCGCCGGTGTAGATCAGCAGCATGACCACGGCGCAGAGGATGGTCAGCAGCGAGGGCTCGAGCGTCCGGGCCTCCTGGCGGTCCCAGGTCGCGCCGGAGGTGACGCTGGTCACGGCAGGATCGCCTTCAGGAAGCCGGGCGTCTGGACCGTGACCTTGTTGAAGAACATCCCCGCGCAGCGGCCGCCGGCGGCGGTGATGGCGTCGCGCAGCATGGCCGGTTGGCGCACGTCAGCCTGGTCGGCTGAGACGACGAGCACGGTCTGGTCCATGTGGGCGGCCACGGTCGGGCCGGCCTGCGAGCGGTCGATGGCCGGGCTGTCGACGACGATGACCTCGGCGTGCTTGCGCAGCGCCCGCCAGTAATCCGCCGACGGAATGATGTGCGCCTGCTGGCGGCCGCGCAGGGCCTCGCGGTTGAAGCGGGCGACCCACAGGCGCGGACCGCCGACGCTGTGGCCGGTCAGGAACTTGGCGTCCGGCCACACGCCGCCTTCCGCGCGAGGCGCGGGCGGCTGGACGGTGAAGAAGACCGAGCCGTCGGGCGACGCGGCGACGGGCGGTCCCATCGGCCCGAAGCGGCTGGGCTCGGAGGCCATCTCGCGGAACTGGCTGGGGCTGTTCAGATCCAGGTCGATCAGCCAGGTCTTGCGACCGGCGCGGCGCGAGGCGAAGCGCGCGAATTCGCGGGCGACCGTCGAGGTCCCCTCGCCCCGTCGGGCGGACACGAACTGGATGACGTGCGGACGGCCGGCCGGCGGTGCGCCTAGCGCCCCCCAAAGCTCGGTCATCTCGACGTTCAAATCGACCATCTAACGAATCGCCGCGTACTCAGAAGCCCGCAACTTGCGACATTAACCCTGTCGGCGGAAGGCGACGAAACGGCTCACCGCTTGACCCCGGCCGTGGCCAGGACGGGCATGCCCAAGGTGCGCGAAGCCGATTCCGGCGTCTGCAGGCCCGGACGCAGGAACATGCGGACCAGACCGATGCACAGGGCGCTGAAAGCGCCGAACAGGATGGCCAGGATCAGCACCGGCTTCTTCAGGCTCTTGCCGGTGGTCGGAGCCACGGCGCGCTGGACGATGCGGATGTTGTCGCTGCTCTCGGCCGACATCTGCCGCTGGGCCTCGTCCTGCTGTTCCTTGACCGTGAAGTCGCGGACGTTCGAGGACAGGACGTCGCGGTCGCGCGACAGCTCGTTGAACTGCGGCTCCAGCCCGGCCAGGCGCAGCAGGCGGGTGTTCACGTCGGTGACCTGCTGGGCGTAGGCGGCCTGCGACTGCTGCAGGGCCGCGACTTCCGCGCGCAGATCGTTGCGGGTGGTGGTCAGGGTCTGCCAGATCGGGTTCGGGCCGCTGCGACGCGCGCCCTCCCCGTTCGTCCGGCCGGCGGCCAGACCCGCCTCCAGCTGGGCGATCTGGGCGTTGATGTCCTGCACCGGCGCGGCGCCGGGCGTGTAGCGGGCCAGCAGGCCTTCGCGGTCCAGCTTCAGCGCAGCCAGCTTGGTCGAGGCCGACATGTCGACGTCGCGATAGAGGATGGCTTCGGGGGGCGTGCGCGACAGCTCGGACTCCACCGAGGCCAGGCGCCCCACGCGGTCCTGCAGCTGGGCGTCGATCGAATACTTCTGCTGCTCGACCTGGGCCTGCAGCTGGGTCAGGGCCGTCTTCTGGGCCGTGAAGTCGCCGATGTCGTTCGTGGTCAGGAACGACTGATAGGCCGTGTCAGCCTCGGCAAGCTTCTGCGAGAAAATGTCGCGCTGGCGCTGGAGGATGTTGCTGTCGCCGCCGATCAGCAGGCTGCGGCGATAGACCAGATATTCCTCGAGCAGGGTGTTGAGCACCTTCTCGGCCATCTCGGGATCGTCGCTCTGGAAGCCCAGGCGGATGATCGAGTTGTCCGGCGCGGTCTGGATCTTCAGGCTTTTGCCGATGGCGTCGCGGCCTTCCATGATCAGCTTGCGCTTACCCTCAGGCGTTGCGCTGGCGTACTTGGCGGCGTGTTTCGGAAAGATCTTGGCGAAGCCGATCTTGCGGATCACCCGCTCGCGCAGCTCGCCGCTGCCCAGGATCTCGGCTTCCGACTGGATGACTTCGTCGATGTTGGGCACCGCGCCGCGACCGGCGTCGCCGGCGCGGGGTTCGTAGACATATTCCTGGCCCAGACGAACGAAGAGGCTGCTCTCGGCCGTGTAGTTCTTCTTCAGCGTCGTGGCGAAGGCGAAGCCCGCGATCACGATCACCACGAAGACGATGAGCATCAGGAATCGCTCACGCCAAAGCAGCGTGACGAAGTCGGTCGGGGCGTATTTCGGACGCGCGCCACCGAGCCCCGCGGCCATTCTAGGCGGCGGGTCGTGAGGCACGCTGGTCCAGGCGCTCGTCGACATACGAATCCAAGCGGTTCAATCTGTCTCGCACCCTGGAGGGACCGGCCTTAAGGGTTCGTTACCCATTCCTGTTAAGACTTGTCGCATGCAACGTCGCACGCATCTCATGACGGCCCTGGCCGTGGTTCTGCTGGCTGGCGGAGTTTCCGCCTGCGGCCACATCGACGCCGAGCCGATCACGCCAGGTCCCAGACCTAGCGCGAACTTCTCTAATATCGGTTACGCCGATTGGAGCGAGGAAGAGCCGTCGTACCGGTTCTATCCGGGCGACGAGGTCGAGGTGACGGTGCCGTCGGCCCCGGAACTCAGCAAGACCGCGACGGTGCAGCCGGACGGGCGGATCAGCCTGCCCCTGGCTCAGCCGGTGATGGCGGCGGATCGCACGATCGACGAGCTGCAAGGCTCGATCAGCCAGGCCTATGCCGGCACGCTGCTGCGGCCGCAGGTCCAGGTGGCGGTCAAATCGACGCAGCCGCTCAAGGTATTTGTGGGGGGCGAGGTCAAGAACCCCGGCGTGTTCGACATGGCGGGCGACAGCGACGCGCTGCGGGCCGTCATCCAGGCCGGCGGCTTCACCAATGGCGCCAAGCGCAATCAGGTTGTGATCATTCGCCGCGGCACGGACGGGCGGGCGATGATGCGGACGGCGGACCTGCTGGCAGGCATCACGCGTCCGGGCGGAACGGATCTGGTGCCTCTGCGCCGGTTCGACGTGGTCTATGTCCCACGCAGCGGCGTGTCGGAGGCTGGTCTCTTCATGCAGCAGTACTTCCGCGACCTGCTGCCCATCAGCTTCAGCTACGCGATCAACGGCAACATCAACGGCGGCAACTGAGCCGATCCTCCCACAGGATCGGCTAGCAGTAGAACCCGGCGGACCGGGTTCAGCCGTGGGCGAGCCATTCGCGAGCTTGACGCTGAGCTTCGGCGACGTCGTCGCTGGCCATCTCTTGCGACAGTTCCTTGCGGTAGGCCTTGGCCTCGATCGAACCGCGCATGGCGGCCAGATTGAACAGCATGTGGGCCGAGACGTAGTCCAGCGGCGCGCCGCCCTGACCGGTCGAATACAGCAGGCCCATGCGGAACAGTTCGTCACCGGTGGACTCAGGCGTCGGCAGGGGCAGCATCACCACGGCGGCCGGCGGTTCTTGCATCATCATCATGGCTTGATCTCCTCTCTCGAGCTCGCCCCGACGTTTTGTCGGTTTTGAGCTTGATGAGAGGAAAGTCCCCCGCGACTGAACATATAGTTAAGCGCGCGGAGAGCATAAATGCCGCCCCCCGTTACTCTTTATTGACCCTGATTACTGGGCGTAAATCACAGTATACAGCGCCTTAACGCGCACGCTGTCCGAACAGGACTCTACGGGCGTCTTCGGCCGCTTTTCCCGAGGATTGCAGGCCTCCAGCCCGTAACTCGGCGCCGAGCTTAAAGCCTTTCTGCACGTTTTCCCGCGCCCCGACCCGCTCGAACCACGTCCTCAAATTGGGGAACTCATCGAGAATAATGCCCTGGTTCTTCCAGGGAACGATCCAGGGCCAGATCATGAAGTCGGCGATAGACAATTGGCCGCAGACGAAATCGCGGCCTTCCAGCTGCTTGTTCAGCACCCCGTACAGGCGGTGCGTCTCGTTGGTGTAGCGGATGGCGCCGTAGGCGATCTGGCGCTGGTCGGCGATGATCGCCGGCGCGTACTGACGGAAATGGTGGGTCTGGCCGGCCATCGGCCCCAGCCCGCCCATCTGCCACATGACCCACTGGTCGATGTTGACGCGGTCCCGCTCGGTCTCGCCGTAGAACTTGCCGGTCTTGCGCGCCAGGTATTGCAGGATGGCCCCGGACTCGAAGATCGAGATCGGCTGGCCGTCCGGACCTTCGGGATCCACGATGGCCGGCATGCGGTTGTTGGGGCTGATGGCCAGGAACTCGGCCTTGAACTGCTCGCCAGTCCCGATGTTCACCGGGATCATCTCGTAGGGCAGCCCCATCTCCTCCAGGGCGATGGACACCTTCCAGCCGTTCGGCGTGGGCCAGTAGTGCAGCTCGATCGGACGGCTCATCGGCCTTCCCTCCCCGGTCATCGTCGTTGTTACGGAACATGGTCGCGACCGTTCGCCGCGCCAAGTGTGACCCGACGAAAAGCCTGACCGCGCCGTTCAGCCTGGGTTCAGCCGAAGACGGACATTCTGCGTTTCAAGGTCGAGGGAAGTTTCTAGGCGAGGCTCCGCAAGCATCGCCCGACCACTAGGAGAAGACGAGATGAAACGTCTGCTGCTCACCATCGCCGCCGTGGCCTCCGTGGCCGGGCCGCTGGCCTTCACGGCCACCGACGCCGCCGCCCAGGATCGCGGCCGCTGGGAACATCGTGACCGTGACCGCGGCGACCATGGCCGTGATTGGGATCGCGGCCGGGACCGTGACCGTGGCCACTGGGACCGCGACGACCGTCGCGGCGGCTGGGACCGCGGTGATCGCTGGGATCGCGGCCGTCACAACGGCTACTATTATAACAATCGCTGGTCTTACGGCCCGCCTCCGGCCGCCTATTACGGCCGTCCGGGCTTCCGCCCTGGCTATTCGTCGTGGCAGCGCGGCGCTTATCTGCCCGGGTACTATCGT
This sequence comes from Caulobacter sp. GW821-FHT12D05, assembly GCF_058807295.1. Classification (NCBI taxonomy): domain Bacteria; kingdom Pseudomonadati; phylum Pseudomonadota; class Alphaproteobacteria; order Caulobacterales; family Caulobacteraceae; genus Caulobacter; species Caulobacter sp. GW821-FHT12D05. The sequence continues at coordinate 212,071 of NZ_JBXAQO010000002.1, forward strand.
GACCGCGGCTATGTGGTGAACGATTACTACCGCTACAACCTGCGCGCCCCGCCCCGTGGTTACTATTGGTACCGCACCGGCAATGACTACGTGCTCGCCGCCATCGCCAGCGGCCTGATCTTCGACGTCATCGCCAATCACTAGACCTGACTGCTCTACAGCAGTTGAAGACGGCGTCCTGGGCTCTGCCTGGGGCGCCGTTTTGCCGCCACGAGCGCCGCAACCTCGCCGCGTGTGAGGCCTAAGCGCCCGATTGCGAAGTCATTTCGACCGCATTGCCAAGCCAGCGTTGGGCTCGCGTCACACTTCGACGCTGCAGCAATACGGTCCCAAGCCCATGAAGACCCTGCGCATCACGACCGCCGCGCTCACTCTGGCCGCCGCCGCCTTTGCCGGCTCGGCTATGGCCCAGACGACGGCCCCGCAGACCACGCCGGCCGACCCGCAACCCAGCATGACCAGCCCGGCTCCGGCCACGACGCTGCCACCGGCCAGCGATCCGTCGACCCAGGCCGCGCCGCCGGCCACCGAAAGCGCCGCGCCGGCCGACAGCGCCGGCACGCCCAGCTCGGCCACCGCGCCGGCGACCCAGGAACCGACGGCCCCGGCCGCCGACGAGAAGGCCGCCAAGAAGAGCAAGAAGCACAAGAAGCCGGCCGAAGAGCCGACTGCGCCCCAATAACAAAAGTTCGCATCAACGAAGAAGGGCCCGCGGTTTCCACCGCGGGCCCTCGTCATTTCTGGATAGTCGTAACGCCTATTCGGCGATGCCCAGCTTCTTGCGGAGAAGCTCGTTGACCGTGCCGGGGTTGGCCTTGCCGCCCGTGGCCTTCATGACCTGCCCGACGAACCAACCCAGGGCCTGCGGCTTGTCCTTCACGGCCTCGGCCTTGTCGGGATTGCCGGCGATCAGGTCGTCGATGGCCTTCTCGATGGCGCCCGTGTCGTTGATCTGCACCAGGCCGCGCTTCTCGACGATCTCCGAGGGACGACCTTCGCCGGCCCACATGTGCTCGAAGACCTCCTTGGCGATCTTCGACGAGATGGTGCCGTTCTCGATCAGCTCGACCAGCTGGGCGATGTCCGACGACGGCAGCGGCGAGTTGGCGATCTCGTGGCCGCCCGACGACAGCTTCGACAGCAACTCGTTGGTCACCCAGTTCGACACCAGCTTGGCGTCGCGGCCCTTGGCGGCCGCTTCGAAGTAGTCGGCGCGGTCGCTCTCGATGATCAGCACGCCGGCGTCATAGGCCGACAGGCCGTACTGGCTCTGCAGGCGCGCCTTCTTGGCGTCCGGCAGTTCCGGCAGGGTCGTCTCGAGTTCCTTCACCCACGCCGGGTCCAGGACCAGCGGCAGCAGGTCGGGATCGGGGAAGTAGCGGTAGTCGTGCGCCTCTTCCTTCGAACGCATCGAGCGGGTCTCGAGCTTGGTCGGGTCGAACAGGCGGGTCTCCTGGTCGATCTTGCCGCCGTCTTCCAGGATCTCGATCTGGCGACGGGCCTCGTATTCGATGGCCTGCTGGATGTAGCGGTACGAGTTGACGTTCTTGATTTCGCAGCGCGTGCCCAGGTGCTTGAAGTCGCCGGTCTCGCGGAACTTCTCGTAGGCGCCCGGACGGCAGACCGAGACGTTGACGTCGGCGCGCAGGTTGCCCTTCTCCATGTCACCGTCGCAGGTGCCCAGGTAGACGAGGATCGTGCGCAGCTTCTTCACATAGGCCGCGGCCTCTTCCGAGGTGCGCATGTCGGGTTTGGAGACGATCTCCATCAGCGCCGTGCCCGCGCGGTTCAGGTCGACATAGGTCGCGTTCGGATCCTGGTCATGCAGCGACTTGCCCGCGTCCTGTTCCAGGTGCAGGCGCTCGATACGCACGTCGAAGGTCGTGCCGTCGTCGCGTTCGACGGTGACAACGCCTTCGCCGACGATCGGCTGGTCGAACTGGCTGATCTGATAGCCCTGCGGCAGATCGGGATAGAAGTAGTTCTTGCGGTCGAAGCGGCTCTTCAGATTGATCTGCGCCTTCAGGCCCAGGCCCGTCTTCACCGCCTGCTCGACGCAGAACTTGTTCAGGACCGGCAGCATGCCCGGCATGGCCGCGTCCACGAGGCTGACCTGCTCGTTCGGACCCGCGCCGAAACCGACGGCGGCGCCCGAGAAGAGCTTGGACTTGCTGGCGACCTGAGCGTGCACCTCGAGACCGAGGACCATTTCCCAGGGGCCGGTGCGGCCTTGGATCACTTTGGAATCTTGCGTCATGGCCGTCTCTCTACATCAAGCGGGCCGGGCCGGAAAAGCTCTGGGACGTCATCCGAAGCATCTTCTCCGCTCCAAGGCCCACAAGGCTTTGCGCTAGCTCAGGGTAAGCGAAACCGTTCGATTTGCGACTTCTTTGAATAAGGCCGGATTGAGTCAAATCCGGCGCCATTGCGAGGCAAGGGAACCGCTGAGTTATCGCACCGTTCATTTTCTCGAACAGCTCACTCACGGAGGTAGAAATGCCCACCGCTCGCACCATTCGCCCGACTCTTAATTTCGACGCCCCGGAACCGGTCGTCGCGACCGATCCGAATGCTTCGGCTCTGTTTCCCGCGCAGCCGATCTATGCTCGCACGCCCAAGAAGAAGGCGAGCAGCAACCTGCCGCTTCTGGTCGGCGCGCCGATCGTCGCCGTCGTCGCCGGCGGCATGATCTGGGCCATGACGGCCAATCGCACCGAGGCTCCGACCGATCCGGCCTCGCTGAAAACCGCCGCCGCCGAAAGCCCGCCCCCGGCTAGCGCCACGCCGGTCCCGGCCAGCGCCGCCGCGACCCCGGCCCCGATCCCGCAGCCGACCGAACTGGCGGCGGCCACGCCGGCCCCGGCTCCGGTCGCCCGCTCGACCCCGGCCCGCTCGTCGGCTCCGGCCCGTCCGGCCGCTCGCCGCGCGGCTCCGGTCGAGAGCGCCCCGGCCGCCGAAAGCGCCTCGGCCAATGTCAGCGCCACCGTCCCGGCCGCCCCGCCGGCCGTGAGCGCCCCGATCGCCGAGCCGGCGCCGCTGGTCATCCCGGCCCCGGCCGCTCCGGCGCCGGCTGAACCCGCCGCGCCGATGTAAATCAGGGTCCCACACCCCGATAACGAAGAAGGGCGGCTCCGCGAGGAGCCGCCCTTTTCAATTCACCACCACTTCTGGGCCTTGGCCGTGAAGCCCGCGGCCTTCTCGACCGCCCCGGCGACCGAGAACACCGTAGCCTCGTCCAGAGGCTTGCCGATGATCTGCAGACCCAGCGGCAGGCCGTTGGCATCCAGACCGGCCGGCAGCGACAGACCCGGCAGGCCCGCCAGGTTCGTCGTCACCGTGAAGACGTCGTTCAGGTACATGGCGATGGGATCGTTGCTGTTCTCGCCCAGGCCGAACGCCGCCGAGGGCGCGGTCGGGGTGAGGATCGCGTCGCACTTCTGCCAAGCGTTGTCGAAGTCCTCGGCGATGCGGCGACGCACCTTCAGGGCCTTCAGATAGTAGGCGTCGTAGTAGCCGGCGCTCAGGACATAGGTGCCGATCAGGATGCGGCGCTTGACCTCGTCGCCGAAGCCCGACGCGCGGGTGTGCTCGTAGATCTCGGTCAGGTTGGCGCCGTCTTCGCGCAGGCCGTAACGCATGCCGTCATAGCGGGCCAGGTTCGAGGACGCCTCGGCCGGGGCCACGATGTAGTAGGCCGGCAGGGCGTACTTGGTGTGCGGCAGGCTGATGTCGACGATCTCGCAGCCGGCTTCCTTCAGCCAGGCGATGCCGTCGGCCCAGAGCTTCTCGATCTCGGCCGGCATGTTGTCGACGCGGTATTCCTTGGGGATACCGATCTTCAGGCCCTTCACCGACTTGCCCACGAACTGGGTGAAGTCCGGAACGGCGATGTCCAGGCTGGTCGAGTCCTTGGGGTCATGACCCGCCATCGAGGTCAGCAGCAGGGCCGCGTCCTCGACGGTCTTGGCGATCGGGCCAGCCTGGTCCAGCGAGCTGGCGAAGGCGACGACGCCCCAGCGCGAGCAGCGGCCATAGGTCGGCTTGATGCCGACGGTGCCGGTGAACGCGGCCGGCTGACGGATCGAGCCGCCGGTGTCGGTGGCCGTGGCGCCCAGGCACAGGTCGGCGGCGACGGCCGCGGCCGAACCACCGGACGAACCGCCGGGCGTCAGCGCCTTGTTGCTGTTGCTGGCGCGCCAGGGGTTGGTGACCGGGCCGAAGTAGCTGGTCTCGTTCGACGAGCCCATGGCGAACTGGTCAAGGTTCAGCTTGCCCAGCATCACCGCGCCGTCGCGCCACAGCTGGCTGGTCACGGTCGACTCGTAGGTCGGCACGAAGTTTTCCAGGATCTTCGAGCAGGCCGTGGTCCGCACGCCGTCGGTGCAGAACAGGTCCTTCACGCCCAGCGGCGCGCCTTCCAGCGGGCCGGCTTCGCCCAGCGCCCGGCGGGCGTCGGACTTGGCGGCCATGTCCAGCGCCTTGTCCGGGGTTTCCAGGATGTAGGCGTTCAGGCCGCGCGCGGCTTCGATCGCCTCGATGTGGGCCTGGGTGAGTTCGACCGAGGAGAACTCGCGCTTGGCCAGGCCGTCGACGGCGGCCTTCAGGGTCAGCTTCGTCAGCGAACTCATTATTCCACGACCTTCGGCACGACGAAGAAGTTGTTGATCGACTTGGGGGCGTTGCTGGTCACGCGGGCTGGATCGCCGCCCATGGTGACGACGTCCTCGCGCAGCGGCAGGCCGGCGGCCACGACGCTGGTCAGCGGCTCGCAGCCGTCGGTGTCGACCTCGGCCAGCTGCTCGATCCAGGTCATGATGCCGTTGAGCTCATTGGCCAGGGCCTCGATGCGCTCTTCGGGTTCGGCGATGCGGGCGAGCCGGGCGACCTTCCGCACCGTGGCGGCGTCAATGGCCATGGGGATCTCCTGAAATTCGAGAGCGTGGGTTAGCGGTCCCCGCGCGAGGTTTCAAGCACGCCGGCTACTGTATAAGGAGAGACATGCCCGTTCTCGACATCGCGGACTTCGCCGCCGCCCTCCCCGAATATGCGCCGATCGTGGGTCTGGACCCCGGCGAGAAGACCATCGGGGTCGCCGTCTCCGACGTCACCCGCACCGTCGCCAGCCCCCTGGCCCTGATCGAAAAGACCAAGTTCACCCAAGACGCCGAGGCCCTGTTCAAGCTGATGGACAGCCGCGGCGCGGTCGGCATCGTCGTCGGCCTGCCGATGAACATGGACGGCACCGAGGGTGTCCGTTGCCAGTCCAACCGCGCCCTGGCCCGCAACCTGCTGCGCATCAAGCCCGACCTCCCCATCACCTTCTGGGACGAGCGCCTATCGACGGCGGCGGTGACGCGAGTGCTGATCGACGAGCATGACATCTCTCGCAAGCGCCGTGACGAGGTCGTGGACAAGATGGCCGCCGGCTGGATCCTGCAGGGCGCGCTGGAGCGACTGCGGTCGCTCTGAGCATCCCGGTAGCTGTGGAGCGAACGGCGCCACAGCTTCCCTTCCCCGCCAAAGCCGCCTATGACGCGGGCTCATGACGGCTTCAGCCCATGACCCCGCCCGCGCGGCCATCGATACGATCCGCGCCCGCGTCTTCGAATTCCCCAAACGCCACTTCCTGTCCGCCGGCGACCTGAACGCGCTTCAGGCCACCGACCTGCTGGACCTGGCCGACGCCTTCGTCGCCTTCAACCGGCAGACGTCCAAGAGCCTGGACCTGCTGCACGGCCGGACGCTGATGAACCTGTTCTTCGAGAACAGCACCCGCACCCAGAGCTCGTTCGAGCTGGCCGGCAAGCGGCTGGGCGCCGACGTCGTCAACATGAACCCCAAGACCTCGTCGGTCGCCAAGGGCGAGACCCTGATCGACACCGCGGTCACGCTGAACGCCATGCGACCCGACCTGCTGGTCGTGCGCCACGCCTCGTCGGGCGCGGCCAGCCTGCTCTCGCAGAAGGTCAGCGGCCACGTGGTCAACGCCGGCGACGGCCAGCATGAGCATCCGACCCAGGCCCTGCTAGACGCCCTGTCGATCCGCCGCGCCTTCGGCCGCGTCTCGGGCCTGACCGTGGCGATCTGCGGCGACGTGCTGCACAGCCGCGTGGCGCGCTCGAACGTCGCCTTGCTGCACACCCTGGGCGCCAGCGTGCGCCTGGTCGGTCCGCCCACCCTGATGCCGGCCCAGGCCGAGCGCTGGGGCGTCACCGTCCATCACGACATGAAGTCGGGCCTGGCCGGCGCCGACGTCGTCATGATGCTGCGCCTGCAGCTGGAGCGGATGCAGGGCGCTTTCGTGCCCTCGACCCGTGAATATTTCCGCTTCTATGGCCTGGACCGCGAAAAGCTGGCCCGCGCCGCGCCGGGGGCCAAGGTCATGCACCCGGGGCCCATGAACCGGGGCGTCGAGATCGACAGCGACGTCGCCGACGATCCGGCCGTCAGCCTGATCCAGGACCAGGTCGAGATGGGCGTCGCCGCCCGCATGGCCGTGCTGACCAGCCTCGCCGCCCGTATCGAAAAGGTCGGCCAATGACCGCCCCGCAACCTCTCGCCCTCGTCAACGCCCGCCTGGTCGATCCGGAAAGCGGCTATGACGGCCCCGGCGGCGTCATCGTCTCGGAAGGCGTCATCGCCGACGTCGCCAAGGGCCGCGAGTTCGGCAAGCTGTCCAAGGCTGTCCGTGTCGTCGACTGCGGCGGCGCCCTGCTCGCCCCCGGCCTGATCGACCTGCGCGTCCGCACTGGCGAGCCCGGCGCCGAGACCAAGGAAACCCTGGCCTCGGCGGCCAAGGCCGCGGCGGCCGGCGGGGTGACCTCGATGGTCGTCCAGCCCGACACGGCGCCCGCCATCGACGATCCCAGCGTCGTCGACTTCATCCTGCGCCGGGCCCGCGACATCGACAGCGCCCGCATTCTCGTCGCCGGCGCGGCGACCAAGGGCTTGGCCGGCGAGCAAATGGCCGAGATCGGCCTGATGCGCGAGGCCGGCTGCGTCTATGTCACCGACGCGGGCAAGCCGATCGTCGACAGCAAGGTCATGCAGCGCGTCCTGATGTACGCGAAGGGCTTCGACGCCCTGCTGGCCCACCGTCCGATGGATCCTTGGCTGGCCAAGGGCGGCGCGGCCACCGGCGGCGAGTTCGCCGGCCGCATGGGCCTGCCCTCGATCTCGCCGATGGCCGAGCGGATCATGCTCGAGCGCGACGTCGCCTTGCTGGAAGCCACCGGCGGCAAGCTGCTGGTCGACCAGATCACCTCGGCCCAGGCGCTGGAAACCCTGGACCGCGCCAAGAAAAAAGGCCTGCGGATCAGCGCCTCGGTGTCGATCAACCACCTGTCCTTCAACGAGTTGGACATCGGCGACTACCGCACCTTCGCCAAGCTGAACCCGCCCCTGCGCGGCGAGGACGACCGCCAGGCGCTGATCGAGGCGCTGGCCTCGGGCCTGATCGACATCGTCGTCTCGGCCCACAACCCGGCCCCGGCCGAGGACAAGCGCCTGCCGTTCGATGAGGCCGCCCCCGGCGCCGTGGGTCTGGAAACCCTGCTGCCGGCGATGCTGAGCCTCTATCACGACGAACGCATCGCCCTGGTCGACCTGATCCGCGCCGTCACCCTGGCGCCGGCCGAACTGCTGGGCCTGCGCGGCGGCCGCATCGCCCCGGGGGCTCCGGCGGACCTGGTGCTGTGCGACATCGACGCGCCGATCATCATCGACGCCGCCCGCCTGCTGTCGAAATCCAAGAACTCGCCGTTCGACGGGCGCAGGCTGCAGGGCCAGGTGCTGATGACGGTGGTCGACGGCCGCGTGGTGCATCGGGCGGAGGGGTAAGCCCCTCCGCTTTTGCCCTGCCCCCGAGTCTGCACTACACCTAACGCCACAACTCTCGCTTGCGCAGCGGTTGAATTCGCGCGCAACTCGCCTTAGGGTCGAAACGTGCAAGATCTCGTCGCCGCCACCTATCTGACGCTCGCCATCACCATCGTCGGCGGCTACCTGCTCGGGTCGATCCCGTTCGGGCTGATCGCCACGCGGCTGGGCGGGGCTGGCGACATCCGGCAGATCGGCTCGGGCAATATCGGCGCGACCAACGTGCTGCGCTCGGGCCGCAAGGACCTGGCGGCCATCACCCTGCTGGGTGACGCGGGCAAGGGCGTGGTCGCGGTGCTGCTGGCCCGTTATCTGACCCACGGCAATCCAGCGGTGATCGCCCTGGCCGGCGGCGCGGCGTTCCTGGGCCACCTGTTCCCCGTCTGGCTGAAGTTCAAGGGCGGCAAGGGCGTGGCCACCTTCTACGGCGTGCTGCTCAGCGCCTGCTGGCCGGTGGGCGTCGCCGCCGGCGCGACCTGGCTGGCCATGGCCTTCCTGTTCCGCATCAGCTCGCTGGCGGCCCTGACCGCCGCCGTGCTGGCCGCGCCGTTCGCCCTGGCCTTCGACCAGCCCTATCCGATGGTGGGCCTGGGCCTGTTCATGGCCGTGCTGATCTTCATCCGCCACCACGAGAACATCGCCCGCCTGCTCAAGGGCCAGGAGCCCAAGATCGGCAAGAAGAAGGACGCGGCGCCCCCGCCCGTCGCCGACGCGCCGTGACGGTCGGCCGGCTCTCGGACATCCAGCGCTTCGCCTGGCTGCGCCTGGCGCGCACCGAGACCGTCGGCCCCGTCGCCTTCGACCACCTGATCGCCCGCTACGGCACGCCCGAGCGGGCCCTCTCCGCCCTTCCCGATCTCTCCAGACGCGGCGGCCGCGCCGTGCCGCTGTCCCTGCCGCCGCGCGAAGCAATCGAGCAGGAGCTGGCGGCCGGCGCCAAACTCGGCGCCCGCCTGATCTGCGGCTGTGAGCCCGACTTCCCGCCGCGCCTGGCCGCCCTGGACCCGCCGCCGCCCGTCCTGTGGGCGCTAGGCCGAGCGGAGATGCTCTCCGAACCCAGCCTGGCCATCGTCGGCGCCCGCATCGCCTCGGCCGCCGGCCAGCGCTTCGCCCGCCAGCTGGCGACAGACCTGGGGACCGCCGGCTATGTCGTCGTCTCCGGCATGGCGCGCGGCATCGACGGCGCGGCGCATGAGGGCTCCCTGACCACCGGCACGATCGCCGTGCTGGGCGGCGGGGTCGGCGACGTCTATCCGCCCGAGCACGACAAACTGCACGCGCGCCTGGCCGCCGAGGGCTGCGTCGTCTCCGAGAGCGCCCCCGACCGCCGCGCCCAGGCCAAGGACTTCCCGCGCCGTAACCGCATCATCTCGGGCCTGTCGTGCGGCGTCATCGTGGTCGAGGCCGAGCTGAAGTCCGGCTCGCTGATCACCGCCCGCCTGGCCGCCGAGCAGGGCCGCGACGTCTTCGCCGTGCCAGGATCCCCTCTGGATCCACGCTCTAAAGGCACGAACGATCTGATCCGCCAGGGCGCGATCCTGTGCGAGGGCGCCGAGGACGTGCTGCGCTCGCTGTCGGGCCAGATCCATCTGCGCGAGCGCGAGCGCGGCTACGAGTCCCAGCCGGACACCGACATCGACCACGACGCCCTGCGCGAGCGGGTCGCCGCCCTGCTCTCGCCCACGCCCGTGTCGCGCAACGACCTGGTGCGCGCCGCCGGCGCCCCGGTCTCGGCCGTGATGGCGGCGCTGGTCGAGCTCAGCCTGGCCGGCCGCGCGGAACTGCTGGACGGCGGCATGGCGGCTGGCGTTTAACCTCCTTCCGAGTCGGAGGGAGCGTCCATGGAAGCCCAGGCCATCGAAGACATGTTCGGCGTCGCCGTCGCCGCCAGCGCCGAGGGTCGGTTGGACGACGCCGAGGCCGCCTTCCGCGCCGTGCTGGTCATGAGCCCCGGCCACGACGAGGCCCTGTTCGGCCTGGGCCTGGCCTTGATGCAGACGAGACGCTTTGCAGAAGCTGTCGAGCCGCTGGCTCGGGCGGCTGACGCCTCAGACGATCCGATCCGCCGCCAATGCCTGGCCCAGGCCCAGTTCCTGACCGGAGACTTCGCCGGCGCCGCCGCCACCTTCGCCGCCGCCGAAGCGGTCGAGCCCGTGCCGGAAGGCGCCCGCCTGACCTGGGCCCGCGCCGCCGCCTATGCCGCCCTCGACGGCGCCTCGGCGCAGGAGGCCCTCGACCTCTACGCCCGCATCGCCGGCCCCGACGCCGAGGATCCGGAGACCGTGGCCCGCGAGAGCTTCGGCATCCTGGTGGCCTTCCAGCGTCTGGACGCCGCCCGCGCCCTGGGCGCCTGGCTGGAGGCGCGCAACCCCACCGACACGATCCGGGCGCATGAGCTGCGGGTGCTGGTCGAGCCCGGCATCGACAAGGCCCCGGCGTCCTACGTCGAGGCGCTGTTTGACAGCTTCGCCGAGCGCTTCGACCACCAGCTGGTCGACATGCTGGGCTACGAGGCCCCCGCCCTGCTGGCCGACATGGTCGCCAGCCATCGCCAACAGTTCGACCGCATCCTCGATCTGGGCTGCGGCACGGGCCTGGCCGGGCCGCACCTCAAGCGGTTCGGCGGCCGGCTGACCGGCGTCGACCTGTCCTCGGGCATGCTGGCCAAGGCCGCCGAGCGCGGCGGCTACTACGCCCTGGTCCAGGACGAGGCCGTGGCCTTCCTGGAGAGCAACCCCGGCGGCTTCGACCTGATCTTTTCCGCCGACGTGCTGATCTATTTCGGCGACCTGGCGCCTTTGTTCGCCGCCGCGGCGGCGGCGCTGCCGCCCGGGGGTCTGATGGCGGTCAGCACGGAGCTTGGCCAAGATGGCTGGACCCTGCTGCCCTCCGCCCGCTACGCCCACGGCGACGCCTATGTCCAGGCCAGCGCCTCCGGCTTCAAGGTCCTTGAGCGCCAGGAGATCCCGCTACGCCGGGAGGGCGCGGACGTCACCGCCGGCTGCCTGTACCTGCTCGAGCGGATCTAGCCCCCGCGCCGCGCGCCCTTGGCGAACAGCAGGTCCGACCACTTCCAGTGACCGCCGCCCAGCACGAAGCGGGCGCCGCCGGGACCGTCGTTCAGCGAGATCAGCACCAGGCCGCGCACCGGCTCGGCCTTGCAGGCGGCCGGGGCGAAGGCGACCTCCATCATGATCATCTCGCGCAGGCCGGCCAGCCCGTCACCCTCCTCGCCCGTGACCCGCGCCCAGTCGCCGCTCCAGACCAGGGGCGCGCGGCCAGCGCCGACCGTGGCGCTGTGGGCCCGCATCAGCGAGGCGCGAGCGCGCGGGTTCTTGCGCAGGCCCTCCTGCAGCAGCCGGACCATGTCGCAGCCATCCCCGCCGCCGCCCCCGCCACTACCTGAACCGGCCCTCGCCGCGCCCTGCAGCTCGGAATCGCCCAGGCCCATGACCGGGCTGGGGGCCGGATCACGGCTGGCCACCAGGGTCGGGACGTTCTTGGGCGGCGCCTTGGTCACCCGCAGCGGCGAGCGCGGCGCGGCCTTGGGCTTGTCCTGGGGCTTTTCGGGCGACGGCGGCTTGGCCGGGGCCTTCACCGGCGACTTGGGCGCTTCATGCGGCGCGGGCGGTGGCGGAGGGGGTGGCGGCGGTGGCGGAGGCGGAGGCGGCGGATCGACCAGCGTCACCATCACCGACGGCGGCTCGGGGGCGGGCGGCGTCACATGGGCGGCCATCAGCACCGCCACGGCGGCGACGTGCGCGCCAACGCTCACGATCAAGGCCACGCCTTTCCGGCCGCGTCGTTTCCACTGCGCCATCAGTCCGCCGCGTCACAGGCCGAAGCGCCGACCCAAGCCACCACTTTGGCCACGCTCCCGCGTCAGGAACGTGGCGATTGGTCTAGCTTGAAGGGAGGGTTCTTAGACCGACAGATCCACCAGCAGCCCGGTCCCCGCGGCCGGCGCGGCGCGCACGGCTTGCTTCAGCCGATCGGCGATTTCCGCGCGTTCGGCGTTCGAGGTCACGGCCTTGATCGGTTGGATCGGCGAGACATAGGCCTCGGTGGCGATCCGGTTCACGCTCAGGTCCATCGGGATCCGGTCATAAAACGACGTCCCGATGCTCACACAACGGTCTTAACAAGCGGCTAAGCGCTGCCGTTTCTACCGGCCTGCGTTGACAGACCCCTAGCCGGGCCCCACTTTCCCGGCGCTCGCCTCCAGGGCGATCGCTTTACTTGCAGCCCAGAGTCAGAATGAACGTCGTCGTCGTCGAGAGCCCGGCCAAGGCCAAGACCATCAACAAGTACCTCGGGTCCGACTACACGGTTCTCGCCTCGTACGGCCATATCCGCGACTTGCCGTCCAAGGACGGTTCTGTCGAACCGGACAACGACTTCGCCATGAGCTGGGAAGTCGACGCCAAGGCTTCCAAGCGGGTCAGCGACATCGTCGACGCCCTGAAGAAGGCCGACCGCCTGATTCTGGCCACCGACCCGGATCGCGAAGGGGAAGCGATCAGCTGGCACGTCCTGGAAGTGCTGAACAAGAAGAAGGCGCTGAAGGACAAGGCCGTCCAGCGCGTCACCTTCAACGCCATCACCAAGACGTCCGTGCTGGAGGCTATGGCCAATCCGCGCGACGTCGACATGGAGCTGGTCGAGGCCTATCTGGCCCGCCGCGCCCTGGACTACCTGGTCGGCTTCACGCTGTCGCCGGTGCTGTGGCGCAAGCTGCCGGGCAGCCGCTCGGCCGGTCGCGTGCAATCGGTCTGCCTGCGCCTGATCGTCGACCGCGAGATCGAGATCGAGCGCTTCAAGACCCAGGAATACTGGACGGTCGACGCCGATGTCTCGGCCGGCGCCGATCCGTTCCTGGCCCGCCTGGTCAAGCACGAAGGCAAGAAGCTCACCAAGTTCGACCTGAACAACGAGACCTCGGCCCTGGCCGCCAAGGCCGCCGTGGGCGCCGCCGTGTTCAAGGTCGCCGCCGTCGAGAAGAAGCCCGGCAAGCGCTCGCCCGCCCCGCCCTTCACCACCTCGACCCTGCAGCAGGAAGCCGCCCGCAAGCTGGGCTTCAGCGCCCAGCGCACCATGCAGGCCGCCCAGAAGCTGTATGAAGGCATCGACATCGGCGGCGAGACCGTCGGTCTGATCACCTACATGCGTACGGACGGCGTGTCGGTCGAGCCGGAAGGCATCGCCGAGGCGCGCAGCGTGATCGGCAGCGTCTATGGCGCGCCGTACGTCCCCGAGACCCCGCGCTACTACAAGGCCAAGGCCAAGAACGCCCAGGAGGCCCACGAAGCCATCCGCCCGACCAGCCTGAACCGCAACCCCGGCTCGCTGCGCCTGGAGTCGGACCTGGGCCGCCTGTACGAGCTGATCTGGAAGCGCATGATCGCTTCGCAGATGGAAAGCGCCCGCATCGAGCGCACCACGGTCGACCTGGAAAGCAGCGATGGCCAGACCGGCATGCGCGCCACGGGTCAGGTCGTGCTCTTCCCCGGCTATCTGGCCGTCTATGAGGAGGGCCGCGACGACGAGGGCGACGAAGACAGCGCCCGCCTGCCGATGATCGAGGAAGGCGCCGCCGCCAAGGTCATCGAGGCCCGCGCCGACCAGCATTTCACCGAACCGCCGCCGCGCTATTCGGAAGCCAGCCTGGTCAAGAAGATGGAAGAGCTGGGGATCGGCCGTCCGTCGACCTACGCCTCGGTCCTGACCGTGCTGCGCGACCGCGAATACGTGAAGATGGACAAGCAGCGCTTCGTCCCCGAGGACAAGGGCCGCCTGGTCACCGCGTTCCTGGAGCAGTTCTTCAAGCGCTACGTCGAGTACGACTTCACCGCCGCCCTGGAAGAGCAGCTCGACCTGGTGTCGGACGGCAAGCTGGACTGGAAGCAGTTCCTTCGTGACTTCTGGAAGGACTTCCACGCCGCTGTCGGCGAGATCGCCGAGCTGCGCACGACCAACGTCCTGGACGCGCTGAACGAGGCCCTGGGTCCGCACATCTTCCCCGACAAGGGCGATGGCTCCAACCCGCGCCTGTGCCCGACCTGCGGCTCGGGCCAGCTGTCGCTGAAGACCGGCAAGTTCGGCGCCTTCATCGGCTGCTCGAACTATCCGGAGTGCCGCTACACCCGCCAGCTGGGCGTGTCGGAAGGCGACGGCGAGGCCGAGAGCGCCGACAAGGAACTGGGGGCCAACCCGGCGACCGGCCTGGCCGTGTGGCTGAAGAACGGTCGCTTTGGCCCCTATGTCGAGGAACTGGCCGCGCCGGACAGCGGCGAGAAGCCCAAACGCTCGTCCCTGCCCAAGGGCTGGATCGCCTCGGCCATGGACCTAGAGAAGGCCCTGCGCCTGCTCTCGCTGCCGCGTGAAGTCGGCAAGCACCCCGACGATGGCAAGGTCATCACGGCGGGCCTGGGGCGCTTCGGGCCGTTCGTGCTGCACGACGGCACCTACGCCAATCTGGAGAACGCCGACGAGGTGTTCGACGTTGGTCTGAACCGCGCCGTCGCCATCCTGGCCGACAAGCGGGCCGGCGGCGGACGTCCGCAGCGCGGCGCCGCGGCGGCTCTGGCCGAGCTCGGCAACCACCCCGAGGACGGTAAGCCGGTGCGCGTGCTGTCGGGCCGCTTTGGCCCATACATCAAGCACGGCGACACCAACGCCAACGTGCCCAAGGGCAAGGACCCGGCCTCCATCACCATGGACGAGGCCGTGGCCCTGATCGCCGAACGCGCCGCCAAGGGCGGCGGCAAGAAGCCGGCGAAGAAGGCGGCTGCGCCGAAGAAGGCCGCCGCTAAGGTTGAAGGTGATGCGCCGGCCAAGAAAACGGCCGCGAAGAAGCCTGCCGCCAAGAAGCCGGCTGCGAAGAAAGCCGCGCCCAAGGCTAAGGCGACCGAGACGACCGAGGACGGCGCCGCACCGTGGGACGACGAGGCCTAAACCTGTTCAGGCCCTAGGGAGGGGAGTACAGTTTCATCATGACGACGCTGGAACGTCCCCTGCCGCTGCATGTCGTGGTGTCCGCGCTGATCCTGTGCTGCGTGGGCGGCTTCGCCATGGGCCTGACCAACGCCATGAAGATCGATCGCGGCGGCCTGGAAACCTCCAAGCAGCCGCTGGCCGAGGCCTCGGGCGTGCCGGTCAAGGACGCCGCCCCCGCCCTCGCCTACGAGCCGCCGCCGGTCGAAAAGCCCAAGCCCAAGGCCGTCGAGGTCGAGACCGCCGAACAGGAAGCCCCGATCGCTTCCCCGGTCGTCGAGGCTCCGCCTTCGACACCCACGCCCGCCGCCGCCCCGGCCGCGGCGAAGCCCGCCGAAGCGCCGCCGCCTCGGTCGATCGAGGATCTGTACTAGGGTCCCTGATACTGCCCCATGTCTGGCCATGCCCCCGCAAAGCGCGGTAAGGCAGGACATGGCCAAACTTCGCCCGACTAAGACTTTCAAGCCCAAGCCGCCCGCCGGCCTGCCCGACCGCGATACGCTGATCGCGTTCCTGCGCGACGCCGGTGAGAGCGGCAAGGCCGACATCGCCCGCCACTTCGGCCTGAAGGGCGGCGACCGCCGCGCCCTGCGCGAGATGATCCGCGAGCTGGAGGCCCAGGGCGCCCTGGCCAAACGCGGGCGTAAAGGCTTCGCGGAAGCTGGCTCCCTGCCCCCCGTCGGCGTGGCCGACGTGGTCGACCGCGATGGCGACGGCGAGCTCTACGTCAAACTGACCAAGTCGGACGACGACGTCCCCAATGTCCGCCTGGCCCCGACCAAGGGCGAGGCCGCCGCCGGCGCGCCGGGCCTGGGCGACCGCCTGCTGGTCCGCTTCGAGCGCCTGGAGACCGGCGAGTTCGAGGCCAAGCTGATCAAGAAGCTGGGCCAGAGCGCTCACAAGGTGCTGGGCGTCATCCGCAAGCACCGCAAGGAAATCCGCGTCGAGCCGGTCGACCGCAAGTCCAAGGACGTGCTGGTCCTGGATCCCAGCGTCGCCCACGACTTCAAGGACGGCGATCTCGTCCTCGCCCAGGTCGGCACGCATGGCGGTCGTTATGGTCCCAAGCCCGGCAAGGTGCTGGAGGTGGTGGGCACGGAGAACGATCCCCGCGCCGCCTCGCTGATCGCCATCCACAGCCACGGCATCCCGACCGGCTTCTCCGAAGCCGCCGAGGCCGAGGCCAGGACCGCCGTCGAGCCGACGCTGACGGGTCGCGAGGACCTGCGGCATCTGCCGTTCGTGACCATCGACCCCGTGGACGCCCGCGACCACGACGACGCCGTCTTCGCCCACCTCGACGAGGACTCGACCAATGTGGGCGGCTGGGTGGTCTGGGTGGCCATCGCCGACGTCGCGGCCTATGTGCGCCCCGGCTCGGCCCTGGACCGCGACGCCCGCGAGAAGGGCAACAGCGTCTACTTCCCCGACCGGGTCGAGCCGATGCTGCCCGAGACTTTGTCGAACGGCCTGTGCTCGCTGCGTGAGAGCGAGAACCGGGCCACGCTGGCCGTGCGGATGGTGTTCGACAAGTCGGGCCGCAAGAAGGGCCACAAGTTCGTGCGCGGCCTGATGCGTTCGGCCGCCAAGCTGTCCTACGAGCAGGCCCAGTCGGCGATCGACGGCCAGCCGGACGACAAGTCCGGCCCGCTGCTGGAGCCGATCCTGCAGCCCCTGTGGGAAGCCTATCGGACGATGAAGATCGGCCGCGACGCCCGCTCGCCCCTGGCGATCGAGAGCGACGAACGCCGGATCATCATCCGCGAGGGCGAGATCCTGTCGATCACCAAGCGCGCCAGCCTGGAGGCCCACAAGCTGATCGAGGAGATGATGGTGCAGGCCAATGTCTGCGCCGCCGAGAGCCTGGAGGCCAAGCGCTCGCCCCTGATCTACCGGGTGCACGACACGCCCAGCCTCGAGAAGATGCAGAACCTCTCCGACTTCCTGCAGACGCTGGAGATCCGCTGGGACAAGGGCCAGGCCCCGCAGACCGCGCGCTTCAACAAGCTGCTGGACGAGACGCGCGAGGGCGCCAATGCGGCGATCATCAACGAGGTGGTCCTGCGCACCCAGATGCAGGCCCACTACAACAGCGAGAACATCGGCCACTTCGGCCTGAACCTGGCCAAGTACGCCCACTTCACCAGCCCGATCCGGCGTTATGCCGACCTGATCGTCCACCGGGGCCTGATCCGGGCCCTGGGCCTGGGCGACGACGGCCTCACCGATCAAGACATCGCCCAGATCAAGGACACGGCCGAGGTCATCACCCACGCCGAGCGCCGGGCCATGGCCGCCGAGCGCGACGCCACGGACCGCTACATCGCCGCCTTCCTGGCCGACCGGGTGGGCGCGACCTTCGCGGGCCGGGTTACCGGGGTCACCCGCTTTGGCCTGTTCATTAAGCTGGCCGACACCGGCGCCGACGGCCTGGTGCCGGTCTCGACCCTGGGCGAGGAGTTCTTCGTCCACGACGAGAAGCTGCACGCCCTGGTCGGCGACCGGACCGGCCAGCGCTGGACGCTGGGCATGAACGTCGAGGTCAAGCTGGTCGAGGCCACGCCCGTGACCGGCGGCCTGCTGTTCGAGATGCTGAGCGATCCGATGCCGGCCGATCCGAAGATGCCGCGTCCCAGGCTCGGGGCCAGGCGGCAGGCGGCGGTGAAACCGCGCGGCGGGCTGCCGAAGGGCGTGCGACGCGGGAAGCGGCGCTAGTTGAGATCAGATCCTCCCCCTAGTGGGGGAGGTGTCGGCTCGAAGAGACGACGGAGGGGGAAGAGGCAGGCTCAGCAGCACTTCCCCCTCCGGCCTTCGGCCGCCTCCCCCGCTAGGGGGAGGATCTACTTGGCCGCGATGGCCTCTTCCAACTTGTCCGCCATCATCTTCTGATCCGCGACCGACGGGTGCCAGTGGCAGGCGCCGCGGTCCATGTCGGTGATCCGCACGGCCTTGGCGCCGGTGCGGTCGGCGACTTCGGCGACATCTTCGGCAAAGGTGTCGCCAGCGATCAGGAACACCCGCGCGCTGGGCCGGCTGGTCTTCAGGCCCTGCACGAAGGTCACGTAGGTCTCGCGGTAGTCATGCCGCAGCGCCGCCTCGTCGACCCAGGTCTCGCCGGCGTGCAGCGGCGTTGAGAAGTCGTTGGTGCCCAGGCCGATGACGACCACGTCCGGCTTCCAGGCGTCGTTCGCCACGCGCGGCTCGGCCTGCCCCGGGATCACGCGCGGGAACAGGAACGGCAGCGGCTCGCCCGGCGCCACGCCGTTGTAGTTCCTGACCACGCCCCGGCCCGAGAAGGCCTCGATGCGGTAGTCGGCGTCCAGGCGACCGGCCAGGATCGGCCCGAAGGCCAGGCTGGTGTCGGTCAGATCGTGGACCTGTTGCTCCGTGCAATCGCGGGTGGTCGAGCGCACGCCGTAGCCGACCGTGTGGGAGTCGCCGATGAACTCGATCCGGCGCGGGCGGACGGGCGCGGGCAGCGCCCTGCCCTGCTCGACGAAGAACCCTTCGAACCGCGCCGAGCCGGTCTGGCTCTCGGTCAGCTTGTCCAGCCGCACCACGTGCGGGCCGGGACCCAGGTCGCCTAGCTTCAGACGGGTCTCGCCGGGATTGGCCAGCTCGGCCTTGCGGACGCCATCGACGCTGACGGCCAGGTGCTCGGCGCCGGGCTGAACCGCGATCTCGACCTCGGGACCAGTGAAGCGCCCCTCGAAATAGACCCCTGGCCAGCCGAAGTCGTATGCGCCCTCTGGCGCGGGCGCGACACGCCCCCCGATGTTCAGGGGCGTCTGGACCAGGGCGGCGGCGAGGAGAAGCGCGAGCATGTCCTCTTCTCAAGCGGGATGCGCGCTACGTCAAACCCCGCTATGGCACAGGCATGCGCGCAGAGATCGAACCCTTCCACGCCATCGCCATCAGCCGCCTGGCTCACCAGCTAAAGGCCGAGGGGCGCTCGATCATCCACATGGAGTTCGGTCAGCCCTCGACCGGCGCCCCCAGCAAGGCGATCGCGACGGCGCACCAGATCCTGGACGCCGAGGCCATGGGCTATTGGGAAAGCCCACTGCTGCGCGAACGCATCGCCCAGCGCTACCAGACGCTCTACGGCGTCACGGTCGAGCCCGAGCGGATCGTGCTGACCTGCGGAGCCTCGCCGGCGCTGGTCCTGGCCCTGTCCAGCGTGTTCACGCCCGGCGACCGCATCGCCCTGGCCCGCCCCGGCTATGTCGCCTATCGCAACAGCCTCAAGGCCCTGCACCTCACGCCAGTCGAGATCGCCTGCGGGCCGGAAGACCGCTTCCAGCTGACGGCCAAGCATCTGGCCGAGCTGGACCCCGCCCCGGCCGGCGTCATCGTCGCCAGCCCGGCCAACCCGACCGGCACGATCATCGCGCCCGAAGAGCTGGAAGCCATCGCCAAGGTCTGTCGCGAACGCGGCATCCGCATCATCAGCGACGAGATCTATCACGGCCTCAGCTACACCGGCCGCACGCCCTCGATGCTGGAGTTCGCGCCCGACGCCCTGATCGTCAACAGCTTCAGCAAGTACTTCAGCATGGCCGGCTGGCGGCTGGGCTGGCTGCTGGTGCCGCTGGGCGAGGACCTGGACCGAGCGCGGGCCTATGTCGGCAACCTATTCCTGACCGCGCCGTCGCTGTCGCAGCACGCGGGTCTCGCGGCCATGGACTGCATCGACGAGCTGGAAGCCCATATCGACGTCTACCGCGCCAACCGCGAGTTGATGCTGGACGCCCTGCCGGCCCTGGGTCTCCGCAAGATCGCCCCGCCGGACGGGGCCTTCTACATCTGGGCCGACATCGGCCACCTGACGGACGACTCGCTGGGGTTCTGCCAGCAGTTGCTGAAGGACACCGGCGTCGCCACCGCGCCCGGCGTCGACTTCGATCCCGTCGAGGGCAAGCACTTCATCCGCTTCAGCTTCGCGGTGTCGACGCCCGAGGTCGAGGAGGCCCTGCGCCGCATCACCCCGTGGTTCGCGGCGAGAGCGGCGGCCGAGTAGATCCTCCCCCGCTAGGGGGAGGATTTGAGCCCCCTACTTCTTCTCCAGATAATCCAGCGCCATGAAGACCTCGGCCTTCACCCCCGTCTCGAACACCGCCTCGTCCACATCGAAGAACGGCGAGTGGTTGGCCGGGGCCGTCGCCGCCGGCACGTCGGCCTTGCGGCCGCCCAACTGCACGAACACCCCCGGGACCTTCTCGGCGTACATCGAGAAATCCTCGGCCCCGGTCACCAGCGCCGCCTTGTCGTCGACCTTGCCGGCCGAGGCCTTTTCCAGGCTGGCCTTGACCCAGCCCGACAGCGCCGGGTCGTTGTAGGTCACCGGATAGGGCTGGCTGAAGACCGCCTCGGCCTTGGCGCCATAGCGGTCGCCGATGCTGGCCACCGTCTTCTGCACCTTGGCGACCAGGTCCTCGTGGCGGGCCTTGGAGAAGGTCCGCATGGTCCCCTCCATCTTCAGGTCCTCGGGGATGATGTTCTGGCGCATGCCCATGTTGATCACCGCGATGGTCACGACCGACGGCGAGGCGCCGACATCGACCTGGCGGGCGGCGATCTGGTTCATGGCCTGGATGATGTCGGCGGCCACGCTGGCCATGTCGACGCCCGCCCAGGGTCGCGCGCCATGGGTCTGCTTGCCCTTCACTGTGAT
The DNA here is from genome assembly GCF_058807295.1 of Caulobacter sp. GW821-FHT12D05. Classification (NCBI taxonomy): domain Bacteria; kingdom Pseudomonadati; phylum Pseudomonadota; class Alphaproteobacteria; order Caulobacterales; family Caulobacteraceae; genus Caulobacter; species Caulobacter sp. GW821-FHT12D05. The sequence goes on from NZ_JBXAQO010000002.1 coordinate 232,616, forward strand.
CGTCAGCCGGTCGGACGAGGCGTAGAAGCCCTCGGGCCGGTAGTTCAGCTGATGGGCGTCGCCGGGACCGATGTGGACGCCGAAGATCGCGTCGACCTTGGGCTGGTCCAGCGCCCCGTCGCGGATCATCAGCTTGGCGCCGCCCTCCTCGCCGGCCTGCGGGCCTTCCTCGGCGGGCTGGAAGATCAGGACGACGGTGCCCTTGATGTCCTTCTTCATGCCGGCCAGCACCGTCGCCGTGCCCAGCAACATGGCCACGTGGGTGTCGTGGCCGCAGGCGTGCATGACGGGCACCGTGCGGCCTTCCCAGGTCGCCGTGACCTTGGAGGCGAACGGCAGGCCGGTCTTCTCCTCGACCGGCAGGGCGTCCATGTCGGCGCGCAGAGCCACGACCTTGCCGGGCTTGCCGCCCTTCAGGATACCCACGACGCCGGTCTTGCCGACGTTCTCGCGCACTTCGAAGCCCAGGGCTTTCAGCTCCTTGGCGATCAGGGCCGAGGTGCGGACCTCCTGGTTGCCCAGTTCGGGATGCTCATGGATGTCGCGCCGCCAGGCGATGACCTTGGGCTGGACGGCCTTGGCCGCCGCCTCGACCTGGGCCTTGGAAGGCGCGGCCAACGCAGGCGCGCCAACAGCCAGGCCGGCGACCAGCGCCAGCGTCGAAATCCGTCCGATCATGGTGAAGCCCCTCAAGAATACGCCCTGACGTTACGTCGGTCTTTCCAGGCCGCGCAATCGGTCTAACCTCGCCGGCATGACCCTGCCGCCGATCGACGCCAAATTCGACACGATCAACGACGGCGCCGTGCGCGAGACCGGCGCGACGATCACGCCCAAGCATGCGGCGACCGTGATCATCGTCCGCACCGACGGCCCCTCGCCGCGCCTCTTGATGGGCCGGCGCAACGGCGGCGTCGCCTTCATGCCCGACAAGTGGGTGTTCCCCGGCGGACGAGTCGACAAGACCGACTACGACGCCCCCAGCGCCAGCGAGCTGTCACCCGACGTCGCCGCGCGCCTGGGCCTCGAGCCCCGTCACCCCAAGCCTGCCCGCCTGGCCCGCGCCCTGGCCCTAGCGGCCGTGCGCGAGACGTTCGAGGAGACTGGCCTGCTGCTGGCCAAGGACGCCCCTGTACGGCCCGGCGCGGGGCCCTGGCGGCCATTCCTGGCCCAAGGCGCCCTGCCCGACCTGGCGCCGCTGTCCTTCGTCGCCCGCGCTATCACCCCGCCCTATCGCCCGCGCCGCTTCGACGCCCGCTTCTTCATGGCCCCCTCCGAGGCGCTGCTAAGCCTGGATCGCCGCCCCGACTGCGGCGAGCTGGACGAGATCGCCTGGGTCGACTTCCAGGAGGCCATGGCTCTCGACCTGCCCAACATCACCCGCTTCGTGGTGCACGAGATCGGCCAGAGGTTGGCGGACACTGGACGACCGGCTCCCTTCATGCGTTTCCTGAACGGAAAGCGGCATCTGACCCACCTCTGAGTGGGTCCCCCTTCTTTCTTAGAGGGGACTGGGGAGGAGATTCGCGAATGATCGGTACGATTCTGGCTTTGGCTCTGCAGGCAACGCCCGCACCGCCGCCATCGGACATCAACAAGCTCGCCTTTATCAGCGGCTGCTGGACCCTGACCCGGCCCAACGGCGCCAAGATCGAAGAGCAGTGGCTGGCCCCGGCCGGCGGCGCGATGATCGGCATGAGTCGCACGGTCCGCGACGGCAAGCTGCGCGAGTTCGAGTTCATGCGCATTTTGCCCGCCGCCGACGGCAAGCTGCAGTACGTGGCGATTCCCTCCGGCCAGGCCGAGGCGGCCTTCCCGGTGAAGGAGATCGCCGACAACGCCGTGACCTTCGAGAACCCGCAGCACGACTTCCCGCAGCGGATCCTGTATCGCCTGGTCGACAAGGACACCCTGGTGGCCCGGATCGAGGGCTCCGTTGGGGGTCAGGCCCGGTCGGCGGACTTTCCTTACAAGCGGTGTACCGCCGCCAATTGACTTTGAGCTGCCGATGAGTATGTTCCGCGCCTCTTATTTCCAACGCGCGGGAACCTGCGCGACCATCGCAGGGATTCGACCATGGCCAAACCGGCTTCCATCAAGATCCGCCTGAACTCGACGGCGGACACGGGCTTCTTCTACGTCACCAAGAAGAACGCCCGCACCAAGACCGAAAAGATGGTGCTGAAGAAGTACGATCCGGTCATCCGCAAGCACGTCGAATTCCGCGAAGGCAAGATCAAGTAAGATCGCTTCGCGCGCTACGACACACGAAAACGCCCGGCTAGCGATAGCCGGGCGTTTTTGATTCTGGCTGCCTACCGCCCGATCCAGAGCCAGCGGAAGAACGCGAAGCTCCCCCACAGGACGGTGACGATCAGCAGCACCGGTCCCACGCAGACGGCGGCGAACGCGCCCAGCATCGCGGCGGTCGATAGCCCGCCCGACAGATGTTCACTGGCCTGCGCGCCCAGCACGAACAGGACCACACAGGTCAAAATGCCCAGGACCAGCCATCCGGCCGGAAATGGATGCTTCTTGGCTCGAACTCTTGCTCTCATCACCACACGCCCTCCCGCATAGGATGCATACGGAGGATGTGCGACAGGAATGTTCGAGGTCCTAAAAAAGCGACCTAACTCTTGTTAACCACGCTGGACTGCCATCCAGGCAGTCAGGCGGCGTTGGTGACCGCCCGCTTGGCCAGCAGCGTCTGGGCCACGCCGAAGGTGCGTTCGTTGTCGACGTCGATGGCGTGGGCGCCGTCGGCCAGCACCACCGGCTCGACCTTGAGTCGGAAGCGGCGGCCCAGGCGCATCAGCGCCCCGCGCAGCGACAGCCGGCCCATCAGCAGCAGAGCCAGGTTGATCGGCCCTAGGGCCATGATCATCCGCATCGGCTTCTTGGCGAACTGCCCGCCGCTGCGGAAGCTCTCGGCCGCCGAGGTCGCGGCGGGGCCGGCGAAGGCGTAGAGATTGCAGTTCGAATAGGCGTCGTCCCAGAACTTGTAGAACCGGCGCTGGCCCTCGGGATGGGCTGCCAGGACGGAGGCTTGCGTCGCCATGGCCAGGGAGACGTCCGCCCCGCCCTCGAGCGCCGCCAACACCTCGGTCACCGCCCCTGGCGTCAGCAGGACGTTGTCGCCCGTGGTCACCAGGATCGGCATGTCGCCCACGCCCTCGACGGCGGCATAGACGCTGTCGGCCAGGTTGTTGGCGGCCGGGACGTAGTCGATCAGCAGCCTGCCGCCGTGCGGCAGCGCCGCGTCGATCAGGGGCGCGGTCCCGGGCTCGACCACGATGCGCAGGCGCGTCAGGCCCGGCGTCGCCGCCAAGGCGTCGACCACGTGGCGCACCAGCGGCGCGCCCTGGATCGGCACGAGGTTCTTGTTCACGACCCCGGCCGCTTCGGCCAACGGGTCCACCCTGCCCGGCCGCTGTCCAGCCAGGATCACGCCGACGAAGGGCTTAGGCAGCGACAAAGTCGAACGCCTTCTGCAGCAGGCCCTGGCGCTCCAGGCTCTCGGTCAGGATGGTCTCGATCAGCTGGGCGTGGCTCCAGCCCATCTGCTGGGCGGCCATCGAGATGGTCTTCTTGGACCACAGATTGCAGTTCAGGTTCACTTCCAGGAACTGGACCTCACCGGTGGCGAGGTCGAGGCGGAACTCGAAGCGGCCGTAGTCGAACGGCATGAACTCGCGCATCATTTCGCGGGCGCGGGTCTCGGCGGTGCGTTGCAGGACGCCGGCCTCCAGCGGCCGGATCTCGTAGGCCTGACCGCCGACCAGGTTGCGCTTCTCCTGATAGGTGCGCAGCTGGGCCGGGTTGATCTGCTCGACGATCTGGGTCGGCAGGATGAAGGGCTCGCCGTTCAGGGTGATGGCCGAGACCTCGATGTCGTGGCCCTGGACGAACGGCTCGACGATGACGTCATGGCCCTCTTCCTGGAGGGCGACCACCGCCTCGCGCACGCCGTCCCAGTCGAAGGCGTCGCCGACGCCCCAGCTGGCCGAGGAGGCGTTAGGCTTGATCACGAAGTGGTCGCCGGGCGGCAGCAGGGCCGGATCCAGCGGCGCGCCGCGGCGATAGACGGCCCACGGCGCGGTCGGCACGCCGCGCGCGACGGCGGCGCGCTTGGTCAGATGCTTGTCGTCCGACAGGCCGCGCAGGATCGGGCTGGCGCCCAGATACGGCAGGGCCAGGCGGTTGCAGAGCAGCGGCACCAGCATCTCGGAATTCAGGAAGCCGGCGCGGTTCAGCAGCGGGAACACGAAGTCGACGTTCGGGCGCTCGAACAGCACGCTGTACTCGTCGGCCACCATCAGGTTGACGCCGATGTCTTCCAGGGTCTCACGCATCTCGCAGTGATAGACCGCGTGCGTGCCGTCCTCGGGATGCAGCTCGCCCCGCCCCTTGGCGTGCTTGGCGATCAGCATGATGCGCAGGGCGCGCTTGGCCTCGAGCGGAAGGCTTCGCGGAGCAGCGTAGCGGGTCATCGGTTGCCTCCTGAGGCCCGGCGACCGACGGGCCCCTTACCCACGGCCGCCTGGATGACGAGGTTCCGAGCCTAAAAGCGCCCCGTGACGGGGGCGCTACGGTTTCATGGCAAGATGATAAGCCAGCAGCGCGCCGTAGCGGCCGCCACCCAGGCCCTGGCGGGCGGCGCGCTGGGGCATCAGAACGCCGGGCTTGCCGTTGCCCTCGATCAGCACCGGGCCGTCGGGGGTCAGGGCCACGTCCCAGCCGATCAGGGCGTAGTCGGAGAAGGCCTCGGCGTGGGCGCGGCGGACCAGGCCCTTGGCCGCGGCCCAGTCCGGCAGCTTGCGGCCGATGATCGTCGCGCCCGTGACCGGGTGCACGGCGTGGTCGCCGCCGCCATAGCCCTTGCAGGCCAGGCCCAGGGTGCCGATCGGCAGGTCGACGGCGCAGATCAGCCCGCCGGCCTTCATGTTGTCGACCCGCGCGCCGGCGACTGAGGCAAAGCGGAAGGTGGCGCTGACGGCCTCGGGCGCGCCGACCTCGTCGACCATGGTCACGATCCGCACGGTCGGCAGGGCGTCCAAAGCGAGGCCCAGCAGCGAGGGATGCGGCAGGACGCGATCCTGGACCACGAAAGCGCCTCGGCCACGCGGCAGGCGGGCGGTCAGGTCGGCGGCGTCCTTGACCTTCTCCAGCACCACGACGCCGTCGCCGCCCTCCCCGTCCGTTGGCTTGAGGACCAGGTCGCGGCCGGCAGGGTCGGCCTTTAGGTCCGGGCGGCCGTCGCGGACGATGGCCACGGTCCGGGGCGTCGGCAGGCTGGCCGTCTGGCAGCGGGCCTGGAAACGCGCCTTGTCGGCCAGGGCGCAGCGCGCGGTCCAGCCCAGCGGGTTGATGCGCTTGTTCAGCGCCGCGTCTTCGTAGCGCCGGATATAGTCGTCCAGCTGGCCCGCCTCGGTGATACGAAACAGCGCCAGGTCGTTGGGATCGGCGAAGCGGGCGCGGGCGATCTGGATGGCGCGCGTGCGCCAGGCCTCGTCCAGGCCGAACGCCTTCTGCACCTTGGCCGCGCGCCACGGGATCCAGGCCTTGAAGGCCAACCCGACCAGCGCGTCCAGCCCCGCCCGCAGCGGCCCGCGCCGGGTCTGGCGACGGGCGTAGTGCGCTGTCAGGCAGCGCGCCGACACCGGCGCGGTGACGCCGGGATAGATCCCGTACGCCTTCTTGAGAAAGTAGAAGCGGTCGTAGCCCATGCCATTCCCCCGGACGGGAAGGACTAGCGACCGCTTGTGACGATTCTAGAACGCCGTTCTAACAAGCTTGACCATAAACCAGCGGCCTGCACACGCCGTCGACATCGGCGGGCGGCTTAACGCCCGTGGCGGCGGCGATGGTCGGCGCGATGTCGACCGTATCCAGCGGCAGGACTCGCTCGTGCGGGGTCGCGCCCTTCCACCAGAACAGGATCGGCACGCGTCGGTCATAGTCCCAAGGGCTGCCGTGGGTGGAGACATAGGTCGCCCCCGCCGTCGCCGGCACGCGATAGGGCTTGAAGGCGATCAGGATGTCGCCCACCCGGCCCGGAAAGGCGCTGCGGCGCAGGCGCTCGGCGACCGAGATCTCTTCCGGATAGGCGTCGGCGGGCGCGGCTTCCATCGTCAGGATGACGTTGGAGTCGAAGGCTTCGGCCACGGCCGGGTCGCGCTTGATCAGGACCAGGGCGGCGGCGGTGACGCGGGCGCGATCGGTGATCGAGGGCGCCTTGCCGTCGGCCCCGACGACATAGACCTGGTCGATGCCGCCATCGGCCTTCAGCGGATCCCACGACAGGCCAAGGTCCGTGCGCAGCTGCTTGTTCAGCCCGGCGATCCACGGCTTGCCCAGGACGCGCTCGCTGTCATAGCCCTCGTCATGCAGGCGCTCGGCGAAGTCGGCGCCGCCGTGGTCGGCGGCCAGGACGACCAGGACCCCGCCCTTCACCTTGTCCAGGCCCTTGAGGAACGCGCCCAGGCGGTCATCCAGGCGAGCGATCTGGTCGCACATCTCCGGCCCGCGCGTGCCGTAGCGGTGGCCGATGAAGTCGGTGGCCGACAGGCTGACCGTCAGCACATCGACCTGCGGGCCATCGCCCAGGCCGTAGGTCTCGCGCAGGCCTTGAGCAAGCTCCAGGGTCGCCGCGTCGGTATAGGGGCTGGCATAGAGGTCGCGCTGCTTGCCGGCCTCGTCGGCCGCCGTCGGGATCGGCAGGCCAGCATGCCACTTGCGGTCGCCGGTCTGGTAGTCGGCCTCCAACGCCTTGCAACGCTTGGCCGAGTCCTTGGCGTAGTCCCAGGTGAACGGGTGCTTCTTGAGATCCGCCGCCAGCTTGGTGTTGAGGGCGGCGACGGGCTTGAGCCGCTCTTCCGCCGTCTGGCCCTCGCGGACATAGGTCGTGAAGCCAAAGCCCGGCTGGTACCAGAACTGGCCGTCAGCCCGGTGGCCCGACATGGTGATCGCGCCGCGATCCTTGCCCGAGACCCCGAACACCCGGCTCTTGGGTGAGACCTCTTTCAGCCAGTCGCCATAGGTGGTGGCGATCATGTTGGCGGGCGACACCGCCCTGCCCTTCGGGTCGTCCGCCAGGGTCACGCTGGGATCGGCCAGGCAGTAGACCGTCTTGCCCGTGGCGCGGTCGTACCAGTCATTGGCGCTGATGCCGGTCTTGTTGGGATGCTTGCCCGTCAGCAGGGTCGAGTGGCCCGGGCACGTCTCGGTGAAGGCGTGCGACTGGTAGCCATTCGGATAGACGATCCCGCTGCTCAACGTCGCCAGACCGCCAGTGAACTCCGGCCGGTGCTGGGCGTAGAGATTGGCGCTGAACTGGTCGACCGAGATGACCACGACCAGCTTGGGATCGGGTTTAGTCTCGGCCTGCGCGACAAAACCCATGGAAACGGCGGCGGCCATGACGCCGCAGGTAAGCATCTTCTTCATGCGAGCGATTTCGCCCGAACGCTTCATCCGTGCAAGGATGGAAGGGTTTCAGCGCGGAAATGTGAAGCTGGCGCCTGCTAAGCGGCCTTGCCGACCACCGCGTTCCGGCCCGAGGCCTTGGCCTGGTACACGCCTTCGTCAGCGCGCTTGAGCAGGGCTTCGGGCGTGTCGCCCTGGCCGATCGTGGCCGAAACGCCGACCGAGATGGTCACCGTCAGCAGCTCCTGACCGTGGGCCACCTTGAAGGGCGAGCCGGCGACGTTGTTGCGGATCCGCTCGGCGATACGCAGGGCGTCGGCCAGCTGGGTGTCGGGCATCACCACCACGAACTCCTCGCCCCCGAAGCGGCACGGCAGGTCGATGGCGCGGACGTTCGACGCCAGGCGCAGGGCGAACTCGCGCAGCACCTCGTCGCCGATGTCGTGGCCGAAGGTGTCGTTGATCTTCTTGAAGAAATCGATGTCGATCAGCAGGGCCGAGACCGGCTCGCCGCCCATGGTCGCGCGCTTGACCAGCGAGTCGAGCTGGCCGGTCATGTAGCGGCGATTGTGCAGGCCGGTGAGCTGGTCGGTGACGGCCAGCTCCAGCGAGTGATCCAGGTTGTTGCGCAGATAATCGGTGTAGCGCTTGCGCTGGATCTGCGTCTTGACGCGGGCCGACAGCTCTTGCGGGTCCACCGGACGCGACAGGATGTCGTTCACGCCGATCTCCAGCGCCTTGACCATGCGGCCGCGGTCGTCGGGATCGACCATGGCCAGGACCGGCAGCTGGCGAGTGCGCTCTTCGGACCGCAGCGAAGCGGTGAAGCGCAGGCCGTCGAAGCCCTTGGCCGAAGCATTGACGATGACCAGGTCGACCGGACCGCCGGCGCTGACCTTGGCCTTTTCGGGATCGCTCTCGATGACCGGGCGATGCTCGACGCCCAGCTCGGCGGCGATGCGCTGGGCTTGGCGTTCGTTGTCGTCGACCACCAGGATCCGGCCACCCAGGCCGTCCAGGCGGGCGGCGGCGCCGGCGATCACGCCGATGCGGCGGCCCGAGGCCTCGCGCTGGCGCAGTTCGTCGATGACCAGCTTGAAGCGGGTCAGGCTGCGCACGCGGGCGAACAGCATGACGTCGTCGATGGGCTTGGTCAGAAAGTCCGAAGCGCCCGATTCCAGGCCCTGGATGCGATCGGCGCGGCCGTCCAGGGCCGTGATCAGCACCACCGGGATGTGGCGGGTGGTCGGGTCTTCTTTCAGTTTGCGGCAGACGGTGAAACCGTCCATGCCGGGCATCATCACGTCCAGCAGGATGATGTCGGGCAGGTCCTTGGCGGCCATGGCCAGGGCCGTCGGCCCGTCCATGGCGGTCGAGACCTCATAGTACTCGGCCGTCAGCTTGGCCTCGAGCAGGCGGACATTGGCCTCGATGTCATCGACGACGAGGATCCGGGCGCTCATGCAGCGGGGACCTTGTCCAGCAGGCGCTTGATCACGTCCAGGAAGTGGACCACCGAGATCGGCTTGGAGATGTAGGCTTCGCAGCCGCCCTCGCGAATCCGCTCCTCGTCGCCCTTCATGGCGAACGCGGTGACGGCCACGACCGGGATATGCGCCAGGTCGTCGTCTTCCTTGAGCCACTTGGTGACTTCCAGCCCGGAAATCTCCGGCAGCTGAATGTCCATCAGAATCAAGTCGGGCTTGTTGTCGCGAGCAATGGACAGCGCCGACAGACCCTCGCGGGTCTGCAGGGTCTCGTAACCCTGGGCTTCGAGCAGATCATGAAAGAGCTTCATGTTCAGCTCGTTATCCTCCACGATGAGGACCTTCTTCGTCATCCTTACCCCGACCAAACGGTCACGTGACGACACATAGGGATTCGCGCCGTCTTCCAGAACCTGATGGCACGAATATCCTTAAGCCCGCGCTAATCGCGTTAAGACCCAACGATCCGAGATCATGGAACAGCAGTACTCCGACCTCCAGGCCTGCGCCATTTCCCCCGCCGCGCCGCTGGTCATCGTCGATGTCGACGAGGTGCTGGCCCAGTTCATGCGCGGCTTCGGCGCCTTTGTGGAACGCCATGGCTTCGAGCTGCGGGTCGACCGTTTCGCCCTGTTCCAGAACCTCTATCGGCCTGGAGAGACGGAACACCTCGATCTGATCGCGGGCAAGGCCCTGTTCGACGATTTCTTCCGCGACGGGGCCGACGACCTGATGCCGGCGATCGGTGCGGCCGACGCCCTGGCCGACCTGTCGACGCGCGCCGAGGTGGTCATCCTGACCAATGCGCCCGAGCACGGACGCCTGGCGCGGATCAAGTGGCTGAAAACCCACGGCTTCGACTATCCCCTGATCATCAACAGCGGCCCCAAGGGACCGCCCGCCGCCGAACTGTCCGATCGAACCACGGGCCCCGCCGTCTTCATCGATGACCTTTTGCCGCAGCTCGAATCGGTGGCTGAGAAGGCCCCGCGTGTCGGCCGGTTCCAGATGGTCAGCGACGAGCGCCTGCGCCCCTTCGCCCCCTCCGCCCCCGATCGTCACACGCGCATAGACGAGTGGCCCGCCCTGAAGGCGGCGATCGAGGAGCGTCTGTTCACATGATCCGCTTCGGCATCGATTTCGGCGGCACCAAGATCGAGGCCGCCGCCCTCGACGCGCAGGGCCAGTTCGTCGCCCGCGTCCGCAAGCCCAATCCGGGCAACTACAAGGACGCGCTGGAGGTCGTGGCCGAGCTTGTCAAGGACGCCGAGGCCATGGCCGGCGCGACCTGCGCGCGGCTGGGTATGGGCATCCCCGGCTCGATCTCGCCCCGCAGTGGCCTGATCCGCAACGCCAACAGCACCTATCTGAACGGCCAGCGCTTCGGCGAGGACCTGTCCCAGCGCCTGGCCCGTCAGGTGCGGCTGGCCAACGACGCCAACTGCCTGGCCCTGTCCGAAGCCGCCGACGGCGCGGGCGCCGGCGCGCATGTAGTGTTCGCCGTCATCATCGGCACCGGCTGCGGCGGCGGGGTCGTCGTCGATGGCAAGATTATCGACGGCCACAACGGCTTCGGCGGCGAATGGGGTCACATGCCCCTGCCCTGGCCCAAGCCCGAGGAATATCCCGGCCCCGAGTGCTGGTGTGGCCGCAAGGGGTGCATGGAGAAGTGGGTCTCCGGCCCAGCCTTCTCGCACGACGCGGGCTTCCCCACCGGCCAGGCGACCATGGACGCCATCCAGTCGGGCGACGCCTCGGCCGCCGCGGCCCTGGACCGCTATGTCGATCGCCTGAGCCGAGGCCTGGCCGCGATCTGCGACATCATCGATCCGGACGTCATCGTGCTCGGCGGCGGCATGTCCAACGTCGATGCCCTGTACGAGCGCCTGCCCGCCGCCATCGCTCCGCACGTTTTCTCGGACGTCTTCGAGACGCCAGTGAAGAAGGCCGCCCACGGCGACAGCTCGGGCGTGCGCGGCGCGGTCTGGCTGTGGCCGCCGGAGGCCTAGGGAGCCCTTCATGAAGTCCCTGTGCCGCGACTGCGGGTGGACGGGCGAGGCCAAGGTCTCGCGCTGTCCGTCCTGCGCCTCGCCGCGCGTGGTCTTCCACGAGGAACTGGGCACGCTGTCGATCGCCCACCTGGACTGCGACGCCTTCTACGCCTCGGTGGAAAAGCGGGACAATCCGGCCTTGCGCGACCTGCCGGTCATCGTCGGCGGCGGCAAGCGCGGGGTGGTGACCACCGCCTGCTACATCGCCCGCATGAGCGGCCCGCGCTCGGCCATGCCGATGTACAAGGCGCTGAAGCTGTGCCCGCAAGCCGTGGTTATCAAGCCCAACTTCGCCAAGTACAAGGAAGAGAGCCGGCGCATCCACGAGAAGCTGGACAAGCTGACGCCGCTGATCCAGCCGCTATCGCTGGACGAGGCCTGGATCGACCTGACCGGCACCGAGCGCCTGCATGGCGCGACGCCCGCCCAGATGCTGGCCCGCCTGCAGGCCGAGATCGAGCGCGACATCGGCCTGACCGTCTCGATCGGTCTGGCCCCCAACAAGTTCCTGGCCAAGATCGCGTCAGAGCTGGACAAGCCGCGCGGCTTCTCGGCCATCGGCGCCGCTGAAGCCCAGAGCTTCCTGGCGAACAAGCCCGTCAGCATCCTTCCGGGCGTGGGGCCGGCCACCGTCGCGTCCCTGGCCGAGATCGGCCTGAAGACCGTGGGCGACATCGCCGCCGCTGACCTGAAGCTGCTGGCCAATCGCCTGGGCGCGGGCGGCCTGCGCCTGCACCGCCTGGCCCACGGCCAGGACAGCCGAATGGTCGATCCCGACCAGTCGCGTAAGACGATTAGCGCCGAGACCACCTTCAACGACGACCTGCACAAGCGCGAGGACCTGGAGGACGAGCTGTGGCCCCTCTGCGAGAAGGTCGCCAAGCAGGCTCGCAAGGAAGGCGTGGCCGGCCGGGTGGCGACGCTGAAGCTGCGCACACCCGACTTCAAGATCCACACCCGCCGCCGCACCTTGGCCATACCGACCCAGACCGCCCGCACCCTGTTCCAGGTGGCCCGCGAGCTCTTGGCGGCCGAAAAGCCAGGCCAGCCCTACCGCCTGATCGGCGCGGGCCTGACCGAGTTCGTCGACGCCGAAACCGCCGGCGCCGACATGTTCGCGGACGAAGAGCGCCGCACGCTCAAGAACGAGACGGCCATCGACGCCCTGCGCGGAAAATTCGGCGCCGCAGCCGTGATTAGTGGGCGGGCACTAAAGGGGCGCTAGCCGAGTCGCGGACATCACCCCTTGCGCGGCGCATCGTCGCTAACCATTTGGGCCTTCCACCCACGGAACCGTTCGCGCGCGGTCTTCGCTCTCCCAAATGTGAAGCCGAATTCCTGGGCGTCCCTGTGCTAAAGCGGCGCAGGCGCGTCTCAGGCTCTTCCAATGCCGCCGCGTTTCCATATCTAATTCAGGCAGGCGGGTGATTTGCTCGCCAGGAGAGAACAAGTCGATGGCCGAGCGGAAGCAAGGCGGACAAAGCAACGGCGCTGGGTCGTCGGTCGTCACGGAAGTGAAGCCGAAGACGCAGAAGCCCTCGCTTTATCGAGTTCTGATTCTCAACGACGACTACACTCCCATGGAGTTCGTGGTCTACGTTCTCGAACGGTTCTTCAACAAGTCGCGTGAAGACGCTACCCGTATCATGCTGCACGTTCACCAGAACGGCGTCGGTGTCTGCGGTGTCTACACATACGAAGTCGCAGAAACCAAGGTCGCCCAAGTCATCGACTCGGCGCGACGCCATCAGCACCCGTTACAGTGCACCATGGAAAAGGACTGAGGAGCCTCCCCGTTGCCCTCTTTTTCGCGCCCCCTGGAAGAGTCCCTGCATCGCGCCGTCGCGTACGCCAACCAGCGTAAGCACGAGTACGCCACGCTCGAGCACCTTCTGCTTTCCCTGACCGACGACGAGGACGCCGCCGGAGTTATGCGCGCGTGCGACGTTGATCTCGCCGCGCTGAAGAAGAGCCTCTCGAACTATCTCGACGTCGAACTGGCCTCGCTGGTTGTCGACGACGACGAGGACGCCAAGCCGACCGCCGGCTTCCAGCGCGTGATCCAGCGCGCGGTGATTCACGTCCAGTCGTCGGGCCGCGAAGAGGTCACCGGCGCCAATGTTCTGGTCGCCATCTTCTCCGAACGCGAAAGCCACGCCGCCTACTTCCTGCAAGAGCAGGACATGACGCGGTACGACGCGGTCAACTTCATCGCCCACGGCATCGCCAAGAAGGCCGGCGCCTCCGAGACCAAGAACGTCAAGGGCGCCAGCGCCGGTTCGAACTCGGCCGAGGACGACGGCGAGAAGCCCAACACCAAGACGGGCGGCGAGGCTCTGGAAGCCTATTGCGTCGACCTCAACGAAAAGGCCCGCCAGGGCAAGGTCGACCCGCTGATCGGCCGCGCGAACGAAGTGGAACGCGCGATCCAGATCCTGTGCCGTCGCACCAAGAACAACCCGCTGCTCGTGGGTGATCCCGGCGTCGGCAAGACCGCCATCGCCGAGGGCCTGGCCCGCAAGATCGTCACGCACCAGGTCCCCGAGGTCCTGGAAGGCGCCACCATCTACTCGCTCGACATGGGCGCGCTGTTGGCCGGCACCCGCTATCGCGGCGACTTCGAGGAACGCGTGAAGCAGGTCGTGAAGGAACTCGAGAACCACCCGAACGCGGTGCTGTTCATCGACGAGATCCACACCGTGATCGGCGCTGGCGCGACCAGCGGCGGGGCTATGGACGCCTCGAACCTGCTGAAGCCGGCCCTGGCCTCGGGCAGCCTGCGCTGCATGGGTTCGACCACCTACAAGGAGTTCCGCCAGCACTTCGAGAAGGATCGGGCCCTGGTCCGTCGCTTCCAGAAGATCGACGTGAACGAACCGACGGTGGAAGACACCATCAAGATCCTCAAGGGTCTGAAGACCTACTACGAGGACTTCCACAAGCTGAAGTACACCGCCGAGGCCCTGAAGGTCGCGGTGGAGCTGTCGGCCAAGTACATCACCGACCGCAAGCTGCCGGACAAGGCGATCGACGTGATCGACGAAGCCGGCGCTGGCCAGATGCTGCTGCCGGAAAGCCGTCGCAAGAAAGTCCTGGGCGTCAAGGAAATCGAAGCCGTCGTGGCCAAGATCGCCCGCATCCCGCCCAAGTCGGTCTCCAAGTCCGACACCGAGGCCCTGAAGGAACTGGAAGCGGACCTGAAGCGCGCCGTGTTCGGTCAGGACGAGGCTCTGCTGCAACTGTCCTCGGCCATGAAGCTGGCCCGGGCCGGCCTGCGCGACGCGGACAAGCCGATCGGCTCGTTCCTGTTCAGCGGTCCGACCGGCGTCGGCAAGACCGAAGCCGCCAAGCAGCTGGCCCAGACGCTCGGCATCGAAATGATCCGCTTCGACATGTCGGAGTACATGGAGCGCCATACCGTGAGCCGCCTGATCGGCGCCCCTCCCGGCTATGTCGGCTATGACCAAGGCGGCCAGCTGACCGACGCCGTCGATCAGCACCCGCACGCGGTCGTGCTGCTCGACGAGATCGAGAAGGCCCACCAGGACGTCTACAATATCCTGCTGCAGGTCATGGATCACGGCGTGCTGACCGACAGCAACGGCAAGAAGGTCGACTTCAGGAACGTCATCCTGATCATGACCACCAATGCCGGCGCGTCGGACGCCCAGCGCCAGTCGATCGGTTTCGGCCGCGACAAGGTGGTCGGCGAGGAAGAGGCCGCCCTCAAGCGCCTGTTCACGCCGGAATTCCGCAACCGCCTCGACGCGGTGGTGGCCTTCAAGCCGCTGACGGCCGACATCATCCGCCAGGTCGTGCAGAAGTTCGTCATGCAGATGGAGGCCCAGCTGGCCGACCGGAACGTGACGATCTCGCTGACCGACGACGCGGCCGACTGGCTGGCCAAGAACGGCTTCGACGAACTCTACGGCGCCCGCCCGCTGGGTCGCGTCATCCAGGAGCACATCAAGAAGCCCCTGGCCGACGACATCCTGTTCGGACGCCTGGTGCGCGGCGGCCACGTCACCGTGGTGCTGGAGAACGGCAAGATCGCCTTCGAGATCGAAGGCACGCCGGATCCGAAGGCCAGCAAGACCGACGAAGCCGAACCGGCTTTGGCCGAGTAAGGCTTGCTTTCAGACTTGAGCGAAGGGCCCGGAGCGATCCGGGCCCTTTTCGTTTGGGTCGCGGGAAAATTGTGGACGAAACGAGAACAAACGATTAGCGTGTGTTCTATGGCAACGATCGCTTTCGACACGCTCAACGCTTCCAAACGGCTCCGCGAAGCCGGCATGGACGAACGCGCGGCGAGGCCGTCATCGAAATTATGCAGCAGACCACCATGCTTCCGGACATCAGTGATCTGGCCACCAAGACCGAGCTGCTGGCGACAAAAGCCGAGCTCAAGACGGACATCGCGCTTCTCCGTGCGGATCTCAGCGAAAAGATCCGCATGCAAGGCTGGGCGATCCTCGGCGGCATGGCGGTGCTGCTGGCGTTCTATACGGCGCTGGCCAAGCTGATCGCTTAGGCGCACCTAACGCCACCGTAACTTGATCCCGCTCCCCCGCCCCACGACAGTCGGGACGACTGAGGGGAGAGTTCGCATGAAGACGGTGCTCGCGGCCGCGTTTGGGGCCGCCTTGATCCTGCCCATCGCAGCCCATGCCGAGACGCCCGCCGGCCGCTTCGAGCCCGGCCCCTGCCCTTTCGAGACCGCGCCCGGCGAGAAGATCGACTGCGGCGTGCTGATCGTTCCCGAGAACCGCGCCAAGCCCGGCAGCCGATCGATCCGCCTGCCCGTCGTCATCCAGCGCGCTCGCACGGCGACACCGACCAAGGACGCCCTGATCTTCATGCCCGGCGGTCCGGGCGTGACGGCCATGGCCAATGCCCGTTCGAGCAAGGGCAATCCGTTCCTGGAGACCCGCGACCAGATCCTGGTCGAGCCGCGCGGCGGCCATGCCGCCCAGCCGGCGCTGGAATGTCCGGAGGTCGCCGCGGCTCGCGAAGCCCCCGCCTCCAACCCTCCCGCCGTGACCCGAGCGGCGACCGCCTGCCGAGCGCGCCTGGTCGCCGCCGGGGTCGATCTGGACGGCTACACCAGCGCCGAGACCGCTGATGACATCGAGGTCGCCCGTGCGGCCTTGGGCTACGACAAGCTGAACCTCTACGGCCTGTCCTACGGTGGCCGCCTGGCCCTGACCGTCCTGCGCCGTCATCCTGATAGCGTGCGCGCCGTGGTGCTCGACTCGCCGCTACCGCCGCATGTGAACTACGACGAGACCGCCACGGCTGGCCTACGCCGAGCGTTGAACCTGGTGCTGGATGGCTGCGCCGTCGACCCGGCCTGCTCGCGCGCCTATCCGAAGCTGTCGACCGATTTCGCCGCCCTAATCGTTGGCGCCGACCGCAAGCCGCTGATGATCGAGGGCCACCCCGCCCGCGGCGCCGAGATCGCCAACGCCCTGGCCGAAACCCTGGGCGATCAGAAAACAGCGCCCCTCCTGCCCCGCATTATCGCCGAGGCCGCCGCCGGCCGCACCGCCGAGCTCGCGCCCTTGATCACCCGCGCCAGGGGCTCGTCCAACTTCGCCTGGGGCCTGCGCCTGTCGGTCTGGTGCGCCGAGGAGATGCCGTTCGAGGATCCCGCCCGCGTCGCCGACCAGGTCTCGCCCCGCCATGGACTGGGCGGCGTCGACGTCCGCACGGTCGCGCCCGAAACTTGCCAGGCCTGGAAGGTCGCCCCCGCCCCGGCGGTCGAGAACACGCCGGTTAAGAGCGACGTTCCGGTGCTGATCTTCGCGGGCGCGCTGGACGCCAACACCCCGCCGGCCTGGGCCCAGAGCCTGCTGGCCGACCTGCCCAACGCCCAGTTCGTACTGATGCCCGGCCGCGCCCACGGCGCATCTTTCAACGCCTGCGCCGGCCGCATGACCGTAGCCTTCGTCAACGACCCGGCCAAGCCGCTCGACACGCGCTGTGTCACCCAGCTGCGCGGCCCCGACTGGAGCCTGTCGGCGGCGAAACCCTAGGTTCGCAGGTGCCGCTCGCCGGCGCGGATCAGCAGGCGCTCGGCGCGTTCGGCATCCAGGCCGGCAGGATTGAAGACTTCCAGACCGACCTCGGCCAGCAGCGTCTGGTCCGCGACGCCCAGGCGATGCTGACCCATGTTCCAGTCGCGGAACCTGCGACGCTCGGCCGGACCGTCAGCAAGGGCCTTCAGATCGGCGTGGCGTCTGTCCAGGGCGATCCGCGCGTAGGTCTCCTCGACGGCGGTCGCGGGGCCTTCCAACCACTGCAGGAAACAGCCCTCGCCCGCCAGCAGGAAGCCGGTGACGTCCACCAGGCGGTTGTTCTGGATCGAGGCGTTGACGATCGTCCGCACCGCCTCGCCGAAGTCCCCGTCGCCCGCGAAACGGCTGGCATAGATCAGGCGGCGCAAGCCTTTGCGGCCTTCCTCGAATTCAAGCATGGCTTTCCCGGGCCTGGCGTCGTCGCCGGTACCGCTAACGCGTCAAACGTTAAAGAGCGCCGAGCGCGGACGAAGACCGTTCCCGATGCGGGTTCGGTTTCCGTGCGGCTACAGCGCCGCCGAGATCTTCGCCGCCAGGACCTTCAGCTCTTCGACATCGGCCATGCCGCCTTCGCCATGACGCCCCAGGGCCGCGCCCTCGTAACGCGGGATGACGTGGAAATGCAGGTGGAAGATCGTCTGGCCGGCCGGAGCGCCGTTGAACTGGGTGACGACCACGCCATCGGGCTTCAGGGCCGCGACGACCGCGCGGGTCAGCTTCTGGGTCGCGGCCGTCAGGTCGGCCAGAACCTCGGGCTCGACCTCCAGCAGGTTGCGGGCCTGGCTGACCTTGGAGATCACCAGGGCGTGGCCGGGCGACTGCGGGAAGACGTCCATGAAGGCCAGGACCTTGTCGTCCTCGAACACCTTCACGCTGGGGATCTCGCCGCGGATGATCTTGGCGAAGATGTTGTCGGCGTCGTAGCGTCCGTCGAGGCTCATGGGCGTCTCCTTCTGGAGGACGGTCGTAGCAAACGGGGGGATGCGCGCAACCATGGATAACAAGCCCCAAGGCCTCACCGAACAGCAGCAGAAGTGGTTCGCCTCGGTCCGCGCCAATCTGGAGCGCGAGACCGGCAAGACGCTGGAGCAATGGGTCGAGATCGTCCGCCGCGAATGCCCCGAGACTAAACCTCGCGCCCGCACCGACTGGCTGAAGGCGACCTACGGCATCGGCGTGAACCGCGCCGCCACGATCTTCTCTGTCGCCTATCCCGAGACCGGCTGGGAGGACGCTGACGCCCTGCGCGCCGCGCTGTGGACCGACCCGGCCGGGGCCGCAATCCTGGAAGCGGTTGAGGCGGCGGTCGCCGACTTCGAGGGCCTGGTGACCGGCCAGCGCAAGGGCTTCACCGCCTGGTCCCGCAAATCCCAGTTCGCGGCCCTGAAGCCGCTCAAGGGCGGCCAGGCGGTGCTGGGTCTGGCGCTCACGCCCGACGCCTCCCCGCGCCTGCTGGAGCCCAAGAACGAAGGCTGGTCCGAACGCCTGAAGGCCAAGCTGACCCTGGCCTCGCCCGCCGAGGTCGACGACGCGGTCAAGGCGCTGCTGAAGGCGGCCTGGGAGCGGTCGTAGACTGTGGCGCCATGCCGCACGGTTAGCCAACGCGCTGTAAAGCTAGCGCGCCCATAGCTGCCGTCATGACGGCGCGCGCCTACACACCCTATTCGCAGCAGGCGTTCGAGAAGTACTACGCTCGAACCTATTCCGGTCACGTGCTGATGCGGATCGGCAGCATCGCCATGGTGGCGATGATCCTGCTGTATCTGAAGGCGATCTCGCCTTGGGTCGCGCTGGGCTGGTTCGTCGCTTACGTGTCGTCCGAAGGGGCGACCATGACCTGGTGGCGGCGTGTCGTGCCGCGCCTGGCCGGCGCGACGCAAGAGCAGTTCCGGGTCTTCCAGAACCAACTGATCGCCATCACGATCCTGATGACGTCGACCTCCTCCGGACCGCTTCTGCTCACCCATCCGACGACGAACACGGCCGTCGTAACCCTGGTGGTCGTCTCCGCCGGGATTCTGATGACCTGCGCCGCCCAGCACACCCTGACACGCAATATGATCCTGTGGACCGCGCCGGTCCCGGCTCTGGTTCTGCTCTACAGCGTGACCCGCCTGCAGTCGGGGGCGGAGGCCTGGGTCCTGGCGGCGCTGGGCGTGTGCTTCGTGGTCAATGCCCGCGACCTGCAGATCGCCAACGCCGTGTCCTATGAGGAGGTCATCCAGGACCAGCTCAACGCCGAGGAAGCCAACCAGGCCAAAAGCACCTTCCTGGCCACGGTCTCCCACGAGATCCGCACGCCGCTCAACGGCATCCTGGGCATGGCCCAGGCCATGTCGCGCGAGCCGATGACCGGCCATCAGCATGAGCGCCTGCGGGTGCTGCAGCAGTCCGGCGCGACCTTGCTGACCCTGCTCAACGACATGCTGGACATGGCCAAGATCGAAGCCGGCAAGATCCAGCTAGAACCCCTGGACTTCGCCCCCGAGACGCTGGGTCGCGATGCGTGCGACGCTTTCGGCGCCATCGCGATGGAGAAGGGCCTGACCCTGTCCTTCGAGACACGGGGGCCGCACGGCCTCTATCGGGGCGACCCGACGCGGGTGCGACAGATCCTCTACAACCTGATCGGCAACGCCGTGAAGTTCACGGATCACGGGCGCGTGGACGTGCGACTGGAATGCGAGGCGGCGGGGTTCACATTCGCCGTCGCGGACACCGGGGTCGGTTTCTCCGATACGGCCCGAGGCGCACTCTTCGAGAAGTTCAGCCAGGGGGACGCCACCACGACCCGGCGCTTCGGCGGCTCGGGCCTGGGCCTGCCGATCTCGCGCGACCTCGCCCGGCTGATGGGCGGCGACATCGCGGTCGCCAGCCGCCTGGGCGAGGGTTCCACCTTCCGTGTCGCCCTGCCTCTGCCCCGGGCCGCCCTGCCGGCCGCCACTCCCTTGACCACGCCGGCGGCCGAACGCCTAACCGCCGCGCCCGGCGAACGCCTTGTCATTCTGGTCGCCGAGGACAATCCGATCAATCAGCTGGTGTTGCGCAGCCTGCTCGCCGGCGCCGGGGTCGACCTGGAGGTGGTCGAGGACGGCCGCCTGGCGCTGGAGGCCTGGCGGCGGCGGGCCTTCGACCTGATCCTCATGGACATCAACATGCCGGTCATGGACGGGCTGAGCGCCACACGCGCGATCAGGACCGAGGAACATGCCGGCGCCCGCGTCCGCATCCCGATCATCGCCCTGACCGCCAACGCCATGGACCACCAGAAGCAGGACTATCTTGCCGCGGGCATGGACGCCCATGTCAGCAAACCGATCGACCTGACCACGCTGTTTGCCGCCATCGCCGATGTCCTGGCGACCGCGCCGGTCAAGCACGCCGTCGCCAGCTGAGACGTCAATAGCTTCACCCTAGGAACGGCCCTCTCTGGCCTTCGTTGGTCTCCGCGAAACAAGGAGATCCACAATGTCCAAGGAAGCCGATTTGGCCGCCAAGTTCTGGAAGGCCCTGAAGTCCGACCGCACCGTGATGCTGGGCCTACCCGATGTCGACGGCGGCCGCGCCCAGCCGATGACCGCCCTGATCGAGGGTGATCACTCCGGTCCGATTTGGATCTTCACCTCGTCGGAGACCGACCTCGTCCACTCGCTGAACAGCCAAGGTCGCGATGCCTTCATCCACTTCCAGGACAAGGGCCACCACCTGTTCGCTGCGGTCGACGGCCGCCTGCGGATCGACACCGACTACGAGACGATCGACCGCCTCTGGAACCCCTTCATCGCCGCCTGGTTCGAGGGCAAGGACGATCCCAAGCTGCGCCTGCTGCGCTTCGAGCCGGCCGACGCCCAGATCTGGCTGAACGAGAACAACCTGTTCGCCGGCGTGAAGATGCTGCTCGGGGCAGATCCGAAGAAGGAATACAAGGACAAGGTCGGCGAGGTTCGTCTGAACTAGCCCCTACTCGCGCTCGTCGCGGCGCGGATCCGGCGCATGGCGGAAGGGTGAGTACTCTTCCGTCAGCATCTCGATGTCGCTTTCGACCGCCGCGCGTTCCTGCGCCAGATAGCGGGCGACCGGTTCACGCAGCGCCGGGTCGGCGATCCAGTGCGCCGAGTAGACGGCGCTGGGCAGGTAGCCGCGGGCGATCTTGTGCTGCCCCTGCGCGCCGGCCTCGACACGCGGCAGGCCCAGCCGGATCGCGTGTTCGATGGCCTGGTAGTAGCAGAGCTCGAAGTGCAGGAACGGCACGTCCTCGGTGCAGCCCCAGTGGCGGCCGTACAGGCAGTCGCGGCCGATAAGGTTCAGCGCCCCCGCGATCCAGTCGCCGCCCGGCCGGCGGGCCAGGATCAGCAGCACCTTGTCGGCCATCCGCTCATGTAGCAGCGAGAAGAAGCGGCGGTTTAGATACGGCCGGCCCCACTTGCGGCTGCCGGTGTCCATGTAGAAGCCGAAGAACGCGTCCCAATGTTCCTCGGTGAGCTCATCGCCGGTCAGGGCCACGATCTCGAGCCCGTCCTGGGCGTCTCGGCGCTCGCGGCGGATGGTCTTGCGGCGGTTGGCCGACAGGGCCGCCAAGAAGTCGTCGAAGGTCGTGTAGCCCTGGTTCTCCCAGTGGAACTGCTGGTCCTGGCGCAGCAGCATGCCCCGCTCGCCCATCCAAGCCCACTCCTCCTCGACGGGGAAGGTCACGTGCAAGGACGAAGCGCCCATGCGGTCGCACAGGGTCAGGGCCCCGCCCAGCAAGGCGTTGCGGCCATCGTCTGGATCGACGTCCGGCCGCACGATCAGCCGCGAGCCGGTCACCGGCGAGAACGGCGAAGAGCATTGGAGCTTGGGGTAGTACCGCCCCCCGGCCCGCTCATAGGCGTCGGCCCAGGCGTGGTCGAAGACGTATTCACCCTGGCTGTGGGACTTCAGATAAAGCGGCATGACGCCGGCGACGGCGTCATTATCGTCCAGCACCGACAGGTGCTGCTGCGCCCAACCGGTGCGGGGCCCGACGCAGCCGCTGTCTTCCAGGATCGACAGGAAGTCGTAGCTGACGAAGGGGTCGCCGGTATGGGCGGCGCAGGCGTCCCAGGCGTCCTTGCCGATCTCGGCGATGTCGCGATGGACGCGAACCGCCGACTGGACCGAACTCACGCCGTGAAGCCCTCGAAGATCAGATTGTCGCAATGATCCTTCACGCCTTCCCACTGGTCGGGCGAGCGGACCGTCCAGGCGACGATCGGCATGCCCTTGGCGCGATATAGGTCAGCGCGCGGGCTGGGCAACATGTCCAGGCCCAGGGCCAGGAAATCAGGCCGCGCGATCTCGACCTGCTCCAGGGCCGCCAGCGACTTGCGCATTTCGGGGGCGAGCTTGCGGGCGCCCTCGTCGTTCCAGCTGTAGCTGTCCAGGCCGCGCAGGATCTGCGGGTGATGGTCGGCGAACCAGGCGTGCGAGTACGGGTTGAAGCCGATCACGGCGGTCGGACCATTGTGGTCGACCAGGATGTCGGTGACCCGCTTCTCCAGCGGACCGACATCGCCGAAGGGCGTCTTCAGCTCGATGAAGACCATGGCCCGGTGGCCGATCATCGTCAGCGTATCGGCCAGGGTCGGAATGGTCTCGTCCGTGCCTTTCAGGGCCATGGCCCCCAGCTCGGCGGCGGTGTGATCGCGCAGGCGGCCTTCCTGGCCGGTCATGCGTTCCAGGCGCTCGTCATGGAAGACCACCGCCTCGCCGTCGGCGGTCAGCTGGACGTCCAGCTCGATGCCATAGCCGCCCGCGCAGGCGGCCTGGAAGGCGGCCAGGCTGTTCTCCGGCGCCCCCTCGGGGGTCCAGAGGCCGCGATGGGCCACCGGCGGGTCGAACAGGCGCTCCCACGCCTCGCCGAAGACATCGGTCGAGGGGCGTTCGCGCGAGCGCATCAGGCGATCTCCACCACCGCATCGACCTCGACCGCGAAGCCGAGGGGCAGCTTGTAGACACCCACCGCCGAGCGGGCGTGGCGGCCGGCGTCGCCCAGGGCCTCGACCATCAGGTCCGAGCAGCCGTTGATGACCTTGGGGATGTCGATGAAGTCCGGGCCGGCCTGGACAAAGCCGCCCAGCTTCACGACGCGGACCACGCGATCCAGGTCGCCGTCGCAGGCGGCCTTCATCTGGGCCAGCAGGTTGATCCCGCACAGGCGCGCGGCCTTCTGGGCGGTCTCCAGGTCGACGTCGACGCCGACCGTGCCCTTGACGCCGCCATCGGCCGCGATCGAGATCTGGCCGGAGATGGTCACCAGATTGCCGGAGCGCACGAAGGGCACGTAGTTAGCCACCGGCGCCACCGGCTGGGGCAGCTCGATCCCGATCGCCTTCAGACGTTCCTCGACCTTCGACATGCACGCGCTCCCTTGAACTGGTGCGGCATGCTTAACGCGGTGCGATCAGGCGCAAAAGAAAAAAGCCCGGACCTTTCGGTCCGAGCCCTTCAATCCGGAATTCCGAGTGCTCTTAGCGAGCGGCTTGGAACTTCTCGACGGCGGCGCTGGCGCGTTCGTTCAGCGGCTTCACCGAGTCCTTGATCGAGGCCGAGACGATCTCCGAGGCCTTGCTGACCTGGGCGATGTAGGCCTCCAGAGCCGACTTGGCCCAAGCGGTCTGCAGTTCGACGGCTTCTTGGACGCTCTTGGCGCCGGCCAGCGACTTGGCGGCGGCGACCTGGTCTTCGACGGCCTTCTTCGAGTAGGCGAAGGTCTGGGCGCCCAGGGCTTCAGCGCCCTTGGTGGCGGCGGTCACCGAAGCGACGACGGCTTCCAGGTTCTTCTTCGAGTGGGTGTTGGCTTCAGCCAGAGCGGCCAGCGACTTCTCGACGCCGTCCTTGAACGCTTGGTTCGAAGCGGCGGTGTATTGCTCGACGGTGTTCTTGACGGTTTCGGCGGCGGCCATGGGAGTCTCCTGGGAGGAAGAAGGCGGGCGGGGCGGAACAAGCGAGCTGCAACTCGCCCATCTGCGCTTGGAACACCGCGGTTCTCTCATGTTGCAGTGCAGCAGTCAACAAATTTGTGCAGCGCACCATGACGCAACGTCAGCCGCCAAAGCTACAGCATTGGCGCCACGCGATTGATTTATTCGCGCCTGCGGCAAGATCGCTCACCAGTTGTTTACTTTAGCGAAAGGCCGCTTCCATCATGCTACTGGTCACGCGTGTAGCGGTGCGGAACCGCTTCCCAGTTCAAATGACGGACGCTGCTCGATGTTCGCCAAGCTTACCTCCGCCCGTTCCCTGCTAGCCGCCGCCGGCCTGGCCCTGTCGTGCCTGTTCGGTATGGCCGCACCCAGCGTTGCTCAAGCGGCCATACCGTATTTGCAGCTGAACGCTCAGGAACCGAAATACGCGGCGATCGTGATCGACGCCAATTCGGGTGAAGTCCTTTACGACAAAAGGGCCGACAGCCCTCGCTATCCGGCGTCCGTGACCAAGGTCATGACCCTGTACCTGACCTTCGAGGCGCTGAGCGAAGGCCGCCTGAAGCTGACGGACCGGGTCGTCATGTCGCCCCGCGCGGCGGCCCAGGCCCCGACCAAGATCGGCATCTCGCCGGGCGACAGCCTGTCGGTTGACGAGGCCATCAAGGCCATGACCGTGAAGTCGGCCAACGACGTCGCCGTGGCCATGGCCGAGCGACTCGCCGGCAGTGAGTCGCGCTTTTCCGCCCTGATGACCCTGCGCGGCCAGGAGCTGGGCATGCGCAATACCCGTTTTGTGAACGCCTCGGGCCTGCCGGACAGCCGCCAGATCTCGACCGCGCGTGACCTGGCCATCCTGTCGCGCGCCACCATGCGCGACTTCCCGCAGTACTACAGCTACTTCGCCGTGAAGGGCTTCTACTTCCGGGGCAACTACGTCAAAGGCCACAACCGCCTGCTGGACAGCATGGAAGGGTTCGACGGCCTCAAGACCGGCTACACCAACGCTTCGGGCTTCAACCTCGCCGGCTCGGCCGTGCGCGACGGTCGCCGCCTGATCGCCGTGGTCCTGGGCGGCCCCTCGACCGCCTGGCGCGACAACAATATGGAAGACCTGCTGCTGACCGGCTTCGACGTGATGAAGCGCCGTTCGCGCGGCGAGCGCACCAGCATTGCCGCCAATATCTACGAAGAAGAGCCCTCGGGCCCGATCGAGCGCCCCTCGACCGAACAGGGCGACGGCGACCAGGCCGGCCTGCGGATCGTGCTGACCGAGAACCCGCACCCGACCCCGGTGAAGGTCTCCCCCACCCTGCGCGACGCCAAGAAGGAAGCTCCCAAGGCGACCAAGAAGCCCAAGGGCGAATGGGGCGTGCAGGTCGGCGCCTTCAAGTCCAAGTCGCTGGCCAACGACCAGCTGAAGCTGGTGCGCGGTCGCTTCGCCAAGATGGTCGCCGAGGCCGAGGGCGCCGTCGAAGGCGCCGGCGGCACCTTCCGCGCCCAGTTCCAGGGCATGACCTCGGACGCCGCCCGCAGCGCCTGCTCGGCCCTGAAGGCCAAGCGCGTGCCCTGCATGGTGCTGCAGCCGTAAGGCTCTCGGACAGTCCAGAAACAACAAACCCCGGAAGGCCTGGCCTTCCGGGGTTTTGCTTTTCTAGCCCTCGGCGATGACTTTGCGGATCAGCCTGGCGATCCGCTCGACGCCCTCTTCGATCTGGGCGTCGGTCGGCAGTGAGTAGCTGAGGCGGATGGCGTTGGCCTTCTGGACCTCGGCATAGAACGGCGCGCCGGGCACGAAGGCCACGCGCTCTTCCTCGATGGCCCGGGCCAGCAGGGCCGCGCCGTCGATCCCTTCCGGCAGGTCGATCCAGACGAACATGCCGCCCTCGGGACGCGACCAGGTCACACCCTCCGGCATCACCCGCTCCAGGGCCGCCAGCATCACCCGCGCCTTGGCGCCATAAGCTCCGCGCAGACGGTGCAGGTGCTGGTCATAGCCTTCCGAGACGGCGCGGTGGGCGACCATCTGGTTGATCGTCGAGACGTGCAGGTCCGCGCCCTGCTTCAGCAGCACCAGCTTCTCGATCACCGCCTTGGGACCGCAGACCCAGCCGATGCGCAAGGCCGGCGACAGGGTCTTGGACAGGGTGCCCAGGAACATGGTGCGAGCGTTGTCGATGCCGCCCGAGCGGGCGATGTCCAGACTCAGCAGGGTTGGCGTCGGCTCGCCGATGAAGCGCAGCTCACGATAGGCGGCGTCCTCGACCAGGGTCATGTCCAGCGACGTGGCCATGTCGAGGATCGCCTCGCGCTCGGCCAAGGTCAGGCTGACGCCGGTCGGGTTGGCGAAGTCAGGGACGAAATAGCCCAGCGCGCCCGCCGGCAGGTCGGTTTCGCCGCCGCTCAGCGCCGCGTCCGGCAGGTCGCGATAGGCCGGCTGATAGCCGTTGAAGGCCTGCAGCGCGCCCAGATAGGTCGGACGGGCCACCACGACGGTGTCATCGGGGCTGACGAACAGCTTGCCGATCAAGTCCAGCGCCTGCTGCGAGCCGGCGGTCAGCATGATGTTGTGCGGCTCGCACGGCATGCCGTCGCGGGTCATACGCTCGGCGATCCACTGGCGCAGCGGCAGGTAACCTTCGCTGACCGAGTATTGCAACGCCTGCCGCGAGAGGGCCGCGTCGGTCAGGATGGCGTCGTAGCCGGCCTGGATCTGCTCGGCCGGGAACAGGCCGGGATCAGGGATGCCGCCGGCGAACGACAGGATGTCGGGCTGGTCCAGCAACTTGAGCAGCTCGCGGATCTCGCTGGCGCGGACGCGGCTCATGCGATCGCTGAAGCGCGCGGCCCACTCGGCGGCGCGGTCGATGGTCTGGGTAGTCATGGGGTGATCGAAGTCCGAACTTGAATGACGCTTGAGCCGCGTGCGGCGGCTCGCTCTGAACCAAAGGTTAGAGCGTCATACCGAGCAGGTCGGGCCGGACGACCGGCGGCGCCAGAAGCGTTCGCGATTGATCATGACCCTCTCCTAGCTCAGCTGCGGCGCTTGATCAAACGATCCCGCGCGGCATTCAGCTGGGCGGCCAGACCTTCGGTGCCGCCCTTGTCCGGGTGGGCCATCTGGATCAGGCGGGTGTAGGCCGCCTTGACCTCGGCCAGGCTGGCGTCGGCGCCCACGCCCAGGATGGCGCGAGCCTCGGACAGGCTGAGCTCGGGCTTGGGCGGCTGGACCATCTCGCGGCGGATCAGGGGCCGGCGACGGGCCTCGGTGACGCTCCACAGGCCGATGACGCCCAGCACGATGCCGGTGCCCCACGAGCCGCGGATCGTGGCGTAGGCGGCTCCAGCGAAGGCGGCGATCGAGGCCGCGCCCGCGCCCACCCGCCAGCCGTCGCCGTTCAGGAACCTGCGCCCCTTCGGCCAGAGCAGGAAGACGAGGATGGCCGCGCCCAGCAGCAGGTACAGCATCGCAACTCCGGATACGAAAACGGGCGGCAGGGTCGCCCCGGCCGCCCGCTCCTAGTCATGTAGCCGCTGGACTACTGCGCCGCCAGAAGCGTCTCGCCCGAATAGGCTGACAGGCCCAGGCTGTGCATCAGGGCGCGCAGTTCCTGGCGGGCCGCCAGATGCTGCAGCGACACCGGCACCGGACGCACTTGCGGCGACAGGTCGGCGATGGTCAGGCCGAACGGGAACAGCTCGCGATAGATGACGCGATCGCGCAGGCCGGGGCCGATGCGGAAGCCGACGCGCTTGGCGAGCGCCGTCAGACGGTCCTCCAGGCGCTTGCGGTTACGAGCTTCGGTGGTGGCGAGGCGGTTACGCAGCACCACCCAGTCCATGGCCTGGCGCTGGCCCGACAGGGCGCGCTGCTTGCGGCCTTCCCAGACGGTCAGCGAATAGAGGCTGGGCTTGGTCAGCTCCAAGGTCACCGGATCGACGGTGCCCAGCATGTCGAAGTCGACGAAGCTGTCGTTCATCGGCGTGACCACCAGGTCCGCGCGGCCGTGGGCCAGACGGGTGATGGCGCTGTCGCCGCCGGGGGTGTCGATCAGGATGAAGTCGCACTCTTCCGCCGCCTTGGCGAAGGCGGCTTCGAAACCCGCGACCTGTTCTTCTTCCGACTTCTCGGCCAGGGCGATGTCGTTGTCGCTAAGGGTCAGGGACAGCGGCATGGGCAGGTCCAGCTTCTTGCTGGCCGTCCAGGCGACGCGGTTCTCGAAGAACCGGCCCGAGGTGCGTTGGCGAAGGTCCAGGTCGAGGACGGCGACCTTGGCGCCGCCGTACAGCAGCGCGGTGACAAGGTGGACGGCGATGGTGGACTTGCCCGCACCACCTTTTTCGTTGCCGACGACGATGACGCGCGTTTCGGCCATGGCTCGATCCTCGATGCGTCGCGACTCGGCGCGACCTTGGACTGAAGGTTAACACGATGTTACCAGCGCCCTACCGGGTCAACCGGTTCAATCCACAGGCATAATTGTCGCACCCCCGACATTGTGTTCCCGCAAGGGATAGTGGACCTGAAAGGACCGCGAGGTCATAAGCCGGGCCTGTCCGCGTGGAGCCCTTCAGTATGAGCAGCCCGACCATCGTCCGCACCGTCGCCGAGATGCGCGAGCACGTGCGCGCCTGGAAGGCCGCCGGCCAGCGCGTGGCCCTGGTCCCGACCATGGGCGCCCTGCACGAGGGTCACCTGTCCTTGATCAAGATCGCCCAGCAGAACGCCGACCGGGTGATCGCCACGATCTTCGTCAATCCCAAGCAGTTCGCCCCGCACGAGGACTTCGACGCCTATCCGCGCGGCGAGGCCGTCGATGTCGAGAAGCTGGCCAGCGTCGACTGTGACCTGCTGTTCGCCCCCAACGGCGCGGAAATGTACGCCCCCGGCTTCGCCACGGCGATCAGCGTCTCGGGCGTCTCCGAACCGCTGGAAGGCGCGGCGCGCCCGCAGTTCTTTGGCGGCGTGGCGACCGTGGTGGCCAAGCTGTTCATCCAGAGCCAGGCCGACGTCGCCGTGTTCGGCGAGAAGGACTACCAGCAGCTGCAGGTGGTCAAGCGCATGGCCCGCGACCTGGACATCCCCATCGAGATCATCGGCGCCCCGACGGCGCGGGCGCAGGACGGCCTGGCCCTGTCCTCGCGCAACGCCTACCTGTCGGCGGACGAGCGCGCCGCCGCCGTGGCCCTGCCCACCGCGATGAAGGCCGCCGCGGCAGAAGTCGCCGCCGGCGGCCGCATCGACGAGGCCGAGCAAAAGGCGACGGCCGCCCTGAAGGCGGCCGGCTTTGGTCAGGTCGATTATGTGGAAGTGCGCGAAGCCAGCGACCTGTCGCGCCTGGGTCCTGGCGCGATCGGCGACGCCAAGGGTCGGATCCTGGTCGCCGCGTGGCTGGGCAAGACGCGGCTGATCGACAACATGGCCGTTGCGTAGTTAGATTGGCCTGAGGGCGATCAAGAGGCCGGCGATCAGGCCCACGAACAGCATCCCCACGCCCAAGGCGGCAAAACCGGCCTTCATCGTCATCCCTCCACAGTCCCCTGCGGCAAGATGACACTCGCCTCAGTTGCTGAAACGCTAACAGCTCGCCAGAAAGTTTTCTACCAGGCGCCCAATTCGCGGAGCTGCCTCGCCAGATCCGGCGGCAGGTCGGCGGCCTCGCTCGCGGTCAGGTCGGGCGGCGCGTCCTCGGGCTTGAGGTAGCGCCAGCCCTGGAAGGCCCGGCGCGGCTGGGGCGCGACGCGGATGATCGGCGGATCCACGGTCACCTCGCAGCGCGAGGCCGCGCCCTCGCCGATGGTGTCGATAGCCAGGATCGTCTGGCGGCACAGGATCTGCCCCTTGAACACCCGATACAGCGAGCCGCCGTCCAGGACCTCGTCGATCCGCTTGGGCGTCATGCGGGTGTGCATGACCCAGGGCTGGCTCTTGTCCTGGTGCCAGGCCAGGAGATCGTCGATCGTTTCGCAGCCGACGACCAGCTTGATGATGTGCAACGCCATGGGTCGGTAGATAGCGCGCCGGCCCAGCAAGGCAACAGGCGCTGATACACGGAGGTGACCTCCACGCTCGCCCGATGGGTGAAACCCGTCGACGTCCGCATGACAGCGTTATCCACTGCGGCCATCGCGTTTCTGTGGGGGCGCGAGGGGGGCTTCAGAGCCCGACACCGCCGTTACGGACGCCTTGTGGGGGGCCGTCCGCAGCGGCGGTTCTGTTTTGGGCGGAATGTTGGATCGCGGACGATCCGGCCCCATTATCCCTTCATGTCCCCACCCCGCGTCCGCGTCATCGATCTCGAGACCGCAGGCTCCGGCCCCAACGATGTCTGCGAGATCGGCTGGCAGGACGTCGTCCAGGACGCCGACGGCCGCTGGCGGCTCGATGACGAGCGCGGCGCGCACCTGGTCAATCCGGGCCACCCGATCCCGGCCGACACCATGTCGGTGCACCACATCTTGGACAGCGAAGTCGCCGACGCGCCGTTCTGGAAGGCTGTCGCGCCCGGCGTGCTGAAGCCCGAAGGCGGCGTCCTGGCCCTGGCCGCCCACCGCGCGGCGTTCGAGCAGCGCTACTGCACGCCCCGGCACACCGGCGGCGCGGCCTGGATCTGCACCTGGAAATGCGCTCTGCGGCTATGGCCGCAGCTGCAAAGCTTCTCCAACCAGATGCTGCGTTATCAGCGCATGCCCGAAGGCTTGGTCCACGAGCTGGGCCTGCCCGCCCATCGCGCCCTGCCCGACGCCTATGTCACGGCCCATCATCTGCGCGACATGCTGAACGAAGCTTCGCTGGAGCAACTGCTGGCCTGGAGCGCCGAGCCCGGCCTCCTACCCCGCGTGCCGACCGGGCCGGACCGGGGCAAACCTTGGCGGCGCCTGGACGACGAGGCCCTGCGCGCCTTCGCCCGCGAGCGCGACCCGGCCTTGCGTTTCAGCGCCGAGACCGAGCTGCGCCGAAGGGGCGAAACACTCGAGCCCGCCCCGGCCGAACCGGCGCAGCGAACCCTGCTCTGAAAACGCAAAAGCCCCCGCCGGCGAACCGGCGGGGGCCTTGAGGATGACGCTAAGCGTAGAAGCTTACGCGCCGCCCGGGAAGCGGAAGGGAACCTTCACCGAACCGGTCTTGGCGCCCATCGGCAGCTTCTCGGCGATGCACATGGCGGCCTTGTCGAAACCCTTACCGCCGGCGCTGTTGTCGACGACCTTGCAGTCCGACAGCTTGCCGTCGGCGGCATTGCATTCCAGCATCACCTGAGCGGCGTCACGGGTGTTGGCGAACTGCTGCAGGCAGCG
This sequence comes from Caulobacter sp. GW821-FHT12D05, assembly GCF_058807295.1. NCBI lineage: Bacteria > Pseudomonadati > Pseudomonadota > Alphaproteobacteria > Caulobacterales > Caulobacteraceae > Caulobacter > Caulobacter sp. GW821-FHT12D05. The sequence goes on from NZ_JBXAQO010000002.1 coordinate 263,899, forward strand.
GCCCATCTGGTCTTCGAAACCACCGGCGGCCGAAGCGGCTTGAGCGACGAAGAAGCTGCCAGCGATACCCGCGGCGAAAGCGATCGAGAGTTTCATACCCACCTAATTCCTTCTGGAAGCGAACCAAACTTGTGAGGATGGTTATCGCGCCTAAGCCCTAAGGAACGGCCAAGGTTTGCGGTTAATCATTTCCAAAAATGGTGAACGCCGGCGTAGGGCTAACGAGGGGCCTAACGTGGTGGTGAGCACGTCCCAAAAGGACTATGGTCTCGACCAGATCCGAACAGCTTGAATCCAGATCGTCGTCACCCCTCACAGGAGATGATCATGGCCCGTCTCAAGTCTCTGACCTGGCTCGCTCTGACGCCGCTGCTCCTGCCCATGCCGACCTCGGCGCAAGGGCCCGGTGAAATCACCTTCTACAGTCAGATCGCCTTCCGAGGTCAGTCGTTCACGGTGAACGGTCCTCGGGAGAACGCGCGTATCCCGTTCACCATCCGCAGCGCTCGGTTGGGTCGTGGGGGGCCTTGGGAGATCTGCACCGGCGCGCGCTACCAGGGTCGCTGCCAGACCGTCGACAAGGATCAGGGCAATATCGCCTGGACGGTCAACTCGGCCCGCCCTGCTCGCCAAGGCCCCGCCCCTCCCGGCCCGCCCGGCAACAACCAATCCCTGCGCGGCATGAGCGCCGAGTTCTTCCCGCAGCCCAGCGATCGCGGCGGCCGGGTTCCCACCTGTCGTCAGGCGACAGCGGCCTGCGCGGCCGAGGCGGCCGACCGCTTCTGTCAGGGACGCGGCTGGACCGCCGCGTCTTACGAACGACAAGAAACCGTGGCTGGTCGCGTGTATCTGGCCGACGTCCTGTGCACGCGGACGCGATAGGAGACCTGAATGCTGAAGCCGATCGCCCTGGGACTCGCGACGATCCTCGTCACGGGTTGCGCGACAACCGCTCCCTCCAAGGCGCCGCCTGCCCCTGAGGAGCACCGCGTCACCTATGGCTGTGATCGTGGACCCGACCTGACGGTGGTCTACACCGAAGGCCAGGCCAGCATCATCGGCTCGGATGGCACCGCCGCGATCGTGCTGCCGCAGAAGCCGGCGGCGTCGGGCGTCCGGTACGAGACGCCCACCCACTCGATCCGCGGCAAGGGCGACGAGGTCACCTATACCGTGGGCCGGATGGTCCCGATGACCTGCAAGGCGCGCTAGGCGCTGGCTTCAAGCCGCGCCAGCACCACGCCCTCACTGACCTGACCGCCGGCGACGACGGTCAGCTCAGCCACCACGCCGTCGAACGGCGCGGCCAGGGCGTGCTCCATCTTCATGGCCTCCAGCGTCAGCAGGGTTTGGCCCTTAGTGACCGCCTGGCCAGCCTCGACGGCGACCGAGACGATCTTGCCCGGCATCGGCGACAGGATCGCGCCGTCCGAGGCCGCGCCCTCGCCGGACCCGCCGACCTGGGCCTCGAAGTCGAAGGTCTGGACATCGCCGCCCTCGAACACCTGGATCGGACCCTTGCCGTAGGTGGTCGGCAGGCGGGTGACCTCGTCGAAGGTCGAGCCGTCTTGGTGACGGATATCCCACGACCAGTCCTCGCTGCCGCCGCCGATCAGGGCGACCTGCAGCGGCATGGCCTTGCCATCGGCCGACATCGGCAGATGCATCGGCGCGCGCGGGGCATTCATGCGGAAGCCCAGCAGCTTGGACGGCGCGCTTTCCCACGGATCGCGGCGGGCCTCGGCTTCCAGGAAGCTGTCCAGCCGCCAGCCGATCGCGGCCATGGCCAGCTCGTCGCTGAAGCTGCGCTCGACCAGCTCGTCCAGGCGGGCCTCGATGAAGCCGGTGTCGACGGCGCCGTCGACGAAGTCCGGATGGCTGGCGCACTTGGCCAGGAAGGCGGCGTTGGTCTTGACCGGCCAGACCTCGACCAGGGCGCAGGCCTCGGCCAAGCGCTGGGCGGCGTCCTCGCGGTCGGCGCCATGGGCGATCAGCTTGGCGATCATCGGGTCGTAGAAGGGCGTGACCTCGCCGCCCTCCTCCACCGCGCTGTCGACGCGGACATCGCCTTCGGGCAGGCGGAAGTGCTTGAGCTTGCCGGTCGAGGGCAGGAAGCCGGTGGCCGGGTTCTCGGCATAGAGGCGGGCCTCCATGGCCCAGCCGTCCAGGGTGATCTCGTCCTGCTCCAGCGGCAGGGGCTCGCCGGAAGCGACCAGCAGTTGCCACTCGACCAGGTCCTGGCCGGTGACCATCTCGGTGACCGGGTGCTCGACCTGCAGACGGGTGTTCATCTCCATGAACCAGATGCGGTCGGCGCGCAGGCCTTCCGAGGCGTCGGCGATGAACTCGACCGTGCCGGCCCCGACATAACCCACCGCCTGGGCGGCCTTGACGGCGGCGGCGCAGACGGCGGCGCGGGTGGCCTCGTCCATGCCGGGGGCCGGAGCTTCCTCGATGACCTTCTGGTGGCGGCGTTGCAGCGAGCAGTCGCGCTCGAACAGGTGGACGACGTTGCCGTGGGTGTCGCCGAACACCTGCACCTCGATGTGGCGCGGGCGGGTGACGTACTTCTCCAGCAGCACGCGGTCGTCGCCGAAGCTGGCGGCGGCCTCGCGGCGGCACGAGCCCAGGGCGGCCTCGAAGTCGTCGGCCTTGTCGACCTTGCGCATGCCCTTGCCACCGCCGCCGGCGACGGCCTTGATCAGCACCGGGAAGCCGATCTTGCTGGCCTCCGTGGTCAGGCGCTCGACCGACTGGTCCTCGCCCAGATAACCGGGCGTGGTCGGCACGCCGGCGTCGATCATCACCTTCTTGGCGGCGTCCTTCAGGCCCATGGCGCGGATCGCCGAAGGCGGCGGGCCAATCCAGACCAGGCCCGCATCGGTCACCGACTGAGCGAAGTCGGCGTTCTCGGACAGGAAGCCGTAGCCGGGGTGGATGGCCTCGGCCCCCATCTGTTTCGCCGCCGCCAAGATCTTCTTGGGATCCAGGTAGCTCTCCTTGGCCGGCGCCGGACCGATCAGGATCGCCGCATCGGCCTCCAGCACGAACGGGGCGTTCGCGTCGGCTTCCGAATAGACGGCGATCGTCCGCACGCCCAGCTCGCGGGCGGTGCGGATGATGCGTCGGGCGATCTCGCCGCGGTTGGCGATCAGGACGGAGGAGAGCAAGGCGGAACCTACATCTGGGAAAGGGTGAAGAGCATCAGGCCGCCCACCAGCACGCCGAACGCGGTCATGCTGAACAGCCAGACGATCATGGTCTTGAGCACGGCCCCGAAGATGCTGGAGCCGTAGCCGCCCCGCAGGGTCTGGAAGAGGTTGATGGGTATCCACAGCGACAGGATGGTCAGATAGGCCGCCTGCAGGCCGTGCGGCAGCACGAACAGCAGGGCGTAGGACAGGAACGCGAACGACAGCAGGTTCGTGGCCACGATCAGGTGGTCGTAGATGAAGTACTGGCGCTTGTTCACATAGACCAAGGCCAGGCTGAGGCCGACGATCGGCAGCAGCAGCACCGCCAGGCGGTGAGCCCAGCCGAACGTCACCAGCAGGTAGTAGTCCGGATTGGCCACGGCCTTGGCCAGGCCTTCCTGGGGCCAGTACTTGGACGTCTTCTTGGCCTCGTGGCCGCCGGTAGCGTGTTCCGGCGCGGCGTGCCCGGCGGCGGCCGGCGCGTTCTTGTCCGGCACGACGACGTTGAAGTGCTGACCGCCGACCTGGGCCTCGGCGATCTTGTTCGCGCCAGCCTCCAGCTTATCGGGGCTCTGGAAATCCAGACCCTGGATCTGCGCGGCGGCATTGGCGTTGCGGTTGTGCAGCCGGTCCAGAGCTTCCTTGCCGGCGTTGGGATTGTTCTGCAGGGCGTCGGCTTCCGCCATTTCCTTGGCGTAGCGATCCTCGGCCTTCTTGACGTCGTCGGCGTATTCGTCGGCGATCTTGGCCTTGTCGGCGCCCGCCTCCTTGAGGCCCTCGTCACGCTCGCTGGTCGCGTCCGCCAGGCGCTCCTTGCGATCGGCCGTCGCTTCCTTGCGGATCTCGTCGGCCTTAGTCTTGCGCCCCTGGGGCGTCATCAGCGCCTGGGCTTCCTTCTCCTCCTTCAGCTCCTGCTCGTGGCGGAAGGTGTGGATCGCGTGTTCGGCCGCGAAGATGAACAGCAGCAGGGCCACCAGGAAGGTGCGGAACGGCGGCACGTGCCGCACGATCCGACCTTCCATGTAGTCCTTGGCCAGCTTGCCCGGCTTGAAGAACAGCAGCGGCAGGGTGTTGGCCAGGCGACCGTCGAGGTGGAACATCCCCTCGATGGCCTCCCAGATCAGGTGCAGGATCGAGCGGTGATGGGTGTCGGAATTCTGGCCGCAGTCATGGCAGTACCAGCCCTCGAGCGTGGCCCCGCAGTTCTTGCAGGGCTCGCCCTTGTGGGTGAACGGCTTCTTCCGATGCCCGACCAGCCCGGCGGCCGAGTCCGCCGCCGCCGCTTCCAATTCAACGCCTGTAACCACCCCACGCCCCCTGATTGAGTCTATTCAGCCCAGGACGGTTTACGACGAGCCAGGAAAGCGCGCACGCCTTCTTGTCCCTCTTCCGACACGCGGCGGCGGGCGATGCGTTTGGCGCTCTCCTCGATCAGGCCCTTGTCGATTTTCTGGCCAGCGAAGTCGTTGACCAGGGCCTTGGCGTCACCGATCGCGCCGGGCGCGCAGGGGGCCATTTCCTCGATCAGGGCGTCGCGGGCGACTTCCAGGCTGGCGACGTCCTCGAACACCTCGTCGACCAGGCCGTAGCCCCAGGCGTCGTCGGCGTCGAACACCCGGCCGGTGGCGAACAAGAGCTTGGCCGTGCGCGGCCCCAGGGCCTGGATCACGTAGGGGCTGATGGTCGCCGGGGTCAGGCCCAGCTTCACTTCCGAGAACGAGAACTTGGCGTCGATCAGGGCGATGGCGTGGTCGCAGGCGGCCACCAGGCCAGCGCCGCCGCCAAAGGCCGGGCCCTCGACCAGGGCCACGGTCAGGGCTGGGATGTCGTGCAGGGCCTTGAGCATGTGGGCCAGGCCCAGAGCGTCGTCGCGGTTGTCGTCCTCGTCCCACTCGACGGCTGCGCCCATCCATTCCAGGTCGGCGCCGGCGCTGAACGCTCCGCCCACGCCGCGCAGGAACACCACCCGCACGCCCTCGGCGCCATGCAGGGTCTCGAAGGCCTCGCGCAGGCCGGCGATGGTCTCGGCGTTGAAGGCGTTCTTCTTCTCGGGCCGGTTGATCCACACGGTGACCGCGCCGTCGGGCGTGCTGTCGATGTGGACCAGCGGGGTCATCGCGTCGGTGTCGGTCACTTCAACGATGGGGTCGGCGATCGGGTTGGTCATGGCGGGTCCTTTTGAAGCGCTACATTCGGAAAACGCCGAAGGTCGTCTCCGGGATCGGCGCATTCAGCGAGGCCGAGATGGCCAGACCCAGGACGTCACGGGTTTGAGCCGGATCAATGATGCCGTCATCCCAGAGCCGCGCCGTGGCGTGGTACGGATTGCCCTCATCCTCGTAGCGCTGGCGGATCGGCGTCTTGAAGGCTTCGGCCTCCTCCGGCGTCCACTTGGCGGCGTCGCGGTGGACGGTGGCCAGCACGCTGGCGGCCTGCTCGCCGCCCATCACCGAGATGCGACTGTTGGGCCAGGTGAACAGGAAGCGCGGGCTGTAGGCGCGGCCGCACATGCCGTAGTTGCCGGCCCCGAAGCTGCCGCCGATCAGGACGGTGAACTTGGGCACCTCGGCCGAGGCGACCGCCGTGACCAGCTTGGCGCCGTCCTTGGCGATGCCGCCGGCCTCGTACTTGCCGCCAACCATGAAGCCCGAGATGTTCTGCAGGAAGATCAGCGGGATCTTGCGCTTGCAGGCCAGCTCGATGAAGTGCGCGCCCTTCACGGCGCTCTCGCTGAACAGCACGCCGTTATTGGCCAGGATCGCCACCGGCTGGCCCCAGATGCGGGCAAAGCCGCAGACCAGGGTCGTGCCGTACAGCGCCTTGAACTCATCGAACTGGCTGCCGTCGACAATGCGGGCGATGACCTCGCGCACATCGTAGGGCGCGCGGACGTCGGTCGGGACGATGCCGTAGATCTCTTCGGGATCGTACAGCGGCGGCTCGCCCTCGGTCAGGACCAGCTGGTCGGGCTTGGTGGTGTTGAGGTTCGCCACGATCGAACGAACGATCTCCAGCGCGTGCTCGTCGTTCTCGGCCACGTGGTCCACAACGCCGGAGCGACGGCCGTGGGTCTCGGCCCCGCCCAGTTCCTCGGCGCTGATCACCTCGCCCGTGGCGGCCTTCACCAGCGGCGGGCCGGCCAGGAAGATGGTGCCTTGGTTGCGGACGATGACGGTCTCGTCGCTCATCGCCGGGACATAGGCGCCGCCGGCGGTGCAGGAGCCCATGACGCAGGCGATCTGCGGGATGCCCACGGCGCTCATGCGGGCTTGATTGAAGAAGATGCGGCCGAAGTGGTCGCGGTCGGGGAAGACCTCGGCCTGGTGCGGCAGGTTCGCGCCGCCGCTGTCGACCAGATAGACGCACGGCAGGCGGTTCTGGGCGGCGATCTCCTGGGCGCGCAGGTGCTTCTTCACCGTCATCGGGAAGTAGGCGCCGCCTTTCACCGTGGCGTCGTTGGCCACGATCATCACCTCGCGGCCCGACACCCGACCGATGCCGCAGATCATGCCCGCGCCCGGGGCCTCGCCACCGTAGAGGTCGCAGGCGGCCAGCTGGCCGATCTCCAGGAAGGGCGAGCCCGGGTCCAGCAGGCGCTCGACGCGCTGGCGGGGCAGCAGCTTGCCGCGCGAGGCGTGGCGCTCACGCGAGCTCTCGGGACCGCCCAGGGCCGCTTCCGCGACCTTTGCGCGCAGCTCGTCGGCCAGGGCGCGGTTATGGGCCGCGTTACGGGCGAAAGCGTCAGCGGACGCGTCGATAACGGAGTTCAACTTCGGCATGACCGACGCTTAGCCTCTTCCACCCTATCCCGGAAGTCGTAGTTTTTTGGACCCCGAAGAGAAAGATTCCGGGCCAAATCCGTTCTCGGACATTTCGAGTTCGAGATCAACAGTTGCGCCTGAACCCGCCCCCGTGGTCAAGCCTGCCCGAACCAGCTAGCGTCCGCGCCGTGGAAACGCCCCTGCCCGACGACTCGGCCCTGGCGCGCCTGTTCGCCCGCGAGCGGCGCACCGGCGTGGCCACGTGGTTCTCCCTGCCTGGCGGGGCGACGCTGTTCGAGCCGGGCGAAGACGCCGACAATCTCTATTTCCTGAAGACCGGTCGCCTGGGCGCCTTCCGCCGGGAAGAAGGCCAGGAGCCGCAGTTCCTGGGCGTGATCCGTCCCGGCGAGCCGGCCGGCGAGATGGCCCTGGTCGGCGGCACGCCCCACTCGGCCCACATGGTCGCCCTGCGCGACAGCGAGGTCCTGGCCCTGCCTCGCGAGGACTTCTTCGAGGCGGCCGAGGAAGATCCGACCGTGATGCTGGAGCTGTCGCGGCTGATGATCCGCCGCGCCCGCCAGGCCCAGACCCATGCGGCGATCGGCGATCCCTCGGTGTTCGGCTTCATCGCCGTCGAGGCCGGCGCGGCCATCCGGCCGATCGTCGAGCGCCTGGCCCGCTGCATCGAGCACCTCGGCTACTCCGTCACCGTCGAGGGCGGCGAGTCCCTGCTGGCCCCGACCGAGTGGTTCAGCAATGTCGAGCGCGAGCACGACTTCGTCCTCTATGTCGCCGAGGCTGACGAGACCGCCTGGAAACACGTGGTCGGCCGCCAGGTGGACCGGCTGTTCCGGATCGGACGCGGCGACCGCGCGCCGCCCGCCAGCATTCCCTCATACGCCTCGGGACCTTTGCAGGCTCAGCGGCTGGTCGATCTGATCCTGCTGCAGTCGGCCACCGCCGCGCGCCCGGTCGGCTCGGCCGCCTGGGTCGAGGCCACCCAGGCCGCGCGCCTGTTCCATCTGCGCGAGAACGGCGTGGCCGACATGCAGCGGCTGGCGCGGGTGCTGACCGGCCAATCGGTGGGTCTGGTGCTCTCCGGCGGCGGCGCGCGGGCCTATGCCCATATCGGCGCGATCCAGGCGATGCGCGAGCGCGGCATCCCGATCGACTTCGTCGGCGGCGCTTCGATGGGTGCGATCGTGGCGGCCGGCATCGCCATGGGCTGGGACGACGGCGAGCTGGAGCACCGCATCCGCAAGGCTTTCGTCGACACCAGCCCACTGGACGACATCGCCTTCCCCCTGATCGCCATGACCCGGGGCGAGAAGGTCAAGGCGCGGCTGGACGAGCATTTCGGCACGGTCGACATCAGCGACCTGTGGCTGCCGTTCTTCTGTGTCTCGTCGAACCTGACCTCAGGCGCCTACCAACTGCATCGCACCGGCGACCTGCAGACGGCGCTGAGGGCCTCGATCTCTTTGCCCGGCGTGCTGCCGCCGGCCACCGAGAACGGCGCGGTGCTGGTCGACGGGGCGGTGATGAAGAACTTCCCGGCCGACGTCATGCGCTCGTTCCAGCTGGGGCCGATCGTCGGCGTCGACGTCACCCGTGGCCGCAGCATCACCGCCGAGGACGTCTATCGGCCGCCGTCGATCTGGAGCTGGATCGTCTCGGGCGAGTGGCGCAAGGGCCCGCCGATCGTGGCCCTGCTGATGCGCGCCGCCACGGTGACCACCGGCCGCGACCTGGCGGCCGCCCGCGAGGCCTCCGACGTGCTGATCACGCCCAAGCTGGAGGGCATCGACATCCGCGACTGGCGCGCCTTCGAGCCCGCCGTCCGCGCCGGCTACGTCGCCGCCAGCTTCGCGCTGGAGGGCCTGCACGCCCCGGTCACCGAGCTGCGCCGCCGACCCAGCCTCGCAGAGAAACGTGCCGGGCTCAGCCCCTCCGCGCGACGATGAAGAGCCGCTTGAACGGAAACAGCGTCACGCCGTCCTCGCGGCGTGGATAGTCCCGTGCCAGCCGCGCGCGCCAGGCGTCCAGGAACGGCGTCTTGGCCTCGTCCGGCAGGGCGTCTAGGTACGGCCGTAGCGTTGTGCCCATGGTCCAGTCGACGATCGGGTCCTGGCCGTGCAGGGCGTGCAAATAGGTCGTGGTCCAGATATCGACGTCCGGGCACAGCGGCGCCAGCCAGGCGTAGTAGTCCTCCGGCGCATTGGCGTGGCGCACGCCCTCGATGCCCGTCAGGTGCTTGGCCCACGGCCCCTCGGCCGCGATCTCGGTGAGCGTTCCCCGCCAGCCCAGGCCGTCGGCCACCGGCATCTGCACCGCCAGCACACCCCCAGGCGACAGGCTCTCGGCCAGGCGCGGGATCAACATGGCGTGGTCGTCCACCCACTGCAGAGCGGCGTTGCTGAAGATCAGGTCGGTCGCAGAATCCGGCGCGAACCCCTTGATATCGCCCAGGATCCACTCGACGCGCGTCTGCAGGGCCTTGGCTCGCTCCAGCATGTCGGGACTGGAATCCAGCCCCCTCACCCGCGCCTGCGGATGCCGCGCGGCCAGCAAGGCCGCCTGCTCGCCCAGGCCGCAGCCCAGGTCCCAGATGTCGAGCGGGTCCAGATCGCGCGGGATGGCGGTCAGCAGGTCAAACGCCGGCCGCTCCCGGTATCGGCGGTATAGAGCGTAGGTATCCGGGTCCCAGCTGGCCATGCGAATCCCTTCCCAACTGATCGCGCCAAGCCATGCAACCTGCGCCTATGTGAAGAATTCTTCCTATACGCGAAGATTCATCATACGGTTCGAGTCAGGTCTCCGACAGAGGGGCTACTAGGGAAGGATTCACGCGGTATGCCCACGCGCATTCACTTGGCGCCGAACGGCCCATCTGGCCCGGCCACCAACGTTCGTCGATTCAATTTCAACCGTCCCATCGCGGTCGGCGCGGCCCTCGTCCTGTGGGCGGCCATCCTGGTGGGCCTCAAGCTGCTGTCGGTCTGATCATTCGACGCTGCGACGTCGCGTCGCGCGCGGTTTCCTCTTTTCAACCGCGCGATCAGCCCCATATGCTGACTGTTGTGTTCAACCAACTGAAAGGAGGTGACCAGTGTCTCATTGTCTCCAACCGCGGTCGCAAGTCGTGACCTGGAGCCTTACGAGTGAGGTCTCCGCCTAGGCGTTGAACGCCCAAGGTTTCTAAGTCACGCGCTGCGAAAGCGGCCACGACGATGGAGGGCCGTCCCGAGCAATCGGGGCGGCCCTTTTTCATTGGCCTAGGCCCCGATCAGCTCGCGGCCGATCAGGAAGCGGCGGATCTCGTTGGTGCCCGCGCCGATGTCGTACAGCTTGGCGTCGCGCAGCAGGCGCTCGACCGGCCATTCCTTGGTGTAACCGGCGCCGCCCAGGGCCTGGATGGCTTCCAGCGACACCTTCACCGCGTTTTCCGACGCCATCAGGATAGCCCCGGCCGCGTCGAAGCGGGTGGTCTTGCCGGCGTCGCAGGCGCGAGCCACGGCGTAGACATAGGCGCGGGCCGAGTTCAGGGCCACATACATGTCGGCGATCTTGCCCTGCATCAGCTGGAACGAGCCGATGGCCTGGCCGAACTGCTTGCGGTCGCGGACATAGGGCAGGACGATGTCGAGGCACGCCTGCATGATGCCCAGCGGACCAGCGCTCAGCACGGCGCGCTCATAGTCCAGGCCGCTCATCAGCACCCCGACGCCGCCGCCGACCGGGCCCATGACGTTCTCTTCCGGGATCTCGCAGTCCTCGAACACCAGCTCAGCGGTGTCCGAACCCCGCATGCCCATCTTGTCCAGCTTCTTGCTGACGCTGAAGCCCTTCATGCCCTTCTCGACGATGAAGGCAGTGATGCCGCGGCTGCCCTCGCCGGTCTTGGCGTAGACCACCAGGGTGTCGGCGTGCGGGGCGTTGGTGATCCAGAACTTGGTGCCGTTCAGGACGTAGCGGTCGTCCTTCTGTTCGGCGCGCAGCTTCATCGACACGACGTCAGAGCCCGAACCGGCCTCGCTCATGGCCAGCGAGCCGACATGCTCGCCGCTGATCAGCTTGGGCAGGTAGCGCTGCTTCTGGTCGGGCGTGGCCCAGCGGCGGATCTGGTTGACGCACAGGTTCGAGTGCGCGCCGTAGCTCAGGCCCACCGAGGCCGAGGCGCGGGAGATCTCCTCCATGGCGATCACGTGCTCGAGATAGCCCAGGCCCAGGCCGCCGAACTCTTCCTCGACGGTGATGCCGTGCAGGCCGAGGTCGCCCATCGGGACCCACAGGTCGCGCGGGAATTCGTTGGTCTCGTCGATCTTGGCCGCGATCGGCGCGATCTTGTCGGCGGCGAAGCGGGCCGTGGTGTCACGGATCGCGTCGGCCGTCTCGCCCAGCGCGAAATCCATCGAGGGTGCGAAATTGGTCATCCTGGCTCTCCCATAGCACAAACGCCCGCCGGTCGTTGAGACCTGCGGGCGTTCTTGCTCAGTTTCCGCGAGGGAAGCAAAGAAAACTATTCTTCGTCTTCACCCGTTTCCGGACCGGCAAGGCGGCGAAGCAGAAGATAGGCCGAAACCACGAAGCAGATCGCGCCAATCATGCTGGCGCCATAGCCGAACAGCTTCACCTGGCCATCCGAGCCGGCGGCCACGGTCAGAATCCACAGGACGCCGCCGCCGAACAGGGCCAGGCCCAGGATGCCCAGGCTGATCAGCAGGCTGGTGTTGCCGAAACGCGGTTGCTCCGACTCGACCATCGGCACGTCCATCGGGTGCAGGTCGACCTCTTCGCTGGTCGAGAAGCCGCCCAGATTGAACACCGACGAAGCCGAGGCCGGGGCGCCGAACAGGCTGGGCTCGCTGGGGGCCGGCTTGGCGGCCGGGGCGAAGGCCTCGACCGGGGTCGGCTTGGCGACTTCTTCCACTTCGACCGGCTGCGGCGTCAGGCGGAACGGCGTGAACTCGACCGGCGCGGCCGCTGGGGCGTCCGTTTGCGAAACGGGCTCGACCGGCGTGGTGGTCGGCTCATTCTGGAACAGAACCGGCGCGGGCTCGGTGACGGCCGGCTGGGCCGGGGCCGGCGGCTCGGGCAGACCGAGGTCGTCCTGGCGGGCGACCAGCTTGGTCGTCGTGACCGGCGCGGCCGGCGGGGCGTCCGAGAGGATGGCCTCCAGGCGCGCACTGACGGCGGCGGCCGACTGTTCGGTGGCGGTCGGGCCGTCCTCTTCCGGGACAACCACGTTCAGCGGCAGGCCTTCTTCCCGCTCGGCGACGACGCGATCGCCCTCCGTGCGGGTGCTGACGGCCATCGGCGTCTGCTTCGGGATGGCGCAGCTGGCGTCGTAGTCGACCTTGGGACGCAGCACCGGACTGGGCGCGGGCACCCATTCGCCATTGGCCGGCGTCAGGAACAGGGTCTTTTCGGCCGAGCGGCGGCGGACCAGGGCGTCGATGACGATCCGTTCGCCCTCGAAGTCGGCCTTGCGCCACATCTCCATCGCGCACGCGGCTTGCAGCAGCGAGCCTTCGTTGATCCGGCGCAGCACGCCCGAGCGGAGGAAGTTGTCGAGACCGATATTGAAGGCGAAGCAGACCAGCGCGTCGAACTGGTTCTGGTTCAGCGGCGCGTAGGTGTGTTCGTTGACCGAGTGCGCGACCGAGATCAGGTCATACAGCAGCAGGGCCTCGGCGTCCTTTTCAGAGACGGAGGCGCCCTCGCGAGCGGTCAGGGTGTGGCCATAGCCGACCGTCCAGCGCCCGTCGGGGAGCTGCGCGGCCTTCTGACGGTAGCCTTCGAATCTCTTGATGAGATCGACGGCCGTCCGGGTGACCTGATGGCGCGGTTTCATCGCGGAGTTTGACCCAGTTTGAGACAGACGCGGATGCGTTCGTCTGTCTCGGCGCAAGGTCGGCGCCAGTTTCGCGGTCCAGGAGATATTTCGCCGGTTTTCAGCCCCCTCCCCGATCTTCCCCGCGAAAGCGGGGATCCAAGCTGGCTGTCAGGGTGTGGCTCGGCCTCGCCAGGATATCGGACTCGGCTTGGGTCCCCGCTTTCGCGGGGATGATCGGTGTTGGGACGTCAGTGCAGCAGCAACGACGCGATCAGCAGCACCGCGAAGAAGCCGGTGAAGTCCGTCAGGAAGGTCACGAAGATCGATGACGACACCGCCGGGTCGCGGCCCATCTTCTCCAGCGCCAGGGGCATCAGGATGCCGCCCAGCGCCGCGGTGAAGATGTTGGCGATCAAGGCCGCGCCGACGATGATCGCCAGCTTGTCGTGGTGGTCCGCCGGCCCGAAGAACAGATAGGTCGCCAGTCCCATGACCAGGGCCAGGCTGACGCCGTTGACCAGGCCCACCAGCAGTTCGCGCAGCACGATGCGGCGGGCGTTGGCCGTGGTCAGCTCCTTGCTGGACAGCGCCCGGACGGCCACGGCCAGGGTCTGGGTGCCGGCGTTGCCGCCCAGGGACGAGACGATCGGCATCAGGATGGCCAGGGCCACCAGTTGGGCGATCTCGGCCTGGAAGATGGCGACGCCGCTGACCGCCAGGGTGGCGGTGGCCAGGTTCAGCATCAGCCACGGCAGGCGCGACTTGACGATCTCGATCACCGAGGCGTCACGGCCGGCGTCGGACACACCGGCCAGGGCCAGAATGTCTTCCTGGGCTTCGTCGCGGATGACCTCGACGATGTCGTCAACGGTGATCTGGCCCACCAGGCGCCCGCCCGGCTCGATCACCGGGGCGCTGATCAGGTGGTACTTGTCGAAGATGTAAGCCACCTCTTCCTGGTCCATCTCGACCGGGATTTCGGTGACGGCCTCCATCAGCTCGGCCAGCGGCGTCTCGCGGCGGCTGCGCAGCAGGATGCTGATTGGGATGGCGCCGACGGGCTTGTAGGTCGGATCGACCACATAGACGTCGAAGAACAGCTCGGGCAGCTGATCGCCTTCCTCGCGGACGTGGTCGATCGTCTGGCCGACGGTCCAGAATTCCGGCGCGGCCAGGAACTCGCGCTGCATCAGGCGGCCGGCGGTCTCGTCCTCATATGAGAGGGTCGTCTCGATGGCCGCGCGGTCCACCTCGCCCATGGCGGCCAGCACCTGGAAGCGCTTGGTGTCGTCCAGGTCGTCGATGACGTCGGCGGCGTCGTCGGTGTCCAGCTCCTCCAGCGCGCGGGCCAGGGTCACGGACGGCGTGGCTTCCAGCACCTCCTCGCGGAGGTTCTCGTCCATTTCCGAGATGATCTCGCCCAGCGCCTCGGGATCCAGCAACGGGATCACGTCCTCGCGGTAGTCGGCGGTGAGGAAGCCCATCAGGTCGGCGACGTCGGCCGGCTCCAGCGCCGTGACCAGCTCGCGCAGGCGCTTCAGGTCGCCGCTGTCGACGGCGTCGATCACCATCTCGACGTATTCGGGATTGAGGGCGTAGTCCTCGCCTAGGGCGAGATCTTCCAGCTCCTCGGGAGTCTCAGACTTGGCCAGCGGGATGTCGTCCAGCACGTCGTCGGTCAGTTCGGCGGTGTCCCGGGTCATGGGGGCCTCCTGAGCTCTTAGAGCGCTGGGTTCGTGCTGATTGGTCCGATGAAGCGACCCTGAGGCGAAATCAGGGCCTAGAAACGATTAGAGCGCCCCTAGCGAGTCGGAAACCGATTTCGCCGGGAGCGCTCTATTCTGTGTTCAACACTGGTGCGGTCGAGAAGACTCGAACTTCCACATCTTGCGATACAGCGACCTCAACGCTGCGCGTCTACCAATTCCGCCACGACCGCATCGTGGTGAGGGGCGGCAGGTAGCAAACTGAATCGGATTTGGGAAGCCGGAAGTTCGCGTATGACGAACTTCCAGGCTGCGACGAATTAAGCACCGCCGGCCATGTAGTCGTAGACGTCGGCCGCGCGGGTCACCTGGATGGCGATGCGGTCGTCGCTGATCTGGATTTCGCCACGCGCGATCGGGTGGTTATTGGCCAGGATCCACACTTCGTCATTGGTCTTGGCGTCCAGCGGGATCACCGCGCCACGGCCCATGCGCAGCAGTTGCTGCATGGGGAGGATCGAGCGCCCCAGTAGAACGGAGATCTCGACATTGACGGCGTTGACCTGGCTCACGAAGTAAGACCCTTGAACTGACTCACGCGACCGATCGGGCCGCACCGTCTCGATCGCAAGATTAGGGCCACATGCTTGCTCTCCCGTTAAACGCTGAAAACACTGGGCTTCCGAGGATGGGGCGCGAGGACGCGGCGCCCGTGGGGTGGGCAGTTTCGACCGACTACGTGCCCTACCCGGCAGCCGTGGCCGCCATGGAGGCCCGCGCCGCCGCCATCGCCGACGGGACGGCGGGCGAGCTGATCTGGCTGCTGGAGCATCCGCCGCTCTACACGGCCGGGGTGTCGGCCAAGGCGACCGACCTGATCGAGCCCGAACGCTTCCCGGTCTTCGAGAGCGGACGCGGCGGGCAGTTCACCTATCACGGCCCCGGCCAGCGCGTGGCCTATGTGATGCTGGACCTGACCAAACGCGGCCGCGACGTGCGCGCCTTCGTGGCGGCGCTGGAGGCCTGGATCATCGACGCCCTGGCCGCCTTCAACGTCACCGGCGAGCTGCGCGACGGCCGGGTCGGCGTCTGGGTCGAGCGCAAGGGCGCCGGCTGGAGCCGCGAGGACAAGATCGCCGCCATCGGGGTGAAACTGCGCAAGTGGGTCAGCTTCCACGGCGTCAGCCTGAACGTGGAGCCGGACCTGGGCCACTTCAGCGGCATCGTGCCGTGCGGCCAAACCGAGCACGGGGTGACCAGCCTGGTCGACCTGGGCCTGCCGGTGACGCTGGATGAAGCGGATGCGGCGCTGAAGACCAGCTTCCAGAAGATCTTCGGGCCCGTCGAGGACGCGGCGTCTCCCGCCTAGATCACGACCTGCTTCAGCGGGTTGGGTCCGTAGCGGTTGGCGCCCTGCTCGCCGCCCATGACGCCCAGTTCGACGATCGCCCAGATCAGGACCAGGCTGAACAGGAAGTCCAGGAAGTGCTCGGGCTGCGGCCAGACCGCGACCACCGCCACCAGGATGAGTAGCGCCCACCAGCCTGAACGGCCGCGGTCATGCAGCCGCTTGGACAGCACGCAGGCGCCCGAGAACAGCAGGGCCGGATAGACCAGCCAGCCGGTCAGCCAGTGCAGGGTGTAGCCGGCGATGGCCTCGTACAGCACCGCCACGCCGACCAGCACGCCGGCCGCGATCAGGAACGGCGTGCGCGACAGCCTGCCGTTCGACGACAGGAACAGCTCCGCCCATTCGCTACGATCGCTCATGTCACTTCAGCTCCGACTCGTGTCGGCAATCTAGGCTTTCGGCGGCTCGGTCGAAAGAGCGGGTTCTGACGGGCTTTCAGCGCCCAGCACCAGCGGGTTCTTGTGCGCGCCGTATCCCGACGGCGAGGGACCGTAGCGATTCTCACGCTTCTGTCCCGGCAGGATCGCGTAGTCGACCAGCACGTACAGGATAAGCGCCACGCCGATCAGTGACGGCCACCGGGGTCCTTCGGGCTGGATCGTGAAGAACCAGGCAACGGAGCGCGCGATCAGGATCGCCAGCGAGAAGGCCGCGGGCCGGCCCCGGTCATGGCCCCGCTTCACCAGCAGGCCGGCCGACCCGAACAGAAACAGCCCGTACCAGACCAGGATCAGGCCCATCCTGATCGGAGCGGGCGTCCACGCGAAACCCAGGGTCCCGAAGAACCAGATCATGTTCAGCGCGACGCCGAACGCCCAGAATTCGGCGCGGCCGATCCGGCCCTTCCAGGAGAAGTAGACGTCCAGGACGCCGCTGATCGTGAGCCGGGTCATGCTCCTGCATGACTCAACTCAAGATGCAGCACAAGAACCGCTACGCGAACTCGACGAGCACCTCGTCGGCCGCGACCGGGTCGCCGCCCTTGGCGTTGACCGCTTTCACGACGCCATCCCGCTCGGCGCGGATGATGTTCTGCATCTTCATGGCCTCGAGCACGCAGACGACCTCGCCCTCGCGGACCTGCTGGCCGGCGGTGACGTCCATAGAGACCACCAGGCCCGGCATCGGCGACAGCACAAGCTTGGAGGTGTCGGCGGCCTGCTTCTCGGGCAGCTTGTCGTGCAGTTCGGCGTTGCGCGGGGTCAGGACCAGCACGCGGGCCTTGGTGGCGCGGTGGCGGATGTCGAAGCCCTCGGCGGCCGCAGCGACCTGGACCGTGAAGGCCTTGCCGTCCAGGGTCGCCTTGAACACCGGCTTGCCGGGACGCCAATCGATGTCGGTCAGCATCAGCGTACGGCCTTCGTCCAGCATCTCGACGGCGATGTCGCCCTCCCCGCTGACCTTCACGCTGCGCTTGGTGTGGCCCACGGCCACGATCCAGTCCGCGCGCGGCGCACCGGCCAGGCCCGAGGCGTACGATCGCGCGCGGGCGGCATAGACCCGCTGCATGGCCGCGCCGACGGCGGTCAGGATGTCCAGCTGTTCCGAGGTCGGCGCGGTCCCGTGGAAGCCTTCCGGGAACTCGTCCTTGATGTAGCTGGTCGCCAGATTGCCGGACCGGAAGCGGTCCTCGTCCATCACGGCCGCCAGGAACGGGATGTTCTGGCCCAGGCCCTCGATGTGGAAGTCCTCCAGCGCCCGTCCCATGCCGTCGATCGCCGCGATCCGGGTCGGGGCCCAACTGCACAGCTTGGAGATCATCGGGTCGTAGTACATCGAGATCTCGTCGCCCTCGCGGACGCCGGCGTCGTTGCGGATGGTGTAGGCGCCGTGGTCGCCCTCTTCCGGCGGGTCGTAGCGGACCAGGCGACCGATCGACGGCAGGAACTTGCGGTAGGGATCCTCGGCGTAGATGCGGCTCTCGATGGCCCAGCCGTTGATCTTCAGGTCCTTCTGCTCGAAGGCCATCTTCTCCCCGTAGGCCGAGCGGATCATCTGCTCGACCAGGTCCAGGCCCGTGATCAGCTCGGTGACCGGATGCTCGACCTGCAGGCGGGTGTTCATCTCCAGGAAGAAGAAGCTCTTGTCCTGGCCGGCCACGAACTCAACCGTGCCGGCGCTGTCGTAGTTGACGGCCTTGGCCAGGGCGACGGCCTGCGCGCCCATGGCGGCGCGGGTCGCCTCGTCCAGAAGCGGCGACGGGGCTTCCTCGATGACCTTCTGGTTCCGGCGCTGGATCGAGCACTCGCGCTCGAACAGGTGGACCACGTTGCCGTGCTTGTCGCCCAGCACCTGGATTTCGATGTGGCGCGGGCTCTCGATGAACTTCTCGATGAAGATGCGGTCGTCGCCGAAGCTGGCCTTGGCCTCGGCGCGGACGGCCGGGAAGCCCTCCTCGACGTCCTTGCGGTTCCAGGCCACGCGGATGCCCTTGCCGCCGCCGCCGGCCGACGCCTTGATCATCACCGGATAGCCGATCTGCTCGGCGATCGTCACGGCCTCGGCGGTGTCGGCGATCTCGCCGATGTGGCCGGGCACACAGGACACGCCCGAGGCTTGGGCGAACTTCTTGCTCTCGATCTTGTCGCCCATCGCCTGGATGGCGCCGGGGTTGGGACCGATGAAGACGATGCCCTCGTCGGCGCAGCGCTGGGCGAAGCCGGCGTTCTCGGACAGGAAACCGAAGCCCGGGTGCACGGCCTGGGCGCCCGTCTCCTTACAGGCGGCGATGATCTTGTCGGCGACCAGGTAGCTCTGGGCGGCGGGCGAAGCGCCGATATGCACGGTCTCGTCGGCCATCTCGACGGCCAGCGAACCGGCGTCGGCGTCCGAATAAACCACCACGGTGGCGATCCCCAGCCGACGGCAAGTTTTGATCACGCGAACAGCGATCTCGCCCCGGTTTGCGATCAGGATCTTCGAGAACATGGCAACTTCCGCCCGTATCTTTTGTGCTTTGCAGCACGGCCTATCAGGCCCACCCGGGTTTGCAAGCATGCCCTTACGGCGCTACACCTGCGCCCAGGCATGACACCGGTTACCGAGAGTATGGTTCCGTGATGTCCGCCATCGGGAGGAGACGGTCCATATGAAGGCGATTTTCCTGGGTTCGGCCTGCGCGCTGATCCTTGCCAACGCGGCTGTAGCGGCCGAACCGACGCTGCTGTTCAAGATGTCGGGCGACAAGGGTCTTGTGGCCGACGTCGCCGCCGGCGATCCCGTCCCCAACTTCGCCGACAAGGTCACGCCGATCGATGGCAAGGCCGGCAAGGGCTTCCACGCCGAGGACGACGGCATCGTCTCGTGGAACGCGCCCGGCAACATCCAGGCCCAGCGGGGCACCCTCTCCTTCTTCTGGCGTTCGGGCTATCCGGTCGGCGTCGCGCCGTTCGTGATCTTCCGCGTCGGTTATGCGGACCATTCGAGCTGGGACATGGCGTTCCTGCGCATCGACTGGAACGGCCACGGCTTCGACGCCTTCGTCACCGACAACGGCCTGGCGCGCACTCGCGTGTCGTTCAAGGTCGACAAGAACCCGGCCGCCGACGCCTGGACGCACCTGGCCTTCACCTGGGACGAGACGACCGGCGTCCAGCTCTATGTCGACGGCAAGCTGGCGGCCAAGAAGGAGACCAAGGCGGTCTATGACGCCGGTCTCGACCAGTTCGGCGTAGCCGGTCGCGTGATCGCCCCGCACCAGGTGCAGAGCCGCTACAACTTCACCCGTGGCGGCGACCTGGACGAGCTGCGCGTCTACGACCGCCCGCTGGCGGCCGACGCCATCGCCGCCCTGGCCCGCAACGAGGCCCCGGCCGCCGAAGCGCCGGTCCCGACCCTGGCCGATCCCGCCGTCCACGCCGCCTGGAAGCAGCGCTATGGCTGGAACCTCGCCTCCCCGCCGCTCCTGACCGACGCCAAGACCACGATCCGCAAGGTCGAGTTCGCCGACGCCAAGGACATCAAGGAATGGATGTGGCGCGCCAACGACGGCATCCAGGAGACCACCTGGCCCGGCGTCTACAACCGCTCGCGCCTGCCCGGCCGTGACGACTACTTCCAGCTGCCTGACTGGAACGTCTATGTCGACGGCGGCAAGGCCCTGACCCTGACCCTGCCCGACGAGCCGATCAACCGCCTCGAGATCCAGGGCCCGGCCTATGGCGACCTGACCTGGGCCGCCAAGGCCGGCGACAAGGGTTCCAGCGTCGGCGTCCGCGCCAAGGACCAGGCCCGCACCGTCAACACCCTGGCCCAGCCGCTGAAGGGCGGCGTCCTAACCTTCACCAATGTGGCGCAGGAGACCCCGATCCAAGAGATCTGGGCCTACAACGTCTCGGCCGGGGCCGAGCCGAAGGACGCCTTCAAGATGACCTACACGGTCCGCGCCGACGTGGCGCCGGACTATCTGAACCTGGCCGACCTGAACGCCTATATCGCCGGCCGCCACCCGGCGGGCGAGCGCGCCACCGTCGTGGCCGTTCCGGATGCCGCGCCGACCCGTCCGCGCCCCGCTGGCGACCTGAAGGCGCCGGGCCTGCCGATCGTCCACGTGCTGATCCCGTCGGGCTTCGGCGACGCGCCGGCCGGCAAGGCCCTGGCTCGCAACTGGGCCTATGGCTGGGAGAACGCCCGCGACGGCCTGGACGGCGTGGCGATCGACATCCCCGCCCTGCCCGGCGCGGCGGGTACGGTCATTCCGCTGAACATCCAGGTGAAGGATCCGATCTGGCCGGGCCGCAACATGATCGACGTCAGCGTCTCGGTGAAGGCCGGCGTGGCCCGCACCGTGTGGCTGGACATGCGCGACCGCATCATGACTGCCGACAGCCTGTACCTGACCATCGCCGCCGACAGCGCCGACTTCGGGCCCAAGGCCCTGGACGGCGCCAAGATCCGGCTGGTGTTGAAGGACCGCGACAAGGCCAAGGCCGAGCACATCGCCGACCGCCTGAACCAGGTGAAGGACAACTGGGCCTTCCTGGTCGAGGAGCACACCACCTCCAAGCGCCAGGGCCTGTATCGCCGCCTGTACGCCGACATCACCGACCTGCTGAAGGTCGATCCCGACAATCAGATCGGCCGCGAATACTGGGGCGACATCACCTATGGCAGCCAGGGCTGGCCGGCCTTTGATCAGCCCAAGCCGACCGACAACACCCCGCTGTGGGCCTACCGCCAGACGGAAGACCTGAAGCTGGTCAGCCAGTTCATCGACTGGTGGATCGACGAGCGCCAGTCCGACTTCGGCGACTTCGGCGGCGGCCTGTCGGACGACACCGACCTGCTGCAGCAGTGGCCGGGCGTGGCGCTGATGGGCGTTCAGCCCGACAAGATCACCCACTCGCTGAACCGCCTGACCGACGCGGTCTACAAGAACGGCATGTTCACCGACGGTCTCTCGACCATCGTGACCGACGAACTGCACGCCTATGAGGAGGGCATCAACTCCAACTCGGAGGCGATGTACGTCAACTACGGCGACCCGCTGGCCGTCGAGCGCCTGTTCACGACCGTGAAGGCCCTGCCCCGGGTGATCGACAAGAACCCGGCCGGCCACGTCCACTTCAACACCAACTGGTACAGCGGCAAGATCTCGTACCGCGAAGGCCCGTGGGAGTGGCAGAAGCCGTACTCGTTCGGCGTCGTCCACCCGTCGATCCTGATCAGCGACTACAACGGCGACCCGACCGCCAAGGCCACCGTCATCGGCCTGGCCGACGGCTACCTGGCCCACGTGGCCAAGGACGGCTCGTACCCCAACGAGATCAACTGGCGCACCGACGCCGAGCGCGGCGGCACCGTGCTGCAGGGTTCGGGCGCGGACGGTCCGTTCCAGGTGTTCTGGTCGGCCTATCGCCTGACCGGCGACGCCAAGTACCTGGCCCCGATCAAGTGGCGCATCGGCAAGGCCAGCATCCGCTCGCTGGGCAGCATCAATGACAACGCTCTGACCGAGCTGAAGCTGGGCGAGGCCAACAAGGACCAGATCGTCGCCTCGGCCAAGAAGGGCGGCAACGCCCTGGACCGTTATGCCGCCTGGAACCTGACCGGCGACAAGAGCTTCCTCGAGGACCTCTATGCCGACGAGATCCAGTGGAACGCCCAGCACATGTACATGCACACGGAAGGCCACTGGTGGTCGGACCGTGTGGAGCTGCCGTCCGACATCCTGCAACGCACGCGCCTGGGCGGCATCGCCAACAAGCGTAGCCAGATGACCCCGGGCCACGTGGTCAGTTGGCGCTTCGACAATGCCGACGGCACGGACATCGCCCTGCTGGTCAAGGACGCGACCAAGACCGGCTTCAAGGTCATCGCCTATAACCGCACCGACAAGCCGGTGACGGCGACCATGACCGGCTGGAACGTCGCGCCGGGCCAATGGAGCCTCGCCGAAGGCCTCGACGCCAATGGCGACGACGCCATCGACGGTTCGGCCTCGACCCGCACCGTCGCCTTCGAGCGCAGCCTGGGGACCAAGGTCACCCTGGCCCCGCGCCAGACGACGGTCATCGACATGAAGCTGGCCACGGCGGGCGACGATCCGGCCAAGCGCGCCGACCTGGGCATCGGTCGTGGCGACGTCGTGGTGAAGGGCTCGGCCATCACCGCCAAGGTTCACAGCCTGGGCGCCCAGGACGCCGCGGCGGCCAAGCTGGAGCTGGTCGATCAGGCCGGCAAGGTGCTGGCCAGCGCGCCGACCCCGGCCCTGAAGGCTCCGCTCGACCTGCTGCCCAAGACCGCTTCGGTGAAGCTGAAGATCCCGGCCGGCGTGAAGGCCCAAGGCCTGCGCGTCCGGATCGTGACCACACAACCGCAAAACACCGCCTTGAACGACGAGGTCGTCCTGCCATGAAGAAGACGTTCGCCCTGATCGCCGCCAGCCTCGCTCTGGCCGGCGGCTCGGCCCTGGCCCAGACGGCGCAGCCGCCGGTTCCAGTATCGCCCCCCTATTCCAGCCGCGTGATCACCCTGGCCGAGGCCAAGGCCGTGGTGGCCGCCGCCGAGGCCGAAGCCCGCAAGAACGGCTGGACCATGGTCATCACCGTGCTGGAGCCGAACGGCCAGCCGGTGCTGAGCGAGAAGATGGACGGCACGCAATACGGCTCGACCGAAGTCGCTCTCGGGAAGGCCCAGACCGCCGCCAACTTCCGCAAGCCCTCGTCCTACTTCCAGGACGCGGTGAAGGCCGGGACGCTTAACTCGATCTTCACCGGCGCCATGGCGCTGGAGGGCGGCGAGCTGTTGCTGGTCGACGGCAAGATCGTCGGCGCCATCGGCGTCTCGGGCGGCACGGCCGTTCAGGACGGCCAGGTCGCCCGCATCGGCGTGGCGGCGCTTAAATAATCTCCGTTTCCCCGGCGAAAGCCGGGGCCCAGATGCAAGAGCGCCCGCGTTCCGGACAGGATCGCGGGCGCTTCTGCGTTCGCCTCACAGCCATACGATCTGGGTCCCGGCTTTCGCCGGGAAGACCGGAATTATTGATCCGAGTGCTCGCGGGCGAACATCGCCAGGTAGCCCGCGATCATCTCTTCCTGCTCGGGCGCGATCAGGCGGGCGACGGCGGCAGCGAAGGTCACGGGCGCCAGGCCCGAGGCGCTGACCAGCTTGCCGTCGACCACCGCCTTGGCGCTGTCGACATACTGGTCGGCGCCCACATAGCCGGGAACCTGCTCGGCCAGCCACTCGGCGCCGTTCGAGGTGTGCTTGCGCCCGTCGAACAGGCCGGCATGGGCCAGGGCCGTCGTGCCGGCGCAGATGCCGGCCACCGGCTTGCCGTCGGCGAAGGCCTGGCGGATCAGCGCCGAGATCGCCGGGTTCTCGCCCTTGGCCCATTCGTCGCTGCCGATCAGGATGTAGACGTCCGCGTCGCTCAGCACAGGATCGTCGAAGCGGTAGTCGGCCGCCGCCAGCACGCCGCCGATCGAGGTCTCGGGATCGCCGGTCGGGGTCGCGACCTCGATCTGCACCTTCAGATATTCGCGCAGCAGCGCCAACACGGCGCCGGCCTCCCAATCGGCCCAGCCCGGCTGCAGGAATGCGACGGCGATGGTCATGGGAAGCTCCTAGCCACCTGTCCCTCTGGGACAGGCATTTTTAAAGTGGCGCGTGGCAAACGTCGAAACCGGCGTCCACTTTCGGCTGCCACGCGCTACCGGTTCAACGTTCGAACGCTTACATTGGCGTTCATGACAGACGCAGCCACCCTTTCAACCGCCGGTTTCGACCTTTCGCCGCCGACGGAGCCGGAACGCCAACGCCTGGAGGCCGATCTGACGGCAGAAGAGGCCCGCGTTCTCCTGCATCACGGCACCGAGGCCCCGTTCTGCGGCGGCCTGCTGGGCGAGAAGAACCCCGGCGTCTATGCCTGCCGCCTGTGCGGCCTGCCGCTGTTCAAGCACGAGACCAAGTTCGAGAGCGGCACCGGCTGGCCCAGCTTCTACGCCCCGTTCGCCGAAGACCACGTGCTGGGCATCCGCGACACCTCGTACGGCATGGTCCGTATCGAGACCCGCTGCGCCCGCTGCGACAGCCACCAGGGCCACGTGTTCCCGGACGGCCCGGCCCCGACCAAGCTGCGCTACTGCATCAACTCGGTGTCGCTGCAGTTCGTGAAGGATGGCGATCCCCTGCCTGACCCGCTGCATCGCGGCGACAGGATCGCGGCCTAGGGTTCCAGCCTGAAACCCCGGTCTCGCCCCAGCTTTTCTGAATTCCTATCGAATTGATATGAATTGAGTGAAGGGGCGGACCGGGCCTATCTGCGGATCGACGGCCCAGCCTCCGAGTTTCGCATGATGATGCCCGCCTCCTCCGCCTTCGAACCTTCGCAGCCCTATCGCGGCGACCGCGAGGACCCGCCGATCCTGATCGTGCCGGGCCTCTACAATTCCGGTCCCGACCACTGGCAGAGCCACTGGGAGCGCGAGCTGCCCGGCGCCGAGCGCGTCGACCAGCAGGACTGGGAGCGCCCGCTGCTGGGCGACTGGATGATCAGCTTGGCCGAGGCCGTCCGCCAGCGCCCCGGCGCGATCCTGGTCGCCCACAGCCTGGGCTGCGCCCTCGTCGCCCATTTCGCCCAGGTCACCGGCGGACGCGGCGTCGGCGGCGCCATGCTGGTCGCCCCGGCCGACGTCAATCGCGAGGGCCCTGCCGGTCGCCTGCTGGTCGGCTTCTCGCCCATCCCCCGCCAGCGCCTGCCCTTCCCCAGCCTGGTCGTCGCCAGCCGCGACGACCCATATGTCGAGCTCGACCGCGCCGAGGCCTTCGCGCGCGGCTGGGGGTCGGAGTTCGTGGACCTGGGGCGCGCCGGGCACATCAATGTCGACAGCGGCCACGGCGCCTGGATGAAGGGCCGTGGGCTGCTGCGAGGTCTAGTGCAGAAGGTCGAGGCGGCCGAGCGAGCGACTTGACAGGCAATATCGCCTGTCAGATGCTAGACAGGCAATTTTGCCTGCCAAGGATCTCCGTGTGGCGGTTCCCTCGCTCTATGCCGTTCTGACCGGCGACCTAATCCGCTCCACGACACTCTCGGTCGACACGCTGGCCGACGCGCGCGGCGTCGCCGCCGACGCCGCGGCGTACAGCCAGAAGGCCCTGGCCCTGCATCCGCTCGCGGCCCTGGAGTTCTTTCGCGGCGATGCCTGGCAGCTGCTGCTCGGCGATCCAACCCATGCGCTACGGACCGCGCTGGTGATCCGGGCGCAGCTACGCGCCGCGGCCGATGTCGACACCCGCATCTCGATCGGCCTCGGCACGGTCGACAACATCGACCACCAGCGCATCTCGCTTTCCACCGGCGAAGCTTTTCTGCTCTCGGGCCGGAAGCTCGACCGGATGACGACCTATTTCGATCTGACAGGCGACCTGCCGGACAGGTTCGCGCTCGTGCGGCCCTGGTTCACCCTCAACCTGCAACTATGCGGCGGCCTTGCCCGCTCCTGGACGCGGCGACAGGCCGAGGTCGTGGCCCACGCCCTGCTGATGACCGACGCCACGCACGAGGCGATCGGCCAGGCCTTGACCCCCCCAATCCGCAAACAGTCCGTGACCGACATCCTCGAGGCGGCCAACTGGCGCCTGCTTAGCGAGGCCTTGACCGTCTTCGAGAAGACGGATTGGCGCACCGGAGCGCCCGTCCCATGATGGCCGCTAAAAGCCAAGGCCGGACAGGCGCTGACGCCTGTCTGCATCAGGACAGCCTTTCCAGCCTGTCGAAGAGCGAACGCTGATGGACAAGACCCTCTTCGCCCTCACCGCCGCGCACATCCTGGCCGACTTTCCGTTGCAGCCGAACTGGATGGTCGAACGCAAGCGCAATCCGCTGATGCTGCTGCTCCACCTCGTGATCGTCGTGACGGTCGCCGCCGTGGCTCTGGGATCGGCGCCTTGGCTTCTGCTGGGCATTCTCGCCGGCACGCACTTGGCGATGGACGCAGTGAAGACCTACGTCCTCAAGGACAGGCTCTGGACGTTCGCCCTCGACCAGGCCGTCCATCTGGCGGTCGTCGCCAGCCTGGCCATCGCCTTTCCCACGACCTGGCGAGACGGGTTCTGGGCGCATCTGCCGGCGAACGGCCAGACCGTCTATCTCATCGGCCTTACCCTGCTGAGCGGCCTGATCGTCAACCTGCAGGTCGGGGCCATCGTCATCCGCAAGGCGACCACGCGCTTCGTCGCCCAGATCCGCAGCAACATCCGTGGCCTCAACCAGGGCGGCTTCTATATCGGCCTGTTGGAGCGGGCGCTGGTCATGTTGCTGGTCCTGATCAACCAGCCGGCCGGCGTCGGCTTTCTCATCACCGCAAAATCAATCCTGCGGTTCGGAGACGTGAAGGACTCCAAGTCACGCAAGGCGACGGAGTACATCATCATCGGCACGTTCATGAGCTTTGGCTGGGGCTTGCTGATCGCCGCTCTGACGCAGCTGGTGATCAAGCACTGGTCGCCGTAAAGGCAACCAGAAGATATGGTGCGGGCGGTCGGGGTCGAACCGACACTCCTTTCGGAACCGGATTTTGAGTCCGGCGCGTCTACCAGTTTCACCACGCCCGCAGGCTTCGCGTCGCCGCGAAGGGCCGCCTTCCTAGCAGGGGCCGAATACGAATTCCAGCCCGTGCTTAGTCTTCCATGCCATGCGGCGGAGAAACCGTCTCGCCGCCGGTCAGTTGGATGGCGGCGGTCTCCAGGTGGTCAAGCAGGCGCTTGAACATCGCCACCTCGCTGGGAGCGAGCCCCGCCAGCAGGGTCGCCTCATACGCAAGCGCCAGGGGGGCGATTTCGGCGAACAGGCGGCGGCCGGCGGCGGTCAGTTCCAGTGTGTGCGAACGGCGGTCCGAGCGGACCGTCGTGCGCGCCACCAGGCGGCGGACGACCAGTTCCTGGGCCGCGCGGCTGACCCGGACCTTGTCCATAGCCGTTCGACTGACGGCCGTGTGCTGGGTCAAGGAGCCCTCGGCCAGCACCGACATCAGCCGCCACTGCGGGATGGTCAGGCCGAAGCGGTCCTCGTAGGCCCGGGCGATCAGGCGGCTGACCGCCGCCGAGGCCGTGGCCAGGCGATAAGGAACGTAGTCGACGAGGCTTACGCCGGGTTCGGGCGCCTCGGATGCGCCAGGGGTAATCGGAGAGACCGTCGCGGTCATGTCCTTCCTTTCGTCCTCCCAGGCGTAGCCGCCTTATGGAGGAGCGGCCTTCGCCAGTCCGTTTCACGCTGACGACTCTGCCGAGCCCGCGCGTACTCTTGATTTGGGCGTCCCCCGTCCAAGGCTCAACGCCCCGACGAGTTCACTTGCACGAACAGGCACTTTCGCACGCCGCTTGGGCAGCGAATAGTCGTCTCGCCTTCCTGATTAGCGTTCTCATGCCCCCGGACGTGTTTTTCCGGGGATCAGTCGCGCTCGGAATAACGGACCTTGGGCTTGGGCAGCGGCTGGGTCTGCGTCAGGACCTTCTGACAGTCCTCGATCTCGCGCAGGCAGTTGGGACGGTTCCAGAAGTCTGAGAACTCGGCCACGGCCAGGCGCAGCAGCTGCATGAACTCCTTGTGGTCCAGGACCTTGGGGGCCTCTTCCTTGTGGTCGTCGTGGTGGCCGTGCCCATGGCCGTGATCGTCGTGCGGCTTGTCGGGCTTGGGGGCGTTGGCGATGACGACGGTCTGGGGCGCGACGATGGTGACGTTGCGGGTCAGGAGACCGATGGCCGCCGCGTCGTGCTCCTTCGAATCGCCGTGACCATGCGAATCGTGGCCGTGGGCGTCCTTGCCGTGACCGTGCCCATGACCGTGCTTGTCGCCGCCCTTGCCGTGGTCGTCCTTCTTCTTCTCTTCGGGCGGATCGCCCTTCATGGCCTTGCCCAGATGGTCGAAGGCCTTGGCGCAGGGACCGCCGAAGGCCAGCAGCGGGCCGACGCGCAGCTTGACCTCGTCGATCAGGTCCTGGGTCTTGACGATCAGTTCGCCTGAATGGGCGCTGGAGGCGGCCACGCACTTAGCCTTCACGGCCTCGTGGATGATCTTGGCCACGTCGCTCTGCTTCTCGCCCTTGTCGCCCCGGCCGGTCAGACGGCCGGCGAAGAAGGCCAGGCCGGCGATGGCCATGCCCGCCAGGATCAGCAGGAACACCAGGGTCGGGTCGAAGACCGGTATCGGCGTCTCGACCGGAAATTCTGACTGGTACACGGCGATCCCCCTGAGCCCCACACGTCGCGCCGTCGGCGGGCGCGCCCTATGGTTAACGCAACAGCGTTATCGATGCACGGCCAAGGTGCTCAGGATGGGCGATAAATGATGCTGGAGACGCGTTCGCCCGCGTTATAGCGCGACGGGCCGCCATAGACGGTCACCTCGCAGAGGATGTCGCCGCCCTCGTCCGAGGCCCAGATGTAGCTGCGCTCGACCTCGACATAGCGGCCGGCGGGCGAGATGCCCTCGAAGGTGTCGCCCCAGGGCACGATGCCGCGCAGGTCCTGCCAGCGCAGGGTCACGGCGCGCGAAAGCTCGTCGCGCGCCATGGCCTGGAGATCAGCGTCGGCCACCCTTAGCCTTCGGCGGTGTCGCGGAAATAGGCCTCGACCTCGCCCTGCAGCTTCAGGGTCATGGCGTTGCCCTTGCGGTCCACGGTCTTGCCGGCCGCGACCCGCACCCACTTCTCGCTGATGCAGTACTCTTCGACGTTGGTCTTCTCGACGCCCTTGAAGCGGATGCCGATACCGCGCTCCAGCAGGTCGGCGTCATAGTACGGGC
Organism: Caulobacter sp. GW821-FHT12D05; assembly: GCF_058807295.1. Classification (NCBI taxonomy): domain Bacteria; kingdom Pseudomonadati; phylum Pseudomonadota; class Alphaproteobacteria; order Caulobacterales; family Caulobacteraceae; genus Caulobacter; species Caulobacter sp. GW821-FHT12D05. Next base: position 293,050 of record NZ_JBXAQO010000002.1, read on the forward strand.
TGTCCGGGTTCACCGAGAGGCGGTCGGGAGGCGTGTCGCTCATGGTCTTCAAGCTTTCAGTCTGGGCCACGGGCCCGTGTTAGCGGGCGGTCATAGCCACGAAACGCCGAAAAACCAAGTTGGGCGACACGCCGCCCTTCCCCCACCCCGATCGTCGCGCCTTGCAAGCAGGAGCCCCGAAAGGCGGCGCGGCGATCCTGGAGCTTAGTCCTGCTGGTCTTCCTTGACCGGATCGGCGGCCGAGACCGCACCATCGTTGTTGGTGTCGTGGTGGTTGAACATCCGCCAGCCGGAATAGTCGAACTCGGCGCGGGTGATGGCGCCGCTCTTGTCGCTATCGAGGACGCCGAAACGTACGTCGGCCTGGCGCAGCTGGCGAACGCGCTCCTCGTCCTTCTTTTCAGCCGTGCGCTCGTCCGTGGCGAGCTTCTTCTCCAGGCGGGCCTTGAACTCGCCCACGTACTCGGCCTGCGACAGCGAGCCATTCTTGTCGGCGTCGGTCTTGGCGAACTGGATGGTGCGGGTGGCGGCGAACTCGTCCTTGCTGACGACGCCGTCGCCGTTCTGGTCCTGCTCCTTGATGAAGGTGTCACGGGCGTGCGAGGCGGCGTGGGCCGAACCGGCGGCCAGCGAAGCCGCGATGGCCGCGGCGAGGATGATGCGGGTCTTCATGGCGTGTCGTCCTAGCGGAGGGATTCGAAGGTCAGGGCGTAGGTGTAGCTGTGGCCAGGCTGGCCGGCGGCCGCCGGGCCCAGGCGATAGCGGGTCTGGATGTGGTAGAGGCCCGAGTGGTCCGGCTTCACGGCGAAGCGCCCGTTGGCGTCGCTGGTGACGGTCTTGGGGGCCGGCTTGGCATCGGCGTAGCGATCTTCGGCGGCGACGAACTCGATCGCTTGGTTGGCCACCGGCTTGCCGTCGAACAGCACTTCGAACACCGCGTCCTGGCCGGTGACGATCTTGCTGGGGTGGGTGATCGCCTTGAACTCGATGCCCTTGCCGGTCGGGGCCAGGGCCGCGTCGCTGGGCGCGCCACGGGTGACATAGACCTCAGCGGTCGTCAGGCTCTGCATGTCGATGGCGTCGGCCGGTGCCTTGGCGCCTTCGAAGAACTCCCATTGCCCCTTGACCAGGGCGGCCTTGGCGGTGCGGCCGCCGCGCTGGCCGGTGGTGATGCGATAGGTGCCGGGCGCTTCAGTCGCGACCTCGAACACCGCCAGCTGGCGCAGATAGGTCGGGGTGATGGCGGTGCGCACGCCGTCCGGACCGACCACCGCATACGCGTCGGACTTCATCACCACCTCGGGCGTGAAGAAGCTCTCGGTGAAAGCCCCCTCCACGGTGACGATCTTGCGGTCCGAGGCGTCGAATACGGTCGGCAGCAGATAGGGCGAATGGGCCTGGGCGGCCGGAACAGCCAGGGCCAGCAGGAGCGCGCCGCCCAGCAGGCCAGCGCGGAGAGAACGGATCATCGGGAACACCCCAGGCGCCGCTCCAGTCGCGGCGACCTCGGCATATTGCGATTACTTCTGAGAATCAATTGCAAATAGCTTGACCAATGCCCCCACCGGCCTTAGGGCCATCGCCATAAGTTGCGATTAACTCGCAGAAGCACCATCGAGGGGATATCGATGTCTCGCCTGAAGTTGGCCGCCCTGGCGGCCGCCTCGACCGCCGCCCTGCTGGCCACCGCCGCCTACGCCGCCGACGCCAACACCGCCGCCGACTCGGCCGCCGAAGTCGACAAGGTCACCGTCACCGCCACGCGCTCGGAAAAGACCGTCTCGCAGGCCCCGGTGACCGTCAGCGTCATCTCGTCGGAAGAGATCGAGGACGGCCTGGTTCGCGACATCAAGGACCTGGTCCGCGACGAGCCGGGCGTGTCGGTGCGCAACGCCCCTGCCCGCTTCACCGCCGCCGGCGCCTCGACGGGCCGTGACGGCAATGCCGGCTTCAACATCCGCGGCCTGGAAGGCAATCGCGTGCTGATCGTCGTCGACGGCGTGCGCGTGCCCGACGGCTTCGCCTTCGGTGCCCAGTCGACCGGTCGCGGCGACTATGTCGACCTCGACATCCTGAAGTCGGTCGAGATCGTGCGCGGTCCAGCCTCGGCCCTGTACGGCGCCGACGGCCTGGCCGGCTCGGTCACCTTCATCACCAAGGATCCGTCCGACATCCTGAAGGGCGACCAGACGTTCGCCGGCCGCGCCCGCGTCGGCTACGCCTCGGCCGACAAGAGCTGGACCGAGAGCCTGGTGCTGGCCGGCAAGTCCGACCGCTGGGAAGCGCTGGTCGCCTATACCCGCCGCGACGGCGAGGGCCAGGAGACGGCCGGGACCAACGGCTCGGCCAACACCGACCGGACCACCGCCAACCCCGAGGACAACCAGTCCAACTCGGTGCTGGGCAAGGTGGTCTACAGCCCCAACGCCAACAACCGCTTCCGCCTGACCGTCGACCACATGGACCGCGACGTCGACTGGAACGTGCTGTCGGCCATCGCCAAGCCGCCGCTGGCCTCGACCAGCGTCATCGGCCTTACCGCCTTCGACCGGGTCAAGCGCGACCGCGTCGCCCTGGACCACCGCTTCGACAACGGCCAGGGCCTGATCAACGCCGCCCGCACCTCGCTGTATTGGCAGAAGAGCACGACCCGCCAGTTCTCGGCCGAGGACCGCTCGACCGCCGCCGACCGCACCCGCGACGCCACCTTCGACAACCGCGTGCTGGGCGCCGCCGTCGAGCTGCACAGCGTGTTCGACCAGGGCGCGTTCAAGCACGAAGTCGTCTGGGGCGGCGACGCCTCGATCACCCGCCAGAAGGGCACGCGCGACGGCACGGTGCCGCCGGCCGGCGAGACCTTCCCCGCCAAGGCCTTCCCGACCACGGACTTCACCCTGGCCGGCCTGTACGTGCAGGACGAGATCACCGCCGGCGGCGTGACTATCTATCCGGCCGTGCGCCTGGACTACTACAAGCTGGACCCCAAGTCGGACCCGCTGTTCACCATCGCCTCGTCGGGCCAGAGCGACACACACGTTTCGCCGAAACTGGGTCTGGTCTGGGACGCCACCGACCTGGTCACCGTGTTCGCCAACGTCGCGGCGGGCTTCAAGGCCCCCTCCCCGTCGCAGGTCAATACCGGCTTCGCCAACCCGATCTCGAACTACCGCTCGATCTCGAACCCGGACCTCAAGCCCGAGACCAGCAAGACCCTGGAGGCCGGCTTCCGCCTGCACCGCGGCGGCTGGCGCGTGGCCGTCACCGGCTTCACGGGCGAATATGACGACTTCATCGAGCAGGTGCAGGTGGCGGGTAACTTCACGCCGACCAACCCGGCCGTCTACCAGTACGTCAACCTGTCGGGCGTGAAGATCAGCGGCGCCGAGGCCAAGGGCTCGTTCGACCTGGGCTATGGCTTCACCGCCCGCGCGGCCGCCTCCTATGCCCGCGGCGCCTCGCGTTCGAACGGCGTCAACACGCCGCTGACCTCGATCGACCCGGTCAAGCTGACGGGCGGCGTCGCCTATCGCGCGCCGTCGGGCAAGTTCGGCGGCGACCTTTCGGTTATCCACTCGGACCGCAAGTCGGCCGGCCGCGCCGGCGTGTTGTGCACCGGGGTCGTCCCCGGCAGCTCGCCGCTGAACTGCTTCACCCCGCCCTCGTTCACGGTCGGCGACCTGACGGCCTGGTGGGCGGTGACGCAGAACGTCACCCTGCGCGGCGGCGTCTTCAACCTGACCGACGAGAAGTACTGGTGGTGGGCCGACGCGCGCGGCCTGGCCGACAACTCCACCGTCAAGGACGGCTACAGCCAGCCCGGCCGGAACTACAGCGTCTCCCTAGCGCTGAAGTTTTAACCGGAATGGAGGCGCGCGTGGGCCGGGAAGCCGCGCGCGCCGACATCCTTGCGGACAAGCGTCCCCGGCCCTGCTAGCTACGGCTCACACGTTTCTTCGGAGTCCGCATGCTGCGCCGTATGTACGACTGGGTCATGGGCCTGGCCGCTTCCAAACACGCTTCGAAGAGCCTCTTCGCGGTCTCGTTCGCCGAGAGCTCGTTCTTCCCGATCCCGCCGGACGTCATGCTGGCTCCGATGTGCCTGGCCAAGCCGGAAAAGGCCTGGAACTACGCGCTGATCTGCACGATCGCCTCGGTGCTGGGCGGGTGCCTCGGCTATGCGATCGGCTACTTCCTGCGCGACTTCGGCCTGTGGATGATGGCCGCCACCGGCCACGCCGGCGGCCTGGCCGAGTTCCAGTGCTGGTACGCCAAGTACGGCGTCTGGGTGATCCTGGCCAAGGGCCTGACCCCCATCCCCTACAAGCTGGTGACCATCGCCTCGGGCCTGGCCGCGTTCAGCTTCCCAGTGTTCATCGTCGCTTCGACCGTGACGCGCGGCGCCCGCTTCTTCCTGGTGGCCTTTATCATCAAGAAGTTCGGCCCGACCCTGCTGCCGATCGTCGAGCGTCGCCTGGCCCTGTTCGCCGGCCTTTTGATCGCCCTCCTTGTCATCGGCCTCACCGCCAGCCATCTCCTGGGCGGGGGCGGACATGGTGGAGCTTGCGCCGCATGACGAATAACGAAGACCACAAGACCGAAACGCTGGCCGCCACGCCTGTGCGCGGTCCCGCGCCGACGGTTGAAGCCGCGACGCCGAGCTTGATCGGCAAGGTCTATGACCTAGTCACGCGCCACTGGCCGCTGGTCGCTTTCCTGTCCAGCGCCCTGATGCTGGCCATCGCCCATTCGTTCGAGACCTTCGGCCACCTCGCCCCCTGCCACCTGTGCCTGAAGGCGCGGGAGGTCTACTGGGTCGCCGGGACCGTCGGTCTGATCGGCGTGATCCTGCAGCGCACGCCGCTGTGGGCGCGCCTGCGCCAGCCGGTGAACCTGCTGCTGGGCGCGATCTTCCTGTACGGTGCGGGCCTGGCGGTGTTCCACGCCGGCGTCGAGTGGAAGTGGTGGCCGGGCCCGACCACCTGCACCGGCAGCGGCGCGGCCAGCGCCGCCAACCTCTCGGCCATGCTGAACGGCACGATGCAGGTCAAGGCGCCGATGTGCGACAAGGCCGCCTGGGTGTTCCTGGGCCTGTCGATGGCCGGCTGGAACGCCCTGGTCTCGCTGAAGCTGGCCGTCTGGTCGGCGCTGGCGGGCCTGCGCAAGGCGGAGACGTTGTAATGACTCGCCCGGTTCCCCCTCGCCCCGGTCAAGGCGCGCTGGCCTCGCGTCTCGCCGAGATCCTGCGCGTCGACCAGGCCGGCGAACTGGCGGCCGTGCACATCTATCGCGGCCAGGCAGCAGTCATGCGCCATGCGCCGGGCCGCGAGCGCATCGCCGACCAGCTGAAGGAGATGGAGGGCCACGAACAGGTTCATCTCTCGCGCTTCAACGAGCTTCTGACCGAGCGCAATGTGCGCCCGACCCTGATGTCGCCGGTCTGGCGCGCGGCCGCCTTCGCGCTCGGCGCGGGCACCGCCCTGCTGGGCGACAAGGCCGCCCACGCCTGCACCGAGGCCGTCGAGACGGTGATCGAGAAGCACTATGCCGGCCAGATCGAAGAGCTGAAGGACCGTGATCCTGCACTCGCCGCCGAGCTGACCCAGTTCCGCGACGACGAGCTGGCCCACCGCGACCTGGCCATCGAGGAAGGCGCACACGAGGCGGCTGCCTATCCCTTGCTCACCGCCGTGATCCAGGCCGGCTGCCGCGCGGCCATCAAGATCAGCGAGAAGATCTGAAGCTTGGCGTTTGGCCCGGCCGGGCCTACCGATACGCCCCAATACGTCATCGCGTTGGGGAGTCGCCCACTTGTCCTTCCGTAACCTCGCCGCCTGCGCGGCGTCGCTGCTCGCGCTTTCCACGGCGGCTTTCTCGCCTGCTTGGGCGGCCGAGCCGCTCAAGACCAGCGAACTGTCGCTCGAGACCGGCGGCGCCATGCCCGCCGAGCAGCAGGCCCTGGCCTTCGACCACGCCGACCTGAAGTTCAAGATCCTGCCCGACAAGAAGGCGATCGAGGGTGAAGCCACCCTGACCTTCACGGCCAAGTCGGCGCTGAAGACCCTGGTCCTGGACTTCGACCGCGTGTTCGCGATCAGCAAGCTGACCGTCGACGGCAAGGCGGCCACCTGGACCAACCCCGAAGGTCGGATGACCATCAAGCTCCCCAAGGCCGTGGCCAAGGGCAAGGCCGTGACGGTGGTCGTCACCTATGCCGGCGTCCCGCTGGAGGCCAAGCGCGCGCCCTGGGACGGCGGCTTCGTCTGGAGCAAGACCGAGACCGGCGAGCCGTGGATCGCCACCGCCGTGCAAGGCGATGGCTGCGACATCTTCTGGCCCTGCATCGACTATCCGATGGGCGAGCCCAAGCTGGTGGACCTGCACATCACGGTTCCCGCCCCGCTGGTCGCCCCGGCCAACGGCGTCTTCAAGGGCATGACCGAGAAGGACGGCTGGCGGACCTACAACTGGCAGACCAAGAACCCCAACACCTACGCCATCGCCCTGGACGTCGGCCCCTACGAGGAGCTGTCAGGGACGTACAAGAGCCGCTTCGGTGACACCGTGCCGATGGCGTTCTGGTACCTGAAGGGCAATGCCGAGAAGGCCAAGGGCCTGTTCGCCGAGTTCACGCCGATGCTGGACTTCTACGAGCAGATGATCGGCCCCTACCCGTTCCGTGACGAGAAGATGGGCGTGGTCGAGACCCCGCACCTGGGCATGGAACACCAGACGATCAACGCCTACGGCAACAAGTACAAGAAAGAGATCTACGGCTTCGACTGGCTGCTGCAGCACGAGTTCGCGCACGAGTGGTTCGGCAACCAGCTGACCAACACCGACAACGACGACATGTGGCTGCACGAGGGCTACGGCAGCTACATGCAGCCGCTGATGTCGCAATGGCTGCACGGCGACATGGAATATATGGCGCGGCTGAACAAGATGCGCGTCGACAGCAAGAACAGGTTCCCGATCGTGTCGGGCAAGCAGCTGAAGGAAGACGACGTCTATAACGGCGACCGTGGTCCCGGGAACGACATCTACTACAAGGCCGCCAACATGCTGCACACGCTGCGGCAGCTGCTGGGCGACGAGACGTTCTTCAAGATCACCCGCATCGCCGTCTACGGCACGCCTGATCCCAAGCCGGGCAACTTCGCGCCGCACTATCTGGGCACCAAGGACTACATCAAGATCGTCAACCAGGTGACCGGCAAGGACTACGGCTGGTTCTTCGACGTCTATCTGTACGAGGCCGCGCTGCCCGACCTGATCCAGACCCGCGAAGGCGGCGACCTGGTGCTGAAGTGGAAAGCGCCGAAGGACAAACCCTTCCCCCTGCCCGTCGAGGTCAAGGTCGGCGACAAGCTGGTCACCGTGCCGATGGCCGACGGAACCGGCCGCGTGGCCGTGGGCGACACGGTTCCGGTGATCGTCGACCCGGCCTCGAAGATCCTGCGCCGCCCGCCCTATCTCGAAGAGTATCAGGCCTGGGCCAAGGCCCAGGAAGACGCCGCCAAGGCGGCCGAGGAAGCCAAGAAGAAGGCGGAAGCCGAGAAGAAGTAGGGTCTCGCTAACCCTGTCCATTCACCGAATGGCGCGACCTTCGCTGTTAGGACCGACACGTTCCTTCCGAAGGTCGCGTCTCATGTTCAAGCCCGTTCATTTCGTCACCGCCGCCCGCGTCACGCTGGTGGTCGGCTCCCTGGCGGTGGCCGTGCTGACCCTGGGTCCGTTCCAGGGGGCCGAGGCGATCTTTGGCCTGAACGACAAGGCTGCCCACGCGATCGCGTTCGGCGGCCTGCTGGCGGTCTCGTTCCTGGCGTTTCCGCGGATGCGCCGCAACGACCTGATGATCGCCGCCCTGGTGCTGGGCGCGGGTGTCGAGGTCGCGCAGGTCATCGCCCATCGCGACGGCAACATTCCCGACTGGCTGGCTGACGCCGCCGGCATCCTGACCATCTACGGCGCCAGCATGATCGAGACGGTCCGCAAGATGGCCCGCGAGCAAGGCGACCTGACCTTCGACCAGATCGCCGCTCTCGACCGTCGCCAGCCGCGCCGGCGTCCGCTCGTAGCTTTTGAGCCGACCATCGTCGAACCCGAAGCCGAGACGGGCGTCGTGCTCAGCTTCGCCGAACGCGCCGCCCGCCGATTTCCCGCGCGCTAGTTAGGTGATGCGCTTGACGCTGACCGGGTCGCTGCCCGGGAAGCTCTCTTCCAGACCTTCATCCAGCAGCGCTTCCTGACGGCTTTCGGATTGGGCGACCTTGCCGGCCAGTTGGTCGTGCTTCTCGCCGTCGGCCAGTGGACGCTTGGCTTCACGCGCGTGCGGCGCGTCGATGTGGCGATCTTCCGGACGGACCTTGCCTTCCGAAGCCATGTCGGCGGTGGACGCGGCCGTACCGTGGGTGAAGTGGCGCTTGTCGCCGTCTTCGGTGGTGTTGCGGTTCATGGGTAACCTCCCGTGGCTTTTGCCTCGGCTGTAAAAACCCATTGGTCGAGGTTCGGGTTGCATCGTTCAGCGCCCGACACATCCCATGTTGCGCCGCTGAAACATTTTCCGCGCCAAGCCGGAACCTTCGCCATAGCGCCGCATTTTATGGTGCAGCTCAGGCGGTCTGATCCCCTTCCGCCTCACAGCCACGGCCCGGGACGCCTCTCCTCAAAGATAGCCCGGGCCGTTTTGCTGTGTGGAGCGCTACGCCTCCAGCTCGATATCCCAGTACAGATAGTCCAGCCAGCTGACGTGCAGTCGGCCCGGTGGGAACCTTCGGCCCCGTTCCTGCAGCTCGTGCATCGACGGGCGGCGGGCGTGGTGAAACGGCTGCATGCCGGCTTCGCGCGGCGTGCGGCCGCCCTTGGCCAGGTTGCAGGGCGCGCAGGCCGTGATGATGTTCTCCCAGGTGGTCCGGCCGCCTCGCGAGCGGGGGATCACGTGGTCGAAGGTCAGGTCCTCGGGCGAGCCGCAATACTGGCAGCTGAAGCTGTCGCGCAGGAACAGGTTGAAGCGGGTGAAGGCCGGCGGCCGCTCCTGAGGGACGTACTGCTTCAGCGCCACGACGCTGGGCAGCCGCATCTCGAAGGATGGCGAATGGACGACCTGGTCGTAGCTGGCCACGACGTCGACACGATCCAGGAACACCGCCTTGATCACCTCCTGCCAGGGCCAGAGGGACAGCGGATAATAGCTAAGAGGCCGGAAGTCGGCGTTGAGCACCAGGGCCGGCATGCCCGACGGTGGACGCGTGAGGACCTGCATTAGAGCCCCCCTTCAAGGCGAACGTCGAAACGTTCAGCGCCTCGGCTGATTTGGTACGCGACAGGACTGAAGACGGGCCTCCTTCCTACGCAATTCTGGGAATCGCCATTCATCCCCGAACGCATGGAAAGGATGGGCCATGTCAGCGACAGAACCAAGACATCTCGCTGAAGGGCTTTAGAAAGGCGCGATCTCGCGTCTTTTGACGGCGCCGTAGCAGGCCCACAGCAGATGCGCGGCGACACCCCGGTAGGGCCGCCAAAGCTCCGCACGCTGATAGGCTTGTTTCTCGTTCGGCCGCACCTCGGCGCGGTCAGCCCAGCGCATGGCTTCCTGCAAGGCGACGTCGCCGCCGGGGAACATGTCCAGCCGCCCCTGCGTGAACATCAGATAGACCTCGGCGGTCCAGCGGCCGATGCCGGTGATGGCGGTCAGGGCGGCGATGGCCTCTTCGTCCGACAGGCCCGGCAAAGCGTCGAAATCGCAGGCGCCGGTGACGTGCGCCTCGGCCAGGGCGCGAGCATAGCGGGCCTTGGGGCGCGACAGGCCCAGAGTCAGCAGATAGGCGTCCTCGTGGCCGATCACCGCCTCGGGCGTCATGTCCGGCAGCCCCGCCTCGACCCGCGCCCAGATGGCGGCGGCCGAGGCCAGGCTGACCTGCTGCTGCACGACCATTTTCAGCAGACCGGGAAAGCCGCCCAGGCTGACGCGCCACTCGAACGAAGGGGTGACGGCCTCCAGCGCGGCCAGGGCCGGGTCGACGGCGGCCAGGTGCTTGCGAGCTTCCAGGAGGGCTTGGGCAGTCGGCGGAACGAACATCTGCCGCAAGGGACCCTGCCCCGCGGCCTCTGACAATCCGGAACTTGCTGAACTATCCGATCTGCGTGATCTCGACTTCGCCGCCGGGCGCGGGCGAGCTGTCGCCGACGGCCTTGCCCAGCAGGGCGCGGGCGATCGGCGCGACATAGGACACCGAGCCCTGGGCGGGATCGGCCTCGTCCTCGCCGACGATACGGAAGGTCTGCACGCGGCCGTCCTCGCGCTCGAAGGTCACGCGGTCGCCGAACTGCACGACGGTCTTGGCCGGGTCGCGTTCCATTAGCTGAGCGGTGGCGCGGCGCGAGGACCAGTAACGCAGGTCTCGCGTGGCGCGGGCCATGGCGGTGCGGTCGCCATCGGCGGCCCCACCAGCGCTCTGGGCGGCGCTGTACGCGGCGCGCGCGGCGGCCAGCTCGGCCTCGATCAGATCGAGCCCCTCGGGCGTCACCAGGTTGGGATGGGTTGAGATGGGGCGATCGGGCAGGTCCGCCGCGAAGGCCTCGCTGTCGCCCTCTTTCGTGAAGGCGACGCTCATCGGAAGAAGTCTTGGATCATGGAGAAAGCCTGGGACGCGCGACGGTGATGCGGCGTCGGAGGCCTAACGCGTCCTGACTTGGTTAGCTCCGTCTTCGGAGCGGTTCAAGCCGAACGCGGCGGCGGGCGGTTCCGGGGGATCAGAACACACGCCCGCCGTTCGCGAGCAATCGAACTTAGATGGCCACGCCGACGACGGCGGCGGCGACGCCCAGGGCGATCACGAGGAAGTAGCCGGCGGCCAGACGGTCGAAGGCGGTTTCAAAGGCGTTGAGCGTGCGTTGCATGACGATAGTCCCTCTCTTGTTGTCCTCGCCCCCAGCGGGCGATTGGCTGAACCAATCTGGACGATGCTTAGATAGCGCATATCTAAACGCCGTCAAGATGATCTTTACAGCGTTTGGATGAAATTTTAGAAAGGTGGGGTTAGAGTGAGGCCGATGAGCACCGCGACCGCCGAATCCCGCCCGTATCACCACGGTGACCTGAGCCGCGCTCTGGTCGACGCCGCACGCAAGATCCTCGAGACGGACGGCCCCGCCGCCCTGTCGCTGCGGGCCGTGGCGCGCGAGGCCGGAGTCAGTCCCGCCGCGCCCTATCACCACTTCAAGGACAAGGCCGAGCTGCTCGAAGCCGTCGCCCACGAGGGCTGGCACGAGCTGGACGTGGCCCTGTCGACCGCTCGCGCTTCGACCGAGGATCCCCGCGCGCGGATGACCAATCTGGGCGTGGCCTATGTCTGCTTCGCCCGCGACAACCCGGCCCTGTACCGCGTGATGTACGATCGCTCGCGCGACAAGGACGCCCTGCCCGACCAGTTGAAGGACGACGGCGCCTACTGCCAGGTGCGCAACACGATCGACGAGAATGCCGGCGGCGGCGTCAGCGAGATCGACCTGGAGCTGGCGACCATCGCCGCCTGGTGCGCCGGCCACGGCCTGGCCGAGATGATCGGCTTCAAGCAGTTCGCCCCGCTGAAGGAACTGCTGGGCGGCGAAGAGGCCTTCCTGCGCGCCGTGTTCGAGCACCTGGGGATGTTCGCGAAGTTCACCGACAAGGCTTGAGGCTCGCGTGAGCTTCGTCACCCGGTTCGCCCCGTCGCCGACGGGCTACCTGCATCGCGGCCATGCGTTTTCGGCGCTCACGGCCTTTCAGGCCGCGCGCGAAGCCGGCGGTCGTTTCCTGCTGCGCATCGAGGACATCGACGCCACCCGCTGCCGGCCGGAGTACGACGCGGCGATCTTCGAGGACTTGGCCTGGCTAGGCCTGGCGTGGGAACAGCCCGCCCGTCGGCAGTCCGAGCACCTGGCTGACTACCACGCCGCCATCGAGACCCTGCGCAAACGCGGCCTGGTCTATCGCTGCTTCAAGACCCGCAAGGAAATCGACATCGGCCGCGCGCCGCACGAGCCGGCGGTTCCGTATGTCGGCACGCCCCTGCCCGCTGACGAAGAGGTCCAGCGCCTAGAGCGCGGCGAGGCTTTCGCCTGGCGGCTGTCGCTGGCGGCGGCGCACGAGGCCTTGGGCGGGTTCGAGACCCTGACCTTCGTCGAGCAAGGCGCCGGCCCCGATGGCGAGACCGGCGTCATCCAAGCGCGCCCCGAGACCGCCGGCGACATCGTTCTGGCCCGCAAGGACGTCGGCGTCGCCTACCACCTGGCCGTGGTCCATGACGACGCGCTGCAAGGCGTCACCCATGTGATCCGGGGCGTGGACCTGTTCGAGGCCGCCCACATCCAGCGCCTGCTGCAGGCCCTGCTGGACCTGCCGACGCCGACCTACCGCCACCACGGGCTGCTGATGGGTCCGGACGGCAAGCGCTACGCCAAGCGCGACAAGGCTGAGACGTTGCGGGAACTGCGAGCAGCGGGCATGTCGCCCGAAGCCCTGCGGGCGGAACTGGGCTTCTAGCTTCCGCCGCCCGCCTGTTCGACCAGCTGGCTCATGGCCTTCAGGTAGCTGGCGAAGGCCGCCCGGCCCGCCTCGGTCAGGCGTACGCGGGTGAGGGGTTTGCGGCCGACGAAGCTCTTCTCGATGAGCACATACTCGGCCTCTTCCAGCTTGCGCAGGTGGACCGACAGGTTGCCTTGCGTGACCTCCAGCAGGTCCTTCAGCTCGGTGAAGTCGGCCACCTCGGCGCTGGCCAGATAGGCGACGATCCCCAGCCGCACCCGGCCATGGATGACGTCGTCCAGCCCGCTGATGTCGAACTTGCCGGCCACGATCGTCTCAGGCGGCCGGCCGCAGGGCCTGGCGCATCATGAAGAAGCCGGGGGCTCCCATCAGCACGAACAGGCCGAAGGTCGCGATCGCCAGATAGAGGTCCGCGCGGTGGATCAGCATCCCCATGGCCACGCCCGACACCAGCCAGCCAATGGCGACCAGCGCCATCCAGATCCGCTTGCGCAGCACGAAGATCACGTACCAGACCGCGCCCTGCAGGATGAACACCACCGCCGGATGGAACAGCCAATAGCGGAAGTCGTGGTTGCGCGCGGCGGCCGAGGCGAAGACCAGCACCAGCGCCAGGTTGGCGATGCCTGTCCCAGAGAAGGCGGCGTTGACGGCGCGGTTGGTGACGCCGCGCTGGGGGTTCTTGCGATCGATGATGATGACGATGGTCATCAGGATCAGGAAGATCGCCGTCGGCGCCCAGGCCATCACGATGTTCCCGGTGACCCCCAGGCTGATCAGGCCCTTCTCCTGGACGAAATAGCTCAGGGTCTGGACGCCATAGAGCACCCCGGCCGAGCCGTAGAGCGCGCCGCCGGCCACGCCCAGCCCGCCCCGCTCGTTGCTGCCCTCGGCCAGGCCGCGCAGGAAGGCCAGGTCGTCCTGAGCGGTCTTCAGCTTGTCGTTCATGGGCCTTGCCCCCTTCAGCGTCACATCATGACCGGTCACAGGATTCGTCCCAACAGCGGCGCGCGGCGCAGGACCATCGTCGTCAGCCAGCTCAGCGCCACCGCCCCGGCGAACACCACGCAGCCCTTGACCAGGCCGCCCCAGCTCTGCGGCAGCAGCAGGTAGGCCAGCCACGAGGTGAAGACGTAGTGGACCAGGTACATGCCGTAGGCGTTGGCCTGAAGGCTCTCGGCGACCGGGCCGGTCTTGCGGACGAAGCGCAGGAAGGTGGCCAGGGCCGCGAAGGACAGCGTCGCACAGGCCAGGGCGAAGCTGACGCTGCCGACCACGTCCAGGATGGCCCGGGGCGGCGGGTTGGGCGAGAAGGCCACGATCATGGTCCCCACGCCGCCGATGATCGGCAGGATCGGGGTCAGCTGCCAAAGCCACCAGCGCTTGGCCAGCTTGCCTTCCGGATCCGTCAGGCCATAGCCGACGCCAGCCGCGCCGACGGCGATCCCGGCCAGGAAGTAGACGAAGTAGTGGCCGATGCGGGCGGTCTGGAAGAGGAAGGGCCCCCACATGCTCCAGTGGCCGAACGGCGTGGTCATGGCCAGCGGCAGGTAGAAGAGGACGCTCAGCGCGACCAGGCCCCAGAAGAACCGGACCGGCTTGCGCTCAACCCCTTTGGCCAGGCCGCCCAGGGCGTCGATCACGCCGGGCGCCACGATGTGCATCGCGGTGACGATCGCGCCGAAGGCCAGCAGCACCCACAGGAACCAGGCTGGGCCGCTGGGCCAGAACGGCAGGTGGCTCCAGGCGTCCGCGAAGGCCGGGAGCGAATTGGCCCCGCCCGCCTGTAGCCATGCCGGATAATAGCCCAGCGGCGCCAGCAGCCCCACGCCCAGGATAAACGGGGCGCCCAGGCGCAGGACCCTCCCTCTCAGGAACCCGCCGTCACCCTTGGCCCGCAGGCCGTCGGCGACGAAGAGGCCGGAGATGAAGAACATCAGCGACATGAAGAACATGTCGTTGACCAGGGTGAAGAGGCCGAACCCTCCGAACTTCTGCGGATCGACCACCGGGAACGCCGTCCACAGGATCGGCTGGGCGTCGAACGCCTTCGGCGGCGGCGCGTACGGGTGGTAGGCCAGCGCTGTGTGGTGGGCGATCACCAGCAGGGTGATGAAGGCGCGCAAGGCGCCGATCGGGGCGTTGCGGCCACCGATCTGGGCGGCGGTCGAACGGTCGGTGGCGCTGAGTGGCGCGTGCATGGCTTGGCTCCCCTCTTCAGGTGGCCGCACCATGGATCAACAAGTTTGTTTTGTAAACTAGTCTATCGAACGATGATCTTTCGAGAGCGGTGGGAGCGCCCCCTACTCTCCCATTGTCTCCCTAGGCCTTGTGCCTAGGGCCCAGGGTTCAGCCGGTGCGGATTTACAGGAAGCCCCCACGCTGGCGGCGCTCGCCGACCAAGGCAGCGCCAAGCCGCGCCATGGATCCTGGGCACGAGGCCCAGGAAGACGATCGTGGGGTAGGAAGATGGAGGTCTTAGAGGACCGCTCAGCGCGTCCAGTACCGATACCGATAGGCCGGCTCGAAGCCCTCGTCGGCGTACAGCGCGATCGCCGGCGCGTTGTCCGCTTCGACCTGCAACCAGGCCCGCTCAGCGCCCAGCGCGCCCGCCTCGGCCAGCAGGCCCCGCAGCACACGCCGCGCCAGGCCCTTGCGGCGATGATCCGGCGTGGTCCGCATACCGAAGATCCCCGCGAAGCCGCCGCCAATCGCCGAGGCCCCGATCGCCGCCGGCGCGCCGTCGATATCCAGCCGGGCGAACCGCGCCGGGGCGGGGATGCGCCCCAGAGCCTCCAGTCGCTCGCGGCCGTCCTCGGGATCGCCGGCCGTGGCGGTGAATACCGCCTCGAACGTCGCATCCGGAGCGGAAGAGACGCGGAGGTCCTGATCCCCCTCCCCGCCTGTCGGGCCGAGCATGACCACCGTCTCCTTGGTGGCCGCGTAGCCCCGCGCCGTCAGGCGCTCGGCCAGGTCGGCTGGCGCAACGACCCCGTCGGTCAGCTTGAACCGCGCCGGCAGGCCTCGCGCCGCGAACCAGCCCTCGGCGGCGTCCAGCGCCGCCTCCGGGTCCCTGTCCGGCTCCCCCAACGGCCAGCAGGCATTGATCCGCATCGAGCGGCCGGACGAGGCGTTCAGCCGCCAGCCGCCCAGCCGGTCACGCTCACGCGCCGGCCAGGCGTCGTCGGCCAGGGGTTCGAGGAGGGCCGGGTCGATCACTTCTCGGCCAGCAGCTTCTCGACGATGCCGCGCGCTTCCGGACCCGACCAGTCGGCGGGCCCCGCCATGCGGGCGCGTTCGCGGCCCTGACGGTCATAGATCACCGTGGTCGGATAGCCGGCCGCCCGCGGCTCCATGGCGAACGACAGCTTATAGCCCGGGTCGCGATAGGTCTTCAGCGGCGGGTTGGCCGCCATTTCCTCGTTGATCAGGTTCAGGTCGCCGTCGCGGTCGACGCTGATCGGCAGCACGGTCACCGGCGCGGCTGCATAGGCGGCCTGCAACTTGGCCAGGGTCGGCATCTCGGCCTTGCACGGCGCGCACCAGGTCGCCCACAGGTTCATGACCACCACGCGGCCCTTGAAATCGGCCAGAGTCGTCGGCTTGCCGTCCAGGCTCGTGAAGACGGTGGTCGGCGCGGCGCGCGGCGTGGCGGGCACATCCAGCTTTACCAGCGTCCCTTTCTTGAATTCTGTGAGGTCGGCGGGTCCTGAGGGTTTGAACGAAGCGGTGGCGATGACGTATAGAACCGCCGCCACGCCGACGAGGATGACGCCGCCCAGCGCCAACCTCACAGGGTTGCGCTTCTTGGCCGCCGCCTCCGATTGGACTTCGCTCATATGACCGACAACGCCTCCGATACGCCCAAGGCCAACAGCCAGGGCCAAGCCATGTGGGGCGGTCGGTTCACGGCCAAGCCGGCGGAACTGATGCAGGCGATCAACGTCTCCATCAGCTTCGACAAGCGCCTTTGGGCGCAAGACCTGGCGGGTTCCCGCGCCCACGCGCGGATGTTGATGAACCAGGGCGTGATTTCAAGCAGCGATGGCGAGGAAATCCTCGGCGGCCTGGCAAAGATCCAGGACGAGATCGCCACCGGGACCTTCCCGTTCCGCGACGAGTACGAAGACATCCACATGAACATCGAGGCGCGGCTGCGCGAGCTGATCGGCGCGACCGCCGGCCGGCTGCACACCGCCCGCTCGCGCAACGACCAGGTGGCCGTCGACTTCCGCCTGTGGGTCCGCGACGCCGCCGACCGCTCGGCCGCCCAGCTGGAAGCGCTGCAGAAGGCCCTGCTGGCCCAGGCCGAGGTCTACGCCGACGCCCTGATGCCCGGCTTCACCCATCTGCAGCCGGCCCAGCCGGTGACCTTCGGCCACCACCTGATGGCCTATGTCGAGATGTTCGGCCGCGACGCCAGCCGCTTCCGCGACGCCCGCGCCCGCATGAACGAGTGCCCGCTGGGCGCCGCGGCCCTGGCCGGCTCGCCCTTCCCGATCGATCGCCAGCAGACGGCCACGGCCCTGGGCTTCGACCGCCCGACCGCCAACTCGCTGGACAGTGTCTCGGCCCGCGACTTCGCGCTGGAGGCCCTGTCGGCCGCCTCGATCACCGCCACGCACCTGTCGCGCCTGGCCGAGGAGATCGTGCTGTGGACGACGCCGATGTTCGGCTTCATCAAGCTGACCGACGCCTTCACGACCGGCAGCTCGATCATGCCGCAGAAGAAGAACCCGGACGCCGCCGAGCTGATCCGCGCCAAGGTCGGCCGCATCCTGGGCTCGCTCACGACCCTGACCGTCGTCATGAAGGGCCTGCCGCTGGCCTATTCCAAGGACATGCAGGAAGACAAGGTCCCGACCTTCGAGGCCTTCGACGCCCTGGAACTGAGCCTGCTGGCCATGGCCGGCATGGTCGCCGACCTGACCCCGAACACCGAAAACATGGCCAAGGCGGCCGGCGCGGGCTTCTCGACCGCCACCGACCTGGCCGACTGGCTGGTGCGGACGCTGAACATGCCTTTCCGCGACGCTCACCACGTGACAGGCTCCGCCGTAAAGGCGGCCGAGGGTCTTGGCGTCGATCTGGCCGATCTTACCTTGGAACAG
Source organism: Caulobacter sp. GW821-FHT12D05 (assembly GCF_058807295.1). Taxonomy (NCBI): domain Bacteria; kingdom Pseudomonadati; phylum Pseudomonadota; class Alphaproteobacteria; order Caulobacterales; family Caulobacteraceae; genus Caulobacter; species Caulobacter sp. GW821-FHT12D05. The sequence continues at coordinate 310,690 of NZ_JBXAQO010000002.1, forward strand.
TTCCAGGCGATCGAGGCCCGGATCACCCAGGACGTCTACGCCGTTCTGACTCCGGCCGCTTCGGCGGCCAGCCGCATGAGCTACGGTGGGACCGCCCCCGCCCAGGTCCGCGCCCAGATCGCGCGTTGGAAGGAAATCCTCGCATGAAGCTGCGTCCCGTCACCATCCTCGCGCTGACCGCCCTGGCCGTCACGGCCGCCGCCTGCGGCAAGCAAGGCGCCCTGGAGCGTCCGGCCCCGATGTGGGACCCGGCCAAGAAGGCCGCCTGGGAAGCTGAACGCCGCGCCGCCTCGGCCCAGGCCAACCAGCCGGCCCGCGCCGGCGGCGACCAGGAAGTCCGCGACCCGGCCACCAGCAACCGCACCATCCGCGCCGCCCCGCTGCCCGGCACCAAGGACCCGTTCGGCGGCCCGTCCGCCAAGGGCTTCCCCGGCGCCACGCCCAACTAAGAGACTCAATTGAACCACTTCGAGTACGGCCCCGAGGGCCTGGCCTGCGAAGGCGTGCCCCTGGCCAAGATCGCGGCCGAGGTCGGCACGCCCGTCTATGTCTACAGCCGCGCCACGCTGGAGCGGCACTTCACCGTGTTCCGCGACGCCCTGGTCGCCGCCGGCGTGGTCGACCCGCTGGTCGCCTACGCCGTGAAGGCCAATTCCAACGTCGCCGTGCTGAAGGTGCTGGGCGACCTGGGCGCCGGGGCCGACACGGTCTCGGAAGGCGAGGTCCGCCGCGCCCTGGCCGCCGGCATCCCGCCCGAGCGCATCGTCTTCTCCGGCGTCGGCAAGGCCCGTCGCGAAATCGAGTTCGCCCTGAAGACCGGCGTCGCCGAGATCAATGTCGAGTCCGAGCCGGAGATGAACCTGATCGCCCAGGTCGCCGCCGAGCTGGGCGTGCGCGCCAAGATCGCCTTCCGGGTCAATCCGGACGTCGCGGCCGGCGGTCACGCCAAGATCGCCACCGGCAAGTCGGAGAACAAGTTCGGCGTCTCGTTCGCCGAGGCCGCGCGCCTGTACGCCAACGCCAGCAACAACGCCGCGCTGGAGCCCATCGGCGTGGCCTGCCACATCGGCAGCCAGATCACCGATCTGTCGCCGATGCGCGAGGCCTTCAGCAAGATGCGGGGCCTGGTCGAGCAACTGCTGGGCGAAGGCCTGTCGGTCGAGCGCCTGGATCTGGGCGGCGGCCTGGGCGTCCCGTACTTCAACAATCCCGAACCGCCCTCGCCCGCCGATTTCGCCGCCATGGTGGGTGAGGTGACCAAGGGCCTGCCCGTCAAGCTGGCCTTCGAGCCGGGCCGGGTGATCGCCGCCAATGCCGGCGTGATGGTGTCGGAAGTGATCCACGTCCACGAGCGCCCGGAAGGCCGCAAGTTTCTGGTCATCGACGCGGCCATGAACGACCTGGTCCGCCCGGCCATGTACGACGCCTTCCACGACATCCGCCCGGTCATCAAGCGCGCCGGCGAGACCGTCTATGACGTCGTGGGTCCTGTCTGCGAGACCGGCGACACCTTCACCCGCGACCGCGCCCTGCCGCCGTTCGCGGCCGGCGACCTGGTGGCATTCATGTCGGCCGGCGCCTACGGCTCGGCCATGGCCAGCGAGTACAACACCCGGCCCCTGGTGCCGGAGGTGCTGGTCGGCGGCGATCGCTACGCGGTGATCCGCAAGCGGCCGACCTATGACGAGATGCTGGCGCGGGACCTCGTGCCGGACTGGGTCTAGCCCCAAAGAGAAAAGGCCCGCTCGATCGAGCGGGCCTTTTGCTTTTCCGGCTTAGTCCAGAGCCCCGATGTAGGGGAGCCCTCGGCTCTTGCCCTCGTCGTCCAGGCCGTAGCCGACCAGGTAGCGCGCCGGCGCTTCCCAGGCGACGAAGTCGGGCTCCATGCCGCGATCCTTGGGCCAGGGCTTGCGGGCGAAGACGGCGGTCAGCACTTCGCTGGCGCCGGCGTCCTTGACCAGGCGGGCGGCTTCCGACAGCGACAGGCCGGTGTCGAACACGTCGTCGACGACCAGGGCGCGGCGGCCGATCAGCGGACGCTGCAGGTCGGCGCGCACTTCGCAGCGGCCCGTGCTCTTGCGCTCGTCGTGATAGGAGGCCAGCCACAGGGCGTCGAACCGCACGTCGCGGCCGGCCTTGTAGAGGGCGCGGGTCAGGTCGGCGGCGAACCACAGGCCGCCGGTCAGCAGGCAGACCACGACGGTGTCGTTGTCGATGCGCGGCGCGATGGCTTCGGCCAGCTTCTGCACCCGCTCGGCGATCTCGGCTTCCGAGATCAGGACTTCGGGTTTCTTGGTGTCATTCATGATGTGCGGGTTCGTGAGAGTCTGCAGGGGGAGGAGCTTCCTCCCCGCTCTCATGTCCCGAGGGTTCCTGTCCAGCCGCTTCGTGCTCGGCGGGGGCTTCTTGTGCGCCACGCAGCGACAATTCAGGCTCGGCGCCGTGGGCTTCGGGCTTCTTCAGGGCGGTTTTCACCGCCTTGGCGGCGCCTGGCTCGGTGGCGAAGCCGATCTGCAGGTCCTTGGCCGAACGCGGCGGGTCCAGGAAGGTGATCGAGAAGTGGCGCACCTCGCCCGGCGGGATCTTGGCGTCGGCGGCGGCAGCCAGTTGGCCGGCGACGCGCTTGCTGTCCTTGCTGAGCAGCTCGACGCGCAGCGGCGGAGACAGGACAGCGTGTTCGGTGATGTTGCGGATCGAGCCGGTGATGGTGACGGCGGCATGGCCGTCCTGCATCGAGGGTTGGGCCTTGATGCTGGAGCGGTCGATGACCAGGCCCACGGTGTTCACCGGCAGGCCGACGGCGGCATAGGCGCCCGCCGAGCCCGGCAGGATCTTGACCACGTCGATGCGGAAGATCAGGGCGGCCACGACGACCACCGCCATGGCGGCGGCCATGCCGGCCCAGATCACGCCCGTGGCGGTGGCTTCGCGCAGGCGACGCTCGGCGTCGGCGCGGGCCCGGAAGACCTTGGGCAGTTCCTCGCCCGGCAGGGCGCTGACCGGCGGCTCCTCGGCCTCGGCGGCGACGCTCTCGGGAAGCTGCTCGGCGGACTCCAGCTGGCTGGCCAGGGTCGGCGTTTCGGGGTCGTCAAAGAGGTCGAGCGGCTCTTCGCTACGTGCGGTCCAGCTGTTCCCGCACGAGGCGCAACGCACGACGCGACCTGCCGCGCTCACCTTGGAGTCGTCGACGAAATAGCGGCTGGCGCACTCCGGACAGGTCAGTATCATGGCCGCGAATCGAACGCTCCCCACACACCTAAAGGGGGTCGCTGATTTTAACCCTGATGTCCAGAAACCCAAGTGACGCGCCTTGCGGATCGACACAGAACAGGGCGATGACGCCCTACCGGTGGTCCGCTTCGAAGGCGTCTCGATGCGGTACGGGCGAGCGCCCGAAACCCTAAGGGACATAAGCTTTTCCCTGGACCAGGGCTCCTTCCATTTCCTGACCGGCGCCTCGGGCGCGGGCAAGAGTTCGCTGCTCAAGCTGATCTATCTGGCGCACCGTGCGTCACGGGGTCGCGTCGAGCTTTTCGGGCGTGATGTCAGCCTGACCCACACCTCGGACCTGCCGTTCCTGCGCCGCCGGATCGGGGTGGTGTTCCAGGAATTTAGGCTGCTGGAACACCTGTCGGTGTTCGACAACGCCGCCTTGCCCCTGCGCATCCTCAAGCGCAAGCCGGCCACCTATCGCGAAGACGTCGCCGAGCTCTTGAGCTGGGTCGGCCTGGGCGACCGCATGCACGCCCTGCCCGCCACCCTGTCGGGTGGTGAGAAGCAGCGCCTTGCCATCGCCCGCGCCGTGGTCGACCGCCCAGACGTACTGCTGGCCGACGAGCCGACCGGCAATGTCGACCCGGCCATGTCGCTGCGCCTGCTGCGGCTGTTCGTCGAGCTGAACCGCCTGGGCACCACCGTCCTGATCGCGACGCACGACGAGGACCTGGTGGCCCGCGCCGCCCGTCCGACCCTACACCTGGACCAAGGCCGCCTCGTGGATGTGGGGGGCCGCAAATGAGCGAGTTCTTCCAGGTCGCCCGCTGGAAGCCCGGCCCGCTGCTGCCGCCGCGCGACAGCCGTGACGGGGCGCTGGTGTTCGTGGTCGCCGTGCTGTGCTTCCTGGCCTGCCTGACGGGCTTCGCCGCCCTGGCCGCCAACCGCGCCGCCCACGGCTGGACCAGCCAACTGACCGGCTCGGCCACCGTCGTGGTCCGCGCCCGCGCCAACGAGACGCCCGACAGCGCCGCCGCCCGCGCCGCCGAGACCCTGGCCGGCATCAAGGGCGTGGTCGAGGCCCAGGCCCTGACCCGCGAGAAGGCCGAGGCCCTGCTCGAGCCCTGGATCGGCAAGGAGGCCCTGGTCGACGACCTGCCGACGCCGCGCCTGGTGACCCTGGAGCTGGACCCCAAGACCCCGCCGACCGCCGACACCCTGGACCGCGCCCTGAAGGTCGCCGGCGTCGACGCCACGGTCGACGACCACAGCCGCTGGATCGCCGACATCCAGCGCGCCGCCAATCTGGCCCGCCTGGCGGCCTTGGGCGTCTTCGCCCTGATCGCCGCCGCCACGGCCGCCGTCATCGCTTTCGCGACGCGGGCAGGCCTGGCCGCCCGCCGCGACGTCATTGAGGTGCTGCACTTCTCCGGGGCCGAGCAAGGCTTCATCACGGGCCTGTTCCAGAACCGCTTCGCGACCATGGGCGCGCTGGCGGGCTTGCTGGGGGGCGCGAGCGCGGCCATCATCGGCGCCGTTGCACGCTATTTCGGCGGCGGCGCGGGGGTTGCGCCGGTTCTGCCGTTGGCCTGGATCGATCTGTTGGCCGCCCTGCCCGCGCCGGTGGTGGCGGCCCTGATCGCCGGCCTCTCGGCCCGTCTGGCGGCGTCGCGCATCGTGGGGGAGATGCCGTGAAGACCTTGGCCGCGCTCTTGATAGCGCTGATGATCTGGGGCTTGGGCCTGTTGGCCTTCACCGGCCGCGTGGACCAGTCGACGCCCGCGCCCGAACCGCCCACCGCCGACGGCGTCGTGGTGCTGACCGGCGCCTCGAACGTGCGCCTGGAGGCCGCCACCCGTCTGTTGGAAGAGGGCAAGGGCAAGCGCCTGCTGATCTCCGGCGTCAACCGCGAGGCCACCCGCGCCGACGTCCAGACCGTGACCAAGGCCGTCAAGCCGATCTACGACTGCTGCGTGGACTTAGGGTTCGCCGCCGCCAACACCGTGGGTAACGCCCGCGAGACCGCCGAGTGGGCCAAGTCCAAGGGCTATCAGAGCCTTATTGTCGTCACGGCCGACTACCACATGCCGCGCTCGATGCTGGAGCTGTCCGCCGCCATGCCCGGCGTGAAGCTGTCGCCCTATCCAGTGAAGACCGATCTGAACGCCCACCGCTGGTGGAAGACGTCGATCAGCGCGCGGCGGATGATCGTGGAATACTGCAAGTACCTGGCGATCCTGGGCCGCGAGGCGTTTCTAGGACTCGGCCCGAAAGAGAAGGCCGCCCCGGCGGCGAAGGAAGCGTCTTGATCTATCTGCGTTCGTTCCTGTTCCAGCTGTTCTTCTGGCTGTGGTCCATCGGGACGGCGGTCCTGATGATCGCCACCTATCCCCTGCCGCGCCGCGTCAACACCTGGTCGCTGACGACCTGGGCCAAGGGCCTGATCTGGGGCCTGCGCTGGTTGGCCGACGTCAAGGTCGAGGTGCGTGGCGTGCGACCGACCGGAAACGCCCTGGTCGCACCCAAGCACCAGTCGATGTTCGACGTCTTCAGCCAGTTCGCCCTGCTGCCCGACGCCTGCTTCGTGATGAAGAAGGAACTCTTGATGGTGCCGCTGTTCGGCTGGCACGGTCTGAAGGCCGGCATGCTGGTCGTCGATCGCGGCGGCCACTCGACCGCGCTGAAGAAGCTGGTCCGCGACGCCGTCGAGCGCATGAAAGAGACGCGCCAGATCGTGATTTTCCCGGAAGGCACACGCGGCGCCGTCGGCCAGCCCGGCGAGTACAAACCCGGCATCGCCGCGCTGTATCGCGAGCTGAACATGCCCGTCACGCCGCTGGCCCTGAACTGCGGCAGCCACTGGAACAAGGGCTTCATCGTCAGGCCGGGCACGATCGTCTTCGACTACCTCGAGCCCATCCCCGCCGGCCTGAAGCGCGGCGAGTTCATGCGTGAGCTGCAGACCCGGATCGACACCGCGACCAAGGCGCTGGAAGACTCCGGGATCTGAACGTGGATCAGGACAAGGTCGCCAAGGTTTTCGAGAACGGCCTCTCCGATCCTCGAGCGCATCTCGACAGCGCGGAACTGCTGCTTCTGTCGGGGCAATGCCTGGCCGCCACGCGCATCGTCCACACGATCGAAGGCTACGTTCTCAAGGACGGGTTTCAGTACGCGGACGCGGACTTTTCTCTCTTCGGCCAAGACCCCGAGGAAAAGAAACGTCCCTGGTCCGACCGCGCCAAGGACTCCCACGCCATCGTCAGCGAGATCGTCGCCTCCGCCAACGTGTCGGGCGAAATCATCGTCTTTCAAGTCTGGCTGGATTGGGCCGACTAGGCCTCGATCGCCTCGACCATCTTGAGCAGCCTTTCCATCGCATGATCGCGCACGCCGTCCTCGCGCAGGTGCAGGACGAGGTCGCGGAGATAGTCGATGTTCGGTCCCGACAGGCCGGTGGCCCCGGCGATCAGCGCCGCCTGCTGCTCCAGGGTCAGGGCCCCGGCCCACTGGCTGTGCTTCATGTCCGACAGGAAGACGAGCGCCGGCGCTTTCCCGCCACCGTCGATCTTCACGTCGCGCCAGGTCTCGAAATAGGTCTCGGTCGGCTGTTCGCGTTCGCGCAAGTAAGCGTAGACCGCCTCCCATTCGCTGGCCGCCACGCGATAGGCCATGCCGCGCACCGCGCCGCCAGGGGCCAGGCCCAGCACCAGGCCGGGGCGCTCGTAGGTGCCGCGGTGATGCACCGAATAGATGCAGAAGGCCCGTCGCCGACCGTGGAGCACGGCCGTTCTTCGGTCTATGAACGGGAACCCGGGCCGCCACATGAGCGATCCATATCCGAACACCCAGCGATCTTCGCTGTCGCCTGCCAAACCCATTCTCGATCCCGACTGGACGCGCCCTATACATGACCCATAACGACGCCGCCCCGTCCCGCAAAGCCCGTCGCAGCCGTCTATTCACGCCTTTCATCCTTGCCGCCCTGATCGCGGGCGGTTGGAGCTATGGCTGGTTCTGGCTGCGCGGCCAGGCCGAGCAGCGAATGGACGCCCAGGCGGCCGACCTGAAGTCGCGCGGCTATGACCTGTCGTGGAGCGCCCGCACCTTCCACGGCTTCCCGTTCCGCATGAATGTCGACCTGACGAACGCCCGCATGGCAGAGCCCACCGGCTGGGCCGTGCGCGCGCCGATCCTCAAGGGCGAGGCCGAGATCTTCGACCTGACCCACTGGGTGCTGGTCGCCGACCAGGGCGTGGTGCTGACCCGGCCAGAGACCGGCGACGTGACCATCACCGGCCAGGCGCTGCGGGCCAGCATCTCGCACGTCACCGAATATCCGCCGCGCATCTCGGTCGAGGGCGCCAAGCTGACCTTCACCCCTGCGGCCAACGCCAAGCCGTTCCAGCTGGTCTCGGCCGACAAGATGCAGTTGCACACCCGCTCGGGTCCCGACGACCAGGGCGCGGTGTTCTTCAAGGCCGACGGCGCCAAGACCGCCTTCACGGGCCTCCTGGGCCGCATCGCCCAGGACAAGACCGCGTCCATGCTGCTGGAGACCCGCCTGTCGCACGTCTCGCAACTGCGCGGCCGCAACTGGGAAGCCGCCGTCAAGCGCTGGAGCGAGGCCGGCGGCCAGATCACTCTGCAGCAGAGCCAGCTGCTGGCCGGCGACGCCGAGGGCAAGATCAAGTCGGGCGTGCTGTCGGTCGACAACCAAGGCCGCGTGACCGGCTCGCTGAACGCGGCGCTCAAGGAGCGGACCATGCCCGGCCAGCCGATCAGGACGCCGGAACAGGCCGTGGCGGCCGCCGCCCAGGCCATGGGCGCCGAGCCGGTGATCGAGGCCGACCTCAAGTTCCAGAACGGCCGTACCTATCTGGGCATCCTCGATACAGGGCCCGCGCCGACGGTTTACTGAACGAGCAACGATCGCCCATCACGCAATTTTATTCCCGCGAAGGCTGGCTATTGCGTGTTTCGCGGCAAAGACTATGGTCCCGCCTCCAATTTCGGGGAAGAACATGGGCAGCGACGCGACGGTGGCCACGCCGTCTCTCGAAGAGGTCCGATGGCGGCTCGACGCCATCGACACTGAACTCCTGAAGCTGCTGGACGAGCGCGCCGGCCTGGCCAGCGCCGTCGCGGCCGCCAAGCGCGCCTCCGGCGACACCGGCTTTGGCCTGCGCCCCGGCCGCGAGGCCCAGATCGTCCGCAAGCTGTTGGCGGCGCCGCGCACCGGCGCCAGCAACGCCCTGGTCATCCGCATCTGGCGCGAGATCATGGCCGACAACCTGGCGCGCCAAGGCCCGTACCACCTGGGCGTCTTTGGAGGCCGCGAGGCCGCCCGCACCGTCGAGCTGACCCGCCTGCGCTTCGGCACCGCGCCGCGCCTGTCGATCCTGCCCACCGCCCAGGACGCCCTGGCCATCGCTCGCACCCCCTGGGGCGTAGCCGTCCTGCCGCTGGCCGCCGACACGCCCTGGTGGGGCCGCCTGCTGGCCGAGCCCAAGCTGCGCGTGTTCGCCGCCCTGCCCTGCCTGGCCACCTGGGGGCCGCAAGCCGCCCTCGCGGTCGCCGAAGTCGAGGTCGAGCCCACCGGCGGCGACCAAACCTTCTGGGTCACGGATTCGCAGAAGAGCGCCGCCGCCATCGTCGAGGCCCTGAGCCAGACCGACGTCGCCGCCGAACTGATCGCCGACGCCGGCGGCCTGAAGCTGTTCTCGCTGTCGGGCTTCTTCCAGCCCAATGACGCGCGCCTGGCCCGCGCCCCCGGCGACCTTACGGGCGTCATCGGGGCTGCGCCCGAACAGTTCGACGTGTAAGAGACGCGCGTCTCTAGACTGAGTAACCCGATGACCACCGATCGCTTCGCCGCGCCTCGCCCTGTCCCGAAACCCGGCATCATGGACATCCATGCCTATGTCGGCGGCAAGTCGAAGGTCGAAGGCATCGCCCATCCGGTGAAGCTGTCGAGCAACGAGAACATCCTGGGCAGCAGCGACAAGGCCAAGGAGGCCTATCGCAACGCCGTCGACCGGATGCACATCTATCCGGACGGCAAGGCCGGCATCCTGCGCGCCGCCGTGGCCGAACGCTTCAAGCTGGAGCCCGAGCGCCTGACCTTCGGCGACGGCAGCGACGAGATCTTCGCCCTGCTGTGCCAAGTGTATCTGGAGCCCGGCGACAACATCGTCCAGGGCGAGCACGGCTTCGCCGCCTACGCCATCGGGGCCCGCGCCTGCCAGGCCGAGGTCCGCATGGCCAAGGAAATCAACCACCGCGTCGACATCGACGAGACGGTCAAGTGCGTCGACGAGCGCACGCGCCTGGTGTTCATCGCCAATCCCGCCAACCCGACCGGCACCTGGCTGACGGGCGAGGAGATCCGCGCCCTGCACGCGGCCCTGCCGCCGTCGGTGATCCTGGTGCTGGACGGCGCCTATTCGGAGTTCTGCAGCGACCCGCGTTTCGAGGACGGCCTGGATCTGGCCCGCACCGCCGAGAACGTGATCGTCACCCGGACCTTCTCGAAGCTGCACGGCCTGGCCGCGCTTCGGGTGGGCTGGGGTTATGCGCCCGAGCACATCATCGAACCGATCGAGCGCATCCGCCCGCCGTTCAACACCTCGATCCCCGGCCAGGAAGCCGCCGTCGCGGCCCTGTTCGACGACGAGTTCCAGGCCCGCTCCCTGGCCCTGGTCGAGCAGTGGCGTCCGTGGCTGGCCCAGCAACTGGGCGGCCTTGGCCTGGAAGTGACGCCATCGGCGGCCAACTTCGTGCTGGCCACCTTCCCGACCACGCCGGGCAAGACGGCTCGCGAGGCCGAGGCCTTCCTGGCGTCGCGCGGCTACCTGGTCCGCGCCGTGGCCAACTACAATCTGCCTGACGCGATCCGCGTGACCATCGGCCTGGAAGAGCAGAACCGCGCCGTCGTGGACCTGCTGGCCGAGTTCATGGGGCGCTAGATGTCGGCGCCGGGCATCCTCTACCCCAAGCTCACCGTCATCGGCTGCGGCCTGATCGGCGGCTCGGTGATCCGCGCCGCGCGTGAGCACGGCGTCGTCGGCGAGGTCACCGTGGCCGACGCCAGCGAGGCCAATCGCGCCCGCGTCGTCGCGCTGGGCATAGCCGAGCACATCACCGGCGACATCGCCGAGGCGGTGAAGGACGCCGACCTGGTTGTCATCGCCACCCCGGTGTTGTCGATCCCAGGCCTGGCCGCCGAGATCATCCCGGCCATGAAGGCGGGCGCCACCCTGACCGATGTCGGCTCGACCAAGGCCAATGTCGCCGAGGCCTTCCGCGCCCAGGACCTGTCGAAGATCTACGCCATCCCCGGCCACCCGATCGCCGGCACCGAGCAGTCGGGTCCCGACTCAGGCTTCGCCGAACTGTTCGAGGGCCGCTGGACGATCCTCACCCCGTTCGAGAGCGACGACGAGCACTACGCCGAGGCCGTCGCCACCCTGTCGGCCTTCTGGCGCGCCTTCGGGGCCCAGGTCGAGCTGATGGAAGAAAAGCACCACGACCTGGTGCTGGCCGTCGTCTCCCACCTGCCCCACCTGATCGCCTATACGATCGTCGGCAGCGCGGCCGATCTGGAGAACGTCACCGAGAACGAGGTGATCAAGTACTCGGCCTCGGGCTTCCGCGACTTCACCCGCATCGCCGCCAGCGACCCGACCATGTGGCGCGACATCTTCGTGGCCAACAAGGACGCGGTGCTGGAGATGCTGGGCCGCTTCACCGAGGACCTCCAGGCCATGAGCCGCGCCATCCGCTGGGGCGACGCCGACACCCTGCACGCCCATTTCACGCGGACGCGGGCCATCCGTCGGGGCATCGTGGCGGCGGGCCAGGAAAGCGCCCTGCCGAACTTCGGGCGCGACCGCGGGAAGCACTAGGCCCCGCGCTGGCCCCTCCACCGGCTGCGCCGGTCCCCCTCCCCCAAACGGGGAGGAGAGATGAAACTCGTCCACGCAGAACTCCTCCCTCCCTCCGCCCCGCTTGGGGGCGGAGAGGCCTGCGCGAGTAGGTCAGGCGGGGGCCTGTGCTGAGCCAACCCTTGTTACGGCATCTTGCGACTCCGTCATTTGTCAGACATATATTATCTACGTTGTGAGATTTGATCCCGACATACGGGACTACGCGACGTAGAGAGCTGAACCGGGAAAACCGGGAGCCTCGGGTTGGAAACATCAGGGGTGCGGCGGGGCCGGCCCTGTCTGGAGGTCCTCATGTCGCCGTCCAAGTTGGGCTGGAAATCGAGCTGCTCGTTGCTGGCCCTGGCAATTGTCGGCGCAATGGCCGCCACCACCAGCGCTCAAGCGCAGGACACCACCGTCGAAGAGGTGGTCGTCACCGGCTTTCGCGAAAGCCTGAAGAGCGCCCTGAACGTCAAGCGTCAGTCCTCGGGCGTGGTCGACGCCATCAAGGCCGAGGACATCGCCGACTTCCCCGACGCCAACCTGGCCGAGTCCATTCAGCGGGTGCCGGGCGTGTCGATCACCCGCGTCGCCGGCGAAGGTCGGACGATCACCGTGCGCGGTCTGCCGCCGAACTTCACCCGCGTGCGCATCAACGGCATGGAAGCCCAGTCGACCAGCGGCGCCACGACTAGCGACCGCGGCGCAAACCTGGGCCGGGGCTTCGACTTCAACACCTTCGCCTCGGAGCTGTTCAGCGGCATTACGGTGCGCAAGAGCGCCCAGGCCGAGGTTATCGAGGGCTCGCTGGGGGCCACGGTCGACCTGGAGACCGCCCGCCCGCTGGACCAGAAGGGCCTGACCTTCGTGCTGGGCGCGGCCGGCAGCTATACCGACCTGGCCAAGAAGGTCGATCCGCGCTTCACCGCCGTGCTGGGCAACCGCTGGAGCGGCGCGTTCGGCGAGTTCGGGGCCCAGGCGTCGTTGGCCTACAGCAAGCGTCGTTACCTGGAAGACCAGTGGGGCTCGGGCGGCTGGAACCCGGCCACGGTCGACGGCGGCTTCTGTACGCCCGTGGGCCGTCCGGTGCAGAACCCGGTCGACAACGCCGCCAACGGCACCGACGCCGCCAACTGCGCGACCGGCGTGCCGCGTCCGGCCGCCAATGACACCGTCTTCGACCAGGCCAACCGCTCGACGGTCTTCTTCCCCCGCCTGCCCCGCTATGGCCGCTTCCACCACAACCAGGAGCGCACCGGCGCGACCCTGGCCCTGCAATGGAAGCCGACCTCGCGCACGTCGCTGAGCTTCGACGCCCTGTATTCGAACTACGACGTCAAGCGCGAGGAGAACTGGCTGGAGGGCTTCTCGTTCGCCCGCGCCATCAGCCAGAACGGCAAGCCACAGACGGCGGTGCGCGAGCTGATCCTGCGCAATGCCGGGACCAGCCACACGGCGGGCGTCAACCTGGGCCAGACCGTCTATGACGTCGACTTCGCCCGCTTCGACGGCGTCGACGTGCGGTCCGACACCCAGCACGACGAGTTCCAGAACGTCTTCCAGCAGTACACCCTGGCGGGCACGCACGAGCTGACCGACAAGATCACGGTCAGGGGCCTGATCGGCTACTCGAAGTCGGACTACGACCAGCCGATGACGACGACGATCATGTTCCAGCGGCCCAACACCAGCATGACGATCGACTTCCGCAAGGACCGCGACCAGCCGACCATCACCCACGGCTTCGACGTCACCGACGCCAGCCTCTACAGCTTCGCCGCCCCCAATGCCGAGGTGCGGCTGTCGCAGATCTTCACGACCAACATCTACAAGACCATCGACCTGAACCTGGCCTGGGCCGTCGACGACGCCCTGACCGTCAAGGTCGGCGGCCACTATGACGAGTTCTCGTTCGACACCTCGGCGTTCCAGCGGGCCAACAATTTCCTGGTGCCCAGCTTCACCTCGGCCGAGCTGAAGAACCTGACCAAGGTGATCAGCGGCTTCGGTGGCCACGGCATCAATGCGGGGGTCTTCCCCAGCGCCTGGGCGACGATCGACTACGACAAGTTCGTCGGCAACCAGAACCTCTACAGCCAGACCGGCCTATACACCCTGGTCAACAATTTCGGCGGCATCCGCCGGGTGGACGAGAAGGTGACCTCGGCCTTCATCCAGGCCGACCTGCGCACGCAGATCGGCGGCGTGCCCGTGCGCGGCGACGTCGGCTTCCGTTTCGCCCGCACCGAGCTGGAGTCGCGCGGCTACCAGATCGGCCTGACGCCGCAGCAGGTCACGGCCGATCATAGCTACAACGACGTCCTGCCGTCGCTGAACGTCGCGGTCGATGTCACCGACAACTTCATCCTGCGCTTCTCGGGCGCCAAGACCGTGTCGCGGCCGGACCTGGGCTTCCTGACGCCCGGCGGCAGCCTGAACCTCACCGGCACCCCCTCGATCACCTCGGGCAACCCGACCCTGGACCCGATCCGCGCCTGGACCGCCGATGTCGGCGCTGAGTGGTACTTCGCCCCCGGCGCCATCCTGGGCGTGGGCTTCTTCTACAAGGACATCGAGACCTACGTTCAGAACCAGTCCCAGCAGCTGACCTTCCGCCAGACGGGTCTACCGCTGGCCCTGCTGGGCGCGTCGGGCGTTGATCCGGACAACACGCCGATCACCGTCACCCGGCCGCTGAACACCCCGGGCGGCCCGCTGAAGGGCTTCGAGGTCAACTACCAGCAGGCCTTCACCTTCCTGCCGGGCTTCCTGAGCCACACCGGCGCGCTGGTGAACTACACCTATGTCGACAGCCAGATCGACTACTTCCTGGCAGCCGGCGGCATCACCACCAACGACCTGATCGGCCTGTCCAAGAACGCCTACAACGCCACGCTCTATTACGAGGACAGCAAGTTCAGCGCCCGCGTCTCGGCCTCGTACCGCGACAAGTCGGTCGTGGCCCTGCCGGCCAACAACCCGTTGCAGGACATCGAGGGCTACTCGCCCAACCTGACCTTCGACATGGCCGCCTCGTACCAGATCGGCGAGCACCTCAAGCTGTCGCTGGAGGGCCTGAACATCCTGGACCGCTTCAACCGGCAGTTCATCGACTCCGACCGCGACAGCACCTTCGTCTACACCCACACCGGGCGGCAGTTCAGCCTGGGGCTGCAGTACAAGTTCTAACCTGCGGAGGACGGGTCTACGGGCCCGTCCTTTCCCGCCCTTTTTCCGAAATAAGGCCGCAACAATCGAGGCCCATTTCAGCGATCCAGGGACTTAACCCCGGGAAGGAAACCCCCTCTATGAGCCGTAAGCTCATCGTCGCGCTCGGCGCGCTCTCCACCCTCGTGGCCGGCGCCGCCCTGGCTCAAGACGGCCCGCCTCCGGGCCCGCGCCAGATGCCGGCTCCGGAAGACGTCTTCAAGCGCTGGGACACCAACAGCGACGGCGTCGTCGACAAGGCCGAATGGACCGGCGCCGGCCGTCCGGAAGACCGCTTCGCCATGATCGACGCCGACAAGGACGGCAAGGTCACCCTGGCCGAGCTGAAGACCGCCTTCGAACAGATGCGCGCCCGCCGCGCCCAGCAAGGTGGCGGCCCGCCTCCCGGCCCGCCGCCGGAAGCGCCGGCTCCGCAGAACTAAGCGCTCTCACCAGAGCCGCTACGAACGCCGCCCGATCATCTCGGGCGGCGTTTTCGTTTCCGGGCCCATAGATACCGGTAACAAAGATCGTGACAACGCTGTCGGAACTTCGCTAGCTTCGCCGCCAAGGCGCACTGTCGATGTGCCACGGAGGAAGCGTTGATGACCCGCCTGGCCGCTCTGTCGTTCGTCTCAGCGCTCGTACTGGCTGGCTTCGCCCACGCCGAAGACGCCCCCCGCCCCATCCGCCTGAACCAGACCGGGCTGGAAGCCAACGGCCCCAAGCGCGCCGTGCTGGCCGATCCGTCCAAGACGCCCCTGGACTGGACGCTGCTGGACTCGTCGGGCGCGACCGTGGCCCAGGGCAAGACCAAGGCGTTCGGCGACCACGCCGCCTCGGGCGAGCATGTCCACCAGATCGACTTCTCGAGCTTTCGCAAGGCCGGCGACGGCTATCGCCTGAAGGTCGGCGCGGCCGAGAGCCGTCCCTTCTCCCTGCGCGCCAGGCCCGATGGCAAGCTGACCAAGGCGGCCCTGTCGTTCTTTTACCAGCAGCGCGCCAGCGTTCCGATCGAGGCCCGCTTCGTCGAGCGGCCGGACCTGGCCCGTCCCGCCGGCCACGCCCCGGACAAGGCCACCTGCTTCGACCAGGCCGACGAACGCGGCCAGGTCTGGCCGGGCTGCGACTACACGCTGGACGCCAGCGACGGCTGGTACGACGCCGGCGACCACGGCAAGTACGTCGTCAACGGCGGGATCTCGGTCTGGACACTGGTCAACGCCTATGAGCGCGCGGCTGTCCTGAAGCGGCCCGCCGCGCTGAAGGCCCTGAGCGACGGCTCCCAGGCCCTGCCCGAGAACGCCAACGGCGTCCCCGACATCCTGGACGAGGCCCGCTTCGAGCTGAACTTCCTGCTGGCCATGCAGGTCCCCGACGGCAAGACTCTGCAGGTCCCGGTCGGCAAGCAGAAGCCGGTCGACGGCAAGCTGAAACTGACCGCCATCGACGCGTCGGGCATGGCCCACCAGAAGATCGCCGACCGCTACTGGACCGGCCTGCCGACCGCGCCGGCCGACGACAAGCAGGTGCGGTATCTCTACTACCCGACCACGGGCGCGACCCTGAACCTGGTCGCCGTCGCCGCCCAGGCCGCGCGGGTCTGGAAGACCATCGACCCGGCGTTCTCGGCCCGCTGCCTGGAAGCCGCCCGACGCGCCTTCGCCGCCGCCTTGCGCCATCCCGACATCTACCAGCTGGGTCCGTTCACCGGCTCGGGCGGCTATGGCGACGGCGACCTGACCGACGAGCTCTACTGGGCCGCCGCCGAGCTCTACGCCACGACGGGCGACGCGAACGCCGAGAAGGTGCTGCGCGCCTCGCCGCTGTTCCTGGCGACCGGCGACATCAGCTGGGGCTCGGTCGGCGCCCTGGGCACGATCACCCTGGCGCTGGCGCCAAATGGCCTGAAGCCCGCCGAGATCGCTCAGGCTCGCGCCAGCCTGACGGCCGCCGCCGGCCGCTACCTGTCCGACGACCTCGGCCAGGGCTATGGCCTGCCCTACGCCGCGCCCGGCTATCCCTGGGGTTCGAACAGTTCGGTGCTGAACCGCGCCATGGTGCTGGGCCTGGCCTACGATTTCACGGGCGAGATCGCCTATCGCTACGGCGCGGTCGACGCCATGGACTACGTCCTGGGCCGCAACCCGCTGGATCGCTCGTACGTCACCGGCTTCGGCGCGCGGGCGATGCAGAACCCGCACCACCGCTTCTGGGCCAAGCAGGCCAATGCCGCCTACCCCGCCCCGCCCGCCGGCGTGGTCTCGGGAGGGCCCAACTCGACCAGCATGGGCGACGACGTGGCCAAGACCATGAAAGGCCAGTGCAAGCCCCAGACCTGCTGGACCGACGACTATCGCGCCTTCACCCAGAACGAGGTGGCGATCAACTGGAACGCCCCGCTGGTCTGGGCTTCGGCGTTCCTGGACGATACTGCCCGCTAACGCTCAGCGACGGCGCGCGGCGGATCATCGTCCTGCGCCCAGGCGTAGGCGCCGACGCTGGCCGCCCCGCCCACGGCGATGGCCAGCATCGCGCCGACCGCCACCCAACTTGGACCCAGACTCCAGCGCTGAGCCGGCGGCGTGCTGCCGGGCGCCGCTTCATAGATCCAGCGATAGCCGATGGCCGGCACCGTCTCGATGAAGCGCGGCGCCTGGTCGTCGTCGCCCAAGGCCTTGCGCAGGTCGGCCACCGCCCGGTTCAGGGCGACATGCGAGCCCTGGTCGGGGCTCCAGACGGTCTCGATCAGGTGGTCGCGCGAAGCGGTCAGGCCGGGCCGTTCAGCCAGGGTCATCAGCAGGTCGAAGGTCCGAGGCTCCAGGCAGCTGGCTCCGCCCGGCGCCCGCACGCGGCGGGTTTCGACATCGATGGTGACGTCGCCAAACGCCATGCGAGGGGTTTCCGTCTGAACTGACACGCGACGATCGACTCCCATGACTTTGCGGCCGGCATCAGGGGAGCACTCTGCGGCGCAATTAGGTCCTTGCCTTACCAAACGACACGCAGCCCCAACCGCCGCTTGAGTACCGAGACGAGCCGGGCTAAACGGAGCGTCCCTTTGGCGGGCGTAGTTCAGAGGTAGAACGCAAGCTTCCCAAGCTTGATGTCGGGGGTTCGATTCCCCCCGCCCGCTCCAAGGCCCCTCCCCACACCGCGTTGACCTCAGCCTTCATCGAGCGCACGATCACTTCAAACAGACGTTTGGGGAGAAACGTGATGGCCGACGGCGAGGATCATCCGCGCGCCAAATTTCACGCGATGACCGACGGCACGCCCGAGGACTGGGGCATCATCGCCGGCGCGTCGGTGGAGTTCGGGCGCGAACTGCCAACCCGGCTGATCGCGCACCTGAACCTGTTGAAGGGCGACTGCGGCGGCTTCGCCATCGATCGCCTGGACCACAGCCTGCAGACCGCCACCCGCGCCCACCAGGCCGGCGAGGACGAAGAGTACGTGGTCTGCGCCCTGCTGCACGACATCGGCGACATCCTGGGTCCGCGCAATCACGCCGACATCGCCGCAGCTATTCTCCAGCCCTTCGTGTCGGAGCGGAACCACTGGATGGTGGCCCACCACGCGATCTTCCAGGGCTACTACTTCTTCCACCACCTGGGTCTGGACCGGGACATGCGTGACCAGTTCCGGGACCATCCGGACTTCGAGCACACGGCCAAGTTCTGCCACGTTTACGACCAGGAGGCCTTCGACCCGAACTTCAAGTCGATGCCCCTGGAAGCGTTCGAACCCATGCTGCAACGGGTGATGAGCGTGCCGAAACGCTCGATCTACCTGCGGGCGCCAGCGGCGGCTGAGTAAGGAGTAGGCTTACGCCTACTCCACCCGCTCGGCCTTGATGCCCAGCTTGGCCAGCTGCGCCTGGACGCTCTCCGGCCCCACCAGGTGGCCCGAGCCGACGGCGACGAAGCTGACGCCCGAGCCGGCCAGCTTGGTCTTCAGCTGCCTGGCCCAGTCCTCGTTGCGCTTGGTCAGCAGCAGGTCGTAGAGTTCAGGATACTTGCCCTTCATCTCCGAGACGAACTCGGCCTCCAGCGCGCTGGTGTCGCCGGCGGCCCAGGCCGCGACCATCTTGTCGATCTTGCCCACGCCCTCGTCGACGTCATCCAGGGTGGCGCTGAGGAAGTCGGCCTCGGTCTTGGCCGGCAGGTCGGCGAAGAAGCGGATCTGCTGATCGGGCGTCTCGAAGGCCTTCTCGGGCTTGCCGGCGGCGCGGACCTCCTTGGCCAGCACGAACTCGACGCCGCTCTTGGGGTCGTAGCCGGCCTTGATCACCGGGATCATCGACAGCGTCACCGCCGCCAGCCACGGGCGCATCATGTTCACGGCCTGAGGCGGAATACCGCTGGCCTGGGCCAGGTCGCTGGCCTTCTTGAACTTGTCGGGCGCGATCTTGCCCGACAGCGGATTGGCCGGGTCCATGCCGTACTTCATGACCAGGGGCTGCATCACCGCCGGGTCGTCCGAGCCGACGATCTCCAGGGTCAGGTCGCCGCTGTCGGCCAGGGCCTTGTCGATCTTGGCCGAGCGCCACTGGGTGTCGGGCTTCAGCACGTGGATCGTGCCGAACAGATAGATGGTCGAGTCCTTGTCCTTGATCGCCCACAGGGCGGGTTCGGCTAGGGCGGAGCCGGCGAAGCCCAGGGCGACGACCGAGACTAGACCTGCCGCGGCGCGGCGCAGATGACGAAGCATGGAATTCCCCGAATGACTTGAGGTTGAGAATTGGGCGGCTTGCGCGTCGGCGCAAGGACGATTGGCTATTTGAGGAAAGTCTCGACCGCCGCAGCAAAGGCCTGGGGCTGGTCCAGCATGATGAAGTGGCGAGCGTCGTCGATCCGCTTCAGCGTCACGCCCGGCAGGGCCGCGTAGGCGTCGGCATAGGTCTTGTCGATCGCCGCCGTCGGCGCGCCCATGGCCGGGTCGTACGGATAGAGCAGCGTCACCGGCGTCTTGATCGCCGCCAGCTCGCCGCGGGCGTCGGTGGTCAGCAGGTCGTACATGGCGCGGCCGACGGCCGACTGCGACGAGGCGACCGACCAGGCCAGGACCAGCTTCTGACCGTCCGGCGACTTGACGAAGCGCGGCGCGGTCATGGCCTGCTGGCCGGCGAAGGCCTCGGGGCTCATGGCGGTGACGCCGTCTCGCATGGCGGCGGCCTGCGGCTTGACGGTCTCGACCGTGGCGGCCGGCGAGAACAGCACCGCGAAGAACGGCAGGCTGTCGACGACCATCAACCGGCCGACATCCTCAGGATGACGGCGCGCCAGCAGCAGGCCCGTGAAGCCGCCCATCGAGTGGCCGATCACGGCTGGCGCCTTCAGGTGGTTGGCCTTGATGTAGCCGTCGACGGCCTCGACCAATGGGTCGACCACCGGCCCTTCGGCATTGCCGCCGACCGGCGCGCCGGCGAAGCCCGCCACCTGGACGACGTGGACGCGGTGTGTGGCCGACAGCTGCTTGACGGTGGCGTCCCAGACCGCGCCGGATGAGGCCAGGCCGGGGATCAGGACGACGTCGGGACCCTTGCCGGTGACGGTGACCGTCATCCGGTCGGCGGCGTGGGCATGGTTGCCGCCGAACACGCCCAGGGCGGCCAGGATGGCGAAGACGATGACGAACAGGTGGAAACGTTTGCGCAGCATGGGATCTTTCTCCCCCATAGGAACGTGCGGAAGTCTTCGGCGTCTTCAGGACGCCGATGGAGCGAGACGCTTTGTCGGATACTGTTTGGTCTAGGCGGCCAGGCCGCGACGCCAAGTGACGGCGAAGGCGATCAGCAGATAGACGGCCATCATCACGGGCACGGCGTCCCACAGAGTCATGACCGGCAGCAGGCCCAGCTTCCCGCCGGCCGCCCACAGGAACATCGCGCCCTGCAGGACCATGAAGCACAGCGCGCCGACTTCGGCCATGGCCTGTCGCATCAACTCGTCGCTGCGGATCCAGACCGAGATGTTCATGGCGGTCTGCAGCAGGAACAGCGCGATCAGGCCGATCATGGCGGCCGAGCCGACGAGCGCCGGAACCGTCTCGAAGGCGGTGCGGATCGCCACAGGCGTGACGATCATGACGCCGGCCAGCAGCAGCACGACGCCGTTCTGGGCGTAGAAGAACACCTGGGCCGGCGTCGCGGGGCGACCGCGCTCGGGATCCAGCTGCCGGCCCAGCGCCTTGCGGCTGGCGCAGACGGCCAGGACGCCCATGCCGATGCCGACCATGAACACGCCCAGCAGCGCGGCCATCAGATCTGGCCAAGCAGGGTTCCACTCCCCGAAGTCCGTCCAGCTGCTCAGCCAACGACCGAACAGATAGCCAAGCGGCGCGGCGGCGATACCGTACACCAGGCCTCGCACCAGGCGGTTGGATTGATAGGCCTTGGAAAATTGCGACACGAGGGTCATGGCTTTAGGCCTCGTCCTGGAAGATGGTTTCGATGGGTTGCCCGAACAGCCGGGCGATCTTGAAGGCTAGCGGCAGGCTGGGATCGTACTTGCCGGTTTCCAGCGCATTGATCGTCTGCCGCGAGACCTGCAGCGCCTCGGCCAGGTCCGCCTGACTCCAGTCGCGCTCGGCCCGCAGCACCTTGAGGCGGTTCTTCACTGGTAGCGCCTCCGGATGAAGGGCTGGGCCAGGCCGAACGACCCGCAGAACACCGCGAAGATCAGGTACAGCGGGAAGTGCGGCAGCACGCCGACGTTTTCCAGGAAACCCCAGGCGGTGGACAGCGACAGGGTGATGCCGATGCCCCACAGCATGGACTGCACCAGGATCGCGCGCTGGAACTCGTCGGTCTCCTCCACCAGGTACAGGCCCATGGCGGCGATCACGCCCATGACGGGGATGGCCGGCGCCACGCCCAGCAGCCACAGCAGCGGCCCCTTGGGGTTGTGGTTCTCGATGAACCAGAGCGAGGCGAACAGCACGACGACGTAGCTGGTCATGGCCGGAACGAAGCGGCGCAGGTAATTGCGGGCGGCGGGAGTCTGGCAGTTGCGCATGATCCCCTCCCTCAGCGCTGACGGACCAGCCACCAGCCGGCCCAGGCCAGGCCGTAGCCGATGGCTTGGGCGATCAGCAGCCCGGCCATGCCCAGGATCAGCCAGCCGGCCGGCTTGAGGTCGCCATACATCGCCGTGAGCCAGGCCGAGTCCGTGACCGCGCCGATCATCAGGGCCACGGCCGCGCCGGCCATGCCGCCCCAGAACCAGGCGAACTTGTGGGCCTCGCGGGCGGCCTCGTCGATCATGCGCCAGTAGATCGCCGTCAGCCCGGCCATCACGATCATCACGATGACCGTCCCGACCGCGATCACGGGCATCGGGATCTGGATTTCCAGACGGTTCGCCAGCGCGCCGCCAGCCCCGACCAGGGCGCCGAAGACCCCGCAACCGACCAGGATCCGCTGAGCGATCTCCTCCCGGCTGGTCTTACGCGCTTCGATCTTTTCCATGACAAGCCACCCCGTCTAAATGACAAGGACATTTGTCATTTAGGAGCGCACTATGTCAAGCATGGTTGTCATTTTGTCAGGCAGTATCGACTAAAGGACGGAGAAGCTTGACGTTTCAGGCGGCCTTGCGGCCCAGGAAGGGATCGACCGACAGCGACTCGCCGGTGACGCCGCGCCAGTGGACGGCCTCCAGGCGCTTGAGGGCGCGGCCCAGCATGCCGGGACGCGGGCGGCTGACGACTTCCCAGCCATAACGCGAGAAACGGTCGCCGAAATCGGACCAGCGGATGACCCGACCTTCGGCGTCCTGACGCCAGACGGCCTTGTCGCAGCCGGGAATACGCGCACACCGCTCCCAGGCCTCGACGCGGCCTTGCAGGATCAGGAACGGGTCTTGAGCAGTACGGGCCAAGGGGGCCTCCGTAGACTTTCCGCATCCTCCGCGTCGAAGCGAGACTGAGTCGCGCCCCGAGAGGACAAGGGCTAGAATTTGTGTAATCGCACCGACTGTCCACCAGATGTGGTGCGGCGGGTTGCCGCGCGACAAGCGCTGCGACAGCTCATTGGATCCTTCGAACGCTGTAGCCGCGGGCTTTCATCAGAGCCGGAAGCCCCTCGCCACCCGCCATGTGCAGGGCCCCGACGACCACCAGATCCGTGCCCCGCCCCTGCCGCATCTCGGCGTCCAGACGGTCGGCCCAGGCCAGGTTGCGGCGCTTGAGCAGGGCGTCGTAGAGCGCCGGGCGACCCGTCTTCATGCGATCGACCAGGCGGCTGCCCAGCCGGTTCATGTCGCCGCTCAGCCAGGCGCGCTCCAGGGCCACGCCATCACGCGGCGGGGTCAGCTGCTCGCGCGCGACGTCGTCCAGGTAGTCGAGCTCGGCCTGCTCGGGCAAGTCGGCGAAGATGCGCAGCTGCTGTTCGAAGGTCTCGAAGGTGGCGATCGGCTTGTCGGCCGTGCGGGCGCGCTGGGTCGTGGCGGAGTCGACGCCGCTGGCCACCGCCCCGCCCTCGCGGGTCATCGGCGCGACCGACAGCATCATCGCCGCCGCCCAGGGCCGCAGACGTTCGACACGCTCCAGCGGCACGCCGTCACGATCCAGCACCGGCCGCAGGGTGGCCAGGGCCGTCGGGGAGAGCTTCTGGGTCAGGGAGCGGTCCGCGTCGACGCCGTAGCGATCGAATAGGACCTTCACCTCGCTAGGCGGCAGATCGGCGCGGGTCTCGAACCAGACGCGGTCGGCGACGGCATAGGCGTGGTCGAAGGCCCGGGTGCGCCAGCGCACGTCCGGACGCAGCACGTGCATCGAACCGAACAGATAGACGACGGAATCCTTGTCGCGGACTTCCCACATCGCCGGGGCGGCGCTGGCAGCGCCAGCGCCCGCCATCCAGACGAGACCCGCCGCGATCGCCCCGCGCGACAGACGCCTCAATACGCCACTGAACATCTCTTCAAGGCCCGACCGAAACTAGGCCCCGAGATAAGCGCGACTCTGGTCAGCCGTTAGTGAACGGCCGCCGCGACATAACGACTCAGCTTAGCGGTCGATCAGCGCCAGGCCTTGAAATGCTTGGACAACTTCAGGCCCTGGCGCTGGTAGTGCGAGCCGCCTTCGCCATACAGCCGGGCCGGCCGCGAGGTCAGGGGTTCATAGACCAGCCGCGCGACGGTCTGGCCGTCCTCGAGCAGGAACGGCGTCTCGTGGCTGCGCACTTCCAGCACGCCCTTGGAGCCGACGGCGGCGGCCTCCTCCGTGCCGAAGCCCGGGTCGAAGAAGCCGGCATAGTGGACGCGGAACTCGCCGACCGACGGATCGATCGGGGTCATTTCGGCCGCTTCCATCACCGGGATCTCGATGTCGTCCTTGGAGGCCAGGATGTAGAACTCGCCCGGATCCAGCAGCAGCTCGCCGTGGCGAGCCTCCAGCGGCTCCCAGTAGTCGCGCGGGTCGTGGCCGTCCTCGTGGTCCAGGTCGACGACGCCGGCGTGGCGACGGCCGCGGAAGCCGACGATGCCCGTGTCGGACGTCAGGTCGACGCCGACGCTGCGGGTGGCCAGCTTGGCCGGCTCGCCGCGCTTGAGGCGCAGCTGGTTCAGGCGCGTGCCGGCCCGGACCAGCACCGAGAAGGTCTGCGGCGCAATCTCGATATAGAGCGGCCCGGTATAGCCGGCGTCGACATCGTCGAAGGCGCGGCTATGATCGGTCAGCAGGCGGACGAACACATCCACCCGGCCCGTCGAGCTCTTGGGGTTGCCGCGCGCGGACACCGTCATCGGCAGGGCCAGGCGCTCCTGGATCTCGGCGATGTAGACGCAGCCCTTCTCCAGCACCGCGCCCTTGGTCAAATCGAGCTCGTGCATGGCCACGTCTTTCAGGCGGTCAGGCACCTTGCGATGCAGGCCCGGCAGGAACGAGGCGCGGACCCGCCAGGCGCGCGCGCCCAGGCGCAGGTCCAGGCTGGCGGGCTGCACCTGATCGACGTCGAACGGCGTGGCCGAGGTGATCGCCTCTTCAGCGATCAGGTTTTCGATATTTTGGCAGGGCAGAATCCCTGCGGCATGGGCGTCGGTCATCGGCGCGACACTCGCCAAACCTCGCCCCAAAGGCAAGGTAAGACAGGCGCAAGCTCGCCCGTGACAATGTGTTTTTCGCCCGTGACAATTCTCCGGTCGCGGATGGGGCGTTGGCGCTTGACCAAGACCCCCTCGCCGCTCCTTATGCCGGCGGTTTTTACGCGTGAGATGAGGCAAGGCCCGTGGCCGAGGATCCAAAAGACTGGGACGTCGCGACGAAGCTCATTCGTGGGGGCATTGCGCGTTCGCAGTTCATGGAAACCGCCGAGGCGCTCTATCTGACGCAGGGCTTTACCTATGACAGCGCCGAGGGCGCCGACCGCCGGTTCGCCGGCGAAGACCCCGGCTTCGTCTATTCGCGGTTCAACAATCCGACCGTGAAGATGTTCGAGGACCGCCTGGCCCTGCTGGAAGGCGCCGAAGTCTGCCGCGCCCAGGCGACCGGCATGGCCTCGATCCATTCAGCCCTGATGGGCCTGGTCCGCGCCGGCGACCACGTGGTGGCCGGCCGCGCGCTGTTCGGCTCGTGCCGCTGGATCGTGTCGGAGTGGTTGCCGCGCTTCGGCGTCGAGACCACCTTCGTCGACGCCACCGACATTCGTGAATGGGAAGCGGCGATCCGTCCCAACACCAAGGCGGTGTTGATCGAGACGCCCTCGAACCCGGTGCTGGAAATCACCGACATCCGCGCGGTGTCGGAACTGGCCCACGCGGTCGGCGCCAAGGTCATCGTCGACAACGTCTTCGCCACCCCGATCTTCCAGAAGCCGCTGGAGCTGGGCGCCGACGTGGTCGTCTACTCGGCTACCAAGCACATCGACGGCCAGGGCCGCGTGCTGGGCGGGGCCATCCTGACCAGCGAGGCGATCAACGAGGAATTCTACCGCGACAGCCTGCGCCACACCGGCCCGTCGCTGTCGCCGTTCAACGCCTGGGTCATGGTCAAGGGCTTGGAGACGCTGGACCTGCGCGTGCGCCGCCAGACCGACAGCGCTTTTACCCTGGCCAACACCATGGCCGAGCACAAGAAGGTGCAGAAGGTCCTCTACCCCTTCCGCCACGACCATCCGGGCCACAACGTCGCCAAGTCGCAGATGACCGGCGGCGGCACCGTGATCGCCCTGGACCTGGGCTCGCGCGAAGCGGCCTTCAAATTCCTGAACGCCCTGGAGATCGTCGACATCTCCAACAACCTGGGCGACGCGAAATCCATGGCGACCCATCCGCCGACCACCACGCACCGCTCGGTGCCCGAGGAGCAACGTCCGTCGCTGGGCGTTACCGAAGGCGGCGTGCGCCTGTCGGTGGGCCTGGAAGGCGTCGAAGACCTCAAGCGGGATGTGATCCGTGCGCTCGATCAGGCGTGAAACCTCTCCCCCGATGCAGCGCATGCGTCGGCGTCGCGGCCAGGACGGCGCGGCCTATGAAGCGCGCACGCGCGACATCGTCGTGCGTGTCTTCCCGATCTACGCGGCCGAGGAATCCTCGCCCGAGCAGGGCCTGTATCTGTGGTCCTACACGGTCGAGATCGAGAACCATGGCCAGGAGACCGTGACCCTGGTCTCGCGCCGCTGGACGATCATCGACGCCTTCAACCGCGTGAACGACGTCGAGGGCTCGGGCGTGGTCGGCGAGCAGCCGGAGCTGAAGCCCCGCGAGGCCTTCCGCTACGTCTCCAACTGCCCCCTGCCCACGCCTTCGGGCGCGATGAAGGGCAGCTACGCCATGGTCACCGACGAGGGCGAACTGTTCGACGTCGAGATCCCGGAATTCTCGCTGCACCTGCCCGGCGCGGCGGCGAAGCTGAACTAGGCGCGGCGCTCTAAGCATACAGCTGACGCCGCCGTCCCGAACCGTCCGTAACCCAACTTTCCCGCAGAGAAATTCGCGCATTCCGCGATTCCGCGAGCGCGCCTTGAAATACAACCATAAGACAAACACATAACAAATACCGACTACGGTTGTTTCGAGACTTTCTCTTCGGGGGTGGGCGCGGCTCAGTAAGGCCTCGCCCTTTCAGTGGGCCGAGTGATGGAGTCCAGGGGGGATCGGCTTAGCCACGCCATCAAGGGTCGCGGCGTCTCAAAGATGATGGCCCTGGCGCTGGATCTCGACGTGCACGAAAGCGCCATCAGCCGGTGGCGCAAGGGCGGACCCATGTCGCTGGAGAATGCCGCGCGCATATCCGAGGTGCTGGACATCTCCCTGGACTGGCTGGTGCTGGGCCGCGGCGAGATGGACGCCCACACGGCCGAAAGCCTGGCCGTCGAGGAATTCGAGCTCGTCCAGATCGTCCGCAAGCTGCGGCGCACGGCCCTCGTTCACCTGCTGGCCCTGCTGGACGACATGACCCAGCCGCCGACTTGAACTCAGTGCAAGTTTAGCGCCCCGCGTTTGAACACCACGCAAGTCGCTCGATCTATTTTCCAAGATCGACTTGGAACAGAATTAATCATCGAAGAGATCGCCAATACCAAAGACAAAAAAGATGGTCAGGCGAAAAACGTCTCTCGATTTATCGACCAATACAAACCGGAGATCAAACAATGGCCATCTACACCATTCAAGTCTGGAACCAATCCAAGTTCCCCAAGAGCTACGTCGCCTTCATGCAGAGCCCGGTCGTCACGGGCCGCGGCGGCGATCCGGACATCTACGCCAACGCCTGGGCCACCTTCCCCAGCCTGCTGAACGGCGGCTTCGACTCCATCACCTACGAAGACGTCACCTACGCCTACTGGGGCACCGCCCCGCGTGAACTGGCGCCGAACACCTCGGTCGTCTGGGGCGGCGTGGCGCAGGTCAACACGGCCACCCGCGACACCATCGCCTTCGACGGTTCGGACTCCCTGGGCTTCGAGGCGGTGCAGAAGGGCGGCGCCATGACCGGCTCGTACCAGATCACCGCCACCACGGACTTCACCGCCGACAACAACTATGTCTTCGGCCTGGCCCGTCCGGGCAAGACGCCGCTGCCGACCCCGGTCGCGACGTTCCTGGCCCAACCGAACGACACGTTCAACATCACGCCCGTCGAGAAGTTCTACGTGGCCGACGGCGTCTACACGCCCGGCGCCGTGATCGACGTGTCGATGACCTCCAGCGACTACGCGGAGATCGATTTCACCGGCAAGCCGCAAACCACCGCGACGGTTATCCAAGCCGCCGACGGCAGCTTCTCGGTCGTCTACAGCTAAGGCCGCCGCGCGCGGTGTGACCCCACCACACGCCGCCGCGCCCGCCCTGGGGGCGGGCGGACCGCCTTCCGCCGAGGCCGGTCCGCCCTGCCTTCCCACCCTCAATTCAATTTCTTTTGGAGGTCATCATGCCCGCCATGAATGCCCCACTGCCGGCCTGCGTCACGATCGACGCCAGCCCCGATCCCGTTCTTGAGGAAATCAGGGACAACAACCCCGACGCCCAGGAGAACGCCGGCACCCAATCCGCCGTCGCCAATCTCCTGTTCTGTGGCGGCCCGCTGACCAGCATCGTCGGCCATGGCGCCGAAGGAGACATCGACACCTACAAGGCGACCGGTGAGTGCATCACCCGCTACAATCAGGCCGCATGGGGGCCCGAACTCGCGCACCTGAACGGCCACGCCACGTCCCTGATCCTCTATGGCTGCTGCGTCGGCGGCGGCGTAAACGGCGCGGCCTTGCTGCTGGCGATCGCCACCACGATCAACGCGCCGGTCTCGGCGCCGACCGGCATGCTCTATCTGGACGGTCACGGGAACTTTACGCTGCAGGCTGGCGCCGTGTGGAATACGGTTCAGCCCCCGCCCCCAGCCGCCGCCGCAGCAGCGCCCGCCCAACCGCCAGCCCCGCCGCCCGCGCCTCCGCAGCTCCCGCCATCAACGATGTCGCTTCCCAACACCTTCGTCGACACGACCTACACGCCGGCTCTGGGCCGCGACCAGAACTCGACGATCTCGCGGGCCATCGCCACCGAGGTGAACTGGAAGACGCCGTTCACGCCGCCGGGCGCTCCCCTGGCCAAGACGACCGGTAAGCTGAGGGTGGTTCTCAAGCCGCCTGGTGCGGCTGGCCTGCTGACC
The DNA here is from genome assembly GCF_058807295.1 of Caulobacter sp. GW821-FHT12D05. Taxonomy (NCBI): domain Bacteria; kingdom Pseudomonadati; phylum Pseudomonadota; class Alphaproteobacteria; order Caulobacterales; family Caulobacteraceae; genus Caulobacter; species Caulobacter sp. GW821-FHT12D05. The sequence continues at coordinate 339,147 of NZ_JBXAQO010000002.1, forward strand.
AAGACCTATCTCGTCCTGGCCGACCGGCTGCTGCAGGATGAGACGCAGCCGGAAATCTATTACGAGACGACCTCGAAATTCTACGATCTCGTCGTCTCGTTGAGGCAGAAATAGACGGCGCGCCGGCTGCCTGATCGGGCAGCCGGCGCTTCTTCTACGTCAGGCCGAAGCGGCCGCCGGTGGGTCCAGCTTGTACACCCGCGAGCAGTACTCGCAGGTCACGTGGATTTTGCCGTCGGGCTCGACCATGTCGGCCACTTCCTCGGCCGAGAACGAGTCCATCACCACGCCGATCCGCTCGTCCGAGCAGCGGCAGAAGGCGCGCAGCGGCTTTTCCTCCAGCAGGCGTACGCCGTCTTCGTTGAACAGTCGCCACAGCAGGGTCGGCGTCGTCACGGTCGGATCGATCAGCTCGTCCTCGCCGGTGGTCTCGAACAGGGCCTGCACGTGGGTCCAGGCGTCCTGGGTGTCGCCCCGGGCCTGATCGCCCGCGATGACCTGGATCAGGATGCCGCCGGCGCGCCACTTGGGACCCTCGCCCGTATCGACCTGGCCGACAGCCAGGCGCACGCGGGTTGGGGTCTGCTCCGACTGGGCGAAGTACTGCTCAGCGCACAAGGCCAGAGTCTCGCCTTCGATCGGCGTGACGCCCTGATAGCGGTCCATGTCAGCGCCCTGGTCCAGGGTCATGATGAACACGCCGCCGCCCAGCAGGGTCTTGGCGCCCGGACGCGTGAAGCCTTCCGAAGCCTTGGCCACCTCTTCCGGGTCGAACCGGCAATAGCCGCGCAGGCCGCCGCTGGTGTCGTAGTCGACCACGACATAGCGCACCGGGCCGTCGCCCTGGGCCTGGACGATCAGGCGACCTTCGAACTTCAGGCTCGAGCCGACCAGGGCCGCCAGCGCGCAGGCCTCGCCCAGCAGGTTGGCGACCGCCTCGGGATAGTCGTGACGGGTCAGCACCTCGTCCACGGCGGCGCCGAGACGGACCATGCGGCCGCGCACGGGCAGGCCTTCGATCTGGAACGCGGAAACGACGTCGTCGAGGACGCCGGGATTGGGAGCGATGTCGGTCATGGGGAGGCTAGATAGGGCCTCTTTTCAAAAAAGCGAGAGGAACCGCTATTTGACGCCGAACAGCCGCAGATCCACCGCCGCCGCCATGACCTTGTAGCCGGCGTCGCCGGGGTGCAGCCAGTCGCCGCTCTGATAGGCAGCGACCATCGTGTCGGGCTTGGCTGGATCCCGCACGGCGGCGTCGAAGTCGATCACCCCGTCGAACGCGCCGGAGGTGCGGATCCAGGCGTTGACCGCCTGGCGGACGGCCTCGGTCTGGGGCGAGAAGCTGCGATAGCCGCCCTGCGGCGTCAGGGTCGCGCCATAGATCCTCAGGCCCTGGGCGTGGGCGCGCAGGATGATCTGCTTGTAGGCCCCGATCAGGTCGTCCGCGTTGGCCCGCTCGCCATACTGCGGATTGAAGGCGCGGTTGATGTCGTTGATGCCCTCCATCAGCACCACGTCGGTCGCGCCGGGCACCGAAAGGACGTCGCGGTCGAAGCGCGCCAGGGCGCTGGGGCCTGAACGCTCGCGCAGCACGCGGTTGCCGCTGATGCCGACATTGACCACCGCCGCGCGGCCGGCCAGGCGCACGGCCAGTTGGTCGGGCCAGGACTGGTAGGCGCCCGGCGTCGAGCCCGCGCCCTCGGTGATGGAGTCGCCTAGGGTGACGATCACCCGGCGCGGCTGGACGGAGGCGACCTCGACCCCGCTGACGATCGCCCCCAGGCGCAGCGGCTTTTCGCCGAAACGCGTGGCGGTCGTGAAGTCGCCCTTGTCCGACAGCGTCTGCCTCAGGCTGTGGCTTGGGAGCTTGGTCTCCTCGGGCAGGTACAGGCTGACGGCCAACTCCTGCAGCGCCGCCACCGGCAGGTCGACGGGGTCGCTATAGAGCGGCGCGCCCGCATAGATGATCGCCTGGGCCTGGCCGCCGAAGGTCAGGGCCTTGCCCTCCCCCGCCGAGCCGTCGGCCTTGGCTAGCGCGACCACCGCCTTGCCGATGACGATGGGCGCGGTCCCGAACTCGTTGGAGAGCCGCACTCGCACCTTGGTCCCGGCTGCCGAGACCCGAACCAGTTGGCGGAGGGTGACGTCGGCGACGGTCGAAGGCCCTGAAGCCAGAGGCGGCGGGGTCTGTTGCGTGGCCGGCGGCGCGGGGGCCGGAGCCGGCGCGGGATTGGGCGCGGAAGCCGGCGGCGGCGCGTTCGGCGAGACGGGCGCGAAGCCCCAGGCGCCCAGCCAGCGGTCGGCGGCCAGGGCCTGGCTCGCCACGAGGCAGGCCGCCACACAGACGGCAGTGAAATGACGAGCCTTCATGGGTCCCCTCCGACTTATTGTTGGAAGGGACCCTAGCCGAGGCGCGCCAAGCGGCACCCCACTTTTTAGTCTTAGCCGATGGCCCCGAACGCCCAGGCCAACACGGACTTCTGGGCGTGGATGCGGTTCTCGGCCTCGTCCCAGACCAGCGAGCGCGGACCGTCCAAGACGGCGTCGGTGACTTCCTCGCCCCGGTGCGCCGGCAGGCAGTGCAGGAAGACGCCGTTGCCGGCCGCCAGATCCATCAGCCTGTCGTCGACCTGGTAGGGCTCCAACGCGGCCAGGCGCTCGTCATGGTCGGTGTCGCCCATCGAGACCCAGGTGTCGGCCACGACGACGTCGGCGCCCTTCACGGCTTCCTTGGCGTCCGTGCCCATGCTGACGCGGCCTTGCAGGCCCTCGGCGCGGGCCAGGTCGTGCAGGTCGGCGTGATAGACCGCCGGGCAAGCGATCTTCAGCTCGAAGCCCAGCAGCGGGGCGGCGTGGATGAAGCTGGAGCAGACATTGTTGCCGTCGCCGACCCAGGCGATCGTCTTGCCGGCGATCGGGCCGCGATGCTCCTCGATGGTGAGGATGTCGGCCATGATCTGGCAGGGGTGGCTCTTGTCGGTCAGGCCGTTGATCACCGGCACGGTCGACACCTGGGCGAAGCGTTCGACGTCGGCGTGGCTGTTGGCGCGGATCATCACCGCGTCGACCATGCGCGACAGCACCTTGGCGGTGTCCTCGATGGTCTCGCCCCGGCCCAGCTGCATGTCGTTGGACGTCGAGATGATCGCGCTGCCGCCCAGCTGGCGCATGGCCGCGTCGAACGAGAAGCGGGTGCGGGTCGAGTTCTTCTGGAAGATCATCGACAGCACGCGGTCCTTGGCCGGCGCGTCGGCGTCGACCTTGCCCTGCGGCCAGCCCTTGCGAGCGGTCTTGCGGGCGTGAGCGTCGTCCAGCATCAGGCGCAGGGTCGCGCCGTCCAGCTTCCACAGGTCGATGAAGTGCCGGGGGGTGGTCATCTTGGCCATATCCCTAACGGTTCCGCCCGCCCCGGTATCCGGAGCGGGCGGCTAGTGCTTGTTGTCGTTTAAGCCGAGGCCTTGGCGCGCGCGGTCTCGCAGGCCTTTTCCAGCTTGGCGATCGCCTCGCTGGCTTCCTCGACGGTCAGGTTCAGCGGCGGCAGCAGGCGCACGCAGTTGTCGCCGCCGCCGGCGATCAGCAGCTTCTCGTCGCGGGCCATGACCATGAACTCGCGGTTGTTCGGCACGACCTTGATGCCGATCAGCATGCCCTTGCCGCGGATGTCGACGATGACGTCCGGGAAGCGATCCTTCAGGCCGTTCAGCTGCTGGGTGAAGTAGCCGGCGACGGTCTTGACGTTGTCCAGCAGCGCTTCGCTGTTGATCGCGTCGAAGGCCGCGTTGCCGACCGCCATGGCCAGCGGGTTGCCGCCGTAGGTCGAGCCGTGGGTGCCGGGGGTCATGCCCTTGGCGCCCTCGTTCGTGGCCAGGCAGGCGCCGACCGGGAAGCCGCCGCCCAAGGCTTTCGCCACGCACATGATGTCCGGCTCGCTGCCCGGCGCCCATTCGTGGGCGAACAGCTTGCCGGTCCGGCCCATGCCGCTCTGCACTTCGTCGTAGATCAGCAGGACGCCGGCGTCGCGGGTGATCTGGCGCAGCTCCAAGAGCTGGGCTTCGGTCAGCGCGCGGGCGCCGCCCTCACCCTGCACGGGCTCGATGATCACGCCGGCCGTGGTCGGGCCGATCGCCGCCTTCAGGGCGTCGAAGTCACCGAACGGCAGCTGGACGAAGCCCGGCAGGCGCGGGCCGAAGCCGTCGAGGTAGCCGGCATTGCCCGAGGCGTTCACCGCCGCGTACGAGCGGCCGTGGAACGAGCCGTCGAAGCCGATGATGTCGATCCGCTCGGACTGGCCGTTGATCACGTGATAGCGGCGGGCGGCTTTCAGGGCGCACTCGATCGCCTCGGTGCCCGAGTTGGTGAAGAACACCACGTCGGCGAAGGTGGCTGCGCACAGCTTGTCGGCCAGCACTTCCTGCTCGGGGATCGTGTAGATGTTGGAGACGTGCCAGAGCTTCTCGCCCTGGGTCTTCAGCGCGTCCACGAGGACCGGGTGGGCGTGGCCCAGGCCACAGGTGGCGATGCCCGCCACGCAGTCCAGGTACTCTTCGCCCGTGGTCGAGAACAGGCGCGCGCCTCGGCCTCGCTCAAACGCCAGCGGGGCGCGGTTGTAGACGCCCATGATGTGGTGTTGTGCGGGGTTGGACGACGTCGCGGTGCTCAAGACCGGCCCTCCTAAAAGGAAAGAAGCCCCCGCACTGCAAGTGCGGGGACCGGAAGGCCGCAGGTTGTCGCCGTGGAACGAGGTCGTGTCAATCAAGGGACTGTGAAACGCCCTGATAAACCGGCGAAAATCTCAGCTCTTCAATCAGCTCTTTAGGCGGTAACCGGTAACAAACAGCCGCCAGCACCACAGGAACATCCCCACGGTCAGCAGACCGGTGGCGACGACGCCGATCAGGATCGAGCCGTCGGCATGGCCGATGAAGCCGTAGCGGAAACCGTCGATCAGATAGAAGAACGGGTTGAAGTGGCTGGCCGTGCGGAACGGCTCGGGCAGCTTGTCGACCAGGTAGAACGTGCCCGACAGGAAGGTCATGGGCATGATCAAGAAGTTGGTGACGGCGGCCAGTTGGTCGAACTTCTCGGCCCACAGGCCGGCCAGCACCCCGGCCAGGCCCAGGATCAGCGAGGCCGCGACGCCGAAATAGAGAACGGCCCACAGGTGGGCGACCGACAGGCCCGCGCCCGGCAGCACGCCGATGACGATGGCCGTGACCGCGCCGACCACGATGCCGCGCGTCGCCGCGCCCAGGGCAAAGCCCAGGATCTGCTCCAGCGCCGACAGCGGTGGCGTCAGGAAGTCGGGCGTCAGGCCCATCATCTTGGCCTGGATCAGCGATGAAGACGAGTTGGCGAAGGCGTTGTTCAGGATCGCCATCATGATCAGGCCGGGAGCCACGAAATGGCCGAAGGTCACCCCGCCCACGGCCGGCCGGCTGGAGCCCACGGCGACCACGAAGACCAGCATGTAGAGCAGCGTCGTGACCACCGGCGCGGCCACCGTCTGAGTCCCGACCTTCCAGAACCGGCGGATTTCACGCTGATACAGGGTGACGAACCCGGACCAGTTCCAGCCGTGGTAGTCGCGCGGCTGCGGCGGAATGACGCTGTTCGTCATGTCTCTCATAGGCTCAACCCGTTGTGTTGCTTGGCCATGTGCGCCCTGAGGGGCCATTCCGCAAGCTTGGGCTTGCCTGAATCAACATCTTGTTTCTGTGGACAGAGTCGTTGGCGCCTATTGTGCGCTTTAACACATTCTTTACGATATCTAGTAGGACGACCGCCGGCGGGGCGGTCCGATCACCACATGTAGGGGCGATGGGCGTGGGGACGCTCGTCTCTCCTAGGTAAACGGCGGAGACGGGTTATGAGCTGGACCGACGAACGAGTCTCGACCTTGAAGAAGCTTTGGCTGGACGGCCTGTCGGCCAGCCAGATCGCCAAACAGCTGGGCGGCGTCACGCGCAACGCCGTCATCGGCAAGGTGCACCGCCTGGGCCTTTCGGGCCGCGCGGCCCCCTCGCAACCGGCGCGTCCGGCCTTCAAGGCTCCGCGCCCGGCGCGTCCGGCCGCCCAGGCCATGCCCTCGGCCCCGCGTCGCGTGACGCCGGTCGAGGCTCCGACCTCGTCGGTTCCGGTGGCCTCGGCCCCGCCGTCGCTGCCGGCCTTCCGGCATGAAGAGCCGGGCTCGGCCACCGTGCTGACCCTGGGCGCGCACATGTGCAAGTGGCCGATCGGCGACCCGTCGTCGGAAGGCTTCACCTTCTGCGGCCGCCGCTCGTCGGAAGGCCCCTACTGCGTCGAACACGCCCGCGTGGCGTACCAGCCGCAGCAGACCAAGAAGAAGGGCGGCGCCACCGAGCTCGCCCGTTCGCTTCGCCGCTACATCTAAGAAGAACAAAAGTCTCTCAGGCGGCGGATCCCGGATGGCCCAAAAGGCCGTCCGGGATTTTCCATTTTGGGGGATCGCTCTAAGTAGGGGCGCATGACGGACCTCGCGCCGAACGATTCCAACGCGCCGCCCTATTCGGTTTCCGAGCTGGCCTTCGCCCTGAAGCGCACGCTGGAGGACCGCTATGGCTTCGTGCGGCTGCGCGGTGAGCTGTCCAAGGTCACCCATCACTCCAACGGCCACGTCTATCTGACCATCAAGGACGACAAGTCCGCGATCGACGGCGTCGTCTGGAAGGGCAATGTCCGAGGCCTGGGCGTGCGGCCCGAGCACGGGCTCGAAGTCATCGTCACCGGCAAGATCACCACCTATCCGGCCGGCTCGCGCTACCAGATCGTCATCGACAGCATGGAGGCCGCCGGCGTCGGGGCCCTGCTCGCGCAACTCGAGCGCCTGAAGGCCAAGCTGGCGAGCGAAGGCCTGTTCGCGCCCGAGCGCAAGAAGCCCCTGCCCTCGATGCCGGCAGTGGTCGGCGTCATCACCAGCCCGACGGGCGCGGTGATCCGCGACATCCTGCACCGCATCCGCGACCGCTGGCCCTGCCAGGTGCTGGTCTGGCCGTGCGTGGTGCAAGGCGACGCCGCCGCCGGCCAGGTCAGCGCGGCGATCCGCGGCTTCAACGCCATCGAACCCGGTGGCCCCGTGCCGCGCCCCGACATCCTGATCGTCGCCCGTGGCGGCGGTTCGGTCGAGGACCTGTGGGCCTTCAACGACGAGGGCCTGGCCCGCACCGTGGCCGAGGGGACGATCCCGCTGATCTCGGCCGTCGGCCACGAGACCGACACCACCCTGATCGACTTCGTCTCAGACCGTCGCGCCCCGACGCCCACGGCCGCCGCCGAGATGGCGACGCCGGTGCTGGCCGAGCTGCGCGCCCTGATCTCGGACTTCGACCGCCGCCTGGCCCGCTCGGGCGCGCGACTGATCGAGGACCGCCGCACCCGCCTGGTCAGCGCCGCCCGGGGCCTGCCCCGTCCGGATGACATTCTGGCTTTGGCCCAGCAGCGGTTCGACATCGCCTCCGGACGCCTGGACGCGGCCCTGCACCGCAACACCACCGTCCACGCCCAGGAACTGCTGAAGGTCACCGCGCGCCTGACGCCGGACGCTCTGCGCCGCCAGCATGCGACCAAGGCCGACCGCGTTGCCGATCTGGGCCGCCGCCTGGACCTGGCCGCCCGCCGCGTCCCCGATCGCGCCGCCCAGCACGCCCGCCTGCCCGCCCTGTGGCAGCGCCTGAACGCGGCCGGCGACCGCCGCCTGCGACGCGACGCCGACCGCCTGGCCAACCTGGAAAAGCTGCGCCAGTCGCTGAACCCCGAGCGTCCGCTGGAGCTGGGCTTTGCTTTGGTCCGCAAGGGCGACGGGACCCTGGCTCGCTCGGCGGCCGACCTGATCTCCGGCGAGCGCGTGAACCTGAAGTTCAAGAGCGGCGACCGTGACGCGGTGATCGACGGCGAAGGCGGCTTCGTTCCGCCGCCGGCGCCCACAGCAGCGCCCCCCCCCAAGCCCCGTCCCAAGCCGGCCACGCCACCGGCCGGTCAGGGCGATCTGTTCTGAGACGCCGGTTTGGCGTAAAGTGAGCCTATGAACGCTTTCGATCGTGATCTCGGTAAGGACGGCCTGGCCGTCCTGCACTATGGCGACGGCGAGTACGCCGTGCTCAGCCCCGGCCGCTTCGTGCTGTGCGCCATCACCAACAAGCAGATCCCGCTGGAAGCCCTGCGCTACTGGAGCCCCGAGCACCAGGAAGCCTATGCCGGCCCGACCGAAGCGCTGAAGCGTTGGCAAGGGGCCTGAGCCGCCGCGCGGTCCTCGCCGCGCTCCCGCTCTCCGCATCTCTGACGTCCATCGCGCGCGCCGCCGCGCCGGGCCTCACCCTGTGGGGCAAGTTCGTCCAGGGCGGCTATGCCGTCGGTCGCACCACGCCGCGCGCACTGATCGACGTCGACGGTCTGGTGCAGACCACCGCTTCGGCGAACGGCTGGTTCGTGATCGGCTTCGACCGCGACGCTCTGCCGGCCAGCAAGCTGACGGTGACCACGCCCGACGGCTCAGCCGTCGACGAGCGCACGATCGCGCCGGGCGACTTCGACATCCAGCGCATCGACGGCCTGCCGCCCGAGCAGGTCACCCCGACCGATCCCGCCCTTTTGGAGCGGATCACCGCCGAGAACGTCCGCAAGATCGCCGGCTTCGCCAGCCAGGCCGACCTAGAGGGGTTTCGCGACGGATTCATACTACCGGTTGTAGGCGCTCGCCGCTCGGCCCGCTTCGGCGGCCAGCGGATCCTCAATGGCGAGCCCAAGCGTCCCCATTATGGGGTTGACCTGGCCACCCCGGTGGGCACGCCGGTGCGCGCTCCGGCGGGCGGCGTGATCGCCTTCGCCGAGACCGGATTGCATTATGAAGGCGGTCTCGTTCTGGTCGATCACGGCCAAGGTCTGGTGACCGCCTATCTGCACCTATCGAAAATCCTCGTTCCCACGGGCACTTACGTCAAACAGGGCCAGCTGATCGCCGAGACCGGCAAGGAAGGCCGCGCGACCGGCCCTCACCTGTGTTGGCGCATGAAATGGCGCGGCCGCAACCTGGATCCGTCCATGCTGGTCGGCGCGGGACCTTTCCAAGCTTAAGTTTCCCCCCTGGCGCGAGTTAAAATCATTCGCTAGCTATGCCGCCGATCGGGATAGGGGTTCGTCGGGGGAACGGACGCCAAGGTTTCGGTCTTTCCGCAAGATCCTTGAGGAGGCGGCTCCCGCATGTCGGCGGCGCTGGAAAAGCTGCGCTTTCTGCTGGTGGACGATAACCAGCACATCCGCTCGATCGTTTCGGCCATCCTCAAGGGTGTCGGCGTCCGCCACATCCGCGAGGCCATGGACGGCGCCGAGGGGTTGCAGATTCTGCGCGACTGGCAGACCGACATCGCCATCGTCGACTTCAAGATGAGCCCGCTGGACGGGGTGCAGTTCACCCAGCTGGTCCGCAACTCGCCCGACAGCGTCGACCCGTTCCTGCCGATCATCATGCTGACCGGTTTCGCCGAGCGTCACCGGGTGTTCGAGGCGCGCGACGCCGGCGTCACCGAGGTGGTGGTCAAGCCGGTGACCGCCCGCTCGCTGCTGGATCGCATCAATACGGTGATCTACCACCCGCGGCCGTTCATCCGCTCGGCCGACTATTTCGGTCCGTGCCGCCGTCGCCGCGTCGACCCGCACCATCCTGGCCCCTTCCGCCGCGACGGCGAGAAGGACGCGGCTTCGGGGACGCTGGAGATCTAGGCCCCAGCCCCCGCCGCGCGTTCGCGCTCGGCCAGTTCCGCATAGACTTCGTTCGGCCAGCGCCTGTGGACCCAGAACCACTCGGCCGGGCGCTCGCGGATGCGATCTTCCAGGAAGGCGTTGATCATCCGCACGCCGGCCTCGATGTCGGCCGTGCGGTCGCCGGTGTTGGGCGGCACGATCGGATCGTGCACCACGGCCCGGAAATAGGCGCCCTTCACCCGCTGCACCGACATCGTCTGCAGCACCGTGCCAAAACGGATCGCCATGCGGGTCGGGGCCGGCGCGGTGCGGGCGTCGTGGCCGAAGAACGGGGCCGCCACGCCGCTGTTGAACTTCTGATCGTTCATCAGGGCGACCGACCGGCCCTCCATCATCCCCCTCAGCAGTTCACGCGAGCCGTCGCCGCCCTTGGGCGCGAACAGGCGCACGCCGTAGCGGAAGCGGCTGTCGCGGATGCGTTTGTCGACATAGGGATTGTTGGCCGCGCGATAGGTCATCTCGCAGGCGACGCCGCTGTCGACGATGGCGGCCGGCATGACCTCCCAGTTCGACAGGTGGCCCGAGACGAACACCACCGGGACCTTGTCCTGGGCGATCTGCGCCAGGCGTTCCTTGTTGATCACCTCGACCCGGCCGGTGGACGGCAAGATCTTGTCCATCAACGGGAATTCGGCGAACGAGCGGCCCAGCCCCTCCCACTGCTCCTCCAGGATGCGGGCGTGCCAGGCGGCATCCTTGTCCGGGAAGGCCAGCTTCAGATTGCGCGTGGCGACCTTGTGTGCCCCGCTCATCGGCCCGAACGTCTTGCCCAGCCAGCCGCCGAAGTCCGAGGCGCGGTCCACGCCCATCAGGCGCACCGCGCCGATAAAGAGGTCGAAGCCCAGGGCCTCCAACCGCCAAAGAAGGTCCTGAACCCAGGGCTGACGCTTATCCGACATGTGTCCTTACTAGGCTCGCACGCACGTATCGCGCAACGGCATCTCGCCCGGCACGCGACTTGCGGCTGTCGAACCAGGCCGTTCCGTTTCGGGACGGGTGGAAAAGCTAGGGGGCACGGCTTCCATGGGTAACGACATCGATACGCATCTGGGCAAGCGTCTGCGTCGCCGCCGTCGTCTGCTGGGCCTGACCCAGCAACAACTGGCGGGCGCTGTCGGCGTTCGGTTCCAGCAGATTCAAAAGTACGAGTGCGGCGCCAACCGCATCTCCGCCGCACGTCTGTGGCAACTGTCCGAGGCGCTGGAAGTGCCGGTTGGCTACTTCTACGACGGCCTGTCGGACGTGCGCCGCGAGACGGCCGGCGAGTCGGCCGAGGGCGGCGAAATGTTCGCGCGCAAGGAGACGCTGGACCTGATCCGCGCCTACTACCTGCTGGGCGAGCGTCCGCGCCGTCGTCTGCTGGACCTGGCCAAGTCGTTGAACGGCGGCGGTCCTGAACACGCCGACGCCTAAGTTGTCTGTGTGAGCTAGCGTACCTAGGGCGGGGGCGTTAAACCCCGCCCCATGACGCTCTCCGCTGATCGGCTCGCGGCGCTCGACGCCTTCATCATCGACCTGAACCGGGCTTCGGCCCAGGTGATCCTGCCGCTGTTCCGGGCCGACCACGGCCTCGAGGACAAGGGGGCGGGCAAGAACCTGCCGCGCGACACCCACGCGGCGTTCGACCCGGTGACCGAAGCCGACCGCGGCGCGGAAGCGGCGATCCGAAAGCTGATTTCGGAGCGCTATCCCGAGCACGGCGTGATCGGCGAAGAATACGGCGAGGACCGCCCGGACGCCGAGTTCGTCTGGGTGCTGGACCCGATCGACGGCACGCGCGCCTTCATCTCCGGCCTGCCGCTGTGGACCACCCTGATCGGCCTGCGCCATCAGGGCCGCCCCGTGCTGGGCTCCATCGGCCAGCCCTATGTGGGCGAGATCTTTGTCGGCCACGCCGGCGGCTCGCGCCTGCTGGCCCGTGGCCAGGAGACGCCGATCCGGGTGCGCGAATGCGCCGACCTGACCGACGCCGTCATCGCTACCACCGACGCCGACGCCTGCTTCGACGGAGCCGAGCGCGGCGCCTGGCTGCAGGTGCGCGCGGCCGCCAAGCTGGCCCGCCAAGGCTGCGACGCCTACGCCTACGCCATGGTGGCCATGGGCAAGATGGACATGGTGATCGAAGCCGGCCTGAAGTCCTGGGACATCGAGGCCGCCATTCCCCTGATCGAAGGCGCCGGCGGCATCGTCGCCAACTGGCGCGGCGAGCCCGTCGGCCCGAACGGCGGCCAGATGGTCATCTCCGGCGACCGCCGTCCGCTGGACGAGGCGCTGGTCAGTCTGAGACGTTCGGCGAAATAAGCGGTTCGCGCGGCGCGACGGGATCCACCGTCTCGTCGAAGGCCTGCCAGAAGATCGCCCGGCGGGGGTCGGTCTCGATCAGGATCTCGTGGAACGCGCCCGGGACTTCCACGTAGCGGCCCTTAGGGATGCGCCCCGCGATCGCCCGGGCGTCCGAATTCAGCACGCGGTTATCGAGCTCGGCCCCGACGATGGTCACCGGCGAGGCGATAGCCTCGACACCCTTGCTGGTCTTCAGCCAGCCGCAAGCCGAGATGGCGAAGTCCGCCCAGCCCCAGGTCATGCCGCCGAGCGCGATCTCGGGGTCGGCGCGCAGCTGGTTCTGGTAACGATCGTAACGCGTCTCGTCGTGGGTCAGGCCGTCGCCCTGAAAGGTCTGGACCAGCGGGTCGTAGGGCGCCGACACGTAGTCCCCGGCCCGGCCGATACGGGACATGGTCCAGGCCAAGGGCTTGGCCAGCCAGGGCGGCACGCCAGCCGTGTTGAGGCCCAGCATTGGCGCCGACAGCACCGTCGCCGCGAACCGCGTCTCGCCGTGGGCCAGGGCCAGCATGGTCAGGCAGCCGCCCATCGAGTGGGAGACGGCGATCCACGGCTTGGGCATCCGCGCCTCGAACGCGTCGAGCAGCGCCTTGTAGTCGGCGATGAAAGTCTTGAAGCCGAGGGCATGGCCCTTGAGGCGGTCGGGAAGGCTGCGGGCCGACAGCCCCTGCCCTCGCCAGTCATGCAGCAGCACGGCGAAGCCGCGTTTCAGGAGGTCCTCGACGACCTCGAAATACTTCTCGAGCGGCTCGCTGCGGCCCGGGCTGAGCACCACGGTGCCGCGAACCGGGCCGTCCGGGAAAAAGGTCGCGGCGCGGAGGGTCGCCCCATCCGCGCCGCTAAACCATTCAGCCTTACCGTGGTTGGGAACCGGAGCGTCTGGAATCGAGACGAGACGCGGTTCCTCTCCCATTCGGCTTAGCGCATCTTGGCGAACAGAGCGCCCATCTTGGGCTGCAGGGCCATGGCCGTGCCCATGTCCGACAGCTTCAGCTTGCCGGTCATGACCGCCATGGTCGGGTCCAGCGAGCCGGCGCCGATGGCCAGCAGGTCGTCCAGGCTGAGCGTCATGGTCAGGTCGGCCGGCTTGTCTTCGTTGGTGACCGCGCCGCCGTCGATGTGAATGACGCCGGCGTCCTTCAGATCGAACTTCAGGCTCTTGCCCAGGCCGCTGTCGTCGCCCACGGCGCCCTTGATGCGGTCGGTGACTTCTTGAATCGTGGCCATATGCGCGATCTCCCTCTGCGCGATGCGTTTGCAAAAAGCTAGACCGGGCCGCCCGGTTAAGTAAACACCGTTCAGACGACCCAGGGTCTATTTCTTCCCCTGATAGAAGGCGACCCTAGTCGGGGTTTTTGTCAACTTTACCCGTACGGCGCCCTGATGATCGGCGGCGAAGAAATACGGCATGCCGCCAGCCAACGGCAGCGGCTGAGTGCGGCCGTCGGCATAGACGGCCACGCCGGTCTCGGCCTTCAGGAAGGCAATCCCCGACATCTTCGGAACCATGAAGCTGGCGACGCCGGCGGCCTTGCCGATCACGGCGTTGGCTTCGTTGACCGTCGCCGTCAGTTCACGGACGTCGTACTCGGTCGCCGGCTTGAACTGGGTCTGGAAGTCCATGACCGAGCCCATCTTCCAGTCGGCCGGCACATCGAACACCATCGTCGGATCGCCGTCCAACTGAGCCAGGGTCGGCAGGCGCTCGAAGTTGCCGTCGGCCGTCAGCGGCATCGGCGTCTTCGCACCGTTCTTCTCGACCAGGGTCGCCTTCAGGTTCGGTATGGGCTTGCCGTCATGGCGGATCCCATAGCCCAGCCTGACCCGCGTGCGCTCGGCCGGTGGGATCTTCAGGTACTTGTCGAGGTACGAGAACACCTTGTTGGCGGGCGCGCTCTTCTCGGCCAGGGCCGGCGTGGCGGCGGTCGCCAGGACGGCAGCCAGGATCAGCGCCTTCCTCATTTCGGCTTCATGAACTTGAGGGTCATGCGGTCGCTCTCGCCGATCGCGTCGTACTTGGCATGGTCGAAGCCTGGCTCGGCCGGCTCGCCGCGCGGGGCCGACAGCCGCGTCGGCGGCAGGGTCCAGACGCCGAACGGGTGGTCCTTGGTGTCCTTGGCGTTGGCGTTGATCTCGCTGGCCGAGACCAGGACGAAACCCGCCTCCTTGGCCATCTGGATCACGTAGTCTTGCTGGACATAGCCGTCGGTCGCCAGCACGTCCTGCACCCGGCCCGGCTCGCCGCGATGCTCCTCGATGCCCAGGATGCCGCCGGGTTTCAGAGCCGCCAGGGCGTCCTTGAAGGCCTTTTCGGCGATGCCGCCGGCCATCCAGTTGTGCAGGTTGCGCAGGAACAGCACCAGATCGACCGTGCCCGCCGGCGCCACCGGACCGCTGGTCGGGCCGAAGGCGGTGAACTGCACGTCGCCATAGACCTTCTTCTTCTCGGTCAACTTGCGACGATAGCCCTCGGCGATCTCGGCCGCGGCCGGATCGGCGGGGTCGGTCTGCAGCAGCGCCTCATAGAGGTGACCCTTGGTGTCGGCCAGGTATGGGGCGAGGATGTCGGTGTACCAGCCCGCGCCGGGCCAGAACTCGACGACCGTCTGGCCGGGCTTCAGCTCCCAGAACTTCAGGGTCTCGACCGGATGGCGCCAGACGTCGCGCGCGCGGTCCTCGGGCCGGCGCCAGTCGCCGGCCACCACCGCCTCGATCGTCTTGGGTCCCGCCTTCTCGGCGGCCTTGGCCTCGACCTTGGCCGGATCATTCTTCTTGCCGCAGGCGGTCAGCCCCAGCGCGCTGACGCTCGCCAGGACTGCCCGTCGCGACCACGTGTGAGCTGGAACCATCATCCCCCCGACAACAGCTCCAGCCTGCCCCTCGACCTTGACCAAAGTCAGGCCGGCTTCTTGAAGCGCAGGGTCATGCGGTCGCTTTCGCCGATCGCGTCGTACTTGGTGCGATCGAAGTTCGGATTGGCCGGCTGGCCGCCCGGCGCGGTGCGCTTGACGGGCGGCAGGGTCCAGACGCCGAAGGGGTGATCCTTGGTGTCCTTGGGATTGGCGTTGATCTCGGACTTGGCGTCCAGCTTGAAGCCAGCCTTCTCGGCCAGGGCGATGACGGTGGCGGTGTTCAGATAGCCGTCGGCGCCGGCGTCCTTTTCCGAGCGCGGATCGGCGCGGTGATCCTCGATGGCCAGCACGCCGCCCGGCTTCAGCACGGCGAAGAAGTCGGCGAACACCTTGTCGGCCATGCCCGGCGCCTGCGTCCAGTTGTGGACGTTGCGGGCGGTGAGGACCAGGTCGGCCGAGCCCGGCGCGCCCAGCGGACCCGAGACCGGGCCGAAATTGGCGTACTGCGGCTTGCCGTACTTGGCGGCGTCCGAGAAGCGGGCCTCGAAGTCGGCGCGGCCCTTCTTGGCGCCTTCCGAGATCTTCGGGTTCGACAGGTCGGCGACGCCCGCGATGTAAGTCCCGCCGGTGGCCTTGGCGTACGGCGCCAGGATCTCGGTCCAGTAGCCGCCGCCGGGCGAGATCTCGATCACGGTCTGCTTGGGCTTGAGGCCCCAGAAGTCCAGGCTCTCGACCGGGTGGCGCGCGCCGTCGCGGGCGACGTCGCCGGCGGGACGGGTCGGCGAGGCGACGGCGGCCTTCAGCGCGGCGTCGGTCGAGGCGAAAGCGGCGGGCGCGGCCAGGGTGATGGCGGCGGCAAGCAACAGCATGTGGCGGCGAAGCGGCATGGGGGACGTGTCCTTCGGCGTAACGGAGGCCGCGACCTTAGCCGGGGGAACCGGTGCGTCAAACGATTCACGTTCTTTGACGAAACGGCCCCTTGAACCCGAAAATCCGCTCACCAATTAGTTTCACGAAGGCGCTGGAAACCCGGGCCTTCCGGACCACCTGGCGATGCCGATTTCGGGTCGCCGACGGGACGAACATCAAAGACCTTGCTTGATAAGAAGGATCTAGACCTATGCGTACGATCGACCTTTCGCCCCTGTACCGCTCGCTCGTCGGCTTCGACCGCCTCGCCGACCAGCTGGACGCCGCCGCCCGCACCGAAGCGGCCTCGGGCTATCCCCCCTACAACATCGAACGCACTGGCGAGAACGACTACCGCATCGAGATCGCGGTGGCCGGTTTCAAGCCGGACGAACTGACCGTCGAGGTGAAGGAAAACCTGCTGACCGTCACCGGTCGCAAGGCCGCCAACGATGGCGACGCCAAGCAGTACCTGCACCGCGGCCTGGCCGAGCGTAACTTCGAGCGCAAGTTCCAGCTGACCGACTACCTGATCGTCGAAGACGCCGATCTGTCGAACGGCCTGCTGTCGATCGCGCTGAAGCGTGAACTGCCGGAAGCCCTGAAGCCCCGCACGGTGGAGATCAAGACGACTGCCGCCTCGACCCTGATCGAAGGCGAAAAGGCCGCCTAACCGGCGGCCTCTGTTCCTGATCCCCCACACTCCCCTCTGAACTTGGGCGGCGCAGCGATGCGCCGCCTTTTTCATGTTCAGGGCAGTGAGAAGTCGAGGCCCTGGACCTGGTTCAGGTCCACGTCGCGGAAGCTGGCCTTGGCCACGCGGGCGCCGGTGAAGTCCGAGCCGCGCAGGTCGGCCCCGTCCAGCACCGCCTCGCTGAGGTCGGCCGTCTGGAGCATGGCGTAGCGCATGCGGGCCGATTGAAGGTTGGCCTGCGTCTGGCGCGTCGGTCCCAGCGGCAGCGGCGACAAGAACGCCTGGCGCAGATCGGCCTTGGTCAGGTTGGCGCCCGTCAGCTTAGCGCCGCGCAGGTCTGCGCCGCGCAGATTGGCCGCGCGCAGGTCGGCGTTCTGCAGATTGGCGCCCTGCAGCTGGGCGCCGGACAAATCGAGACCCACCATGCAGGCGCCCTTGGCGCTCATGGCCGTCAGGCGCAGCCCCTTCAGCTTGTTGCCCAGCGGACGCAGGTCCTCGCCGTCGAGACGAGCCGCCTGCCCTTCCTTGCCGCCGGTCTGGCACCAGCGCTGGTTGCCCAGGCAGCGGTTGTAGAGTTCCTCGGCCTTGCTCAGCGCCTCGCGGGTCACCGTGCCGACGGCGCCGTTCATGCTGGCGCCGCTGGTGCGTGCGGTGGAGGTGTCGACACCGGCCATGACCGCGCCCGACAGGTTCGCGCCCTCGAGGTTGCAGCCCTTGACGTCGGCGCCGTCCAGGATGGCCCCGACCAGATTGGCTTCCTTCAGGTTGGCGCCCGACAGCTTGGCGCCGCGCAGAGAGCAGTCGCTGAAGTCTGCCTTGAACGCCGAGACGCCCTCGAACTGCGAACCGTCCAGGGTGGCGCCCGAGAAGTTGACCTCGTCGACCTCGCCCTGGCGGGTCTCGTGGCGCATGGTCTCGAGGCCCTTGCGCGGGTGCGGAATGGCGATCTGGCCTTCGCGGAAGTCGGCCTGGGTCAGGTCGGCCTGGGCCAGGTTGGCGCCGCGCAGGCAAGCGCCGCGCAGGTCGGCGCGGACCAGCGAGGCCTGGCGCATGTCGCTCTTTCGCAGGTCGCAGCCGAACAGGCTGGCGCGATCCAGCTTGGTGCGGACCATGCGGCAATCTTCAAGGATCGAGGCGGTCAAGTCCGCGTCGGTCAAGTTCCGGAACGACAGATCTAGGCCCGACAGCTGCATGAAGCGTAGGGAAGCTCGCTTGCCCCCCTGCTTGCCGGTAACGAATTTCTCGTGCGCCGTTACGATCATGTCGAGCTCGGCTTGGCTCAGGCGTCGCCGCCCGGCCACGCTTTGCGCGGCGTTCATAACGATGGTCCCCGTTAGTGTTCTTTTGTGTGTTACGCGGACTGTAGCGGCGATGGACGAGCGAACCGTTAAGCCTGCGTCCGTTTGTCGCGAAAAATAGCAATTTCTCTCAGATCACGTCGTCCAATCCGCGCGCCGCCATGCGGATCGCGCCGGTTAGATCGACATCCTTGAGCTGGGCTCCCGTGAAGTTGGCGCGCGAGACGTCCGCCCCGGCCATCCGGGCCTGGCGCAGGTCGGCGCGCGCGAAATCGGCATTGGTCAGGATGGCGCCCGTCATGTCGCACGGCAGCGTGCGGTCGGCGGCGATCAGCAACGGCCCCAGTTGGGCGTCGCGCAGGTCCGAGCCCGTCAGCTTGGCGCCCTTCAACCGCGCGCCGCGCAGGTCGGCCCGGCGCAGGTTGCAGGCCCGCAGATCCGCCCCTTCCAGCTGGGCGCCCTGCATCTGCACGCCTTCCATGTCGAGGCCGTAGAACACCGCCGCCTTGGCCGAGAGGGCCGTCAGGTTGAAGCCGCGGATCGAGCGCAGATTGCGCAGGTCGGCCTTGTCGAACACCGATGGCTTGCCCTCGCCGCCCCCGGTCTCGATCCACTTGGCGTGGTCGGCGATCATCTGCTCGTAGGGCAGGTCCGAGACGCTGGTGCCCGACGGCTTGTCGGTCAGGGCCCCGTCCAGATTGGTGTCGTTGATGTTCCACGACATGGTCTTGGCGCCGACCAGGACCGTGTTGCGCAGGTCGGCCCCGGCCAGGTTGGCGCCCGATAGATCGGCGCCGGCCAGGTTCGCCCCGTTGAAATTGGCTTGTTTCAGGTTGGCGCGGACCAGCTTGGCGTCCTTCAGGATCGCGTCGCTGAAGTCGGCCTTGGTCGCCACGATGCCCGACAGGCGCGAGCGCTCCAGATTGGCGCCCGACAGGTTGGCGCCGCTGGCATAGGCCTCGCGCTGGGTCAGCTCGATGACCTTGTAGCCTTCCTTGCGGTCGGCGGCGGCGATCGTGCCTTCGCGCAGGTCGGCCTCGAACATGTCGGCGCCGGTCAGGTTGGCGCCGCGCAGACTGGAGCCGCGCAGGTCGGCGCGACGCAAGGACGCATCGGTCAGGTCCGCGCCCTGCATGTCGGCGCCGTAGCAGTTGGCGTTGTCCAGCTTGGTCTTGCGCAGGTCGCAGCCGACCATGATCGCGCCGGTGAAGTCGGCGTCGCACAGATTGCGGCCCGTCATCGACAGGCCCGACAGGTCGCAGAAAGCGAACACGGCCCGCGCCCCGCCCATCCGGGCGGACCACAGGCGGTCGTGCTTGGCGCAGATGACGTCCACGTCATACTGCGTCAAACGCTTATATTCCTGGGTGTTGGGCGCCGGCGCGCTCATGTTTGGCATGGAATCCCGTAGTGAGGGATCACCATGCGCAGACCAAAATTAACGCCGTGTTTCCAACGGCTTCCGGTAAAGCTTAACCGACCGCTGGCAGCGCTTCGGCGCGGCTTTCGTCCAGGTAGCGCGCGCCGGTCGGCTTCAACTGGGCGTCCAGTTCGATGACCAGCGGATTGCCCGTCGGAATCTCGACGCCGACGATCTTGTCGTCCGGCACGTTGAACAGGTGCTTGACGATGGCGCGCAGCGAATTGCCGTGGGCGGCGATCAGCAGGGTCTCGCCGGCCTTCAGGTGCGGGGCGACGTCGCTTTCCCAATAAGGCAGCACGCGGACCAGGGTCGTGGCCAGGCTCTCGGTCGACGGCAGGTCCGCGCCTTTGTAGCGACGGTCCTTGCTGAAGTCGTACTCGCCGCCCGGGGCCAGTTCCGGCGGCGGCACGTCATACGAGCGACGCCAGATGGTGACCTGGGCTTCGCCGTGCTTCTCGGCCGTCTCGGCTTTGTTCAGGCCCGTCAGGCCGCCGTAGTGACGCTCGTTCAGGCGCCAGTCCTTGGTCACCGGCACGAAGCTCTGCTTGGCGGCGTCCAGGGCCAGGTTGCCCGTGCGGATGGCGCGGGTCTGGACCGAAGTGAACATGTGATCCAGCTGGATGCCGGCGGCCGCGATCAGCTCGCCGCCCTTCTTGGCCTGGGCCTCGCCCTCGGCGGTCAGGTCGACATCGACCCAGCCCGTGAAGCGGTTTTCCAGGTTCCACTGGCTCTGGCCATGGCGGAGCAGGACAAGCGTCGGCATCGGGCTTCCTTATAGACTGGGGAGGTATGGGCGCGGGCTAAGGCCAGGCGGGCGCAGCGTCAAGCACGGATGCCGCGCCCTCTCCCGTCATGGCCTCTCCCCCGCCCCAATGGCCGTGCTATAGGCGAACCATGTCGGATCGTTTCTTCATGCCGCTGATGGGGCTTATCGCCCTGGCCCTGGTCACTTTTTCGCTCGTCTGGCCGCAAGGCGAAGGCGACCGCTCGTGGGGTCCGTTCGGCCACACGCCGGTGCAGCAGACGCCGGAGATGAAGGCCAAGCTGCAGCGCGAGAAGGACGCCGCCCAGCGTCGCGACGAAGCCGCCAAGAAGGCCGTCGAGGCCGCCAGCCAGATGCCGGACCAGGTTCCGCAATGAGCAGCTTTGACGCCGTCGCCGTCGGCCATCGCGTGCTGAGCACCGAGGCCGAGGCCCTCAACACCCTGGCCGAGTCGCTGGGCGAGACCTTCGTCCGCGCGGTCGAGACTGTGTTCGACGCCAAGGGCCGGGTCGTCTGCACCGGCATGGGCAAGTCCGGCCACGTGGCTCGAAAAATCGCCGCTACCCTGGCCTCGACCGGAACGTCGGCCATGTTCGTTCACCCCGCTGAGGCCAGCCACGGCGACCTCGGCATGATCGGCCCGGACGACGTGATCCTGGCGCTGTCAAAGTCGGGCGCGGGACGCGAGCTCTCCGACACCCTGGCCTACGCCAAGCGCTTCTCGATTCCGCTGGTCGCCATGACCGCGGTGGCCGACAGCCCGCTGGGCAAAGCCGCCGACATCCTGCTGCTGCTGCCCGACGCGCCGGAGGCTACGGCCGAGGTCAACGCCCCGACCACCTCCACCACTCTGCAGATCGCCCTGGGCGACGCGCTGGCGGTGGCCCTGTTGGAGCGGCGCGGCTTCACGGCCAGCGACTTCCGCGTCTTCCATCCCGGCGGCAAGCTGGGCGCCATGCTGCGCACGGTCGGCGACCTGATGCATGACGACGGCGAACTGCCGCTGATCGGCCTGGACGCAGCCATGCCCGACGCCCTGCTGGTGATGAGCGAGAAGCGCTTCGGCGCGGTTGGCGTCGTCGATGGCGCCGGCGCCCTGGCCGGCATGATCACCGACGGCGACCTGCGCCGGCACATGGACGGCCTGCTGACCCACACGGCCGGCGAGGTCATGACCAAGGGGCCCCAGACCATCGCGCCGGGCGCCCTAGCCGCCGAGGCGCTGAAGATCATGAACGATCGCCGGATCACCGTGCTGTTCGTGGTCGAGGCTGGTCAGCCTGTGGGCATCCTGCATGTTCACGACCTGCTTCGCGCCGGCGTGATCTAAGTCACAGCTGATTTAATCGAACTTTGTCATGCGAACGCGCTAGTCGCGCGGCGTTCGCGCGGCTAAAGCCACACCGTCTCAACTGAAGCGAGCTTTCGATGTTCTCCGCGCCCCGCGCCGATCTCGTTGCCAATACCGCCGCGTATGAAAACGAACCGCTGGTCAAGGCGACTGGCTTCCGCGAGTACGACGCGCGCTGGCTGTTCGGGCCGGAGATCAACCTGCTGGGCGTTCAGGCCCTGGGCCTGGGTCTGGGCACCTACATCCACGAGCTGGGCCAGTCGAAGATCGTGGTCGGCCACGACTTCCGCTCGTATTCGACCTCGATCAAGAACGCCCTGATCCTGGGCCTGATCAGCGCCGGCTGCGAAGTCCACGACATCGGCCTGGCCCTGTCGCCGACCGCCTATTTCGCCCAGTTCGACCTCGACATCCCCTGCGTGGCCATGGTCACCGCCAGCCACAACGAGAACGGTTGGACCGGCGTGAAGATGGGCGCCCAGCGTCCGCTGACCTTCGGCCCCGACGAGATGAGCCGCCTGAAGGCGATCGTGCTCGGCGCTGAATTCGTCGAGCGCGACGGCGGCAAGCTGATCCGCGTTCAGGGCGAGGCCCAGCGCTATATCGACGACGTCGCCAAGCGCGCCAGCGTCACGCGTCCCCTGAAGGTCGTCGCCGCCTGCGGCAACGGCACGGCCGGCGCCTTCGTGGTCGAGGCCCTGCAGAAGATGGGCGTGGCCGAGGTCGTGCCGATGGACACCGATCTCGACTTCACCTTCCCCAAGTACAATCCCAATCCCGAAGACGCCGAGATGCTGCACGCCATGGCGCACACCGTGCGTGAGACCGGCGCGGACCTGGCTTTCGGCTTCGACGGCGACGGCGACCGCTGCGGCGTGGTGGATGACGAGGGCGAGGAGATCTTCGCCGACAAGATTGGCCTGATGCTGGCCCGCGATCTGGCCCCGCTGAACCCCGGCGCGACCTTCGTGGTCGACGTGAAGTCGACGGGCCTCTACGCCACCGACCCGATCCTCCAGCAGTACGGCTGCAAGGTGATCTACTGGAAGACCGGCCACAGCTACATCAAGCGCAAGAGCGCCGAGCTGGGCGCCCTGGCCGGCTTCGAGAAAAGCGGCCACTTCTTCATGAACGGCGACCTGGGCTACGGCTACGACTGCGGCCTGACCGCCGCCGCCGCCATCCTGGCCATGCTGGACCGCAATCCCGGCGTGAAGCTGTCGGACATGCGCAAGGCCCTGCCAGTGGCCTTCACCTCGCTGACCATGAGCCCCAAGTGCGGCGACGAGGTGAAGTACGGCGTCGTCGACGACGTGGTGAAGGAATACCAGGACCTGTTCGCCGCCAGCGGCTCGATCCTGGGCCGCAAGATCACCGAGGTGATCACGGTCAACGGCGTGCGCGTGCACTTGGAAGACGGCTCGTGGGTCCTGGTCCGCGCCTCGTCGAACAAGCCTGAGGTCGTGGTGGTCGTGGAAAGCACCCAGTCGGAAGACGACATGCGCGCCCTCTTCCGCCAGGAAGTGAAGCCGCGCCTGGGCGACCGCGTCGGCAAGTACAATCAAGAAATCTAGGCAAGCGATCTAGGCGATAGCCCGAACCGGCTGGCGGAGCAGCGTCCTCAGCTTCTCCGCCGAGGTCCGGCGCGGATCGTTCAAATAGATCTCGTGGTGCAGCCCGGCCGGAACCAGGCCGTTGGCGGGCAGGAACCGCTTGTGCAGGGCCTCCAGCGCGGGGCCCTCCTCGTCGTACGATCCGACATGCAGGGCCTGGACCGACCGGCCTTCTTCCAGGCGCTGGAAGGTCACGCCCGCCATCGCCTTGCCCTTGGCCCGCGCCTGCTCGACGGCGCGCAAGGCGACCGGCTCATCGACGAAGTCCGGCGTCGCGATCATCATCCGCCACCGCCAGCGATCCTTCCGGCGGGCCACGAAGTCGTCCATGTCGTCGGCCCACCACAAGCCTTCCAGCGGCGGCACGACATAGTCGCGGCCCAGGGCGGCCTTGGCCATGAACTTCAAGGTGTAGGACGCCGTGTACAGGGTCTCGACGGCGGCGAGATAGGCCGGCGCGGCGTTGGGATCTCCCTCGCCCTCCACGGCCAGATAGTTCATCGGCGGCACGTCGACGATCACGAACCGTCCGCGCGGGGCGTTATAGAGCGCGGGCAGCGCCGCTTTCAGATCGATCTTTTCCAAGCGCACGCTCCGTCTCCTGTCGCGAGATTGGAGGACTGTGAGTCCTGAACCTGTCAGCAGCGTCCGTTCCAACGTTTTGCGACGACTAGCGCTCTCAGCGCGACAAGATCAGCATGACCTCGCAGGTCATGGTCCCGTCGGCGGACGACCGCTAGGGAGCGCCCATGACGTCCAGCCAGGTCCGGAAACCTCATCCGCCCGTCGGGGTGCTGTTGCGCGAGTGGCGGGCGGCGCGGCGGCTCAGCCAGCTGGACCTGTCGCTGGACACCGGCGTCTCGACCCGCCACCTGTCGTGCGTCGAGACCGGCAAGGCCCAGCCCAGCCGTGAGACCCTGGCTCGCCTGGCCGACGCCCTGGACATGCCGCTGCGCGAGCGCAACGCCCTGTTGCTGGCCGCCGGCTACGCCCCGCAGTACTCGGAAAACACCCTGGTCAAGCCGGCCCTGGAGCGGATGCGCGAGGCGATTGAGCTGATCATCGCCCATCAGGAGCCCTACCCGGCCTTCGTCATCAACCGCCACTTCGACGTGCTGATGGCCAACCAAGCGGCCCAGCGGGTCAACGCCCTGCTGATGCGGGGCCAGCAGAGTCCGCACAGCAACCTGCTGCGTCAGGTGTTCGATCCCGAGGACTTCCGCAAGGTGATCGTCAACTGGCCCGAGGTCGCCCAGAAGTTCCTGCGCCACCTGCACGCCGACATCGCCGCCGTCCCCTCCGACACCATCGCCCAGGCCCTGCTGGACGAGATGCTGGCCTATCCCGACGTGCCCGCCCGCTGGCGCTTCCGCGACGTGGAGGAAGAGCCCGCGCCGGTGCTGAACCTGATCTTCCAGAGCGACCTGGGTGAGCTTCGCTTCTTCGAGACCATCACCACCTTCGCCGCCCCGCGCGACGTGACCCTGGACGAACTGAGGATCGAGTGCGCCTTCCCGGCCGACGCCCACACCGCCGAGGTCTGCGCCCGGCTGGCGCGGGAGGCTCCGGCGGGCTAGACCGCGCCATGATCAAGCTCCGCCCTTCCCGGCCCGAGGACGGCCCGCGTGTCGTCGAGATCTGGGCCGCCGCCGTCGATGCGACCCACGACTTTCTGACGACCGAGGACCGCGCCGCGATCGGCCGCGAGGTCGAGGGTTTCCTGCCGTATGCCCCGATGACCCTGGCCGTCGACGACCGTGACCGGCCGCTGGGCTTCATGCTGATCGACAACGGCCACATGGAAGCGCTGTTCATCGATCCCGAGCATCGCGGGGCCGGCGTCGGCGCGATCATGATCGACTACGCCCTGGCCGTTCACCCGGCCCTGACCACCGACGTCAACGAGCAGAACGCCCAGGCCGTTGGCTTCTACGAGCACATGGGTTTCGAACGCACGGGTCGCTCCGAACTGGACAGCCAGGGTCGCCCCTACCCGTTGATCCATCTGCGCTTTGGCGCCTGAGCCGATTTCGGCTTAGCTGGGCGTCCAACCACAGAGTCGTCCATGCGCCGCCTGCTCACCGCCCTCGCCCTGATCCTGACGCCGGGCCTTGCCCAGGCCGCCCAGCCGATCCTGCTCAAGCCCGCCCGCGTCTGGACCGCCGAGAACGCCGGTCCGCCGCGTGAGGGCTGGGCCGTGCTGGTCAAGGACGGCAAGATCGCCGCCGTCGGACCCGCCGCCCAAATCGACGCGACCGGGGCCGAGGTCGTCGACCTGCCCGGCGCGACGGTGATCCCGGGCCTGATGGACCTGCACAGCCACCTCTTCCTGCATCCCTACAACGAGACCCTGTGGGACGATCAGGTGCTGAAGGAGACGCCGACCTACCGCACCCTGCGCGCGGCGGTACAGGCCAAGGCGACGCTGGAGGCCGGCTTCACCACCCTGCGGGACCTCGGCACCGAGGGCGTCGGCGCGGCCGACGTGCCGCTACGCAAGGCGATCAATGACGGGCTGATCCCGGGCCCGCGCCTGTTCGTGGCGACCAACGCCATCGTGGCCACCGGCTCTTACGGTCCGGCGCGCAAGAACTACAATCCCGAGGCCGAGCTGCCCCAGGGCGCGCAAGAGGCCAGCGGCGTCGCCGAGGTGGTCAAGGCCGTGCGCGAGCAGGCCGGGGCCGGCGCGGACTGGATCAAGGTCTATGCCGACTACCGCATCGGTCCCGACGGCTCGACCCAGCCGACCTTCTCGATCGAGGAGCTGAAGGCCCTGGTCGACGCGGCCCATTCCAGCGGCCGGCCGGTCGCCGCCCACGCCTCCAGCGACGAAGGCATGCGCCGGGCGGTGCTGGCCGGCGTCGACACCATCGAGCACGGCTATGGCGGCAGCGACGCTACCTTCAAGCTGATGGCCGAGAAGGGCGTGGTGTTCTTCCCGACCCTGACGGCGGTCGAGAGCACGTCGACCTATTTCGGCGGCTATGTCGCCGACAAGACGCCGCCGACGGCCGCCATGACCAATGCCGATCGCGCCTTCAAGCTGGCGGTGAAGAACGGTGTCACCATCGGTATGGGCAGCGACGTCGGGGTCTTCAAGCACGGCGACAACGCCCGCGAGCTGATCTGGCTGGTCAAGGAGGGCATGACGCCGGTCCAGGCGCTGCTGGCCGCCACGGCGGTCAACGCCAAGGTGTTGGGCCGCGCCGGCGACCTGGGTCAGCTGAAGCCCGGCTACCTGGCCGACATCGTCGCGGTCCAGGGCGACCCGACCC
The DNA here is from genome assembly GCF_058807295.1 of Caulobacter sp. GW821-FHT12D05. Classification (NCBI taxonomy): domain Bacteria; kingdom Pseudomonadati; phylum Pseudomonadota; class Alphaproteobacteria; order Caulobacterales; family Caulobacteraceae; genus Caulobacter; species Caulobacter sp. GW821-FHT12D05. The sequence continues at coordinate 365,445 of NZ_JBXAQO010000002.1, forward strand.
AGGCGATCGAGGCGACGAAAGACGTCGTCTTCGTCATGAAGGGCGGCCAGGTGGTGCGGCGGCCATGATGCGTGTGACCCCTCCCCTCCTGCTGCTCGCGCTCGCCGGTCCGGCCATCGCTCAGACCGACCAGGGCACGATGCAGCAGCACGACACCTTCCGCGACGCCGCCACCGCGCCGCTGGAGGACCTGAACCTCAAGCAGAAGTCGATCCCCGCGGTGCTGCAGCGCGCCGTCGCCGATCCCTACGACATGACCGGACTCTCCCGCTGCGAGCCGATCGCCGCCGAGATCGGCCGGCTGGACGCGGCCCTGGGTCCCGACCTGGATGAAGCCCCGCCACCGGACAACCGCTCCAAGGGCAAGAAGGTCGCTGATGCTGCCTACGGCGTGGGCGTCTCCGGCGTGCGCGACACGACGCGGGACGTGCTGCCGTTCCGCAACTGGATCCGCAAGCTGACCGGCGCGGCCAAGCACGACAAGGCAATCGCGAAAGCCATCCAGTCCGGCGGCGTGCGGCGCGGCTACCTCAAGGGCGTCGGCATGCGGATGAACTGCGCCCCGCCGGCCGCGCCCAGCTGGTTCGTACCGGTCGAGGTCAAGAAACCCACCGCCCCCGCCAAGGCGCCCAGCCTGTTCGAGAACTTCCTGGCCTGGTGCAACGAGACCCTTGCCTGGCTGAAGGGCCTGATCGGCTAGCTACTTCAGCATCGCCCGGACTTCGCCGACCAGCTTGGGACCGTCGAACGGCTTCATCACATAGCCCTTGGCGCCCAGCTGCATGGCCTGGACGATGCGGTCGAAGCGCCCGTCGCCGGTCAGCATCAGCACCGGAATGGCAGCGGCGTCCGATTCCTTGATGGTCTTCAGGGCGTCCAGGCCGCTCAGGCCAGGTATGCGCACGTCCAGCAGAATGGCGTCCGGCTTGCGAACGGCGATCGCCGCGATCAGCCGGGCGGCGTCCGGAAAGCCGACCACCTCCAGCCCGTCGCGCGCCAGAAAGGTCTCGATCAGCTCCAGCGTCGGCTCGTCGTCATCGGCGACGTAGATCAACGGTACGCTCTTGGACATCGATGGCCTGGACTCGTGTTCGACTCTGCATGCCGTTCGAGCGGTTGAAGCTCAAGATGGTTAAGGCGTCAAACCACGTTCTCAGGTTTCGCCCGCTTTCGGTCCGAGGCGCTTGGGTCCGCGCCGCCGGGCGGCTAAGGCTTGGCCATTGAAGGAGTCGTCATGCGCCTGCCCGCCCTTATCCTGGCCTGCCTCGTCCTCATCGCTTCGCCCGCAATGGCCCAGCGTCTGGACCAGACCCCGCGCGTGGCCGTGATCTCGGCCTTCCCGCCTGAGATCGGCGCCCTGAACGCGGCGACCAGCGAGCAGAAGACCTACGACGTCAACGGCGTGCGGTTCATGACCGGCAAGCTTGAGGGCAAGCCGGTGGTGGTGTTCCTGAGCGGCGTGTCGATGGTCAACGCGGCCATGACCACCCAGATGGCGCTGGACCGCTTCAACATCACCCGCATCGTCTTCTCCGGTATCGCCGGCGGCGTCGACGAGGGCCTGGACATCGGCGACGTCGTGGTCGCCGACCAGTGGGCCCAGAACCTGGAGAGCGCCTTCGCCCGCGAGACCGACAAGGGTTTCGAGGTCCAGTCGTTCATCCGCAACAGCGACCTGGCCAACTACGGCATGATCTATCCGCGCGGGATCGTTCTCCCCGGCGACGCCCTGGGCGCCCCGGCCCGCGTCTGGTTCCCGGCCGATCCGGTCCTGCTCGACACCGCCCGCAAGGTCGCAGCTTCAGTCGCCCTGCAACGCTGCGCCGCCGACAAGTGCCTGGTCCATCCGCCCAAGGTGGTGGTGGGCGGCAAGGGCGTCTCTGCCCCGGTGTTCCTGGACAACGCCGCCTACCGCAAATACCTGCGCGCGACGTTCGACGCCCGCGTGGTCGACATGGAAAGCGCCGCCGTCGCCCACGTGGCCCTGGTCAGCAAGACCCCCTTCATCGCCTTCCGCAGCCTCTCGGACCTGGCCGGCGGCGGCGCGGGCGCCAACGAGATGGGGACCTTCATGGCCCTGGCCTCGGACAACTCGGCGACCGTGGTGAAGGCTTTCGTGAAGGCGCTGGCGGACTAGCGAGCGTTACGGCAGATATTCCCGCCAAAGCTGCATTTGAGTTGCCTTTTCAACAAAGTTAAGCTTTGATGAACATCGTTCTTTGAGCGATGCCGGGGGGCAGCGGATGTCTGAGAAAACCGGAAGGGTGATCGCGATCAGCGGCGCGATCTTACTCGGCTTTGTGTTGATCGCCACGGGCTACAACGTCATCACGGACAAACAGACCTGCGGGCCGGGCAACGTGCCTGCTGGCGTCACGCTTTTCGCCAAACCCGGCAAGGACGGCAAAGACGCCAAGTTCGGCGCTAACGGGAAACTTTGTCTCGCCTGGCGACCAGAGCTCTATTTCAAGAAGGAACTGGCGGCCCGCAAGGTCCTGGAAGCCGATCTCAAGACGGCCCAGGAGATCGAGGACAAGGCCCGCCAGGGGATGGACGCCGCCGCCGCGGCGGAAAAAGCGGCCAGCGAAACCCGCTTCAGGACGGCCCAGACCGCACGACAACAAGCTCAGGCGAAGATCGCCGACTTCCCAACGTCAACAGATGTCTCAATCTTCATCGACGGCGTCGAGACGGGAGCGAGCTTCAAGGCTGAAGTGCCGGTTTCCGATACGCCCACCAAACCCGTGTGGGAGCCTGTGTGGATGCGCGCGCCTGAAGACTCCGCCAGCAACGCGGGGAAAGACTGGCGCGACCTGTTGCGCGGGATTGGCGAGGACGGCACGCGTCAGGTCAGCGTCGGCCTCGGCGATCATGGCGCCAAGCTGCCGCGTTCCGGCGCGGAAATCAGCAACATGAGGATCGCAGCTTTCGAAGGCCACTGGCTGATCGCGGGCGGCGCGGGTTTCCTCCTGCTCGTGATCGGCCTTTTCATGTGGGGCTGGAACACATCGCTGCTCCGGGCGACGATCAAGGACAGCCCGAACCCGCCTTTCAGCCTTGGCCGCGTGCAGATGGCCTGGTGGTTCCTGCTGACCTTGGGCGGTTTCATCTTCATCTGGCTGACGTCGGCCCAGTGGATCGGCGTCATGACCTCAAGCGTCCTGGCGCTGCTCGGGATTTCCGGGGTCAGCGGCCTTGCGTCCGTCGCGATCGACGCGGAGACGCCTCCACCGCCCCCTCCCGGAGATCCTGCCCGCACGCCGGAAACTTCGAGAGGTTTTTGGAAGGACATTCTCTCGGATGGGAAATCCATCGTCCTTCACCGCGTCCAGATGTTTACCTGGACGCTGATCCTCGGCTTCATTTTCGCCTGGTCGGTGGTCTGGAACTACGCATTCCCGACCTTCGATACGAACCTGCTGATCCTGGCCGGCATCGTGAACGGGGTCTATCTGGGCTTCAAGTTCCCGGAGAACCATAAGTAACGCTCTACCGCGTCCCGAACGTCCGATCGCCCGCGTCGCCCAGGCCCGGCACGATGTAGCCGTGCTCGTTCAGCTGAGCGTCCACCGCCGCCGTCCAGATCGGCACGTCGGGGTGGGCGGCCTGCAGGGCGTCGACACCCGGCTGGGCGGCCAGCAGGCAGACGAAGCGCAGGTTGGTGACGCCGGCGGCCTTCAGGCGGGCGATGGCGGCGATGGCCGAGTGGCCGGTGGCCAGCATCGGGTCGACCACGATGACCAGGCGGCCGGCGATGTCCTCGGGGGCCTTGAAGTAGTACTCGACCGCCTCCAGCGTCTCGTGGTCGCGATAAAGGCCGATGTGGGCCACGCGCGCCGACGGCACCAGGTCCAGCATGCCCTCGCACATGCCCAGACCCGCGCGCAGGATCGGGGCGAAGACCAGCTTCTTGCCGGCGATCTCATAGGCCGTGGTCGGGGCCACCGGGGTCTCGATCTGCACCGCGTCCATAGGCAGGTCGCGGGTGATCTCGTAGCAGATCAGGGTCGCGACCTCGCGCATCAGGGCGCGGAAGGTCTTCGTCGAGGTCTGCTTGTCGCGCATCTTGGTCAGCTTGTGCTGGACGAGCGGGTGGCTGACGACGGTGACCTGCGACATGGAAGAGCCCTGCTAGAGAATACCCTCCGGCCTTAAGCCAGTTGGTCCCCCACCGGCAAGGACCGGATGCGCTTGCCCGTCGCCGCGAAGATGGCGTTGCACAGCGCCGCCGGGGCCGGCGGATAGGCCGGCTCGCCCAGGCCCGTCGGGTTGTTGTCCGAGAGCTTGAAGTGGACCTCGACGTCGAAGGCGTCGGGCATGCGCAGCAGCGGGAAGTCGCCGAAGTTGCTCTGGGTCGTCGCCCCGCCCTCGAAGGTGATCTCCTGGGCCAGGGCCGCGCCCACAGCGTCCAGCACCGAGCCCTGCACCTGCTGCTCGGCGCCCTTGGGATTGATGATCTGGCGGCCGCAGTCGGCGGCGGCCCAGGCCTTGTCGACCTTCAGCGAGCCGTCCTTGACCGTCACCTGGATGACCACCGCCACATAACCCATGTGGCTGTAGTGGCAGGCCACGCCCATGCCCGTGCCGGCCGGTAGCTTGCGGCCCCAGCCGGATTTCTCGGCGACCAGATCGAGCACGCCGCGCATACGGCCGGTGTGGAAGCTGTCGCCCTTGCCCGCCTCGCCCAGCAGGCGCGGTTCACCCAACAGCTCGCGGCGGAAGGCGATGGGGTCCTTGCCGGCGGCCAAAGCCAGCTCGTCGGTGAAGCTCTGCAGCACGAAGCCGAAGGCGTTGTTGCCCGGCGCCCGCAGCGGCCCGGTCGGCGCGCCCAGCGGCATGACCGAGACCTGGACGCGGTAGTTGTCGACCGCCCGGCACGGGAACTGGGTGGCGTTGAAGCCGCAGCTGGGCGCGAACCGCTCGCCCTCGCCGAAGCTGACGAAGTGGTCGTTCCAGGCCACGACCTTGCCCGAGGCGTCCAGGCCGGCGGTCAGGTTGTGCCAGCCGCCGGGGCGGTAGAAGTCGTGCTGGATGTCGTCCTCGCGGGTCCAGATCAGCTGGACCGGGACGCCGGCCTTGGCCGCGATCGCGGCGGCCTCGACCATGTAGTCGTTGTTCAGCCGCCGGCCGAAACCGCCACCGCCACGCACAAGGTGGATGGTGATGGCCTCTTCCGGCACGTTCAGAGCAGCCGCGACCAGCTTGCGACCAGGTTCCGGGTTCTGGGTCGGGGCCCAGATCTCGACTTTCCCATCCTTGACCGAAGCGGTGCAGTTCTGCGGCTCCAGCGGCGCGTGGGCGATGAAGGGGTAGCTGTAGGCGGCGCTGACCGTCTTGGCCGCGCCCTTCAGAGCCGCATCGACATCGCCGTCGGCACGGTCCACACGCTGCGGCGTCCCCTTGGCCAGCTCGGCGGCCTTGGCGGCGAAGGCGGCGCTGCTCTGGGCCGAGGTTGGATGCTCCGCCCATTTGATCTCAAGCGCCTCGCGGCCCTTGCGCGCCGCCCACCAGCTGGTCGCGACCACCGCCACGCCGGGCAACAGGCCGTTCAGCGCCGTCCCGCCCTCGATCACGAAGGCGTCCTTAACGCCCTTGACCGCCTTGGCCGGCGCGAGGTCGACCGACGCCACCTTGGCCCCGAACACCGGCGCCTTGGCGAAGGTCGCGAACAGCATGCCCGGCACGCGGGTGTCGATGCCGTACAGCGGCTTGCCCGTGGTGATGGCGTCCAGGTTCTGGCTCTTGTGGCTCTGGCCGATGATCCGGAAGGCCTTGGGGTCCTTCAGGGTCAAGGTCTTGGGGTCCGGAGCCGGCAGCTTGGCGGCGTCCTCGACCAGTTCACCATAGGCCGCGCGGCGGGCGCCGGAGATCACAACGCCCCGCTCGGTCGAGCAGCTTTCCACCGGCACGCTCCAACGCGTCGCGGCGGCCTGGATCAGCAGCGCCCGGACCGTCGCGCCGACCCGGCGCAGGCCGTCATATTCCAGCGTCGTGGCCATGCTGCCGCCGGCCACCTGGCGGCCGTAGACCTTGGTGTCCGCGATCGCCTGCTCGACCGTCACGGCCGACCACTCGACGTCCAGCTCCTCGGCGATCAGCATCGGCAGCGAGGTCTTGATCCCCTGCCCCACCTCCGGGACCTTCGAAGCGATAGTCACCTTGCTGTCGGAGCCGATGCGGACATAGGCGTTGACCTGGGTCGCGCCGGCGGCGCTGCCCTCGGTCGCCATGGTGAAGCTGAGCATCAGGCCGCCGCCGGTCGCGGCGCCGCTCGTGAGCACGAAACGGCGGGTCGGGTCGCGCAGGATCTCGCCGTCCATCCTCAAGCCTCCACCTGGCCGGCGGCGACCTTGATCGCCTTCTTGATGCGGATGTAGGTCGCGCAGCGGCACAGGTTGCCGTTCATCGCCGCGTCGATGTCCTCGTCGGTCGGCTTGGGCTTTTCGGTCAGCAGGGCCGTGGCCGACATGATCTGGCCGGCCTGGCAGTAGCCGCACTGGGGCACGTCGATGGCCTTCCAGGCCTCCTGCACCCGCTTGCCCACCGGCGACTTGCCGACGCCCTCGATGGTGGTGACCTTCTTCTGGCCCACGCTCTCGACCGGGGTGATGCAAGCCCGGACCGGCGCGCCGTCCAGATGCACCGTGCACGCCCCGCACAGAGCCGCGCCGCAGCCGAACTTGGCCCCGACCAGGCCCAGCGTATCGCGCAGCACCCACAGCAGCGGCGTGTCGCCGTCGACGTCGGCGGTCTTGGTCTCGCCATTGATGCTGAGCGTGAAGGCCATGACGTACTCCGGTCCTCAAGGTTGCAGCGATCCTGCCTTAACGGCGCCGCTCGCGCGAGGACCGTCACATAAGTTTCACAGATAGGATTTGACGGGCAAATCCTTCCGTGGTTCCGGTGCGCCGCGCGCGATCCGTTCACGGACGAATGCGACTCCACAGCAAGGAAAGACGCTGATGCTGGGCTTGTTCAAGGCCGTCATGCCGAAGGAAGACGCCTTCTTCGACCTGTTCTCCGCCCACGCGCGGACCCTGGTCGCCGGGGCGCAGGCTCTGCACGACATGACCGCCGGCGGCGACGCCGTCGAGGCCGCCAGCGCGCGGGTCTACCAATACGAGGACGAGGCCGACGAGGTCACCCGCCAGGTGATGGTGGCCGTGCGCCGCAGCTTCATCACCCCGTTCGACCGCAGCGACATCCAGAGCCTGACCACCTCGCTGGACGACGCCATCGACCAGATGCGCAAGACGGCCAAGGTGGTGAACCTGTTCGAGGTGAAGAGCTTCGAACCGCAGATGCGCGAGATGACCCGCATCATCGTCGAGGCCGCCAAGCTGACCGAAGAAGCCGTCGCCCTGCTGCCCAAGATGCGCCTGAACGCGCAGAAGCTCAGCGAAATCGCCGTGCGCATCACCGAGATCGAGGAACAGTCGGACGTCATGTACGACGACGGCCGCAAGGCCCTGTTCCTGGCCAACAGGACCGGCGATCCGATGGCCTTCATCGTCGGCGTCGACATCTACAGCCACCTGGAAAAGGTCATGGACCGCTTCGAGGACGTGGCCAACCGCATCAGCGGCATCGTCGTCGAACAGGTCTGAGTCCCGTGGATCCCACGTTCATCATCCTGGTCTTTCTGGTCGTCGTCGCCCTGGCGTTCGACTTTCTGAACGGCCTGCACGACGCCGCCAACTCGATCGCCACCATTGTCTCGACCCGCGTGCTGTCGGCCAAGTGGGCCGTGATCTGGGCGGCGTTCTTCAACTTCATCGCTTTCCTGTTCTTCGGCCTGCACGTGGCCAAGATGGTCGGCTCAGGGATCGTCGACCCGCACGTGATCAGCGACCGCCTGATCTTCGCAGCGCTGATGGGCGCGATCAGCTGGAACCTGCTGACCTGGTGGGCGGGCATCCCCTCGTCCAGCTCGCACGCCCTGATCGGCGGCCTGGTCGGCGCGTCCATCGCCAAGGTCGGCGGCATCGGCGCCATCCAGTGGGCGGGCCTGGGCAAGACAGCGGCCGGCATCATCGTCTCGCCGACCATGGGCTTCCTGCTGGCGCTCGTTCTGGTGCTGATCGTCTCGTGGACCTTCGTAAAGAGCTCGCCGTTCTTCGCCGACCGCATCTTCCGCAAGCTGCAGTTCGTCTCGGCCGCGCTGTACAGCCTGGGCCACGGCGGCAATGACGCGCAGAAGACCATGGGCATCATCGCCGCCCTGCTGTTCGCCCACGGAGCCACCGAAAAGGCGGGCGAGATCCCGTTCTGGGTGGTGTTGGCCTGCCAGACGGCGATGGGCCTCGGCACCCTGTTCGGCGGCTGGCGCATCGTCCATACCATGGGCAGCAAGATCACCCGCCTGACGCCCATGCAGGGCTTCTGCGCGGAGACCGGCGGCGCGATCACGTTGTTTTTGGCGACCCATGTGGGCGTTCCTGTCTCGACGACTCACACGATCACAGGCGCTATTGTGGGCGTCGGCGCCTCGCGCCGGGTCTCGGCGGTTCGCTGGGGCGTCGCCAAGGACATCGTCACCGCCTGGATCGTCACCCTGCCGGCTGCGGCTCTGACGGCGGCGCTGTTCTATTACCTCGGGTTCTGGATGAAGTGACCGACGTTGGGGGGAAGCAGGACGGACGCAAGTCCGGAGGCGGCGGCGGCAAGCGCCGCCAGGTCGCCGCCCTGCCCTGGCGCGGCGAAGGCGAAGCCTTGCGCATCCTGCTGGTCTCGTCGCGCGAGACCCGCCGCTGGGTGATCCCCAAGGGCTGGCCGATGAAGGACAAGACCGACTTCCAGGCCGCCGCCACCGAAGCCTACGAAGAAGCCGGCCTGGTCGGCGTCATCGCCGAGCAGCCGATCGGCGAATACGAGTACCTCAAGAAGCTGAAGAGCGGCGCGGCGCGCCTTGTGAAGGTCGATGTCTTTCCGCTGGAGGTCGCCAGCGAGCTCGAGACCTGGCCCGAGAAGGGCCAACGCACCCTGGAGTGGATGGACCCGGTCGAGGCCGCCCTCGCCGTCCAGGAACCGCAGCTGCGCGACCTGATCGCCCGCTTCGCCGGTGTCGCGCTGCCCGAGGAAGAGCGCCCTGACCCGCATCCGGCCCCGACGCCCGTGCGCGTGGCCTTCCAGCGCCTGCGCCGTCGCGTGACGGCGCTCTGGGGTCGCTACCGCCGCTAAACACCCTGTGGACAAGTCGATCCGCGCGGCATAATGTTCTCATTATGTTCTTGCGCGGCGAGTTCCCATGCAGCTGTCCCTAGGCCTGGCCCGATCCCCGCTGGAAAGCGTGCGCGACGCCCTGCTCTGCGAGTTCGGTCCGCAGCGGCCGGTGGCGCGGATGGACCCGATCTCGCAGCTGGTGAAGGCCTCGATCAGCGGCCGCACCCAGGACGCCGTGTCGTGGGCCGCCTTCCTGCGCCTGCGGTCAGAGTTCAAGTGCTGGGAAGACCTGGCCCGCGCGCCTGTCGCCGCCGTGGCGCGGATCATCGACGACGTCACCTTCCCCGGCGACAAGGCCCGCCACCTGACCACCGCCCTGAAGATGATCGAGGCCAAGGTCGGCTGGCTGTCGCTGAGTCACCTGAAGACGCTGGAGGTCGACCAGGCCCGCTGGGAACTGCAGGCCCTGCCGGGCGTGGGCGTCAAGGTCGCCGCCTGCGTGCTGAACTTCAGCGACTTGGCGATGCGGTCGCTGGTGGTCGACACCCACATCGACCGGGTGGCCAAGCGTATTGGCCTGGTGGGCTCGGGGGATACAACCCACACCTATCACACGCTGATGGGCCTGGCGCCGGACACGTGGACGGCGGACGACCTCTTCGAGCTGCACTGGCTGATGAAGCGTGGCCTGGGCCAGATGCTGTGCCCCCACGAGGGACCGAAATGCGGAGCGTGTCCGGTGAAGGGCATGTGCGCCAAGGCCGGGGTGGGTCATAGCGCCGATGTGCTGGCCTGGCGGCCGCGAGGCTGAACCTGACACGAACTCATGCGCTGATCGGTGCATGACCATCCGCATCGGCACGGCCGGCTGGAGCTTCCCTCGCGATCTCGACTTTCCGGTCGAGGGCACGGGGCTGGAGCGCTATGCGGCGCGGTTCGATTGTGTGGAGATCAACTCCTCTTTCTATCGCCCGCATCAGCGGAAGACCTATGAGCGTTGGGCCGCCAGCACGCCGGCGGACTTTGGGTTTTCAGTGAAAGTTCCGCAGGCGATCACCCATGAGCGGCGGCTGGTCGGGGTCGACGACCTGCTCGCGCGGTTCCTCGACGAGACCGACGGCTTGGGCGGCAAGCGCGGCCCGCTGCTGGTGCAGTTGCCGCCGAGCTTGCGGTTCGAGGCCGAACGGGTCGGACCTTTCCTGGAGACATGGCGAAGGTTCACCGATGCGCCAACGGTGCTGGAGCCCAGGCATGCGAGCTGGTTCGCGGACGCGCCGGAGCGGATGCTGGCCGACTTCCAGGTCGCGCGCGTGGCCGCCGACCCGGCCGTGGTTCCGGCGGCGGCCGAACCCGGCGGCTGGCCTGGCCTCGTCTATCGCCGCTGGCACGGCTCACCGGTGATCTACGAGAGCGCCTATTCGGTGGAGACGCTGGAAACCCTGGCGGCGCGGCTGATCGAAGAGCCCGACACCTGGTGCGTCTTCGACAACACCAAGTTCGGCGCGGCGACGCGGGATGCGCTCACCACGCAATCCCTCGTGTCATCCCGGCCGTAGCGCAGCGAAGAGCCGGGACCCAGGGGGTCACCGTACTGCCGCTTGCCCCTGGGTCCCGGATAGCGCTACGCGCTTCCGGGATGACACATTGGGGGCGCCGATGAACCGTCCAAACGCCGAGATGATGGCCGCGCCCGAAGCCCTCGCCCGCTTCCTCGAGACCGGCGACGCGATCCTGCTGGACGGCGTGTTCTCCGACAACGACGTCACCATCCTCGAGAACTTCCCGCCGCACGTCTTCAACGGCCAGGCGGGCCTCGCCGAATGGAAGGCGTTGATGACCAGGCATGTCGGGGCGATCAACGACCTGCGCCACACGTTCGAGCCGCCGCAGGACTTCGGCGTCACCGGCGACACCGTCCACTTCACCCTGCCCACCCGCTGGCGCGGCGTGCGGGACGGCAAGGCCTTCAACGAGCTGGGCGGCTGGACCTTCGTGCAGGTCCGCGAGGGCGACCGCTGGCGGATCCGCTCGTACGGCTGGGCAGTCGTGGCGTTCGCCTGGGAGGCCTAGCGTTGATCGCTAAGCTCGGGCCGTCTTTCCTTCGGCTCGGCCCTGTAGATCCACATCGTCTTGCCATCGGCGAAGGTCAGATGAATCTCGCCATAGGATCTCATCCTGAGCGTGGCCGTCGTCACGCCCGGAGGCAGCTGGACGCCTTCGGCCCAGTCGTCGACGGGAAGCGGCGCCGCGGGCGCGCGGCAGCCCGTAGTGTCCGGAAAGGCAAAGGACAGCCTGTCTCCGCGCAGGCTGAAGTCACCCTGGCAGTTTTCCCACTGGCCGACCCGCCCACCGGAGAAGGCGAACCGGTACCGCTCGTGCCGTCCGGAAGCCTCCCGAATATCGCCGTACCACAACCCGTCGAGCGTCCATCGACCGCGTGGCATGCGCTCCCAGTTCGAAAGGGGCGTCAGCTGCAGGCCGCCGTCATCTCGCGGATAGAGGGCCACGCCGAAATAGGTTCCCCGCACCCTGTGGGCGCCCGAGGTCAAGGCGCTGCCCTTACAGGCGGGCGTCTCGTCCAGCGCCAAATGCAGGAACCCGAATGCCTGCCAGAAGCGTCCTGTGCAGCCGACCGCATCGTGGTAACGCCCCCGACGGAAGTGCGCCGTCGGCCGAGGCGCCGACCGGTCCGCCTTGGACCCAAGTAGCGCCCAGTCGCCTTCGACGGAGCGCGGCGGCCTGGGCAGGCGCGCCATCCGCAGGCTGTGATTGTCCGACGTCGTCAGCAGCAGGTCGTCGGACGTCAGGCGTTGGAACTTCACCGCCCGGCCGAGGCGCTCCCAGATCAGGTCGTCCAGCGCCATGCCGGACGCGCCTCCGTCCGCGTCGCGACAGGCCATGACCGTACCGGACATATCCTTGATCCGGATGCGCCCGTCGCGATGGGACACGTACTCGCCGCCGATCCTGTTGCAGCCCCCGCCAGCCGAGACCCACCCTTTCGCGAAGGCGATCCTGCCGCGATCAACCGGCTTTCCATCGATATGGGTCAGCCGCCAGGCCCCTTGGGGAGAACCGGCGACCGGCGGGATGAACTCACCCGACGCCAGCATCTTCCCGCCGGTCTTGTCCTTGCCGTCGTCCAGATAGCGCGGCTTCTTCTGCTGGCAGCCCGCCAGCGCCGTCAGGACGAGAATGGCAATAAGGAACCTTGAGGGGCGCATGGCGGAAATCTGCGCCCTAAAGTTGAACGAAGCCCTAGCCGCCCGCCAGTTCGGTGAAGGTCCTGGTCCCGATCGGGTAACGCTTCCAGTCGTTGAAGTCGAAGTGCCACCACTCTTCGGGATAGACGGTGAAGCCCTCGGCCTCCATCGCCTGGCGCAGCACCGCCCGCCGCGCGCGCTGGGCCGTCGTGCCGCCCACGAAGTCGGCATAGGAGCGCGTCGAGAACTCGTCGTAGCGGCCGGGCATCTCGACGGCCTTGCCGGTCTTCAGGTCGTACAGCGTCAAGTCCACCGCGCAGCCGCGGTTGTGGCGCGAGCCTTGGGACGGGTCGGCGACGAAGACGTGATCCTCGGGCGGGGTGGCGTCCCAGAACATCCAGGTGACGTACCAAGGGCGGTAGGCGTCGTGGATCAAGAGGCCATAACCCTTGGCCGCCAGCGCCTTGTGGATCCGGCCTAGAGCCTCGGCGGCCGGCCGCTGCATGTAGGCCGCCGGCTTCTCGTAGAGCGGGATGCCCATGAAGTTGTCGGGCGTGGCGTACCAGATGTCGAGTTTGATGCCCGGGTCGATAGTGGTGACGTCGACCAGGTCGGACGGCAGGCGATCGGTCTCGACCGGCGGCGTCGCGGCCAGGGCTCGTTTGCGCAGCGCCACCGGGTCGGCACGGACAGCTTTGTGGATGCGATCCCGCGTCTCCAGGCCGAAGTCGTGGAAGGCCAGGCTCTTGCCGTTCAGGCGCACCGCGCCCTTTTCCAGCACCAACTCACCGCCGCCCGCGATGGCGTAACGACCACCGCCCGCAGGCGTCAGCCGCGCGGGAGAAAAACCCTCGCCATCAATGTGCAGAGCGCCGTCCTTCTCGAAGACGGTGAATGGCGCGGCCTTGTCGCCGTACTGGCCGATGGCGGCCCACTCGGCCTTGGTCTGGCCGAACGCGGCCGGGGCCAGGAGCCCGGCGGCGGCGATGGACAGGAAGGATCGTCGAACCAGCATGCTCATCACCGCCCCCTGAAGGCCTATTTCATCGTCGGGATGACGAAGCTGCTGTCGCCGACCTCGCCCTCGGGCCAGCGCGCCGTCACCGTCTTGACCTTGGTGTAGAACTTCACGCCCTCGACGCCGTGCTGGTTGGTGTCGCCAAACGCGCTGCGCTTCCAGCCGCCGAAGGTGTGGTAGGCCACCGGCACCGGGATCGGCACGTTGATGCCGACCATGCCGACATTGACGCTGGCGGCGAACTCGCGGGCGGCGCGGCCGTTGCGGGTGAAGATGGCGACGCCGTTGCCGTACTGGTGCTCGGACGGCAGGGCCACGGCCTCCTCGAAGCTCTCGGCGCGGACGATCTGCAGCACCGGACCGAAGATCTCCTCCTGGTAGGTCTTCATGCCCTTCTTGACGCCGTCGAACAGCGACGGGCCGATGAAGAAGCCCTTCTCGAAGCCTTGCAGCTGGAAGTCGCGGCCGTCGACCACCAGCTCGGCGCCCTCTTCCTGGCCGATGCGGATGTAGTCGGCGATCTTGGCGCGGTGCTGGCTGGAGACGACCGGGCCGTAGTGGGCATCCAGATCGGTGGAGACGCCGACCTTCAAGGACGCGATCTCGGCGACCATGCGCTCGCGCAGTTCGTCGGCGGTATTCTTGCCCACTGGCACCACCACCGGCAGGGCCATGCAGCGCTCGCCGGCCGAGCCGAAAGCCGCCCCGGACAGGTCCTTTACGACCTGGTCCATGTCGGCGTCAGGCAGGACGATGCCGTGGTTCTTGGCGCCGCCCATGGCCTGGACGCGTTTCCCGTGCGCCGTGCCGGTCTGGTAGACATAGTGGGCGATGTCGCTGCTGCCGACGAAGCTGACCGCGCGGATCAGCGGATGGGTCAGGATCGCGTCGACGGCGCTCTTGTCGCCATGGATGACGTTCAGCACGCCGGCGGGCGCGCCGGCTTCCATCATCAGCTCGGCCAGTTTCACCGGCACCGTCGGATCCTTCTCCGACGGCTTGAGGATGAAGGTGTTGCCCACCGCGATGCTGATGCCGAACATCCACATCGGGATCATGGCCGGGAAGTTGAACGGCGTGATGCCCGCGCAGACGCCCAGCGGCTGGCGCATCGAATAGACGTCGATGCCGGGACCCGCGCCCTCGGTATATTCGCCTTTCAAGATGTGGGGGATGCCGCAGGCGAACTCGATAACTTCCAGGCCGCGCTGGATATCACCCTTGCTGTCGGCGATGACCTTGCCGTGCTCGGACGACAGGATCTCGGCCAGGCTGTTCATGTCGCGCTCGATCAGGCGCTTGAACTCGAACATCACCCGGGCGCGGCGCTGTGGATTGGTGGAGGCCCAGCCGATCTGCGCCTTGGCGGCGACCTGGACGGCGGCGTCGAGCTCGGCGTCGGTCGCGAACTGGACGCGGGCCTGGACCTCGCCGGTGTTGGGATTGAAGACGTCGCCGAAGCGGCCGGAGGAACCGGTCAGGGTCTGACCGTTCACGAAATGGGCGATGTCTCGCATGATGCGCTCCCTAACGCTGTTTTTTGGCGTCAATAGCATCCAAGGTTCGCGCAGTATCGCGCGAAATTCTACTCCGCATCCACATGGACGCGGCGGAACCGACCTTGCAGATAGACCAGCGGCTCGTGGTCGGGGTCGTAGCGCAGCTTGACCACCCGCCCGACATAGACCCGGTGGTCGCCGGCGTCGAAGACGTGGTGCGTCTCGCACTCGAAATTGGCCATGCAGCCAGGCAGGATCGGCACGCCGGTGACCCAGGTCTCGGTGTCGATGCCGGCGAAGCGGTCAGTGTCCTTCTGGACGAACTGGCGAGCCAGCGCCTGATGCTCGGCGTGCAGCACATTGACCGCCCAGCGGCCAGCGGCGTCCAGGGCCGGCAGGCTGGACGACTTCAGGTCGACGCAGACCAGCGCCAGCGGCGGGTCCAGCGACACCGAGGTGAAGGAATTGGCCGTCAGCCCGACCTTGCGCCCGTCCTCGCAGACGGTCGTGACCACCGTCACCCCGGTCGTGAAGCACCCGAACGCGTTGCGCAGGGCCCGGGCGTCGTGCTCGGCGCCCTCCCCCAGTTCGATCGTAACCGCTTTACTCATCACCTAAGCAGTGGGGCAAAGCGGAGCGCCCTTCAAGATCAGCCGTGCGCTTGGTCGATCAAAACGCCCGGTCGCGCGGCATCCAGGCCGAAGGTGACCGGCAGGTGGCGCACATGCGGTGTCTGCAGGCCCAGGGCCTTGGCGCCGCGCGCGACCGCCAGCTTGCCCAGAGCCGTGGGGCCAAAGCCGTTCTGCACGCGCGGGCTCATGCCCATGCGCCGACGCAGCACGCCGTTGGCATAGATCACATTGGCCCGCATCAGCGCCGGCGGGGTCATGAATTCGATCGAGATCGAGACGTTCAGCATCGGGCCGTTCTCGATCCGGTGCGGGGCGTTCTGCTTCCAGGTCACCATGTTGCCCGGCGTCAGCAGCACTTCCTGCGCGCCCTTGTCCCATTCGGGCTCGAAGGCGAACTGTTCGGCGGTTTCGCGCAGCACGATCTTCTCCAGGGCCAGGTCACCGACGTAAGGATCGGCCACCGGATAGACCCACACCTTCTTCTCGCCGCGGATCTGCCACAGCGACACCAGCGGCACGTCCAGATGGTAGAAGACCTGGGCGTTGGCGCTGGAGATCAGCATGCCGACATCGCGCTTGAAGGTCTTCAGGCCCGGGACGTGAGCCTCCTTGTCGGCGAAGATCTCGTCGCTGAGCGCGGCGTATTCCGGCACGTGGTCGTTGGTCTGGCGCAGGTTCAGCCAGATACGGCCGCTCTTGGCTCCCTCCAGCAGTTGGTCGCCGGTCAGATTGCCCGCCGAGCCCTTGCGCCAGGTGGTCCAGGCCTTGGGGTCCTCACCCATGGTGAAGACGCCCAGCTT
This sequence comes from Caulobacter sp. GW821-FHT12D05, assembly GCF_058807295.1. Taxonomy (NCBI): domain Bacteria; kingdom Pseudomonadati; phylum Pseudomonadota; class Alphaproteobacteria; order Caulobacterales; family Caulobacteraceae; genus Caulobacter; species Caulobacter sp. GW821-FHT12D05. The sequence goes on from NZ_JBXAQO010000002.1 coordinate 381,759, forward strand.
GTCGCGCGGATACTGGTCCAGCAGGCGCGCCAGGCCTTCGTCGTCGAACATCGGACGCTCATGCAGGGCGTGCTTGAACATCAGGTTCTCGCGGCCGAAGGCTTTCGCCTTGTCCGCCGTCCAGTCGGTGATCACGCTCACGCGGTCCTCCCGTAGAAATGGATCTTGAAGGGTCCCCACCACAGGGTCTTGCCCAGGCCTCGCGCGGCGCGGTCCAGCCAGGCGGCGCGATCGCGGGCGCGGGTCAGCCACTTGAAGCCGGCGACGACGCCGAAGACGGCGGCCTGCCCCAGGCCGATGACCATCCAGCGGGCGACGCCGGCGTTGTCACGCGGCTGGGCGGCGGCGCAGTGCGCGGTCGGCCCCTGGCCATAGGCGAAGGCGCGCGGGATCGTATAGGCCAGGGTCATGCGGCTGGGCACGGGCTCTTCCCAGACCCAGGCCGCGGGCTCCCAGGCGAAACGCGCGCCGGCGGCCTGCATGTGGCCAAACAGCATGTCGTCCTCGCCGCCGATGTGGTTGCGCTCGACCGCGAACGGCGCGACCGGATCCGGCAGGGCCGCCCGGCGCATCAGGCTGTCGCCGCAGCCGTAATAGTGGTCCAGCACGCCGGCTTCGGCGGGGCCTTCGCGCGAGAAGAAGCGCTCCAGATAGTCGCGATGCTCGACGATGTGGTCAGGGGCGCGGGTCTTGACCGGACCGAACACGACGTCGGCCTCGTAGCGCGCCTGGGCCGCCAGCAGCGCCGCCAGCCAGCCAGCCGGAGCCTCCTCGTCGTCGTCCAGGAAGGCGATGAACTCGCCCGAGGCGCGGGCCATGCCGGCGTTGCGGGCGAAGGCGACGCCGGGGCGCTTTTCGTTGACGTAGATCACCGGGAACGGCGCGGTCTTGGCCAGGTCGTCGACCACCGGCTTGGCGGACGGGACCTGGTCGTTGTCGACGATCACCAGCTCCAGCGCGGCAACATCGACGCCAGTCTGGGCGAACACCGAGCGCGCCGCGACGGCCAGACCGTCGGGGCGTCGCTGGGTCGGGATCATGATCGTCACGCGCGCCATCAGGCCTCCGGGTGCTCTCCGCCACGACGCTGCGCCTTTGAGGCCACGGCCTCGACGAAGTCACGCACGCGGCCAGACATGGTCAGCTCGCTGCTGGCGATGGCGTCCATCCGCCGGCGCAGTTGGCCGACCGGCCCCGCGCCGTGCGCACCGGCCATGCTCCAGACGCTCTCCATCGACGACGCCACGCGCCCGCCGATGCCGGAGGCCGTCGCGGCCCCCTCACCGATCGTGATGCTCTTCAGGGCGTAGGACCGCTTGTAGTGGTCGTGGCCGGGACCCAGGTCGTAGCGGTCCAGGCCCAGCGCCGGCATGGCGGCGATGGCGCGCAGGAAGAAGATCTGCCCTGGCGACCAGGCGGCGTGCTCGGGGTTCATCGAAGCGAGCCACGGATGATAGGTGTGGCCCGAACGGACGCCAAAGTGACCGCCGACCAGCGTATCGCCGGCATAGAGGTTGATCATCAGACCGCGGAAGTCGCTGTCGCGGACCGAGAACAGGTCGGCCATCAGCTCGCGCGTCCAGTCGGCGCGCAGGAAGTCGTGCATGCCGGTGCGCAGCAGCTGCTCGCGCTTCCAGTCGATCAGTTGGTTGAAGGCGTCGCGCGAGACGTCACCGGCCACCAGGCGCACCGGCCCGACCTCGCGGTCCAGCTTGTTGTCCAGTCGGCGGTAGTTCTTGATCTTCTTGGGGCTCGCGGCTCGGACGGCCTCGAGATAGTCCTCAGCGGACGTCTCGGCCAGGTCGATGACATAGGCGGTGCGGTCGGTCTCGGGCGAGGCCGGGAAGACACCCTTCGGGTCGATCAGGCCGGTGTAACGGAACACCGAGACGTCGGCGGCACGCAGCACCTGTGCCAGATCAAGTCCCGCATCGGGACGGGCCACCAGGCCGTGATAGTCCGACAGCGGCGAACCGATCGGCCGCGCCAGGCCGCCGGGACGACGGTGGAACGGCAGGAAGCCCAGCGTCACGCCGTCGCGGCGAACCACGGCAACGCGTGCATCTTCACGAACTTTTCCAACGGCTTGGGTGAAATCGGGACCCAGCAGCGGATTACCGAACCCGGCTTGCGCGCCGGCCAGGCTCCGCCACAGCGCCACGTCATCAGCGCTCAACAGGCTCGGGTGAAGGGTCTCGACGTCGATCATGTCCACCTGTCCTACTCCGGCTCGGGTTAGGGAAAGATGGACCTCTCGCTGCAATCAGCGGGCCATGTGTGGGGAATCCGACGAAGCGGATACCCATTTATGCAATCGTCGTCTGGAACGTCGCTTTGATGATCTTTTCGAGCCAGTGCTGGTCGGTCTCGTCGAACGCCGCGAGCTGGTCGGAATCGACATCGAACACCGCGATCAGCTGACCGTAGGAACCGAAGACCGGCACGACAATCTCGCTCTGGGAGCGGCCGTCACAGGCGATGTGGCCCGGGAAAGCGTGCACATCCGGCACCAGCTGGGTCTGCCCCGTGGCCGCCGCCGCGCCGCAGACACCGCGCCCGTAGGCGATGCGCAGGCAGCCCAGCGTGCCCTGATAGGGCCCGACCACCAACTCGCGTTCCTTGGTGGGATCCACGACGTAGAAGCCGGTCCAGAAATAGCTGTCGAAGCTGTTGGCCAGCATCGACGCCACCGTCGCCATGCGCGCGGTGACATTGGGCTCGCCGTCCAGCACGGACGCGATCTCCTCGGCGACCTCGGCATAGCGGGTCGCCTTGTCGGCGGAGAGGGTGAGGTCGTTGAACGCTTCGGCCATGGCGCGGATATAGCGCAGGCGGCGGCCTTGGCAATTCCGCCGTGATACTCATATAGTTTGGGCATGAAGGTCACTTCGCCCGCGATGATCGAAGCGTTGGACGAGGCCCGCGGCGACAAGTCGTGGGACGAGTTCATCGCCACCGCGCGCCGTACGCGCGACGGGGCGATCATCGTTCCACGCCCCAAGGCCGAACAAGCTTCGGCTCGCCCCCAACGACGCGGCCTCTTTGGCCTCATGGCGCGCGCGGCCAGCCGCTAAGCTGTGACGTTCAGCTACAATCTGGTCCTGGCGCTTTTTCTGCTCGCGCCCGGATTTGCATTCGTCGCTGGGATCTACGCCACCGGCCGCTCGGCGATCCATGAAGCCTCTCCACCACCGCCCAACTCGATCATGGCCCTGGCGATGGTCACCGGCGGTTCCCTGGTCGCGCACACCGTCGCCGCCGTCATCTTTCTCCTGTGCCACGTCCTCAACACGTGGACGCGGTGGCATTGGCCGACGTTGGATCCAAACCCCTACTACCAGGCAAGACATCTCGCCGCCGCTGATGGGCTCGCGACCTCGGCGAGCTTCGCCTGGATCCTCTCCCTACTGACCCTGCTCTGCCTCGGGACCTACCTGGCCACCCGCGCCGTCATGAACAGCCCGATCGGGCGCAGCGAACTGATCGGCGGCGCGCTCTATGGCTGGTTCTGGCAGATCGAGAAGACGCAGGGCGCCTATGCCTACGTCCTGACCCAGTTCGAGAATGACTACGGAACCGTCGGCTATCAGGGACTGCTCGAATACGTGACCCTGGACGCCGAGAAGCAGATCTCGTCCCTGGTCCTGACCCGCGCCGAGCCCTTCAGCCTGACCGTGCGAGAAGATCGTCACATCCAGCGCACGCCCACCCCGCGCGCCGACAAGAAGCTGCGGGTCCTGCTGACCAAGGCCGAGATCAAGAACATCGTGTACACGCCGCTCGTGTTCGAGGACGACCAGGGCGTTGAGGCTGAAGACAGCGAGAGCGATCCGATCGTCAGGCTCGGCGGCGACTGACGCTATCAGCGCTCCAACCCACTTTTGTCTGACAATATTCTCAGCCTCCCGCGACCATGCTAGGCGTCGCTCAACGGTGCGATAACAGCGCCTTGAGGGAGTGAAGTCATGCGGAATGGCGTTGATCTCGGTTTGCTGGCCGCCCTGTCACTCACAGCCGCTCCGGCCTTCGCTCAGACAACAGCGCCCATTCCCGTCGCCATCACCGTCGACGCCGGCAAGCCGCAGGAAGAACTCCGGCCCATCTGGCGGTTCTTCGGAGCCGATGAGCCCAACTATGCGACCATGAAGGACGGGCGGAAGCTGTTGGGCCACCTCGGCGCGCTGAAGCCCAAGAGCGTCTACTTCCGCACTCACAACCTGCTCAACACCGGCGACGGGACGCCCGCCCTGAAGTGGGGCAGCACCAATGTCTATACCGAGGACGCCCAAGGCCGGCCGGTCTACAACTGGACCATCCTGGACCACCTGTTCGACACCTATCTGGCCGCCGGCGTTCGCCCCTATGTCCAGATAGGCTTCATGCCCAAGGCGTTGTCGACCAACCCCGAGCCCTACCAGCACGCCTGGCGGCCGGGCTTCGACTACAACCTGATCAGCGGCGGCTGGGGCTATCCCCCCAAGGACTACGACAAGTGGTCCGAGCTGGCCTACCAGTGGGTGCGCCACTGTATCGAGCGCTACGGCCAGGCCGAGGTCGAGACCTGGTACTTCGAGGTCTGGAATGAACCCAACGGCCCCGCCTACTGGAAAGGCACGCCGCAGGAGTTCCACAAGCTGCACGACTACGCCATCGCCGGGGTGCGCCGCGCCTTGCCGACGGCGCGGGTGGGCGGACCCGACGTGGCCGGCAGCGGCGGCCAGTTCATGGAGGACTTCCTCACCCACGTTACCGACGGGACCAACTACGCCACCGGGCAGAAAGGCACGCCGACCGATTTTCTGGCCTTCCACGCCAAGGGCTCGCCGAAGTTCGTCGATGGTCACGTCCAGATGGGCATCGCCAACCAGCTGGCCGGCATCGACAAGGGCTTTTCGATGATCGCCGCCCGGCTGGCGCTGAAGGACAAGCCGATCGTCATCGGCGAGTCCGACCCGGAGGGCTGCGCGGCCTGCCAGGGACCCAGCCTCAGCTACCGAAACGGCACGGTCTATTCCAGCTACACGGCCGCCAGCTTCGCGCGCAAGCACGACCTGGCCAAGCGGCGCGGGGTGACCCTGGACGGGGCCCTGACCTGGGCGTTCGAGTTCGAGGACCAGCCCTATTTCGCCGGCTTCCGGCAGCTGTCCAGCAATGGCCTGGACCTGGCCGTGGTCAATGTCTTCCGGATGTTCAGCCTGATGGGTCCGCGCCGCATCGAGGCGGTCAGCTCAGGCCAGATCCCGCTGGACGAGATCATGGCCAAGGGTGTGCGCGGAGCGCCCGACGTCGGGGCCCTGGCCAGCCTGGACAAGAACCGCGTGGCGATCATGGTTTGGAACTATCACGACGACGACGTGCCCGGCCCGGCCGCCGATGTCAGCCTGGACCTGAAGAACCTGCCCAAGGGCTTTTCGGGCGGGAAACTGACCCACTACCGGGTCGATCAGGATCACGGCAACGTCTACGGCGCCTGGCAGCGGATGGGCTCGCCGATGGCGCCGACCAAGGCCCAGTACGACGCGCTGGAAGCGGCCAGCGGCCTGGCCGTCATCGACGGCTCGCCGCCGACCTGGGCCAAGACGGGCGCGACCGTAACCTTCCAGCTACCCCGTCAGGGCGTGTCGCTGCTGGTGCTGGAGCGAAAGCCCTAGAACTCTTCCCACTCGCCCGGACGATTGCTCGGCTGCACCTTCAAGGCGCTGGAGCCCTGGACGTAGCGTTGGCGGAAGCTTTCGCGGGTCGGCGCGGCGGCCGGGCGCGGAGCCAGCGCGGCGGGACGACGCTCGGCGCGGGCCGGCATCTCGTGGACCACCGCCCCGACCTGGAAGCGGCCGATCAGGCGTTCCAGCTCGGCGGCTTCAGTCGAGAGGGCATGGCTGGCGGCGGTCGACTGCTCGACCATCGCCGCGTTCTGCTGGGTGACCTGGTCCATCTGGTTCACCGCCTGGTTCACCTCGGCCAGGCCGACGGCCTGTTCCTTGGACGAGGCGGCGATCTCGCCGACCAGTTCGTTGATCTCGGCCACCTGGGTCAGGATCTGCTCCAGGGTCTCGCCGGTCTCGCCGACCAGCTTCACGCCCTTGCCGACCTCGGCGGTCGAGGCGCTGATCAGGCCCTTGATCTCCTTGGCGGCGTCGGCGGAGCGCTGGGCCAGGGCCCGGACTTCCTGAGCGACCACCGCGAAACCACGACCGGCCTCGCCGGCGCGAGCGGCTTCGACGCCAGCGTTCAGGGCCAGCAGGTTGGTCTGGAAGGCGATCTCGTCGATGACGCCGATGATCTGGGTGATCGACTGCGAGGACTTCTCGATGCCGCCCATGGCCACGACGGCTTCTTTCACCACCGCGCCGCTGCGTTCGGCGGCGGCCTTGGCGCTGATCGTCACCTGACGGGCGCGCTCAGCGCCTTCCGAGCTGCGCTTCACCGTGGCGGTGATCTGGTCGAGGGCGGCGGCGGTCTGCTCCAGGCCAGCGGCCTGGCGTTCGGTGCGCTGCGAGAGGTCGTCGGCGGCGCCGCTGATCTCGGCGCAGCCGGTGCGGATGCTGCGGGCCGCGTTGAGGATGCCGGCCATGGTGGTCTGCAGGCTCTCGACGGCGGCGTTGAAGTCGCGCGGCATCTTCACCGCATCGCCCTGGAACTCGTCCTCGCGCATGCGCCAGATCAGGTCGCCGTCGACCAGGCGCTCCATGCCTTCGCCCAAGCTATGGACGGCCTTGGCCTGGGCGGCGGCGAAGGCCTGCGCCTCTTGCTCGTGACGCTGGCGTTGGATTTCGGCGGCGGCGCGTTCGGCCTCCTGCTCGGCCCGGCGGCGCTGGCCGTCGGCCAGGTCGTGGCGGAAGCCGTCCAGGGCGCGGGCGATGGCGCCGATCTCGTCGCCGCCGTCAACGCCGGGCACGGCCTCGTCATAACGACCGGCCGACAGCTTATCGACGCTGCGGGTCAGGCCCGTCAGCGGCTTCTTGACCAGAGCGGCGCTGGCGAAGAACAGCGCGGCCAGCACGGCGGCGGTGATCACCAGACCACCGACGAACAGGATCTTGGCCAGGCGATCAGCCGGACCGGTGATGGCGGCCACCGGCACGTCCATGACCAGAGCCCAAGTGGTGTTCAGGGCCGGGATCGGCACGGGGCGGACGATACGCGCCATCGGCACGCCGTCCTCGACCACGCCCTTGATCTCGACCGCCGCGCCGCCGGCCAGGACGGCCTTGACCTCATCGGCGCCGACGTCGCTGTAGGCTTGGGTGCGCTTGGACGCGTCGGGGTGGGCGATCCACTTGCCGCTGGGCGACAACATCATCACCCGGCCGCCGCCCAGGGGCTTCAGCTCGCCCAGGGTCTTGGAGACGCTGTCCAGGGCCATGTCCAGGCCGGCCGCGCCGATGAACTGGCCATGCGAAAACACCGGATAGACCACCGAGGTCATCAGCACCGACTTGCCGGCCACGTCATAAGAATAGGGCTCGACGACCGTCGACTTCCCCGTCTGCTTGGGCACGGCGTAGTACGGCTCGGCGTACTCGTTGCCCTGGTCCAGCGGCTGGAAGATCACCTTGCCGCCGTCGTGCACCCAGTACGGCGAGAAGTTGCCGGCCTTGTTCGAGCCCGAGGCGGTGTTGCCGGCGAACTCGGCGTCCTTGCCGTCGAAGGCGTTGGGCTCGGCCATGTACCAGCTGCCCAGCACCATTTCCGAGGACTCGGCGTTCGGCTTCAGCATCTGGACCACCGTGGCTCGGTCGCGCAGGCCCGCTTCGTGGGCCGCGCCGATCGAGACGGCCATCGACCGCGCGGTCGACTGCACCTTGCCGATATCGGCCTGCACGCTCTGGATCGCGTCGTCGGCGACGGCGCCGGCATAGCGGTTGGTCAGGCCCGAGACGATGGTCGCCGTGTGCGACGACACCGCGACCGCCGCGGCGATGAGCAGAAAGCCAATCGCGAGACCGGCGACCAGGATCAGTTTCCAGGCGATGGTCAACCGACGGAACGCTGTCATTTCAAAGGTCTCCGGCCGCGAGCGATGGCGTTAACCATCTCTTCGCGGCCGAATCCTAAAGCCCGCGTTAACTACGCTGTAAGCGCGCTGAACTGCGACAATCCGCGCGCCTTAGCGGCTTACCCTAGCGCGAGAAGCGGGCCTTAACTGGCGCGTAGGTGTCCCACACCTGTCCGTCGCTGACCGAGCGCAGCAGCTTGACGTACTCGGCATGACTCCAGGCCAGAGGCGTGGCGCTGTCGGTGCCCTCGCCGCGTGTGTAGGCATGCTGGCTGTCGGCCCCGACGCCGTCCCAGACCTGTTCGGGGATCAGCAGGCCGTCATTGGCGAACAGCTCCATGGCCTTGACGTAGGTGTCGCGGATCTTCTTGACCGCCGCCGCGTCGGGCTTGCCCGCGAGACCGGCCAGGGCCAGTTCGTAGTGGCCACGCTCGCCGGTGAAGATCGGCCACACCCGGCCGCGCTGGCCCGGCCGCATCTGGTTGTCGGCGCCGTAGTTGGCGCCGGTCTTGGTGTCCTCGCCATAGCCGTCGACGCCGTAGCGGCGGTAGCCCGGGAAGGTCCCGTCGACGCCCGGGAACTTGAAGTCGTAGCGGACGCGGTAGAGGTCCTCGAGCGCCTGATCGTCGATCTTGGGCAGGCTGGCGACAATGGCCGGATCGTCGGCGCGGCGCACGCCGTAGCGAACCAGCTCCAGGAAGCCGGCGTCCAGCATCTTGTCCTCGGGCACGGCCGCCTGGCCGTTGCGCTCCTCGACCGGGCTCTTGTTGTCGGCGTCCTGGTCGCTGTTGAGGCGCAGATAGTAGTGGCCGTCGCCGAACGATCCCTTGGTCGTGACCATGCGGGCCTCGACCTTGCCGGAGTAGTCGTCGGCGGTCTTGCGGTAGGTCTCGGCGGAAGCCTTGTCGCCTGCGGCTTCAGCGATGTCGCCGGCCACGACCAGGCCCGCGATCACGGCGGCGGTCGTCGAGGGCGAGTAGCCGCCCTGCTCTTCCCAGCGCTCCTGCTGGGTGAACGGCGGGGTGATCGTGCTGTGGTTCCAGCCCAGATCGACCTTGCCGCCCTTGACCAGGAAGTCGGCCGCTGGCTTCAGCATCTTGCCGTAGAAGGTCTTGAGGTCGGCGTCGGACAGCCAGCCCAGCTTCCACAGTTTCCAGCCCAGCATGATCGGCATGGCTGTCTGGTCCAGTTGGACGCCAACCCATTCGGGTGTGCCGTCCACGTGCGACTTCTGCAGGAACCAGCCGCCATCGCCCTTGTTGCCGGGTGTCTTTGGGCCGACCTGCACCGTCGGCAGATAGTGGAACGCCGCCAGCGGCGTGTCCTTGTCGCCCAGGGCCGCCAGGGCCATGGCGCACTGGTAGAAGTCGCGCGGCCAGACGGCCTTGTAGCCCGTCGAGGACTGGGTCGCGTCAACCGTGTCGCCCCACGGATTGGACAGCGAGGCGATCAGGGCGCCGGCGTGGGTGCGGTCCTCCTGGACCTTCAGCATCAGGGCCGAGGCTTGCAGCAGCTTGCCGCCGTCCTCCGACGCCTCACGCAGACGCGGCAGCTCGGTCAGCGAGGCCAGGTAATCCTCCCAACCCACCCGCGCGCCCTCGCCGTTGAACCGGGCCAACACCTCGGTATAGCCGGTCTTCAACGTGGCTGCGGCGGTCGTGTCGGCGGCCTTGGCGTCCGGGCCAAAGCCGATCGCGAAGTCGAAGGTCGCTTCCTTGGCGACTGCCGGCAGTTGGCCGGTCAGGACGATCGCACCCTTGGCCGAGGTCGTCGCAGCCTTCAGACCTAGCAGGGCGTCGTTGTCCTTCAGCACGCTAGCCGAGGCCTTGGCGAAGGGCTTGGTCCCCTTCAGGCTCAGGAACGCCTTGCCCTCAAAGGCCGTCAGCGCCGTGGTCGAGGCCGCGCCCGTATCGTCGCCGCCGGTGTTGGCCATGTGCGGCTCCAGCACCAGGGTCGGGGTCACCGGACCCTTCAGCGCCTTGATCGTCACCCGCACGAACAGGCTGTTGCGGTCGGGATCGGTGAAGATCCGCTTCTCGATGACGAAGCGGCCCTGGCGATCGGTGGTGGTGATCTTGTAGGCCGGCGACAGCGGACGGCCGGCGCTGTCTACATGCAGATATTCGGTCTTCGAGGTGGTGTCCGCGCCTTCGACCGCCAGGCCGGTGGCGGTCTGGACGGCGATGCGCATCTGCTTGATCTGAGCCTCGTGGATCAGCCCGTACATCGTCTCGGTCAGCACGCCGTCGGCGATCGAGAACCAGACCTTGGACACCGCCCCGGTCTTGCCGCCAGCCTTGTAGGCGCCGTCGACATAGGCCTCGTAGGACGCGCCGACGCCGGTCTTGGCGGAATAGGCCCAGGTGGAGGGAGCCGCCTGCGCGGCGCCGGCGGAGAACAGGGCGGCCGAGGCCAGGGCGATAGATTTCAGAGCGCGCATGGCGAGGACCTCGTCAGGCTTGAAGGAAAGAAGGAGAGCGGTCCTCGACCATGAAGGTCGCGGCGGCGGCGATCGCGAAAGCGACCGCGCCCAGGACGAGGGCCCAGATCGCCTCGCCGCCGAAGAAGCTCTTCAGCAGCAGGCCCAGCACCGTCGCCGCCAGCAGCTGGGGGATGACGATGAAGAAATTGAAGATGCCCATATAGACGCCCATCTTCCGCGCCGGCAGCGCGCCGGCCAGGATCGAGTACGGGGCCGACAGGATCGAACTCCAGGCAAAGCCCACGCCGATCATGCCGATCCACAGCATCCCCGGCTCACGGATCAGCAGGAAGGACAGCAGGCCTAGGGCGCCCAGCACCAGGCACACCGCGTGGCTGACCCGGCGGCTGGTGGCCTGGACCATCAGCGGGATCAGCAAGGCCGCCAGGGCCGCCACGCCGTTGTAGACGGCGAACAGCACGCCCACCCAATCCGCGCCGTCGTTATAGGCCTTCGACGTCGCGTCGACCGCGTGGAAGTGGACCGCCGCCACCGCCGGGGTCGTGTAGATCCACATGGCGAACAGGCCAAACCACGAGAAGAACTGCACCACCGCCAGCTGGCGCATGGTCTTGGGCATGCGGAAGAAGTCCTCCAGCACCTCGGAGAAGCCGTTGCGGGTCTTGCCCATGCGCTTGAGCCGCACGCCGACAATGCCCATGACGCCGAACGCCGCCAGCAGACCGGCCAGGACGTAGAGCTCCTTTTCCAGCCGTGCGCCCCACACCGTCACGGCCAGGGCCGCGCCGCCCAGGATGCCCAGGGCGGCCAGGCCGATATAGGCGTTGACCGAGGGCTCGGGCTCCTCGTGCGGGTTCCAGCTGGCCTCGGCCCGCTCGGCGGTCTCGAAGGCGTCCAGTTCGCCCGGGCTGTATTCCTTGGTCGTGAAGACCGTCCACATCACCGCCGCCAGCAGCAGCGCGCCGCCGACATAGAAGGCGATCCGCACCGCGTCGGGGATCTGGCCCGCCGGGGCGGTGTTGGCGACGTAAAACCCGTTGGTCAGGATCCACGGCAGGGCCGAGGCCAGTACCGCGCCCAGGCCGATGAAGAAGCTCTGCATCGCGTAGCCGGTGGCCCGCTGCTCGTCGGGCAGATTGTCGCCGACGAAGGCCCGGAATGGCTCCATGGTGATGTTGATCGAGGCGTCCATCAGCCACAGCGCGCCGGCCGCCACCCACAGGGTCGGCGAGTTGGGCATGACGAACAGCGCCAGAGTCGTGAGGATCGCGCCCCAGAAGAAGTACGGCCGGCGGCGGCCCAGGCGGCCCCAGGTTTTGTCGGAGAGATGGCCGATGATCGGCTGGACCAGCAGGCCCGTGGCCGGCGCGGCGATCCACAGGATCGCCAGGTGGTTCACATCCACGCCCAGGGTCTGGAAAATGCGGCTGGTGTTGGCGTTCTGCAGGCCGAAACCGATCTGGATTCCGAAGAAGCCAAAACACATGTTCCAGATCTGCAGGAAGTTCAGCCTCTGCCTGGCCATGGATCCTCCGCCCCGCTCCGACCGCCGGTTGCCCCGGCTGGTTCGCAAGTTTTTTCATAAAACTTCGTGGCGCGCATTTGCGCATGCGCCGCCGCGTGGCGCAACGGAAAATCCAGACTTGATTGAGGTTATGAGCAAACTCGCGATCGCACCTCGCGCTTCAAAATAGCAAAGCTTGCGGAATGATTTGCAGGAGTTTTCAGAGCAATTTTCGCCTCGCCCGGCTTGCCAACCCGATCGAACGGCGCCTTATGGGCCTCTGAAAAAATTTGCAGAAATCTTTGCATTAGGGGCGTTTCGAGTGAGCAAGGGGGCGACGCGACTGGAGGACCTGGCCAAGCTGGCGGGGGTCTCGATCTCGACCGCCTCGCGGGCCCTCAACGACAGCCCCGCCGTCAACAAGCGCACCAAGCAGCTGATCTGGAAGCTGGCGCGCGAGATGGACTACCCCTTCCGCCGCTACATGCCCGCTGGCCCGATCGGGGCCGAGGCGACCATCGCCATCGTCACCCCGCGCGTGCAGAGCCGCGACAGCGGCATGTCCGACCCGTTCTTTCAGGAACTTCTGGCCGGCGTCGGCGAGGCCGCCCGGGAACGGGGCTGCGACGTGATCCTCAGCCACATCGCCCCGGCCAATTTCGAAGACCTGTCGGCGGCCATGACCACCAGTCGGGCCGAGGGCGTGATCTTCCTGGGCCAGAGCTCGCTGCACGCGGCCTTCAACCGCCTGGCCGAGACCGAGAACCGCTTCGTGGTCTGGGGCGCCCAGTTCCCGGACCAGAACTACTGCTCGGTCGGCTCGGACAACGTCATGGGCGGCCGCCGCGCCACGCTTCACCTGCAGCGCCTGGGCCGCAAGCGCATCGTCTTCCTCGGCGACACCGAAGCGCCGGAAGCCATGCAGCGCCATCGCGGCTACCTCGACGCCCTGGAGCACGCCAAGCTGGGCGTCGATCCTGAGCTGATCGTCCCGGCCCACTTCGAGGTCGAGTCGGCCGAGGCCGCCCTCGACAGCCTGATCCACCACGGCGTGAAGTTCGACGGCGTCGTCGCGGCGTCTGACCTGATCGCACTCGGGGCTATGCGCGCCCTGAAGCATGCCGGCCTGTCGGTGCCGGGCGACGTCTCGGTCATGGGCTTCGACAACGTGCCCTTCAGCCGCTACGCCAGCCCGGCGCTCAGCACCATCGCCCAGGACACCACCAAGGCGGGGCGGCTGATGGTGTCGAAGCTGCTCGACAGCGGCGAGCGCGCCAGCCGGTCGGAGCGCGTGCCGACCGACCTGATCATCCGGGAAAGCTGCGGCGGCTAGGCTCGCCGCGCGATCAGACCCGCACACGGCGGCATCTCGCCTTCGCCGCCCAGGTTGACGCCGTCGACCAGCGCCCAGCCTTCGGGCAACGACCAGGTCGCCGCTTCAAAGCCCAGATTGAAGGCCAGCAGCAGCGCGCCCTCGCCCTCCCCGCGCTGGAAGATCAGCAGCGGGCTGTTGGTCTCGACGAAGCTGATCGCGCCGGTGCGCAGGGCCGGATAGGCGCGACGCAAGGCGATCAGGCGGCGAGCGATGTGCAAGGTCGAAGTCGGGTCGGCTTCCTGGGCGTCGACGGCCAGCGGCAGGTGCTCGGGATCCACCGGCAGCCAGGGCTCGACACCCGAGAAGCCGGCGTTCACCGCGCCCGACACCCACGGCATCGGCGTGCGAGCGCCATCGCGGCCAAGCGTCTGGGGCCAGTTGGCGATGGCTTCCGGATCCTGCAGGCGCTCGAACGGGACGTTGGCCTGGGGCAGGCCCAGCTCCTCGCCCTGGTAGACGAAGACGTTGCCGCGCAGGCCCATCAGCAGCAGCAGGCACATCTCGGCGAAGGCTTTGCGGTCGCGGCCCTCGGCCCAGCGCGACACCGCACGCGGGGCGTCGTGATTGGAGAAGGTCCAGGACGGCCAGCCCTCCCCGTCCCCGCCCGGCCACATGGCCGCGCCGCGCGGGATCATCTCGCCGGTCAGCTTGTCGGCATAGAGATAGAGGAAGCCGTAGGCGCTGTTCAGGCGATCGCTCCCGGCCGTGAACAGCTTCATCTCGCGATCAGCGTGGTCGCCGCCAACCTCCGCCACCGAGAACCGGCCGCCCGCCGCGTCGGTCAGCGCCCGCAGGCGGCTGAGGAATTTCGGAATGTCGGCGTGGCTCTGGTTGTTGATCTTGTCCTGGAAGTCGAACGGCCGCGTGCGCTTGCCGCCCGGCGGCAGCGGCGGGTTATCCGTGAACTTCGGGTCGTGCATCGAGAAGTTGATGGCGTCGAAGCGGAAGCCGTCCACACCCTTGTCGACCCAGAACTGGGTAACGGCCAGCAGGGCTTCCTGGACCGCCGGATTGTGCAGGTTCAGCTGCGGCTGGCTGCTGAGAAAGTTGTGCATGTAGTACTGGCCACGGCGGGCGTCCCAGGTCCAGGCGGGACCGCCGAACACCGATTGCCAGTTGCTGGGCGGGCTGCCGTCGATCTTGGCATCGGCCCAGACGAACCAGTCGGCCTTGGCGTTAGCGCGATCCTGGCGGCTTTCCGTGAACCACGGGTGCTCGTCCGAGGTGTGCGAGAAGACCAGGTCGATGATGATCTTCAGGTCCAGGTCGTGGGCCTTGGCGATCAGGGCGTCGAAGTCGGCCAGCGTGCCGAAGATCGGATCCACGTCCCGATAGTCCGAGACGTCGTAGCCGAAGTCCTTCATCGGCGAGGTGAAGAACGGCGACAGCCACACCCCGTCCACGCCCAGCGAGGCGATGTGATCCAGATGCGCCGTGATCCCCGGCAGGTCGCCGACGCCGTCACCGTTCGAGTCGGCGAAACTGCGCGGATAGACCTGATAGATGACCGCGCCGCGCCACCATTCGGCGTTCATCGACGTCTCCGCACCGGGGCGAACCAGAACCTGCACTGTCACTATCGTCCCTCGGAAACGCAAATCTTGTAGTCGAGCGGCGCAAGCTCGACGGAATAGCTGCCCGGTGCGACAGCCGTCGCGGCGCATGCGCCGTGCAGCGCCTTCCAGGCGACGGAGCCGTTTTCGACCGGGATGTTGGCCTTCAACGGCTGGTCGCCGGTGTTGAACACCGCGACGACCTCGGTCTTGTCCAGAATACGCGAAAACGCCAGCAGCCCCGGCTTGTCGCCGGCGACGCGGGTCACCTGGCGCCCCTCGCGCAGGGCCGGTGTGGCGACGCGCAACTTCGAGAGCTCGGCGATGCGCTGGTACAGCACGGTGTCGGTCTTGAACGCCGACATCGGCCCTTTAGCGCTCGAGCCCACCAGTCGGTTGTCGTTGTAGCTGGCGACCTGGCTGGGGAACATGTCTTCCCGCGAGTCCGAGTAGTCGCCGTCGCCGGTGAAGCCCTGCTCGTCGCCGTAATAGACGGTTGGCACGCCGCGCGCGGTCAGCATCAGGGCGTTGGCCAGGGTGACGCGGGCCAGCAGCTCGTCGTCGCTGATCGCCGGCTTGGCCTTGAGCACGAACCAGCCGATGCGGCCCATGTCGTGATTGCCCAGGAAGGTCGGCAGCTGGCGCGCGGTCGCCTCGCCGCCTTCGTAGACGGGATCGGCGGCGAACACCCTGGCCAAGCGGTCCGTACCCGTCCGGCCGATAGCGACGTCGGTCGCGGCCGACTGGAAGGCGAAGTCCAGCACCGCCGGCAGCTTGTCGACCTTCACATGCCGAGCCAGGGCTGCGACGTCGGGATCGAACACCTCACCGAAGATGTGGAAGTTCGGGATGCCCTTGGCCTTGGCCCGGGCCAGCATGGCCGGAACGAACGCCTGCCAGAACGCCGGCTCGACATGGCGGGCGGTGTCGATGCGGAAGCCGTCGACGCCGAACTCGTCGATCCACCGGCCGTAGACCTCGATGAAGCCCGCCACCACGCGGGGGTTCTCGGTGAACACGTCGTCCAGCGTCGCGAAGTCGCCCAGCAGCGAGCTCTCGCCCGCGAAGGTGCTGTCACCCCGGTTGTGATAATAGATCGGGTCGTTCAGCCATTCCGGCTTCTTGGCGTGCTCCTGCCCCGCCGGGACGTAGGGCGTATAGGTCCAGTCGGTCCGCCTGAGCTTGCTGAAGTCCTTGCCGTCGAAGCCGTCATTGATCGGCGCGCCTGCCACCCCGCCCTGGCGGACATAGGGATAATCGGCGACACCGCGATAGGCGCAGCGGCTCTCCGGACACTCTCGGTACTGGATGACATCGGCCGTGTGGTTCACGACGATGTCCATATAGACCTTCATGCCTCGGGCATGGGCCGCATCGACCAGGGCCTTGAAGTCGGCCTTGGTCCCGAGATGCGGATCCACGTCGGTGAAGTCGGTGATCCAGTAGCCGTGGTGCGCCGCCGACTCGTGGCCTGGCGGGCCCTGCACCGCGCGGTTCTTGAAGATCGGCGCCAGCCACACGGCCGTCGCGCCTAGGCCCTGGATGTAGTCCAGCCGCCGGGTCACGCCCTTCAGATCGCCACCATGATAGAAGCCTGCCCGCGTCGGGTCGAAGCCGTCGACCAGCGGACCCAAGGCGGGGCCGCCGTGGTCATTGGTCGCGTCGCCATTCTCGAAACGATCGGGCAGGACGAAATAGATCACTTCGTCCTGCGGCTTGCGCAGCCGATAGGACTGGGGAGCAGCCCACGCGGCCGTCGCCAGCGCGCTTACGGCCGTCACGGCCAGCAGCGTCCTGCGCCAAGGCGTCAAGGCCGACATCGCTCCCCTCCCGTTGGCGGCGACCTCAGGGATCGCCACTTGCAACTCTTTGCAAGAATTTGCAGAGCCGATCGCAAGTTGTCAATCCAGCTCATTGGCGAGATTTGCGGCGCTTTCGCTACGGAAAGCGCGATCTCAGTGGCACAAAGAAGCCACAGGCGGCGCGATTCCGCTGAGGACGCTGAGCTGCAAGCCGCTCGTTTGCGATTTTTTGGGTTGATTACAGCTCGTTAATTTGCAGTAGTTTGCACCAACGGCCAGCCGCACGACGTCAAACGCGCAGAGCCGGTCCAGGGAGGGAGACTCGATGAACACCCAATTCTCGCGCCGCCGTGCGTGGCTGATGGCCGGCAGCGCCACGGGCCTGGCGCTGGCGTTCGCCATGGCCGGCGCCGCTCAAGCGCAAACTGCCGCCCCCGCCGCTCAGGACGACAGCAAGGTCGAAGAGATCGTCGTCACCGGCATCCGCCGCGGCATCGAAGGCGCGATCTCGCTGAAGAAGAGCTCCAGCTCGATCATCGAAGCCGTCTCGGCCGAAGACATCGGCAAGCTGCCCGACGTGTCCATCGCCGAGTCGCTGGCCCGCCTGCCCGGCCTGACCGCCCAGCGCCTGGACGGCCGCGGGCAGGTCATCTCGATCCGGGGCCTGGCGCCCGACTTCACCACCGCCCTGCTGAACGGCCGCGAGCAGGTCTCGACCGGCGACAACCGCGGCGTCGAGTTCGACCAGTATCCGTCGGAACTGCTGAGCGCCGTCGTGGTCTACAAGACTCCCGACGCCGGCCTGATCGGCCAGGGCCTGGCCGGCACCGCCGACATGCGCACCGTGCGCCCGCTGGCCTATGGCAAGCGCGCCCTGGCGATCGGCGCCCGCTACGAGTGGAACGACATCGGCGCGCTGAACGCCGGCACCAAGGCCCACGGCAACCGCCTGTCGATCTCGTATATCGACCAGTTCATGGACGGTAAGCTGGGCGTCGCCCTGGGCTACGCCCACATGGAGTCGCCCTACCAGGCCGAGCGCTGGAATTCGTGGGGCTATCCCACCGACGCGGCCGGCAACCTGGTGATCGGCGGCGCCAAGCCGTACGTGCAGTCCAGCATGCTGAAGCGCGACGGCGTCATCGGCGTCCTGGAATTCAAGCCGACCGACAATTTCAGCTCGTCGCTGGATGTCTTCTATTCGGAGTTCAAGAACCACCAGATCCAGCGCGGCATCGAACTGCCGCTGGTCTGGGGCGGCGTGCCGCTGACCAACAGCCAGGCCTCGGCCGGCATGGTCACCAGCGGCGCCTTCAACGGCGTCAAGGGCGTGGTCCGCAACGATGGCAACGATCGTGACGCCACGATCAAGTCGGTCGGCTGGAACAACAAGCTGAACGTCGGCGACGACTGGACCCTGGTCAGCGACCTCTCCTACTCGAAGGTCGAGCGCACTGACCAGATCGTCGAGAGCTATGCCGGCACCGGCCGCTCGGGCGTCGGCGCGACCGACAACATGACCTTCACGATGAACAGTGACGGCGTGGCGATCTTCAAGTCGACCCTGAACTACGCCGATCCCAACCTGATCAAGCTGACCAGCTCGCAGGGCTGGGGCAGCGACGTCATCGCCGGCGGCCAGGACGGCTATCTGAACCAGCCGACCATCGAGGACGAGCTGAAGGCGGCCCGCTTCTCGGCGACCAAGGCCCTGGATGACGGCCTGTCGTCGTTCGAGGTGGGCTTCAACTACAGCGAACGTTCCAAGGCGCTGGTGAACGACGAGTGGTTCCTGCGCGTGAAGGGCTCGCCCGCCAGCGTCTCGATCCCGCAGTCGGCGATCGTCGGCACCACCTCGCTGGCCTTCATCGGCATCGCCGGCATGGTCAGCTACGACCCGTTCGCCCTGATCAAGAACGGGACCTACGACCTGGTCCGCAACCCGAACGCCGACGTGCTGGTCAAGAGCTGGGACGTCGAGGAGAAGGTCGCGATCGGCTATGTGAAGGCCAATATCGACGCCGCCGTCGGCAGCGTGCCGGTCACCGGCAACTTCGGCTTCCAGATCGTCAGCACCGACCAGAGCTCGACCGCCCTGGGCGCCTCGGGCACCGGCTCGGGCGTGACCCGCGCCAACCTGGCCGGCGGCAAGAAGTATGTCGACTTCCTGCCCAGCGTGAACCTGCAGTTCGCCCTGCCCAACGAGCAGAGCCTGCGCTTCGCCGTCGCCCGCACCCTGGCCCGTCCGCGGATGGACCAGATGCGCGCCAGCAAGACCTTCAGCTACGACCCGGCCAAGGCCGCCAACACCAACATCAACTTCTCGCCGTGGAGCGGCACGGGCGGCAATCCCGAGCTCGAGCCCTGGCGCGCCGACGCCTATGACGTGTCGTACGAGAAGTATTTCGGGCGTCAGGCCTACATCTCGCTGGCCGCGTTCTACAAGGACCTGAAGACCTACGTTTACGACCAGAGCGTGATCTTCGACTTCACCGGCTTCCCGACCGGCGGCGGCAATCCCGCTACGCGCCTGGGGCTGGTGACCACCCCGCAGAACGGCAAAGGCGGCGCCCTTAAGGGCGTCGAATTCGCCGCCTCGATGCCGGGCGCGCTGCTGACCCCGTGGCTGGACGGCTTCGGCGCGACCTTCAGCGCCTCGTACACCGAGAGCTCGATCCACCCGAACCCCGCCGACAAGGCCACTCCGATCCCCGGCCTGTCCAAGACCGTGGCCAACCTGACCGTCTATTACGAGAAGAACGGCTTCTCGTTCCGGGTCAGCGACCGCTATCGCTCCAAGTTCCTGGGCGAGGTCTCGGGCTTTGGCAACGGCCGCAACTACCGGATGGTCAAGGGCGAGTCCGTGGTCGACAGCCAGATCGGCTACACCTTCAGCGACGGCCCGATGGATGGCCTGTCGCTGCTGGCCCAGGTCAACAACCTGACCAACGAGCCCTTCGTCACCTACCAGAACAACGATCCGCGCCAGGTCATCGACTACCAGAACTACGGCCGCACCTTCCTGGTGGGCCTGAACTACAAGTTCTAAGCGCGTAAGCCTTCCCCAAAGCCTTTGGCGCCCCTGTCGGTCCTGCCCGACAGGGGCTTCTTTTTGCTTTGAGCCGGACTTTAAAAGCTCTCTTTAGAATTGAGCCTGATAGTGCGCGCCCATCAGGGGGAGCGCAGAATGCCGTTCAAGACCATCCGCATCGCCGTCCTGCTGGCCAGCGCCAGCGTGCTGACCGCCTGCGCCAGCCGCGACGAGGTCGCCGCCCTGCGCCAGCCGGCCCTGCCGCCGCTGGCCGTGGCCAAGGCCTCCCCTGCCCGTCCCTACTATCGTAACGTCGCCGTCCAGGCGGTCGAAGGCGCGCCCGAGTTCCGCTGGTTCGACGGCGGCGGCGTCATCACCACCCGCCCGACCCGCGCCGAGGTCACCACCGGCCTGAACCAGCACCTGCTGGGCGCCGAGATGCTGGCCCCCACGCGCCTCGACGCCGAGTACATGCTCTACACGACGTTCGAAGAGCTGCGCGGCCCCAATGTCTGGTGGGGCACCGACAAGTTGGCCTCCGCCCGCGTGACCTTCCGCCTGGTGCGCTGGCGCACGGGCGAGGTGGTGCGCGAGAAGACCGTCGAGGCCGGCTACAACGTCCACTGGACCGGCGCGACGCCCGAGATCGCCCGCGCGGCCATCGGCGGCGCCCTGGTCGGCATCGGCCTGGGCTACTACGTCAACCAGAACCACATCGTCGACATCTACGACGCCCCGATCGCCGGCGCGATTGGCGGGCTGGAAGCCGCCAGCATCGGCGGTCCGCGCCAATGGGGTCCGGGCTTCGCCAGCGCCTTCACCGCCGCCGTCGCCACCGGCACGGCCGCCGGTCGCTTCCAGGACCTTGAGGCCATGCTGGCCGGCGGCGCGATCGGCGCGGCTGGCGCGGCGGCGGGTCCCGTGCCCGTCCAGCGGCAGATCTCGTCGAACGGCGAGATCACCTCCGCCTTCAACGGCACGGCGCGCCGCGCCGCCGCCACGCGCGGCCTGATGGCCCTGGCGTTCGACATGTTCATGAACGACCTCAGCCGCGACGGCTCGGTGATCTACAAGACCGCCGTTTCGTGCCGAGCCCTGAACGGCGACGCCGGTCGCGGCCCCTACCTGGCCGAGACCGCCAACGCCTACGCCGTCGACTGCCCCGGCGCGCGCTACAACGACGCCAAGACCGCCAAAGCCTATCCGAGCCAGTTCTAGGGTTTCTCCAACCGCTCGGCCGCGCGGCGTTTGACCACGCGGAACAGCAGCGGCAGCAGCTCCCAGCTGAACGCCCCGATCGCGAAGCCGAACAGATAGGCTTCGCGCATCGGCGCCCAGGGGATCACAGGCAGGGCCGCCTTGACGAAGAACGCGGCCAGGATCACGGCGGAGGCCGTCGCGCAGGCCAGGCGGATAGTCAGCTCGCGCAGGTTCACACGCTCAGCCGGGCTTAAGGCGCCGATCTGCACCAGCCCATAGACGGCCACGCCGCCCAGTGCGCCCACGATCGCGCGCAGGCGGTCGGGATCGATGTCCATCGCGGCCTCCTAAGCCCGGGATCTTGGGATGACGGCGTCGGGACGTTCCGGTCTGCATCGCTGCCGCGACGGCGCCCGGAACGTCCCCGCCGTTAAGAAATGTGCCTATACGCGGCCCAAGAGTCGATCGGCTCCGAGGCCACATACGTCCGGTTCTGACGCCGACGCAGCGCGATCATGCTTCCATCGAGAATTGGAACAAAATAAGAACTTCTTATGCAAAGATGTGGATTTCCGGGAATAGGATATTGAATTCATTGAGTTTGGTAGGCCTGGAGGGACTCGAACCCCCAACCAGACCGTTATGAGCGGTCGGCTCTAACCATTGAGCTACAGGCCCGCGCGAATACGGTTGAGCGTACGCGAGAGCCGGCGAATAACATGAGCCGAACGCGGCTTAAAGCTCCGGTTCAGGTTGGGGCTGTCACCAAGGAACCATAGCGGTTCGGCGACGCTTCCCTGCGCTGGCCCGCCCTGGAGAAAGAACGATGACCAACACCGCTCGCCGCCTGCCTTCGATCGTCTTGCCCGCCCTGATCGGCGGCGCTCTGCTGATGGGCGCGGCCGCTCCGGCCCTGGCCCAGACCTCGACCGACGCGGCCTTCAAGGCCACGACCTTCAGCCTGTCGGCCTATGGCGAGACCCGCGTGGCGCCGGACATGGCCACCATCAATCTGGGCGTCCAGACCGACGCCCCGACCGCCGCCGACGCTCTGAAGGCCAATGGTGTGCGGATGAACCAGGTGATGGCCGCCCTGAAGAAGGCCGGCATCGCCGAGCGCGACATCCAGACCTCGAACCTGAACCTGAACGCCCAATATGCCTACGAACAGAACCAGCCGCCCAAGCTGACGGGCTACCAGGCCTCGAACCAGGTGACGATCACCGTCCGCGACCTGTCCAAGCTGGGCGCGGCGGTGGACGCCACGGTCAATGCCGGCGCCAACACCGTCAACGGCATCAGCTTTGGCCTGGTGAACCCACAGGCCGCCGAGGACGCCGCCCGCCTGGAGGCCGTGAAGGCCCTGCAGGCCAAGGCCGAGCTGTACGGCCGCGCCACGGGCTACAAGACCGTGCGCCTGGTCAATCTGAGCGAAGGCGGCGGCTACATGCCCGCTCCGCCGCCGATGCCGATGATGGCGTTCGCCGGCAAGCGCGAGATGGCCGACTCGACCAGCATCGCCGGCGGCGAACTGAAGGTCCGCATCGACGTCAGCGCGGTCTACGAAGTCTCGAAGTAAGCCCGCTAGCCTAGCAGCAGGCACGAAAAAGCCGCCGTCGGGGCATCCCGGCGGCGGCTTTGATGTTTCAGGCTAGAAGCCGGCCTTCTTGAACGCCCGCTCGACCCGGTCCTTGATCTCCAGCCCCGGCAGGGCGCGCTCGCCCTCCATGACCGCGACATAGGTCAGGTTGCGCGCCGGCTTGCCCGCGCCGGTCGGCACCGGGCCGATCGACCAGCCGACGGTGTTGGCTTCGGCGGCCGGGCTGGGGCAGCTGATGAAGCGGGCGGGCTTGCCCAGGCTGGCCTTCAGCAGAGCCTCGGCCGTGGTCTGATTGCCGTCGCAGTCGGGCAGGTTCCGCGAGCAGGTGACATAGCCGCCGCCGCGCCAGACCAGCTTGCCGTCGGCGTCGGCGATGACCACGCAGGTCGAGGGCGAACCGATCGACTTGCCGACCGCCTGGGTCAGGATGCTCTCGTCGACGCCTTCCGGCAGCTTGCCCGAGCAGGCCGACAGGCCGAGAGCCGCCAGGCCAACCAGCGCTACGCGCCGCATCAGGCGGCCTTCTTGATCTGGTTGCCGTCTTCCAGCAGCACGACGGTCGGGGCGTAGTTGCGCGCCTCTTCCGCGGCCATCTGGCAGTAGGTGACGACGATGACGAGGTCGTTCTTCTGCACCAGGCGGGCGGCGGCGCCGTTGACGCCGATCACCTTCGAGCCGCGCGGGGCCTCGATGGCGTAGGTGGTGAAGCGCGCGCCGTTGGTGATGTTCAGCACGTCGACCTGCTCGTTCGGCAGGATGCCCGAGGCGTCCAGCAGGTCGCGGTCGATGGCGATCGAGCCTTCATAGTCGAGGTCGGCCTGGGTCACCGTGGCGCGGTGCAGCTTGGCCTTGAGCATGGTGAGCAGCATGGCGGGGAAGCCTATCCCTTTGAATGGTTTGGGGTCTTCCGGACCGCCACACACAAGGCCCGTGAATACATGTCACGCATATAGCATGAAGCTTTCGCGGTTCAATCGCACTGCAACATGGCGACAAAGGTTAACACCGCGACTTTTTCGCGCTAGGGTTTCGCCGAACGCGGTTCGGTGGGGGAAACCATGCGTCACGGAAAATGGCTGGCGACGGCGGGAGCCGTCGCCGCGACCCTGGTCGCGGGGGCGACCTGGATCACCACAAGCAAGGCCCAGACACGGGACGCCACAGGCGCGCAGATCCCTGGCGCCGCCGCGCCGCGTCCGGTCCTTCGGCCTGGCGTCGCGGCCTTCGTGGCTCCGCCGCGCAGTCGCGTGGACTGGCAGGGCGCGGTCGGCGGCCTGCGGCAGTCGGGCGGCCTGGGCGAGAACCTGGGCGGCAATCTGAACCGCCAGCAGGTCGACATCACCGCCGTGCCAATCCTGCTGCCCACCGACGCCAAGCTGGCCGGCAATGCGCGGATCTACAGCTTCGGCGACTACTACACGATCACGGCCGACACGGCCGGCGGCGGGGTGTCGTTCAGCGGCACGACGACCACCGTGCCGATGCCGGCGACCAAGCCGCTGAAGATAGACAGCGGCCCCGAGCAGCTGACGGTGCAGCGCACGGTCGACGGCCAGCTGGCCAGCTTCGTGCGATACGGCGTGCTCTACACGGTGGAAATCCGCTGCGACGCCCCCAGCGATCCGCGCTGCGTCGACGACAACTACGTGCTGGGCCTGGTCGGCAAGACCACGGCCGTGGTGATGGGCAAGGCCGCGCGGCAGGCCGCCGGGCTGGGAGGTTGATCATGCGAGTCTCCCCGCTCCTTCTGGTCGCCGCCCTGGCGCTGGCCCCGCTGGCCGCCTGCGACGACACCACAAAGACCCCGGCGACCGGCGAGACGCCCAAGCCACCCTCGCCCGAGCCCGGTCCGCCCACGCCGGATGACTCGCCCGCCGACGGCGGGGCCGAGCAGCCGTCCAGCGAACCGGTGCCGCCCAGCCCCGATCCCGCGCCGCAGCCGGCCGACCCGCCCGCGCCTTCGCCGGCGAGCTTCGACCACGCGCCGGCCGGGGCGATCCCCGCCGGCCAGGGTCCGGGCTATCTGGACCGCACGGTCTGGTCGCCCAAGATGTGTTGGCCGATGCAGGAGGCCGGCTTCCCCAACTCGCAGGTCTATGGCCCCGGCGGCGGCATGGGTCCTGCCGGCAAGCCCAGCCAGTGCGATACGCAAAACTACACCCTGCCCTGGCATGACACCTTCTGCGAGGCGCGCTCACGGGCGAACCCGCTGTGCGCGGGCGCTGGCACGGGCCACCAGGGCCAGGACATCCGCCCGGCCACCTGCAAGAAGAACGAGCACTGGGCCGTGGCCGCCGAGGCCGGCACCATCACCGACATCGGGACCTACACCGTCACCCTCGTGGCCAAGGCCGCGCCGCACTACACCTACCGCTACCTGCACATGCAGATGTCGACCCTGGCGGTGAAGGAAGGCGACAACGTCGCCGTCGGCCAGAAGCTGGGCAAGGTGTCCAACGACTTCGGCGGCACGCCCACGACGATCCACCTGCACTTCGAACTGCGGGCGGGGGTCAGCGGCACGACGTCTGACGGCAAGGCGGTAGCGCTGCACACCTTCCTGCCGCCGTACCTGAGCCTAGCCGAAGCCTATCAGCGCAAGCTGGATGGCAAGGCGTGCGGGAGCTAGCGCTCCCGCGTCTCTGACCGATAGGCCCGAGGCGTCGTACCGACCTCGTCCTTGAAGGCGCGGTTGAACGGCCCGATGGAGGCGAAGCCGCAATCGAAGGCGATCTCCAGGATCGAGCGCCGCTCGTCCGGGCTGGCCAGCAGCGCCTTGGCGCGCGCGATCCGGTGGTGGTTGATCCAGCGGTTGAAGTTGGCAAAGCCCAGGGCGGCGATGCTTTGCGAGACGCGGTACTCCGGCTCGCCCAGGCGCGCGGCGACGTCGGCGATCTTCAGCTCGGGCCAGCTGTCGATGGCCTCGTCGGCCAGCAGCCGCTTGAGGCGCTCGGCCAGGCGGGCGTCGTCGTCGGTCGGAGCGCGGCGGGCCGCCTTCGCCGCCAGCGGATGACCTTGCCGGAACCAGACCGCGGCCAGGATGGCCACCAGCCCCACGACCGCGCAGATGGCCTTGACCAGATTGTCCTGGGCGGCGTCGGTCGAGGCCCGCAACCCCAGGATCGAGGCCGCCACCAGGACGGCATTGACCGCGACGAAGACGAACCGGAACCGCTTCTCGACAACCGGCAGGTCGCGCGCATAGCGCTGGAAGGGCTCGACGAAGGTCAACAACAGGGCCGCCGAACCGCTCAGAGCGTAGACATTGTCGGCGACGCGTCCGACGGTGCCTCCGGCCGGCGCCAGGACCGCCAGGCCGCCGCTGATCGCCACGATCAGACCGACGATGCTGGCCCAGCGGGCGTCCCGCTCCGCCGGATCGAACAGGGCGCGGGCGACCAGCCAGGCCCAGCCGCAAGCCCCGACGCCGATGGCCGAGAACGCCGCGCCGGCGTGGCCGCCGACAAAGCGAGCGAGGAAGTAGCAGACGAAGGACACGGTCGCGATCGCCACGCAGACCTGCAGCCGCCCGCGCGGCCGCCAGGGCCGCAGGCCCGCGATCGAAGCGCCGGATGTCGTGGCCGAGGTCATGAGCGCGAAACTGCCTCGCCTCGGAAATTATCTCTAGCCGAATTCCAAATCGGCGAGACCCCGCGCTCGCGTCGCCGCCATCCCTGCCGTCGGCCTCAGTCCGGAGGTCGTGTCAGGAGCTTCCATGTCGTCCCTATCGTTTCCCCAGAAGGCCCTGCGGGGGGCCAGCGTGCTCTGGTTCGTCGTCGCGGCCGTCGGCCAACTCGCCTTCATCGGCTTTATCCTGGCCTTCTACGGCGTGCGCACGGCGACCGGGAACTTCGCCGGCTGGAACGACAAGCCGCTGATCGACGGCTACATCAAGGGCGACGACCTGGGCAATGTGGTCTTCGCCGCCCACGTCCTGCTGGCCTCGGTAGTGACGCTGTGCGGTCTGATGCAGCTGGTCCCCGCCCTGCGCCGCAAGTGGCCGCGCCTGCATCGCTGGAGCGGCCGGACGTTCATGGTCATCGCCCTGTTCATGGCGCTGAGCGGCGTCTGGCTGGCGGTCGTGCGCGGCACCTACCTGTCGGTGATCTCGGCGGTGGCGATCCTGATCAACGCCGTGCTGATCCTGGTCTTCGTGGGTTTGGCCTGGCGGCACGCGACCAAGCGACGGTTCGAACAGCATCGGCGCTGGGCCATGCGGACCTTCATGGTGGTCAGCGGCGTCTGGTTCCTGCGGGTCGGCATCATGGGCTGGGTGCTGATCAATCGCGGCCCGGTGGGCATGACCAAGACCATGTCCGGCCCCGCCGACATCGCCATGACCTTCGGCAGCTACCTGATCCCGCTGGCGATCCTGGAGCTCTACGAGGCGGCCAAGCGCAGCGAGGGCGGCGTCCTGAAGACCCTGACGGCGGCCGTGCTGGCCGTGGCCGCCGCCTACACGGCGGCGGGCGTCTTCGGCACCATCGCCTTCATGTGGGGACCCTATCTCTAGGCGCCCACCGCGCTCTTCAGGAACGCCGTCATGTCGGCCAGCAAGGTCGCCTTGCGCCGGAACGGCCGGGACAGGGCCAGCACCGTCCCAGCGTGGTCGAGACCGGCATAGTGGCGCTCCTCGACCCGCGCCCCCGCCTCGCGCAGAGCCGCCGCCAGCTTGCGGGTGTTGCGCGGATAGACGGTGGTGTCCTTGTCGCCCGTGGCCAGGAACGCCGGCGGGGCGTCGGCGCGGGCGTAGCGGGTCGGCTGGGTGGCCTCGAGGTCGCCGGCCTCGCCGAACGTGCGGCGAGTGATCGGGCCGTCCAACGGCAGGAAGGCGTACGGACCCGACAGCCCCGCGAACGCCTTGACCGCGCCGGGCGCGACGCCGGCCGCCGCCAGGTAGCGCGGGTCCAGGGCCAGCATGGCGGCGTTGTAGGCGCCCGCCGAATGGCCGACCAGGACGAGGCGCTTGGGATCGCCGCCCAGCGCGGCGGCATGATCGATCGCCCAGCGGACCGCCTGCGCGCAGTCGTCCAGGAAGCTCGGGAAACGGACTTCCGGATACAATCGATAGTCCGGAACGATGGTCAGGAAGCCCTGGGCCGCCAGGGCCCGCGCGGCCCAACCATAGTCCTGGCGCCGGCCGCTGTCCCAGGATCCGCCGTAGAAGAACACCGCCACCGGCGCCGCGCCGTGAGCGGTCGGCGGCGCGTAGACGTCAATCCCGCCACGAGGACCGGCGGCGTAGCGCGAGCCGCGCCCCTCGACCTTGGCGGCGTCCTTGGGCGTGAGGGTCGCGAAGACCGACAGCGGCGAGCAGGCCGAGGTCAGCAGCGCCGCCAGCGCGGCAAGGCCCGCGCGCCGGGTGGTCACAGCTTGAACGCGCCGCTCTCGATCTTGGCGTGCAGGGCCTTGGTGATCTTCACATAACCTTTGGCCGGATCGCGGAAGTACAGCGGGTCCTTGGTCTTGGCGGGATCGAAACCCTCATTGACCAGGTCCATCTTGCGGTACTTGAAGGTGCCCGTGGTCTCGATCGCCTTTTGCAGGCGCACGAAGATCGGGCGGGCGTAGGTAGGCAGCTGCTCGTCGACGTGCTTGGCGAAGGCGACCATGTCGAACTCGCCCTCGACGACCAGCGAGGCCATGCCGGCCTTGCCGTCCAGGTCGCCGACCGGCACGCCGTAGACATTGACTTCCAGCACGCCCTCGAAGCCGGCGATGCGTTCGGACACCTCACTGGTGGCGACGTTCTCGCCCTTCCAGCGGAAGGTGTCGCCGATGCGGTCGACGAAATAGATGTAACCGTCGCTATCGACTTTCATCAGGTCGCCGGTGCGGAACCACGCGTCGCCCTTGGCGAAGACGTCGTGCAGCACCTTCTTCTCGGTGGCGGCCTTGTCGGCATAGCCGGTGTAGTTCGAGCGGGCGTCGCTGCCGATATGGCCGATGCACTCGCCGACCTCGCCGGGCGCCACCTCGATGCAGCAGCCATTGGCGCTGCGGACCGGGGTCTCGCTCTCGACGTCGAACTTCACGATCCGGATGTTGAACTTCTTCTTCAGATAGCCCGGGATGCGGCCGATCGCGCCGCGGCGGCCGTCGAAGTTGAACAGCGAGACATTGCCTTCGGTCGCGCCGTAGAATTCCAGCACCTCGCCGACCTTGAAGCGGTCCAGCATCTCGTTCCAGACGTCGGGACGCAGGCCGTTGCCGAAGATCATGCGCAGCTTGTGAGCGCGCTCCAGCTCGTGCGGCGGCTGGTTGGCCAAGTAGCGGCACAGCTCGCCGATATAGACGAACATCGTGCAGTTCTCGTTCACGACGTCGGGCCAGAAGTGGGTCGCCGAGAACTTCTTGCGCAGCACGATCGAGCCGCCGTTCAGCAGGCCCGCGCCCAGGGCGCAGAGGCCGCCGGTGGCGTGGTACAGCGGCAGGGTCACATAGATGCGGTCGTTCTGGTTGGCTCCGGTCGAGCCGGCGAAGCCGCGCATATAGAGCTGGGCGCGCATGTGGGTGATGCGCGCGGCCTTGGGCAGGCCCGTCGTGCCGCTGGTGAAGATGTAAAGCGCGGTGTCCTTGGCGACGATGCCGTCGCGAGCCGTCTCGCGGTCGGGACGCAGCTGGCTGCAGCTCTTCAGCGCCTTGACCAGGTCGCGCTGCTCGCCGTGGACGGGGCCCAGCACCCACTGGTGCATATGGCGCTGCAGCTGACCCTTCACGTCCTCGAAGCAGGGCGAGGTCTCGGGATCGACGATGCAGTGCATGGCCTGGGAGATGTTCAGGCAGTGCGCTAGCGCCGCGCCGGTCAGCTGGTTGTTGATCAGGGCGGTGGCCACGCCGACCTTCGACAGGCCGTACCAGATGGCCATGTATTCCAGCCGGTTGGGCATGAAGAGCGCCACGGTCTGGCCGCGCGTCAGCCCCTGCCCCTTGGCCCAATGGGCGTAGCGGTTGGCGATGGCGTCCAGCTCGGCATAGGTGACGGTCTTGCCTTCGAACGTGATCGCCTGGCGATCGCGCCACTTGTCGACCGCGGCCTCGAGGTCGTCGCAGATCAGGTTCGGGCTGTCGGGAGCAATGGACTTAACGCGCTTCAGCGTCCGGGACAGTCCCTTCAGGAACTTGATCTCCCGCTTGATCTTCTGACGCAAACGCATTCGTGCTCTCCCTTCAAACAACCATTGGAGAGCGCCGCGCGACGGGTCAAGACGCCGAGTGCTGCATCGCAAACCTTTCAGCGTTCTCGCAGAAAAGCTGGACTAGTCGGGAACCCGGAACCGCACCTCGCCACGCTTGGAGTCGATGGCGACTGTCTGGAATTTCTTCAGAATATCAATGCCGATGACGACAGCGGGCTCATCCCGAAAGCCCCAGTAGTCGAAGGTGTGAACCTGACCGATCAACAGTGGAATGTTCCGTAACGTCAGCTTTCCCAGCATCAAACGCGACACCACCGTCGCCCTCGCCGACAGGATCTGACCGGTCACGCTGCGCAGCTGCGTGTCGGAAAGTTCGCCCACGATCGCCTTGCCTTCGCGCGCCGCCTCCAGCAACGGCAGGTTGCCCACCGTGGTGGTCGAACCGGTGTCGAGGAAGGCGATCAGGCGCTGGTCGGGGATGAAGGCGTCGATCAGCATCAGGCCGCTGCGGGTCAGGCGCGACTTCACCGCGACGGTCTGGCTGTCGGCCAGCGGCAGGCCCTCGCCCACCGCCATCTTGTGACGCTGGAAATCGAGCAGCAGGCTGGCCCGGCCCAGCCACTCCAGGCCCAGCACGCCGTCCATGCGCAGCAGCGACCGCGGCAGGACCGACACCGCCATGTTCGAACGCGAGCGCTTGCCGACCGTCAGGCTCTGGACCCGCGCGGTCGCCACCGACTGGACGCCGGCGATGCTGTGCAGCTTGTTGGAGCCCGTCCGGACCAGGCCCAGCTGGTCGGCGAGTTCGGCGGAAATCACCGAACTGCTGGCCCCGGTGTCGACCAGGAAGTCGAACGGCCCCTGCCCGTTCACATACGCCTTCACCGTCAGGCGCTGCGCCGTGTCGAGATATTTCAGGGGATCGGGCGCGTCGCTGGCCTGGCCGAACGCCGCCTCGGGCGCGATGGCTCCGGCGGCGATCAGTCCCATCACGGCGCGACGCTCTATGTCGTCCATACACGTCCTCCCCGAGGGAGGACGCTATACGGCGGCGTGAGCCGGCGCCAGATAGCGCCGTTCACTGAGCGATTGGATCAGCCTGCGGCCAGACGACGCTGGTCGTCGCGGGCGGCCTTCAGCTTCTCGGCCACCAGGAAGGCCAATTCCAGGGCCTGCTCGCCGTTCAGGCGCGGGTCGCAGTGGGTGTGGTAGCGGTCGGCGAGATCCGTCTCCGAGACCGCGCGGGCGCCGCCCAGGCACTCGGTGACGTTCTGGCCGGTCATCTCCAGGTGGACGCCGCCGGGGTGCACGCCCTCGGCCTGGGCGATCTCCACGAAGCTCTTCACTTCGCTCAGGATGCGGTCGAACGGACGGGTCTTGTAGCCGGTCGAGGCCTTCAGCGTGTTGCCGTGCATCGGGTCGGTGGCCCAGACCACCGAACCGCCGGCGGCCTTGGTGGCCTTCATCAGGCGCGGCAGGCGGTCGGCGATCTTGTCCGAGCCGAAGCGGCCGTACAGCGTCAGGCGGCCCGGCTCGTTGTTGGGATTCAAGACGTCGATCAGGCGCAGGAGGTCGTCGCCCTCCATGGTCGGGCCGCACTTCAGGCCGATCGGGTTCTTCACGCCCTTCATGAACTCGATGTGCGCGCCGTCCAGCTGGCGGGTGCGCTCGCCGATCCACAGCAGGTGGGCGCTGGTGTCATACCAGTCGCCCGAGGTGCTATCGACGCGGGTCATGGCTTCCTCGAAGCCCAACAGCAGGGCTTCGTGGCTGGTGAAGAATTCCACCTGGTGCATGCCCGGATGGCTCTGGGGCGTGACGCCGATGGCGGCCATGAAGGCCAGGCTCTCGGTGATCTTGTCCGACAGTTCGCGATAGCGCGCGCCCTGCGGGCTGTCGCCGACGAAGCCCAGGGTCCAGCGGTGGATGTTGTGCAGGTCGGCATAGCCGCCGTTGGCGAAGGCGCGCAGCAGGTTCAGCGTCGAGGCCGATTGGCCATAGGCCTTCAGCAGGCGGTCCGGGTCCGGCACGCGCTCCTCGGCGGTGAAGTCCATACCGTTGATGATGTCGCCGCGATACGACGGCAGGGTCTCGTCGCCGATCGTCTCGATAGGCTCGGAGCGCGGCTTGGCGAACTGGCCAGCGATGCGGCCCACCTTCACCACCGGCTTGCCGCCGGCGAAGGTCAGCACCACCGCCATCTGCAGGATCAGGCGGAAGGTGTCGCGGATGTTGTCCGCGTGGAATTCCTTGAAGCTCTCGGCGCAGTCGCCGCCCTGCAGCAGGAAGGCGCGGCCTTCGGCGACATCGCCCAGCAGGCTCTTAAGCCGGCGCGCTTCACCGGCAAAGACCAGTGGCGGCATCTGGCGCAGCGTCTGCTCAACCCGTTCCACCGCACCCATGTCCGGATAGTCGGTGGGCATGTGCTTGGCGGGTTTGGCTCTCCAGGTCGCGGGGGTCCAGCGGGTGGTCATGACAGGCTCGATAACTGAAGGGGCGGCGTAGATACCGCGAAAGGGACGAAAAGGCAAAATCGTGCGGGACGATACCGCAGACCCGCCCGAAGTGGAAAATTCGTTGCGACGCTACTCGGATGCCGCGCTCGTTTTTTGCGCGATGCCGCAGGCGATGGCGGCAATGACGCCCAGCGCCATCCACCACTCCTGCCAGACGCCGAAGCTGACGCCGCCGATGACCAGGAAGGCCGTCAGGGTCGCGGCGGCCATCGCGCCGTCGCGGCGGTTCACCCCGACCCAGCCGACGATGCGGTACAGGATCCAGGCGAAGAACGCCGCCGCCAGGGCCGCGCCGACCGAGCCCAGCTCCAGCCACAGCTGCAGGGCGGCGTTGTGGGTGTGCAGCGGGATGCCCGGGAAGGTGCGAGCCGCGTCGAAACCCCAGCCGCGCAGGGCGTGGTCGACCGTCAGGTTGGCGGAATAGGCCCAGATGTTCAGGCGCGCGTCCCAGGACGGCGGGGCCAGCACGTGCAGCCAGGCGAACAGGCCCGAGCGCACGGCCCACAGGATGGCCATCGGCGCGAAGATGAAGATCGCCGAGACGATCGGGATCATGGCGCGGACGAACGGCTTGCCGATCAACCGCACACCCAGCCAGGCCACGCTCGCCAGCAACATGGCCGCGATCGGCGCATCGGCGCCGGTCAGGTGCGCGCCGACCAGGATCATCAGGGCGGTCAGGGCGATCAGGATGTTGCGTCCCCGGAACTTCCAGGCGTCCAACAGGCGCACCATCGGCCAGAACAGCAGCACCATGGTGTAGGTCCCCATCGAGACCTTCACCATCGCGATATCGGGCCTGACCGGATCGCCGGTCAGCTTGCGCAAGGCCTGATAGAGAGCGGCCTTCGACACGCCGTCCAGGAAGGTGACCAAGGCCAGCAGGATCACGCCGACCACCATCACCCGGCTGGCCAGGCGGGCCGAGCGCGTGGACATCCCACCCAGCGCGGCGTAGGCGGCCGCATAGAGACCAAGCTCCAGCACCAGCTTCAGGATCGTCAGATCCTCGAGGTCCTTGCTGCGCTTGAAGTCGCCCCAGTGCGGCGCGGCCGGGCTCCAGGCCAGGCTGATCGCCGCCCACAGCACCAGCGCCAGCAGGGCGAACATCGGCAGCACCGGCGGCCGCGAGCGCGCCAGGCCCGGCGTCGCCAGCAGGCCGACCAGGGTCAGCACCGTGGCCGACCCCAGCGGCGCCAGGTAGCCGACCAACGGCGTCATCACCATCAGAAAGACGGCCAGCCCCCCCAGCCAGCGCGTCCGTTGTTCGCCCCCCCAGGCGTTAGGTTGGGTCATCCAACCCCGCCGACTTCGACCGGGACGTACTTCTCGCGCATCGTGACCAGTTCTTCGGCCAGCGTCGGGTGGACCGCGCAGGTCGAGTCCCACTGTGGCTTGGTCACGCCCATCTTCACGGCGATGGCGGCCATCTGGATGATCTCGGGCGAGTCCGGGCCCACCACGTGGACGCCGACCACCTTCTGGTCGTCCTGCTTGACCACGATCTTCATCAGGCAGCGCTCCTGGCCGCCATAGAAGGTGATCTTCATCGGGCGGAACACGGCGCGATAGATGTCGACCGCGCCGAACGCATGGCGCGCCTGCGCCTCCGTCATGCCCACCGACCCGACCGGCGGCTGCGAGAACACCGCCGAGGCGACCATGTCGTGATCGAAGCTGGTCGGGTTGTCGTAGAACTCGGTCTGGGCGAAGGCCGCGCCTTCGCGGATGGCCACCGGCGTCAGGTTGATGCGGTCGGTGACGTCGCCGACGGCCCAGATGCTGGGGACGTTGGTCTTGGAGAACTCGTCGACGGCGATCGCGCCCTTGTCGTTCAACTTCACGCCGGCCTTCTCCAGGCCCAGGCCCTGGACGTAGGGCTCGCGGCCCGTGGCGAACATCACCGCCTCGGTCTCGAAGGTCAGGTCGCTGGTCAGGGTGCTGAGCAGCGTGCCGTCCTCTTGCTTCTCGATCGAGGTGTGCGAGCAACCCAGCACCACCTTGATGCCCTTCTTGCCCAGCTCGTCGGCCAGGTGCGAGCGGACGTCGTCGTCGAAGCCGCGCAGGATGTTGGCGCCGCGGTACAGCAGCGTGGTCTGCACGCCCAGGCCGGCAAAGATGCCGGCGAACTCGACGGCGATATAGCCGCCGCCGACGACCATGATGCTCTTCGGCAGCTTGGGCAGATGGAACGCCTCGTCCGAGGTGATGCCCAGCTCCGCGCCGGGGAAGTCGGGCTTCACGGGACGGCCGCCGGTGGCGATCAGGATCTTCTTGGCGGTGTAGGTTCCGGCGTCCTTGCTGCCCTCTTTCGGCAGCACCTCGACGGTGTGGGCGTCGACGACCTGGGCGCGGCCGTGCAGCAAATTGGCGCCGGCCTTCTGCAGGTTGGTGACATAGATCCCCGACAGGCGCGCGATCTCGACGTCCTTGTCGTGGATGAAGCCCTTCCAGTCGAACTGGGCGTTCTCGATGGTCCAGCCATAACCCTTGGCCGTCTTCAGCTGGCTGGTGACCTCGCTGGCATAGACCATGAACTTCTTGGGCACGCAGCCGCGGATCACGCAGGTGCCGCCGACCCGATACTCCTCGGCCACGCCGACCTTGGCGCCGCTCATGGCCGCCACCCGCGCCGCGCGCACGCCGCCCGAGCCGGCGCCGATGACGAAGAGATCGTAGTCGTAGTCAGCCATCACCGGCCTCCGGAACCTTAACTAGTCGGCTTATGTAGGACGTCAGGGAACGAGGCGCACCACACCCTGGTCGGTTCCGATCAGGGCTTCGTCGGCCAGGTCCAGGAACAGGCCGTGGTCGACCACGCCAGTGATGCTCTTCAGCGCCGCGGCCAGGGCCGCCGGATCGGCGATCACGCCCGAGGCCATGTCGTAGATCAGGTTGCCGCCGTCGGTGACCACCATGCCCCGGTCGGCCTGGCGCAGGCGCGGCGGCGGCAGGTCGAACTCGGCGGCGATGTCGGCCAGACGCCAGCTGGTGTGGACGTGGCCGAAGCGGACCACCTCGATCGGCAGCGGGAACTTGCCCAGGGCGTCGACCTTCTTGGCGGCGTCGGCGATGACCACGCAGCGGCTGGAGGCTTCCCAGACCAGCTTCTCGCGCAGCAGGGCCGCGCCGCCGCCCTTGATCAGGGACAGGCCCGGACCGACTTCGTCAGCGCCGTCCACGGTCAGGTCGATCGCCTTCACATCGTCCAGCGCCGCCAGCGGGATGCCCAGCTCGCGCGCCAAGGTGGCGGTAGCCTCCGAGGTCGGCACGCCACGGATGTCCTTCAGGCCGCGCGCGGCCAGCGCCTTGACGAACCAGGCGGCCGTCGAGCCCGTGCCCAGGCCCACCGTCATGCCGCTCTCGACGAGCTCGGCGGCGGCTTCGCCCGAGATGCGCTTCTGGTCGTCGGCGCTCATTTCTTGCTGTCCTTCTTGGCTTGCTTCAGGGCGCGGAACTTGGTCGCCCATCCGGCCTTCGTCGTCTGTTCGGCGCGCGACAGGGCCAGCGCCCCATCCTCGACATCCTTGGTGATCACCGAGCCCGAGCCGGTCATCGCCCCGTCGCCCACCCGCACGGGCGCGACCAGGGCGCTGTTGGAACCGATGAAGGCGCCCTTGCCGACATGGGTCTGGAACTTCTCGAAGCCGTCGTAATTGCAGAAGATCGTGCCGGCCCCGATGTTGGCCTTCTCGCCCACCGAGCCGTCGCCCAGATAGCTGAGGTGGTTGGCCTTGGCGCCGGCCCCGACCTTGACGTTCTTCACTTCAACGAAGTTGCCGATGTGGGCCTCTGGGCCGATGTCAGCGCCCGGACGCAGGCGGGCGTAGGGACCGATCAGAGCACCCTCGCCCACCGCCGCGCCTTCCAGATGGCTGAAGGCCTTGATCTGCGCGCCGGCCGCGACGCTGACGCCGGGGCCGAACACCACGAACTGCTCAATGACGGAGCCGCCAGCGACCTTGGTGTCCCACGACAGGTGGACGGTCTCAGGCGCGGACATGGTCACGCCGTCGACCATCAGGGCGTTGCGGCGGGCTTTCTGCCAGACGGCCTCGGCGGCCGCGAGCTCAGCCTGCGAGTTGACGCCCTGCACCGAAGCCTCCGGCGCGAAGGCCGCGCGGGTCACCAGCTTGCGGTCGTGGGCCAGGCCCACGACGTCCGTCAGATAGTACTCACCCTTGGCGTTGTCGTTGCGGACACTGGCCAAGATGTCGAACAGGACCGCGCGATCAGCGGCCAGCACGCCGGAATTGCAGTGCTTGACCTGCTTGGTGGCGAGGTCGGCTTCCTTCTCCTCGACGATGCGCAGCAGCACGTGGCCCGGCGCCAGGATCAGGCGGCCATAGCCGGTCGGGTTGGCGGCCTCGAAGCCCAGCACCGCGACGTGTGCGCCGCCCGCCAGCTGGTCGAACAGCGGCGCGATCACGCCGGCGGTGGTCAGCGGACAGTCGGCATAGGTGACGACCACGTCGCCGTCGAAATCAGCCAGGGCGTCCTTGGCGGCCAGCACGGCGTGGCCGGTGCCCAGCGGCGGGTCCTGGATGACGGTGGCATTGGGCCCCAGGCGCTTGCGGGCGTGCTCGCCCACTTGCGGGCTGTGCGCGCCCACAACGACGACGATCCGGTCGCAGCCCAGCCCCTCGGCGGCGTCGATGGCCAGGTCCAGCAAGGTCCGGCCGGCGACCTTGTGCAGCACCTTGGGCGTCGGGGACTTCATCCGTGTCCCCTGGCCGGCGGCCAGGATCACGGCGGCGCGCGGGCGGGACGGCGTGGAAGCGGAATCAGTCATGGGCCTGGGCGACTCCCCGAAGAGCGTTCAGCGTTGCATTAGCCGCGCAATTGGCGGAAAGGCCAGACCCATGAGCGAGCTTCATGACCTGAACGGGGCGACGATCGCCTTCGACCTCGACGGCACCCTGGTCGACACCGCGCCCGACCTGGTCGGGGCGCTGAATACCATCCTGGCGCAGGAGAACCTGCCGCCCCTGCCCTTCGACGACGTGCGGCTGATGGTCGGTCGTGGCGCCCGCGCTCTGCTGGAGCGCGGCTTCGCCGCCGCCGGTTCGCCCCTGGACGCCGAGCGCGCCCCGCCGCTGGTCGAACGTTTCATCGCCCACTACCTGACCCGCATCGCCCAGGAGAGCGCGCCCTTCCCCGGCGTGGTCGAGGTCCTCACCCAGTTGAAGGCCGCCGGCGCCAAGCTGGTGGTCTGCACCAACAAGTTGACCAACCTGTCGGACGCCCTGCTGGAAGCCGTGGACCTGCTGCCGTTCTTCGACGCGGTGATCGGCGCCGACAGCACCCCGGCCGCCAAGCCCGACGGCCGCCACGTCGCCGCCGCCATCGCGGCCGTCGGCGGCGACATCAGCCGCGCCGTCATGATCGGCGACAGCATCAACGACGCCCTGGGCGCCAAGAACGCCGGGGTTCCCAGCGTGCTGGTCTCGTTCGGCTACACCGAGGAACCGGTCGAGACCCTGGGCGCGGATCTGGTCATCCACAGCTTTTTGGATGTGCCCCAGGCCTGCATCTCGCTTTTGGCCTCTTGCCCCGCGCCGAACACCAGATTATAGACCCCCTCCTCTCGCGGATCGGTCCTCTTTAAGCGGACCTCTCCACACCGGCGGATGCGTAGCTCAGCGGGAGAGCACCTCGTTCACACCGAGGGGGTCACAGGTTCAATCCCTGTCGCATCCACCATTCCTTCCCTTTCTCGACATCGCGGATCGCCTGAGCCTATGCAGGCTCTGGAAATCCCTCCGCGCGTTCCCACTTCATCGAAGCCGGGAAGCCGGGATCAGAAAGGGTTGAACCGATGAGCACCGAAACCGCCATTCTTGCCGGTGGCTGCTTCTGGGGCGTGCAGGACCTGCTGCGCCGCTATCCGGGCGTGCTGAACACCCGCGTCGGCTATTCCGGCGGCGACGTGCCCAACGCCACCTACCGCAATCACGGCGATCACGCCGAGGCGATCGAGATCGTGTTCGATCCGGCGGTGATCAGCTATCGCCAGATCCTGGAATACTTCTTCCAGATCCACGACCCCAGCACCCGCAACCGCCAGGGCAACGACATCGGCCGTAGCTATCGCTCGGCGATCTTCTACACGTCGGAAGCCCAGCGTGAGACCGCCGAGGACACCATCGCCGACGTCGACGCCTCGGGCCTGTGGCCCGGCAAGGTCGTGACCGAGATCGCGCCCGCCGGCGACTTCTGGGAAGCCGAACCCGAGCACCAGGATTACCTGGAGCGGATCCCGAACGGATATACCTGCCACTTCATCCGTCCGGGTTGGGTCCTGCCCAAGCGGGCCGCCGCGACAGCCGGCTAGGCCTCGCAGGGAACCTGGGCTGGCGTCCGCGCCGCACGACGGCGCAGCGCCAGCACCAGGGCCACCGCTGCCAGCGCCGAGACGGCCGCATAGCCAGGCGCGCTGAGCGGGCCCATCTGGTCGACCAGCACGCCGCCAAACACCGCCCCGGCGGCGATCGCCACCTGGAAGGTCGAGGTCAGCAGGCCGCCAGCCAGCTCGGCCTGGTCCGGCGCGGCCGAGGTCGCCCAGGACTGGAAGCCGACCGGCAGCATGGCGAAGGCAAAGCCCCAGACCGTCAGGGCGACCGCGGTCAGCAGGCCGACATGGCCCAGCGTGACGATGGCCAGGGCCGAGACGCCCACCAGGGCCGCGCCGGTCAGCACCGCCAAGCGTGGATCCCGGCCAACCAGGGCCGCGCCCACCAGGTTGCCGAAGAAGCCCGCGACACCGAAGGCCAGTAGGGTCAGCGAGATCGCCTTCAGGTCCAGATGCGCCACCTGCTCCAGCACCGGCCGCACATAGGTGAAGCCGGCGAAGTGGCCCGAGATCACCAGCAGCACGCCGATCAGAGCGGTCGCCACGGCCGGCCGTCGCGCGACCTCGACCAGGCCCGCCAGGCGCGGGACCGACGTCGGGGCCAGGCGCGGCAGGGTCGCCAGTTGAGCCAACAGCGCGATCGCGCCGACGACGCCGGAAATGATGAAGGCCGCGCGCCAGCCCAGGGTGTCACTGACATAGGCGCCGATCGGCGCCGCCGAGACCGTGGCCACCGACACACCGGTGAAGATCAGCGACATGGCGCGCGGCATGGCGGCCGGCGGGACCAGGCGCATGGCCAGGGCCGCGGCCATCGACCAGAAGCCGCCCAGGCTGGCGCCCAGCAGCACGCGGGCCACCAGCAGGGTCGGCAGGTCCTTGGCGAATACGGTCAGGAGGTTCGAGACACTGAGCAGCGCCATCAGGCCCCACATCACCACCCGGCGATCGAAGCGCCCGGTCAGCACCGGCGTCAGCGGCGCGGCGAAGGCGCCGACCACGGCCGTGGCGGTCACCGCCTGGCCGGCCGCGCCGACGCTGACGCCCAGGTCGCGGGCCAAGGGCGTGAGCACGCTGGCCGGCAGGAACTCGGACGTGACGAGCGCGAAGACGCCCAGGGTCAGGGCGCCGACGGCGGCCCAGGCGGCGGGACGACTATCGTCCTGCTCAGCGGTTACTGAAGACATGAAAAACCCTCCGGATACTCGACCCCTTAAGTAGGATTCCGAAGGCGCGGCGCTCGGTCGCCCCGGCCCCGTTTTTCTCGGCGGAGGTCCAGAAGTTCTGGCTGGTCGCGAGTCGACTGTGTCGGCGCTGACGCCGACTGATACATTCGCAATACGAACGCGCCCGACGGCGTCCACAATCTGCCGGTCTAATGCGCCCGCCCGAGGGGCGGCGCGGAGACCGGGCAGTGAGCAACCTAGGCCAGCAGGCCGTGACCACGACATGGGCGCGACGTTCGGTCCCGCGACGGACGGCAAACGACGTGTCCGCGCGTCCACGCTCATGGTCTATGGTCGAGCCCATGACTCCGCAGACCGACACCTCGCCTGTCGCCGAAATCCTGCTGGTCGAGGACGACCTCGAACTGCGCAGCGAAATGACCGCCTATCTGGTCGACAACGGCCATGTCGTGCACGAGGCCGGCGACGTGCCGACCGCCCGCAAGATCCTGGC
The DNA here is from genome assembly GCF_058807295.1 of Caulobacter sp. GW821-FHT12D05. NCBI lineage: Bacteria > Pseudomonadati > Pseudomonadota > Alphaproteobacteria > Caulobacterales > Caulobacteraceae > Caulobacter > Caulobacter sp. GW821-FHT12D05. Next base: position 421,950 of record NZ_JBXAQO010000002.1, read on the forward strand.
CGAGCGCGCGATCCAGGTGGCGGTGCTGGACGTCAACCTGCCCGGCGAGGACGGCCTGTCCCTGTGCCGCGACCTGGCCGGCGGCGAAGGCCCGGCCATCCTGATGCTGACGGCGCTGGGCGATCCCATCGATCGGATCCTGGGCCTGGAGCTCGGCGCCGACGACTATGTGGTCAAGCCGATCATGCCCCGCGAGCTGCTGGCCCGCGTGAAGGCCCTGCTGCGCCGCCGCCCGGCCGGCGCCACGGCCCGCAAGACCAGCGTCTACCGCTTCGCCGACTTCCGCCTGGACCTGGCCGCGCGCCAGCTGCAGGCGCCGAACGGAGCCATCCTGCTCCTGACTCGCAGCGAGCTGGCCATCCTGGGCGCCCTCTTGGACCGCGCCCGCCAGGTCGTGCCGCGCGAGGACCTGATCGCCCTGCTGCGCGCCGACGAGGCCGACGAGATGGGCCGCGCGGTCGACCTGCACATCAGCCGCCTGCGTCGCAAGATCCAGGACCAGACCGAGCGCGAGCTGATCCGCACCTATCGCGGCGTGGGCTACATGCTGGACGCGGGAGTGGTCGGGCAATGACCTGGAGCAAGCGCCTCAGCCCGCCTCTGTGGGCCCGTATCCTGGCCATCGTGGTCGGGGCCCTGGCCGCCGCCCAGGTGGTGACCCTGGTGCTGACGGTGTTCTTCCCGCCGGCCCCGCCCAGCCAGTACAGCCTGTCGGATATCGGGTCAGCCCTGCGCGGGGGCGACACGCCTGACGATCGCGACCGGCCTCTGGTGCTCAGCTTCGAGGACACCGCCCCCAGCCTGGCTAGCCCCGGCTGGGTGGTCTCGCCCGCCGCGACCCAGGACCTGGCCAAGTTGGTCGGCGCGACCGAGGCCGACGTGCGCCTGCTGTTCTACGCCCCGCCGCCCCTGGCCGGCGCACCGATGCCGCCGCCCCCGGCCCGCGCCGAGCAGGGTCATCCGCAGATGATCAATGTGGGCCAAGCCGGCGGCGCCGGCGGTCCACCGATGACCATGGGCGGCCCCGGCCGCATGCCGGGCGGCGGGCCGATGGTCCGCACGGGTCCGATGGGCCAGCCCGGCGGCGCCTTCCCGCCTTCGCAGCGCGTCTTCCAGCGTCCGTCGATGCCGCAGCAACAACAGATGTCCCGGCCCATGATGCGTCCGTCGGGTTCATTCCCGGACGGCGCGGCGGCGATCCGGGGTCCGAGCGCTTCGCCTGCGATGGGCGGTCAAATGCCAGTGGGTCGACCGGACGTCCTGAACGGTCCGGCGCGTGGGCCGATCATCCGCTCGCCGCTGGACGCCGCCGTCTTCGCCCGCCCCTCGCCGCGCTTCGTGTTCACCAGCACGGCGACGACCGAGACCCCGGCGCGAGCGCCAATGGCCGTCACGTCCGTCCCGCCACCCGCCCCGGTCGTCATCGCTCCCGCCGCCGCGCCACCGGTCGCCACGCCCGAGCCGATCGAGCCGGCGCGCCCAGCAGCCGAGACCTCGATCACCCGGATGCCGCGCGCCAGCCTGCCCAAGGCCGACACGCCGCTGCCCGCTCCCGTGGCCGAGCACACCCTGCCGCCGCCGTCCGTCGCCAGCGGCTTCAGCCTGGGCCGCGCGCCCTATGTCGAGGGCGAGTTCGTCGCCGCCATGAAGATGGACGACGGCCGCTGGGCCACCGTGCGTCCGCGCCCCGAAGGCTTCCCCAACAGCTGGCAGCGCCGGGTGCTGCTGTGGTTTGGCCTGTCGGTCGCCCTGATCGCCCCGCTGGCCCTGTTCGTGGCCTGGCGCCTGGCCGCGCCGCTGAAGGTGTTCGCCGAGTCCGCCGACCGCCTGGGCCGCGAGCCCTCGGCCGACCTGCCGCCGCTGTCGGGGCCCGCCGAGATCGGCAAGGCCGCCGACGCCTTCAACCTGATGCAGCAGCGCCTCAAACGCTACGTGGACGACCGCACCGGCATGATCCGGGCGATCTCGCACGACCTGCGCACGCCCCTGACCCGCATGCGTTTCAAGCTGGAGCGCGCCTCCCCCGCCCTGCGCCAGGCCATCGGCCGCGACATGGACCAGATGGAGGAGATGATCGCCTCGGTGCTGGCCTTCATGCGCGACGAGACCCACACGGCCACGCGCCAGGTGGTCGACCTGCGCTCGCTGCTCGAGGTGGTGGTCGACGACGCTCCCGGCGCCGTGAAGCTGGAGCCGGGCGTGGCGGTGCTGGCCGAGATCGACGTGGTCGGCGTCCAGCGGGTGGTCGAGAACCTGATCGACAACGCCCTGAAGTACGGCGAGCAGGCCAGCGTCAGCCTGACCGTCCGCGACGGCGAGGCCTTCATCGAGGTCGCCGACAAGGGCCCCGGCCTATCGTCCGACGACCTGGAGCGGGTCTTCCAGCCCTTCTACCGCAGCGAGGCCGCACGAGCCTCGGGCAAGTCCGGGGTGGGCCTCGGTTTGGCGGTGTCGCGCTCGACGATCCGCGCCCATGGCGGCGACCTGCGGCTATTGCCGGCCGACCAAGGGCTGGTGGCCGAGCTGCGCCTGCCCCAGGCCCGATCGCTGCGCGCGGCGGCCTAGGAGACCCGCTCGACCGGGACGGTGAACAGATAACCCGAGTGGCGGACGGTGCGGATCAGTCGCGCCCCGCCCTCGGCCCGCGCCAGCTTGCGGCGCAGGCGGCTCATGGCGACGTTGATCTGGAAGTCCGCCCTCTCCGGACCGACAGGCCCGCCCGGCGTCAACTCACGACGCGGCACCACCTCCTGCGGCTTGGCCACCAGCGTACGCAGCAGGTTGAACTCGGCCGGCGACAGGTCGATCGATCGCGCGTTCGGGTCGAACAGCTGGTGCGTCGCCGCGTTCAGCCGCCAGCCCTCGAAGCGGTAGCTCTCGGCGCGGGCCAAGTTCTTAGCCAACATGGCCGCCTCGCCGCGCCGGCGCAGCACCGCCCGCAGGCGGGCCAGCAGTTCGCGCGGCCGGCAGGGCTTGGCGACATAGTCATCGGCGCCGATCTCCAACCCGACGACGATATCGGCCTCGTCGGCCACGGCGCTGACCACGATCACGGCCGGCGCGGACGGGTGTTCGCGAAGCTTGCCGCAGACCGCCAGACCCTTTTCGCCGGGCCGCATCAGGTCGAGGATGACGGCGTCGACCTCGGTCTTGCTCAGGACCTGGTCCATCTCGCGCACGCAGGTCGCCTGGAGCACCTCCAGGTCATGGCGCGCCAGGAACTGGGCCAGGCTGGCCAGCCCTTCGGGATCGGAATCGACAAGCAGGACCCTGGACCGCATGGCCAAGGTCTAGCCGGCGCCTCGGGCGGAAAACTTGACCCGCTTGTATCGGCAGATCGCCAATTGTGGCGTGATTGCGGCTAGATCTTCCGCGCGGCTTCCTGGCACAGGCGCAGCAGCCAGGCGTTCGGCGAGTCCGGCCCGTCGGTGGCCCGCAGCACCGCCCCGAACGGCGTTGGCGGCGGGGCGTTGGGCGGCTCGATCATCGCCACCTTGCCCCGCGTGGCGGCCATCTCGGCCAGGCGGCGGGGCAGGATGCAGGTCATGTCCGAGCGGCTGACCATGTTCATGGCGCTGAACGAGTCCTGCACCGAGAACGGCTGATAGGGATTGTCGCCCAGGGCGTAGGTCTCGCCCCACGAGGTGATGCGGCGCAGGCCCAGGTGCCCGGCCGAGGTGCGGTCGGGATCGTCGTCGCCGCCCTTCACCCCCAGGCGCGGCAGGCGGGCCAGGGTCTCGTAGTCGACGCCGCCGGCCACGGCCGGATGGTCCTTGCGCAGCACCCAGACGCCGGTCTCCTCGAAGAGCTGGGTGTGGGTGAACCGGCCGGGGATCGCCTCGAAACAGCCGATGACCATATCCAGACTGCCGGTGTCGAGATCCTCGGTCATGCCGGCATAGAGGCCGCGGAAGTGGATCTGGATGTTCGGCGCCTGGGCCAGCACGCGCTCGGCGATCAGCGGCCCCAGGACGTAGGAGATGTAGGTCCCCGTCGCGATGGTGAAGACGTGGTGATCGAGCGCCGGGTCGAACTTCTGGGCGGTAACGGCCGTCTCCAGCAGCTTCAGGGCCGTGCGGGCGGTGTCGGCGATCTCCAGCGCGCGAGGCGTGGGGCGCAGGCCGGTTTGCCCCCGGATGAAGAGGTCGTCGCCGACCATCTCGCGCAGGCGCCGTAGCGAATGGCTGACCGCCGACTGCGACAAGCCCAGGCGCTCGCCGGCGCGCGTGGCGTTCTTCTCTTCCAGCAGGGTGACGAACACCCGGAAGAGATTGAGGTCGGCGGTTCTGAAATTCACGGCATTCATGGCTGTCGTGAAGACATATCATTTCCCTCATGACAGGCGGAGTCCTATTTCACCGGCGAAGGTTCGCGGCCCGAACGAACCTCGAGGATTCCCCAAAACCTATCTGTATGTGGAGCAGCGCGTGAGCGACGCTGAAGGTTACGAAGCTATCGCGGACGCCGAAGCGAACGCGGCCAACCGGCGGCGGAGCAGGACCCTGGGCCAGCGGCTGCGCTGGCCGCTGATGATCGGCGTGCCCGCCATCATCCTGATCGGGGCCGGCGTCGTGATGCTGACGGGCGGTAAGTCCGAGACCACCGACAACGCCTACGTCCAGACCAGCCGCACGGCGATCAGCACCAGCATCGACGGCCGCGTGGTCGAGATCGCCGTCCACGAGAACCAGCCCGTCAAGAAGGGCCAGGTGCTGTTCCGCCTGGATCCCGCCGACTACCAGGTGGCGGTGTCGGAAGCCGAGGCCGCCCTGGCCCAGGCCCGCTTCGACGTGCAAGGCAAGCGCGCGGTCTACGCCCAGCGCCTGGCGGATCTCGCCGCCATCCAGGAAACCGCCGCCTACGCCCAGCGCGAGGCCGCCCGCCAGCGCGACCTTGCCGCCGCCGGCGTCGCCACCAAGGCGCAGGCGGATGAAGCCCGCCACGCCGCCGACCAGGCCCAGCGCCAGATCGCCGTGGTCAAGCAGCAGGTCGTGACCGCCCTGGCCGACCTGGGCGGCGACGCCCATGCCGCCACCGAACGCCAGCCGGCCGTGCTGGAAGCCGCCGCCAAGCTGGAGCGCGCCAAGCTCGATAGCTCCTACTCCGCCGTGGTCGCCCCGACCGACGGCGTGGTGGCCAAGGTCGAGCAGCTGCAGGTCGGCGCCCGCGTCACCGCCTCGCAGCCGGTGTTCTGGCTGATCTCGGGCCAACCCTGGATCGAGGCCAACTTCAAGGAAGACCAGCTGGCCCACATGCGGGTCGGCCAGGCCGCGACGATCAAGGTCGACGCCTATGACAAGCCGCTGAAGGCCCATGTGGCCAGCTTCAGCCCCGGCACGGGCTCCAGCTTCGCCCTGCTGCCGGCCGAGAACGCCACCGGCAACTGGGTCAAGGTCGTCCAACGCCTGCCCGTGCGCCTGACGCTCGACCAGGCCCCGCCGGCCAACCTCAGCGCCGGCCTCAGCGCCAAGGCGACCGTGGACGTCCGGTCGGGCCGCCACGGATGACCCCCAAGGCGCTCCAGGAGGGCCAGGCCCGGGACGTCGCCAATCGCACGCCCATCACCATCTCGGTGATGCTGGCGACGATCATGATCTCGCTGGACACCACTATCGCCAATGTCGCCCTGCCCCACATCCAGGGCAGCGTCTCGGCGTCGGCGGACCAGATCACCTGGGTGCTGACCTCCTACATCGTGGCCTCGACGATCATGACGCCGCTGACCGGCTTCCTGACCGAGCGCATGGGCCGCAAGATGGTGCTGATCGTCTCGATCATCGGCTTCACCATCGCCTCCATGCTGTGCGGCGCGGCCCAGAACCTGGTCGAGATCGTCCTGTTCCGCCTGCTGCAAGGCCTGTTTGGCGCGGCGCTGATCCCACTGTCTCAGGCCGTGCTGCTGGACATCAACCCGCCCGAGCGCCACGGCCAGGCCATGGCCGTCTGGGGCGCCGGCGCGGTGCTGGGTCCGCTGCTGGGCCCGGGCCTGGGCGGCTGGCTGACCGACAATCTCGACTGGCGGTGGGTGTTCTTCATCAACCTGCCGATCGGCATCCTGGCCTTCTGCGGCGTGTTCTTCTTCCTGTCCGAGAAGAAGAGCAGCGAGAAGCGCAAGTTCGACACCCTGGGCTTCCTCGCCTTGGCCATCGCCATCGGCGCCTTCCAGCTGATGCTGGACCGCGGCCCCAGCCAGGACTGGTTCGGCGCGCGCGAGATCTGGATCGAGCTGATCATCGCCGTCATCGCCCTGTGGGTGTTCGGCGTGCAGCTGGCCACCGCTGAGAAGCCGTTCGTGGCCCGCGAACTGCTGGCCGACGGCAACTTCATCACCTGCTGCCTGTTCGGCTTCTTCATCGGCATCCTGCTGTACAGCACGCTGGCTCTGCTGCCGCCGCTGATGCAGACCCTGCTGGGCTATCCGGTCGCCTTCACAGGCCTGGTCTCGATGCCGCGTGGTCTGGGCTCCTTCATCGCCATGTTCGCGGTGGGCCAGTTGATGGGCCGGATGAACATCAAGCTGCTGCTCAGCATCGGCCTGGCCATCAGCGCCCTCTCGCTCTGGCAGATGAGCCACTACAATCTGCAGATGGACACCACCCTGCTGGTGACCTCAGGCTTCCTGTCGGGCGTCGGCACGGGGCTGATCTTCGTGCCGCTGTCGACCATCGCCTTCGCCAAGGTGATGCCACAGCACCGGGCCGAGGGCGCGGGCCTGTTCACCCTGATCCGCAACATCGGCTCGGCGGCCGGCATCTCGATCATGCAGGCCCTGTTCGTCAGCGGCATCGAGAAGCACCACGCCGTGCTGGTCGAGCACGCCCGGCCCGACAACCCGCTGTACCAGGCCTACATGCCGCACCTGTTCTCCAGCCAGGCCGCCATGGCCGCCTTCAATGGACTGATAGGCCGGCAGGCGGCGATGCTGTCCTATCTCGACGACTTCCGGCTGATGCTGGTGATCACCATCGCCTGCGCGCCGCTCATCCTTCTCATGCGTACCCCCAAGCCAGGGGCGAAGGCCGCCAATGTCTCCGACCACTAAGCTCATCGCCACGCTGCTGGCCGCGTCCAGCCTGACCGCCTGCACGACGGTCGGTCCGAACTTCCAGGCTCCCGAGGCGCCGAAGACCGTCTCGACGCTGGGCGCGGGCGAGACCGCTCCGGCGGCCGTTCGCCTCGACGCCGACGCGGCCAACGCTGGCCCGTGGTGGACGGCCCTGAACTCGCCCGAGCTGGACGCCGTCATCCGCCAGGCGCTGAAGGACAGCCCCACGCTCGCGGAAGCCGACGCCACCCTGGCGCAGTCGCAATCGGCCCTGGCCCAGGCGCGCGGCGTGGCCGGCCCGCAGGTCACCGGCAACGCCGGCGTCGCCCGCGAGCGCGCCAACCTGCAGGCCTTCGGCTTCACGGGTTTTGGCGACATCAAGCTCAGCAACCCGACCTTCAGCCTCTATTCGGTCGGTAGCGCGGTCAGCTATGATCTGGACCTGTGGGGCGGCAACAAGCGCCGCATCGAAGGCGCCACGGCGCGCCTGGAGGCCGAAGGTCGTCGCACCGAGGCGGCCTATCTGAGCCTGACGGCTAATGTCGCGATGCAGGCGGCGACCATCGCCACGCTACGCAGCCAGATCGCCAGCGTCGAGCAGATGATCGCCGACGATCAGGCCAATATCGACCTGATCCGCAAGGCCAACGCCCTGGGCGGTTCGACCAGCCTGGCCAAGGTCTCGGCCGCCAGCCAGCTGGAAGAAGACCGCGCCCAGCTGCCGGCTCTGCAAGGCGAACTGGCCGCCGCCCGTCACGCCCTGGCGGTGCTGGTGGGCAAGGCCCCGGCCGACTGGGCCGCGCCGGCCTTCGACCTTTCGACCATGGGCTTGAGCGCCCCGGTCCCGGTCGCCCTGCCCTCGCAGCTGGTGCGCAAGCGTCCGGACATCCTAGCCGCCGAAGCCGAGCTGCACGCGGCCACCGCCGATATCGGCGTGGCGACGGCCGACCTCTATCCGAACATCAAGCTCAGCGCCTCGCTGACCCAAGGCGCGCTGAAGCCGGGCGATCTGTTCTCTTACGACGCCAGCGGCTGGGATCTTGGCGCGGGCCTCACCGCCCCGCTGTTCGACGGCGGCGCCCTGAAGGCCCGACGGCAGCAGGCGCGCGAGGCAGCCCGCGCGGCCTCGGCTCGTTACCAGCAGACGGTGCTGACGGCGTTCGGCCAGGTCGCGGACGCGCTCTCGGCCCTGTCGGCCGACGAGACCGCCCTGGCCGCCCACGCTCGCACCGAGCAGCAGGCGAGCGAACGCCTGCGCCTGGCCAAGGTCGCCTTCGACAAGGGCGGCGGCACGATGCTGGAAGTGATCGACGCCCAGCGCACGCTCAACAGCGCCCGCTCGGCCCGCGCGCGGGCCGAGGGTCAGCGGCTCGTAGACGCTATCCGCCTGTTCGCCGCGACGGGCGCGGACTGGCGGACCAGCTAGTTATTCGGGAGCGATCGACGACCGCAGACGCTGAGCGACGTCGCCCAGCGTGATGGCGTTCAGGGAGTCGTTGACCTCCAGGACGCCTTGACCGTGCTGCTGCGACAGGTTGCCGGTGAAGTCGGTCAGGGCCGTGATGTGCTGGGCCAACAGGTCGACCGTATGCAGCTCCTGCATCACCGACAGGCGGTGCTCGTCCGGCACGACTTCCAGGATCTTGCCCAGCGCCACGTCCAGATGGCCGCAGGCGACGGCGGCCAGCGACATCTCCGACGAGATCGCCTTCAGCACCGTTTCCACGCTCGCAGGCGCCAACTTATCCGACATCATTACCCCCTGATTCCTGGGAGGGAGGTCAGCACGCGTCGCCCCACGGCCGCAAGGCCTTGATTTGTGCGGCGAATTATCGCGCCCCAGACAACTTCAGATGGCAGTTCGACGCAAGAGCTCGTCGCGGCGCTCGGCCATTTCCAGGCGCGTACGCTCCAGAGCGTCGCGCTCGGCCATCGACAGCAGGGCCTCGACGGTGCGGTTCAGGTGCTCGTGGATCACCCGCCGCGCTTCCTTCGGGTCACGGTCGCGCAGCGCGGCGACGACGCGGCGGTGGTCCTCGGCGAAGCCTTCCGGATCGGCCAGGCGCACCCGGCGCAGCTGGGCGCCGCATTCTGGGAACTGGCGACGCAGCGTCCAAATCTCCTCGACCGCCGCGACGATGGCGGCGTTGCGGGTGGCGTGGGCGACGGCCAGGTGGAAGTCGTGCTCCAGCCGCTCGCCGTCCTCAGCGCCCGCCAGGCTGGCCAGGTCGCGCGAGATGCGCTCCAGGGCCATGATCTGTTCGTCGCTGACGGCGGCGGCGGCCAAGGCGCAGGCCTCGCCCTCGAACAGGCGGCGCGCTTCGGTCAGCTCCAGGGCGCTGACCTCGGCCTCGGTCGCGTCGTCCTCGGGCTTGGCGCGGGCCGTGACATAGACGCCCGAGCCCTGGCGGGCCTCGACCATGCCCTGGAACTCCAGGGCGATCATCGCGTCGCGGATGGTCGGACGGCTGACGCCGAACGAGTCGGCCAGCCCCCGCTCGGACGGCAGGCGGTCGCCAGGGGCGTAGCGCCCCTCGGCGATCGACGCCGCGATGGACCGGGCCACCTGCTGATAGAGCTTCTGGGGGTCCGGCGCGCCGCGCATCGATCCTCGCTTGGATTCTACTGGGCTATTCTACCGCTTGGCCTGACCTTGGGAAGCCGACGTCTGACCAAGCCTGCGAACCTCGCTGGCCGCCAGCAAGAAGGCCCCTACGCCGTACAGCTGAGTGTCGTCACGACCGACCTGATCGGGCGCCACGCCCACGCGCTGCACCCAGCCCAGGCGGCCGTCCGGCTCGATCGCCGCGTCCAGGGCCTTCCAGCCCTTGTCGATGACCGGGCCGTACTTGGCGCGCGACAACAGGCCGTGGTTCACGCCCCAGGCCAAGCCGTAGACGAAGAAACCGGTGCCGCTGGTCTCCGGCGTCTTCTGCGGCTCCAGCAGCGAGACGGGCCAATAGCCCTCGGCGCCCTGCAGGGTCGCGATCTTGGCGGCCATCTGCTTGAAGGCCAGCTCGTACTTCGGACGGCTGGGATGGTTGGCCGGCAGGTCCTGCAGGATCCGCGCGAGGCCGGCGAAGGCCCAGCCGTTGCCCCGGCCCCAGAAGATCTTCTGGCCGGCGTCGCTGCGCCGCGTGATGAAGCGGCTGTCGCGGAAATAGAGGTGCTCGGTCTTGTCGAACAGATAGTCGTGGGTCGCCCAGAACTCGCTGTCGGCGTGCGCCAGATAGCGCTTGTCGCCGCTGACCTTGGTCAGGGACACCCAGGCCGGCGGAGCCATGAAGATGGCGTCGCTCCAGCACCAGCGGGCCTGGCAGTAGGGGTCGCCTTTCGCCGGCTTGGGCGTGAAGTCCAGCGAGACCTTGGACGGATCGGCCAGCACCGCATCGAAGCGGGCGCGGATCGGGGTCAGCTTGCTTTGATCGTGCGTGCGGCCGGCGGCCCAGACCCAGACCGCGCCGGTGGCGTCGGCGTCGGCGTGGCGCGGACGGTGGTCGAAGCCCCACTGCTCGGCCTCGCCGTGCTTGATCACGGCGTTGGCCAGGTACGGGTCCTGGGTCTGGTCGGCGAAGGTGTAGAGGCCGATGTAGAACGCCGCCTGGATCCAGTCGCGCGGCGCCTCGGTGTCCTTGCGGAACGAGGTGACCGGCACGTAGTCGAAATTGTCCATGTGGGCCAGCTGCCAGGCGGCTACCTTGCGACCGGCGGCGTCGATGGCCGAGACAGGCGCGCTGACCACGGCCGGCTTCTGCGCGGCCAGAGCGGGCGCGGCGGTTCCAGCCAGGATGACAGCCGTAGCGGCGGCCTTCAGGAGCGTCTTGAAGGTCATGTTGAGCGTTTCTTCCCGTACTTTTTTCTTAGGCGGCCGGACCAAGATCGTGGACGGCCAGCATGTCCATGTCGTCGAACTCGAGGTTCTCGCCGCCCATGCTCCAGACGAAGCTGTAGCTGGCGGTGCCGACCCCGCTGTGGATCGACCAGCTGGGCGAGAACACCGCCTCGCCCTCGTCCATGAACACCGCGCGCGGCTCGGCCGGCTCGCCCATCAGGTGCATGACCCGGCCCGGCGCCGCGTCGAAATACATGTAGATCTCGCTGCGCCGGCGATGGGTGTGTGGCGGCATGGTGTTCCAGACATTGCCGTCCTCCAGCTCGGTGAAGCCCATCACCAGTTGGCAGGTCTCGACAATGCCGGGACGGATCGCCTGGCGGATCACCCGGCGGTTGGCGGTGCCCGCCTCCCCCGCCTGGATCGTGCGGGCCTCGTCGCGGCGCACGCGCTTGCTGGGATAGCTGGCGTGGGCCGGATAGCTGACGAAGTAGAACTTGGCCGGATCGCTCGCCGCATCGCTCTCGAAGGCGACGCTCTCGGTCCCGCGACCTATGTAGAGGCTGTCGTGGCGAGCCATCTCGAAACGCTGGCCGTCCAGGGTGATCGCCCCCGGACCACCGATATTGATCACGCCCACCTCGCGGCGCTCGCAGAAGAAGCGCGAGGCCAGCTCCTTGTGAGTCGGCAGGACCAGGGCCGCCGTCGTCGGGGTCGCCGAACCGACCACCGCCCGCTCGATCTCCAGATAGGACAGGCCCTGCTCGCCCGGACGGAACAGACTGTCGATGACGAAGGTGTCGCGCAGCTCGCGCACCGTCATGCGGCTCATGCCCGCCCGATCCGTGCTCTCACGGTAGTCCATCTGCACGCTCATAAGCGGATCACGGCCTCGCATGGGGACGATCGATGACGCCGGCCGCCGACCCGCCCGGCGGTCGTTCGAAGGCGCACCCATCCCCCGTCTTGTGTGTGGTTGCTAAACTGACCTTACCAATTTCGACCCATCGCCGTAAAGCCTGAAGGACAAACGGTTTTTCTGTCCAACGTTGTCATTTACCCGCTCCAGCTTTTTCTGTTGGTCGATAAGGCAATAATTTCAATCGTCAGGCCACATTTCCGCCTCGCAACGACTCCGCTTGACAAGTGGCCTGACCAGGAGTCATCAGTTGGGCATACCAATTAGCCATCGGCTCGAACCGGTGAGCACTTAGCGCGGGGAATACCAGGTGATGACCAACATACGATCGCTGCTGCTTGCCTCCTCGGCCACCGCTCTGCTGGCGGCCGCCCCCGGCGCGGCCATGGCTCAGACCGCCTCGACCAACGACGGGACCCAGCTCGAGGAGATCATCGTCACCTCGACCAAGCGCGCCGAGCGCCTGCAGGACGTGCCGGTGTCGGTGACCGCGGTCACCGCCGACGTGCTGGATCGCAACAACGTCCGCGAGCTGGGCGACCTGGTGAAGCTGTCGCCGGGCCTGGTCATCAACTACGGCAGCCAGCCGGGCAATTTCAGCATCAACATGCGCGGCATCGGCACCTTCTCGAACGGCATCGCCGTCGAGTCGGACGTCGCGGTGGTCATCGACGACGTGCCGGTCGGCTTCCAGGCCGCCGCCTTCAAGGACCTGATCGACGTCGAGCGGGTGGAAGTGCTGCGCGGCCCGCAGAGCACCCTGTTCGGCAAGAGCGCCATCGCCGGCGTGCTGAACATCGTCACCGCCGCCCCGACCAAGGAGTTCTCCGGCAAGGGCATGATCCTGGTCACCGACGACGCCGAGAAGCGGATCGGCTTCACCGTCTCGGGCCCGGTCCACGGCGACGACCTGCTGATGCGCCTGACCGTCGCCAAGAGCGACTACGACGGCAACCTCAAGAACCTGACCACCGGCAAGAACGTCAACGGCAGCTCGGGCTTCACCGCCACCGCCAAGCTGGTCTGGACGCCGACCGAGAACCTGACCCTGAGCCTGGCTCCGCGCTACAACCACAATGTCAGCAGCTGCTGCGCCAGCGCGATCACCGAGCTGACGCCGGGCCTGTTCTACCAGGGCGCGCCGGCCTTCCCGGCCACCCTGACCCTGCGCGGCATCACCTTCGACAAGAACAACCACTTCGTCCGCGCCGACGACCGCATCGGCGGCGGCAATTCGGACGTTTTCGGCACCACCGCCCGCATCGACTACGACTTCGGCGAGGCTTCGGTCCTGAAGGGCCACACCCTGTCGTCGATCACCTCGCACGATCGCTGGAAGATGGTCGACTTCCAGGACATTGACGGCACCGACCAGCCGTTCCTGCTGGGCTTCCCGGTCGCCAGCCCGTCGGGGATCAACAGCGGCGCGCACATCGACGGCTATTTCCACGCCGACAGCTGGACCCAGGAGTTCCGCCTGACCTCGCCGGGCGACACCCGGTTCCGCTACGTGGCCGGCCTCTGGTACGCCAAGAACGACCTGGACCGCTATCTGAACCGCGGCCCGGTGCTGCAGCTGGCCCGCTACCTGGCCGAAAGCACCAACGAGAACTATTCGGCCTACGCCAACGCCACCTGGGACATCACCGACAAGCTGGCCTTGACCGGCGGCGGCCGCATCAACCGCCAGAAGATCAGCTACAAGTTCGACAAGACCATCTTCGCCAGCACAGCGATCGGCGCGGCCACGACCCACCAGCTGTTCGGCCGCTCGGACGAGGACGACGCCTTCACCGGCAAGATCGGCGCGCAGTACAAGATCACGCCCGACATCATGACGTTCGCGACCTTCTCGACGGGCTACAAGGGTCAGGCCTACGACCTGGTCAGCACCTTCGACGCGCGGATCGCCGCCCAGATGCCGGTGCCGCCCGAGACGGCCAAGAATTACGAGCTGGGCTTCAAGAGCAGCCTCCTGAATCGTCGCGTCTATTTCAACGCCACCGTGTTCCGGGCCGACTACAAGGGCTTCCAGACCTCGGTGACGTCGTTCCTGCCGGACGGCACCTTCCTGACCTTCCTCAACAGCGTGGGGCAGCTGCGCACGCAGGGCGTCGAACTGGACGCCGTGGCGCGGATAACCAGCAATTTCCGCCTGAACGGCGCCTTCGCCTACACCGACGCCAAGGTCGTCGACTTCCCGAACGGCCCCTGCAACAACGCCCAGCCGGCCACCAATGACCTGCCGCTGCAGCCGGCCGGCTACATCGGCAAGCCAGGCGAGTGCTACCGCACCCCGACCACCAACGGCCGCGTGCAGAACCTGGCCGGCCGTCGCCTGAACAACACCCCGAAGTTCAAGTTCAACATCGGCGGCCAGTACGACATCGAGCTGCCCGGCATGCCCTTCAAGGGCTTCGTCGGCGCGACCTATCGCTGGCAGGACGACGTCAACTTCTCGCTCAGCCAGGATCCGCGCACGATCCAGAAGGCCTACGGCATCGTCGACCTGAAGGTCGGGATCACCGACCGCGAGGGCCGCTACACGGTCTCGGCCTTCGCCAACAACCTGTTCGACAAGCGCTACGCCCAGGGCCTGGGCAACGGCACCTCGGGCTACAGCAACCCGGCCATCCCGACGGCCCAAGGCCGCACCTGGTTCCCCGGCCGCGACGCGTTCCGTTACTTCGGCGCCCGCCTCGACGTGAACTTCTAGGACCTCCCCTTTTTCATTCGGTCCCCTCCTGCGCGGCCGGGTTCCTTCGGGGATCCGGCCCGTTTTTTATTTGGCGGCGCTGGCCGCTCGCAGGGCGATCTCTTCCCGCTTGGCGGCCAGGCTCTCGCGGGTGCGCTCGATGGCCTCCAGTTCGGCGGTCAGCAGCAGGTTCTCGATCAGCCCGCCCAGGTGCGCCTGCATGGCGGCGCGGGCGGCCTTGGGGTCGCGGGTGCGCAGGGCCTCGACGATCTCCTGGTGCTCGTCCTTCAGCGGCCGCTTGCGCACGTGCCGCGCCTTTTCCAGCATCTGCATGCACAGGCGCGAGCGGTAGCGCAGGTCCCAGGTGTTCTCGACGATCCGGGCCACGGCGACGTTGCGCGTGGCGGCGGCGATGGAGATGTGGAACTGGCGGTCGGCCAGCTCGGACTGCTCCTTGGTCGCCGCGTCGCTGTTCATCTCGACGACGAGGGTCTCCAGATAGGCCAGCTCGTCGTCGGTGATCAGGGTGGCGGCCAGGGCGGCAGCCTCGCCTTCGAACAGGCGGCGGGCCTCGGCCTGCTCGAAAGCCCCGATGTCCAGGTCCTTGGCCGGCGGCGGCGGCTGGTCCAGGCGGACATAGACGCCCGAGCCTTGGCGGGCTTCCAAGAGGCCCCGCATCTCCAGGGCGATGACGGCGCGGCGGACGGTGGGACGGCTGACCCCAAACTCGTCGGCCAGGTCGCGTTCGGACGGCAGGCGATGGCCGGGCTGGAACGAACCGTCGGCGATCGACGCACTGATCGAGGCCGCCACCTGTTGATACAGCCGCGTGGAATCCGTGGACGGAGGGGTCGACATCGCAAACGCCGTGACAAGCGCCAAGAACGGCGCGTCCCACAGGACTAACGCCGGTTCGGCCGCCTCACAAGCGCCCGCGAGCAACTGGCCTTACCATGCACGCCGCTGAAAGACGGCGAGCGGCCGGAGGGTAAGGACTCCGGCCGCCATCGTCGTCCGCCCCGGGAGGAGGTCGGCGCAAGGTACGCAGCGCCTGTGGTCGACGAGCAAGGATCGAACGAAACGTCCGATCACGCCCGGTCAACTTAGCGAAACTGGCCAATCCTGCAATCAAAAATGGCCTGACCAATTTGTTCGATTTGTACGACCAATTTGGTAGCGGTCTCAGATTCAGGCCGCCTGGCGCAGGTTCCAGGGATGGGCCGGATAGAACTGGGCCATCATCCGGCTGACATAGTCCACGAGGCGCGGATAGCTTTCGGCCTCGCGGCGCAGGGGCGACTCAAAGAAGGGCGTCATGATCGCCGCCAGCATGGCGAAGGCCGTGGCGTCGACGCCGACCGGATGGCTGTCGCGCATCAGATAGGCCTTGTCCTCCAACAGCTCGTCCAGCGAGCGCAACGACAGGCTGCCCAGCCAGGTCACCTCTTCCCGCAGGTGCCGGCCGACGCCGACCGCGCGGACATTGGTCGCGATCGCCTCCAGCAGGCCGCGCCGCAGGTCGTCGCGCAGGTGCTCCGGCGCCTGGTCGAACCACCGGGCCGCGCCCTTGGCGAAATTGGCCTGATCCAGATGCCGGAAATAGGCCGACACCCAGCCCAGCTGGTTCTCGATCATCCGCTCGATCGCCCAGGCCTGGGCCCGCTCTTTCCCGGAGAGGCCCATGTCCAGATCGATGTCGTACTTCTGCTCGATATGGGCGCGGATGAAGGTGGAGTCGCCGATCGCCTGGGCGGCGTCCTCGATCCACGGCAGCTGCCCCTTGGGAGCGGTCTCGCGACTGCCCCTGGTCTTGCGATAGTTGAGACCGGCCATCATCAGCTGGACCTCGGTCTTGGTCACATAGGGGCTGATCTCGGGCAGCCCGAACCCGGCTCCGGCGGCGAACAGCGTGATCATCGTCCCTCTCCGATCTCGAATGTCGTGGTGACGACTTGCTACCGCCAGGCTACTGCCAGCATGCTGTCAGTAGCGATCAGCGATATGTAAGGCCATGAGACGCGCCGAACGCCTTTTTCAGATCATCCAGATCCTGCGCCGCAGCCGCGCGCCGGTGACCGCTGACGCCATCGCCGCCGAGCTGGAGACCTCCAAGCGCAGCGTCTATCGCGACATCGCCGCCCTGGTGGGCCAGCGCGCGCCGATCCGCGGCGAGGCCGGCGTCGGCTATGTGCTGGAGGCCGGTTTCGACATGCCGCCGCTCATGCTGACCCCCGACGAGATCGAGGCGGCTGTGCTGGGCGCGCAGTGGGTGGCGGGTCGCGGCGATCCCGTCCTGGCCAAGGCCGCCAGCGACCTGATCAGCAAGATCGCCGCCGCAGTGCCCGACCGCCTGCGGCCCTATGTGCTGGAGCCGGCGGCGGCCGCCTCCCCCGCCTGGAAGCCTCAGACCGACCGCATCGACGTCGCCCAGGTCCGCGCCTGGATCCACGCCGGCCGCAAGATCCGCCTCGACTATAGCGACGAGGCCGGGACGATCAGCGCGCGGGTGATTTGGCCGGTCACGGTGGGTTATCGCGAGACGGTCCGCATGATCATCGCCTGGTGCGAACTGCGCGAGGCGTTCCGAACCTTCCGCACCGACCGCGTGGTCGGCGCGCAGTTCCTGGACGAGCGCCACGGCAAGCGACCGGCGGTCCTGCGCGGCGAATGGGTCAAGTTCCGCGACGCGGAGATCGCCGCCTGGAAGCTGAAGGAAAAGGCCGACTGCTGACCGGCTTGCGCGACGGCCGCGCTCGGGAGCACTGTCCCCTCGGGAATTAGGGGACCTCCATGACATCGAAGATCTTTGCCTCGGCGGCGACGGCCGCTTTGCTGGCCTGTGCGACCGCTCACGCTGCCGAACCCGACTTCAGCGCCGAGCGCTTCCGCGCCCACGTCGCCTATCTGGCCGACGACCTGCTGGAAGGCCGCGAGGCCGGCACGCGCGGCCACGAGCTGGCCGCCAAGTACATCGCCACCCAGTTCGACCTGCTGGGCCTGAAGCCCGCCGGCGAGAACGGCGGCTGGTACCAGAGCGTCGGCCTAGTCGACACCTCGCTGGCCGGGGCGACGCCGACCCTGACGATCACCACCGCCAAGGGCGCCAAGACCTACGAGAACGCGAGCCAGGCGGTGCTGCGCGGCCCTGCCGTCGGCGGCTCGGCCCAGGTCACGGCGGACACGGTGTTCGCCGGCTACGGCATGACTGACGCGGTCGTGGGCATCGACGACTACAAGGGCCTGGACGTCAAAGGCAAGGTCGTGGTCGTGCTGCGCGGCGTGCCCAAGGGCATGAACAGCGAGATCGCCGCCCACCTCTCGACCCTGCAAGCCCGCTTCGCCGCCGAGCACGGCGCGGTCGGCCTGATTCAGATCTATGACGCGGCCTCGTACAAGGCCTTCCCCTGGAAGGCCGTGCTGCAATACGCCAAGGAACCGCGCACCACCTGGGCCGACAAGGACGGCAAGCCGTTCGACGACACCTATGGCCTGAAAGCACGCGCCACGGTCGACCGCGAGCCGGCCTACCAGCTGTTCGACGGCGCCAAGGGGACCTTGGACAAGGCCCTGGCCGACGCCGACAAGGGCGTGCGCCCCAAGGGCTTCCCGCTGAAGGCCAAGGTCGAGCTGAAGGTCACGACCCAGTTGCGGCGCTACGCCAGCCCCGAGGTCGTCGGCCTGATCGAGGGCTCCGATCCCAAGCTGAAGGACGAGTACGTGGTCCTGATGGGCCACGCCGACCACCTGGGCATCCGTCCCGACAAGCCCGGCGACAACATCTACAACGGCGCGCTCGACAACGCGGCCGGCACCGCGACCCTGATCGAGGTCGCCCACGCTTTCGCGACCTCTACCCCGCCCCGCCGCTCGGTGCTGATCATCGCCAACACCGCCGAAGAGAAGGGCCTGCTGGGCGCGGAGTTCTTCGCCCACCACCCGACCGTGCCAGCCGGCAAGATCATCGCGGGCGTCGACCTGGACGAGCCGATGATCACCTACGACTTCACCGACGTGGTGGCGTTCGGGGCTGATCACTCGACGCTGAGCGACTCGATCAAGCGGGCCGGCGCGACCATGGGCGTGACCCTGACGCCCGATCCGTCGCCGGAACAGGCGACCTTCGTCCGCTCGGACCACTATGCCCTGGTCAAGGTCGGCATCCCGGCGGTGATGATGGTCACCGGCTACCAGAACGGCGGCGAGAAGGCCTGGGCCGAGTACGAGGAAAAGCACTACCACCAGCCGTCCGACGACCTGTCGCAGACCATCCTGTGGAGCGCCGGCGCCAAGTTCGCCAAGCTGAACTACCTGATCTCGCGCGACCTGGCCGACGGCGACCAGGCCCCGCGCTGGTACGCCAAGGACTATTTCGGCGACGCCTTCGCGCCGAACGCCCCCAAGGCGCCCGCGCCGGCCAAATAGGCCCTCAGACTCCGTGGCGCTTGGCGAAGGCTTCGAAGAGGCCGGGCCAGGCCGCCACGGGCTTGTCGGGGGTGAAGCGCATGCCAAAGCCGTGGCCACCTTCCTCGAAGACGTGCATCTCGGTCGGCACGGCCTTGGCCTTCAGGGCTGTGAACATCACCAGGGCGTTCTCGACGGGCACGGTCTTGTCATCGGCCGCGTGGATCACGATCACTGGCGACAGCCCGGCGCGCACCTGCTTTTCGGGCGACAGCTCCAGGGCGCGTTCGGGCGTGTTGATCGCCGTCAGCAGCTGCTTGCGTGAGCCGGCGTGGGCGATGGCGGGGTCGGTGCTGATCACCGGATACATCAGCGCCGACAGGTTCGGCTTGGCCGGCAGTTGGTCGGCGGCGTCGATCGCCGTGTAGGTCGCCGCGTCGTAGCGGACGGTCAGGTTGGCCGCCAGGTGACCGCCGGCCGAGAAGCCCATGATCGCCACGCGGTCGGGCGAGAAACCCATCTCCGCCGCCTTGGAGCGGATGATGCGAATGGCCCGTTGGGCGTCCTGCAGCGGCGCGTCGCCACCGGCCGTCCAGCCATCGCCCGGCATGCGATAGAACAGCACGAAGCAGGTGTAGCCCCGGTCGTTCAGCCAGCGGGCGGTCTCGTAGCCTTCCTTGTCCAGCACCACGCGCTCATAGCCGCCGCCGGGGATCAGCATGACCGCCGCGCCGTTCGGCTTCTTCGGACGGAAGACCACTAGGGTCGGCTTGCGGGTATGGGTCTGGGCGCGGTCGCGCGGACCGCCGGCCACGGTGCGGTCGATGATCGCCTCGACCGCCGTGACGCCCTCCCCGCCCGGCGCGCCGTTGGGCCACAGGGTGATGACCTCGGTCGGGTCGGCCAGAGGAGTGTTTGTCTGCACGGGAGCGGCCTCCGCCTTGCGAGCCGCCAGGGATCCCAGAACGCCGGTGACGAAAGCCGCAAGGGCGCCGCGACGGTTCAGCATGGGATCAAAGCCTTCTGACGGGTGATTTGTCGGAGCAGACCCTAGAGCCAAGGAAACCGGTTTCCTAGTCCACTTTCCTAGCTCTGCGCGAAGCGGAGGTGATGCAGGACAATGCCGCTGGTGGTGGCGACGTTCAGCGAGTCAAAGCCGTTCGCCATCGGGATGCCGATGGTCCGCGCCTTGGCCATCACCTCGGGCGTCAGGCCGGGGCCCTCCGCGCCCAGCAGCACGGCGGTGCGCGGCGCGGGCTTGAGATGAGCCAGGATCTCGGAGGCGGCGGGGCTGAGCGCCAGACCCTCGAAGCCGGTCGCGGCCAGCAGCTCGGCGATGTCCTCGCCCCGCTCCAAACGCGCGGTGGGCGCCGACAGCACCGCCCCGACCGAGACGCGGATGGCCTTGCGGTACAGCGGATCGCAGCAGTCGGCGTCCAGCACCACCGCATCGGCCCCGAAGGCGGCCGCGTTGCGATAGATGCCGCCGATATTGTCGTGGTTGGCGATGCCGCACAGCACCAGCACAACCGCCCGCTCTGGCAGGCCGGCGAGCAGGTCTCGCGCAGCGACCGGCTCCGGCTTCCGGCCCACCGCCAGCACGCCGCGATGCAGGTGGAACCCGGCGATGGCGTCCAGCACGGCCTGGTCGGCAAAATGGACGGGCGTCTCGTCGGGCAGAGCTTCGAACACCTCCACCAGCTTGTCCCGCCGCTTTGGGTCGATCAGCAGCGAGACCACCCGCTCCGCCGCGTCGCGGACAAAGGCCCGCAGCACCGTCTCGCCCTCGGCGATGAACAGGCCCTCGCGCCCGACCAGATCACGCTCCTTGATCGCCCGGAACGGGGCGACGGCGGGATCGTCGGGATCGGTGACGACGCGATACTGGGGCAATGGATACCTCGGGGCTTAACGCACCCCTCGTATCGGTAGGATCGTCAGACCGCCAGCCAGGGCCAGCCCGGCGGCCATCAGGAAGAACAGGTCGAAGTTCACGTGGCTGGGTCCCAGGCTCCAGACCGCCAAGGCCGGCGCCAGGGCCTGGGGCAGCGTGTTGGCCAGATTGATGACCCCCAGGTCCTTGCCTGCATCCCGCTGCGACGGCAGCACCTGAGTGACCAGGGCGATGTCGACGGCGCAGAAGCAGCCCGCTCCGCAGCCATAGACCACATAGGCCGCCAGCAGCACCGTCCAGTCCGAGGTCAGGGAGAATACGATCATCGAGGCGGCGATGGTCAGGGCCGCGCCGAAGGCGAACAGCTTGCGCCGCCGCAAGCGGTCCGACAGCACGCCGCCGGCCATGGCGCAGATGACGTTGAATACGGTCGAGACGGTGGCCAGGATCGCCAGCCCCTCTTCGGAGCGATGCCCCGGGAACAGGCGCGGATAGTCCACCACGTCCTGCAGGAAGTAGAGCATGTAGCTCTGCACCAGGCTCAGCGCGACCAGCACCATGAACCGCCCTGCCCAGGCGAAGGCGAAGTCGGGATGCTTGCGCGGGCTGACCCACAGGCCCGCGATGAACTCGCGCAGATGGAACGGCGGCACGTCTTCCTTGGCCAGTGGCGGATCCTTCAGGCGCAGGACGAACGGCGCCAGGCCCAGCAGCAAGGCGATGGAGATCGCCGCATAGCGCTGCCACTCGACGACCAGCAGTCCGCCGATCATCACCGCGCCGAAGGCCGTGCCGATCGGATTCCCCAGGCTGAGGAACGCCGCGACCATGCCCTTCTGGTTGTCGGGCACCCGGTCGGGCATCACCGCCACCAGGGCCGAGAAACACAGGTTGAAGGTCAGCTGGAACAGGATCACGCCGCCGATCAGGGCCAGCGGCGTCTTGGCGTTCATGATCGCCAGATAGGCCAGCGAGGCGCCGATCGCACCGACCACCATCCAGGGGCGACGACGGCCGAAACGTGAGGTGGTGCGATCGCTGATCGCTCCGGCCAGCAGGTTGGCGATGCTGGCGACCAGAGCGCCCCAGAAGGCGACCTGGCTAAGCACCACCGCCTTGGACGCCGCGTCGATCGACTCGGCCTTCAGGGGCAGCAGCACCTGCAAAAGCGGCTGGAAAGATACGAAGGCGCCGACCTGCGCGAGGGTGTAGGCGGCGATGAAATTCGCCCGCACCGGCTCTTTTGGCCGGGCTCCGTCGTCAGGCGCCATCTCTCCTCCCCTGCACGGTCTAGCGCCGCGTCTTGGGCACACTGACCGCCTCCCCCTTACGGCACAAGGGGTCGCGTACGGTAAAGCAGGGAGTTTCCTTCTGTCGCCGAGACGCTCTAGTCTGAGCAAATGGGCGTGAATCTCAATGTAGTCGGGGCGAGCTGATGGCTTCGGTGACGATCTACGACGTCGCCGCGAAGGCGGGCGTCTCGATCAAGACCGTTTCGCGGGTGATGAACAAGGAGCCGAACGTTCGGCCCGCCATGCGCGATCGTGTGCTCGAGGCGGCCGGCGAGCTCGGCTACAGCCCGAATCTGTCGGCGCGCAGCCTGGCCGGTTCGCGCTCGTTCGTGATCGCCGTCTTCGTCGACGCGGCCCTGACCATCGACCACTGGCAGAGCGAGCGCGGCGCCGACTACCTGTCGCGCATCCAGCTGGGCGCGACCCTGGTCTGTCGCGACCAGGGTTATCACCTGCTGATCGAGCTGATCGACAACGACGGCCCGAACGTCCGCCAGGACGTGGCCGCCTTCCTGGCCGCCCTGAAGCCGGACGGTGTGATCCTGACCCCGCCCTCCTCCGACAATCCCGGCGTGCTGGAGACCCTGGACAGGGCCGGCACGCCTTACGTCCGCGTCGGTCCGGAAAAGGCCGAGGGCCTGGGGCCGCGCGTGCACATGGACGACATCGCCGCCGCGCGGGAGATGACCCAGCACTTGGCGGAGCTCGGCCACAAGCGGATCGGCTTCATCGTCGGCGAGCCGCGCTACGGCGCAAGCCAAGCGCGGCGCGAAGGTTATCTGGAAGCCATGAAGGCGCGCGGCCTGCCCGTGGCCGACAGCTGGGTGCGCCAGGGCGACTTCACCTTCCAGTCGGGGTTGGAGCAGGCCAAGGCGCTGCTGGCCCTGCCCGACCGCCCGACGGCGATCTTCGCCAGCAATGACGACATGGCCCTGGGCTGCATCGCCGCGATCGCGGAAGCCGGACTAATGATCCCCGGCGATGTCTCGGTGGCGGGCTTCGACGACAGCCCCAGCTCACGCTTCAGCCGGCCGCAGCTGACCACGGTGCGTCAACCGGTGGCGGAAATGTCCTCTGAGGCGGCCAAGCTGCTGATCGGCCGGGCCAAGAGCAGCGAACCGCCTGAACGGCCGGTCGACATGCTCCTGCCCTTCGAACTGATCCACCGCGCCTCGACGGCCCCGCCGCCGAAGTAGCCGCCCTTAGCGACCCGGACGGGCGAAGGCGGCGACGCGGGCGCGGGCGGCGTGGACCGGGTTTTCGGCCGGCTGTTCGCGTTGGGTCGGCTGGAAGCTTTGCGGACGACCGCCACCCAGGCGGAAAGCCCCGACGCGGTTCGACAGGTCGGCGGCCTCGACACGCAGGGCGTGGGTGGCTTCGGTCGATTGCGAGACCATGGCGGCGTTGCGCTGGGTCACCTGGTCCAGCTGGTTCACGGCCGAATTGACCTGGCCCAGGGCCGTGGCCTGCTCGCTGGCCGAGGCGGCGATGGCGTTGACCAGTTCGTCGATGCCGCCGACCTTCTCGTGGATGCCGCGCAGGGCCTCGCCAGTCTGGCCGACAAGCTCGACGCCTTCGCTGACCTGGCGGCTGCTCTCGGTGATCAACGACTTGATCTCGCTGGCCGCCTGCGACGAGCGCTGGGCCAGGGCCCGCACTTCCTGCGCCACGACGGCGAAGCCCTTGCCGGAATCCCCAGCCCGAGCGGCTTCGACGCCGGCGTTCAGGGCCAGCAGGTTGGTCTGGAAGGCGATCTCGTCGATCATGCCCAGGATCTGGTTCACCTGCTGCGACTGGGCTTCGATCTTGGTCATGGCCTGGGCGGCGCGGGTGACGATCTGACCCGAGCGCTCGGCTTCGGTCGAGGCTTCGGCGACGCGCGAGGAGACCTCGCGGGCGCTCTGGGCGGTCTTGCCGACGGCGCCGGTCAGCTCTTCGACGGCGGCGGCCGTCTGTTCCAGCGTGGCGGCCTGCTGCTCGGTGCGCTGCGACAGGTCCTCGGCGCTGCGGGCGATGTCATCCGCGCCCGAACGGATGCCGCCGGCCGAGTGCTCGACCGAACGCATGGCCTCGGCCAGGGCGCCGGCGGCTTGTTCGAAGTCGATCTTCAGGCTTTGGAATTCGGGGGCCAGGTCGCCCTCGACACGGGCGGTCAGGTCGCCGGCGGCCAGGCGCGACAGGGCCTCGCCCACGGCCTTGACGGCCTGGGCCTGACGGGCCTCGGCGGCTTCGCGCTCGGCCTCCAGGGCGTCGCGCTCTTCCTGCAGCAGCGACAGATAGCTGGAGATGGCCAGTTCCATGTCCAGGAACACGGCCTTGTTCAGGGCTGCGAGCCCGTCGGCCAGATCGCCATCCGACTTGGCGGCGTTGCTGAACATGCCCTTGGCGCGCTTGGCGATGACGGCGCGGATCAGCTCTTCGGCCACCAGGGCGTAGCCGCCGATGTACCATTGCGGCTGCAGGTCGGCGTCGACGTGGGCCCGACCAATGCGCTCGACGTCACGGACATAGGTCTCGCCGTAGTCGGCCTGGGCGATCCGACGCCAGTGGGCGGCCTGGGCGCGCTCGGCGCCGGCCATGTGGGCGTCGTCGCGGAACTTGCTGCGGGTCTCGGGGAAGACGCGGACCTGATTGTAGAACTTGCCCAGCGCGCCCGCGATCTCGGCGTCGATCACCGGCTTTATCGCGCGAAGGGCCGAACGCGAGCGTTCGTCGAAGCGCATGAAAGCCATACGCTGGTCCAGCTTCGCGTTCGCGCTCATGCGTTACTCCGACTCGAGGGTAAGGTTTCGTTGACCATGTCAGTGACGGGAATCCGTTAACCAACATTGAAGTTTGGCGCGATGCGCCCCGTGGCCGCACCGGGCTTGAGGACGCCGTCAAAAACCGGGCGCTGTCTGCTCTTCGTCACGATATCGCCTTAAGCAGCAACAAGCTGCGCCTTGGCGCGTTTTGGACTTGTCAGGTCCACGGCAGGGCTTGGATATAACCAGGAAACGATCCCCAAGGACTTCATGGCGCTTCCGGCGGACTTCACCTTGACCGAACAGGACGGCCGCACGGCGGCGGTGCTGTCGGGGGACTGGACCGCGCGAGGTCTCTTCGACGCCGGGCTGCGGCTGGACGACGCCTTGGCGAGCGCGCGTGCGCTGGATCTGGACCTGACCGGCGTCAATCGCTGCGACACCGCCGGCGCCTACGCCATCCTGCGCGCCGCCGGCGATCGCCTGAAGACCGAGCAGGTCCAGGCGCGTCGCGAAGTGCTGCGCCTGCTGGAGCTGGTCGGCGCCGCCATCCAGGTCGAGCCCGAACCCACTGTTCGCTCCGGCGGCTTCCACGCCCTGCTGGAACGGATCGGCAAGGGTGTGTTCGGCCTGTTCGGCGACGCCTACGGGACCATGGTGTTCCTGGGCCACCTGCTGGTCGCCGTGGGACGCTGCATCGCCGATCCGCGCCGCATCCGCTGGGCCCCGACCATCGCCCTGTGCGAGCGCGCGGGCCTGGACGCCATGCCGATCGTGGCGGTGACGACCTTCTTCATCGGCGCGGTGGTGGCCTTGCTAGGCGCCAACATGCTGACCGACTTCGGAGCCCAGGTGTATTCGGTCGAGCTGATCGGCATCTCGGTCATGCGCGAGTTCAACATCCTGATCACCGCCATCCTGCTGGCCGGCCGCTCGGCCTCCAGCTTCGCGGCCGAGATCGGCTCGATGAAGATGAACCAGGAGATCGACGCCATGCAGGTCATGGGCGTGGATCCCTACGAGGCGCTGGTGCTGCCGCGCTTCGCCGCCCTGCTCTTCACGATCCCGCTGCTGGTCTTCGTGGCGACGATCGCCGGCCTGGCCGGCGGCATCCTGGTCGTCTGGGCGGTGCTGGACCTGTCGCCGACCTTCTTCCTGCAGCGGATCATCGACTTCGTCGGGGCCACGCACTTCTGGATCGGCATGTCCAAGGCGCCGGTGATGGCCGCCGTGATCGCGGCGATCGGCTGCCGCCAGGGCATGGAGGTCGGCAACGACATCGAGTCGCTGGGCCGGCGGGTGACGGCGGCCGTGGTGCACGCCATCTTTGCCATCATCCTGATCGATGCGATCTTCGCCCTGGTCTACATGGAGCTGGATATATGACCGGCCCCGCCGTGATCCCGCCCGCAATCGAGACGGCCGACACCGAGAAGTATCCGATCGAGGTGCAGGGCCTGGTCTCGTGCTTCGGCGACAACACCGTCCATGACGGCCTGGACCTGAAGGTCGAGCGCGGCGAGGTTTTAGGCGTCGTGGGCGGCTCGGGCACCGGCAAGTCGGTGCTGCTCAACACCATCATCGGCCTGAAGGTCCCTGACGGCGGCACGGTGCGGCTATTCGGCGGCGACATGCGCGTGGCCTCGCGCCGGCGGTGGTCGTCGGTCGAGCGGCGCTGGGGCGTGCTGTTCCAGCAGGGCGCGCTGTTCTCGAACCTGACCGTGCGCGAGAACGTCTCCGCGCCGCTCCACGAACACACCAAGCTGCCGCGTCGCGAAATCGAGGAGATCGCCGATCTCAAGATCGCCATGGTCGGCCTGCCCGCCCGCGCGGCGCTGCTCAAGCCCGCCGAGCTGTCGGGCGGCATGCGCAAGCGCGCCGGCCTGGCCCGCGCCCTGGCCATGGACCCCGAGCTGCTGTTCCTGGACGAGCCCACGGCGGGCCTGGACCCGATCGGCGCCGAGGCCTTCGACTCCCTGATCAAGGACCTGTCCGACAGCCTTGACCTGACCGTCTTCATGATCACCCACGACCTGGACAGCCTCTACGCGATCACCGACCGCGTGGCGGTGCTGGCCGACAAACATGTGGTGGCCGTGGCGCCCGTGCGCGAGCTCGAGCGTTCGGAACATCCCTGGATCAAACAGTACTTCCTGGGCCCCCGGGGACGCGCCGCCGCGACCTCCGAGGATCCGGCCGAGGCGAGGACCGACTTCTGATGGAAAGAAACGCCAACTACGCCCTGGTGGGGGCCATATCGCTGGCCCTGTTCATGGGGCTGGTGATCTTCGTGGTGTGGCTGGCCAAGGTCAGCTTCAGCAAGGACTACGACCTCTACGACATCCTGTTCATCGGTCCGGTGCGCGGTCTGTCGACGGGCGGCGAAGTGCACTTCAACGGCATCAAGGTCGGTGAAGTCAGCCGCATCGAGCTGGACAAGACCGATCCGAACCGCGTCATCGCCCGCGTGCGCATGACCTCGGACGTGCCGGTCAAGGTCGACAGCTACGCCACGCTGGAGCCGCAGGGCATCACGGGCGTCAACTACGTCCAGATCACCGCCGGCTCGCCCAACAAGGAGCTGCTGAAGGACACCGTCAAGAACGGCAAGGTCCCGGTCCTGCGCAGCCAGCGCAGCGCCCTCTCCGACCTGCTGGAAGGCGGCGGCACGGTGCTGACCCGCACCATCGAGGCGCTGGACCGCGTCAACCGCGTCCTATCTGACCAGAACATCAAGACCTTCAGCGCCTCGCTCAGCGACGTCCAGGCGGTCACCGCCGAGCTGCGCGAGCGCAAGGAGATCATCGCCGACGCCCAGAAGGCGCTGCAGAGCATCGATGCGACCGCCCAGTCGATCACCGAGCTGTCCAAGAGCGCCAACGGCCTGGTCGATGGCGATGGCAAGCGCACCCTGAAGGAGCTGGGCGACGCCGCCGCCGAGCTGAAGGCCGCCGCCAAGGACGCCCGCGGCATGGTCGGCAAGCTGGAAGGCCCGACCACCGACTTCGCCACCACCGGCCTGCCGCAGCTGTCGTCGGCCATCGTCACCCTGCAGTCGGCCGCCGAGTCCCTGGACCGCCTGGTCGCCGACGTCGAACAGAACCCTCGAGGCTTGGTCGGCAAGGCGCCCGCCAAGGAAGTGGAGGTCAAGCCGTGAGCCCGATGATCCGCAATACCGCCAAGACCCTTGGACTCGCCCTGGCCGCCGCCGCGCTGGTGGTCAGCCTCTCCGGCTGCATCAGCATCTTCCCGAAGGCCAAGCCGGCCAGCCTCTATCGTTTTGGCGAGGCCGAGGTCAGCGTGCCCAAGGGTCCGCCCGGCGCGATGTTCGGGGTGCTGAAGACTCCCTCGTCCTTCACCCGCGCCGCCGCCGGTGACCGCATCCTGACCAGCACCAACGGCGAGGTGGCCTATATCGCCGACGCCCGCTGGGTCTCGCCGGCCTTCGTGCTGTTCGAGGAAGCCACCGCCCGCGCCTTCGAGAACGACCCCGGCCGCGCTCGACTGATCGGTCGCGGCGAGGTGGCCAAGGCCGACATGATGCTGCGCCTGGAGGTCCGCACTTTCGAGGCCGACTACGTCAACGGCCCCAAGGCCGCGCCGGAGGTGGTCGTGCGGGTGCGCGGCGTGCTGAACCGCAGCCAGGACCGCGCCCTGATCGGCGACCAGATCTTCGAAGCCCGCGTGAAGGCCGCCGACAACCGCGTCGGCGCCATCGTCCCGGCCTTCGACCAGGCGACGGCCAAGGTGCTGGGCGACGTGGTGGCCTGGGTCAACGCGTCGGGGTCGGGGCTGAAGTAGCTAGAGCGCTTCGAGCGGTTCCGTCACCGGGCCGTAGCCGGCGTTTTCCTGGATCCGCAGGACTGGCCCGTCGATCCACGGCTCGACCGTGACCAGCTCGCGCGCCTGCGCTCGCGCCACCGCGTCGGCGGGATCGGCGCTTTCAGCCAGCAGCTGCAGGTTCATGCGCGTGGGGAAGATCACCTTGCGCTGGCCCGACGCCGCCAGCTCCAGGGCCAGGCCCGGCGCGATCCACTCGGCGTCGACCGCCTCGTGGCCATCGCAGATCGCCTGCTGGGCCAACGGCGCGTGGGCCACGTAGAACCAGGTGTCGAACCGCTTGGGCATCAGCTTGGGCGTGATCCAGCGGGCGAAGACGGTCAGGGCCGACAGGTCCAGCTTCAGCCCCAGGTCCTCGACCACGTCGATGAAGGCGACCTTGTCCTGCGCCACCGCGTCCCGGATGTCCTTGGCCGCCTCGCCGGCATAGAAGGCGCCGTCCTTGTCGCGGGCCAGCAGGACACCGGCTTCCTCGTAAGCTTCGCGGATGGCGGCGATGCGCAGCGCCACGCCGTCGCTGCCCACCTCGTCGAAGCCGATCGCCAGGTCCCGCCAGCGCGGGTCGCTGTCGCCGCCGTGGCTCTTGCCACCCGGAAACACCAGGGCTCCGGCCGCGAAGTCGATCTGGTGGTGCCGCTTGACCATCAGCACCTCGAACGAAGGCGCGTCTCGAAGCAGCAGGACGGTGGCGGCGGGACGGATCGCGCCCGGCGGTGAGTCAGACATGGCGGGAAGTCTGGCGCCGCTGCGTGCGCTTGCCCAGACCCCTTTCGAACAGCCGTTTAAGCCGCGCCCTGGTCCTTGCGGGCGATGCGCCGCTTGTTGCTGCTGCGGTCCATGCGCTCCAGCAGGTACTCGTTGTCCTCGCGCGAAACCGTGTGCGACGAGGTCAGGAAGCGCTGGATCATGTGTTCCTGGAAGCGCTCACGATCGTTGGCGCCACCGTCGAACTCCAGGCCGTGGAAGGCGTCGACGCCCGCGCGGAACGCCGCATAGAGACGCGGCGGCAGGCCGGCGCGCTCGCAGATCGCCTTCAAGCCCAGGGGGCCGGCGTCGTGGATCATCAGCCAGGTGCGGTGGTGCGGCACCCCGGACAGCTCGGCGACGGCCCACTCGAAGAAGGTCATGTGGCCATGGGCCAGGGCGCGCAGGATCAGTGACGGCGACAGACGGCCGACCCTTTGCAGATGGGCGACGAAGGCCTTGGGATCGGCGGCGCGGCCGGCCTGGTCGACCAGGTCGATCGTGGCCCGTTCCTTGGCGCCGACAATTAGCTCCATGGTCAGCTCGGCCGACAGGGCGTGGCTGGCCAGGATGTGGTCGCGCAGCTGGTCGCCGACCATCTCGATCAGGCGTTCGGTCACCGCCAGCGGCAGGGCCGTGCGGTAGGCGACGGCCTGCAGCACGGTCTCGGACTTGGCGAAGCGGTCCAGAGCCTTTTGCAGCGCCACTTCCGAGAAGCGGGCGTTGTCGTTGGCGACGGCCGTGGCGACCACGTCCTCGTTGCCCTGCTCGACCAGCATCGAGGTGATCTTGGCCGACAGCTTGGGACGCTTGGCCACCGCCATCTGGCGCACCGGACCGCCCACGCGGACGATCTCGGCCAGGTCGGTGTCGGTGAACACCGGCGAGAAGCTGATGATCGGCAGGCTGACGCTCTCGACGTCGCGCGCCAGGCGGTTGGCGACATCGGCCGGCAGGGCCTGGGAATTCTTGAGCGTGACCGCCATGGCCCGGCGGACAAGCTCAGCGGCGTCGGCGGCCATCACCCGCAGGATGTCGTGGGCGACCTGGCGCTCGTCGTCGGTCATGACCGAGCGATCGATGCTCCGGCACAGCTTGTGCGCCGCCAAGGCGCGCTCGTCAGGCGTCGCGCCCTTCACGAGCATGCGGATGTCGGAGTCGGTGAGTGCAGCGCGTGTCGTGGCCATGGTTCGCCTGCCGGGAGCTATGCTTGGAGTCGCATGGTGGGCGGTTAGGCTTAATGATTGTTTGCGTTAGGAAGCTGTGGATTAACGATGTCCCGTAACCGGGTACAAACCACGCTGCCCTAAGGTTCGCGCTCAACGAAGAGGAACGCGAACTTGCTCACCGAGCGCCGCCTGAAAACCAGTCCGATGGACGGCGCCCGACTGGCCAAGGCCCTGGACGCCCAGGCCGCGCTTTTGCCTTATGCGCTGGGGGTTTTCGCGGTCAGCCTGCCCCTGTTCGTGTGGGTCGGATCGTTCGCCGTCAACCGCGCGTGGATGACCGCCAGCTTCGCCATCTTCGCCATCAACTGGGGCGCTTTTTACGCCGTCGTGAACTGGTTGCGCGACGATGCGTCGCAAGATCTTAACCGTCGCGCCCGGATTCAGGTGCTGTGCGGCGTGCTGTGGGCGCTCTGCGTCGTGCAGATCTCCGCCTTCGCCGAAGGCGCAGGCCCCGCCCGCGAAACCCTTCTGATGCTGGCCACGGCCGGCGCGGTGCTGTGCACCTTCTTCGCCGCGTCCTACCTGCCCGCCCTGCTGATCATCGCGCCGCTGGCCGCCGCCGGTCCGCTGATCGCCCAGTTCTCGCACCCCGACGGCCGCCAGGCCGGCGAGCTGACTTGGGGCGCGGTGGCCCTGGCCCTGACCCTGGGCATGATCCTGAACCGCATGTTCCGCCGCCAGCACGACCTGGCCGTCTCGCACGAGGAACTGGTCGACGAACGCCTGCGAGTGCTGGAAGCCGCCGAACGCACCGCCCGCAGCAAGTCCGACATCGTCGCCACCCTCAGCCACGAGATCCGCAACGGCCTGACCGGCGTCACCCACGTGCTGGCCGCCGCCGCCGGCAAGGGCGGTCGCGCCGCGCCGTCGCGCGAACAGCTGAACGCCGCCCTCGACGCCGCCCAGGACCTGATCTCGGTGCTGAACGCCACCCTCGACAGCGAGACCGCCGAGTCCGGCCGCCTGAACGTCGAGACCCAGCCGTTCGATCCCGTCCGCCTGGTCCAGGACCTGGTCCTGCTGGACAAGCCGCACGCGGCGACCAAGGGGCTGGAGCTGTCCGTCCACATCGATCCGCTGCTGCGCGGTCGCGACAAGGGCGCCGCCGTCGCCGACGCCCTGCGCACCCGCCAGATCATCGCCAATATCCTGGGCAACGCGGTCAAATACACCGTGCGGGGCCGTATCGAGGTCCGTGTCGAGCTGCGCGACGGTTTGGTCGCGGTCGAGGTCGCCGACACCGGTCCTGGCCTGACCCCCGAGGAAATGGAGCACGCCTTCGAGCCCTTCCGCCGCGTCGAGCGCACCGGCGCCGGCGTCAACGGCGCGGGCCTGGGCCTGTCGCTGTCACGCCAGCTGGCCCGCCTCATGGGCGGCGCCCTGGAGGCCCGCAGCGCCGTGGGCGTCGGCAGCTGCTTCACCCTGACCCTGCCCTTCGACGCCGTCGCCGAGTGCGAACTGGAGCAAGAGCTGGACACGGTGGCCACCGAAGCCCCGGGAACCCAGCGCATGATGCGCGTGCTGATCGCCGAGGACGACGCCCTGAACGCGGCCATGCTGCGCGCCATCCTGGAGCAGCTGGGCCACCAGGTCGTCCACGCCCAGAACGGCCGCCGCGCCGCCGACCTGGCCAAGATCGCCGAGTTCGACCTGCTGATGCTGGACCACCGCATGCCGGTGCTGGACGGCCCGGGCGCCGCCGCCTCGCTGCGCGGCGCCGAAGGCCCCAATCGCCAGACGCCGATCATCGCGGTCATCGAAGGCGACGGCGAGGAGGCCTCGGAGTTCCTGGACGCCGGCGCCGACATCGTGCTGCGCAAGCCGGTCAGCGTGGCCGCCGTGGCCCGCGCCCTGGCGGACGCCTCGGCCCTGGACCGCAACGCCGCCAAGTCGGAAGCCGCGTAAGCCGTTTGACTTCAGACGCTCGAAGGCGAGAATGGCGCATGTTTTCGCGCCCGACCTTCCGGCGTTTTCGCCATCACGGCGGTAGCCTGCTCGCAGGCTCCTAGCCCCGAACCGTCCGCGCGCCTGTCGCGGGCGTTCGGGGCGAACATCACGCATCCCGCCGCCTAACGGTCGCTCCCGCGGCCCGCATCAACACATCCCTATGCCTGGAGCTTTCCATGCTCGCGCAAGCGGACGCCGTCGTGCGTCCACATCTCATCATGGCCGAAACCGAGGCCGAACACCTGTCGACCCTGGCCCTGCAGATGGAGCACGCCGCTCCGCTGGCGGCCGACCTGCTGCTGCGCGAGATCGACCGCGCCGAGGTCCGCCCGGACGCCGACATGCCCGACCATGTCGTGCGCATGCGCTCGACCGTGCGGTTCGAGGACGACGCCCATGGCGCGGCCCGTTCGGTGTTGCTGGTCTATCCCAAGGAGGCCGATATCGAGGCCGGCAAGATCTCGGTGCTGTCCCTGGTCGGCGCGGGCCTGATCGGCCTGTCGGTGGGCCAGTCGATCCAATGGCCCGATCGCGACGGCCACGAGCGGGCGCTGCGCATCCTCAAGGTCGAGCCGCCCGGCCGCCTGGTCTTCTAGAGCCGCCACGGAGGGCTTGCCGCCGGGTAAGCCTTTCCCCTTCCCTCGCCCTCCCTCACACTCTCCTCAACGATAAAAGGGAGAGAGCGATGCTGGAGGGACTGCGGGTCGTCGAGCTGGCGACCTATATCGCCGCCCCCGGCGCGGCCGGGATCATGGCCGACTGGGGCGCCGAGGTGATCAAGGTCGAGTCCCCCGAGGGCGACCCGATGCGGCGCTTCTTCGACACCATCGGCTCGGACCAGGACGCCAACCCGATCTTCGAGCTCGACAACCGGGGCAAGAAGGCCGTCGTCCTGGACATCCGCAGCGACCTGGGCCGCGACGCCCTGAAGGCGCTGGCGGCGACCGCCGACATCTTCCTGACCAATGTCCGACCCGCCGCCCTGGCTCGCGCCGGCGTCGACTACGAGACCCTGAAGGCGCTCAATCCGCGCCTGATCTATTGCAGCCTGACAGGCTATGGCCTGACCGGTCCCGATCGCGACAAGCCCGGCATGGACGTGGCGGCCTTCTGGTCGCGGGCCGGGGTGGGGTCGATCACCGCGCCGAAGGGGACCGAGCCCTTCCCGATCCGCACCGGCATGGGCGACCACGTCACGTCTTTGGCGACGGTGTCCGCGATTCTCGCGGCGGTCCACGAGCGCACCAATACCGGCGTCGGCCGGCTGGTCGAAACCTCGCTGCTGCGCACCGGCGTCTATGCGATCGGCTCGGACATGGCGATCCAGCTGCGTTTCGGGAAGCTGGCCTCCACGCGTGGACGGCGCGAGGCGCTGCAGCCGCTGGCCAACTTCTACAAGACCGCCGACGGCCGCTGGATCTGCTTGCTGCCCCGCCAGGGCTCGGTGGACTGGCCCCGCATCGCCGCCGCCGCCGGCCGGCCCGAGCTGGTCGACGACCCGCGCTTCGCCTCCGCCAAGACCCGCCGCGAGAACGGCCAGGCGCTGGTCGACATCCTGGATGAAGCCTTCGGGGCCATGGCCTATGACGACGCCGCCGAAGCCCTGGACGCCGGCGACATCACCTGGGCGCCCTACCAGACCCCGCGCGAGCTGGCGGTCGACGCCCAGGCCGAGGCGGCGGGCTGTTTCGTGGATACGCCCGATGGCGCTGGCGGGACCTTCAAGGCCCCGGCGGCCCCTGCCCGCTTCCCGGGCTCGGAGGATGGTCCACGCGGACCCGCGCCGAAGCTGGGCGCGGACACGGCGGCGGTGTTCAGGGAACTAGGTTGGTCGGCGGATCAGGTGGCGGCTCTTACAGCCGTCAGCGCTTGATCTTCTCATTGGCGTCGGACAGGACGCGCAGCATCTCGGCCGAGAACATCGAGCTGGCCAGACGCTGACCGCCGCCCATGCTGGAGCTGTCGGACGAGCCGCTGAACGGATTGCCGACGTCCTGCGAGCCGCGAAGGATCAGGTCGACCATCGCCTCCTGCTGGCGGATGCGCTCCAGGCGACGACCGCTCGCATATTGCATGAAACCCTGGTCGGCCTGGACCGTCGGCGCCTGGGCGGGACCCATGTCGACGCGAGTCGCGCCGCCGGTCTTGGTGAGGTTGGCATAGACCTCGCCCACCGTGGCGGCGCGGCCGTCTTTGTAAAAGATCGAGCGGTTGGCCTGGGCCGCGTCCGGGAACATCGCCGCGGCGCTGGCGCCCGGCGAGGCCGTGGCGGCCTGGATCAGACGGGCCGAACCCGATGGGCCCAGGAAGTGGGCGGCGTACAGCTCGCCGGCCGTGGGGTCGCGCCCCACCCGGCCGCGCAGGTACGAAGCGTGGTCGCTGGCCAGCTCGCCGGCCATCAGCGAAGCGGCGTGCGGGTCGGTCTTCAGGCCCAGCACGGCCTTGCGGGCTTCGTCGCCGTCGACACGGTAACGACCGTCGCTGCCCTGGCTGATCAGGTCTGCGTAGCGGGCATAGCCGTACTTGGCGCCGTGCTTCTTCAACGTGGACAGCCAGGTCTGGTCGACGAACTGGAACAGGCCCGAGGCCGACGACGTCCGCGCCTTGGCGGCGGGGTTGAAGCCGCTCTCGCGCTTGGCCGTGCCCATCAGGAACGTGAAGTCGACCCCAGTCGCGCTGGAAGCGCGCTGGATCGCCGACTCGACGACGCTGCGGATGGAACTGACGGCGGGCATGGGCCTCAGGAGTCGGCGACTATGGTTAATTCGCGATTAACCACGTTCCGAGCCCCGCGTCCGGAGACGAGATGCCGCACCCATTCTTACAGACGTAAGACAAATCGTCACGCAGATTACGAATGTCAATTTACAGCGCTGACGGTTCGTGCTGACCTGATCCTACAGATGTAATTCAGCGTAGGAGATCGACATGAACCTGGCTCTCCATCCCAGCGGCTCCGGCATTCCCGGCCTGGACGCCCCGCCGCGCAAGCCCTCGAAAGTGCTGCTGATCGGCCTGGGCGTCTCGGCCGCGCTGCACGCTGGGCTGATCGGGTATCTGGCCTATCAGAAGTGGGTCTCGCCGCTGCCGACGATGGTCGAGCCTCCCCCACTGGTTCTGGAGCCGATCTACACGCCGCCAAAGGCGCCGCCCCCTCCGCCGCCGACCGATCAGCCGCCGCCGCAGGCCGCCGCACCGAAGCTGCATATCCCCTTGCAGACCCCCTTCGAAGCGCCTCCGCCTCTGGTGGCCGATCCGACGATCAGAACGGATGGGCCGCCGGCTACGGGTCCTCTCACGACCTTGACGCCGACACCGCCCGCGCCTCCGGCCCCACCTGCCCCGCCGGCCAAGGTCATCACCCGCGCCAACTGGCTGCGGCTGCCCTCGGCCGACGACATGGCCCGCTACTATCCGGAAAGCGCCCAGCGGCGCGGCCTGTCGGGCTCGGCGACCCTGAACTGCGTGGTGGCCATCAATGGCACGGTCCGCGACTGCTCGGTGCTGTCGGAGACTCCGGCCGATGAAGGCTTCGGCGCGGCCGCCATCAAGGTCTCGCGCTTCTTCAAGATGAAGCCGCAGACCGAGAACGGCGAGGCCGTGGACGGCGCCACCGTCCGCATCCCGATCCGCTTCAACGCCGGCGCCTGATACGCCCTCGCGTCTCCTTGAAGCGGAGGGGGTCGGATCGCTTCCGTATCGGCGATCCGGCCCTTTTCTTTAATAGCTTTTGGGCAGGCCCAGCACGCGCTCGGAGATGAAGTTCAGGATCATCTCGCGGCTGACCGGCGCGATGCGGGCGATCATCGCCTCGCGGAAGTAGCGCTCGACGTCGTATTCCTTGGCGTAGCCCATGCCGCCATGGGCCAGGACGGCGTTCTCGCAGGCGTGGAAGCCGGCCTCGGCGCCCAGGTACTTGGCGGCGTTGGCCTCGGCCCCGCAGTCCTTGCCCTGGTCGTAGAGCGCGGCGGCCTTGAAGGCCAAGAGATTGGCGGCCTCCAGCTCGGCCCACGACTTGGCCAGCGGATGGGCCACGCCCTGGTTCTGGCCGATCGGCCGGCCGAACACGATCCGCTCGTTGGCGTAGGTGGTCGCCTTGGCCAGAGCCGCGCGCCCCAGCCCGATGGCCTCGACGGCGAACAGCACCCGCTCGGGGTTCAGGCCATGCAGCAGGTACTGGAAGCCCTTGCCCTCCTCGCCGACCAGATCCTGCGCCGGGACGAACAAGTCCTCGATAAAGAGCATGTTACACTCGACGGCCTTGCGGCCCATCTTCGGGATCGGCTTGGCCTCGATCTTCTCGGCGTCGGTGTAGAACAGCGACAGGCCCTGGTGCGGCTTGGCGCACTGATCCTTGGGCGTGGTGCGGGCGATGATCAGGATCTTGTTGGCGCGCTGGGCGCCGGTGGTCCAGATCTTCCGGCCGTTCAGGCGATAGCCGCCGTCGACCTTCTCGGCCCGCGTCTCCAGGCTGGAGGTGTCCAGGCCCGAGTTCGGTTCGGTCACGGCGAAGCACATCTTGTCCTCGCCCGAAATGATCCGGGGCAGCAGGCGCTCGCGTTGTTCGTCAGTGCCGAACTTCACCAGCGGCATCGGGCCGAAGATGTTGAGGTGGATGGCGCTGGCGCCCGAGAAGCCCGCGCCCGACTGGGCCACGGTCTGCATCATCACGGCCGCTTCCGTCAGGCCCAGGCCCGCGCCGCCGACGCTTTCCGGCATCGCCACGCCCAGCCAGCCGCCTTCAGCAATGGCGGCGACGAATTCCTCGGGGAAGATTCCGGTCTCGTCGGTGCGGCGCCAGTATTCGTCGTCGAAGGCCGCGCACACCTTGGCGACGCCTTCGCGGATGGCTTCCTGCTCTTCGGTCAACCAGAATCCGGACATCCGGCCCTACTCCCCTGCGTTGGTTAGACCCCTGACTTCTCAAAACGGCGCGCGTCCATGGCGGCGGCGTCCGGGCCCGGGTGATCGCCATTCAGATACGCCGCGACCATGTCGGCCACAAGCGGCGCCAGCAGCCAGCCGTTGCGCCGCGCGCCGACGGCCAGCATGACACCGGGCGTCTTGCTCCAGCCCACCAGCGGCAGGCCGTCGGTCGTCGTCACCCGCACGCCGACCTCGACGCTGGCCGCGTCCAGATCCAGGTCCGGCCGCAGCGCCCAGGCGGCGGCGCGTAGGGATTGGGTGGCGGAGGCGTCGGGAGCCAGATCGTCGCGGCCGGCCTCCATGGTGGCGCCGATGGCCAAGGTCTCGCCCGGGGCCAGATAGACACCCTCGCCCCGCACGACCACGTCGCCTTCATCCGCCGAGGTCCGCAGGAGCTGCCCCTTGATCGGCGCCAGGGCGGCGGTCTCCGGCGCCAGCTGGCCGTCCCGCGCGCCGGGACCGGTGGCCAGCACCAGGATGTCGAAGGCTTCGGTGCGGCCATCGGCCAGCCGCAGGACGCCGGGCGCGAAGCCCTCGACCGCCATTGGCTCGAACGTCGCGCCCGCCGCCTCGGCCGCCAACCGCAGCGCCGCCAGCGCCGGTCGGGCCTCGATGCGCCAGTCCTCGGGGATCGTCTCGCCGACCGGCAGGCCCAGCTCGCTCAGCTTCTGGCCCACCTGCTCGCGCCAGGTTTCGGAGCCCTCGATTCGCACGCCAGCGCGGTGAATCTCGATCCCCAGCCCCTCGGCGAAGGCCGGCCACAGGTCGCGAGCGCGCCGCATCAGGGCCAGGTGATCGCGTGAAGCGGGGTCGAAAAGCGCCTCGCTGACCGGCGCCAGCATGCCCGCCGCCACGCCCGAAGCGTTGTCGCCCGGCCCCGCCGGATCGAAGACGGTGACCTGAAAACCAGCCCGCGCCAGGCGCAAAGCCACCGCGGTTCCTAGCGCCCCGGCCCCAGCCACGGCGATACGCACGCCCGATTGAACTGTCATGGCGCGCAGACACCTCTGGAGGGCGCCGACGTCAAGTCCGGAACGACCACGTCTATCCTTCGGCTATTCATCATTAACGATAGTAAATCGAGCGCGACACTTTGGCGCGAAGACCCGTTCCGTGCACGTCCGGACGTGACGATGCAGCCAAGCTGTGTCTATACCCGTTAATATTGGCATGCCGCCTCCGCGCGGCGCAGATGGAATAGAGGCGGATGAACGATCGACCCGCAGTCGAACCAGCCCATCCCGTGGATCTGTATGTGGGCGCTCGGCTGAGAATCCGCCGTAAAATGATGGGTCTGTCGCAGACGCAGGTCGCTGACGCCCTGGGCATCACCTTCCAGCAGATCCAGAAGTACGAGCGCGGCGCCAATCGCATCAGCGCCAGCAAGCTCTACGACGCCGCCAAGCTGCTGCAAGCGCCGGTGTCCTACTTCTTCGAAGGCCTGGACGAGACCGACGGCGGCATCGACGACGGCTTCGCCCAGCGCATGACCGAGTTCGTCTCCACGCCCGAAGGCCTGGAGCTGGCCAGCCTGTTCCCGCGCCTGGCCGACCGCCGCCTGCGCCGCCGGGTGGTCGACCTGGTCCGCGCCATGGTGGACGAGGACGCCCCGTAGTCGGGCCACAAAATCTGTAAGCTTCGAAAGGCCCGCGCCGTCACCGTCGCGGGCCTTTTCGCATTCGGAAGCGTCCGGAACCCGCCCCCTCGCCCGCCGTTGATCCGACGAAGGACGGAGGGCTGGTCACATGCCGCGCGATACGCTCGATCTCCAGCCGGTGGCGACCGGTCTCCTCTACGTCAATGACGATGATCCGGGGCTGCGCCGGATCAAGGCCGGCGACGGCTTCGCCTATCGCGACCCGGACGGCGACAAGGTCGACGACGCCGGCACGCTGGACCGCATCAAGGCCCTGGCCATCCCGCCAGCCTGGACCGACGTCTGGATCTGCCCCTCGCCGCGCGGTCACATCCAGGCGACCGGCCGCGACCTGAAGGGCCGCAAGCAGTACCGCTATCACGAGGCCTGGCGACGCGACCGCGACGGGCTGAAGTTCGGCCGCATGATCGCCTTCGGCCGCGCCTTGCCCAAGCTACGCGCCCGGGTCGAGACCGACCTGGCCCTGCGCGGCCTGCCCCGCGACAAGGTCATCGCCGCTGTCGTGCGCCTGATGGAGCTGACCCTGATCCGCGTCGGCAACGAGGAATACGCCCAGGCCAACAAGAGCTTTGGCCTCACCACCCTGCGCGACCGCCACGCCAAGCTGTCCAGCGTCGGCGGCACGTTCCAGTTCAAGGGCAAGAGCGGCAAGGTCCACACGACCGGCTTCCGCGACCGCCGCTTGGCCCGCATCGTCAAGGCCTGCCAGGACGTGCCCGGCCAACGGCTGTTCCAGTACCTCGACGAGGACGACCAGCGCCGTTCGGTCGAGAGCGCCGACGTCAACGCCTATATCCGCGAAGCCATCGGCCAGGACTTCTCGGCCAAGGACTTCCGCACCTGGGCCGGCACCCTGGCCGCCGCCCGCGCTCTGTGCCTGATCCCCAAGGCCGGCACCGCCAGCGAGGCCAAGCGCAACGTCAACACCTGCGTGAAGGCGGTCGCGGGCCTGCTTGGCAACACCGCCGCCGTCTGCCGCGGCTCATACATCCACCCGCTGGTGCTGGAGGCCTATCAGCAAGGCGTCCTGCCGCTGAAGCCGGGCCGCTCGGAGCGTGCGTTCGAGTTGGCCGTTATCCGCTTCCTGGAGGCCGCAAAGGCCTCGTGCGCGCAAGCCTAGAGGAGAGCGCCCATGGCCGCCGGCCGTCCCACCTGGCAGGGCCACCTGCGTCTGTCGCTCGTGACCTGCCCCGTCGCGCTCTACACCGCCACGGACGCCAGCAGCGACGTGCACTTCAACATGCTGCACAAGAAGACCCATAACCGGATCCGGATGATCCCCACGGACCCTGACCTCGGCCCCGTCGAGCGCGCCGACATCGTCAAAGGCTATGAGGTCAGCAAGGGCGAGTACGTGGTCATCACCCAGGACGAGATCGACAGCGTCCGCCTGGAGAGCACTCGCACCATCGACATCGAGCGCTTCGTCAGCGCCGACGACATCGACCGCCTCTATTGGGACAATCCCTACTTCCTGGTCCCCGACGGCAAGCTGGCGGCCGAGGCCTATGGCGTGATCCGCGAGGCCATGAGCAAGGCGGGCCAGGTCGCCCTGGGCCGCGTCGTCATGCACCAGCGCGAACGCCTGCTGGCCATCGAACCGCGCGACACCGGCATGGTCGCCTGGAGCCTGCGCAACCATGACGAAGTCCGCGCCGCCGCCGACTATTTCGACGCCATCCCGGACAAGAAGCCCGACGCGGCGATGATCCAAATCGCCCAGAAGATCATCGAGCAGAAGGAAGGCCCCTTCGATCCCGAGCAGTTCAACGACCGCTACGAGGACGCCCTGCGCGCCCTGATCAAGGACAAGCAGAAGGGCAAGGGCCGCAAGGTCGTGGTCGAAGAGCCCGAGGACACCAACGTCGTCGACCTGATGGAGGCGTTGCGCAGCAGCCTGGGCAAGGCGCCGGCGAAGGCCAAGTCGGCGACCAAGAAGCCCACCGCGCACAAGGCTCCCGCGCGGAAGAAGGCCAGCTAGGCCGGCTTGCTCAACAGTTCCTTCAGGCGCGGCCCGGCCTTGGCGGCCATCGCCTCGCCCACCGCCGCGGCGGCGTTGGCGGGACGGATCATCACCTCGAACTCCCGGATCTTGCCGGCGTCATCGAAGGAGATGATGTCGATGCCTTTCAGCTTCTTGTCGCCGACACGGGCGCTGAACTCCAGCACGACGGACTCGTGCCCCTCCGACCAGAACGTGCGGTGGTAGGCGAAGTCCTCGAAGATGGTGTTGACCGTCGCGATGATGTGCACCAGCGGCTCTACGCCCGGATACGGCGTGAAGAAGGCCGGCGAACGGAAAACGACTGTGTCGGCCGCCAAAGGCCGCAGGCGGTCGAACTCGCGCTTCTCCAGGAGGTCGTGCCAAGTCTCCAGCGTTTGCAGCGCGTGCTCTTGGGCCATGTCGCCCTCCCATTATTCCGACGTTCGAAGGCGCCGGATCGCAGCACTGTAAAATCCGTCCTACGCCTTGCCCAGCTTCTTGATCGCCGTCGCCAGGTCCCGCTCGCTGTCGGCATAGGCGTCCCAAGCGTCGAGGTCCTTCACCAGCCCCGGAACGGTGCGGATGTTGAAGCGCGACGGATCCAGCCCTTTGCGCACCTGGGTCCACGCCACCGGCCACGATACCGGCGCGCCCGGCCGGCCGCGTGGCGACAGCGGCGCCACCGCCGTGCTCATGCGGTCGTTGCGCAGGTAGTCGAGGAAGATTTTCCCGCCGCGCTCCTTCTTGGACATGTTCAGCAGGTACTGGTCGGGGCTGTCGGCGGCCATGCGGGCGCAAACCTCGCGGGCGAAGGCCTTGGCGGCGTC
This sequence comes from Caulobacter sp. GW821-FHT12D05, assembly GCF_058807295.1. Classification (NCBI taxonomy): domain Bacteria; kingdom Pseudomonadati; phylum Pseudomonadota; class Alphaproteobacteria; order Caulobacterales; family Caulobacteraceae; genus Caulobacter; species Caulobacter sp. GW821-FHT12D05. The sequence goes on from NZ_JBXAQO010000002.1 coordinate 463,926, forward strand.
CCAGTCGACTTTCGTCCCCTTCAGCGGCGTGACCACGTGCAGCCCCTTGCCGCCGGTGGTCTTGCAGAACGGGACCAGGCCCAGCGCCTCCAGCCGGTCGCGGATCTCGCGCGCGCCCTCGATCACGGCGTCGAACCCCACGTCCGGCGCGGGGTCCAGGTCGAAGACCAGCCGCCCCGGGACCTCGGGATCGCCCGGCCGGCAGTTCCAGGGATGCAGCTCGGTCGCGCCCCACTGGGCGGCGGCGACCAGGCTCTCGACCGTGTTGAAGACCAGATACGGCTTGCGGTCACCGCTGACCGTGACCTCGTCGATCAAGGCCGAGACGCCCTTGCCCGAATGGCGCTGGAAGAAGGTCTCATGGCCGATGCCATCCGGCATGCGGATCACCGAGCAGGGCCGGCCCTTCACGTGCTCCAGCATCCAGGGGCCAACGGCTTCGAAGTAGCGGGCGAGATCCAGCTTGCTCCCCGGCGCGCCGTCGCCGGCGTCCGACCACAGCGGCTTGTCGGGATTGGAGATCGCCACGCCCAGCACCGCGGCCTTGCCGGCTTTCGGCGTAACGAGCTGCGCCTCCTCGACCGGCGCCGGGGCCTCGGCTTCGACGGCCTTGGCGGGCTTGTCCTCGCGCAGTCCCTTGAACGACGCCTGGCGCACCGAACCCTCTCCCGTGAAACCGGCGAACTCGATCTCGGCGACCAGCTCAGGCGCGACCCAATGCACGCTAGCCCCGCCCTTCGGCGCGCCCTTGCCGCTGAACGGCGAGGTCTTGCGCGCCAGTTTCTTCAGGGCCGGCAGCAGCTTGGCGACCTTGTCGCGGCCAAAGCCCGTACCCACCCGGCCGACATGGACCAGGTCACCATCCTTGTAGACGCCGACGATCAGCGATCGGAACGCCTCGCCCGTGGTCGTCCAGCCGCCGATCACCACCTCATGGCCGGCCCGGCACTTGGCCTTGGTCCAGGTCGCCGACTTGCCCGAGCGATACGGCGCGTCGAGTTTCTTGGAGACCACGCCTTCCAGCGACATCCGACAGGCCGATTGCAGCACCGCCTCGCCGCCGCTGGCGAAGTGCTCGACATAGCGGATGCGCTCGCCGTCCTTCGGCAGCATCGCCTTCAGCCGCGTCTTGCGGTCCGCCAGCGGCTGGTCCGTCAGGTCCTCGCCTTCGGCATGTAGCAGGTCGAAGGCGAAGAAGATCAGGTCCTCGGTCACCTCGTCCGACAGCGCCGCCTGCAGGCCAGCGAAGCTGGGCGAGCCGGCCTCGTCCAGAGCCACGATCTCACCGTCGATCAGGGCGTCGGGCAGATCGGCAGCGTCCTTGATCAGCTGCGGAAACCGGTTGCTCCAGTCCAGGCCCGTGCGGGTGCGAAGGGCCGCCTGGCCGCCTTCGATGCGCAACTGCATGCGATAGCCGTCGAACTTGATCTCGTGCACCCAGCCCGCGCCGCCGGGCGGTCGATCGACCAGCTTGCACAGCTGCGGCGGGATGAAGTCGGGCATCTTGGCCGCCGTCTTGGCTTTGGCCGTTTTTCGCTTCGGCGCGCCCGTCTCTTCGGCCGCCTTCTCGCCGCTGGCCTCGGGCGAGGTCTTGCTGTTCCACACCGCGTCCGGGGCCGGGCCGGCGTCGGTCATGAACGGCTTGGGGGCCTTGCCCTTGCCGGCGGCGATCTTGTCCATCGTCCGGCCCGAGGCGATCGAGAAGCTGGTGTCCTCCAGGAAGTCGAGATCGCCCTCGATGGCGAACTCGTCACGATGCTTGATCAGCAGCCAGTTCTCGCGTTTCCCGCCCCCCGACTTCCCTTTGGCGAATTTGTCGTTGTTGATCCGAACCAGGACCCAGCCGCCCTTCATCCGCTCGCCGGCGAAGACCAGCTTGATCTCGCCCTTCTTGAGCCCCTTCTCCAGGTCGAAGCCCGGCTCGGGCGCCCACCAGCCGCGATCCCACAGCATCACCGTGCCGCCGCCGTACTGGCCCTCGGGGATGGTGCCCTCGAAGTCGCCATAGGCCAGCGGGTGGTCCTCGACATGGACGGCCAGGCGCTTGTCATGCGGATCGCGCGACGGCCCCCGGGTCACCGCCCACGACAGGAAGACACCCTCGTGCTCCAGCCGCAGGTCGTAGTGCAGCCGGGTGGCGTCGTGCTTCTGGATGACGAAACGCGCCCGCTCGGACACGGCGACCTCGACCTCGCCTGAAGGCTCAGCCGTGAGCTTGAAGTCGCGCTTGGCCTGGTAGGCCGCCAGCTTGCGCGTCACCATCGCTTGGCTACTCGCCGTCAAACACTTCGGGACGCACGTCGTCGGGGTCGCCGTCCTCGTCCTGCTCGAGTTCGATGATCTCGTCGTCGTCCAGCTCTTCGGCGATCAGGGCGTCGTCATCGTCGGCGTCGCCCTCGGCCTGGGTGACGTCCAGCACGTCCGGCAGCTCCTCGAAGGTGCGCAGTTCGCCGTCCTTGCCGACGACATCCTCGTCCAGCGCTTCGGCGCCGTCCTGGCCGTCCCATCCGTTGTCGACGTCGGTCATGGCAGTTCTCCTTGAGAGGTTCGCAGGAGAAATGGCTGGGCCGTGGGGGCGTTCCTAACTTGGCGTTTTGAGCGCGCGGCGGACCAGGCCGGAGGCGATTCCGTGCAGAATCACCTGGTGCATGAGTCGCCCGATAGTCCACTTCCAAGACCAACATTAACGCTTTTGCCCTGAACTTGGCCGTTCCGGAGGCGACGATTTCGTAAAAATCCCCGGCCCACGGGCGTTTTGCCCCCATGAATCGGCGTTTTAACCTTCCCTAACGGGTGACAAACCCAAAACGCCTCGGCAGGCTCACAACTCCCTGATTCACAGGACATGAGCTTAGAGATGACGAACGTTTCCGATCTGGTCGACGCCGCTGTCGCCGCCGACGACAAGCTGACCAAGACCCAAGCCAAGGCCATCATCGACGGCGTTTTCAAGTCGATCTCCGACGCCGCCGTGAAGGGTGAAGAAGTCTCGATCCCGGGCTTCGGCAAGTTCAAGGTCCAGGCCAAGCCGGCCCGCACCGGCCGCAACCCGGCCACGGGCGCGACCATCGAAATCGCCGCCAGCAAGAAGGTCGCCTTCACGCCGGCCAAGCAACTGAAGGACGCCGTCAACGGCTAATCCCTCAGCGAGGGGCGGACGCCACAAAGTGTCCGCCTCCCGACGCTTCCCTTCACGCGCGACGTTGAGCCTCATGCCCTCGTCGCGCGTGAAGACTTTCCAGAACAAAAAGAGAACAATAACGTGCCGCGCATGGCCGTTCTCGATCTCAGACGCAAGCTCGCTATCCTCTCCGACGCCGCCAAGTACGACGCGTCCTGCGCTTCTTCCGGCGCCGAGAAACGGACCTCAGTCGGCGGTCAGGGCGTGGGCTCAACCGAGGGCATGGGCATCTGCCACGCCTATGCCCCCGACGGTCGCTGCATCAGCCTGCTGAAGATCCTGCTGACCAATTTCTGCATCTACGACTGCGCGTACTGCATCAACCGCGTGTCCTCGAACACGCCGCGGGCGCGGTTCACGGTGAAGGAGGTCGTCGACCTCACCCTGAACTTCTACAAGCGCAACTATGTCGAGGGCCTGTTCCTGTCGTCGGGCGTCATCCGCACGGGCGACTACACGATGGAGGAGATGGTCCGGGTGGCGAAATCGCTACGGCTAGACCACGATTTCCGGGGCTACATCCACCTGAAACTGATCCCCGAAGCCTCGCCCGAGCTGGCGGCCGAGGCGGGCCTCTATGCCGACCGGGTGTCGATCAATATCGAGCTGCCGCGCGATGACAGCCTGGCCTCCCTGGCCCCCGAGAAGAGCCCCACCGACATCAAGCGCGCCATGGGCCGCATGCGCCTGGCGATCGACGACCATGCCGAGCCGGCGAAGAAAGCCGGCAGGCGGTCGTTCGCCCGCAGCCAGTCGACCCAGCTGATCGTCGGCGCCGACGCGGCCAAGGACGGCGACATCCTGGCCCGCAGCGCCAGCCTGTACGGCGCCTATCGCCTGGGGCGGGTGTTCTACTCGGCCTTCAGCCCGATCCCCGACGCCAGTTCACGCCTGCCGCTCTCGCGCCCGCCCCTGCTGCGCGAGCATCGCCTGTACCAGGCCGACTGGCTGATGCGCTTCTACGGCTTCGAACGGCCCGAGATCGTGGCCGAGGGCGAGGACCTGGACCTCTCGGTCGATCCCAAGACCGGCTGGGCGCTGAGGAACCGGGGCAAGTTCCCGGTCGACATCCAGACGGCCGACAAGGAAACGTTGCTGCGCGTGCCGGGCCTGGGCGCAAAGGCCGTGGAACGCATCCTGGCGGCCCGGAAGATCACCCGCCTGACCCTCGATGACCTCAAACGCGTCGGGGCCGTCCTGAAGCGCGCCAGGGCGTTCGTGGTCACCGCCGACTGGACGCCCGGGGCTTTGGCCGATCACGACAGCCTGAAGGCCGCCCTGGTCCAGCCCCAGCAGCTGAACCTGTTCTGATGCGGGTGGTGCGCTTGGCGTCCGAGATCGACTTCGCCGGCTGGCGCACGGCCGCGCGAGCTCTGCGGGCCGAGGGGGTGAGCCCCGAAGCGGTGGTGTGGACAGTGGAGCGGGAGCTGTTCGACGTCGATGCTTCGCCTGCGTCCTCCAGCACGGCCAACTTCACCGTCCCCGCCGCTTTCGTCGAACTGGCCGAGCAGGTGATCCAACACCGCAGCCCCGACCGCCTCGCCCTGCTCTACCGCATCCTGTGGCGGCTGGAGCGGGAGCCGCGGCTGATCGACAATCCGGCCGATCCCGACATGGCCCGCGCCCGCGACATGGCCAAGGCCGTCAGCCGCGCGTCGCACAAGATGAAGGCCTTCGTCCGCTTTCGCCTGATCGAGGGCACCGCCACCGAGACCTATGCCGCCTGGTTCGAGCCTGCCCACCGCGTGACCGAGGCCACCGCCGGCTTCTTCGTGCGCCGCTTCACCAACATGGACTGGACCATCCTGACGCCTGACGCCTGCGTCGCCTGGGACCGCGAGCGATTGTACGTGTCGGAAGGCGCCGATCCGGCCGACGCGCCGTCCGAGGACGCCCAGGAAGAGCTCTGGCGCACCTACTACGCCTCGATCTTCAATCCGGCCCGCCTGAACCCCAAGCAGATGCGCCAGGAGATGCCGAAACGCTATTGGCGGAACCTGCCCGAGGCGGCGCTCATTCCCGAGCTGATCGAAACCGCGCAGGAGCGCGCCACCGCCATGGTCGCCGCCACGCCTCGCCAGCCGTCCGACCGTGTGCTGAAGGCCGCCCTGCGCCACGCCCGCGACGCCTCGTACGGCCAAGGCGCACCGACGACACTGGAAGAGGTCCATGCCGGCGTGCAGGTCTGCCGTCGCTGCGACCTCTGGCGCGACGCGACGCAAGGCGTGCCGGGCGAAGGCGCGGCCAAGGCGGATCTGATGTTCGTGGGCGAACAGCCGGGCGACCAGGAGGACCTCGCGGGCCGTCCGTTCGTGGGTCCTGCGGGCCAGGTGTTCGACAGGGCTCTGGCCGAGGCCGGCGTGGTCCGCGACCGGACTTTCGTCACCAATGCCGTGAAGCACTTCAAGCACGAGCCGCGCGGCAAGCGACGCATCCACAAGACGCCGGACCGGGGCGAGGTCACCGCCTGCCGCTGGTGGCTGGACGCCGAGCGCCGCCTGGTGCGGCCGAAGGTGGTGGTGATGCTGGGCGCCACGGCGGCCCTGAGCGTGATGGGCAAGCCGACGCCGATCGGGGCCAATCGCGGGAAGGCGCTGCAACTGCCCGACCAGAGCCAGGGCGTGGTGACCTACCACCCGTCGTTCCTGCTACGCCTGCCGGACGAGGACGCCAAGGCGCGGGCCTATGCGGAGTTCGTGCAGGACCTGCGGCTGGCGGGGCAGCTGGCGGGGCTGACATAGCAAAACGCCCGGCCTCTCGGCCGGGCGTCTGTTCAGCGCTGGCTAGCTTTAGTTGACGGCCTTGCCGCTGTACTCCGCCATCAGCTCTTCCTTGCGGGCCTTCATGCGTTCGCCCATAGCCTCGAGGTCCTCGTCGCCCTTCTTGGCCTGGGCGAAGAAGCCGCCGGGCTGCTCCTCTTCCTTGACGTGGTGCTTGATGTACTCGCCCAGCACCTTGACCTTGGCGTCGTAGAATTCCTGGCTAGGCTTCATCGCCTCGATCTCGGCGATCAGCTTTTTGGCCCCGTCGTGCTCGACATAGGCCTCGTCGATCAGGTCGTCCTCGACCTCGCCGCGGCTCTCCGGATAGAGCACCTCTTCCTCGATCTGGGTGTGGACCTTCAGGGCCAGGGCGATCTGGTTGAACAGGGCCAGCTTGTCGGCGTCCTTCTCGAGCTGTTCGTACTCGTCGAACATCGCCTCCACCTCGCGGTGGTCCTTCTTGAGCAGGGTGATGGCCAGCGGATCGCGGCGACCCGTGCGGCGGGTCGACTTGCGCGGCTTGGCGGACTTGGTCTTGCTGGATGACTTGGCGGCGGCGGCCATGGAATGACTCCCTCGATATCCCCGACCGCCAACAAACCCCCTCACCGCCCCGGCCGTTCCGAAGGCTAAGCATCTCAATCAAAAGAGGTTTTGCGAAAGGTTCGCAGTGTCGAGCGGCCGACGCTCGGCCGCTCGACAGGCTTAAAGGCCCTTGGGGGATCAGCGGTCTTGGATGTTGCCCGAACGGCTGGTGTTCTGGCGCAGATTGCCCGAACTGCCCTGCTCGTCGAGGTTCACGTCGGCGTTGCCCGGCTGCTTGCCGGCCAGCTCGGCCTGACCGTCATCCAGGTCCGGCTTCTGGCCCTTGAAGGCGCGCTGTTCGGGCGGGATGGGGGGCGGCTTGGACATGGCGTGCTCCTTGATCGGTGAATGACTTCAACCGATCCGGCGCAGGCCCAGTTCCTACACCCTAGCTGGCCCGCTGGAGCGCCGTGTCGAGCTCGGTGGCCAGCGCCTCGATGCGGTAGGGCTTGATCAGCACCCGCCGGCCCTCGTTGGTCGCGGCGGCGGCGGCGGCGCTGTAGCCAGTAGTCAGGATCACGGGCAGGCTGGGCCGCAGGCGCGAGATGTCTCGCGCCAGGTCCAGGCCGCCGATATCGCCCGGCATGACCATGTCGCTGAAAACCAGGTCGAAGGCGCCGTCCTTGCGCAGCACATCCAGGGCGCCCATGGCCTCGCCGGCCCGCACGACCTCATAGCCCAGCTCGCGCAGCATCTCCTCGACCAGCTGGGCGACGCTGTCGTCGTCCTCGACCAGCAGGATGCGATAGCGGCCGATCGGCCCGGCCTTGCGCGGGGCGATAGCGGCCGGTTCGCTGGGCAGGGCCTTGGTCGAGCGCGGGATGCGAAGCCAGATCGTGGTGCCCTCGCCCAGCTTGCTATCCACTCCCGCCTCGCCGCCCGACGCGCGGGCGAAGCCATAGACCTGCGACAGGCCCAGGCCCGTCCCCTTGCCGACGGCCTTGGTGGTGAAAAATGGCTCGAACAGCCGGGTCAGCATCTCGGGCGCGACGCCGACGCCGGTGTCGCGGATGGCCAGGCGGATCTGGTCCCCTGCCCCGTCCGGACGGCCCGAGGGCTCGTTGCGGGCTTCGATGGTGATGGTCCCGCCGTCGGGCATCGCGTCGCGAGCATTGATGGCGATGTTCAGCACCGCCACTTCCAGCTGCGAGGCGTCGACCTCGATGCGCCACAGGTGCGGCGGCAGGTTGATCTCGACCTTGACGTCCTCGCGCAACGAACGGTCCAGCAGGGCGTGCATGCCGGCCAGACGGGTGGCGATATCGACCACCTCGGGCTTCAGCGGCGTGCGGCGCGAGAAGGCTAGCAGCTGCTGGGTGAGGCTGGCGCCACGGTCGATGGCCTGGCGCACGCCCTGGCGCAGGCGCTCGCGCCGCGCGGGGTCGGTGGTGCGGTCCAGCAGGTCGATGCCGCTGGAGGCGACCATCAGGAGGTTGTTGAAGTCGTGGGCCACGCCGCCGGTCAGCTGACCCATGGCCTCCATCTTCTGTGACTGGCGCAGGGCCGCCTCGGCCTTTTCTCGCTCGCGGATCTCGGCCTGCAGCTTGCGATTGGCCTCGCCCTCGCGCGCGCCCGCTGCGCCCAGCACGGCCACCAGCAGGGCGGCCATGACGATCAGCAGGGCAAAGCCCGCATACCGCATGGCGCGCCGAGACGGCGATTCCAGCACCGATCGCAGATAGACCGAACCCAGCACCGTCTCGCCCTCGGTCACCGGCGAGGTCAGCACCAGTCGCGCCCCGTCCAGGCGTGGCGGACCCAGGACGTTGCGGGCCGGCGGCGGCGGCGCGCCGGAGCGGGTGAAGCTGGCGGTCAGCTGGCCCTGCATGTCGTAGGCGGCCACGGCCTCGATGTCGGGGTTTGAACTCTGGGCGCCGACATATTCGCGCGCCGCCGAGCGGTCGTCGAAGGCCAGCGGCGCGGCCATGCTGCCGGCCAGGATGCGCAGCTGCACCTCGGCCGCGCGGTGGCGCTCCTGCTGACCCAGATGCTCATTATAGGCGGCCATGCCGAAAGCGGCCGCGACGATGGCCACGGCCAGGCCGATGGCCATCGACACCGTCAAGGCGGGCCTGAAGCCCATGCGGCCGACAACGAACATCCGAGGCAGCTTCATTTGCCGCTATCCCGCAGCGGCGCCGACAAGGCCAGCAGCTTCGAGCTCAGGGTCAGGCCGGCCGCCTGGGCGGCGTCGGCGCGGATGGAAAAGCGCAGGCGATTCTCGACAGTCACGAACTGGACCATGGCGCCGCTGGCCTCGAGGTCTTCGTCGGCCACGGTCAGCACCGGCTTGCCGGCCACCACGGCCAGCATCTGCTGCGGCGTCTGCTGGCGCGAGGCGCTGAGGAACAGCAGGTGGCAGCCCATGCCCTTGGCCACGGTCGGCAGACGAATGACGATCACGGGATGGTCGCCGACATGCAGGGCGCCGGCGACGCGGTCGATGGTCCCCCCGAACGGGTCACGGCCGCCGACACACAGGCGAAACGGACTGCCGGGCGCCTCGAACGCGGTCTCGGGCCAATCGACGAAGGGGGTGAACTTGGCCAGGTAGCCGGCCTTCAGCGCGTAGCCAGGTTCCTGTTCGCCCGCCAGGGCGGCGCCGGCGAACGCGCAGGCGAAAGCCGTCGCCGTGAGGACCCACGACGACCAACTACGCCAACCGGACCTAGGTCCAGGGGCGCCGGGCGGGAAACCCAAAACCATACGCCTGTCCCCCATGGGAATCTGAACGCGAAGCAGTGCTGTTCGATCCCACACCGATGACATTTTGGAGGCAAGGGTCGGGCAGGCGACTAAAATGCAAGCGGGCGACCAAAACGCAAAAAGCCCGAGGCGAACCCCGGGCTTTTCGGTGACGATGGTACCGCCTCTCAGGCTTGAACTGAGGACCTCCGGTTCCACAAACCGGCGCTCTAACCAACTGAGCTAAGGCGGCGCATCGCGAGGGAGTGTCTTTAGTCGGACGCGCTTCCCGGATCAAGCGTCGAAACACGCTATTTTCACAGGAAAAGCGTGCTCGCTCCGCCTGGCGTTTTTCCTGAGAAAAAACGCACGCATTCTTGTTTGGCCGTTTTCCCAAAGAAAAACGCCCCGGAGCCGAAACTCCGGGGCGTTTCTTAGCTTTCGCCTGGATCCAGGTCCTATTGCGGGACTTGGAACACCAGCGGGACGGTCACCTGACCACCGTCGACGGGCGCGCCGTCGAGGGTTTTGGGCTTCATCCGGAACAGGCGCGACAGACGCAGGGCAGCGTCGCCGAAGCCCATGTCCGCAGGGTTCTCGGAGACTACAGAGCAGCTCTCCAGGGTACCCTTGGCCGTCACGGTGCACGAGATCGTCGCACGACCAGAGACTTCCATCCGTTGAGCACGGTCCGGATAGTACCGGGCCATGTCGTCACCGCTCGGCTTACGAGCCCAGTCAGGGCGCGTGATGACCGAAGCGCGAGCCGGCGGGTTCGTCGGAACCGGCGGCACGGCGGAGATCACCGGCGGAGCCGTCGTCTCGACCCGCTTTTCAACGGGCGGGATCGGCAGCGGCGGCGGCGGCGTCACGTCCGGCGGCGGAGCCACCGGGGGACGCGGCTGCACGACGGCCGGAGGCGGCGGCGGCTCGTTGGTCGGCGGCGGCGGCGGAGGAGGCGGCGGCGGCGGCGGGGGCGGCGGAGGCAGCTCCACGTCCACGGCGTCGTCCGAATACTCCTGCATTACCGCTTCGAACTTCTGCTTCGCCAGGTAGGCGAAGAGGAGCGCGTGAACGCCGCAGACCACGACAAGGGCGACACCGAACGGTCCCATGCCCTTTTTGCGACGCGGGCCTTCCGAGGTGAGCGGATCGTAGTGGCGATGCTCGGGCGTTTGTTGTTCAGCCATGCAGCACCCCTACTTAGCTATCATCCCGTCCAACGAGAGCCACGCTGTAGAAGCCATTATCCTGGAGGGTGTTCATAACCTCCATGAAAGCCCCGTAGCGAACCTTTTCGTCGGCCCGGATGAAGATGCGCTCCTTAGACGGGTCGCGTCGGCCCATACCTTTGACGATATCCTGACCCATCTCGTCGAGAGAGGTCTCGTTATCGCCGATATAGAGCTGCCCCGTCGACTTGATCGAGATGTAGACCGGCTTCGGCGGGTTGGGAGTTGCTTTCGCCACCGCCGCGGGCAGGTTCACTTCGATCGACACGGAGGCGAGCGGAGCCGCCACCATGAAGATGATCAGAAGCACCAGCATAACGTCCACGAAGGGCGTAACGTTGATGTCGCTGTTCTGTTCGACGTTGAACCTGTCGCCCCCACCGCCTGAGAGTTTGGCGGCCATGGGTGTTACGCCCCCTTGTCGAGCTGACGCGAGATGGCGTTCATCAGTTCAGCAACGAAGCCTTCCGAGCGGGTGCCGTAACCCGAGATGCGGGTCTGGAAGTAGTTGTAGAAGATAACGGCCGGGATAGCGGCGAAGAGGCCGATACCGGTAGCCAGCAGAGCTTCAGCGATACCCGGCGCGACGACGGCCAGGTTGGTCGTGTTGGTGTTCGCGATGCCGATGAACGACGTCATGATGCCGTAAACCGTACCGAACAGACCGATGAACGGACCAGCCGAACCGACCGAGGCCAGGAACACCATGCCGCCCGACAGGCGCTTAACCAGCGAAGCTTGCACGGCGCTGATGGCGTAGGTGGCGCGGGCGATGGTCGAGTCGCGGTGCTCGCCGGCGACAGCCAGACCAGCTTGACGCGACAGTTCGACTTCCTGCGAGGCGGCGGCGGCCATGTCGGCCATCGGGTTGCCTTCGAATTCTTCCGACGAGCTGATGCGCGCGATGTCGGCGATCGAGCGAGCGCCGCGGAAGGCTTCCAGGAACTTGTCCGATTGCTTGTTCAGGCCAGCGAACTCGAAAATCTTGGTGAGCAGCAGAACCCACGAGAAGACCGAGGCCAGCAGCAGGCCGATCATGACGACCTTAACGACGGCGCCAGCGGCGAGGAACATGCCGACGGGCGTCAGCGAGTGGCCGCCCTTCTTCTCGCCGCCTTCTTCGGCGGGAGCGGCTTCCGGAGCCGGAGCAGCAGCGGCGGCGTCAGCGGCCGGAGCGGCGGGGGCGGCGGCTTCCGAAGTCGCGGGGGCCGGAGCCGCGGCGTCTTGGGCGAAAGCCGGGGCGCTCGCCATCAGCGCGACAGCGCCGACGAGAGCGATGAGGGGGGTCTTCCGTTTAATGTCGAGCATCTTTCGCCAGTTCCTGATTGGTCTAGCACGTTTGGACCGAGGGTCGTCGCGCGAGAGCGTGTCCACCCTAACTCTGAATAGCCCGCCTTGGAGTCAGATTTCTCTCTCTCCGCGGCGGACCCGCTTCGCTGCGCTCGACCCGTTACGCCCCTCACGAGGACCAAGGCCACCGGAAGGATCGTTTCGAAGCGCGGGCAACCGACGCCCTGTTACGGGCTCCGGTCTTACCGCAATGTTAGAATTGCGGCTGTGGTCCTTTGGCAACCCCTTTTCGCACCGTCAAGGGGATCATGTGGGCACAAAATCGTCGTAGATGGCCCGCACCCCCGCCCTTTGCCGCGCCGCACAAAAGGGTTTTCTGGAAAAAGGGGCGGTTTTTCCCTGGCAACGAGAAAAACCATGCTGCACTGCAGCAAGGCAACAAAACATCGGTCGATGAAGAAAGGCGCCCGCCGACTTGGCAGATGGGGCCGCGGACCGAACGGTCAACCGTCGTCATGACGGAAAAACGACAACGCGAACGGCCCAGCTTCAGGACGCCCGCAAAGCGATCGCTTCCAGATCGGAAGAAGAAGGGAAGGTGGTGCCTGAGACCGGATTCGAACCAGTGACACGCGGATTTTCAATCCGCTGCTCTACCAACTGAGCTACTCAGGCATCTTGCGTTCGGCGGTCGAAACCGCTTCGGCGACCTCGCTGTGCAGCGAGGAGCCGGGTCTATAGGTGAGGCCGGATTGGTTGTCCAGCGCCCTTTTTCATTCTCTGTGGATGTCTTCCGAAGAGAGATTCCCTGGGGGATTCTCATCGTCGTCCTCGCCGCCCGGAACGACATAGCGGGCGCTCAGCCAGCGCTGCAGGTCGACGTCGGCGCAACGCTTGGAGCAGAAGGGGCGGAAGGCGGTTTCAACCGGCTTGCCGCAAATAGCGCAGCCCGTGCTCATGCGGCGGACACCTCTATGCTGTCGATCGCGAAGTCGGATCGAGATTCGATGACGAAGCGGCGACCCAGGCGCTCGGCGACGCCGGCGTCCAGTTCGGCCGCGAAGGCTTCGGCGACGGCCGGGGCGCAAGCCGCGGTCAGGCGACCACCGGGATCCGCCCTGCCCTCGCGCTCCAGGGCGCGCGCCAGCTTGCGCGCCGCGTAGCGGGGATTCGTCTCCCCGTTTCGGGTCAGCAGCCGGTCGAGAATCGGCGGCGCGCGGCGCGGCACGATCATCTCCAGCGTTCCGAACTTGCTGATCGCCCCGATTCCCACGCCCGGATTGTCCGGCGCGAACAGGTTTCGGGCGGCCGTGGTCAGGGCCTGGCCGTCATGGCCGCGCCCCACCAGGTCGAAAATGATGATTCCCCCGAGCCCTTTCAGGCGCAGGACCCGCGAGGCGACGCTCAACGCGGCCATGTTGGCCTGGCGCGAGGCGCGCTTCGAATCGGTCGCTTCCCGCGCGCCCAGGTCGACATCGACGGTGGTCAGGGCGCGGGTGGTCTCCACGGCGATATCGCCGCCGCCCGGCAGGGCGAAGACGATGGCCAGGGCGTCGGCCTCGGCCTCTTCGACGGCCGCCAGGGCCTTTTCGCCCGTGGTGGGCGATCCGGCCTTCACATGGTGGCGCAGCAGCGCCTCAATGGTCGGGGCGGCGTCGATCACCCGCGGTTCGCCCTGCCCTTCGGCGACGAAGCGGGCTACGGCGGCCTTGTCCTGGCGCGAGGCGGTCTTGATCTCGATCTCGACCACGCCGCCTTCAACCAGCTTGGGCATGTCGGGTCGTATCGGCAGCAGCACGTCCTGGCCGCCCGGCAGGGCCACGAAGGCCGAAGCGAAGGTCTTCTCGACCGACTTGATGCGGGCCACGCCGCGCACGCCCTCGGCGTCTAGCGGATCGTCGCTGGGCCAGGAGACGAACAGGCGCTCGGGCCGGCCGTCCAGGGTCACGACCCCGACGGTCTCGCCGACGCCCTTGTAGAGGTACGCCCGGCGCTCGACGGGGGCCTTGGCGGTCTTGTGGTCAGGTTTGGCGTTCACGGCCGATATCCCAGGCCCGAGAGCAGATTGAGCGTCTCATACAGCGGCAAACCGACGACGCTGGGATAGGAGCCCTGCAGCTCGGTGATGAAGCCGCCCGCCAGGCCCTGGACGCCGTAGCCGCCCGCCTTACCCTGCCACTGGCCGCTGGCGACGTAGCCGTCGCGCTCGGCGTCGGTCAGGCGCTTGAAGCCGACCTTGGTCTCGACCAAGCGCGAGCCCTCTCGGCCATCGGGCGCGATCAGGGCCACGCCGGTCAGGACCTTGTGGTTCCGGCCCGACAGCAACTTGAGGCAGTAGAGAACATCCGCCTCGGTCTCGGCCTTGGGCAGGATGCGCCGGCCGACGGCCACCACCGTATCGGCGGCCAGGACGAAGTCGCCCGGCGCGCGGGCGGCGACGGCGCGCGCCTTCTCCTGCGCCAGGCGCAGGGCGTGGCGGCGCGGAGTCTCGTCGCGCAGAGGAGATTCGTCGATGTCGGCGGGATCGACCCGGTCGGGCGTGACGCCGACCTGGGCCAGCAGGTCGAGGCGGCGCGGGCTCGCGCTGGCCAGCACCAGCGCCGGCTGGGCGGCCGTCGTCGAAGCCATCGCCGTCCTACTTGAAGCGGTAGGTGATACGGCCCTTGGTCAGGTCGTACGGGGTCATCTCGACCAGGACCTTGTCGCCAGCCAGCACGCGGATGCGGTTCTTGCGCATCTTGCCGGCGGTGTGGGCAATGATCTCGTGTGCGTTCTCGAGGGTCACCCGGAAGGTGGCGTTCGGCAGCAATTCGCTGACCGTACCGGGAAACTCGAGCAGTTCTTCCTTAGCCATCAGGCCTCTCAAATGGAGCGAATCGAACAGCCGCGAGCCCTCGTCCGACATCGAGTCAGAACGAGGCCATTCGCGGCGAGGCGCCTCTATAACGCATTCACCCCCCAAACGTCGATGGCGCACCGAAACGTCGCTTGATGGCCTCGGCCAGGGTATCGCGAACCTCCCTGTACGCCTCAAGTCGGGCCTCGCGCGAACCGTCCGTCAACGTCGGATCATGGGTGGGCCAGTACTCGATCTCGACCGAACGATCGCGCGACAGCTCCACGGCCCGGTGCTGGGCCTCGGGGGTCAGGGAAACGACGACGTCGAAGCTGTCATCCTCCAGCTGGGCGAAGGTCTTGGGTTTGTGGTCCGAAACGTCCAGGCCCAGCTCGTCCATGACCACCACGACGAAAGGATCGATCCCCTCCCCCGCCGGGTCCGGCTTCAGCCCGCAGGAATCGACGAAGGCCCGCGTGCCGTAGAAGCGCTTGAACAGCCCCTCGGCCATCGGCGAGCGCACGCGGTTGTAGTTGCAGGTGAACAGCACCGCATCGGGCAGCGAGTCCGACACCGACCTAGCCCCGCCAGTGCAGCGCGCAGATCAGGGTGAACAGGCGCCGGGCGGTGTCCAGGTCGGTCTTGACCTTGCCCTCCAGCCGCTCGCGCAGCAGGCCCGAGCCCTCGTTGTGCAGCCCGCGCCGGCCCATGTCCAAGGCCTCGATCTGCTGCGGCGTCGAGTTACGGATCGCCGAGTAGTAGCTGTCGCAGATCAGGAAGTAGTCCTTGATCACGCCCCGGAACGGCGACAGCGACAGCAGGTGCCGGCGCTCGTAAGCGGGCCCCTTGATGTCGAAGGCCAGGCGGTTCTCGATCAGCGACAGGCGGATGTCGTACGGCCCGCCGCCCGCCTCGGCCGGTTCGAAATAGTTGCTCTCCAGGAGATCGAAGATCGCGACCTGGCGCTCCTGCTCCTGGTCGCGCGAGGCGGCCGCGAGGCTGTCCTCGTCGATCTCGATCGACTTGATGCTGTGGCTGGTGTCGCTGCTCATCTGCGCTGACGTTGGCGTGTCAGTCGGCGGAAGGCAACCGGATCGACGCGGATAGGGCGTGAGCCGGCAGACCCTCGGCCTTGGCCAGGGCCACGGTGTGCGGTCCCAGGATGCCGAACGAGGCCGCGTCGCATTTCACGATCGAGGTGCGCTTGATGAAGTCGTAGATCGACAGACCCGACTGGAAGCGCGCCGCGCGGCTGGTCGGCAGCACGTGGTTGGAGCCGGCCACATAGTCGCCGATGGCTTCCGGCGTCACGCGGCCCAGGAAGATCGCACCGGCGTGACGCACGCGGTCCGACAGAGCTTCCGGATTGTCGAGGGCGAACTCGACGTGTTCGGGCGCGATGGCGTCGACCAGGGCCGGGCTCTCATCCAACGGCGCGATGATCACCGCGCCGTGGTCGCGCCACGAGGTGGCGGCGTCCTCGCCGGTGGCCAGGGTCTTGAGGCGTTCAATCACGGCGGCCTCGACGGCGGCGGCGAAGGCCTCGTCGTCGGTGATCAGGATCGACTGGGCGGCCGGGTCGTGCTCGGCCTGGCTGAGCAGGTCGGCGGCGATCCAGTCGGGATTGTTCTTGTTGTCGGCGACCACGACGATCTCGGACGGGCCGGCCAGGGCGTCGATGCCGACCACGCCGTACAGGCGGCGCTTGGCGGCGGTGACATAGGCGTTGCCGGGGCCGACGATCTTGTCGACCGGCTGGATCGGGCCAGCCCCGTAGGCAAGCGCGGCGACGGCCTGGGCCCCGCCCACGCGCCAGATCTCGGTCACGCCGGCTTCCTTGGCGGCGGCCAGCACGGCGGGCTGCAGCTTGCCGGGCGGGGTGACCATGGCGATGCGGTCGACGCCGGCCACCTGGGCGGGCACGGCGTTCATCAGCACGGTCGAGGGATAGGCCGCGCGGCCGCCGGGGACGTAGACGCCCACGGCCTCCAGCGGAGTCCAGCGCCAGCCCAGCTCGACGCCGGCCTCGTCGGTCCAGGCCTGGTCGGCCGGCCGCTGGCGGCTGTGATAGGCGCGGATGCGGGCGGCGGCGAAGGCGATGGCCTCACGCACGTCGACGGCGGTGTCGGCCCAGCCCTGCTCGATCTCGTCGGCGGTGACGCGGATGGTCTCGGCGGTCAGCTCGACCTTGTCGAACTTGCGGCTGTAGTCGAGCACGGCGTCGATGCCATGGGTCTTCACCGCTTCCAGCACGCTCGCGGCGGCGGCGTCGACATCGGCCGGCGAGCCGCGACGCTCGTCGAGAAAGGCCTTGAAGGCGGCCTGGAAATCCGGGGCGGTGAAGGAGAAACGGCGCATGGCCGCTTAAATGCGGCTTTTACGGCGGCAAGCAAGTGAGAAAGGCTAAGGGCGACCCCGCATCATCACCCCGTACACCCCCGCCGCGATCGCCAGGCCCACGAACCAGGCGTAGGTGTAGAGCCCCATCCAGAACGCGCCGACGCCTCCGAACAGGTGCGGCGCGGCGGCTGCCAGGAAGCCCGGCAGGTTCGGCAGCACGCCCAGCACCAGCGCCACGATCGCCGCGACGTTCCAGCCGCCGCGATACGCATAGGCCCCGTCCTTGGCGTAGAGGTCGTCCACGACCAGCTGGGCCTTCCGCACGATCCAGTAGTCGACGATCAGGATCCCGGCGATCGGCCCCAAGAGCGCCCCGTAGCCGACCAGCCAGGTGAAGATGTAGCCCTGGGTGGTCTCCAGCAGCTTCCAGGGCATGATCAGCACGCCGATGCCGGCCGTGATCCAACCGCCAATGCGATAGCTGATCTTGCTGGGCCACAGGGCCGAGAAGTCATAGGCAGGTCCCACCAGGTTGGCGGCGATGTTGCAGCACACGGTGTCCAGGCTGATGATCAGCAGGCCCACGACCACGGCGATGCCGCCGATGTCGCCGGCCAGCTGCACCGGGTCCCAGATCGCCTTGCCGAACACGATGACCGTGGCCGAGGTCGTCACCACGCTGACCAGGGCCAGCAGACCCATCGGCGCCGGCAGGCCCACGGCCTGGCCGATGATCTGATCGGACTGGGCGCGGGCGAACCGCGTGAAGTCGGGGATGTTCAGAGCGAGCGTCGCCCAGAAGCCGACCATGGCCGTCAGGGCGGGCGCGAAGACGCTCCAGAACTGACCGGCCTTGGCGCCGCCTTCGACGAAGGCCGAGGGCTGATGGAAGATCGGGCCCAGGCCGCCGGCCTTGCTGACCGCCCACCAGACCATCAGGCCGCAGATCAGGATCTTGATCGGCGCGGTCCAGGTCTCGAGCTTGCGCACCGCCGTCAGGCCCTTGGTGACGAACAAGAGCTGGATGGCCCAGAAGGCGAAGAAGGCCAGCAGCTGGCCAAGGCCGATGCCCAAGAGCGGCAACGGCGCGCCCTCCAGCTTCTTGCCGACGATCACGCCCAGCAGGGTCAAGAGCGCCCCGCCGCCGATCCAGGTCTGGATGCCGTACCAGCCGCAGGCGACGATCGCCCGCGCCACGGCGGGGACTCGCGCGCCCTTCCAGCCGAACGACGCGCGGGCCAGCACCGCATAAGGCACGCCCCAGCGCGCGCCGGCGTGGCCGATCAGCAGCATCGGGACCAGCACGACCAGATTGCCCAGCAGCACGGTCGCCACCGCCTGCCCCGCCGACATGCCCTGCTCGATCAGGCCAGAGGCCAGCATGTAGGCCGGCACGCAGATGACCATGCCCAGCCACAGCGCCGCGAAGTGGCGCCAGCGCCAAGTGCGCTGCGCATCACTGGTCGGGGCCAGGTCTTCGTTCCACAGGTCGCTGTCGGGCGTGCTCATGCGGCGAAGCTTAGGGCGGGTTCGCGCGAGATAGCAATCAGCCGAACAGCGTTCGCTCACCCATCAACAAATCATGTCTTCCTAGGCCTTGTGCCTAGGACCCATGGATCCGCTAACTCGACTCCTCCCGAGGGGACGCCGTACGTCGCGGCGCGCGCCCTTCCACTCCGAGCAAGCGGAACGATGGGTCCTAGGCACAAGGCCTAGGAAGGCGGGTTTGTTTAGCTCAGCGCCGCGTAGGCCAGGGTCGCCAGGCCCGCGCAGAACACGAAGCTCAGCGCCACCAGCGTGGCTCGGCCCCAGTCGAAGCACGGCCCGCCATGCCGCAGCACGGGCGGCTCAGGCTTGGAGATGTCGCACGAACGGAAGAAAACCGGCTGGACTTCGCCAGCCGCATAGGACGACTTCCGGGCCATCGAGGGCCTCCCTAGACGATCGCGCCTCTGGTGGGCGCATGGCGTTAACCTAACGCCGCTCGCGTCTCAGGAGAATTGGCCCAGCGATCACTACCGCGTGGGACGAATCCCCGGCGCCGGCCCTGCCCGCCGAAAGATCAGAAAAAAGGCGCCGCTCAGGGATTGAGCAGGCGCCTAATTCCTAGTCCGCGTGGCCCGGTGTCCGGGGTGTGGTCCAGGGGTCCGAAACGTCGGCCAGAGCCACGTCTAGGCAATCCACAGAAACCCGCATGTCGCCGCCGCCCGAGAAGGTCAGCACCACCAGGCCGGCCGGCGCTTCCTCGGCCGGCTCGAAGCCGATCGACATCAGCGAGACCACCGCGCCCTTGGCGTCGCGGCGCAGGTTGCGCGCCTGGACGCCTGAGACGTCGCCGAACTGCAGGGCCGAACGCACGCGCTCGCCCTTCTTCCCAGCCCCTTCCCAGCGGAAGCGGTTGCAGGCGATGGTCAGGGTGCGGCTTTGCGCATCCCAACGGATGTCGCCGATCTTGGCCACGGCGTCCTGAAGGGCGGCCGACAGCACGCCCAGGTCGTCGGCGTCTTGAGCCAGCAGGCGCAGGGGCTTGGGGTCCGCCATCGTCTAGAGCTCCGGCTCGCCGTCGCCCTTGATGCGACGGACCTGAGCGCCGCAAGCGCCCAGCTTCTCTTCGAGACGCTCGAAGCCGCGGTCCAGGTGATAGATGCGGCTGACCGTGGTCTCGCCGCGCGCGACCAGGCCGGCGATCACCAGGCTGACCGAAGCGCGCAGGTCGGTGGCCATGACCTCGGCGCCTTCCAGCTGCTCGACGCCGCGCACGCGGGCCTCGCCGCCCGAGACCGAGATGTCGGCGCCCAGGCGCATCAGCTCGGGGGCGTGCATGAAGCGGTTTTCGAAGATGGTCTCGCGGATGCGGCTCTCGCCGTTCGCGGTGGTCATCAGGGCCATGAACTGGGCTTGCAGGTCGGTGGCGAAGCCCGGGAACGGCGCGGTCTCAATATCCACGGCGTTCAGGCGCGAGCCGTTGCGGCGGATGATGCAGCCGTCGGCGGTGTGCTCGACGCCGGCCCCGGCTTCTTCCAGCTTGGTGAGCAGGCTGTCGATCAGGCCCGGACGGGCGTTGGTCAGGCGCACTTCACCGCCGGCCATGGCGGCGGCGACGGCATAGGTGCCCATCTCGATCCGGTCGGGGATCACCGCGTGGGTCGCGCCCTTCAGGCGAGCGACGCCGGTGATGGTCACCGTCGGGGTGCCCGCGCCCTCGACCTTGGCGCCCATGGCGTTCAAGCATTCCTGCAGGTCGACCAGTTCCGGCTCGCAGGCGGCGTTGTGGATCACCGAGACGCCGTCGGCCAGCACCGCGGCCAGCATGGCGTGCTCGGTCGCGCCCACCGACACGATCGGGAAGTGAATCTCCGCGCCCTTCAGGCCGCGCGGGGCCTGGGCGTAGACATAGCCTTCGTGCAGATCGATCTTGGCGCCCAGGGCTTCCAGCGCCTGCAGGTGCAGGTCGACCGGGCGCGCGCCGATCGTGCAGCCGCCCGGCAGCGAGACCTTGGCCTGGCCCGAACGGGCGACCAGCGGGCCCAGCACGTTGAACGAGGCGCGCATCTGGCGGACCAGGTCGTAGGGCGCAAAACCGCTGGTGATCTCGGCGGCGTGCAACAGGGTCTGCTGGCCATCGGGACCGTCACTCTCGGTGACCGCGACGCCCAGGCGCGACAGCAGCTTGCCCAGGAAGCGCGTATCCGCCAGGCGCGGCATATTGGTCAGGCGCAGCGGCTCATCCGTGAGCAGGCTGGCCGCCATCAGCTTGATGGCAGAGTTCTTGGCGCCGCTGACCGGGATCGACCCGTTCAGCCGCGCGCCGCCGGTGATGGCGATGCGATCCATTCAAGTCCCTCGAACGCGCGGAGGTGGGGGTCGCCGCGCGGTCCACATGTGAGGGGCGGGTTCTATCCGTTGCAAGAGGGGTTGCAAGGGCTCCACACCGAAATTGCCCTGTTAAATCGGGGCCGACAGGTCGTAGGGGCGCTCGTCGTCGGGCCAGCGCAGGTCGTGGGTCGCGCCGGCGATGTCCAGGGCCACCTGGGCCAGATCGATCGCCTTGCGCATCGCCGAAAGGCCGTCGCGCCCGAAGGCGGCCTTGCCATGCTCGGTGTCGAACTGGCCGCCGTCGCCCGCCAGCCGCACCGCGACCGCCCAGCCCTCGCCTTCCGGATTCGGAAACGGCGCCGAAAGCTCGACCGTCAAATCGACCCGGCCGCCATCGCGATGAGTTATCCCCAGCAAGCTTCGAACGACGTTATACGGCTTGGGCGCGGCCTCGGCGGCGGCGGTCGCAAGGTCGGCATCCCCGCCAGAACTCCCACGGGCCGCGGCTTTCCGCTTACGGAGGTTCGTTCTGAGCGCTTCGGCGAGCTTGGCTTCGCGGGTCGTCTTGTCGTCGCTGATCGGCATGCGCACGGGGTGCGGCGACAAAGTTCTGCGGTCAAGGCGATTTAGGGCTTTGCATCCGCGATTCTCCTCGCTATACGCCCCTCCTCTTCGCCGCGGTAGCTCAGTGGTAGAGCGCATCCTTGGTAAGGCTGAGGTCCAGGGTTCGAGTCCCTGTCGTGGCACCATGGGGATCCAAGCACAGCTTGGATCCCCACCATTCCGAAGAGATTTCCAACATTTAGGCGTTTAGTCGCGCACCTTCACGAAGGTGGCGATGTGCGCTGCGCTTGAGACCGGATGCTGGTGCTGCGGTCCGTGGCCGGCGTTGGGATAGGTCAGCAGCTGCAAGGTCGGCAGCTGGTCGTTCAGGGCGTACCAGTTCTCGATCGGGCAGATCAGGTCGTGGTCGCCGCCGATGTGCAGGATCGGGATCGTCGTAGACTTCAGGATCGCCAGGATCGGCGGAGCCGGGAACGGATTGGCCTTGGGCGCATCGCCCAGGTTCTGCGCGGCCCACTTGTAGGGTACCGGCGGAGCGCGCTCCCCTCTGCGGGCGGCGATGCGGTCGTGGCTGGCCTTGGCGGCGGCGCGGCTGGCGGGCGAGTTGGGCTCGAAGAACAGGATCACCTCGTCCTCGAAGTCGTTCTCCCGCGCGGCGGCCTCATAGAACAAGGGCTCGGCCAGCTTCGGGACCGGTCCGGGCGGCGTAGTGCCGACCAACACCAGGTGGCTGATCTTGTCCGGAAAGATCGACAGCGCCGCCTGGGCCGCGATGCCGCCCAGCGACCAGCCCAGCAGCACCACCGATTTCAGCTTCAGCGCCGCGATCAGGTCGCCGGCGTCCTTGGCCCAGGCGAACGGGTTCAGGGTCGGCTCGCCGGTCGAAAAGCCCAGGCCCGAATAGTCGAAGGTGATGACCTGGAAGCCCTGCCCGGCAAGGCTATCGAGGAACAGCGGATCCCAGTCATCGATCGTGCCCCGGAAGCGGGTGCATAGCACCAGCGGCTGGCCGGTTCCGATGCTGCGATAGGCGAGCTTTCGGCCGCCGACGTCGATGTGCTGGGTCGGGGCGTCCACGGCGCGGGTCGCCGCCCGCGCGGGGCTGGCCAGCCCGGCAGCCAGCACGCCGATCAGGGCCGAGCCCAGCAGGCCGCGCCGGCCGGTGGTGAAGTCTTGCAAAGCCATGTCGGTCCTCACGCGGTCAGGTGCTGGCGGAAGAAAGCTTGGGTGCGCCCGTTGGCGGTCAGGGCGTCGGCCTCGTCGTAGTGATCACCGCCCGGCCGGGCGAAGGCGTGGTTGCGGCCCGGATAGACGTGGATCTCGATGTTGGGATTGCCGCTCAGCCCATCGACGATCGTCTGGCGGGCTTCGTGGCCGATATATTCGTCCTCGCCGGCCAGATGCATCAGCAGCGGACACTCGACCTTGCCGCCCTCGCCGACATACCGCTCGGCCCCGCCGGGATAGTAGACGACCGCCGCGTCAGGCTGTCCCCGCGCCGCGCCCAGGAAGGTCAGCAGGCCGCCCAGGCAGTAGCCGGTCAGCCCGACCTTGCCGCTACCGCCGTCCAGGGTCCGCGCGGCTTCAAGGGTGCGCAGGATGTCGTCCGCGCCCTGGTCGAAGTCGTAGCGGCCGTAATAGTCGAAGCCCTTTTTCCAGTTGGCCTCGGTATGCTCGGACAGCGACAGGCCCGGCTCGAAGCGCCAGAACAGGTCGGGACAGACGGCGATATAGCCCTGCACCGCGTACCCGGCCGCGATCTGGCGGATGCCGGCGTTGACGCCGAAGATCTCCTGCAGGACCACGATGACAGGCGCGGGACGGGGATCGTCCGGACGCACGACAAGCGCGGTGAACCGGCCATCGCCGGCCTCGATGGTCAGGGTTTCGTCCATGGTCTTGGGCTCCTTTGCGGGAGCCTTCAGACTGCGACGCGGGCCGGCGCGGCGATTGAACGAAGTCGCAGTGAGTTTAGGCCTGACGGCCCGCCTCGACGATCGTCCGCCAACGGATCGACCACGCCATCCGTCGCAAACATTTCACATAAAACCCGGGCCCAAACCTGTCCCCGGCGGCGGCTCAGCGCCCTCTCCCCGGCCGACGATCGCGGGGAACCCTCCCCGTCCCGTCACCAGAACCGCAAGGGATCGGGGCCATGAAAAAAGCCATAAAGTTCAACCTTCTGACCACCACGGCGCTGTCCGTCGCCCTGCTGGGCGCGGCGCAAGCCCATGCGGCCGACGCGGCTGCCCCTGCTCCGGCGCCCGCCGCCGAGCCGGCCGCGGACGAGATCGACGCGATCGTCGTCACCGGCTTCCGCGACAGCCTGATGCACGCCCGCGACCTGAAGCGTAAGGCCGTCGGCGCCGTCGACGTGATCGTCTCCGAAGACATCGCCGCCTTCCCCGACCTGAACCTGGCGGAATCGCTGCAGCGCATCCCCGGCGTGACCATCTCGCGCGACAGCGGCGAAGGCCGTCAGATCACCCTGCGCGGCCTGGGCCCCGACTTCACCCGCACCCAGCTGAACGGCATGGAAGTGCTGGGCAACACCGCCTCGGGCATGGACAACCGCGGTGGCGTCAGCCGCTCGCGCGCCTTCGACTTCAGCCTGTTCGCCTCGGAACTGTTCAACCGCGTGACGGTGCAGAAGTCGTACGCAGCCGAGCAGGACGAAGGCGGCATCGGCGGCACGGTCCAGCTGCAGACCGCCAAGCCGTTCGACTATGCCGGCTTCAAGGCCGTGCTGTCGGCCAAGGCCCAGCGCAACAGCAATGCCGACGACAAGGTCACCCCGCGCGTGGTCGGCCTGATCTCGAACCGCTGGGGCAATTTCGGCGCCCTGGCCTCGATCGCCTACGGTGAGAACGACAGCAACGAGTTCGGCTATCGCAGCTTCAACTGGGGCGCCATTCGCGGCAACGCCGCCAACATCGGTCCGGGCGTCAGCGCCGCCGACGCCGCCAAGCTGACGGCCGCCACCCCGACCATCTTCGCCCCGCAGGCCAACACCTATTCGACCTGGTTCGACCACCGCAAGCGCCTGGGCGCGACCGTGGCCCTGCAATACCAAGGCGACAAGCTGAAGCTGGACTTCGACGGTCTGTACAGCCAGCTGGAAAACAGCCGCCAGAACTTCTCGCTGGCCACTTCGGGCATCAACAGCCTGACCGGCAACATCACCGGCACCCAGGTGATGCAGAGCGCCGTGATCCAGGGCAACACCCTGATGGCCGCCAGCTACACCGGCGTCGACATCCGCAGCGAGTTCAACCGCGAAGAAGACAAAACCAAGTTCTATCAGCTGGGTCTGAGCGGCTCGTACCAGGCCACCGACAAGCTGCTGCTGACCGGCCTGGTCGGCTACTCGAAGTCGACCTACGCCCTGCCGGTCTTCGACAAGGTGTTCCTGGAATCCAAGAACTACGCCTTCAGCTTCGACGACCGTCCCAGCATGCCGGTCAACACCTACGGCGCCGGCGTGACCGATCCGGCCAAGTGGGACCTGATGCGGATGGACACCCAGGAAAATCGTATTTCCTCGGAGTATGCCAACGCCAAGTTCGACGGCGACTACGCCCTGAACGAGACCTCCAGCTTCAAGGGCGGCGTCTCGTACAAGAAGTTCAAGAACTTCGGCGCGCAGTGGGGCGACAAGCAGTTCCGGAACGTCCCGGCCAACACCAAGATCCCCGACAATCTGAAGATGGTCGTGCCGTTCAAGTCGCTGGGCGCCTACATCGTCGGCGACGTCGATCCGGTCTACGCCCTGATCGGCCAGACGCGTGACCTGGAAGCCCAGGGCGCCAAGTTCGCCACCCCCGGCACCAACTACACGGTGACCGAGGAGACCAAGGCGGCCTATCTGCAATACGACCTGAACACCGAGATCCTGGGCAAGGGCGTCCGCGCCAATGCCGGCGTCCGCTACTATTCGACCGAGCTCAGCTCGGACGGCATGCTGAACACCGGCACCAGCCTCCAGCCGGTGTCGATCCAGCACAAGTACAACGGCTGGCTGCCCGCCCTGAACGTGGCCGTCGACGTCAACGAAGGCATGGTCGTCCGCTTCAGCGCCAACCGCGACATCAGCCGCCCGGCCCTGGGCGACCTGGCCGCCGCCGGCTCGCTCACCACCGCTCCGTTCGGCGGCACGATCAGCACCGGCAACCCGAACCTGACGCCCTTCACCTCGGACTCGATCGAAGGCTCGCTGGAATTCTACGACGGCAAGGTCGGCTCGTTCACGGTCGGCGTCTTCTACAAGAAGCTGACGTCGTTCATCACGTCGCAGACCAGCATCATGCCGTACTCGCAGACCGGCTTCCCGCTGTCGTTCCTGCTGCCGGGCCAGGACGGCTCGATCCTGTACAACGTCAGCCGCCCGGTGAACGGCCCCGGCGCCGACATCCAGGGCCTGGAAGTCGCGTTCCAGCGTGACTTCACCTTCCTGCCCGCGCCGTTCGACCACCTGGGCGTCGTGGCCAACGGCACCTATGCCGACGGCTCCTCGCCGGTGATCATCAGCGGCCAGTCGGTGACCCTGCCGCTGTTCCAGCTGTCGAAGTACTCGGCCAACGCCACGATCTACTACGAGACCGACAAGTGGGGCATGCGCCTGTCGACAGCCTATCGGGACAAGTACCTGACCGGCGCCGGCGGCAACGGCAACATCGGCGACGGCTACAAAGCGACCAACAACATCGACTTCGCCGCCCACTACAACCTGCTGTCGGGCCTGAAGCTGACCGTTGAAGGCATCAACCTCTCCAACGAGCACAGCATCCAGTGGACCGACGTCGCCGCCCAGCGGACCACGGTCAATGTCAGCAGCGGTCGCACCATCCTGATCGGCGCGACCTACGAGTTCTAATCCCTCTATCGATCCCCTGAACTTGGGGCCGCCGTCCTTCCGGGACGGCGGCCTTCTTTTTGCGTTGCCGCTCTTTTCGTTGCCTTGGGGCCACGCCCCGGCGGTCCGATCATTCCGTCCACAGAACCTTCAAATTACTGACATGCGCCGTTTGTAGGGGTTCGCCCAGGTGCCGGAAGCTTTGCTGGTCGCCGTTGTGAGGACCCTGATGGCGGCACGGCGCGCCTGGCTGTCGCGTTCGGGTTCGGTGCTGACCGGCGCGATGCTGGCCCTAGCCGCCGTCGCGCCCGCGCGGGCCGAGGCGCCGCGCCGCTTCGCCATCGAGGGCGGCGACCTGTCCCGCGCCCTGAACAGTTTCTCGCGCCAGGCCGACGTGCCGGTCATGACCCTGGCCGACATCCGCCATCGCACCAGCCGAGGCGTGAGCGGCCTGCTGACACCCGGACAGGCGCTGGAGCGGCTGATCGACGGCCAGAACCTGCGCGCCGTGGCGGCCGGTGGCGGCTATGTCCTGCGCGAGGCCTCGCCCCTGGGCGCCCCGCCGCCTGCCCCGCCCGTGCGCCACGCGCCGCCGCCCGAAGCCGCGACCCAGGTCGACGCCGTCGTCGTCACCGGCTTTCGCGAGACCATGCAGCACGCCCGCGACCTGAAGCGCGGCGTGGCCGGCGACCAGGAGGTGATCCTGGCCGAGGACATCGCCGCCTTCCCGGACCTGAACCTGGCCGAGTCCCTGCAGCGCGTGCCCGGCATGACCATCTCGCGCGACACCGGCGAGGGCCGCCAGATCGCCCTGCGCGGCCTGGGTCCCGACTTTACCCGCGCCCAGCTGAACGGCATGGAGGTCTCGGCCTCGACCGCCTCGGGCATGGACAATCGCGGCTCGGTGAGCCGGACACGGGCCTTCGACTATTCGATCTTCGCCAGCGAACTCTTCAACAAGGTCACGGTCTGGAAGTCGTACGCCGCCGACCAGGACGAAGGCGGCATCGGCGGCACGGTCGAGCTGCGCACCGCCAAGCCGTTCGACTATGCGGGCGACAAGCTGGCCTTCTCGGCGAAAGCCCTGACCAACAGCGCCACCGGCTCGGTCAGTCCACGCTTCGCCGCCCTGGCGTCCAAGCGCTGGGGCGACGTCGGGGCGCTGGTCTCGGTGGCCTACAGCGAGAACGACGCCAACGAGTACGGCTATCGCAACTGGGGTTGGACCCCGGTGACCTTTGGCGCGGCCAATATCGGGCCAGGTGTGGATCCCGGTGTCGCCAGCCGCCTGATCAACGGGACCGGGGCCAATCGGGTCGTCATGCCGGTGGCGGCCACCTATTCGACCTGGTTCGACCACCGCGCCCGCCTGGGCGTCACCCTGGCCCTGCAGTACGAGCCGGGCGATCGCCTGAAGCTGGGCGCCGACCTGCTGTACGGCCGTCTCTCCAACGATCGCGACGAGTTCTCGCTGGCCGCCGCCGGCGACAATCCGCTGACCGGCGACGTCAAGGGAACCCAGCGCCTGCGCGCCGCCGAGATCCGCGGCAACAGCCTGGTCTATGCCGACTATTCCAGCGGCGTGGACCTGCGCAGCGAGCACAAGCGCTCGGAGGACTCGACGGTCTTCCTGCAAGGGGCGCTCAGCGGCGAATGGCAGGCCGCCGACCGCCTGCGCCTGCGCGCCATGGCCGGCTATTCGAAGTCCGACTTCGAGGGGCCGGTCTTCGACAAGATCTTCCTGCAGGCCAGCAACAAGGCCTTCAGCTATGACCTGCGCGGCGCCGACGCGGCGGCCAGCAGCACCTACGGCTTCGACCCGGCCGATCCGGCCCAGTGGAGCCTCATGCGCGCCGACACCCGCGAGGACCAGGTCGTCAACCAGTTCACCACCGGCCGGATCGACTTCGACTATCGGGCCGCCCCGACGCTGACGATCGAGGGCGGCGCCCAGTACAAGGCGTTCCGCAACGACGGCTATACCCGGCGCGCCCGCACCGACTATCCGACCGGCGGCCCCGCGCCCCAGGCGGTGAAGGAACTGATCTTCGAGAAGTCGCTGCGGCCCTACATCGTCGGCGACATCGAGGCGACCTTCGCGCGCCTGAATGTGCCGCGCGACCTGAGCGCGGCCGACGACATGCCCGGCTCGGACTATTCGATCACCGAGAAGACCTGGGCCGCCTATCTGATGGCGCGCGCCAGCGGCTTCGTGGGCGACAAGAGCTGGCGCGGCGACCTGGGCCTGCGCTGGTACGCCACCGATCTGACCTCGGCGGGCATGGTCAATACCGGGACCAAGCTGGAGCCGGCGGTGCTGCACAGCACCTATGACGGCGTGCTGCCGGCCCTGAACCTGGCCCTGGACGTCACGCCTTCGGTGGTGGCGCGCGTCTCGGTCAATCGCAACATCAGCCGCCCCAGCCTCTCGGACCTGCGGGCGGCCGGCAATGTCAATTCCGCCCCGTTCGGCGGCACCATCTCGGCCGGCAACCCCAACCTGCGCCCGTTCCTGGCCGACGCCATCGAGGGGGCGCTGGAGGTCTATCAGGGCCGCCAGGGCTATTTCGCCGTCAGCCTGTTCTACAAGCGGATGGACTCGTTCATCACCACGGCCAGCAACTCGGTCACCTACGGCTCGACCGGTTATCCGCTGGAGTTCCTGTCGCCCGGCAACGGACCCGACACGATCTACGGCTTCGTGCGGCCGGTGAACGGCGACGGCGCCTCGATCCGGGGGATCGAGCTGGCCGTGCAGCGCGACTTCGACTTCCTGCCCGCCCCGTTCGACGGCCTGGGTTTCGTCGGCAACGTCACCCGCGCCGCCGGTCGCTCCAACGTGCTGATCGACGACGTCTCGATCATGCTGGACCTGTTCCAGCTGTCGAAATGGACCTCGAACGCCACGCTCTATTACGAGACCAAGCGCTGGGGCGCGCGGGTCTCGTCGGCCTATCGCTCTGGCTATCTGGACGGCGCCGGCGGCAGCGGCTCGATCGGCTCGGGCTACAAGGCCAGCAACAACATCGACTTCGCCGCCCACTACAACACCGCCGGCGGTCTGCGGATCGTGGTCGAGGGCGTGAACCTGACCAACGCGCCGATCACCCAGTTCTCCGACCTCACCGACAAGCGCCTGACCGCCCGCACGGTCAGCGGCCGCACCTTCACGCTCGGCGTGACCTACGAGTTCTGACGCGCCATGCGGAAAAGCATCTTCTCCCTGTCCCCGTTCGGTCGTCCCGCGCCTCTACCCGACATGGACGCGCGCACGACCATGCCGACCGGAAGCGCCATGACCGACATCATCGCGGTGCTGCGGCCCCACGAGCGCAAGCTCGCGGCCTATATCGT
This sequence comes from Caulobacter sp. GW821-FHT12D05, assembly GCF_058807295.1. NCBI lineage: Bacteria > Pseudomonadati > Pseudomonadota > Alphaproteobacteria > Caulobacterales > Caulobacteraceae > Caulobacter > Caulobacter sp. GW821-FHT12D05. The sequence continues at coordinate 493,423 of NZ_JBXAQO010000002.1, forward strand.
GCGCCGGTCCAAGGACCCCGGCCGCGCCGAAGACATTCTGCAGGAGACCTTCCTCACCGTGATGCGCCAGGCGCAAAAGCAGGAGATCACCCAACCGCTGGCCTATGCCTATCGGGTGGCGGACTCGCTGATCTACGCCCAGGCGCGACGCGACAAGCGCGAGTCGCCGATCGGCGACGAGGACTTTGGCTGCGACCTGCCCTTGCCGGACGCGGTGCTGGAGCACAAACAGCGGGCCGCTGTGTTCGAGAAGGCGCTGAAGCGCCTCTCGCCCCTGCGCCGCGACATCTTCATCCGCCGTCACATCGACGGCCAGTCCAGACAAGCCATCGCCGACGATCTCCGGATCAATGTCGAGGCGGTCAAGAAACACCTCGTGCGGGCCATGGCCGAACTGGCCGGCGCGATGCAGGACGCGGCGGTCAACGCCGCGCGAGAAGGGAGCGGCCGCGATGCGCGCTAACGACAACTGGCGTCTGCCGTCCGAAGACGAGCTGGAGATCGCCGCCGACTGGGTGGACCGCCTGCCCGAGCTGACGCCTGAAGAGCGCCAGGCGCTGGAGACCTGGCTGGCCGGCGGCCCCGGCCGCGCCGCCGCCTTCGGCCTGATGCGCGACACCCAGCGCGACACCGCCTTGCTGGACGCCGCCGAGCGCGTGCGCGCCGCGCCCGTAGCGAAGCGCTCGATGCGCCTGGGCCTGATCGCCGCCGGGATCGCCATGGTCGCGGGTCTTTCGGCCGTCGTGCTGGTCCGCCCCTATCTGGACGCTGTCGAAAAGCCCGTGGAGTTCGCCACCCCGCTGGGCCAGCGCGCCGAGCACCAGCTCAGCGACAAGTCCGTCGTCACCCTGGCCGCCGACAGCGGCGTGTCGGTGCGCTACAGCCGCGGCGCGCGCGAGATCGCCCTGACCAAGGGCGACGCCGTCTTCGACGTAGCCAAGGACGCCAAGCGCCCGTTCCGCGTTCAGGCCGGCGACACCCAGGTCACCGCCGTCGGCACGACCTTCGAGGTCGAGCTGGTCAGTGACGCCGTTCAGGTGCGGGTCTTCGACGGCGTGGTCCGGGTCAATCGCGACGGCGCCGAGCGCCGGGTCGGCAAGGGCGAGTGGCTGATGCTGGCCTCGAACCGCGCCCCGGTCGCCGGTCGCCTGGAGGCCGATAGCTACCAGGCCTGGCGCTCGGACTGGCTGGACGCCGACGGCCTGCCGCTGAAGTACGTGATCGCCCGCCTGAACCGCTACACGACCCAGAGCGTGGCCCTGCACGATCCTGGCCTGGGCGAACTGAAGGTCACCGGCCGCTTCAAGCTGGACCGGCCGACCGAGTCCCTGACCATGATCGCCGCCCTGCTGGACATGAAGGCCCATCCCGAGGGCCGCCGCGTCTACCTGACGCCGCGCAAGGACCCCGCGACCTAGGCCGGCGTCAGCTCGATCAGCACGATGTCGTTGGCGCGCATGGGCAGGTTGACCATGGCCTCGCCCCGCACGGCGACGACCTTGTCGATCTCGGGCCGGTCCCGGGTCAGGCCCTCCAGCTGGCGTTGCTGATCGGCGGTCAGGGTCTTGGGCAGGCCCATTTCGATATAGGCGCTGTAGGCGTCGTTGGCGCGATAGCCGGTGCGGCGCGTGCGCAAGCGGTAGCGGCCAGGCTTCAGCCCCGCCACCCGCAGCTTCAACGGCTCGACGTCGAAGGTCGGATGCAGGCGCTGATAGAACGGCCGGTTGCTCACCTTCTGGTCCGGCTGGCGCCAGGCATAGGCCAGCACCGTCACCCGCTCGCCGTCCCGCGCGGCGAAGACCTGGTTGTCGCTGGTCGCCAGCGCCTGACCCTTGAGGGCGTTCAGGTACTTGTAGGCGAACCAGGCCGACTTGCGGATCCCCTGCGGGTTCATCAGCCCGAAGCCGCCCTCGAACGGCTTGGTCGGCGGGCCGGGCTCTTCGAAAAGATCCGTATAGGTCCAGTAGCTCATGCCCTGCACCAGCCCCTGGGTGCGCCGCAGCTTCTCCAGAATGTAGGCAGCGCTGACATAGCTGTCGTGGACGCTGTCGCGCGGCGTGTAGCTGGTGCTCCACTCGGTGAAGTACAGCGGCAGGCCGGGAAAGGCGGAAGCCTCGATCTGCTCGCGCACTCGCCGCACGTCGCCGACGATGGCGTCGGGCGAGGCCGACAGCTTGGTGTCCTGCTCGCCCTTCTCGTCCAGGAAGCCGCCGTCAACGCCATAGGTGTGGGTGGTGACGAAATCGACCGGGGCGCCGCTCTGCTTCACATGGGCCAGGAACTCCGGAACCCAGGCCGCGCCGGCCGTCGAGGGACCGCCGACGCGTAAGGCCGGGTCGATCGCCTTGATGGCCCGCGCGGTGACGTCATAGAGCTCGAAGTATGCCGCCTGATCGGCCTTCTCCCAGAAACCGTCTAGGTTGGGCTCGTTCCAGACCTCGAAGAACCAGGTCCTCACCTCGGCCTCGCCATAGCGCTGGCGGATGTGGCGGACGAAAGCGTCGATCAGGTCGCGCCAAGGGCCCAGCTGCGGGTGGGACGTGTTGCCCTTCCAGTAGAAGATCGTCAGGTCCGAGGTCTTCATCGCCTCGGGCGTGAAACCCAGCTCGACGAACGGCTTGATCCCCTTGGCCAACAGGGCGTCGTACAGCTGATCCAGCTTGGTCCAGTCGTAGACGATCTTGCCGTCCTGGACCTGCACCGTGCCCAGCACGTCGTGGAACACCGCGTGGAAGCGGATGTAGCGGAAGCCCAGCTCGTCGACCGTGGTCTTCAGCTGGGCCTGGCTGTCGTCGCGGATCAGGGTGCCGGGATAGTCCGAGCCGATCGACAGGTCGAAGAAGCGGTCGACCGGGCCGGTGGTCTTGGCCACGTCCAGGGCGATCACGCGCGGCGCCGGCGCGGCGTGCGCCATCAGCGGCAGGCTCGAGATGGCGGCCAGCAAGGCGCGGCGCGACAGGCGCATGGAGCTTCCTTCCGTCTTCGTTGAGAAGCAGGGCTACACGGCCATGATAGCGCTATCAATGTCTATTGTAGGACAATTCCAAATCAGCGCCGCAGAGCGAAGCCTACATAGACCGTGCGGGGCGCCGAGAAGCTGGTGACGCCATCCGCCGTCTGGCCTACGGCGAGGTTCGCATCCAGGGCATTGTCGGCGGCCAGATAGACCTCGGACGTCGGCGACAGCGCCCAGCCGGCGCGCAGGTCGACACCCGTCCCGGCCTTCAGCGTTCGCAGGTTCAGGTCGTCCTCGTAGCGCTTGCTCTCGTAGCGCAGGTCGGCGTCGAGGGTCAGGCGGTCGATCGGCTTCCAGCGGACACCGGCGGTAGCGGTCAGGGCCGGCGCCTGGGCGGGTCGTTTGCCATCCAGTTGGGTGACCGCGCCGCTGCCCTCGACCCGCGCGTGGGTCGCCGAGACCGCCGCGCGGACGGTCCAGGCCGGCGACAGGTCGGCGGCGACATCGCCTTCGAGGCCATAGGCGTTGATCTCGCCAGCGTTCTGGCGCTGGCGCAGCACGCCGCCGGCCGGGATGAAGCCGGCGATCGGGAAGGTCCCCGGGCCGATGCCGATCGTGACGTTGGTGATCGGGTCGCAGACCTGGTTGTAGAAGACGCCGAGGTTCCAGCGCACCGCCCCCTCGCCCGCCAGGCCCGCCTCAACGCCGTACAGGGTCTCGGGCTTCAGGGCGGCGTTGGACTCGGTGACGTCGTTGCCGACCCGGAACGGGCGGTGCAGCTCGTTGAGCGTCGGTGGCCGGAAGCCCGCATAGGCCGCCGCGCGGACCCAGGTCTCGCCCGACAGCCGCTGCCGGATGCCCACGCGGGCCGTCGGGGTCGCGCCCGAGGCGTTGGCCGGTGGCGCGTCCAGGGTCAGCCCCCCCGTCGCCGTGTCGCGCTCGCGCCGCACGCCACCGTACGAGCGCCAGCCGTCCAGCCGCGCCCCGGCGACCAGGATGAAGTCCGGCCGGCTCCAGGCGGTCTCGGCATAGACCCCGCCTACCAGGGTCCGGCCGCCGGCCGTGCGCTGGCGGGTGAAGGTCCCAGTCATGTAGCGGAAGAGCTCGTTGGTCTTGCCCTCGGTCGCCCGGACATCGCCGCCCAGCTCCCAGGTCCATTCGCCCAACGCGCCCTGCCAGGCGGCGTTGAGGCCGTAGCCGCTGGAGGGCGTAGAGTACTGGTCGTTGGCCGGGGTCGTGCCGGTGCGCCCGGCCGCGACGGCGGCGGAGGTGTTCTCCAGGTCGCTGGACCGCGCCCAGGCCTGCAGTCGCCAGGCGTCGGTCGCCAGGGTCACGGCCAGCGAGCTGCCGGTGGCGTTCGACTTGGCGCCGAACAGACCCGCGCCGCGCTTTTCCTGGAAGGTCGAGGCCCGCGCCGCCCAGCGCACGCCGCCGGCCTCGCCCTGCACCCGCGCGGCGATCGAGCCGTCTTCAAGGGTGGTCGGCACATCGGCCGAGCCGGCCGCCGAGCCGCGCACGGGCCGGTAGCCGTCGGTGCGCGAGCCGCTGGCCGTCAGCAGCAGGTGATCGGTCCCGAGGGTCCCCGCCGCGCGCCAGCCGTCCCGCTCGCGCATCTCGGCCGTGAAGCTGGTCAGGCCGCCGCCGGTCGCCCGCTCGCGCAGAGCCACGACGCCCGTCAGCGCGCCGGCGCCGTAAGGCCCCGCCCCCGCGCCCCGCACGATGGTCGCGCCGGACAGGCCCTCGCCCGGCAAGGCGGTCCAGATCACCCAGCCGCCGAACGGATCGTTCTGCGGCGCGCCGTCCAGGGTCACCAGCGCCCGGCCGGCGCCCGACGGCGCGACGGCCCGCAGCGACAGGCCCTGGATGGTCGGATTGGCCGCGTCGCTGCCGGTCCGGCGGAACAGCGAGACGCCGGGCGTGGTCTTCAGCACGTCGTCCAGCCGCGCCTGCGCGCCTAGCTCGGCGGCGTCGTAGTAGGCGGTGGAGAAGACGTCCTGCCCCGGCAACGGCAGCAGCCGGGGCGCCTCGACGACGACGGTTGAGACCGGGGGCGGCGGGGCTTCGAAGGGCAAAGGCGAACTCTACTTTGGCGAAAGGCTATGCTTAGCCCAAAGCCCTATGGCGCCGCTATCGTTCCCAGCCGCCGCCCAAGGCCAGAAACAGGTTCACCTGGTCGGCCGCGACCTGGCTGTCCGACGCCGCCAGCTGCGCCTCGGCCCCCGCCAGTGTGCGCTGGGCGTCGAGGCCCGCGAGGTACGGACTGCGACCGGCGCGATAGAGACGCTGGGCCTGGCTCTCGGCCAATTGCGCCTGGTCACGGGCAGCCTTCAAAGCCGCCTGCCGTTGCAGGTCGTGGGCGTAGGCGTCCAGGCTGGTCTCGGTCTCGCGCAGCGCCGTCAGCACAACGCCATCGAACCGCGCCAGAGCCCCGTCAGCCCCGGCCTCCGCCTGACGGATCCGTGCTCGCTCGCCCTCACCCGGCAGGGTCCAGCTGATCAGCGAGGTCAGGCCCCACCGGTTGGCGGGAGCCGTGCCGATGTCGGCCAGCAGGCCCGTCGAGCCCGCCCCGGCGCCTAGGGTGATGCTGGGATAGAGCGCCGCCGTCGCGACGCCGATACGGGCGGTGGCCCCGGCCAGGGTCCGCTCGGCCTGGCGCACGTCGGGGCGCCGCTTCAGCAAGGCCGCGCCGTCGCCGACCGGGATCGGACGCGTCAGGGTCGGCGGGACCACGCAGGCTTCGACCGCCTTGGGGAACTCCGCCGGCGGCTTGCCAGTCAGGGTCGCCAGCTTGTACAGCGCCGCGCGGCGACGGCTCTGGTAGGTCGGCAGGCTGGCGCGCGACAGGTCCAGCTGCGCCTGGGCGCGGGTGACGTCGACGGCCGTGCCGCGACCGGCCTTCACCAGTTTCTGGGTGACCGTGAGGCTACGGGTCTGAAGATCCAAGGTGCGCTGGGCCACCGCCAGCTCGTGGCCGTTGGCGCAGGCCTCGACATAGGCGCGGGCGACGTCGGCGGCGACGCTGACCCGAGCCAGATCCAGGGCGGCCTGCGACGCCTCCGCGTCGGCATGGGCGGCCTCGGAAGCGCGCTTGAGGCGGCCGACCAAGTCGACCTGGTAGCTGACCTTCAGGCCCACATCGGCCAGGTTCTCGACCGGCAGCTGCTCGGCCTTCAGGAACTGCTCGCCGGACTCGCGAGAGTGCATGGCGGCGGCCGAGGCCCCGACCTTGAAGCCGCCCGCATCGTCGGCCTCGCCAGCGATGGCCCTAGCGCGGGCCAGGTTGGCGGCGGCGACGCGCAGGTCGGTGTTGGCGGCCAGGGCCTCCTCGACCAGGCCGTTCAGGACCGGGTCGTCATAGAGCTTCCACCAGCCGGCCGGGACCGGGTCCTGGCTGACGGCCTTCGAGGCCGCGCCCAGGAAAGCGCCCTGCGCCGTCGGCGCGTTGATCTTGGCCTCGTCCGGCAGCTTGTAGTTCGGACCGACGGTCGTGCAGGCGGTCAGCACCAGCAGCGAGCCGGCGACCGCGAGGCTCTTCAGCGGGCTCATCGACCCGCTCCCACCACCGCCACTGTGGCGGTGCGGCCGGCGATCAGGCGCAGGTCATGCGGCGTCTGGTCCAGCGCCACCCGCACCGGCACCCGCTGGGCCAGGCGCACCCAGCTGAAGGTCGGGTTGACGTTGGGCAGCAGGTTGCCGCTGGCGGCGCGGTCGCGGTCCTCGATGCCGGCGGCGATCGACTGGATGTGGCCCTTCAGCGGCCGATCCTCGCCCATCACCTTGATGCTGACCGGCTGGCCGATCCGCAGACCTGACAGCTTGGTCTCCTCGAAATAACCCTCGACCCGGAACGAGCGGCTGTCGATCAGAGCCAGCACCGGCTTGCCGGCGGTGACATAGTCGCCGGTGCGCAAGGTCAGGTCCGACAGGAAGCCGTCGGTCGGGGCCAGCACCACGGTGCGCTTGAGGTTCAGCACCGCGACATCCCGCGCCGCCAGGGCCTGGGACAGGGCCGCCTGGCTCAGCTCGACCTTGGACAGGCTCTGCTCGGTGACCTCGCCGGCGACCAGGTCGCCCAAGGCGCGGTTGCGGACGAGCTCACGGCGGGCCTGGGCGAGACCCGCGCGCTGGGCCTCGACGGCGGCGTCGGCCTGGCGCAGGGCCAGGGCGTAACGCTCGCGGTCGACATAGAACAGCGGCTGGCCGACCTTGACCGTCTGGTCGTTGGCGGCGTCGACCCGGGTGACCAGGCCCGAGACATCGGGGGCCACCTGCACGACATCGGCGCGGACGCGGCCGTCGCGGGTCCAGGGATCGACCTGGTAGTGGGTCCACAACGCCTTGCCGCCGACCAGGGCGGCGATGACGACGACGCCAGTGACGGCGACGCGGGCGGTGGTCATCAGAACGGATTTCAGCGGGGGCATGGGTCAGAACTTCAGGGGTGATGGAACCGTCACGACGGCGGCCCAGAGGATGACGAACAAGGCGGTGTCGAAGAGCGCCGGGTGCCAGACAAAGCGGTAGACTCCGACCTTCGACAGGGCGCGACGCAGCACGAACGAGGCGGCCAGGGCGATCACCGCCGAGACCAGGACGGACGACAGGAAGACCCCGTCGATATTGAGTTCACCGGTCATCGGGCGATCTCCGGAACGAAGGCGGGAGCCTCCGGGAACAGGTTGCGGCGCAGGCCGACCAGGCCCGAGACGCCCTGCACGGCCGAGGCGGCGGGGGCGATCGACAGGCTGCGCAGGGCGGCGTCGACACGGGCCAGCAGGTCCTCGCCGGGCTTGCGGCTGTGGCCGGCGGCCAGGGCGGCGAAGTGCTCGCCGACGCCGTCGAGGGCGGCGTCCAGCTGGCTCTTGCCCTCGGGCGAAAGGTCCGGACGGGCGGTCTGGACAGCGACCAGGTTCATGCCGACCCGCAGGTCGCGCAGGGCGTCGACGCCGACGAAGTCATGCTGCTGGCCGGCCTGGGCCAGCTTGGGCGTCAGCATGCCCAGACGGTCGACCAGGATGGCGGCGAAGGCGGCGGGCTCGGGCGCCTGGCGGGCGCGGGCCAGACGGGCCAGGCCCCTCCAGGTGCGCACCAGCAGCCGTCGGGCGCTGGCGTCCACGCCCATCGAACGCAGGCCGGCCGTGACCATGATCGCAAACAGCAGGCCGACGAACTGGCCCAGATTGCCGTTCAGGAACCCGGCGAAGTCGGCGCTGAAGGTCTCTTGCAGAGCCAGGGCGTTGCAGAAGCCCATCAGCACGGCCAGGGCGGCGCCCATGGTCGCGGGGTTGGGGATATAGAGGCCCAGCAGCAGCAGCGGCGGGGCCATGACCAGCAGCAGCATTGGAAAGCCGTCAATCGCCGGCAGGATAGCGAACATGTAGACCGCCGCCAGCGGCAGCGAGAACAGCGAGAACAGGCCGAAGTTCTTGATGGCCGGCACGGGATCGTCCATCGCCGCGAAGAAGCAGCAGAACACCGCCGCCATCACCGGCGCGGCCGCCCCGTCGCCCCAGCCGGCCAGGATCCAGGTCGCGCAGGACAGCAGGATAGCGATCGCCGCCGCGCCGCCCGACAGCAGGGCCAGCGGCAGGTCGGCGTGCATCGGGCGCAGGCCCTTAGCCCTAGCCGAGGCGTCCAGGGCCGGCGACAGTGGGGCGTCGGGATTGTCCAGGCGCGCCATCAGGGCGTGGCCCTCGGCCAGGGCGCGGACGGCGTCGGACAGCCGCACCAGCAGGCTCTCGATCAGCAGGCTGTCCCAGGCCGCGCCGCGACGACGGGCGGCGAGGTCCTGCAGGCGCTCGATCAGGTCCAGGCCCTGGTCGCGCGGCGAGCCAGCCTCGATCCAGGTGACCACCGTGTTGAGGGCGGCGCGGACGCGGTCGTCGCGGACCTCACGCAGGGCCTCCATGCGGTCGGCCAGGCCCGACAGCAGCGGGATCAGCAGCAGCATGCGCTCGTGCAGGGCGCGGACGACGCCGGTGGTCTCGCGCAGGCGCGAGGTGTCGAACGGCAGGTGGACGGCCAACATCTGGATCTCGCTGGCGGCGGCGGCCAGGTGGCGACGGTCGCGGGCGATGGCCTCGGCGTCCTCGCCGCGCAGCACGTCCAGCGCCCAGCGGTCGGCCTCGCCCAGCCAGGTCTTCAGGCGCGCGCGCAGCACCGCGCCCACCGGACGCGGGAAGACCAGGCTGTGGGTCAGGGTGGCGCAGAGGATGCCCAGGCCGATCTCGATCACCCGCGAGACGGCGACGTCGAAGATCGCGCCGGGCTGGGAGACGCTGGGAAAGCCGATGATCGCGGCCGTATAACCGGCCAGCATCAGCACATAGCTGCGCGGCGTGCGGTCCAGCAGCGAGATGGTCAGACAGCCGCCGACCCACAGGGCCAGGGCCAGCGACAGCAGCCACGGCGCGTTGACCAGGTTCGGCACGAGGGCCACCGCGGCCATGGCGCCCAGTATGGTGCCCAGCACACGATAGACGGCCTTGGAGCGCACGGCCCCGGCCAGCGGCTGGCTGACGATATAGGCGGTGGTCATCGCCCAGTACGGGCGCGGCAGGCCCAGGGCGAAACCGATATAGAGGGCCAGCATCGCCGCCGCGAAACTGTTCACCGAGAACAGCAGCGTATGCCGATCGAGCTTGGGGAACATGGGAGCCTAGACCCCCTGCCCGGCCGCGGCGTCCAGGGCGGCCTCGAAGGCGGCGAAGGTGCGCAGGGCGGCTTGAAGGTCGGCGTCGCTGACACCCGTCAGCATCTGGGCCCGCACCACCTGTACGGCGTCCTCGACCACGGCGGCCAGCGCCTGGCCTTCGGCGGTCAGGTGCAGGGTCTTGGCGCGCTTGTCGGAGGGGTCGTCACGACGTTCGACCAGGCCGGCCTGGGCCAGCTGGTCGAGGATGCGGACTAGCGAAGGCCCTTCCACGCCAATCTCCTCGGCCAGGGTCCCCTGGCGCATGCCGCCGCCGGCGCGGGCGATGTGCAGCACCGGCATGGCCTTGGCGTCCGAGATGCCGTGGGCGGCCAGGGCGCGATTGACTTCCTTGCGGTACACGCGCGCCAGACGCAGCAAGGCGCCAGCGAAGGCGCGTTCATCGAGGGTGCGAGGAGAGGTCATGGAACGGCGATCTTTTAAATAGGTAGCTTCCTATCTAAAATAGATAGCATCCTACCTATCTTTCCGCAAGAGCGGCGCCGTGAAAGGACTCAGAGCGGCGGAGGACCGTCCCGCCACTGCGGCCAGTCGGCGACGATGTGGTCCACGACCCGCGATCCGACCACGCCGATATTGGCGACGGTCTCGGCAAAGCCGCCGGCTGTCTGGCCTGGCGCAGGGTCGAGATGCTGCAGGGTCGTCTCACCCGGCGCGCCCTGGTCGAAGTTCACCGCGCCGCGCAGGCTCAGGATGCGCCCCGTTCCCCACTGGCGCTTGATCACCAGCGCCAGGGCGACGGCCTCCATCTCGGTGATCACATAGTCGTCGGCGCCGTAGAGCTTGGCGATGTATTGGGCCTCCTTCGACAAGCCCGGCCCATGGAAGAAGGTGTCGCCGGTCATGTGCGTGCCGACCGTGACCGAGGGGGCCGCGCGCGCCCGAGCGTCGGCATAACGCATGCGGTAGCGGCGGGCGGCGTCGCTGTCCTGCATCGGCGCGCCTTGCGACAGGCGCACGGCCCAACCAACCAGGGTCGGATCCAGCTTGAAGCGGCGATACTCCTCGTAGCCGGCTCGCGGCATGAAGGTCGGCGCGCCGGGCGTGTTCTCCTCCGGCGCCCAGCGATGGCCCAGATCATAGTCGACCAGCCAGGTGGCCCAGGAGACGTCGCCGATCGTCCCACGCGACGGCGGGGTTCCGCCGACGCCGCTGAGGATGAAATAGGCCTGCGAGAAGTCGTAGGCCGGGTCCAGCAGGATGGCCTGCATCGAGGCCGACGCATTGACCTTGCCCATGCCCAGGATCGAACCGCAGACGCCGTCGGTATTGCAGTAGACGGGCTTGAGGGCGCCCTTCACGGTCCGGGGCGGGCTCTGGCGCCAGTAGCGTTCGTACCAGGGCTGGAACTCGCCGGCGCGATCGCCGGTGTTCTCGCCGATCTCGAACATGGCGGCCACGAAGACCTTGACCTTGATCGGGTCTGCGTGGGCGCCGCTCGCCAGGGCGAACGCGGCGACAATCGCGGCGAGAGCAAATCGGAAAAGCGGTCGAATAGTCATGGCTGAACGCTATCGACCTTCGAGGCTGATTTGCCGAAGGCCCGCGCCGTCGAAGACGCGGGCCTTCCCGTCATTGCTCGATTTCGATGCGCCAGACCTTAGCCCAGCGCCTTCTTGTACAGCGCCAGCAGGTTGGCCCAGGCCGTCTCGGCGGCGGCCTCGTTGTAGACTTGGCTGCCCTTGACCGTCCAACCGTGGGCCGCGCCGGCGAAGACCTCGACCTGGGCCGGGCGCTTGGCCTCGGCGAAGGCGGCCTTCAGCTTGTCCTTCACGTCCGGTTCCTTCTGATCGTCGTTCTCGGCGATCTCGATCAGGTACGAGGCGTGGGTCTTGGGGATCAGCAGGTGCGGGCTGTCGGCGTCGGCGGTGATCAGGCCGCCGCCATGGAAGGTGGCCACCGCGCCGATCCGGCCGGGAGCCGCGCCAGCAGTGCGGAACGACAGCGGACCGCCCATGCAGTAGCCCTGCACGCCGATCTTCTTGGCCTTGTCGGTCTGAGGCTGGGCGTCGAGGAAGGCGACATAGGCCTCGGCGTCCTTGAAGGTGCCGGCCGGCGTCACCGAGGCGCGCAGCGGCGTGATCTTCGCGCGGTCGTCGGGGTTGGCGAAGTTGAACGTCCCGTCGATCACCGGCGCCTTCTTGACCCGGTAATAGAGGTTGGGGACCAGCACCACATAGCCGGCGGCGGCCAGGCGGCGGCCCATGTCGCGGAACACCGGACGCAGGCTCATGACGTCGGGCCACAGCAGCACCGCCGGGTGCTTGCCCTTGCCCTTCGGATAGAACAGGGCCGCGTCGGCCTCGCCGTCGGCGGTCTTGATGGTGACGTCCTTCTCCTCGACCGTGTCGTCGGCGCGGGCGACCGAGGCGACGCCCGTGGCCGCCACCGTCAGCAGGCCGAAGGCGCGGCGCGACAGGCGCGGATCGTGAACCAGGCCGGGGTGGATATCGTCGTCACACATGGCGGTCTCCCTCTGAACTTGGGCGGCACGCTATAACCGCGTTATGCGATCGCCTACCCTCTTTACGACGCGACTTGATAGGTAGCTTTACCCGGCAGCAGCAGGTCCTGCTTCTTGCCGTCGCACAGGGCGTAGCTGAAGCCCGACTGGATCGCCCAGGCCCCGACCTCGCCCTTCTTGTTCACCGCCAGGAAGCCGACCTGGATGTCCTTGGCCTGGGGTTTCTTCTTCAGGATCCGCTCGACGGCCTCGCGGCAGGCGGCCTCGGGCGAGCGGCCCTGGCGCATCAGCTCCACGACCAGGAAACTGCCGACATTGCGGATCACCTCCTCGCCGACGCCAGTCGAGGTCGCGCCGCCAACCTCGTTGTCGACATACAGACCCGCGCCGATGATCGGGCTGTCGCCGACCCGGCCGCGCATCTTCCAGGCCATGCCGCTGGTTGTGCAGGCGCCGGCGATATTGCCCTTGGCGTCGATGGCCAGCATGCCGATGGTGTCGTGGTTGTTGGCCCCGCCCGGCGTGCCCAGCTGGCCGGTGGTCTTACCGTAATCGCCGACCTCGCTATTGGCCTTGGGCGCGTACTTGGCGTCCTTCTTCCAGGCCTCCCAGGCGGCCTTGGATTCCGGAGTCAGCAGCTCCTCGTAGGTGAAGCCCTGCTCGATCGCGAACTGCAGGGCGCCGGCCCCGACCAGCATCACATGCGGGGTCTTCTCCATCACCCGGCGGGCGACCGAGATCGGGTGGGCGATGTGCTCCAGGGCCGCGACCGAGCCGCAGTTGCCCAGCTCGTCCATGATGCAGGCGTCCAGCGAGACGTGGCCGTCGCGGTCGGGATAGCCAGCCCGGCCGACGCTGTGGTTCTTCAGGTCCTGCTCGGGGATACGCGCCCCGGCCTCGACGGCGTCCAGCGCCCGGCCGCCCTTGGACAGCACCGCCCACGCGGCTTGGTTGGCGGCGACGCCGAAGTCCCAGGTGGAGATCACGCACGGACCATCCAGCTTGGTGATCGTCTCGCCGGCTGACGCCTTGCCGCTCAACAGCGCCGATCCGGCCAGGGACGCGCCGATCAGGCCTCTACGATTCAACATCCGTGTGCTCCAAGAAGACCGCGCTGATTCCCTAGCATGACCTGGAAAGACACCATGGCCGCCGATCACATTCTTCTGGAAGTCTGTGTCGATACGCCCGCCGGATTGGCGGCGGCGATCGCGGGCGGCGCGGATCGGATCGAACTTTGCGCGGCGCTGGGCCTGCAGGGCCTGACCCCTGCCCCCGGCCTGATGGCGCTGGCCTCAGAAGCGCCGATCCCGATCTATCCGATGATCCGGCCACGCAATGGCGACTTTTGCTTCGACGCCCGTGACCTGGACGCCATGCGGCGCGACATCGACGCGGTGCGCGGCTACGGCCTGGCCGGCGTGGCGATCGGCGCCAACCGCCCGGACGGCGAGCTGGACGTCGAGGCGCTCGAGATGCTGGCCAAGCACTGCGAGGGCCTGGGCATGACCCTGCACCGCTCGTTCGACTTCGTGGCCGACCAGGCCGCGTCGCTGGAGATCGCCGTCGAGCTGGGCTTCGAGCGCATCCTGACCTCGGGCGGCGCCCTGACCGCCCAGGCGGGCGCCGAACAGATCGCCGCGCTGGTGAGCCAAGCCGGCGACCGCATCGCCATCCTGGCCGGCGCTGGGGTGCGGGCCAGCAATGTCGCCGAGCTGGTCCGCAAGACCGGCGTGCGCGAGGTGCACGGCTCGTTCGCCGGGACGCTGCCGGGCGCCGATCCGGCCTCGCGCCTGGGCGCCATGGGCTTTGTGCCGCCCGAGCTGCGGGATACGGACCAAGCGGCCGTGGCCGAGGCGGTCCGCATCCTGCGCGCGCTCTGAGGCCCTACTTGGCCGGGTGGGTCTTGGCCCAGCCTTCGTACATCGTGATCGCCTTGGCCGGACCCGTGCCGAACCAGGCATAACCGTTGCGGCGCTCCAGCGAGAGTTCGTTGGCGTCGTCGCGCAGGGTCTTGTCGCGCTCGCCGAAGACCGGTTTGCCGGCCGTGCTGTAGTAGCGCGACCACAGCGGGCCCGCGCCCGGCTGGTCGACCAGACGGCGACCTTCGGGATTGCCCTTGCCGCCGGTCCAGGCCTTGCCCGTGATCGCCGCGCCCTTCAGCCAGGCGACGCCCGCATGGACGGCGGCGACCTCGGCCGGGGTCGGATCGGGCAGGCTCATCAGATAGGTCAGCAGGTCGGCGCTCTCGCCCGTCGACAGGGCCGGCGGCTCGAAGTTGCGGCCGGCGACGGGAGCGAGGGTGAACGGGTCGGCCTGCTGGCCCCAGATGGTCAGCTTGCCGTCGACGCGGATCTGCGAGGCGACGATGACCGCGCGGCCCTTCTTGGCGGCGACGCCGGCCTTGGCGCGCAGGTCGGCCGGGACGAAGGCGAATTCCGGCTTGGCTTCGGACACCTCGGTCAGCAGATCGGCGGCTTCGGAGACGGCGTTGTCGTTGAAGGTGACGGCGTCGTGGTAGCCGCCTTCCAGCGGCCAGACCTGCGGCCAGCCGCCGTTCGGGAACTGGGCGTTCAGCAGGTAATGCACGCCTTTCAGGAAGCTCGCCCGATAGGCCTGGCCATCCTTGCCCGGCGCCTGGGCGGCGACCTTGGCCAGGAAGCGCAGCTCGGTGATGGTGGCGTTGTTGTCCAGCGTGCCGACATAGCCCCACTTGGGGTCGCGGGCGGCGTCGAAGTCGTTCTCGGTCAGGTATTTGGAGTTGTTGTCCGACGCCCAGGGCTGGCCCGGCAGGCGCAGGGCGCCGGTGCGGTCCTGGTTCTTGCTCCAGCCGCCGGCCGGGGTCTGGAAGCTGACGATGACGTCGGCGACGTGGCGAGCCTCGGGCGAGGCGTACCAGGCCGCGTCCTTGTTCAGCGGCATGCCGCCATCGCCGTGACCGGTCGGCGGCGGCGCAGGCGCGGTCTCGCCAGGCTTCAGCTCAGCGGCCAGGGCGGCGCGGTCGGCCTTCTCCTGGGCGTCCGAGCGGGCGAGGTAAGCCTTCCACGCCGGCTGCTGCGCGGCCGGCAGCTTGGCGATGCGTTCGGCGGTGATCGGTTGGGCCGGCGTGTTAGTCCCGATCACGCTGGCGAAGGCGGGCGCGGCCAGAAGGCTCGTGGACAGGAACATGCCGATAGCGGCGGCGCGGTAGGTCATCCGGACGTCTCTCCCCGAAGGCGTCATTGTCGTTGAACGCCTTGATATCCGGGGAATGATACCGGTTTCCTACCGGGTTGAAACACATGGCAAGCGCCGCGCGTGATCCTCGCCCTTCGACAAGCTCAGGATGAGGATCAAGGATAGGCGGCGTCAGTAGAGAACCTCATCCTGAGCCTGTCGAAGGACGAGGTTCTCGGCCCCTCAGCCCTCGATGATGTGCGGCACGAACCGCGAGCGGTCGCGGGTCACGCGGCCGCGGTCCTCGCGCACGCCAATCCCGGCCGCCTGATCGCCGATGACCCACGAGCCGACCACCGGATAGTTCACGCCGAACTTGGGCGGGGGCTTCAGTTCCTGGCGGATCCAGCCTTCCTCGCCATAGCCCTGGTCCAGCACCCGCCCCTTGCGGCCGTCTTTCCAGAGCTCGACGTTCGCGCCTTCGCGGCTGAACAGCGGCTTGCGGGCGTAGCTGTTACCCAGGCGCTCGACCTTGGGGTCGTCGTCGAAATAGGTCTCCAGCAGGTTCGGATGGCCCGGGTTGCGCTCCCACAGTAGCGGCAGCAGAGCCTTGTTCGACAGCACCGCCTTCCAGGGCGGCTCCAGGAACAGGGTCTTGGAGGCGGCGATATTGGCCGCATAGGGCTCGCGCAGCATCTCTTCCCAGGGATGCAGCTTGAAGATCGCGCCGATCAGATAGTTGTCCTGGTCGACGAAACGGCCATCGGCGTCCAGACCGATCTCCTGGATCGGCACGAACTTGGGCTCCAGCCCCGCCAGGGTCGCCATGTCCTCCAGGAACCGCACCGTCTGGCGGTCCTCGACGAAGTCGGGGACGCTGGCGAAGTGGACGAAGCCGCCATTCGGGAAGATCGCCTTGAACCGCTCGGCTAGCTGGTCGTGCAGGCTGTTGAACTGGTCGGTGCTCTCCGGCAGCGCGCCGCGCTGGATCAGGTCCTCCAGCCACAGCCACTGGAACACGCCCGCCTCATAGATGCTGGTCGGGGTGTCGGCGTTGTATTCGTAGAGCTTGGGCGGCCCTGCGCCGTCGTAGAAGAAGTCAAAGCGGCCATAGAGCGAGGGATCGCGCGCCTTCCACGAGGCGGCGACCACGTCACGCGAGGCTTCCGGGATCTGCAGCCGCGCCATCAGCGCGTCGCTCTGCACAGCGTCCTCGACCAGCTCCAGACACAGCTTGTGCAGCGCCTCGGTCGCGGGCTCGATGTGGCCCTCGATCTGTTCGAGCGTGAAGGCGTAGGCCGCCCGCTCGTCCCAGTAGCGTCGGCCGTCGGCGTGGTGCCAGGTGAAGCCGACCGCCTCGGCCTTGGACTTCCAGTCCGACCGAGGCGTCAGGGTGAGACGGCGCATCAGGCGTCCGAGCCGTCCCGAGCCACTTTTTGCTTGTCCTCGATGGCCAGCACCGGGGCGGGAAGAGCCTCGTCCTTCGGAGCCATCAGGCGAGCCAACACGTCCTCAGCGCCGCCACCGCCCGGCAGGATGCCGGCGGCCGCGAGCTTGGCGTCCAGATCCGCGCCCGTCTTGCGGTCCTCGGTCTCGTTGTGCAGGCGGAACTGCTCTTCGCGGACCGACTGGCGCTCCTTGATGCGCTTGAGGCTATCGGCGGCCGAACCGACGACGCCGCTGGCCGAGCCCGAGCGCGAAATGACGGCGGCCTGAGCCTTCTGGACGCTCTCGTTGACCTTCACGATCTCGATTTCGCGACGCAGCGCTTCGACCTTGGTGTCGGTCTGCGCGATGATCGTGCGCAGCCGGTCCTCGGCCGTGCGCAGCTCGGTCATCTGAGTCGCCTTCTGACCCGCGTCCTTCTCGAGGTCGGCGATGCGCTGGGCCACTTCCAGGGCCAGGGCCTGGTCGCCCTTGTTCATCGCCGCGCGGGCCGACGACTCGTACTTCTTCGACTGGTCGGTCAGCTGGGCGACCTCGGTCTCCAGGCTGCGGCGGCGGGCGACCAGCTTGGCCAGCTCGTCCCGGGCCTTGCCCTGGGCGTTGTCGGCGTCGCGGATTTCCTGGTCCAGGATCCTCAGGGCGTTGGCGTCCACGATGGTCTGCGCGCCGTCATGCGCGGTCCCACGGAACAGGGCCGAGAGCTTGCTCCAGATCGACATCAGTTAAGTCTCCAGGTCCGGTTCTTTAGGCGGCCGCGACGCGGCTCTTCTCGAAGGTGTCGCGCAGGTCGCTGGCAGCGGCGAT
This sequence comes from Caulobacter sp. GW821-FHT12D05, assembly GCF_058807295.1. NCBI lineage: Bacteria > Pseudomonadati > Pseudomonadota > Alphaproteobacteria > Caulobacterales > Caulobacteraceae > Caulobacter > Caulobacter sp. GW821-FHT12D05. The sequence goes on from NZ_JBXAQO010000002.1 coordinate 510,961, forward strand.
GGCGTTGTCGGCCAGGGTGCGCAGCTCGATGACCAGCGTCTGCAAGGTGGTCTTGGACGAGATCTCGCCCATCAGCTCGTAATAGTCACGGCCGTCGACGCTGGTGATACCGAAATTCGACAGCGGCACGATCTTCTGGGCCTTCAGCAGAAACTCGTTGAAGGCCGCGCGGTCGTTCTGCTCGTCGCAGGGCCACAGCAGGGTCGAGACGACCAGTTGCAGCGCGCCGCCGCTGACATAGATCGGCAGGTCGCCGAACTCGTGCATCACGACCTGCAGCACGGGCTCGACGCCCTCGACGACGGTGGCGGTCAGCTCGTCCTCGCGCACGAGGGCGCTGTCCACCAGCGCGTCGCGCAGGCTGTGGATCGTCCAGGCGGTGTCGATAACGGAGTCCATGTGTCTGACGCCCTTGGGGGGATGGGGGTTGGTCTTGAGGGCCGGCCCGCGCACCGATTCCACGACGATCGACTGGACGGCCGAAAGGATGTCGGGCTTGCATGCCGCCGGGGCCCAGACTTCGATCTTCACGAAGCCGGCGACGCGGCGCGCTTCGCGCCACGCTCGGGTTCTTTCAGCGGCCTGGGCGCTTCGGGTCGGCTTTACCGGCATGCGTTACATGTACGCATAACATGTACGCTTGACAAGACGTGGTTCGACGGCATCCTGCGACCGACTTCTCCTTAGGGCAAGCGCGCCTTGGGGTAGAGCCGGCATCCCCGTTCAGATAGGTATGCCGGCCACGCATTTGAGGGCACGCGCAGCGCGATGTTCGGAAAACTTTTCGGCAGAAAAGAGGGCGCTCGCCCTGCCCTGCCCGTCATTCGCAACGTGACGATCGGCCGGACCGTGGTGCTGGACCCGCTGGCCTGGCGACGCCTGGGCGCCGAGACCAGGTTCGCCCTCGATCGCGACACGCTGGAGATCACGGCCCAGGGCCTGATCCAGCTGAACGACGGCGCGTTCGTGCATCGCTTCTATACGGACGACGAGATCCTGTTCCAGGTCGTCTCGGACGATCGCGAGGGCCAGAAAGCCAACGACTTCACCATCTTCGTGCCATGGGCCAGCGAGTATCCGGCCGACCGGAGTGACCGCGACCTGTGGACCGCGCGGCTAAGCGCCCGCACGTTCCAGCCCGAGGGCCTGCCCGCCTACACCCGCCTGTGGTTCGGCGACGAGGCCGAACAGCAGGAGCCGGTGACGCTGTGGGAAGACGTCTATTACGACCGTGAGGCCGACCAGCCCGACCGCCGCCTGTTCCAGACCGTTATGCTGTTCCACCGCGACCTCGCCGGCGGCGACGGGCGTGAGCTGCTGCTGGCCCTGAGCGTGGAGCCGGAGGACAGCAAGGACGTCAGCCACGAAACGATGATCGGCCTGCCGCTGTCGGTGGGCGAATTCAAAGCTTGATGAGGGGCCAAAGCCAGATGTTCGACTTCAGCGCATTCCAGGACGGCGCGACGGCGTTCCTGCTGGCCTTCGTCGTGGCTGGCCTGTTCACCATCGCCTTCAAGTACATCTACCAGTGGGTGACACCCTATAACGAGAAGGCGCTGATCCGGGACGGCAACATCACGGCCGCCATCGCCCTGGCCGGCGCGCTGATCGGTTACGCCCTGCCCCTGGCTTCGGCCCTGAGCCACACCGTCAGCCTGCCCGAGTTCGCCGCCTGGGCCACCGTGGCCGGCGTCGTCCAGATCGCCGCCTTCACCGGCGTGCGCCTGCTGGCCCTGCGCGACGTCAAGGCGCGGGTCGAGAACAACGAGATCTCCATCGGCGTCTATCTGGCTGGCATCTCGATCACGGTCGGCCTGCTGAACGCCGCCTGCATGACGTCGTGAGGACCTGAGACCATGCGCAAGCGCTCGAGCTCATTGAAACTCACCACCATGCTGGCCGGGGCCACGGCCCTGACCTTGTCCGGCTGCGACGATCCCTCGCCCCAGGCCAGCTGGGACCCCAACCGCGGCGAGCAGGTCGAGGCCTTCAGCTACAAGTCGCTGGAGGAATGCAAGGCCGCCAACGAGGTGCCCGACGCCCAGTGCGACACCTCCTATGCCGCGGCCCAGAAGGACGACCAGAAGAACGCCCCGCGTTACGAGGCCCGCGCCTCGTGCGAGGACGTCTACGGCGTCGGCAACTGCGTGCCGCGCGGCGGCGAGAACGGTGGCGGCAGCTTCTTCACGCCCCTGTTGGCAGGTTTCGTGATCGGCCAGATGCTGGACGGCGGCGGCTATCGCGGCACCGGCATGTATCGCCGGAACGACGAGTATGGCGGCGGTTACTATTCGACCTATGGCGGACGCCTGGGCCGTGACTACGGCACCGGCCGGACGACGATCAGCAAGACCAGCATCGATCCGCCGGACGCCATCCGCAACGCCCCGCCCAAGATCCAGACCCGCACGTCGGTCGTGTCGCGCGGCGGCTTCGGCGGCGGTCGCAGCTACGCCCGCAGCAGCGGCGGCTACAAGGGCGGTTTCGGCGGCTGATCCGAGCTCGACATTTTTGCAATTGACTCGCAACTGCGCCTCGCGTTTAGTTGCGAAGTGTTCGCAAGAACGCGTCGGGCCGCTCACCGAGATCGGTTCGCCACGGCGGGTGTCGGCCCCCTGCTTGGCGAGGAGATTTCCGGCGTGCGGCCCGACCCTTTCCACGAGACTCACCTGAATCACTGTGGCCCGGTCGGGCTGGCCGATGGCGAGCGGATCCTGCTGTGGATGCTGCGCCAGTGGGTGACGGCCCGGGTGCTGGGCGAAGAGCCCGGCCAGCGGCTGTCCAAGAAGGCCGGCGGCCTGGTCTCGGCCCGCGTGGCCAGCGCCTTCATCCTGATGATGAGCGCCATCGAAGGCCAGGTGCGCCGCCCCCTCTGCGTGTCCGCGCCCTGCTGCAAGGGCTACGCCGACGACGAGCAGCGCCTGATCACCGCCTGCGGCGTCTGCCCCGCCTCGCCCGAAATCGCCGGCCGGCTGATCGAAGGCATGGTGGTCACGCCCGAGAGCGTCACGGTGATGGCGCGGTTCCTGAACATGGCCCTGGCCAGTGACGGCATGGCCCTGCCGATGCGGTTCGACGAGCCGGAGGTCGTGGTTCAGCCGGTGAAGCGGCCGACGCTGCACTAGCCCCTAGCGCCAGCCCTCTTCCACCAGCCGCTGGGCCAGCGCCCGCGCGGCCATCTCCACGTCGTTCCAGGTCACGTCGAAACCAGCGTCGTCGCCATAGTAGGGGTCGGCCACCGCGCGGCCCGCATGCCCTTCCACCAGGTTCAGCAGCAGCCCGACCTCGGCGGTCGCGTCCGAGGGCGCGACCTGCAAGAGGCCGCGCAGGTTGTCGTGGTCCAGGGCGTAGATGTGGGTGAAGGTCCGGAAGTCGTCCGGCTTCACCTGGCGGGCCTTCAGGCCGCTGATGTCGACGCCGTTGCGGCGGGCCACGGCGATGGCGCGGGGATCGGGCGGATCGCCCTTGTGCCAGCCGCCAGTGCCGGCGCTGTCGACCGTGACGTCCAGGCCCAGCCGCTGCGCCTCGGCCCGGAACGCGCCTTCGGCCAGGGGCGAGCGACAGATGTTGCCCATGCAGACGAAGAGTACGCTGGCCTTCATGCCTTCCCCCAACCGCCGCCGCCCGGCGTCTCGATGACGATCGCATCGCCGGCGCCGACCTCGACGAGATCGGTGGCGGCCATGGTTTGCACGGCGCCATCGGCCCGCTCGACCCGCGCCGCGCCGACCTGGCCAGGACCACCGCCTTCCAGCCCGAACGGCGGCACGCGGCGGCGGTTGGACAGCAAGGTGGCGGTCATCGGCTCGCGGAAGCCGATCCGGCGCACCACGCCGTCGCCGCCCCGCTGAGCCCCCTGCCCGCCCGAACCGCGCCGGATCGAGAAGGCCTCGACCAGCACCGGATAGCGGGTCTCCAACACCTCGGGATCGGTCAGGCGGCTGTTGGTCATGTGGGTCTGGACCGCGTCGGTCCCGGCGAAGTCCGGCCCGGCGCCCGAACCACCGCAGATGGTCTCGTAGTACTGCCGCCGCGCGTCGCCGAAGGTGAAGTTGTTCATTGTCCCCTGCGCGCCGGCCATGACGTTCAGCGCGCCATAGAGGGCGTCGACCACCACCTGGCTGGTCTCGACATTGCCGGCCACCACCGCCGCCGGATAGCGCGGTCGGAGCATCGAGCCTTCGGGGATGACCAGCTCGACCGGCCGCAGGCAGCCGTCGTTCATCGGGATCTCGTCATCGACGAGGGTGCGGAACACGTACAGCGCCGCCGCTCGGCAGATCGAGGCCGGAGCGTTGAAGTTGGTCGGCACCTGGTCGCTGGTGCCGGTGAAGTCGACGCGAGCGGTGCGGGCCTGCTGGTCGACCGCGATGGCCACCTTCACGACCGAGCCGTCGTCCAGCTCATAGGCGAACAATCCGCTCTCCATCGTCGCCAGCACGCGGCGGACGGCCTCCTCGGCATTGTCCTGGACGTGGGCCATGTACGCCTCGACGACGTCCTGGCCGAACTCGGCGACCATGCCGGTCAGGGCCTCGGCCCCGCGCGCGCAGGCGGCGATCTGGGCCTTGAGGTCGCCGATGTTCTGATCAGGATTGCGCGCCGGCCACTTGCCCGAGGCCAGCAGCGCCCGCGTCTCGGCCTCCAGGAACCGCCCGCCCTCGACCAGCAGGAAGTTCTCGATGAGGACCCCCTCCTCCTCGACCGTCTTGCTGGTCGGCGGCATCGAACCTGGCGTGATCCCGCCGATGTCGCCCTGGTGGCCCCGTGCGGCGACGTAGAACAGCAAGGCGCCCGCCACGTCAAACACCGGCATGACCACCGTCACGTCCGGCAGGTGGGTGCCGCCGTTGTAGGGGGCGTTCAGCATGTAGACGTCACCGGGCTTCATGCCGCGTCCGTCATGCTCGCGCGCGTCACGGATAGCCCGCACGCTGTCGCCCATCGAGCCCAGGTGCACCGGCATGTGCGGCGCGTTGGCGATCAGGTCGCCGTCGCGGCTGAACAGGGCGCAGGAGAAGTCCAGCCGCTCCTTGATATTGACCGAATAGGCCGTGTTCTGGAGGGCGAAACCCATCTCCTCGGCCACGGCCATGAAGAGGTTGTTGAACACCTCCAGCATGACGGGATCGGCTTCGGTGCCGATGGCCTTGCGGGTCGGCAGGGCGACGACGCGGTCGAGGATCAGGTTCAGGTGGGCGTCGACGGTGGCCCGCCAGCCGGGTTCGACGACGGTCGTGCCGGTGGCTTCGCGGATGATGGCGGGGCCGAGGACCTCGGCGTCGATCGCCAGGGCCTCTCGGTCGAAGACGGGCGTGCTGTGGAGTTCTCCGGCCATGCGGGCTTCGATGCTGGCAAGCGGAGCGACTTCCGCAGACGCACTAGATTTAGGTTCCGGTGCGTCTCCCGCATCCGAATGCCCGATCGCCTCGACCGACAGCGTCTCGACCACCAGCGCCGTCGTCGGCGAGGTGAAGCCGAAGCGACGTTGATGCAGCTCTTCGAACTCCTCGCGGACCCGATCGCCGAACGGCACGACCAGCGGCGTGTCGGTGCCGGCGTATTTCACCCGCAAGCTGGCGACGGTCTCGACCGAGGCCATCGGCACGTTTTGGCCGCGCAGAGCGGTTTCCGCCTCGGCCGCCAGCACCTTCGCGCGCGCAGCCAAGTCACCCACCGCGTCCAGCGGCCGCTCCACCGTCTCCTCGCGGATCAGGCGCAGGTCGGCCAGGCCCATGCCGTAGGCTGAGAGGACACCGGCGAACGGGTGGATCATCACCTTGGTCATGCTCAGCGCATCGGCCACCAGGCAGGCATGCTGCCCCCCCGCGCCGCCAAAGCAGGCCAGCACATAGCGTGTGACGTCGTAGCCACGCTGGATCGAGATCTGCCGCACGGCCTTGGCCATGTTCTCCACGGCGATGGTGACGAAGCCCTCGGCGACCTCCTGCGGGGTCATCGCCCTGCCGGTCGCCGCTTCGATCTGCGCCGACACCGCCTCGAAGCCGCGCGTCACCGCCTCGGCGTCCAGCGGCTGGTCGGCGTTGGGGCCGAACACCTTGGGGAAGAACTCGGGCCGCAGCTTGCCCAGCATGACGTTGCAGTCGGTGACCGTCAGCGGCCCGCCTCGGCGATAGGCCGCCGGCCCTGGAACCGCGCCGGCCGAGGCCGGACCGACCCGCAACCGCGCGCCGTCAAAGCTACAGATCGAGCCGCCGCCGGCCGCCACGGTGTGGATGTTCATCATCGGCGCGCGCATCCGCACGCCGGCCACCACCGTCTCGAACGCTCGCTCGTACTGGCCGGCATAGTGGCAGACGTCGGTCGAGGTGCCGCCCATGTCGAAACCGATCACCCGCTCGAACCCGGCCTCGCCGGCCGTCCGCGCCATGCCGACCACGCCGCCGGCCGGGCCGGACAGGATGGCGTCCTTGCCCCGAAACGCCCGCGCGTCGGTCAGGCCGCCGTTCGACTGCATGAACAGCAGCCGCGTGTCGTGGCCCAGCGCACCGGCCACCTGATCGACATAGCGCCGCAGGATCGGCGACAGGTAGGCGTCGACCACCGTGGTGTCGCCCCGTCCGACCAGCTTCATCAGCGGGCTGACCTCGTGGCTGACCGACACCTGGGTGAAGCCGATCTCGCGCGCGATCGCCGCGACCCGCGCCTCGTGGTCGGTGAAGCGGAAGCCGTGCAGCAACACGATGGCGATAGCCCGGAAGCCTTCGTCGAAGGCGGCCTGCAAACCGGCTCGAGCGGCTGTCTCGTCCAGCGACCGCAGCACCTGGCCCTCGACGCTCATCCGCTCATCGATCTCGACGACGTGGTCGTAAAGGGCTTCGGGCTTGACGATATGGCGCTCGAACAGCTTGGGCCGCGCCTGATAGCCGATCCGCAGGGCATCGGCGTGGCCGCTGGTGATCGCCAGCACCGTCGGCTCGCCCTTGCGCTCCAGCAAGGCGTTGGTGGCCACGGTGGTGCCCATCTTCACCGCGTCGATCGCCGCGCCTTCCGGCAGCAGCACTCGGACGCCGGCAACGGCGGCGTCGGCATAGTGCTCAGGGTTTTCCGACAGCAGCTTGTGGGTGACCAGCGATCCGTCCGGCCGCCGCGCCACGATGTCGGTGAACGTACCGCCCCGGTCGATCCAGAATTCCCAGCCGCGGGGGTGCTCGGTCATGAGGGGCGGAACTCCATGCTCCGCCCCTCATAGCCGTTAGGCCGTCTACTTCAACAGCCCCGTCAGCTCAGCCACCTGCCAGATGCCAAGCAACAGGAAGATCAGCGCCGCGCCCATCCGGACGTACTTCAGCGGCACGATCTTGGTCGCGGCCTCGCCCAAGTACACGGCGGGAACATTGGCCAGCATCATGCCCAGGGTGGTGCCGGCGGCGACCCAGAAGATCGAGTGGAACTTGGCGCCCAAAGCGACCGTGGCGATCTGGGTCTTGTCGCCCATCTCGACCAGGAAGAAGGCGATGGCCGTGGTCACGAACACGCCGTAGCGGCCGGCGCTTTGGCCTTCCTCGTCATCGGCCTTGTCGGGGATCAGAGCCCAGCCGGCCATGGCGATGAACGAGATGGCGATGGCCCACTTGAACCAGGCGCCGCTCAGGAAGTCGGCGACCCAGTAGCCGGCCGTGGCGGCCAGGGCGTGGTTGGCCAGGGTGGCGACCAGAATCCCTAAGATGATCGGGATCGGCTTCTTGAACCGCGTGGCCAAGATGATGGCCAGGAGCTGGGTCTTGTCGCCGATTTCGGCGATGGCCACGACCAGGGTCGAGACGAGCAGGCTTTCCACTGAAATAGTCCTCCGGGCCGGGCGCATGCCAATAGCGTCGACGTCCACCCGGCCCGGATGAAAATCGGCGCCATTGGTCTCGCCAAGGAAGCTCTAAAGTCGCCTCCCTTCCCCGCGCCATGGTCCGAAGACCAAGTGTGTTGACGGCGGGGCCCGCTGATAGATGCGGGCGGCTACTCCCCAAAGGTGAGGCGCGTGTAGCCGCCTGAGCCGCCGCCGTCAACGCGTCAGGCGACCGCGGCGGGCGCGTCGAACCTCAAAACGTGGATAGCCACCCTTACCTTCCCGGCGACGAAGTTCCCGCCCACCGCCGTGAGCAGCACCGGCGTGTCGGCATAGAAGGCCGTCGGGCCGATCACCCCGATGTTGCTGGAATTCTTGGCCACGCCCAGCGAGCCGCCGAACTTGCTGGCCTCGCCCGAGACCCCGCAATTGTACGACGCCGCGCCGGTGATCGCGGCCGTGGTGCGGGTCGAGACGGCCAGCACGATGGCGCGGCTCGGGATGGCGATGCTGGTCGCGGTCGAGGCGCCCGAGACGGTGACCTCCTGCTCCAGCACCTCCAGGCGCGTGTTGGCAAGATTCGGCGTCTGGGCGGCGATCGTGCTGCGGAAGGTGGCCGACAGGGGGACCCAGGCCGCGCCGTCGAAGGCGACCATCTGGTTCTCGTCCTTGACCCAGGCCAGCACGCCCTCGGCCGGCGTCAGCGCCTCCCAGGCGCCTGCCTCGAAGCGCATCAGGGTTCCGGCGAGCGCGCCGGCCCAGGCGCAAATCCAGACGTTGCCGCTGACGGGATTGGCCGGCAGCACGGTGACCGACCGGCTTTCGACCGCCAGCTGCACCAGGCCATCCAGCCGGGCCAGGCTCTCATTGATCGGGATATGTTTCTGGGCCTGGGCGGCGACCACATAGGGCAGGCCAAGGCGGGGCGTCGTTTCATCGAACATAGGGCGGCTCCGGGAGCGGTTGATCTCGCTCCCAGCATCGCCGCGCCGCGAGGACCGGGGACAGGCGACGCCCTGTCCCCGTGCTTCACCCGTCTACTCGGCGGCGAAAGCCAAGTGATTTCCGGACGTAAGCGCCGTCTTGGCCGCCAGTTCGGCCTTGGCCTGCTCGTACTCGTCGGCGAAGCGCGCGATGAGTTCGGCGGCCGGCAGCACCTTGTCGATCGCGCCGATGCCCTGGCCCGAGCCCCAGATGTCGCGCCAAGCCTTGGCCTCCTGGTTGCCGCCCGAGCCGAAGCTCATCTTGGACGGATCGCTGACCGGCAGGTTCTCCGGGTCCAGCCCCGCATTGACGATCGACGAGCGCAGGTAGTTGCCGTGCACGCCGGTGAACAGGTTCGAATAGACGATGCCGTCGGCGCGCCCCTCGACGATACCCTGCTTGTAGCCCTCGATCGCGTTGGCCTCTTCGGTCGCGATAAAGGCCGAGCCGATATAGGCCAGGTCCGCGCCCATGGCCTGGGCGGCCAGGATCGAGCGGCCCGAGGCGATCGAGCCCGACAGCGCCACAGGCCCGTCGAACCATTGGCGGATCTCCTGGATCAAGGCGAACGGCGACAGGGTGCCGGCGTGACCGCCCGCGCCCGCCGCGACCGGGATCAGACCGTCTGCGCCCTTCTCGATGGCCTTGTGGGCGTGCCGGTCGTTGATGATGTCGTGCAAGGTGATGCCGCCGTACGAGTGGATCGCGGCGTTCAGGTCCTCGCGCGCGCCCAGCGAGGTGATGACCACCGGCACCTTGTGCTTCACGCACAGCGCGATGTCTTCCTCGAGCCGGTTGTTGGTCTTGTGGACGATCTGGTTGACCGCGAACGGGGCCGACGGGGCTTCGGGGTGAGCGCGGTCGTGGGCGGCCAGCTCTTCGGTGATGCGGTGCAGCCACTCGTCCAGCTGCGAGATCGGACGGGCGTTCAGCGACGGGAACGACCCGACGATCCCGGCCTTGCACTGGGCGATCACCAGGTCGGGATTGCTGATGATGAACAGCGGCGAGGCGATGACCGGCAGACGCAGGCGGTCACGCAGGATGGGCGGCAGGGCCATGGAAAAGCTCCCCTTCGGAGATCGGCTTGAGACGCCGAATATGTGATCACCGATCAGATTAAACGCGCGTTCGACTTCTGCGCAAGACTTGACGGCCGTAAGGGCAGGAGCGCATCACCGTCCAAAAGACAAAAAATGCTGCACCGCAGGAGAGAGACGCTTTGACCGTGCCGACGACGTCCCTAGCCGAGGATTTTGGCGCCCAAGGCGACGACGCGACGCGCGCCTGCTGGATGGCCCTGGTCGAGAAGACCCTGAAGGGCCAGAGCTTCGACGACGCCCTGACGGTCAAGACGCCCGATGGCCTGACGATTCAACCGCTCTACACGGCCGAAGACGGCGTCGCCGTGGCCCGCGACCTGCGCGCCCGCGATCCCGACCGTCCCTGGGACCTGCGCATGCGCGCCGCCCATCCCGACGTGTCGCATACCGCCAAGGACGTTCTGACCGACCTGGAGAACGGCGCGGCCTCGGTGCTGCTGCAGATCGATCCGACCGGCGCGAACGGCGTTGCGATTGGCTCAGCCGAGGACTTGGCCAAGGCGCTGTCGGGCGTGCTGGTGGACCTCGCCCCCGTCGCTCTCGACGCCGGCTTCCTGGGTCCCAAGGCCGCTGACTGGCTGGGCGCTCTGGCCAAGGCCGCGCCCAATGCCCCGCTGGCTTTCCACCTGGATCCCCTCACCGCTTTCGCGATCGCCGGCGTCAGCCCCGGTCCGATCGAGAGCCACGTCTTCAACGCCGCCACGGTCGCCTCGCGCCTTGCCCAGACCTACGTGAAGGCCAGCCTGTTCCTGGCCACCGGCCGCGCTGTCCACGAGGCCGGCGGCTCCAATACCGAAGAGCTCGCGGTGATGGCCGCCAGCGCCGTGGCCTACGCCAAGGCTCTGGTGCGCCAGGGGCTGACGATGGAAGACGCCTTCGGTAGGATCGTGCTCGGCGTCAGTCTGGATGGGGAATATTTCACCGGCGTCGCCAAGGTCCGCGCGGCCAAGGCGATGTGGGCGCGGCTGACCCAGGCGTGCGGGGTCGAGGTCGCCCCGAGGATCGAGGTCCGCTCCTCGCGTCGGATGCTGGCCAAGGCCGACGCCTGGACCAACCTGCTGCGCCTGACCTCGGCCGGGTTCGCCGGCGCGGTCGGCGGGGCGGACGTGATCCTGCTGGACGCCTTCACCGACGCCATCGGCCTGCCCACCGCCTTCGCCCGCCGCCAGGCCCGCAACACCCAGCTCGTCCTGATGGAAGAGAGCAATCTGGGCCGTGTCGCCGATCCGGCCGGCGGGGCCTGGTACCTGGACAGCCTGACCGACCAGATGGCCCGCGCCGCCTGGGGCGGTTTCCAATTCATCGAGGGCCTTGGCGGCATGATCAAGGCGCTGGAGAGCGGCCAGATCGCGCAGATCGTGGCCACGACCCGCGCCGCCCAGGAAGCCGCCTTCGCCGACAAGAGCCGCAAGATCCTGGGCGTCACGGTCTTCCCCAACGCCGATGACAAGACGCCGGAGGTCGAGACGCCCGAGGCGGTCGCCGTCGCCGGTCCCGACGTCCGCCTGCCCGGCCCCGACAGTCATTGCCGGGCCCTGACGCCCGTCCGCTTCGCCGCCGCCTTCGAGGGAGCGTAAGCCATGAGTAAGTTCCCCGACTTCACGACGATCGACTTCGCCGAGGTCGCTTCCGCGCCCGCTCCCGAGGGCGAAGCCTGGAACACGCCCGAGGGCGTCGCCGTCGCGCCGGCCTATGACGCCGACGACGTGGCTGGCCTCGACTTCACCGGCGGCTTCCCGGGCGTCGCGCCCTATGTGCGCGGCCCCTACCCGACCATGTACGTCACCAATCCGTGGACGGTGCGACAATACGCGGGCTTCTCGACCGCCGAGGACTCCAACGCCTTCTACCGCCGCAACCTCGCGGCTGGTCAGATGGGCCTGTCGGTGGCCTTCGACCTGGCTACTCACCGCGGCTACGACTCTGACCACGAGCGGGTGAAGGGCGATGTCGGCATGGCCGGCGTGGCCATCGACTCGATCCTGGACATGCGCACGCTCTTCTCGGGCATCCCGCTCGACAAGATGAGCGTGTCGATGACCATGAACGGCGCGGTGCTGCCGATCCTGGCGCTCTACATCGTCGCGGCCGAGGAACAGGGCGTCACGCCCGACAAGCTGTCGGGGACGATCCAGAACGACATCCTCAAAGAGTTCATGGTGCGGAACACCTACATCTATCCGCCCGCGCCCTCGATGCGGATCATCTCGGACATCTTCGCCTTCACCTCGGCGAACATGCCCAAGTTCAACTCGATCTCGATCAGCGGCTATCACATGCAGGAGGCCGGGGCGTCGGCCGACCTGGAGCTGGCCTACACCCTGGCCGACGGCGTCGAATACGCCCGCGCCGGCGTCGCGGCGGGCATGAGCATCGACGTCTTCGCCCCGCGCCTGTCGTTCTTCTGGGCGATCGGCATGAACTACTTCATGGAGGTCGCGAAGATGCGCGCGGCCCGCCTGCTGTGGGCCCGCCTGATGAAGCGCGAGTTCGAGCCCAAGGACGACCGCTCGCTGTCCCTGCGCACCCACAGCCAGACCAGCGGCTGGTCGCTGGCCGCCCAGGACGTGTTCAACAACGTCTCGCGCACCTGCGTCGAGGCCATGGCCGCGGTGAACGGCCAGACCCAGAGCCTGCACACCAACGCCCTGGACGAGGCCCTGGCCCTGCCGACCGACTTCTCGGCCCGCATCGCCCGCAACACCCAGCTGTTCCTGCAGATGGAGAGCGGCACGACCCGCGTCGCCGACCCCTGGGGCGGCAGCTACTACGTGGAGCGCCTGACCCATGACCTGGCCCAGAAGGCCCTCGCCCACATCGAGGAAGTCGAGGCGGCCGGCGGCATGGCCAAGGCCATCGAGCAGGGCATCCCCAAGCTGCGCATCGAGGAGGCCGCCGCCAAGACACAGGCCCGCATCGACGCCAATCGCCAGAGCGTGGTCGGCGTCAATCGCTACAAGCCCGAGGTCGAGGACGTGATCCCGATGCTGAAGGTCGACAATGGCTCCGTGCGCGCCCAGCAACTGGAAAAGCTGGCCCGCCTGAAGGCCGAGCGCGATCCAGCCGAAACCGAACGCGCGCTGAAGGCGCTAGAAGACGGCGCGCGCGGGACCGGCAACCTGCTGGCCCTGGCCGTCGACGCCGCCCGCGCCAAGGCCACGGTCGGCGAGATCAGCATGGCCATGGAGAAGGTCTTCGGCCGCCACCGCGCCGTGATCAAGGCGATCGAAGGCGTCTACGGCAAGGAAGCCGGCGCCGATCCCAAGACCGCCCGCGCCCGCGCCATGGTCGCCGCCTTCCGCGAAGCCCATGGCGGCCCGCCGCGCATCATGGTCGCCAAGATGGGCCAGGACGGCCACGACCGCGGCCAGAAGGTGATCTCCAGCGCCTTTTCCGACCTCGGCTTCCAGGTCGAGATCGGGCCGCTGTTCCAGACCCCGGCCGAGGCCGCCGACGAAGCCATTGCCGCCGGCGTCCACGTGGTCGGCGCGTCATCGCTGGCGGCGGGACACCTGACCCTGGTGCCCGAGCTGAAGGCCGAACTGGCCAAGCGCGACCGCTCCGACATCGTCGTGGTGGTCGGCGGCGTGATCCCGCCCCAGGACTTCCAGGCCCTGCTGGACGCCGGCGCCGCCAGCATCTTCCCGCCCGGCACGGTCATCGCCGAGGCGGCCATCGAGGTGCTGGAGAAGCTGAACGTGCAGCTGGGCTACAGCCAAGGCACGGCGGCGTAGCGGCTCGCTAGCCGCCCTTCTTGCGTCCGAACAGGCCGCGCCGTTTCTTCGACCGCTCCACGGCGATCTCTTCGGGAAGCCCGTGGCGGGCCTCGATGTCTTTCTGCAGCGCCTTGGCGGCCATCAGGTGGCCGGGGAACAGGGTGTCGACCAGCCAGCCGGCGACCGGCACGGTGTCGGACAGGTTGTCGGCCGCGAGATAGGCCGCCATCCGCGCCAGGGTGCCGGCGGTAGCGCCGCCCTGGAAGGCTTGGAACATCAGGAGTGCGCCCGCACCCAGGCCGTAGGCCAGGCCCACGCCCGGCACCCAGGCCAACACGCCGTCGAGGCCGATGCCGAAGGGCCCGACCCCGATCAGTCGGTCGGACAGGCGCTTGATCGTCTCGGCCGAGCGCCAGGCGCGGTGAGCCTTGGCGCGGCGGCCTTCATGCCGATCCGAATAGCCGGAGGTGAGCGAAAGATCGTCGGTCATGCTTGGCTCAACGCTCCGCTCCGTACCTCGTTGCTATCGGACGATCAGCCCAGGAACACGACCCGGCGACGTTCCTTGCCCTGCTGGATGCGGGCCAGCAGGTCGCGATACTCCTGAGTGGCCTGCACGTCCTTGCGCGAGCCCTCGAAATAGATCGTGTCGTCCATGTGCTTGGTCAGCATGTCGGCCGACCACTTGTGGCCGGTGAACAGCACGTCGACCGCCTTGCCGGCTACCGGGATCGAGCCGGCCACCGTGTCGATCAGGATGATGGCCACGATCTGGATGACGATCATCGGCGCGGCGCGGGCCCGCACGGCGTCCAGCACGATCAGGCCGCCGGCCCCCAGGCTGTACAGCTCGCCCGCCCCCGGAATCCAGGTCAGCAGGCCGTCCAGGCCGATGCCCAGTGGACCGATGCCGACGACGTTGTCGGAGAGCTTCTTCACCCGCTCGACATTGTTGCGGATGTTGTGCAGCTCGATGTGCGACTTCGCGAAGATCACCAGGCGGCTCCGGACACGGTAAACGCGGGCAATCTGCCTGAAGCCCGGCCGTGCAGGAAGGGCAAAGGCCCTGCTGAGCGAACGTCGTGATGATTAGTGTCGCTTTCCGGGGGAGCCCCTCGCGAATGGCGGCGTTTGCGCCTAAGTTAACCCTGTTGCGCGCCAGGATTCCCGGATGCTGATCTCGACCACGCCGTTCATCGAAGGCAATCCCGTCCGGGAGTACAAGGGCGCGATCTATGCCCAGTCGATCCTGGGCGCCAATGTCGTGCTCGATCTGCTGGCGGCGATCCGCGACTTCGTCGGCGGTCACTCCAAGTCGTACGAACGCGTCCTGGCCCGCGCCCGCGAGGACGCGATGAAGAACCTGGTCAAGGAAGCCGAGAAGCTGGGTGCCAACGCCATCCTGGCCGTCGACCTCGACTACAACACCGTCGGCCCCAACGGTTCGATGATGATGGTTTCGGTTTCCGGGACCGCCGTCGTCCTCTAGGCGCGGCGCAGCAAGCCTTCCAGCATGGCCTTGAAGGTCGGGATGGCCTTCAAGGCCGCCGCTTCCGGGTCCTTGGCATTGGCGATCCACAGCGCCGCGTCGGTCGAGGCGCCGCAGACCAGCCGCGCGCCGGCGTTGGCGTCGATATCGGCGCGCACGATCCCCTCGGCCTGCAGGTGGTCTAGATTGGCGCGGATCGTGGCGATGCAGCCGTCGGCGCTGGGCCAGGTTGACGGATCGCCCAGTATGGCGGGCGCGTCACGCAGCATGATCCGCTGGATGTCCGGCTCCAGCGCCATCTCGATATAGCCAACATTCTCGGCCACCAGGCCTTCCCAGCGCGACGGCGCGGCCGCCGCGATCGCCGACAGCCGCTCGGCCATCTCGGCGTCGATCTGCAGGACCACGGCCTCCAGCAGGCCCTTCTTGTCGCCGAAGTGGTGGTACAGCGCGCCCCGCGTCAGCCCGGCCTCGGCGGTGAAGTCGTCCATCGAAGCCTCGGCATAACCCTTCTCGCCAAAGGCCTTGCGGGCCGTGGCGATCAGCTTGGCGCGGGTCTCCGCGATCATCTCGGGGCGCGATCGGCGCGACATCATGGACCTCGGTGAAAACGATCTGGAGCGTAGTTGACATACGACGCGTATGTCACCACCTGCGATAACATACGAGGCGTATGTATGTCGTCGGAGACGTCGCGCCAACTGGAGGCGAATACCGTGTCGAACCCCTATCGCGAGATCTTCCAGGCTCCGGGCACCAAGGGCTTCGCGGCCGCCGGTTTCGCCGCGCGCCTGCCCATCGCCATGGCCCCGATCGGCATCGTCACCATGCTCTCGCAGGCCAAGGGCGGCTACTGGCTGGCCGGCGCGGTCGCGGCGACCTTCACCCTGACCAACGCCATCCTCGCGCCGCAGATCTCGCGGCTGGTCGACCGCCATGGCCAGAGCCGGCTGCTGGTTCCGGCCACCGCGATCGCCGTCGTCGCCTTCGCCCTGCTGATGCTGGCCACGCACCTGGACTGGCCCGCCTGGACGCTGTTCGGCTCTGCCCTGCTGGCCGCCGCCATGCCCAGCATGCCGGCCATGGTGCGGGCGCGCTGGACCGAGGTGTTCCGCGACACGCCGCAGCTGAACACCGCCTTCGCCTTCGAATCCGCCGCCGACGAGCTGGTCTATATCGCCGGCGCGTCGCTGTCGGTGGGTCTGAGCGTGGCGCTGTTCCCCGAGGCCGGGGTGCTGATCTCAACCCTGTTCCTGGCCGCCGGCATGACCGCCTTCGTGCTGCAGAAGGCCACCGAGCCCAAGGTCCGCGCCGTCGAAGGCGTGCCGCACCGCTCGGCCATCACCCTGCCGGCCGTCCAGATCATTACGGCCGCTCTGGTCTTCGTCGGCGCGATCTTCGCCACCGCCGAGGTCAGCACCGTGGCCCTGACCAAGGACTTGGGCCAGCCGGGCGCGGCCAGCCTGGTGATCGGCGTCTACGCCATCGGCTCGTTCGTCGTCGGGCTGATCGTCGGGGCCCTGAACCTGCGCGCGCCGCTGAACCGTCAGCTGCTGGTCGCCCTGGGCGTCCTGCTGGTCACCACGATCCCGCTGCTGGCAGCCAACAGCGTCGTCACCCTGGCCGGCGCGATCTTCCTCAGCGGCGTGGCCATCTCGCCGACCTTCATCACCGCCTTCGGCCTGGTCGAGCGTCGCGTGCCCGCCGAAGTGCTGACCGAGGGCGTGACCTGGGTGATGACGGGGATCGGCATCGGCATGGCCCTAGGCGCCTTCGTGGCCGGCTGGGTGGTCGACAGCTTTGGGGCACACAATGGCTTCTGGGTGTCGATCGTCGCGGCTAGTGCGGCCCTGGCGATCGTGGGCTTGGGTCAGCGGGTTCTAGCGCGACCGGTCTAGACCCAATCGTTCGACCACGCTGCTGGTCGACGCGCCGCGCGGGACCACGGCCCACTCGCGCGGCGCCGAGGCCTTCACCGCCACGACCGCCCCCTTGGGACAGACGTCCAGGCAGTCGACCTCGATCACCGCAGCACTCGCTTTGCGACCCTTGCCCTTGGCCCCGATCGCCTTGCGCAGCACCTTGGCCAGCTTCTGGTCGCCGTCGTCGCCGAAGCCGCCCTTCAGCTTCTTCGAGCATTTGCGGCACACCAGCACCACTTCGCTCCAGTCGGCCTTCACGCGCTTGATCGGCTTCTCGCTCATGACCTGAAGATGGGAACGGTGCTAGGAGGGCGCCATGGCTCGCAAACTCACCGCCAAAGTCGTCAAAGATCCTACCGCTGAGGCCGATCGCGCCTGGTTCGAGGCCAATCCCGAGCGGCGCTTCCGCCTGCGTGATCCCGCGCCCGTCGAGTTCAAGGATCCGCTGGGCGATCCTGGCGACGGCTTCTCGTGGCGCGTGCTGATCGCCCGTCTGCCCGACGGCGGCCGCCTGCGCCTGCCGGTCTCGCTGTCGTGGGAATTGCACAACGACCACGCCAAGGACCAGCACCTGCAGATCCTGTTCGACCAGGTCGCCCCGCCCGAGGCCAAGGCGCGCCTTTAGTCCTCGCGCACCCACAACAGGGCCAGCATCCGCCAGCCCTCGCGCGTGCGCAGTAGCAGGGCGCGATCGGCATAGGTCGCGCCGGACGCCGACTTGAACGTCCAGCTCGCCGCGCCCAGGTCGCCCCGCCCCTCTTCTGATCGCGTCTGCACCGTCTGTTTCGAAGGGTAGTTCGTCCGCGCCCGCACGGCGTAGCGCGCCTGCCAGTCGGCTACCGAGGCGGCGACCATCTGCTCGTCGTCGAGGGTGATGACCAGAGCGCGCGGCTCGACCGCTTGCGCCAACTCGGCAGGGTTCCAGCTGGCGTCGGATCTCAGCTTGAGATCTACCGCCGCCCGAACGCCATCCGGTGCCTCTTGTGCGCTGTCAGGACCGACCACCCGGCCGACGATGCGCCAACTGCACTCCAGCCGAGCCCACAGGGTGTAGTCGCGTCGCGCGGCGCCGGTTTGTGTCCACCGCGCCGTGACGATCGCCGTGCGCGGCCCCTCGCTGACGACCTGTGTCTCCAGGTCCGGCACGGGCTGGGCCGGCGCGGCTTTCCAGGCGGAACGGGTCTGGCCGACGACCTCGCCGCCCTCCATCGCATAGACGACGGTCGAGGGCTGGACGCGGGCCACGATCGCGGCGGCGTCGCCGGCGCGGAAGGCCTGCTCATAGGCGGCCATGGCGGCCGGAAGAGTCTCGCATGCGTCGATCATGACCCAACCCTAGCAGCCCCGCCCCATTCGGGAATTTCGAAGATCAAGGCCGATCGTTTCGCCAGATGGATGCTGGCGATCCCGCTGCGGATCGCGCACCTTCACCGCCATGATCCGCACCGTTCTCCTATGGGCGCTGGTGCTGGCCGTCGGCGCTTTCGGGCTGCAGTGGCTGGAGTACCGGTTCCTGGTCCGCGCCTTTTCCTGGCAGGTCTATGTCGGGCTGGTCGGCGTCGCCTTCGCGGCCAGCGGGGTCTGGATCGGCTGGAAGCTGGCGGCGCGGGCGCGGCCCGAAACCTTCTCGCGAAACGACGCGGCCCTCGCGTCGCTGGGCCTCACGGGCCAGGAGGTGAAGGTGCTGGAACGCCTGGCCGCCGGTCGCTCCAACAAGGAGATCGCCCGCGACCTGGGCCTCTCGCCCAACACCGTGAAGACCCACGTGACCAACCTCTACGGCAAGCTGGAGGTCAGTCGTCGCACTCAGGCCGTGGGCAAGGCGCGCGAGCTGGCCCTGATCCCCTGAAACCGGTCGAATTCACCCGTTCGGGTGATACCGTTCCTGGCCGCGAACCCGGCAGTCTGGCGGTGCGTCGCAGGGGGCGGCGTGGAGGAGGAACATCATGCAACGCACCATCCTGACCTACGGCCTGATCGCCGGCCCATTCATCATCCTGGGCATGATCGGCACGATGATGCTGCCCGCCCATCTGCAGAAGCACTGCCTGTGGCTGGGCTATCTGATCATGCTGATCGGACTGTCGGCGGTGCTGCTGGCGATCAAGACCCACCGCGACAAGGCGCTGGGCGGGGTCATCAAGTTCTGGCCGGCCTTCCTGATCGGCCTGGGCGTGGTCGCCGTCGCCAGTGTGGCCTACGTCGCGACTTGGGAGGTCTATCTGGCCGTCACCCACTACCGCTTCATGGACGAGTTCACGGCCCAGGCCCTGGAGGCCAAGCGCGCCGCCGGCGTCACCGGCCCGGCCTATGACAAGGCCGTCGCCGAGATGGCGCGGATGAAGGCGAACTACGCCAAGCTCTGGTACCGCCTGCCGATGACCTTCGCCGAGATCTTCCCGGTCGGCCTGCTGGTCGCCCTGGCCAGCGCCGCCCTACTGCGCAATCCGAAGTTCCTGCCGGCGCGGGCCTAGACCCGGCTGACTCGCACCGCCATCCACGGCCGGCCGGGCAGCGCCACGGTCGGCCGCTGGGGGTCGTGCAGGTAGTAGGCGTCCTTCTTGGCCATGACGAACTCGCCGTCGATGGGTGTCACCGTCATGGTCCAGGTGTCGAGCACGTCGACCTTGAAACGCTCACCACCGGTCAACTCGTCCTTGGGCAGGTCCAGCGCCCACTGGGTCGGCGTCGCCTCGCCGAGATAGCGCAAGTAGTAGGATCCGGCCTTGCCGCCCAGGTGCTGGTCCCAAGTGCGGTCGATGGGGTCCAGCCCCGGCGTCGGGCCGGCCTCCAGCACCGCCTTGAGGAAGGCCAGGCGCGGGACGCTGTGGCCGGTGAACCGGCCGCCCTTGGCCGTCCAGCGCACGCCGTCCTTGAAGACCTCGCCGTGGCCGACATAGGTCCCTGCCACCGTGCCATGCCAGAACCGCTGGACCAGGTCCTCGGCGCTCAGATCGCCCCAGCGCTTGTCCAGGTCGCCCTCGTAGCGGACCTCGTCGAAGATCACGGGCTTCCGCCAAACATCGCGATAGATCTGGGCCCGACTGTCGTCCATCACTGCCGCGCCGTGCTGGACGCTGGCGTGGCTGATCCACGGCCGGCCATAGTCGTAGAGGTCGCGCCAGTTGTGGATCGAGCACAGGCGGCCGTACGGGTCTTCGGCTTGGATCAGCTGGCCGATGCGCTCGAAGTCGGCGACCGACTTGGCCTTCACCAGGTCCCACTCGTTGGCCAGCGACCACCACACGTTCGAAAACGCCGCGAACCGCGCGACCATGTAGCGGATGTAGCGGTCGTCCCGCGCCGGCGTCATGGCGTGCCAGCCGGTCTTGTCGTCATAGGGGTGGAACAGGATCAGGTCCGCCTGGACGCCGATCTCAGCGAGGCGCCGGACGCGGTCCTCCAGCATCCGGAAATAGGCGGGGTTCGGACGGTCGTAGTCCCACCCCTCGCCGGCCTTCTCGAACGGATGGATCGGCTCGCCCGCCACGTTCGGGAAGATGCACATCCGCATCTTGTTGAACGGCGAGGCCTTCAGGGTCGCCAGGGTCTCGGCGCACAGGGCGTCGCTCTGCTGGGCCCAGGAATAGGCCGTGGTGCCGACCTGGCGATAGGGCGTGCCGTCGGCATGGGCGAAGTGGAAACCGGCGACGACCTTCAGCGGGCCGTGGTCGCGCGGCGCGATGGCGGTCACAGCGCCCGCCTGGCCGTTCAGCGCCTTGACCGGACTGGTCGTCCGCCACCGCCACAGCCCTTCCGTCGGCGGGCTGAAGCGGATCTTCCAGGTCCCGTCGCCGTCGTGGAAACCCCGAACCTTCAGGGAGGTCTTGCCGTCCGTGAAGGTCGCGGTCAGGGCGACGTCGAACGGATTGCCCCGAGCCCTCGCCTTCAGCGTGATCTCATGTACGCCCCAACGGGGGACAGTGGACGCGGCGGCCATAGCCGGGGTGGCGAGCAGGGTCAGGCCGAGGGCGGCCTCGCGACGGGTAAGCATGGCCGGGAGTTAGTCAGGCCCGACCACGATTCACAATAGTCTGAGTTAAGCCGCCTGCAGCTGCTGCTTGACGCGTTCGGCCAGGGTCTTGATGTCGATCGGCTTGGGCAGGAAGGTCACGCCCGTCTCGCCTTCCAGCAGGTCGCTGAACTCGGCCTCGGCATAGCCCGAGATGAACATCACCGGCGCGGCGCCCAGATAGACGCGGGCCTTCTTGAGCAGGGTCGGGCCGTCGATGCCGGGCATGATCACGTCGCTGATCAAGAGGTCGATCGTGCCAGCGTTCTCCTCGGCGATGATCAGGGCTTCCTCGCCGTCGGCGGCTTCCAGCACCTCGTAGCCACGGGCGCGCAGCAGGCGGGCGGCGACGCTGCGGACGGCGTCCTCGTCCTCGACGAACAAGATGCGGCCGGCGCCCGACAGGTCGCGGGCGGCGCGCGGCTTGACCGGCTCGGCCTTGGCCGCGGCCTGGGCGGCGGCGACGGCCGGCGGCGCGTCGTAGATCGGCAGGAAGATGCGGAACGCCGCGCCCTCGCCCGGACGGCTATGGACGTGGATCCAGCCATCGCTCTGCTTGACGATGCCGTAGACCGTGGCCAGGCCCAGGCCCGTGCCCTCGCCCACCGGCTTGGTGGTGAAGAACGGGTCGAAGATCTTGCCCATGACGTCGGGCGGAATGCCGGGGCCGTCGTCCGACACCTCGATGAAGGCGCAGTCGTTCTCGGCGGCCGGGAAACCCAGCTGAATGGCCTCGTCGCGGGTCAGGCGGGCGGTGCGGATGCGGACGATGCCGCCGCCCTTGGCCGCGCGCACGGCGTCGCGGGCGTTGACAGCCAGGTTCATGACCGCCGTTTCCAGCTGGCTCTTGTCGGCCCGCACCTGCGGCAGGTCGCGGCCGTAGTCGGTGATCAGCTTGACGTCTTCGCGCAGCAGGCGGCGCAGCAGGACCTCGAATTCCGAGATCAGCTCGCCCAGATCCAGCACCTCGCGCTGAACGGTCTGCTTGCGCGAGAAGGCTAGCAGCTTGCGCACCAGGTCGGCGGCGCGCACACCCGTCTGGCGGATCTCGTTCAGGCCCTCGTACGACGGGTCTCCGACCGGGTGGCGGTGCAGCAGCTCGTCCAGGCGCAGCTGGATGGCCGTCAGCAGGTTATTGAAGTCGTGGGCGACGCCGCCGGCCAGCTGGCCGATGGCCTGCATCTTCTGGGCCTGGGCCAGCTGCAGCTCGACCTGCTTTTGCTCCGAGACGTCGATCATGTAGGCCACGACGCGGCCGTCGGCGCGGTAGAGATAGAGGTGGGCGATCCGGCTGGGATCGCGGGCCAGGCGCACCTCGAACGGACCGGCGCGACCTTCGTTAAGGCGCGTCTCGGCTTCTGAGCGCGAGGCGGGGTCGATCAGGTCGCCGAACACGCCGCCGGCCTGGGCGCCGGTCATCGTCGTCAGGGCCGGGTTGGTCTCCAGAATGCGCGACTTGAAGGGCTCCATGCCCTCCAGCAGGGCCGCGCCGAACGGCGAGGCGCCGGCGAAGGCGTCCAGGGCGTTCTGCGGCGCGGCGGCGCGCTCGACCACCGGCGCGGGGATCGACAGCTCGGCCACCGGCTCGGGCACATAGATCGGGGCCAGGCGGATCAGCAGGCGGCCGCCGACCAGGCGCGAGACCTTAGCGGTGTAGTCGTTGGCGCCGGCGGTCAGCACGCCCTCGGCCAACTGGCCCTTGCGGGCTTGTACCAGGGCGGCGAACAGGCTGGAGCCCGCCGCGCCGCTGGGCAGGCGACGGCTCTCGCCCATGACGTCGCGCCAGGCGGGATTGGCCAGCAGCACGCGGCCGTCGGCGCCGGCCAGGGCGGCCGGTTCGCTCAGGGCCTCGATGAAGCCCTCGGCCTGGTCGGAATCGTCACCGCTGGCGCCCGAACCCCGAATGGCCACCAGGCCCAGCACCGCGACGCCGGCCACGCCCAGCAGCAGCAACAGGCCCGCCAGGGTGGTCGGGCCAGCCTTCAGCGCCGGGGCGGCCGAGAACGCGGCCGCGGCCACGAAAAATATAGCCGCGCCCACCAGCCACGGATCGAAGCGCCGGCGCGACGCGCCGGTCGAAGCTTTGTCCTGGAGCTGAAAATCGGCCATCGGCGGCATTGTTACCTTTGTTACGGCGAAGCAGCGACTCACCCGCAATCGGAGAAAGAATAGCCTTTCCCGAGCGGTAGGTCAGTTTTCGATGATTTGGCTTACAGAGGGCGCGCGCGGGTCGGCTGACGGGCCTGCGGCTTCTTCCCGTTCATGATGAAGCTGATGACCTTAGCGACGGCTTCGAAGTGCTCGACGGGGATCTCCTCGTCGACCTCGACACTGGCGTGCAGGGCGCGCGCCAGGGGCGGATCTTCCAGCACGGGCACGCCGTGCTCCTCGGCGATGGCGCGGATTTTCAGGGCCAGCTCGTCGACGCCCTTGGCCACGCACAGCGGCGCGGGGGTCTCGCCCGGCTCGTACTTTAGCGCCACGGCGTAGTGGGTCGGGTTCATGACCACCACGGTCGCCTTGGGCACCGCCTGCATCATCCGCTGGCGCGAGCGCTGCATCTGGATCTGGCGACGCTTGCCCTTGATGTGGGGGTCACCGTCCGACTGCTTGAACTCGTCCTTCACTTCTTGAAGGGTCATCCGCATGCGGTTCATGAAGCGCATGCGCTGGAAGAAGTAGTCGAAGGCGGCGGTGGCGACCAGGAAGATGACCACCATGATCAGCAGCTTCTTGGACAGCTTCAGCGCCTCGGGAATCAGCAGCGAGACGTCCATGCCGACCAGGTTGCGGACCTCGCCGACATTGGGCTTCAGCACCATCCAGGCGATGAAGCCGGTCACGCCGATCTTGACGATCGACTTGGCGAAGTTGACCAGGCCGTCCATGCCGAACAGCCGGCCCAGGCCCTTGAGGAGGTCCAGCTTCTGGAAGTCGGGCTTCAGCTTGTCGGGCGTCAGCATGAAGCCGGTCTGGGCGACATTGGCCACCACGCCCAACACCGAGGCCACGATCATCACCAGCACCAGCGGCGGCAGGGCGGCCATGACCGCCTGCTTCATGACCAGCATGGCGCCGCCGCTGGACAGCTCGATCGTGCCGGCGTGGGCGATGAATGGATACAGCGCGCTCATCAGGTCGCGCGTCAGCCAGCCGCCGGCGATCAGCAGCACCGAGACCGCGCCGGCCAGCGAGGCCAGCTGCGGGATGTCGGTCGACTTGACGACGTCGCCCTTGGCGCGGGCGTCCGAAAGCTTCTTGGCTGACGGCTCTTCTGTTTTCGACTCGGGATCTGAATCGTCAGCCATGCGCGCCCCCTAGCTGAAAATTCGCAGGAGTTCGGCGTAGCGGTCGGTCCAGACCATGGCGATGCCGCCCAGGGACAGCGCCAGCAGAGACAAGCCCAGGATCACGCTGAGCGGCGAGGCCACCATGAAGATCTGGAAGGCGGGCATGACCCGGCCGACCAGGCCCGTGGCGAGGTTGAAGACCAGAGAGAACACGATCACCGGCGCGGCCAGCTGGACGCCCAGGGTGAACGACTGCGCCACCGTCCTCACCGCCAGGGTCACGGCGTCATTGACCGGCACGGGACGGGTGAACGGGAACAGGGTGTAGGACTTGACGATAGCCCCGATGAACAGGTGATGCAGACCCGTGGCCATCACCAGGGTCAGGCCCATCATCGACAGGAAAGTGGCCACCGCCGTGCTCGAGCCCTGCATCGAGGGGTTCACGCTCTGGGCGAAGCTCAAGGTCGTCTGCATCGAGATGATTTCGCCGGCCGTGGTCAGCGAGGACATGAACAGGCGTAGGACCGAGCCGATCATCAGGCCGATCAGGATCTCGTGGATCACCGCGCCGACCAGGCCGCCCAGGGTGCTCGGGATCGGCGGCACGGTCGGGGCGACCAGCGGCCCCAGGATCAGCGCCATCAACAGGGCGAACGACAGGCGGATGCGCGGCGGCACCGACTGCTCGCCGATGCCGGGCATGGTCATGACCATGGCGGCCACCCGCGAGAACACGAGGGCGCCGACATAGACCTGAAATGCCGTGGCGAAGGAATCCACCGGTTCGGCCCCTGCCCTTCCCTACATGCCCGCGATGCGGGCGGCGATCTGGCGCATGAACCCGCTCATCAGCGCGCCCATCATCGGCAGGAAGATCAGCAGCGAGACGAAGATGGCGACGATCTTGGGGGCGTAGACCAGGGTCTGTTCCTGGATCTGGGTCAGGGCCTGGAACAGGCCGATGGCGACGCCGATCACCAGGCCGACGATCAGGCAGGGCGCGCAAAGCTGAAGCGTCAGCCAGATCGCGTCCCGGCCGACATCAAGAACCTCTGCGCCCGTCATGCCAAGCCTCGTGGGAATCGGCCGTACTGGCCGCGTTGTTTCGAGGCGTGAAGATGCTCGGAATATGGTTAACGGAGCGTTAGGAGTTGTTACCCGGACGGTCAGAAACGGGGGGCGCGACGAGCGGTCGCGGGGGCGTCACTTGGGTCCCCGCACCTCGACCAGGCGACCGCCTGAAAAGCGCGCCTCCACCCAGGTTAGCCGCTCGCCCGGGGTTCGGGACCAGCCATGAATCGAGATCAGCTGCTCGTTCTCTGCCTGACACGAAATGTCGAAATGGGAGAACAGCGCCACCCCGTGCAGGGCCTCGTTCCACGTCTTCAAGTCGGCCGTCCGATGTGATCGCTCTATCGCGCTGTACCGCGTGACCTTCACCCAGCCATAGCCTGCGGAAATGTTGAGCCGCACGTTGGTTCCGGGACACAGATAGTGGGCCGATAGCTCCGTGCCCTGCGGCGGACGAAGCTCGACGATGCTCATCGGAATTCGAGTGTCGGCGACCTGGGCCATTGCCAGGGCGGAAACAGCGGCGATCAGCATGCCTACGAACACCCCTCCCCCTTCATCGCCAGGTCGAACCGTGTCCTGACCGCCGCCGGGTCGCTCCAATCTAGCTTGCAACCGTGCTCACGCAGCCAATAGGCGTCCAGGATCACGCTGGACATGCTGTCGGGATGCGTGACCTGACGGGCCACGAAGAACTCGCGCAGAGGACCCCCGCGCCACAGGCCCCAGTTGTTGCGGATCCACATGCCCACGCTCATGTGCGTCAGGATCACCTGCTTGGCCGGAAGGGCAGCGAAGCGCTGCTTGGTGTCGGCGCTCCAGTGTTTGTCCAGGCAGCCCATGGCCTGGACCATGTCGGCGGGCGCGCGGGCGGCCACAGCGTCGACACTTGTCGCTTTGTCATCCCGCCCAGCGCCTAAATATCGCCTAGCGAGGTTACAACCTCAAGTTATCGCGTCAATTTTAGCTGTCCGACGAGGGGGCCCGTGAAGGCCCCCTACTCGGGATCAGCCTAGCGAATACGAATGCGCACCGGGACCTGGATGTACGAGCCAGCGCGGCTCTTGCCGTCCGGACCCAGCAGGTCGACTTGGAACTGGGAAGCCATCGACAGGGCGGCTTGGCCGACGCCGAGGTCGTTGGGGCTTTCTTCCTGCACGGTGCAGCCGGTCAGGTGGCCATCGTTCTTGACCAGGCAGTTCAGCAGGGCGACGGCGACGCGCGGCTCAGAGACCGGGGTCAGCAGCTCGGACGGGGCCTTGGCCGGAGCGGCGTTGGCGAGAGCGGCGGCGAGAGCGAGCGAAGCGATCACGAGTTCATCCCTTACTTTATCTTTTTCCGGCGGCCTCTCTGCCGCCGTGTGTCCTATTTCGGATCAGGCGGCTTGGGCCTGCTTCAGTCGTTGCAGGCCTTGTGCCGCCAGGTCGGTCAGCGAGCGCAGGCCCAGTTCCGAGAAGACGTCGAAGGCGCAGGCCAGGGCCGCGCCGGCGCGGGCCAGGCGGCCATCGTCGCGACCGGTGATCTCGACCCGGGCCTCGTACAGGCGGGCCAGGTTCATCTGGGCCACGGCCCAGCTGGCCGGGTCACGGCCGCCCGGCGCGGCGGCCAGCTCGGCCTTGAAGGCCAGTTCGGCGGCGTCCAGCACGGCCAGGTCGGCGGTCAGCTCGGCGCAGCGGGCCAGGCTGAGGGCGCGGTTGTTGGCGACCACGGCGCGCAGGGCCAGGGCCGGTTGAAGCTTCAGCACCACGGTGGCGCGGTCATAGGCCGACACCGCCTGCTCGAAGGCGCGCTCGCTGGTCGACGCCTCGCCCATCGCCTGCATGGCCGCGCCCAGCGAAGCCTGGGCCCGCGCCCAATCCATCGGGCTGTGGTCGGCGGTGAGGACCTCGACGGCGGCGCTCTGGGCCTCGACGCCGTCGGCGATGCACGACAGCTCGCCGTCCAGCTCGCCCAGCAGCACCAGGGCCTGGCCGCGCAGGCCTTCCAGCCGCGCCCAGGCCAAGGGTTCGAAATCGGGATCCAGCACGCCGGCGGCCGTCTTAGCCTCCGACACGGCCAGTTCGGCCAGAGCACGGTCCTTCAGGCGCTCGCCGCAGGCCAGGATCAATTCGATACGCGCGGCGCGCTGGTCGGCCAGCTGCAGACGGGCGTCGCCGCCCTTCACGCGCTTGGCGGCGGCCAGGGCGCGCAGCGGCGCCTCATAGGCCTGGACCGCGGCCAGGGCGCGGTCGACATTGTTCTCGGAGAGGGCCGTGCGGCCTTCAAGGCCAGCGGCCAGCGCGCCACACAGGGCGGTGCGCTGAGCAACCGGCGTGCGCGCCAGGGTCGCCGAGGCGGCGGCCACCAGGCCCTCGTCGCCGAACAGATCCGCGCCCAGCACGGCCAGCACGGCCTGCTCGCAGCGGGCGGCGGCCAGGGCGTCGTGGCGACGTTCGGTCTCGAAGATCTTCACCGCGGCTTCGGCCTGGGCAGCACCCTTTCTAAGGGCGGTGGCGTCGCCGCTGCGGCGGGCCAGTTCGCGCCAGACGACGGCGGCTTCCAGCAGACGCGCGCCGCGATCCTTGGACCCGATGCGGCCGGCGACCACGTCGGCCGAGCGCGCCTCGTTGGTCAGGAGACGAACATCCAGAAGCTCCAGCAGCGACGTGTCGCCGCCCGTGAGACCTTCACGCCATGCCCCCTTGAAACCGCCATCGGCATCGACGCCGAACAACCGCTTCAGATCCCGTCCGAACTCGAACATCGCTTCGCGCACTCCGCCTGCGGATCGTCCCACGTCGGGACAGCCCGACGGAGGTTCAACGCGTAATCAGCAAAACCGGAGCCAACGCACTTAACAAGTGGTTAACGAGTGTTTACGACGCGTTAACCATAAATATTTTCCATATTTTTACACCATGTTCCAAATTTCACCCATATTGGGCGAAGATGTAGTGAATTGGCACACTTCTTGCTTTGGCGAATACAAGCAGAGCCACGCAGCGACTTAATTTCTTAGAACTTTGTTCACTGAACTAAAAATGACGTTAACCCTAAGTTTTAAGTCCCAGTTTACCTTTCGTTCACGGGCGCCCTCCCCTCCGCCTCGCGAAACGGTCTAGAAAGCGCGGATCGTCATCGATTCCGGAGCCCCGCCATGGCCGCCGTCACCGTCTGGATTTCCAGCCTCTGCCGTACCGATCCGGGCTATGGCGGCTGGGCCTGGGTGCGCAGGATCGCGGGCGAGACCGGCGCGGCGGCGATCAAGGGCGCGGCCGGCGGCGAACGGCGGACGACCGCCGCCAGCATGAGCCTGACGGCCCTGGCCGAGGCGCTGGACGGCCTCTCGGACCTGCCCGCTGATGCGGCGGTGACCCTACGTTTCCTGGACATGGATCTGGCCGGCCAGCTGGTGGCCTCGGACGGCGCCTACGCCACGGCCGAGCCCGACGCCTGGGCCGCCGCCCGCACGGCCGTCGCCAAGCGTCCCGTTCTGGAACTGGTCCCCGCCTCGCCCAGCGATGCGGCGACGGGCTTCCTCAACGCCTGGTCGGAGTTCGGCCTAGACACCGCCAAGTCGCGCGGCAGCTTCAAGGCCGCCATCCCCAAGCCGAACCTGATGAAGTTCCCGGGCTAGCCTTCTCCAAGCCTATTTAGGGCAGCCGACGATCAGGTCCGCCGTCGCCGGATTGCAGGCGAACGGGATGTCGGCCAGCGTCGCCAGGCGGATCAGCGCCTTGACGTCGACGTCGTGCGGCTGCGGCGACAGCGGATCGACGAAGAAGATCAGCACATCCAGCCGCCCCTCGGCGATCATCGCCCCCAGCTGCTGGTCGCCGCCCAGCGGCCCGCTCTTCAGTCGCACCAGGTTGAGATGCGGCAAAGCCTCCAGGATCCGCCCACCGGTGGTGCCGGTCGCGAACAGCGCCTTGTCCTTCAAGAAGTCGGCGTGGGCCAGAGACCACGCGACCAGCGCCGCCTTCTTGTCGTCGTGGGCCACAAGGCCGATGGCGAGGGGGGCGGTCATAGGAACTCACAGCAAGCTAAGGGCGTAACCGCCGGTCAAGCACACCTCGAACACGTGCTTGGCAACAACAACAACCCATGGTTAAGATCAGGCGGCATCGCGGGGGCGAAGCATGACAGCCTACCTGCTGACAGCAGCCGAGATCAAATTGGCGGACGCGGTGGCGACCGCCGAGACCTGCGATCTCTCGCGCGATCGGTCCCGGACGATCCGGCCGGAAATGCTGCGCCGGTTGCTGTTTTCCCTGCCCGTCGCGCGCGCCGCCAATGCCCAGCCTGAAGTCGTGACGCTGACCGCCGCCGGCGTCCATCTGATCGGCGCCATCATCAAGGAACCCAGGCACGAGTTGAACCTGCGCAACGCGGCGGCGCCCGAGGGGTGTCCATTGCCGCCGCTGTTGCTGGAGCACTGCCTCATCCCGCGACCGATCCGCCTGGCTGGCGGCCGGCTGCGGCGGCTGTCGTTGCAGAACAGTCGGATCACGCATCTGGACGCGCCTGGCATCTGCGTGGAGGGCGATCTCGACATCTCGGGCGTCACATCCGCCGGGACCGTCAAAGGGTGCCACGATAAGGGCCTGTGCTGGGTCGAACTGCATGGCGCCAGGATCAGCGGCAGCGTCGTGGCGGCGGACAGCGAGTTCGTCGCGCCGATTGGGCGCAAACTGCGCGGCGCGCGCCCCTTCCGATACGCGCTGGACCTGAAGGTGGCGCATGTCGGCAATCGTGTCGTCCTGTCCCCGAACTTCAAGGCCTATGGCGGCGTCCAGGTCAGTGTGGTCGGCGCCGACGTATGCGCCGATGGCGCCTATCTGATCCACGAAGAGGACGACGCCTTCGTCGCTCAAGGCGCAAACATCGGCGGCTCCCTCTTGCTGCGCGCCCTGGACCGGAAGGGCGCGGCCACCGCGCCGTTCATCAGTGACGGCAATATCTGGCTGAGGGGCGCGCGCATCGGCTCGACCTTCGACATGACCGGCGCGCAGTTAAACGCCGCGCTTGTGGCCACGCATATCAATGTCGCCCACAGCATCCTGTTCAGCCCATATCAAGGCCTCCTGGGCGGAAAAGAGCATACCTTCTGCTTCCAGGCCTCGAAGCTGCTCAAGTTCGTGAACGGCTACACCGGCGGCGACTTCGATCTCAAAAGCGCACAGTTGGGTGGCGGCTTGCTGGCCGTGGGCCTGCATATCGGCGGCGATGCCCATCTAAAAGCCAGCACGGCCGACACCCCCCTAGGCAAGGCCATCCAGCCCTTCACCTCGAACAGCGATGTCAAACTGAGAGGCGTGAAGATCGCTCGCGACCTCCTCATGGACGGCGCGGTGATCGAGGAAGAACTGGACGTGCAGCAGGCCGAGATCGGCGGCAAGTTCGTGATCGCGCCGTTCAAGTCGTCGAAGGCCCGCGTCGCCAAAGACGTCCTGCTGGCCGGCATAAAGGTCAGCCGCAGCCTGATCATCGAGGCCGATCTCGGTAAGGACCTTCTCCTCGACCACGCCGAGATCGATGACAGCCTCGTCCTGGATGTCGTCGCCCTCCCCGCTCCGCCGCCAGCCAACAACCCGAACGCGCCATCGGTCAGTCCGTCGAGCGCTCAGACAGCCAGCGCCCCACCGCAGAAGCCGACGATACGACTTTGCGGAACCCGAACTGCGGAACTCAGCGACCGTGACGGCAAGGGTGTGTTGGACTTCGCCCTGAAGATGGAGGGCTTCCAGTACAACCGCCTGGTCGACTCCGAGACCCCGCCCAGCAAGGTGCGATGGGTGGTGCGGTTCAAGAATTGGCTGGACGACCTGGGACCCAAGTGGGTCGCCTACCTTCTCAGCACGATCCTCTTCATCACGGGATGCGTCGGCAAGGTGCTGGAGCGACCGTGGGCGATCCCCGTGCTTGCCCTTTGGGCACTACTCCTAGGTCTGGTGGCGCTGCGCGACCATCCATTCTCGCGCCCAATGACTAATCGCCGGCTGAAATGGCTGGCGCAGCAACCGGATGTCGACAGCACCGGCCAGGTTGTCTTTCGCCCCGAGCCCTATGAGCGGCTAACGCGGTATCTGCGCTCCCAGGGCCTCTACGAGGACGCCAAGATCGTCACCCGCAAGCGGCTGGACATCGAGCGCCGCCTGACGACGTCCGCCATTCTGAAGCCGTTCACCTGGTTCTATGGTCGGCTGTTCGACTACGGGATGACGCCGCTCTGGGCGCTGGGCATGTTCTGCGTATTCGTCGGCGCCGGTTCGGTTGGGGCCTACTACGCCGATCGAGGCTTCGATCCATTCTACGTGCCCAAGCCCTTGCAACAGTCGTGGATGCAGAAGATCGAACCAGTGCTGGTGATCGATGCTGAGCCCGTAACGCCGGTGGCCAAGGGCAAGAAGGTCGCGTTCATGCGCCAGCACGACTCGATCGAAGACGAGTTGTTTTGCGACGGTGAGATCGAGCCGTGGATCTACGCTCTCGACGTGTTCGTGCCCGCCCTGGACCTGCACCAGGAAAGCCGCTGCACGGTGACTTCGAAGGACACAGGCCAAATCTGGCGGCTGTTGCTGACGCTCTATTCCGTCGCCGGCTGGATCATCACGTCCTTGACCGTGCTGACCATCTCCGGCGTGCTCCGCCGTCACGCCGAGGGCTAGTTCACCGTCGACGCACGCCCCGTCGCCCGCTATCTGCGCCCCATGAGCGAAACCGAAATCGACGGCCGCCTGCTGCAGCGCTGGCTGCGCACCGACGGGGCCGAGCCTGACCTGCTAGTCGGCTGCGCCCTGGACGATGGCGAGTGCGACGAGCCGCTGGCGATCACTCAGGTCGACCTGGAGCGCCAGGCGATCGTCTGCGGCCGCGTCCGCATCCCGTTCGCCCGCCTCGTCGACTGCCTGCTGGTCGCGCCGCCCGAGCATCCGGCCGTGACGGCGGTCCGGGCCTGCGTCTCGCCGCAGGAGAAGCTGCACCAGCAGATGAAAACCGAACTGGGCGAGGAATATCCCCGCCCCTTCGCCTCGGTCGAAGACCTGGAGGCCGTGCACGCCGCCGAGATGGCGCGCCGCGCCGGCAAGCTGCCCGAGCGCGCTCTGCGGGGGCCGTGGGTGCGGGCGCTGAAGCGCAACGAGCTCTATCGCCAAGGCGCGCAGCTGGCCCAGTCCTGGCGCGAGCTGGCCAACGGCCTTGGCGCGCCGTGGTCGGACATCGCCCTGCACCTGGCGTGGTTCCAGCGCCATGCCGGTCACCCGAACCGGGCGATCGAGACGGCGCGCGACTTCTGGGCGTCGAAGGCCGTCGCGTCCCAGACCGAGATCGCCATGCTGGCCACGGTCGAGGCCGCGTCGTGGATCGATCGTTTCGAGCGCAAGGGCGGCGCGCCGCCGGACCTGATCGAGGCCCGCCGCGCGGCCGCCAAGGCCTATGCCATCAACACGACCGACCCCGAGATCAAGGCCGTCTATCAGCGCCTGCAGGCGATCGCGGACGGCCCTGATGACAGTCGGCGAGGCCGCTAGGCGCGTTCCTTGGTCCGCTCGAAGCGCACCTTCGGATAACGTTCGGCGACATAGCCGATTTCCCAGGACGACTTGCCCAGGAACACCGGCTGTTCGTCGATGTCCTGGCCCATGGCCGACCTGTGCTTGTTGACGAAGTCCTCGACGTCAACGCGGTCGCCGCCCAGCCAGCGAGCCTCGGCATAGGGGCTGGCCTCGAAGATGCAGTCCAGCTGGTACTCGTTGGCCAGGCGGTCGGCCATGACCTCGAACTGCAGCTGGCCGACGGCCCCGACGATGAAGTCGCTGCCGATCATCGGACGGAAAAGCTGGGTGACGCCCTCTTCGGCCAGGCCTTCCAGCGCCTTCTTCAGGTGCTTGGCCTTCAGCGGATCCTTCACGCGCACGCGGCGCAGGATTTCCGGCGCGAAGTTGGGCAGGCCGGCGAAGCGCAGGGTCCCGGTCTCGGACAGGCTGTCGCCCACCCGCAGGACGCCGTGGTTTGGGATGCCGATCACGTCGCCGGCGAAGGCGTCCTCGGCCAGTTCGCGGTCGCTGGCGAAGAACATGATCGGCGCGTTGACGCTCATGGCCTTGCCGGTGTTCTGGGCTTTCAGTTTCATGCCGCGCGTGAAGCGGCCGCTGGTCAGGCGCAGGAAGGCGATCCGGTCGCGGTGGTTGGGGTCCATGTTCGCCTGGACCTTGAACACAAAGCCCGAGACCTCGTTGTCGCCGGGCGCGACATGGGTGTCGACGCCGGCCTTGTTGACCTTGGCCGGATGCGGCGGCGGGGCATAGGCGCCGATGCCGGCCAGCAGTTCCGACACGCCGAAGTGGCGCAGGGCCGAGCCGAAGAACACCGGCGTCATGTGGCCTTCCAGGAAGCTCTGGACGTCGAACGGTTTGCCGGCCTCGGTGACCAGCATGGCGTTGTCTTCCAGCTCGGCCTTTTCCTCGGGGTCCAGGTACTGGACCACTGCGTTGCCCTTGAAGGCGATCGGGTCGGGATGGCCCTCCTCGTCGGTCGAGCTCTTCTTGGCGTAGGGGATGAACTTGTCGGCGCGCAGGTCCAGCATGCCCTTGAAGCGGCCGCCCGAGCCGGCCGGCCAGTACAGCGGCGCCGGGTCCAGGGCCAGCTTGGACGACACCTCGTCCAGCAGCTCGAACGGGTCCTGGGCCTCGCGGTCCATCTTGTTGATGAAGGTGATGATCGGGATGTCGCGCAGGCGGCACACCTCGAACAGCTTCAGGGTCTGGGGCTCGATGCCCTTGGCGGCGTCCAGCACCATGATCGCCGCGTCGGCGGCCGTCAGGGTGCGGTAGGTGTCTTCCGAGAAGTCTTCGTGGCCCGGGGTGTCCAGCAGGTTGAACATCAGGCCGTCGTGGTCGAACGTCATCACCGAGGCGCTGACCGAGATCCCGCGCTCGCGCTCGATCTTCATCCAGTCCGACTGGGTGCGGCGGGTCTGGCCACGCGCCCGCACCGCGCCGGCGGCCCGGATCGCCCCGCCGGCCAGCAGCAGGTTTTCCGTCAGGGTCGTCTTGCCGGCGTCGGGATGGCTGATGATGGCGAAGGTGCGCCGACGGGCGGCTTCAGCGGCGGGGGACTTGCTCATGGTCCGGGGGTTACCCCTTCGCCAGCGATTTAGGAAGGGGCGGCGATCCCATCTAGCATCGCCTGGGCCGCCTTGGCGCTGGCGCCGCCATGCGGGCTGTTGGCCAAAATCGTCAGCAGCGCGGTCGCTTCGGCCTTCTTGCCGCGGATGATCAGGGCCCGCGCGGTCTCCAGGCGGATGTCAGCGACCTGCGGCGCCAGCTTGTACGACATCAACAGCGCCTGCAGCGCGTTGTCGGACGGATAACGCGGGTCCAGCGCCCGGCTGCGGGCGAAGGCGAACAGCGTCTGGTAGCGGGTAGGGTCCAGTTGGAAGGCGCGCACCAGCAGACCGCCGGCCTCGTCATACAGAGCCTGGCGCTTGGCGGGATCCGCGTCGCCGGCCTTCATCCGCTGCTGGGCATCCAGCATCAGGGCGTCGACGTCGTTGGGATTTGCCGCCAGGCGCTTCTTCAAGATCTCCGCGCCAACCGCCGGATCACCCAGCACGATCTCGGCGCGCGCCAGGGCCAGGTCGGCGAAGGCGTCGCCGGCATAGCGGGGCGCCTTGGCGCGGATCGTGGCGAGCACATCCGCCTTGGCGCTGTCGGGCACGCCCGTCCGCACGTCCAGGTCCTCCAGCATCAACTCGGCCGACGGCGGCATCGCGGTCATCTTGACCTCGGCCTTGGCGCGCTTGGAGCGGTCGATCTCGCGATAGTGGCTGGCGCCCGCGTAGTAGAAGCGCATGGCCTTGTCCAAGGCCTGCGGCGTCAGGCCGGTGGCCTTGGTCATGGCGTCGACCGACTTCTCGCCCTTGGCCATGGCGGCGATATAGGCCTCCAGCTGCGGGGCGCGGGCGGGCTCGGCGTAGAAGTAGTGGGCCAGCAGCCAGGCCTGGGCGTAGAACGCCATCCGCTTAGCCTCGGGGATGTCGCTGACCCGCTCGCTCAGCACGTCCGTCCACGGCAACCACTTCTCGTTGGTCAGGCTGTATTGCCGCTGCGCGTTCGGCTTGCCGACGTCGGCGCTGCGATCCTTGATGTCGGCCGTCATCAGATACTCGGCGTAACCCTCGACGAACCAGGCCGGATAGGTCGACGGGAAATGCCGCAGCATCAGATAGTGCACGTACTCGTGCTGCATGATCGTCTGGTCGTCGGCCCGCAGGCCGATCGCGAAGGTCTCCTCCGGCGACGCCGAATAGAAACCCGCCGTCCCCGACGAGATCTCCGGCGACACGCGGCGCAGGTCGGCCAGACCGCCCGACACCAGATAGACCTTCAGCTTGCTCCCGTCGGCCGGCGACTCCAGGCCATAGAGCGTCCAGAACAGGTCGTCGAACGCCTCGAGGTTCTCGGCCGCCTTGCGCAGGGCCGTCGTGTCGCCGTTGCCATAGACCACGAAGTGATTGGTTTCGGCCTTGGACCACTTCTCGGCCAAGGCAGGGCTGCTCATGACCGCCAGCAGCGAAAGGGCGCCGGCCGCCATGCCGACGCAACGAGAAAACCGCACGAAATCCCCCGACACAAACAGTCCCGTAAGCTTAGCGGATCTCCGCCCTCAACTGAAGCTTGCGCGGTCAGCTCTTCTTGTCGGCGGCCGGCTTGTCTTCCGGCAGCGCCTTCAACAGAGCCTGGGCCGCCTCGGCTTCCGGACCGCCGTGGGGGCTGCCGGCCAGGGGCGTCAGCACCGTACGGGCGGTGTCGTATTCCTTGAACTGGACCAGCGCCCGGCCCGCGTCCAGGCGCAGGTGGCCGACCTGGGGCGCCAGCGTCATGGCCCGCACCCGGACGTTGACCATGTTGTCGTTCAGCGGTTCCAGCTGCTTGGCCTCGGCATAGCCGTGCAGCACGCGCGGATCGTCGGGCTCGATCTTGAAGGCGCGGGCGAACAGCTTGCCCGCCTCGCCCAGGATCTCCTTGCGATGATCCTTGTCGGCGTCGGCGGCCATCAAGCGGCTTTCGCCCAGCACGACCAGGGCGTCCTTGTCCTTGGTATCCTCGGCCAACAGCGCGTTGAGGATCGCCTCCCCCGCCGCGCGGTCGCCGAACTGGGTCTCGGCCTGGGCCCGCACCAGTCGGGCGAAGCGGTCGGTCGGGTAGCGGGCGGCGGCGGAACGGATCGACGCCAGCACGCCGGCCCGGTCGTCCTTGCCCACGCCCAGCTTCAGCCGCTGATAGTCCAGCAGCAGCGCGTCGGCCGAGGGCGGCAGGCTGGTCACGGTCATCTGGGCTTCGGCCGGCGTGACGCGCGGCAGCGCCCCAGCCGGCAGCGGGCGGTCCAGATACGACTTCAGCGCGTTGCGCAGGCCGTCCATGTCCTGGCCATAGACCTTCTGCCAGGCCTCGGTCGGCTTCTGGCCCGTGCGCACCGCCTCCAGGAACGGGCTCAGCTTCTTGCGACGCTCGGGGTCCGACAGGATGTAGTGGGTCAGCAGCCAGGCCTGGGCGTAGTAGCTGTTGGTTTCCCACTTGCCGAACTCGCTGGGACGCTTGGTCAGCAGGTCGGCCATCGAGACCCAGCTGGAGCCCGGCGCCACCAGGCTATAGGCCCGCCCCTTGTTGTAGCCGCCCACGACGAAGCGGTTCCAGCCCAGGTCGGTGGTCATGTAGTACTCGGCATAACCCTCGACGAGCCAGGCCGGATAGGCGCTGGGATAGTAGCGCAGCATGAAGTGGTGCACGTACTCGTGCATGACCGTGTCGTCGCCGCGGTTCGGGTCGTTGTCGTCGGACACGCCGTCGCGGATGGCGATGGTGAACACCTCGGTCGTCGCGGGGATGTAGACGCCTTGCGTCCCCTCGCGGGCCCAGGGCAGGACGCGACGCAACTGGCCCAGGTCCGAGACCAGATAGACCGGCAGCTTGATCGGCGGCGCGTCCTCCGGGGGCTGCTTGTGCAGCCGGCGCAGGACGGAGTCGAAGTCCTCCAGCATCGAGGCGTACTGGCGCACCGCCTTCTCGCTGCGGCCATAGACCACAAAGTGCTCGGTCTCGGCCCGTCGCCATTCGGCGCTGGCCGTGGCGGGCGCCAGCAAGGCCAGGCCCAGCAGCGCGGCCGACAGTTTCCGGATCATTGGCCAGAGTCCTTGGGATTGCTCTCGCTGGACGGCGCTTCGCTGCCGATCTTCTGCAACAGGGCCTTGGCCTGCTTGGCCGTCTTGCCGCCGTGCGGGCTGTTGGCCACCGGCTTGAGCAACGCAGCGGCCTCGCCGTTCTGGCCACGCGCGATCAGGGCCTCGGCCTCGGTAATGGTGATGTCGGGCACCTGCGGCGCCAGTTCATGAGCCCGATCCAGCACGTTCAGGACGTTGTCGCTGGGATATTTCGGGTCCAGCCTGCGGCTGAGCGCGTACCCGTACAGCGTCTGGAAGCGATCGGGGTCCAGCTTGAAGGCCTGGCCCATCTTCAGGCCCGCCTCCTTGTACAGCGTCTCGCGGCGGGCGGCGTCGCGGTCGCCAATGGCCATGCGGCCCAGCCCCGCCAGCTCGAAGCCTTCGGGGTCGTCAGGGTGCTCGGCCGTATAGGCGTCGACCAGCTTCAGGCCCTGCTCGCGATCGCCATAGGTCAGCTCGGCGCGCGCCAGGGTCAGGCGGGCCAGCGGCGCGTCGGGATAACGCTCGGCTCCGCGCCGGGCCTGGGTCAGCAGCCCCTGCCCCCAGGCCTTCATCTCTTCCTTGTACTCGGCGATCCGCTTGGCCGTCGCGCCGGGGGCGTCCTCGTCGACCTCTTCATCGGCGCCGAACAGGCCGGCCCGGCGCAGGCCCTGGCTGACCAGCAGCAGATCGTCGGCGGCCGGCGGCATCGGCGACAGCTTGATCTGCGGCGTCGGGAAGTTGCTGACAGTGTAGTCGGTGAACTTCAGCGCGCCCATCATGTAGCCGCGCAGCTCGACCTGCAGCTTGCCCGGCGACATGCCCGTGATCTCGGTCATGGCCTTGATCGGATCGGCCCCGCCGCCGACGGCCTTCATATAGGCCTGCAGCTGTTGGTACCGCGCCGGATCGCTCATGAAGTAGTGCGTCAGCAGCCAGGCCTGGGCGTAGAACATGAAGGGCTCGCTGCCCGACAGTTCGAACGGCCGCTTGCTCAGCAGCTTTTCCATCGAGACCCACGGGCCGTTGCGCAGGTTCTCGCCGCGCATGGCATTGCGGCCGACCTGGATCTTGGTGTCGTCCATCACCGCGCTGCCGAAGTACTCGGCATAGCCCTCGGTCAGCCAGGCCGGATAGCCGTAGGGGAAGTAGCGCAGCATGAAGTGGTGCACGTATTCGTGCTGGATGACGTGATCGCTTTCCTTCTGGCGCC
Organism: Caulobacter sp. GW821-FHT12D05; assembly: GCF_058807295.1. Lineage (NCBI taxonomy): Bacteria > Pseudomonadati > Pseudomonadota > Alphaproteobacteria > Caulobacterales > Caulobacteraceae > Caulobacter > Caulobacter sp. GW821-FHT12D05. The sequence continues at coordinate 549,746 of NZ_JBXAQO010000002.1, forward strand.
AGGCCACGGCGAAGACGTCGTTGGGGCTGGGCACGTAGAAGCCCGCGACACCCTCTCCCAACCCCGGGATCACGGTCTCGAACCCCGTGCGGGAGACCACCAGATAGATCGGCAGCTTGCGCACCGCGTCGCCGTCCAGCGGCATGCCGTGCAGGTAGCGCAGCAGGCCGTCATAGCGCTCCAGCTTGACGACATAGTCCTTCAGCTGGGTCGAGGTGACGTCGCCATAGACGGTGAAGTGCGGGCTCTCGGCGCGGGTCCAGCGGCCTTTGGCCTCTTGCGCCCAGGCATTGCCCGTCAGCGCGGTCGCCGCCAACAGGCCAACCACCGCCGCCACGCTCTTGCGCCCTATCATGCGCGTACCCCTCAGCCCGCAATCTGCGATTGAGGCTAGGCGGGTTCGAGGCGCCGGTGCAAGGGGGTTCGAGGCGCGGCCGAAGCCGCGCCTCGAGACAGTCCTAGAACTTCGCCGAGATCCGGGCGTACCAGAGGCCGCCATCGGTGTCGTACGGCGCGTTGCGCGAGTAGATCAGACCGCGCGAGGCCTGGAAGGTCGCCTCATCCGGATAGGTGTCGAACAGGTTCTCGGCGCCGACCGTCAGCTTGATCTGGTCGCTCAGCTCGGCGCTGACCGACAGGTCGACCAGGGCCTTGCCGGCGAAGTTCTGGATCAGATCCGCCGTACCGTTGGCCTGAGCGTCGGTCCACTCGCCCGACCAGCGGGTGCGGATCATGCCGCTGAAGATGCCGCGACTGTAGTCGAACGTCACGTTGGCGGCGTTCTGCGGCAGGCCGTTCTCCAGGTTGATGCGCGACAGGTTCGAGACCTCGGTCAGCTTGGAGCGCGTGACCTTGGTGTCGTTCCAGTTCCAGGCCGCCGTCACGCCGGCCTTGCCGCCCAGCAGCTGGCCGCGCCACGAACCGACGACGTCCACACCTTGCGTGCGGGTGTCGAACGAGTTGGTGAAGTAGCTGACGGTGGTCAGGCTGTCGGCGCCGGGCACGCCGGCCGCGATCAGCTGGGCCCGCAGCGCCGGGGTCACCGTGAAGTTCGGCGACACGGCGAAGCGGTTGTCGACGTCGATGCGGTAGTAGTCGACCGAGGCGGTGAAGCCGCCCTGACGGAAGACGAAGCCCAGCGACAGGTTCTTGGACTCTTCCGGCTCCAGCGGCTTGCCGCCCAGAGCCTGCGAGATCGGGTTGATCGGCGACAGGCGGCCCGAGGTGAACAGAAGCAAGGTGGTGGTGTTCAGGCCCTGCGAGGTGCGGGTGTTGTTGATCTGGCCGGCGGTCGGGGCGCGGAAGCCGGTCGAGACCGCGCCACGGATGGCGAAGTTCGGCGTGAACTCATAGCGCGCGGCGATCTTGCCGTCGGTGGTCTGGCCGAACTCCGAGAAGTCCTCGTGGCGGATGGCGATGTCGGCGCCGAACTTGTCGGTGATCGGCAGGTCCAGATCGACATAGCCGGCATAGCTGGTCTGGTTCCACGACCCGGCCTGGCTGGGGGCATAGCCCGGGAAGCCGTTCGAGCCGCTAGGCAGGCCGGCCGGCGCGCCGGGGCCGACGTCCCACGAATAGCGGTCGCCCGCCTGGATCTCGTAGGTTTCCTTGCGGGCTTCCAGGCCCACGGCCAGGTTGGCCGGCTTGGCCAGGAACGACCATTCCAGCGGACGCGAGGCGTCCAGGTTCAGCGTCTGCTCCTTCTGGATCAGCGAGCCGGCGTCGAAGCTGGTCGGCGACTGCGGACCGAACGAGGCGTTGATGCTGTTGTTCAGGAAGTAGTCGACGTCGTCACGGCCCCAGTTGATCGAGGCGTCCCACGACCAGCCCATGGCGTCGCCGCGCAGGCCGCCGGCCAGCGAGGCGTTGGTCTCGTCCTGACCGAAGATCGGCGCGAAGCCGCCCGGATACAGCTGGTTCAACGACCAGCCGGGGAACAGCGGGCTGGTGCGGTACGAGGTGTCGTTCGACGGGTTGCGCCAGTTGAAGTCGGTCTCGCCGTGCATGTCGCTGTACGTGCCGAAGGCGTAGCCTTCGACATTGTCGCCCATCGGCACGACCAGGTTCAGCGAACCGCGCCAGACTTCACGATCGGGCTGGCCCCAGCGCTGGACCGGGTTCTTGACGTTGATCGTCGGGTTGGCGGCCTGGAAGGCGATGGCGTCCGGACGCTGGCGCGTGCGCGAGGTGGCCTCGGCGTTGGTGTAGTCTAGCGCGCCGACCAGCGAACCGCCGTTGCCGATCGAGACGCCATAACGGCCGCCCACTTCGGTCTTCTGGCCGTCGCCGGCATAGTAGCGGCCATACTGGGCGTGGCCGTCGAAGCCGACCTGGTTGCTCAGCAGGATGTTGATCACGCCGGCGATGGCGTCCGAGCCGTACTGGGCCGATGCCCCGTCACGCAGCACTTCGATGTGGTCAATGCCGCTCGTGCCCAGCGAGGCCAAGTCCACGCCCTGCTGACCACGGCCGCCCAGGACCGCCGAGCGGTGACGGCGCTTGCCGTTCACCAGCACCAGCGTCTGGTCGGGCGACAAGCCGCGCAGGGTGGCGGGACGCACGAAGGCCTGGCCATCGGCGGCCGGCAGGCGCTGGACGTTGAACGACGGCGTGGTGGCCGCCAGCTTGTCCATGATCTCGTCCGAGACCGTGTTGCGCAGGGCTTCCTGGCTGACGACGTCGACCGGCGCCGCCGACTCGAAGGCCGTGCGGTCGACCCGGCGCGTGCCGGTGACGACGATGGTGTCGACCTCGGCTGCGGCCGTGTCGGCAGCGGCGACCTGCTGGGCCTGGGCTTGGCTGGAAAGGGCCAGAGCGAGCACGCTCCAGGCGACGGTGGACAGAAGCTTCATCGTGAACCTGCACTGTTTGGTTTCAGCGCGGGGTAGCGACGGGTGTTGTCGGACAGGCGACGGACTGATGTCGGCCAGATGAAGGCTTGGAACGGCGTTCGCCGAAACCTTGGGCGCAACCGTGACCGCGCCCTGCCCGTTTCGCTCAAGGAAGCGACAAAAAGCCCCTATTCGAAGAATGGGTTTGGAGTCATGCTTCCCGTGTTCCGCACCGACGACGTCAGATCGCCGGACGAATGGAGGAAATCGAACGATGGCCCTGCTTGACCATCATCGCGACCACGGTCGGCGTCACCCCGCCACCAGCGCGCTGTGCTTCGGCATCACCCTGGCCGGACTTGTCGTCCTGGCGATGACGCTGAGCTGGCTGTTTACGCTGATCCGGTTCTAGGGCTTAGGCGGCCAGGCGCCGCCAGACCTGACGGTCGGCTTCGAGATTGGTGAGCGCCCCGGAATTCTGGCGCTGCAGAAGCGCGGCCATGATTTCGATGCTCAGCTGCGCATAACGCACCTGGACGTCTTCCTTGCGGCAGCCGCGACCCGGCGCGATGAACAGCGCCGCATTCACGCCCGGCCCCTTGGCCATGATCAAGGCCGCCAGACGTTCGGCGCGTTCAACATCCTTGTGCGGCAGCAGCGGCTCTTCGGCGAACAGTTCCTTGCCCAGTTCCCCGACATAGTTGAGCGACAGCGCCGCGAAACGGTCGCGAGCCATCGGCGGCGTCAGTTCGGCCGGGTCGAAACTCAGGATCACGTCGTTCATCAGGAAAAGCATGGCGAGCACTGGGGAGAGCGTTTTGGAGGCCCGTCCAAAATGCCTCAAACACGCTTTAGGTCCGGTTTAGGAGCAGGGTTAACGCTGCGCCTAAGTCGAGTTCTCCACAGACGCTCCACCTAAGAGATTCAAATCCCGCCGGTTTCAGGCCTCGACGGGTTCCGTCAGGAAGTGGCGACCGTCGCGGTCTTCGATCTCGACCACCCAGACGTCCGGATCGATCCGGGCCGCGCGCTCGGTATAGGCGTCCAGGTCGGGCTCGAACTCCGAACGGACCGGCTGCATCCAGAAACGCTCGCCGTCGCCGCGCGTGGCCTCGCTGAACAGCTTGGCGGTCCCGGCCCGGCGGTCGACCACCTTGACCAGCACCGCCCCCGCTCGCTGGTCGCCCTTGCGGGCTACCATGGCGAAGGCGCCGCCCAATTCCGCGCGGCGGATCAGCGCGCCTACCCAGATATCCGTCGACAAAAGCATCCGCTAACCGAACCGCAACCACAGCGCCCTATAGGTCGCCCTTCAAGTCTCGAAGCATACGAGCAAATGACGCCAAGTACGCACCAGAAAGGTCGCGGGGCGCGATGGGTCGGGGTGTCGATCGGGCTGGCGGTGTTCGCCTTCCCCACGGCGCTGTTCGCCAACGCCGCCGACCAGCTCTACGAACGCACGCTGATGACAGCGGCCGATGGCCGCTGCCGGCTGTTCACGCCCACCGTCTCGGCGGCCCTGGACGCCTCCCGCGCCCAGGCGCGCGGCGCGACCCTGCGCTCGGGCGCCAGCGAACAGCAGGTCACCGCCCTGGAGCAGCGCGCCCGCACCAAGGCCGCCGGCGCGGCCTGCAATTCCAACGACCTGACCCTGGCCGCCGGCCGCGTGAAGAAGGCCTTCGAAGGCTATTCGCAGATGCTGAGCCAAGTCTATCCGGGCGACGTCGCGTCCTGGAAGGCCGAGCGTTCGGTCTCGGCGACCATCCCGGTCTGGCGGCTGTCGCAGCCGTCCAGCTTCGGCGGCGACCGCCTGATGTTCGGCCTGGCCGGCCGCGCCAAGGCCGTCACAGCCGTGGCCACCTTCGACAACGGCCAGCGCCCCTATGTCGCGCGGATCATCGTACGCGACACCAACCGGACCTTGGGCCCGTACATCGCGCGCGGCGCCGGCCGCAATCTCTCGGGCAAGGTCGCGCCGCGCAACGCCAGCCTGGTGTTCACGGCCGAGACCCGCGAGGAAGCCCCCCTCACCCTGCTGCCGACCGGCGCGAAGACCGGCCTGGCCTTCCGCTTCCCGACCGCAGCGGCCGACGCGATCTCGCAGCTGGATCCGCGTGAAGCAGTGACGGTGGAGTTCGCCTTCACCGGCCGCGGCGACGAAGTCACCCGCAAGGCCTATGTCGAGGTCGGCGATTTCGCGGCGGGGCGGGCGTTTCTGCGGTAACGCGCCCTAGCGCGGCGCAAACGCGATGACGTTATCGCCCAGGGCGGCCGGCGGCGGCGCCGGCGGGCCGTCTTCGGGGGTGGCCAGATCTTCCACCGCCATAGGCTCGGGCGCGGCCGGGCGCAGCGGGGTCAGCAGCACCGGCAGGCGCACCGACACGCTGGTGCCCGCGCCCAAGCGGCTCTCGATGGTCATTTCGCCGCCATGCAGCTTGGCGAAGGCGCGCACCAGCGACAGGCCCAGGCCCGTGCCCTTGGCGCGCTGCTCGACGCCGCCGGCCTGCTCGTAGGGACGGCCCAGACGTTCCAGGTCCTCGGGGGAAATGCCGACGCCGGTGTCGGCGACGATGATCTCCAGCACGCCATCATAGCCGTGGGCCGTGACGGTCACCTGACCACCGCGCGGGGTGAACTTCAGGGCGTTGGAGACGAGGTTCAGCACGATCTGCTTGAGGGCGCGGCGGTCGGCGTCGACCTCCAGCTCGCCCGGCGGCAGCACGCCGCGCAGCTGGACATTGGCGGTGTCGGCCTGGACGCGCAGCAGGCGCATGGCCGCCTGCACCGCCTCACGGGCGTCGAAGATGCCGCGTTGCAGCTCGAAGCGCTCGGCCTCGATCTTGGACATGTCCAGCACGTCGTTGATCAGGTCCAGCAGGTGGCCGCCGCTCTCGTGGATCAGCTCGGCATATTCGGCGTAGCGGTCGCTCAAGGGACCGAACATCCGGCCGCGCATGATGTCCGAGAAGCCCATGATGGCGTTCAGCGGCGTGCGCAGCTCGTGGCTCATATTGGCCAGGAAGCGGGCGCGGCCGGCGGCCAGGGCCTCGGCGTCGACACGGGCCTGGTCCAGGGAGCTCTCGCGGTTGCGCTCGGCGGTGACGTCGCGCAGCACGCCGACCAGTTGGTTGGGCGAGACGCGGACCAGGTCGATGGCGACGATGCGCTCGACGCCCAGGGCCGGATTGAAGGTCAGGCTGGCCACGCCCTCGCGATGGGCGGCGGCGATGGCGGCGGTCAGGCGCTGGCGATCGCCGGGGGCTGCCGCGCCGGTCAGGCCGCGATTGACCAGGTCGACGGTGGTGACGCCGGGCGGCGGCGCGCCGCGCACGGCGGTCACCTGCCCCTGGCCCTTGATGGCGATGGCCAGATGCGGCAGGCCGTCCAGCAGGGTTTCCAGCGCCAGGATCTCCGACGCGTTGCGATCATCGCGCGCGCCCTGGCGGCGACGGCCGATCAGCAGGCCAGCGGCGAGGCCAAGGCCCGTGGTGACCAGAGCCAGGAAACCGAGCACGAAGCCCAGCGGGCCGGTCGGCTCGGGCGGGGCCAGGCCAGAGAGTTGGGTGAGCGCGGCGACACAGCCGCCGATCAGCGCCAGGGCCGCGCCTTCGGCCAGTCGCCGGGACTGGTTGGTGATCGAGGCCGCCGCGACCGGGGCCAGGCACCAGGCGGCCATGGCGCCGGAGACGCCGCCGGTCAGCACTGCCGCCAGGGCGCCGCCCACGGCCCACAGGACCAGGATCAGCGACTGGGTGCGCTCGTCGTCACGCGTGAAGATCAAGGAGGCCAGGGCCGGAACCGCGCCCGCGCCCAGGGCCGCCCAGATGGGCCAGCCGCCTTCGTCGGTGAACAGGGTCGCGGCCGCCGCCAGACAGATAGCCGCCAGCCATCCCAAGCGCCATGCATGCGCGGGATTGAACCCCGCCGCGCGAGCGGCCGGGCGTCTGATCGGGTCTGGAAGCGTCTCGAATTCCAAAGGCCGTCGACTTCAAGCGCGGTGCGGGAAGGATCACCGTCGTCAAACCTTAACGCGGCGCAGCCGTTCCCCCAAGGCCGCACAATCGTCGAGCGACCTTTCCTGGTGGACGCGTTGTGGACGGAAACGGATTCGTAAGCGCCTGAGGCGATAGTCCCGGCTCAATCGTCACGGACAGAAGGTCCGGGAGCCTACCATGCCAGAACCGGCGTCCCTGGACGCTTCGATCGTCTCCGCCTTCGCGGACCCGACCTCGGCCGAGCGCCGGGCGGCCGCGATCGAGCGTCGACGTCTGGCCCTGGACGACCGCAAGCGGTCGTTCCTGCGCATGGTCAGCCACGAACTGCGCACCCCGCTGAACGCCGTGATCGGCTTCTCCGAGATCCTCTCGCAGGAGCTGTACGGCCCGCTGGGAAGCCCGCAGTACAAGGAATATGCGACCATCGTCCACGACAGCGGCCTGAAGCTGCTGAAGCTGGTCAACCAGATCGTCGAGATCGCCCGCCTCGAGGGTCACGTCACCGATATCGAGATGACGCCCGAGAGCCTGGACGAGGCGATGGAAGACGTCATCGACGCCCTGGGCTCGGAAATCCGCCGCCGAGACGTGATCGTCCACGTGGTCGGCGAACGGTCCATGCCGGCGGTCCTGGCCGACAGCCGGGGCCTGCGGACCATGCTGACCAACCTCCTGCAGAACGCCGTTACGCACTCGCCTGCTGGGGGAGTCGTGCATGTCGCGGCGGCCAAGATCGGGCGCGAGGTCGAGATCACCATCCGCGACCAGGGCCCCGGCGTTGAGAGCGCCGAACTGCCGCGCCTGCTGCAACCGTTCGAACAGGGCGGCTCGACCCTGACCCGCACCAGCGAGGGCGTGGGTCTTGGCCTGCCGATCGTCGACCTGTTGTCGCGCGCCATGGGCGGGCAGCTGAAGCTGTCCTCCAGCCTGGGCGCGGGCTTCCTGGCGCGGCTGATACTTCCCGCCGCATAGGCGCGCGCTTGCCTTGACGGGGCCAGCCCCCTAATTGGCCGCCATGAGCAGCACCATCGATACCGCCCTCAACGACCTCGCCGACGAGTTCGAGCTCCTCGGCGACTGGGAAGAGCGCTATCGCTACGTGATCGAGCTGGGCAAGGAACTCGAGCCGCTGACCGACGCCGAGCGCTCGGAAGAGAACAAGGTGCGCGGCTGCGCCAGCCAGGTTTGGCTGGTTACCGAGCCGCAGGCCGACGGCTCCCTGAAGTTCCGCGGCGACAGCGACGCCCACATCGTCAGCGGCCTGGTGGCCATCATGCTGCGCCTCTATTCGGGCCGCATGCCCGCCGACATCGCCGCCTTCGACGCCAAGGGCGCGATGGACAAGCTGGGCCTGTCGGGCGCGCTGTCCTCGCAACGCTCGAACGGCCTGAAGTCGATGGTCGCCCGCATCCAGCACGACGCGCAGGTTCGTCTTGGCTAACTATCGCGTCGCCGCGCTGTACCGCTTCACGCGGTTTCCGGACCCGGCGGCGATCCAAGGCCCGCTGGCCGCCCTGTGCTGCGGCCTGGGCGTCAAGGGCACCTTGCTGCTGGCCCCGGAAGGCATCAACGGCACCATCGCCGGCGAGGACGCCGCCATCGAGGCGGTGCTGAACCACATCCGCGCCCTGCCCGGCTGCGCTGATCTCGCGCCCAAGACCGCCTGGGCCGAGCGCATGCCGTTCTACCGGATGAAGGTGCGGCTCAAGAAAGAGATCGTCACCCTGGGCGAGCCGGACCTGGATCCGAACGACGCCGGGACCTATGTCGCGCCCGCCGACTGGAACGCCCTGATCAGCGATCCCGACGTCGTGGTGATCGACACCCGCAACGACTACGAGGTCGCCGTCGGCCAGTTCGAGGGCGCGCTGGACCCGAAGACGGCCAGCTTCTCGGACTTCCCCGCCTGGTTCCGCGACTGGCGCCAGGGGCTGGAGACGCCGCCCAAGAAGATCGCCATGTACTGCACCGGCGGCATCCGCTGCGAGAAGTCGACCGCCTTCCTGAAGTCCGAAGGCGTCGAGGATGTCTTCCACCTGCAGGGCGGGATTCTCGACTATCTGGAGCAGGTGCCCGAGCCCGAAAGCCTGTGGCGCGGCGAGTGTTTCGTGTTCGACGAGCGCGTCGCGGTCGGCCATGGCCTCTCCCAAGGGACCCACGTCCTGTGCCGCGGCTGCCGCATGCCCGTGAGCCCGGAAAGCCAGACCTCGCCGCTGTATGTCGAGGGCGTCTCCTGCCCCGCCTGTCACGATCAGCGGTCGGACGATCAGAAGGCCCGCGCCGCCGAGCGTCACCGCCAGGCCGTGCACTGCGAGACCCTGGGCATCGACCACGTCGGCGCGACTTTACCTGTAAAGCAAGGCTGAACCGTTCGCGGCCGCCCCGCGTTGACCCGGCTCCCCTACCCAGCGAGGAGCCGCCCGATGCATACCAACGAAGACCACATCAAGCTCGTCAACGGCCTGGTCGAGACCACGATCGATAGCGCCGACGGCTATGCCGAGGCCGCCAAGGACGCCGACGCCTCCCGTTATCGCGAGCTGTTCGAACGCCGCGCCCAGGAGCGCCGCTCGGTCGCCTCGGACCTGCAGGACGAGGTCCGCCGCCTGGGCGGCGAGCCCAAGGACGACGGCACCATCCTGGCCGCCGCCCACCGCGTGTTCCTGAACCTGAAGGACTCGATCACCAAGGGCGACGAAGCCGTCGTCACCGAGGTCGAGGCCGGCGAAGACCACATCAAGGCCAAGTACGAAAAGGCTCTGCAGGACACCGACGTCGATCCGCAGACCCGCGCCGCGATCGAAAAGGCCTGGACCTCGGTGAAGTCCGGCCACGACCAGATGCGCGACATCAAGCACATGCTGAAGCACTAGGGTCCTTGGCCCGCCCTCGTCCTTCGACAGGCTCAGGATGAGGGCTACTGCTAAGACCGTTCAGTCGAAAACCTCACCCTGAGCCTGTCGAAGGGCGAGGTTTTCGCACCTCGATTTGCCTCTGCGGCCATCCCACCGCATATGAAGGCCATGGAAGACGCGCTGCGCATCCTCGACGCCCCTCTTGTCCTTGACGAGAGGCAGGTCAACCTGATCGCCAAGGCCCTGGCCGACCCGCGTCGTCGCCAGATCCTCAAGGAGGTCGGCGCGGCCAGCGAGCCCTTTCCTTGCGGCGCGATGGCCCAGCACGTGCCCGTGACCGCCGCCACCCTCTCGCACCACATGAAGGAGCTGGAGACGGCCGGCCTGATCAAGATCTGCCGCCAGGGCAAGTTCGCCTTCCTGGTGCTGCAGCGCGACGTGCTGAGCGCCTATCTGGCCCAGCTGGCCGAGATCTAGCCGGGCAGCACCGCCACGCCGGGCGTGTCCGACAGCAAGGGCGGGCAGATCACGTCATTGTCCCATTGGTCACTGCCCTCCCAACGGACGTACCAGAGCGAGCCGTCGTCGCCGTAGCCCTGATGGAAGGTGTAGACCGAGCCGTTGAACGTGACCGCGGCGGGGCTCTCCGACATGCCGCATGGCAGGGTGTAGGTCTTGCGCCAAGTGGTGGGATTGGCGGGATCGCCACGCCAGCAGGACATCTTTCCGTCGCTGCTTCGGCAGAAGAACAGGAAGAGATCGTTGCTGCTGACGGTGACGGAAGGACTTCCCACGATGGCGCCGACGCCCATGCTCGGCAGGACCAGGGTGTCCGCGCCCCAGCTGGTTCCGTCATAGGCCGAGTACCAGATCGACCGGTCGGAATGCTCCGGCCCGCGCGAGTCATAGCCGTTGTGGAACAGATAGAGCTTGCCGCGATAGACCGTGGCGCTGGGGCTGTAGGACATGCCGAGCGGAATCTGGGTGTCCGACGACCAGCTTGTCCCGTCATAGGTCATGTGGAACAGCTTGCCGGAATTGTCGCCGTCCTGGTGGAAGACCCAGAGCTTGCCGCCATAGACGACGGCGGCCGGGTTGTGCGACAGGCCCGCGCCCAGGGACTCATCGCCCGACCACTGGCCGTTCGTGCAGGTCGTGTGCAGCAGGACGCCCTGATTGTCCCCCGTGCCTTGGCGAAAGACGTGAACCACGCCGTTGTAGACCGCCACGGCCGGTCCGCCGGTGATGCCAGCGCCGAGCGCCTTGTCGGCCCAAGTCGCGCCGTCCCAGGTCGCGCACCAGAGCCCGCCGTCATTGCCGTAACCTTGATGCAGGACATAGAGGGTGTCGGTCATCGCAATGCCTCCCAAGCTTTTCTTCCGAAAGCTTAGGGCAGATCGCAACCGAGCCGCGTAACCACTTCTAGCTACAGCCTGAAAGTTTACGGCACGACTTCGATCGTCTGCACCGCGATCCCCAGCATGCGCGGATCGGTTCCGACGCGGCGGGCGTCGGGAAGCTCGAAGGCGAAGCGGATGGCCTCGCCCGGCTTGACCAGGTCGCCCGGCACAGCGAAGCGATAGTCCTCGAAACCGGCCGGCCCGATCTCCTGGACGCCCAACCGGCGCCCTTCGGCCAGAAGGGTCACACGCTGGGGCGTGGCGCCGATCGCCTTGATGTCGACGAAGAAGCCGCGCGCGCCCAGGGTCGCCGGCGCATCCAGCTGGAACTCGGCCCTATGGCCCAGTGTCCAGATGCCATTGCCTCCCGGATCCAGCACCGACCAGCCCGAGATCAAGGCCGGCGAGCGCGGCGGCTGGTTCAGATGGATCGACAGCAGCGGCGGCCGCGCCGCGCCAAGCTCGCCAGGCGCGACCGGGGTCAGGCCCTTGATGCCGGCCAGGTCGCGACCGCAGATCGCTCCGCGCGCAAAGCGATAACAGTCGGTGCGCCGGGTCACGGTCTGCAGGAAACCGCCTTGGCGTTTGCCGCCGGACAGCACGATGGTCATGCGGCGATCGCCAGGGACGGCGTCCCGGGTCAGGACCGGATCGACCAGGTCGCAAGCGGCCGCGTCATTGCTCCGCGCGGTCCCGTAGGTGTTCAGCGTCCCGCCGGTGCGCACGGCGATCAGGGCCATCTGCCGCATCACCCGCAGGTCGCGGGAGTCGAGGCTGCAGAAGTAGGTCGGACGAAACACCCAGGCGCGGCCGCGAATGGCCTGGCTCTGCGCGAAGGCGGCCGGCATGGCCAGATCGTCAGGCCCGACGAAGGTGGCGCGCACACCCTGGCGCAGCGGGCTGGTGTCGCAGGCCTGAACCAGCAGGGCGACCGCCAGCAGGCCAAGACCGACGGGACGGCGCAGGCGGCTGACCCAGTTGATGGCGATGGCCGTCAGCAGATAGGCCGGCGCCCAGAAGAAGCGGCCATAGCAGCGGAAACCGGCGATCACCTCCGCCAGTTGGCCGCTAGGCTTGGGCAAGGCGAACAGGCGCCAGGGACCGGCATAGACGATCCAGCCGATGGCCCAGGCGGTCAGCACCAGCATGGCCAGGATCAGCGGCGCCCAGCGGGTCCAGAAGCCGGCCTCGGGACGGCGGCCGACCGCCAGGTCGCGTCCAACCAGCCACAGCATGGTCGCGACCAGGATCAGCACGCCAAAGCCCAGGAACTGGAAGCCCTCGAACGACTGGCCGCCGTTCGGGTCCAAGGTGTGAAGATACCAGCCGCCGGTCCAGTACTGACCGGCCAGCAGCGAGGCCTGCGGCCACACCGGGGCCAGGACGTTCATCGAATACAGGCCCAGCGCGTCCGCGCCGCCGGTCGGCCCCGCGCCATCGCCATAGCCCAGCAACAGGGCCGAGAAGGCCAGGACGGTCAGAACGCCGCTGGCCGCGACGGCGACCCGCGTCCAGGCGTCCGTCCGACGCTGGGTCAGCTCAGCCAGCAAGGCCGCGCCAAAGCAGGCGCCGACCGGGACCAGGTGATAGGCGTGGACGCCCACGGTCAGGGCCGTGAGGGCCGCGAAACCGACGACCCGCCGCGCCGTGAGCCCGAAGCGCGCCGACGACACCGACAGGCTCAGCGCCAGCAGGATCAGCCAGTGGCCGGACAGCGCGATGTGGCCGAACTGGCGGGCGATCCAGGTTGGGAACACCACCGCCAGAAGTCCGCCGAGCAGCAGCGCCGGTCGGCTGCTGACGCCCAGCGACCGCAGCAGGGCGACCATCGACCAGGCCTGCAGCGGATAGCTGATCAGCAGGAAGACGCCCAAGGGGTTCAGATACAGACCCAGGCCCGAGGCCTTCAGCAGGATGGCCAACCAGGGAATGCTGTCGGTGAAGACGATCGAGACCGGCTTGGGCAGCAGGCCCGAGACCATGGTCGGCGGGAAGGTCCAGGGCTTGCGGACGAAGGCCTCGTAGGCCGTCGACATGATGGCCATGTCGTTCTTGGGATTGCTCCAGAACTTGGCCGAGGCCAGCGGGATGTCGAAGCCGAACATGAAGCCGCACAGCAGGATCGGGACGATCGTCAGCAGCGCCGCGAAAACGATCGGCTCATACCGCAGGGTCTTCGGAAAACGCATGCAGCTCCCCAGTCACGCCGCCCGTGCTTAGCATCGAAGTCGCCAAGGCACAGCCTCAGCGACGAGATTTTCCCCGCGCCCCCAAGGGTTGACCTTGAGGGCGGAGAAAGCGCCGAGCACCTAGTGCAATGGAGCGACGCTCAATCTAAGCCTTGGCCAAAGCGCTGGCCGTCTTGCCGTCATACTGACCGCCGAAGCTGGTCTTGAGGTAGGCCATGATCGCCCCGACATTGGCGTCGGGGTTCTTGGCCCTGAAGTCGTTGATGGCCTCGCGAAGCTCCGCTTCCGTCATCTGCTTTGGGCCGTACGAGGACAAGATCGCCAGTTCGGTTTCGGCCGCCTTGGCCCGCTCGTCCACCTTCGACGCATCGCCGCCGGCTTCGACCAGACGCGCGCGTTCGGCCGCGAGGTTTTCCAGCGTCAGCTTCGTGTTCTTCACGAACTTCGCGACGGTCGCGACAACCTTTTCGTCCGTGACCTCCGTCACGCCGCGCTTGAATTCCTCGGTCGTGATCTGCGTCGCTTCGCCGATCAAGGTGGTGAGCACGTCAGCCTTCAGACGGTCGCTCGCCTTGCGCGCCGCGAGTTGGTCAGCCTTGAGCGCGTCGAGCAAAGCCATGTCGTCGTCCTTTCAGTTCACTCTGTTCGAGGACAGAGCCATCTCGTTTCGGGGCCACTTCTAGCCTGCATCGACAGGCATGCAAAAATTCTCGTCTCCCCGCTCATTGAATCACTTCGATGATTATCTAAATGTCGAAGCGTTCGCCGATAAGGGCGGCCGGCCAATAGGCCGAACGGAGAGAGACAATGAGCAAGCTTACTGGCAAGACCGCCGTCGTGACCGGCGCGTCGAAGGGCATCGGGGCCGCGATCGCCAAGGCCCTGGCCGCCGAAGGCGCGGCCGTGGCGGTCAACTACGCCTCCAGCCGCGAGGGCGCCGACAAGGTGGTCGCCGAGATCACCGCCGCCGGCGGCAAGGCCATCGCCGTGCAGGGCGACGTCGCCAAGAGCGCCGAGGTGACGGCCCTGTTCGACCAGACCGTGAAGGCCTTCGGCGGCGTCGACATCCTGGTCAACAACGCCGGCGTCTACGAATTCGCCGCGTTGGAAGACATCAGCGAAGAGCACTTCCACCGCCAGTTCAACATCAACGTCCTGGGCCTGCTGCTGGCCACCCAGGAAGCGGCCAAGCGCTTTAGCGCCGACGGCGGCAGCGTGATCAACATCAGCTCGGCGGCCACCACGGTCGATATCCCGACCGCCTCGGTCTACACCGGCACCAAGGCCGCCGTGGACTCGATCACCCGCGTGCTGGCCAAGGAGCTGGGTTCGCGCAAAATCCGCGTCAACGCCATCTCGCCCGGCGCGGTCGAGACCGAGGGCACCCACACCATGGGCATCATCGGCAGCGAGCTGGAGACCCAGATGGTCGCCCAGACCCCGCTGGGCCGCATGGGTCAACCGTCGGACATCGCGCCGGTGGCGACCTTCCTGGCCTCGCCGGACAGTTTCTGGATCACCGGCGAGATCATCGCTGTGGCCGGCGGCAACCGCTAGGCCATGTGGTAGTGCCGCGCCAGGCGCTGCAGGGCGAGTTTCAGGACCGTCTTGCCCGCCCGGCGCGGCAGCTTCAGCGACTGCTCGGCCTGTTCCAGGGCCGAGCCCATCAGGCAGACCCGCTCCAGGATCTCGCGCAGGCCCGGCCCGACCGCCGCCAGCGCCTTGGCGATCCGCTCGCGGGCGGCGTGGTCGCGTTCGGCGGGCGCGAGACCGGGGCGCCCGCCGGAGACGCGGGGCGTCAGGTCCCAGCGCATGGTCGTGCGGCCTTGCGTCCCCAGGCTCTCGAATTCCTCACGCAGGCGCTCGCCGGCGGCGGCTTCGACCGGCGACAGCCAGGGCCGCCCCGCGCCGTCGCGGCGACGGGCCAGCCAGGCGATCGGCGATTCCCCCAGATTGCGCCGCGCCTTGCCTTCGACGGTTTCGACCACCGCCTCGATCACGCCGGGACGTCCGGGCGGAAGCACCACAGGCTCGGGCCGCGTGGTCATCACCCAACCGCCTTGCGGTCGGACCTTCAGGGTCGCCTCCCGCGCCAGGACCTGGAAGGCGGCCTCGTCCAGCACCAGCATCACGCTGCGCCGGCGGCTGGCGCCCAGGCGCACGCCGTAGCCGACGCCCCGCGCCTCGATCACAGCGCCGGGACGGGCCAGCAGCCGCATGGCGCGCTCGGCCAGACGGCGGGCCTCCAGCTCCGCCTCGAAGATCGCGTCGACGCTCATCACGGCATCCCCTGAGCATGGGCCGGGGCCTGGCGCAGGCACGCCTCCAGCTCGGCCAGACGGCGATCGAAGGCGGCGTCCTCGCGCAGGTCCTCGATCTTGCGGCAGGCATGGCCGCAGGTGGTGCGGTCACGGCCGAACGCGAAGGCCACCCGCGCCAGCGGCCAATGGAAGGTGATGTGGGTCAGGTAGATAGCCAGCTGCCGGGCGCGGACGGCGGCGTGCGAGGCCCGCTTGGGCGTCGAGATCTCGGCCGCCGGCACGCCGGTGGCCAGGGAAACGAGATGGGTGACGAAGCCGACCGTCAGGCGGTCGCGACGGGGGTCGGGCGTGATCGCCCAGATGTCCTCAAGGGTTTGAACCAGCATGGCGTCCTCTCCTCCCAGCCGCGAGCGCGGCGGACGGATACGACTATAGGTTTATTTTCCCACAAAGAGGAAGATATTCCTATTTCGCTCAAGCTTCACGGGACCAAGGTGTTGATTTTATTGGATGCGGGCTCGCCAATTCCCGTCGCGGGACGAGCATTCGCGTCGCCAAGGCTCGCAACCGGGATGCGTTCGAGAATCGCCCACATCTCGTCCAGCCAGGCCTTGTCGCGGGCGCCGGCCGCGCGCAGATCGCGGCACATCTGGATCGACGCCTCGCGGCCCGAGACGGGGCCAAGGGCCAGGATGTCCGGGGGACAAACCTCGCGCACCGCCTGAACGATCTCCGCCGCCGGCTCGGGGCCCTCGGCCAGCCAACGCTCCGACTGAACAAAGCCGCCGCCGGCCAGCAGGCGCATCATGTGGTTGGGCCGCGCTTCCAGCCTGATCTGGCCCGATGGGTTCACCGCCAGGAACGGAAACAGCGGCGCCAAGAACGGCAGCGCCGTATTGGCGTACAGGCGCACATTCCAATAGGGTTCGGCTATGCGGACGAAGTCCTCGACGGTCTGCACCAGGGACAGGCCGGACACCGCCAGTGGCAGGATCTCGACTTTCGGCTTGGCCGGATCGACGGAGTCGTTGGCGACGTCGACATAGAGGTCGCCCAGCACCATCGCGTTCTGGAAATAGCGCTCGCGCAGAATGCCCCAGACCTGCCGCCCTTCCCCACCGCCCAGTAGGAACGCTCTTATCGCCTGCTCGCCCGCGGACTGGGGCGCCTGCTGCATCCGCAGACGCAGCCGCGTCATCACGTCCAGGGTGATCTCCAGGCAGTAGCCGTAAGGATACGGCTTGCCGTAGAGCGGCGCGTCAGTCGCCAGCGCCGCATCCGTTTCCGCTCTTAGCTCCAGCAGCAGGGCTTCGAGCGCCGAGGTCGCAGGCGCCAGGAAGCACGCGGCCAGATCCGCCTGGAGCGGGCTCGGCTCAAGCGCGTCTGGCAATGCGATCATCAGGACGCTCGGGCGACGTTCAGCGCCACGTCGTGCGGCAGGATGGCGCCCCGGTGCGAGACCACCAGCGCGGCCAGGGCATGAGCCCGCGCGACGGCCTCCGGAATGGGCAGCCCCGCCAGTCGCGAGGACAGATAGGCGGCGTTGAAGCTGTCCCCTGCTCCCGTAGTGTCCACGGCCTTCACGCGGCCGGGCGCGGGCGTGGCCGTGCGGCCGTCGGGGCGATGGACATTGACGCAATGGCTCTCGTCGCGGGCCACCACCTCGGCGCCCGCCGCGGCCCATTCGACGGCCAGGTCCTCGGCCTCGCGGTCGTAGAGCGGGCGGCTGTCCTCACTGCTCAGCGAGACGTAGCGGCACGAGGGCACGACGCCGTCCAAGGCTTCGCGCGCCGCCTCCGCGTTGCTCCACAGGGCGGGCCGATAATTGAAGTCCAAGGCCACCGCCACGCCGCGCGAATGGACATAGGCCAGCAGGTCCTTCAGGCGCGCCCGGCCGATGTCGCCGATCACCGCCAGGGTGACGCCCGAGAGGTAGACTAGGTCGCTGGCCTTGGCCGCCTCGATCAGCTGGTCGGCGGTGTGGGCCGAGAACAGGTCGCGGATCGGCGCCCGCTCGCGCCAGTAGTGGAACTTGCGCTCGCCGTGCTCGTCCAGGACGATGGCGTACAGGCCCGGCAGGCGGTTCTCGACCTGGCGGACCAGGCGGGTGTCCATGGCCTCGCGGCGCATGGTCGACAGCACGCCCTCGCTGAAGGGATCGCCCTGCCCCAGCGCCGTGCAGTAGGCGACCTCGTCGCCCAGGCGGGCCATGTAGATCGCCGTATTGAACGTGTCGCCGGCATAGCCCATCCGATACAGCGGCGCGCCGCCATCGGACGCCTCCGGCGACAGCTCGACCATGCATTCGCCGAGGACGGTGATCTTGGCCATGTCAGCCCTTCTTCTTGTTGTTCTGTTGACTGATCCAGGCGTCGACGCGGGTTTCCAGCACCGACAGCGGCAACGAGCCGTGCAATAGCACCGCATCGTGGAAGCCGCGTTCGTCGAAGCGGTCGCCCAACTTCTTCTCGGCCTTCTGGCGCAGTTCCAGCAGCTTCAGCTCGCCGATCTTGTAGGCCAGGGCCTGGCCAGGCCACGAGACGTAGCGCTTGAGCTCGACCTCGATGTTGACCGGCGACAGGGCGGTGTTGTCGGTGAAGCAGGCGCGGGCCTGGTCCAGGGTCCAGCCCTTCCAGTGCATGCCGGTGTCGGCCACCAGGCGACAGGCGCGCCACATCTCGTACGACAGCCGGCCGAACAGCTCATAGGGATCGCGATAGATCCCCATCTCCTCGCCCAGCCACTCCGAATAGAGGCCCCAGCCCTCGCCATAGGCGGTGAAGTAGAGGTTGCGGCGAAACTCCGGCACACCGACCTGCTCCTGGGCCAGCGAGGTCTGGATGTGGTGCCCCGGCACGCCCTCGTGCAGCACGAGGGCCGGCAACTCGTACAGAGGCCGCTGGTCCAGCTCCGAGGTGTTGATCATCAGCCCGCCGGCCCGACCGACCTTGGGATCCCCGCCGAAATAACGGCCGGTGGTGTAGCCCTTCTCGATGCTGGCCGGCACCGGCCGCACGCCATAGGTCAGGCGCGGCAGGACGCCGAAATGGGCCGGAAGCTGGTCGTCGGCGCGCTTGGCGATCTCGCTGGACTTCTCCAGCAGCTGTTGGCGGCTGGTCGCGTAGAAGCGCGGGTCCTTGCGCAGCATGGCGATGAAGGCCGTCAGGTCGCCCTGGAAGCCGGCGGCCTGCATGGCCTGCTGCATGCGAGCACGGATGCGGGCCACCTCGGCCTGGCCAATGTCGTGGATCTGGTCCGGCGTCAGGTCGGTGGTCGTGTGCCGGCGCGCCAGGAAGGCGTAGTAGCGCTTGCCATCCGGCAGGTCCGAGGCGGCCAGGCTTTTGGCCGCATGCGGGACGTACTCGTCGGTCATGAAGGTGACGAAGCTGGCGCGAGCCGGCGCGACCTTGTCGGTGACCGCCTTTTCGCCCTCGGCGATCAGGGCGGCACGCTCGGGGATGCTGTCGGGCAGCGCCCGCAGCGGGGCCAGCAGCGGATCCTCGGCCAAGGGCGTGGCGGCCGCGCGCTGGGCGCGCTCCAGCACCGCCTGGGCGGTCGGGACGGCCTGGACGAAGCCGCTGGAAACGCCGCGCCGGGCGTTATCGATATTGGTCGCGTACCAGCCGGGCATGCCGTTTAGCAGCGCGATCCAGCGGCGCGCCTCATCGGCGCCGCGCAGGGTCGTGCCACTGGCGCGATACAGCATCATCACGTCGAAGCCGCCGTCGCTGCTGAACGGCATGCGCGCCTCGTCGAAGCCCGCCGCCTCGATCCGGTCGCGCAGGCTGAACAGCAGCAGATCACGCGTCAGGCGCTCGTCCTCGACCAGCCCCTTGTCGCCCATGGCCTTCAGGTCGCCCTGGATCTGCTTGAGCTTGGTGGTGCGATCGGCGTCGGCGGCCGGCGAGACGTCCGGCAGCTTCCAGCGCGCATCGGCCGAACCGCCGGAATCGGGGTCCTCGCCGGGATCGCCCAGGGCCTCGTAGCGGATGACCAGCTTGGTCAGGTTGACGGATGCGGGTCCGGCCCAGGCGGCCGAGACCGTCAGCGCGGCCAGGCAGACGCCAGCCAAGCATGAGGCGATACGAGTCATGCGGTTCAGCTTAGGCCAAGCCGACGCGCAGGAACACGCGAATCGCCGATCCGATCAGGGCCGTCGCGTTCGTCTAAATGTTCGGAAGATTTCGAGAATGGAGCGGGCGAAGAGATTCGAACTCTCGACCCCAACCTTGGCAAGGTTGTGCTCTACCACTGAGCTACGCCCGCCCATTCGCGAGATATGTACTCGCTCCATTCTCCCTGAATTCGGGAAGAATGGAGCGGGCGAAGAGATTCGAACTCTCGACCCCAACCTTGGCAAGGTTGTGCTCTACCACTGAGCTACGCCC